>NZ_JBIAPL010000001.1:1614106-1630865 GCF_042888225.1 Streptomyces sp. NPDC003023
GCGGCCCCCCGGGCCCGGGGGGCGCGGGGCCCGGGGGGCCCGGGCGGGGGGGGGGCCCCCCCGGGCGGGGGGGGGGGGCCCCCGGGGGGGGGGGGGCCGGGCCCCCCCCCCCGCCCCGCCGCACCGGCTCCCCCTCGGAACAGGTCTTCTTCCCTGCGGCCCGGTCAGCGCCGCAGCGTCAGCAGGCCCGGGCGGTAGGGCAGCAGGCCGTAGTCACCTCCGGAGTTGGGGCTGCGGCCCTGGTAGAGCAGCTGCAGGTTGCAGGGGTCGACGGTCATGGTCTGGTCGGCGCTGGTCCGCAGCAGCTCGCCGTGACTGATGTCGTTGGTCCAGGTGGCGCCGCTGTTGGCCTTGCCGGCGAACGGGTTGCTCTCGGTCGCGGCCTGGGGCGTCCAGTTGCCGCCCAGGCTGGTCGCGGTGAACGAGCGGAAGTACCGGCCCTGCGAGCCGATCGCCTCGACGATCATGAGGTAGCGGTTCTGGCCCTGCAGCTTGTAGACCTGCGGCGCCTCGAACAGGTTGTTCGTCGTGTCGCTCATGACCACGGTGGAGGTCGAGCCGAAGCTGCCGGGGAAGTTCCCGATCGGCATGCTCGCCCGGTAGATCTTGCCGTTGTCGCCGGCGAAGAACAGGTACATGTTCGTGCCGTCACCGATGAGAGCCTGGTCGATCGGCCCCGTTCCGGAGCCGGAGATGGTCCCGGAGAACAGTGCCTGCTCGGACGACCAGCCGTTGGGGTTGGTGGGATCGGTCGACGTCCGGTAGGAGAAGGCGGTGCTTCCCCACTGGTAGGCCAGCACCCAGATGTTCTTCGGCGCGAAGTGGAAGAGGCTGGGCGCGACGGTGGAGCTGTTCATCGCGTTCTGGCTCGCCGAGCCCATCTCCGACCAGGCCCCGAACAGGCCGAAGTTCATCGAACCCCACCGCGTCCCGGTGTCGTGCGTGGTCGCGTAGACCAGCTGCTTGCCGTTGTAGGGGGCGACGGTGAAGTCCTTGAGCGACACCCACCCCGAGCGGGGCTGCGCCAGCGCGCCGGTGGAGCTCCAGCGGTAGCTCGACGGCAGGTCACAGGAGCCGGGGTTGCCGGTGTCCGAGCCGACCTTGACGAGCTGCCACTGCTGGTTGGTCCCGCCCCAGTCGTCGTACTGGACGACGTCGGCGTTGTCGGCGGTGGAGGCGCCCTGCACCTCGAGCGCCTTGCCGCTGTGGCGGGAGATGAGGCGGACGTGGCCGTCCGAGCTGTCGGCCAGCCGCCACTGCTGGTTGGCGGCGTTCAGGTCGGTCCACTGGACGATCGAACCGCCGTTCGCCGTGGACCAGTTGTAGACGTCGAGCACCTTGCCGGAGTGGCGGGACTTGATGCGGTAGTAACCGTTGCCGGAGTCGACGAACTGCCACTGCTGCTGGGCCTGGTCGTTCCTCGCCCACTGGGTGATCCGGGCGCCGTCGTTCGTCGCCAGGTTGTAGACGTCCAACGCCTTGCCGCTGTTGCGGTTGACCAGCACGTACGAGGCGTTCGTGTCCACGGTCGCGGCCTCGGCCGGCTGGGCGCCGACGACCGCGGCCAGCAGTAACAGGGGGGCGAGCACGGCGAGCAGGTGTCTCGGACGGACCGGGGACGCGTGGCGGAGCCACATCGCAAGGGCCTCCTAAGGGTGGGGTGTGGGGGTGATGTCGCCGTAGTGCGGGGGAGCGGCAGCCGGACCGGGATCGAACGTTTCGAAAGTTTCGGAAAAAGTCGGTTGCGTGTCGCCACAAGCTAGGGAGGTGAGGGCGCGAGGTCAAGGTCTGGAACAGGCCGAGGCGTGAGGAAGTTCCGCTTCCGGTGGCGCATTTGCGGTGGAGCGGCCACGAAGGAGCAGGTGGGAGGTAATGTGACGGAAAGCGCCGGCTCCGTGACAATCGGCAAGACGGTTCGAAACTTTCGAAAGAGAAACGGAAAGTTTTTCCGCGCCAAGGCTTGACGGGCCATCATCAACCCCCCCACTATCCCGTTTGACAAAGCGACCGCCGTTCGAACGGTCGAACAAGCTCGTCCCCCGTGCAGACGGTGCCGCACCCGTGAGCCGCGCACCACCGCACGACGGATCCACGCACACCGCACCGCGTCCACCCGGCGACCGGCCGACACCGCCGGACCCGCCGGGACCGGGCGAGGAGCTGCTCACGGCGCGGCGGGACCGCAGTGCCGGTGGATCCGTCCCCCTACCTTGGAGGCACAGACATGGGCTTTCATGCCCTCCCCAGAGCCGCCGTCCGGCGGAGATTCCGCGTCCTGCTGCCCGCGCTGCTCGTCGGCGCCCTCGGCTTCGCCGGCGCGGTGGCCGCGCCGCCGCCTCAGGCCCAGGCCGCCGAGAGCACCCTCGGCGCCGCGGCGGCGCAGAGCGGCCGCTACTTCGGTGTCGCCATCGCCTCGGGCAAACTGGGCGACTCGGCCTACACATCGATCGCGAACCGCGAGTTCAACTCGGTGACGGCCGAGAACGAGATGAAGATCGACGCCACCGAGCCGCAGCGGGGCCAGTTCAACTTCAGCGCCGCCGACCGCGTCTACAACTGGGCGGTGCAGAACGGCAAGGAGGTGCGCGGTCACACGCTGGCCTGGCACTCCCAGCAGCCCGGCTGGATGCAGAGCCTCAGCGGCAGCGACCTGCGCCAGGCGATGCGGAACCACATCAACGGCGTGATGGCCCACTACAAGGGCAAGATCGCCCAGTGGGACGTCGTGAACGAGGCGTTCGCCGACGGCAGTTCCGGCGCCCGGCGCGACTCCAACCTCCAGCGCAGCGGCAACGACTGGATCGAGGACGCGTTCCGCACCGCGCGTGCCGCCGACCCGAGCGCCAAGCTCTGCTACAACGACTACAACGTCGAGAACTGGAACTGGGCCAAGACCCAGGCCATGTACAACATGGTGCGGGACTTCAAGGCGCGCGGCGTGCCGATCGACTGCGTCGGCTTCCAGTCGCACTTCAACAGCGGCAGCCCCTACGACAGCAACTTCCGCACCACCCTGCAGAACTTCGCCGCCCTCGGCGTCGACGTGGCCGTCACCGAACTCGACATCCAGGGCGCCTCGCCCACGACCTACGCCAACGTGGTCAACGACTGTCTGGCCGTCTCCCGCTGCCTCGGCGTCACCGTCTGGGGCGTACGCGACATGGACTCCTGGCGCTCGGAGCAGACGCCGCTGCTGTTCAACAACGACGGCAGCAAGAAGCAGGCGTACACCGCCGTCCTCAACGCGCTCAACGGCGGCGACACCTCGGAGCCCCCCACGGACGGCAACACGATCAAGGGCGTCGGCTCGGGCCGCTGCCTGGACGTGCCCAACGCCGCCACGAGCGACGGCACCCAGGTCCAGCTGTGGGACTGCAACGGCCGCACCAACCAGCAGTGGGAGCTCACCTCCTCCGGTGAGCTGCGGGTCTACGGCAACAAGTGCCTGGACGCCGCCGGCAGCGCCAACGGCGCCAAGGTCCAGATCTACAGCTGCTGGGGCGGCGACAACCAGAAGTGGCGCCTGAACTCCGACGGTTCCATCGTCGGCGTCCAGTCCGGCCTCTGCCTCGACGCCGTCGGCGCCGGTACCGCCAACGGCACCCAGATCCAGATCTACTCATGCTCGGGCGGCAGCAACCAGCGCTGGACCCGCGCCTGACAAGGCCTTCCTGTCCCTGATGGCCGCGAGGGCCGCCGTGGAGAACGGCGGCCCTCGCTCCCGGTTCCGGAGCAGCCGGACCGAGGCGAGGACGGCAACCCCGTGGCGCCGATGCCGACGTGCCCGCCCCCTCCTCGGCCGGGCCGCCGCCCGAAGCCGGAGGCCCCTGGGCAGGCAGACAGCCGGGCAGCCTGCTCCCGCCGCGGTCACGGAGTGGCACCGGGCTGGGCGACGCCCCTCCAGGGCGTCGCGGAACTGCGCCCCACAGGCCGGCGGTGTCAGCCGGTCCTCGACGCAGTCGTCGGAGACGGCCGCCGTGGTCGCCCGGATCGTCCGCTTCCTGCCGTTCCGGTCCGCTGCGCCCACGCCCGGCCCGCCCGGATGCCGAGCAGCTCGTCGAGGTCACCGCACGTCCGGTCGCCCCCGCACGGTCTTCGCACGGCCTGCGGGTACGACAGCCCTCGGGACCGGCGACGGACCGGTATCGGCTCCCCCCTTGAACAGCAGCGACTCCAGCATGCTGAGCGCCGCCTGGCGTAGGCTTGGGTCGTCGCCACGGTGGGGTCCGCGAGAGTGGGCGAAGCCCTCCTCCGGTTATCTGACGGGTTGTCAGAGAAGTCGGCAAGTGGTCAGCAGGAGCCCTGGAAACCTGGGGACAGCTGCCCGGGCATGCGACTCGTTGTAGGATGTCGAAACAGCCCTTGACCTGCAAAAACGCAGGCAGGGAGCCTATTTTTGGGAGTGCCCCGATGATGCGTACGATGTTCAAGTCCAAGATCCACCGGGCCACGGTCACCCAGGCCGACCTGCACTACGTCGGCTCCGTCACCGTCGACCGCGACCTCATGGACGCCGCCGACCTGCTGCCCGGCGAGCTCGTCCACATCGTCGACATCACCAACGGCGCCCGGCTGGAGACCTACGTCATCGAGGGGCAGCGCGGCTCCGGTGTGATCGGGATCAACGGCGCGGCCGCGCACCTCGTGCACCCCGGCGATCTCGTCATCCTCATCAGCTACGCCCAGGTCGAGGACGCGGAGGCCCGCACCCTGGTGCCCAGCGTCGTGCACGTCGACGAGGACAACCGGATCGTGGCCCTCGGCTCCGACGCCTCCGAGCCGGTGCCCGGCACCGACACCGCGCGCAGTCCTCAGGCCGCCGCCGCACTCTGACGTGGCGTGCGCGGGCGTGCCGTGCCGCCCGGGCGCAGACTGGGAACGGCAGAAGTGTCTCGGCCCGGTGGTGGGCACGCCGAAGGCGTGGGGCCCGCGGTGACCGCGGCTCGGTGGTGGAGCCGCCGCGATCCCTTCCCTGCTCCCAGGGGGGTTCCCGGAGACCGCCATGCGTATTCACAAAGTCGGTCAGGAAATCAGCGTCCTCAACGACCACCTCGAAGTGCCCGGCATCGGCTTCCTGCCGGTCAACGCCTTCGTGCTCCACGCCGCGGAGCCCGTTGTCGTCGACACCGGCCTCGGGCTTCCCGACCGTGATTTCCTCAACTCGCTCGGCTCGGTGGTCGACCCCGAGGACGTGCGCTGGATCTGGCTGACGCATCCCGACCGTGACCACACGGGAGGGCTGTTCGCGCTGCTCGACGCGGCGCCCCGCGCCAGGCTCGTCACGACGTTCCTCGCGGTGGGAATCATGTCCACCGAGCGGCCGCTGCCGCTGGACCGTGTGTATCTGCTCAATCCCGGCCAGTCCCTCGACGTGGGCGACCGTACGCTTCGGGCCTTCCGGCCGCCGCTGTTCGACAGTCCCGCCACGACCGCCTTCTACGACGACAAGTCGCACGCCTGCTTCAGCTCGGACTGCTTCGGCGCCCCGCTGCCCACCGCCGAACTCGCAGTGACGGACCATGCGGGCGACGTCAGGGACGACGACCTGCGGGCGGGGCAGCTGCTCTGGGCGACCGTGGACAGCCCTTGGGTCCACTCCGTCGACACCGTCAAGTACCTGCGCACCATCCAGCCGCTGCGGGAGATGGCCCCGGAAGCCGTCCTCAGCACCCATCTGCCGCCCGCCCTCGGCATCGGGCCCAAGATGATCGACAACATCAGCGCGGCGCCCGGCGCCGACCCCTTCGTCGGTCCCGACCAGGCCGTCCTCGAGCAGATGCTCGCGTCCTTCGAACCGGGAGACGCCCCGCCGGCCCCGGTCGTGGCCGGCTGAAACCGCGGACGACGGCCGCACTAGCATCGGGCCCATGCTGGCCCTGCTGCACACCTCCGCCGTCCACATACCCGTCTTCGACGGGCTGCGGGACCGCTACCACCCGTCCCTGAGGCTGCGGCACCTCGTCCGCGAGGAACTGCTGGCCGGAGCCGTACGGGAGGGGCCGGAGGCGGTGGCCCCGGCTGTGGCCGACGCCGTCGCCGAAGCGGTCGCCGACGGCGCGGACGCCGTGCTGTGCACCTGTTCGACGATCGGCGGCGTCGCCGAGGCCTGTGGGCCCCGGCTCGGTGTCCCGGTGCTGCGCGTGGACCGGCCGATGGCCGCCGCCGCGGTCCGGTACCGGCGGATCGTCCTGCTCGCGACGGTGAGCAGCACGCTGGAACCGACCGCCGCCCTCGTCCTCGAGGAGGCCGCCGGACGTGACATCGAGCTGAGCACACGGCTCGTCGAAGGAGCGTGGCAGCGATTCGAGGCGGGCGACCGCGACGGCTATCTGGACTCCGTGGCCGCCGCGCTCGACTCGGTGGGCGACGCGGACGTCGTCGTGCTCGCCCAGGCATCGATGGCGGGGGCCGCCGACCGTGCCGGCAGTCAGGTGCCGGTGCTCTCCAGCCCGGAGCCCGGCTTCCGCGCGGCCGCCGCAGCGGCCGCCACCGCGGTCGGCGCCGGACAGGCGGACGTGCGGGCCGGCCGTCACCCGCAGGGCAGCCCTGCGGCCGTCTCGCCCGCCGGGCCGGTGCACAGACCCCCTCGGAAGGCGGGACCGGTCGCGCGACGGGAGTGACATGTCGCGACGGGGTGAGTGGATCGCGCGAGCCTGGGAACGCGGAGCGGGAGAGATCCGCACCGTACGACTTCGCACCTGGAGGCCGGCATGACGCACCCGTACCCCGACCCCGCACCACCGGTGCCGACGCCCGACCCCGGAGCGCCGCCGGACCCGGGTCCGCTGCCGGGGCCCGTGCCCACGCCGAGCCCGCCACCGGTGCCTTCGCCGGATCCGATCCCGAGTCCTCCGGGACCCGGCCCCGAGCCGGAACCCCAGCCGAGCCCCGCCGGGCCCTGACCAGGGCGGCCCGCACCGTGCCGTGACTCCGCGCGGAGGCGGCCCGACCCGGTCCCGCAATGGACGGCACACGAGCAGAAGGCAGGCCCTGAGCAGGAGGAATCCCGCTCAGGGCCTTGCCATGACACACGCCGCCGGTCAGTCCGCGTCCACTTCCGAGCGGTCGCCGCCCCAGAGTGTGTGGAACGCCCCCTCGCGGTCGGTCCGCCGGTAGGTGTGCGCACCGAAGAAGTCACGCTGGCCCTGGGTGAGCGCGGCGGGCAGCCTGGCGGCATGCAGCGCGTCGTAGTGGGCCAGGGCGGCGGAGAAGCCCGGCGTCGGCACACCGTGTCGGGCCGCCGTCGCCACCACCTCGCGCCAGTCGTCCTGCGCGGCCCCGATCTCCTTGGCGAACTCCTTGTCCGCCAGCAGACCGGGTAGATCCGGCTGCGCGTCGTACGCCCCGCGGATCCGGTCCAGGAACGCCGCCCGGATGATGCACCCCGCCCGCCAGATCGCCGCGACCGCGCCGGCGTCGATGCCCCAGCCGTACTCCTCGCTGCCGGCCTGCACCTGGTGGAAGCCCTGCGTGTAGGACACGATCTTGGACGCGTACAACGCCTGCTCCACCCGGTCCGCGAAGCGGGCCGCGTCCTTCGCCCCGAGGGGCTCCGGCTGCGGACCGGGCAGCGAACGCGAGGCGTCCCTGAGCCGCGCGTGACCCGACAGCGAACGGGCGAAGACGGCCTCCGCGATGCCGGAGACCGGTACGCCCAGGTCGAGGGCGATCTGCACCGTCCAGCGGCCCGTGCCCTTCTGCTCGGCCTGGTCGGTGACCACGTCGACGAACGGCTTCCCGGTGGCCGCGTCGGTGTGCGCGAGCACCTCCGCGGTGATCTCGATCAGGTACGAGTCCAGCCTTCCCGTGTTCCAGGTCCGGAACGTATCCGCGATCTGCGAGGGGGAGTAGCCGGCTACGGCGCGCAGCAGGTGGTACGCCTCCGCGATGAGCTGCATGTCGGCGTACTCGATGCCGTTGTGGACCATCTTCACGAAGTGGCCCGCGCCGTCCGGCCCGACATGGCTGACGCACGGCGTGCCGTCGGGTGCCTCGGCCGCGATCCGCTCGAGCAGCGGGCCGAGCGATTCGTACGACTCGGCGGAGCCGCCCGGCATGACGCTGGGCCCGTTCAGCGCGCCCTCCTCGCCGCCGGAGATGCCCACGCCCACGAAGTGGATGCCGCGTTTCCGCAGTTCCTTCTCACGGCGCCGGGTGTCGGCGAAGTGGGCATTGCCACCGTCGACGATGACGTCGCCCTCCTCCAGCAGCGGCGCGAACTCCTCGATCACCGCGTCCGTCGGCTCACCCGCCTTGACCATGACGACCAGCCGGCGCGGCCGCTCCAGCGCCGCGACGAACTCCTGCGCCGACTCGGCGGCGACGAAGGTGCCCTCGTCGCCGAACTCCTCGACCAGCGCCCGCGTCCGCGCCGCCGTCCGGTTGTGCACGGCGACGGTGAACCCGTTGCGCGCGAAGTTGCGGGCGAGGTTGCGGCCCATCACCGCGAGCCCGGTGACACCGATCTGGGCGGTTCCACTCATGCGTGTGCTCCTGGATGTCCTGGATGTCATGGATGCGGTCATGTCTGTCCGTCGTGCCCGGTCGGATGAGTCCGTCCGTCCCGCCTCCCACGGATACGTGCCGGCGGTCCCCGCCACTCACCGATGGTCGGCCTGCGGACGGTGCTCCGCACCCGTACCCGGACGGGAAGCTCCGCACGCGGGCACCGTTCGGGCACCGCCTCGCCCGAATCGGGCAGCGACCCGGCCCGCCGGAAACGGGTGCCCCGGCCCCACCAGCGACGACACTCGAGTGGAAACGGGCATGAACGGGCATGCCCCACAGCGCGAAGATGCTGGTCCAGCGGGGTTGCCTGCTTGTACAAACGACACATGGGCCCGAACGGACGTCGGACCCATGAGCAGCCTCCGGGCAGCACAGGCTCCAGCTGAGTCACCAGCACCAGCACCAGCACCAGCACAAGCACCAGCACAAGCACCAGTACAAGCAGGGAAGTGCGCCGTGGACACCGACGAACGCCGACGCGGAATTCTCGACGCTGCCCGGCGGGACGGGTCGGTCGACGTCAATCGGCTGGCCGAGCGGTTCCGTGTGGCCAAGGAGACCATCCGCCGCGACCTCCACACCCTGGAGGAACACGGCCTGGTCCGCCGCACCCACGGCGGCGCCTACCCGGTCGAGAGCGCCGGCTTCGAGACGACACTCGCGACCCGCACCACCCGCCACGTTCCGCAGAAGTCGCGGATCGCGGCCGCCGCCGCCGAACTGCTCGGCGACGCGGAAACCGTCTTCGTCGACGAGGGCTTCACCCCGCAACTCGTCGCCGAGGCCCTGCCGCGCGACCGCCGGCTGACGGTGGTCACCGCCTCCCTGGCGGTGGCGACCGCCCTCGCCGACGCCGAGAAGATCGCCGTACTGCTCCTCGGCGGACGGGTCCGCGGGGCGACGATGGCCACGGTCGACCACTGGGCCACCCGGATGCTCTCCGGCTTCGTCATCGACCTGGCGTACGTCGGCGCCAACGGCATCTCCCGCGAATACGGCCTGACCACGCCCGACCCGGCGGTCAGCGAGGTCAAGGCCCAGGCCATGCGCAGCGCACGCCGCCGGATCTTCACCGGTGTGCACACCAAGTTCGGCGCGGTGAGCTTCTGCCGCTTCGCCGACGTCGCGGACTTCGAGGCCGTCGTCACCGACGCCGGACTCCCGTCGGCCGAGGCCCAGCGCTACTCGCTGCTGGGACCGCAGGTCGTCCGCGTCTGACCCGTCAACCACCTCCCGTCCGACCCGTCAACCACCTCCACAGCCGTCGCCGCCGTACCCGGGCCATGGGCAGGTCCGGCATGCCCGAACGACGTACCCGGAACCGCTACCAGTGATCAGGAGAACAGATGCCCCACCAACGACGACGACGTGGGATCCGCGTGCGGGTGGTCGCGGGCACGGCGGCCATGGCCGTCCTCGCCGGATGCGCCGGAGCGGGCGGCACCTCCTTCGGAGGCGGCGACGCCCTCAATGTGCTGATGGTCAACAACCCGCAGATGGTCGAACTGCAGAAGCTGACCGCCCGGCACTTCACCAAGGAGACCGGCATCAAGGTCAACTTCACGGTGCTCCCGGAGAACGACGTCCGCGACAAGATCAGTCAGGACTTCTCCAACCAGGCCGGGCAGTACGACATCGCCACCATCAGCAACTTCGAGGTCCCGTTCTTCGCCGAGAACGGCTGGCTCCACTCGCTCGACGACTACACCCGGACCGACACGGCCTTCGACCAGGACGACATCCTCGCCCCCGTCGCCCAGTCGCTCACCCATGAGGGAAGCCTCTACGCGGAGCCGTTCTACGGGGAGTCGTCCTTCCTCATGTACCGCAAGGACGTCTTCGCCGCGAAGGGCCTCGTGATGCCGGACCGGCCGACGTGGCAGCAGGTCGCCGACCTCGCCGCCGAGGCGGACGGCGCCGAGAAGGGCATGAAGGGCATCTGCCTGCGCGGCCTGCCCGGCTGGGGCGAGGTCATCGCCCCGCTCACCACCGTCGTCAACACCATGGGCGGCACCTGGTTCAGCAAGGACTGGGAGGCACAGCTGGACTCGCCCGAGTTCACGAAAGCCACCGAGTTCTACGTGGACCTGGTGCGCAAGCACGGCGAGTCGGGCGCGGCCCAGTCCGGATACGCCGAGTGCCTCAACAACATGACCCAGGGCAAGACCGCCATGTGGTACGACGCCACCGCGGGTGCCGGATCACTCGAGGCCGCCGGCTCCCCGGTGAAGGGCAGGATCGGCTACGTGCCGGCGCCCGTGGAGAAGACCGACAGCTCGGGCTGGCTCTACACCTGGGCATGGGGCATGCAGAAGGCGTCCAAGAAGCCCGACAAGGCATGGAAGTTCATCTCCTGGGCGTCGGGCAAGGAGTACGAACAGCTGGTCGGCGAGGAGAGCGGCTGGGCGAACGTGCCCGCGGGGAAGCGGGCCTCCACCTACGACCGGCCCGAGTACCTCAAGAGCGCCGGAGCGTTCGCGGCCGTCACCGAGAAGGCCATCGCGGGCGCCGACCCGCTCGACCCCGGCACCCAGCCACGCCCCACGGCGGGCATCCAGTTCGTCGGCATCCCCGAGTTCACCGACCTCGGGACGAAGGTCTCCCAGGAGATCAGCGCGGCCATCGCCGGCCGCCAGTCCGTCGAGGAGGCCCTCGACGCCTCCCAGTCACTGGCCGAGAAGGTCGCCAAGGAGTACCGGTGAGTACATCCCTCAGCACACCACCCAGCCCACGGACGCACACGCCGTCCACCACACCTCCGGGATCCGGCGCACGCGGCCGGACCCGGGGCGAGGGGACACGCGCCTGGGCGACCCGGGCGCCGCTCCTGCCCGCACTGGTCTTCCTGATCGTCGTCACCCAACTGCCGTTCGTGGCGACGCTGGTGATCTCCCTGTTCGACTGGAACTCCCTCGATCCCGACGAGCGCGCCTTCACCGGGCTGACCAACTACTCCGCCGTCTTCACCGACCCGGCTCTGCGCGAATCGGTCGTCACCACCGTGCTGCTGACCGCGACCGTCGTCCTCGCAAGCGTCGTCCTCGGACTGCTCCTCGCCCTGCTCCTGGACCGCGCGTTCTTCGGCCGGGGCATGGTGCGGACCCTGCTCATCACCCCGTTCCTGCTGGTCCCCGTCTCCGCGGCCCTGCTGTGGAAGCACGCGCTCTACAACCCCGAGTACGGGCTGTTCAACGGAGTCCTGAACTGGCTGGGCCTCGGGCAGCCCGACTGGGTCTCCGAGATGCCGCTGCTCGCGGTCGAGGCGTCCCTCGTGTGGCAGTGGACGCCGTTCATGATGCTGATCCTGCTCGCCGGACTGCAGAGCAGACCCGCCGAGATGCTCGAGGCCGCACGGCTCGACGGCGCCGGGAACTGGCAGATGTTCCGCTACCTGACGCTGCCCCATCTGCGTCGCTACCTCGAACTGGGCGTCCTGCTCGGCTCGGTGTACATCGTGCAGAACTTCGACGCCGTCTTCACCATCACCTCCGGCGGGCTCGGCACCGCCAACCTCCCCTACACCATCTACCAGACCTTCTACCAGGCCCACGAATACGGACTGGCGTCCGCCGCGGGAGTCGTCGTCGTGATCGGCACCATCGTCATCGCGACCTTCGCGCTCCGGGTGGTCTCGTCCCTCTTCCGTGAGGAGGCGACCCGAGCATGACCGCCACCACCCTCCGACCGTCGCAGGGGACGGTCCCGCCCGCCGCACGCAAGGCCCGACGCCGCTCCGCCGCCCTCGGCGTACTGGCCTGGATCGCGGGCATCGCCTTCTGCCTGCCGGCCCTGTGGATGCTGCTCACCTCCTTCCACTCGGAGGCGGACGCCGCCACCAATCCGCCCTCGCTCGCCGCAGCCCTCACCCTCGACGGATACCGCGCGTTCTTCGGCGGCGGAGGCGGGCCGACCCCGTGGCCACCGCTGATCAACTCGCTGTCCGCGTCCGTCTTCTCGACAGCCCTCGTCCTCGTCCTCGCGCTGCCCGCCGCCTACGCACTGTCCATCCGACGGGTGCGCAAGTGGACGGACGTGATGTTCTTCTTCCTGTCCACGAAGATGCTGCCGGTCGTCGCCGGTCTGCTGCCGGTCTACCTGTTCGCGAAGAACACCGGGATGCTGGACAACGTCTGGCTCCTGGTCATCCTCTACACCTCGATGAACCTGCCGATCGCGGTGTGGATGATGCAGTCCTTCCTCGCCGACGTACCGGTCTCCATCATCGAGGCCGCCCAGGTCGACGGCGCCCGGCTGCCGACCGTGCTGGCCAGGGTCGTCGCCCCCGTAGCCGGTCCCGGTATCGCCGCCACCGCGCTGATCTGCTTCATCTTCAGCTGGAACGAGCTGCTGTTCGCCAGGGTGCTGACCGGCGTCGTCGCCCAGACCGCCCCCGTCCACCTCACAGGATTCGTCACCAGCCAGGGCCTGTTCCTCGCCCAGCTGTGCGCCGCGTCCGTCGTCGTGTCCCTGCCGGTGCTCGCCGCCGGCTACGCCGCCCAGGACAAACTCGTCCAGGGCCTGTCTCTTGGAGCCGTCAAATGAGGGCAGCGATCGTCGAAGCACCCGGCAAGGTCTCGGTCACGACCGTCCCCGACCCCACCCCGGGACCGCGTGACGTCGTCGTCTCCGTGGCCTCCTGCGGACTGTGCGGCACCGATCTGCACATCCTCGAGGGCGAGTTCGCGCCCACGCTGCCGATCGTGCCCGGCCACGAGTTCGCCGGCGAGGTCGTCGGCATCGGCCAGGACGTCACCGAACTGGCCGTCGGCGACCTCGTCGCCGTCGACCCCTCCCTGCACTGCCACGAGTGCCGCTACTGCCGCAGCGGCCGCGGCAACCTCTGCGACCGCTGGGCCGCCATCGGCGTCACCGTGCCCGGCGGCGCCGCCGAGTTCGCCGTGGCCCCGGTCGCCAACTGCGTCAAACTGCCCGGCCACATCGACGTCAGGGACGCCGCGCTCATCGAGCCCCTGTCCTGCGCCGTCCGCGGCTACGACGTCCTCAACAGCACCCTGGGAGCAGAAGTCCTCATCTACGGCTCCGGCACCATGGGACTGATGATGCTCGAGCTCGCCAAGCGCACCGGCGCGGCAGGCGTCGACGTCCTCGACGTCAACCCCGACCGGCTCGCCACCGCCGGTGTCCTCGGCTGCTCCCGTACGGCCGCGGCCGCCGACGAACTCGACTGCCCCGGCGGCTGGGACGTCGTCATCGACGCGACCGGCAACGCCAAGGCCATCCAGGACGGCCTCGGGCGCGTCGCCAAGGGCGGCACGTTCCTGCAGTTCGGCGTGGCCGACTACGCGACCACGGCCGTGATCGAGCCGTACCGCATCTACAACCAGGAGATCACCATCACCGGCTCCATGGCGGTGCTCCACAGCTACGAGCGAGCCGCCGCCCTCTTCGCCACCGGCGTCCTCGACCCGTCCGTCTTCATCAGCGACCGGCTGCCGCTCGAGCAGTACCCGCAGGCCATCGAGCGCTTCAAGGCGGGCCAGGGACGCAAGATCGTGGTGCAGCCGTGAGCCGGGACGGGGTTCTCGTCCTCGGAGAGGCCCTGATCGACCTTGTACCGGAGCCGGGCCGGCCCGAGGAACTGCGCGCGCAGCCCGGCGGCGCGCCCGCCAACGTCGCCGTGGGGCTCGCCCGGCTCGGCACACCGGTCTCCTTCGCCGGGACACTGGGCGGTGACGCCTTCGCCGGCATCGTCGAACGCCGGCTCACCGGCGCGGGAGTCGACCTCTCCGTGTGCGGGCGTTCCGCACTGCCCACCACGCTCGCCGTCGCCGACCCGGGCCCGCACGGCACCGCCTATCACTTCCACACGGACCGCACGTCGGCCTTCGCCCTGCCCGACCGGACCCCCGACGTGCCCCGCTACGGCGCCGTGTACGTCGGCGGCCTGGCCGCCGTCGTCGAACCGGCGGCCGCCGTCGTCGCGGCGACGGCTCGGGCGGCTGCCCGCGACAGCCTGCTCGTCGTCGACCCCAACGTGCGCGAGGACCGCACCCTCGACGCGGACCGCGGCCTGGCCCGGCTGCGCGAGCTGTGCGAGGCCGCCCGCCTTGTGAAGGCCAGCGACGAGGACCTGGCCCGGCTGTGGCCCGGACGTGAGCCCGACACCAGCTGCCGGGAGCTCGCGCGCGGCGGCAGGCTCGTGGTCATGACCCGTGGTGCGCGGGGGAGCGCCGCGTACACGGCGGACGGCGCACCCGTCACCGTTCCCGCCGTGCCGGTCGAGGTGGTGAACACCATCGGGGCGGGCGACGCGTTCATGGCGGGAGTGCTCTCGTGGCTCGCCGGCGAATCCTGGCGGCTCGATCTGCCTGCCGCCCGGACCGAGGCGATGCTCGGCTTCGCCTCGCAGGTCGCGGGGTCCGTCTGCGGCCGGGCGGGCACGGAACCCTCGGCGCCGGTGAATTTCTGACCCGGCCTCGAACTGGAGCCCCCGTGCCCCCGCCGACTCCGACCGGCGGGGGCACAGGCTGCCCGGAGCGCACCGGCACCGCCGGGGTATCTTGCGTCCGGGAAGGAGCACCATGGCGGAGGGCAAGCGACGGACAGTGCGTGACCTGCGGCGGGACAACCGTGCGCTGGTTCTGCGGCGGTTGTACTTCGACGGGCCGCTGAGCCGCCAGGAGCTCGGACCGGTCACCGGGCTCAGCTCGGGTTCCATCAGCAACGTCGTCGCCGAGCTGGTCGTGGAAGGCGCCCTCGAGGAGGCCGGCATCGTGGACTCCGACGGCGGCCGGCCGCGCACCCTGCTGCGCGTCGCACCGGCCGGCGGGTTGCTGATCGGCATCGACATCGGCGAGACCCGCGTACGCGTCGAACTCTTCGACCTGTCGCTCACCGAACTGGCCCGCGCCGAGCGGCCCCTCGCCCAGCACGGCTACGACGTCGACCGCATCGTCGCCCATGTGAGCGCCGGCGTCGCCGACGTGCTGCGTGAAGCCGACGCCCGGCCGGGACGGCTCCTCGGCGTCGGCATCGGCGTTCCCGGCCTCATCGAGCAGTCCGCCACCGACGGCGCGATCGTGCACGGCCAGACCATCGGCTGGACCGCGGTTCCCTTCGAACGGCTGCTGCGCGAGGCCGTGGGGATCCCGCCCGACGTACCGCTGTTCATCGACAACGGCGCGAAGACGCTCGGGCAGGCGGAGATGTGGTTCGGCGGGGGACGCGGTGCGGCGTCCGCCGCGGTCGCCCTCATCGGCTCCGGGGTCGGCGCGTGCGTCGTGCGCTCCGCCACCGCCGAGGAGGGCAGCAGGACCGACGCCCTCGAATGGGGCCACACCACGGTGGGCGTCCGGGGACGGCGCTGCCGTTGCGGGGCGCTCGGCTGCCTCGAGGCGTACGCCGGCGCGGAAGGGCTGCGGGAACGCTGGCGGGAAGCGGGCGGCCCGCTGCCGGCCGACGCCGACGACGAGACGGCGCTGGCGGCGCTGCTCGCGGCGGCGTACCCCGCGGAGGGCACCGGGGACGCGGCGGCGCTCTCCCTCCTCGACGAAACGGCCGAGTACCTGGGCGCGGCGGTCGCGGACCTGATCAACCTCTTCCGGCCCGAGCGCATCCTGCTCGGCGGATGGGCCGGCCTGCTGCTCGGTCCGCGCCTCCTTCCCGAAGTGCGGCGGTACGCGGGCGAGTACGCCCTCGACCACCTTGCGTCCCGCACGACGATCGAGCTGGGCCGGCTCGGGGTGGACGCGGTGACCGTCGGCGCGGCGACCCTTCCGCTGTCCGCCTTCCTCAGTCGCGGCGGCACTCGCGCGGCCCGCTGACCGCGCAGCCGACGGCCCATCACCCTCAAGGCGGTGGGCCGCCGGCACGCCGGCGCCGATCAGTTCTGCCAAGCGGCGGTCTTCACCGCCGGATGACGCCAGGAGGCCATGCTCAGAGCCTCCCTAGCCGAGTTGATCGCCGGTGTAGCGGTAGATGTTGCCTGCGGAGTTGACGCCCCAGACGGTGCCGTCGGCGGCGGCTCCGATGTCGGTGAGGGCTCCGGGGATCTGTACCCAGGGGCCGGCGTCGTTGTTGGTGTAGCGGTAGATGTTGCCGGCCGAGTTCACGCCCCACACCGAGGAGCGGGAGCCCGCGGAGATGGCCTTGAGCGCGCCGCTGATCTGCTTCCAGTGGTCGGCGTCCTGGTCACCGGTGTAGCGGTAGATGTTGCCTGCGGAGTTGACGCCCCAGACGGTGCCGTCGGCGGCGGCTCCGATGTCGGTGAGGGCTCCGGGGATCTGTACCC
>NZ_JBIAPL010000001.1:1630957-1939582 GCF_042888225.1 Streptomyces sp. NPDC003023
GTACCCCAGGGGTTGGCGTCGTTGTTGGTGTAGCGGTAGATGTTGCCGGCCGAGTTGACCCCCCACACGTTGGTCCGCGATCCCACCGCGATCCGTACCAGCGCGCCGCTGATCTGCTTCCAGTGGCCGGCGTCCTGGTCACCGGTGTAGCGGTAGATGTTGCCCGCGGAGTTGACGCCCCAGACGGTGCCGTCGGCACCCGCCCCGATGTCGGTGAGGGCTCCGGGGATCTGTACCCAGGGGCCGGCGTCGTTGTTGGTGTAGCGGTAGATGTTGCCGGCCGAGTTGACCCCCCACACGTTGGTCCTGGACCCCGCTGCGATCCGCACCAGCGCGCCGCTGATCTGCTCCCAATCGGCCATGCGGTCGACTCCTTTCTGCTCAGGGACGATGCACTCGCATGCTCTCCAAGTGGAACGATTCGTCAGTCAAGCGCATTTTTGACATGCTCAATGAGATTGTCCGGAAAGGTCCGTTTATATTTCCGGTGTCCCGCCGGGTGGGGTGGATACGGCTTGGGGGGTCCGTGGAGGTGACGTGAAGTGCGGTCATCCGTTCAGGGCAACCACGGGTGGTGCGTTGACATCCGTGGGTGGGGAGCAACTGCAATGGTGATGCACTCCGTGTGAGCGTGCGTATCGCGCCCACCGGGCGAGCGGTATCGGCCAGCCTTGAGCCGAGGCCTTGTCACTGTCCGTGCACGGACCGTAAGTTGGCCGATTGCGACATGACCTGAGACGCGTCCAGGGGGGACCGCCATGGCCGGAACCGGTCGGCACCGCAGGTATCAGCCGAGCCGTATCAACCGTGCTTCGCTCACCGTCACCGTGGGGGGCGCCGGCATCGCCCTGCCGTTGGTCGGCGCGGGATCCGCGCACGCCGCGTCCGTCGACGTGTGGGAGAAGGTCGCTGCGTGCGAGTCCACCGACAACTGGGGCGTCAACAGCGGCAACGGCCACTACGGCGGTCTGCAGTTCAGCCAGGCCACCTGGGAGGCGTACGGCGGGCGGCAGTACGCCCCGCGCGCGGATCTGGCCACCAAGGACCAGCAGATCGCCGTCGCGGAGAAGGTCCTCGAGGGCCAGGGACCGCAGGCCTGGCCGACCTGCTCGCAGAAGGCGGGGCTGACCCGGTCCGGTGACGCGCCGGACGCCCCCTCGGTACAGCCGCAGGAGGCCGCGCCGCCCAAGCGCATCACCGAGCGGCCCGCCGCGTCGCCCACCACCGTGCCGACCCAGCGGGAGGGCTACACGGTCGCCCGCGGTGACTCGCTGTCCAAGATCGCCCGGTCCGAGCGGGTCACGGGCGGCTGGCAGCGGCTGTACGCGCAGAACCGCACGGTCGTGGGCGACGACCCGGATCTGATCTTCCCCGGGCAGCGACTCGTCCTGCGGGGCAGTGCCGCCGCCCCGTCCGAGCGGCGGACCGCGTCCGGCCCGGCGGTGAAACCCGAGCGACGGGCCGGCCCCGAACAGCAGACGAAACCCAAGGCGAAACCGCAGACCGAGCCGCAGGCCAAGCCGCAGGCGAAACCGCAGACCGGGCCGCAGACGAAACCGCAGGCCAAGCCCGAGCAGCAGACGAAGCCGCGTCCCGCGCCGCGGACCCCCAGGCCCGAATCCAAGCCGAGGCCCCAGCCGGCGAAGCAGCAGACGAAGCCGCAGGCGCCGCGGCCCGCCGCCGCGTTCAGCGCGCCCGTCGCCGCCGGCCCCTCGACCGCCTACCGCAAGACCGGTTCCTCCTGGTCGAGCGGCTACCACACGGGAGTGGACTTCGCCGTCCCCACCGGTACGTCCGTGAAGGCCGTCGCCTCCGGGAAGGTCGTCTCGGCCGGCTGGGCCGGGGCGTACGGCTACGAGGTCGTCATCCGGCACCGCGACGGCAGGTACAGCCAGTACGCGCATCTGTCCGCGCTGAACGTGCGCGCCGGGCAGCAGGTGGCGGCCGGCCAGCGGATAGCCCGCTCAGGATCCACCGGCAACAGCACGGGCCCGCATCTCCACTTCGAGATCCGTACGGGACCCGGGTACGGCTCCGACATCGACCCCCTCGCCTATCTGCGTGCCGGAGGCGTGTCGATCTGACCCCACCCGCCGCGGCAGGCCGTTGCCGAGCCGTTCGATCGTGAGCAGGATCAGCCCGCCGGCCGCCACCACGCCGCAGCCGAGCGCCAGCACCGTGCCCGCCACGCCGTAGCGGAAGTCCTCGCCGAACAGTGTGATCCCCACGACCGCCGCCACCACCGGATTGACGACGGTGAGGGTCGCAAGCGGGGCCGCGAAGCCCGCACCCCGGTAGGACGCCTGCGACAGCAGCAGGCCGCCCGTGGCCAGCGCGGCGATGGCCGCCAGGCTCGGCCACTGGGCGAACGGGGCGTCCCACAGCCACCCCATGGCCACCGACTTGGTGAACACGGAGGCGATACCGAAGGCGACGCCCGCCGCGCCGGCCAGCAGCACGCTCCGTGTGATCGGCCGGTGCACGCCCTGGGCCACCAGGAAGAGCAGTGCCACCGCCCCGGCGGTGGCCGCCGCGAGGAGGCCTCTGTCCGCGGCGGCGAGCGGGCGGGACTCCGCCTCGCCGATCACGGCGAGCAGGCCGGCGAGGCCGGCGGTCGCCATGATCGCGCCACGCCACGCGGTGGCGCCGGCCCTGCGCCGTACGAAGAGGGCCGCCATGGGCAGGGCGAAGACGATCGTCAGAGCTCCCAGCGGCTGGACCAGGCTCAGCGGGCCGTACGCGAGGGCCACGACGTGCAGCACCGCCCCCGTGCTGTTGAGCGCGACGGCGGCCCACCATCCGGGCTGGTGGAGCGGCGCGTACGGCCTGGAGGGGGTGGTGGTCGCGACGTGCTCCTGAAGGATCGCCCCGGCCGCGTACGCGACCGCGGAGACCAGCGAAAGGATCACGGACAGCGCGAGGGAACTCATGATGACCACCCTGTCCCCCTTCTGCCTTCACGTCGTCGTTCTCGAGCAGGCACTTGGCCGTACTGCCGACGTAGTACGGGTGGGGCCCGGGGTCCCCCTTCCGGGCGGGGGGCGTACTCCCCGGGGGGTATCTTTCGGACCGGCCGGCGTGCCGCGGTCACCCCTTCAGTATCCGTCCGGGCGGTCGGGACCGCCCGACCACGCCGGTACCGACCGCCGACCAGCCCGACCAGCCCGACCAGCCCGACCCGCTCGGCCTGCCCGACCTCGACTCGCCCGTCCGCCAGGGACCGGCGGGGACCGGCAGGATCCGGTCAGCAGGGCTGCCGCCACGCCCCCAGGTCGAGCTTCTTGCGCATCGAGCTGAAGCCCAGCCGTCGCGCCTGCCCGCAGAACCGCTCCACGGGCAGCGCGTACTCGACATGGAAGACCGCCTTGCCCGCCTCGACGAACGGTGCCAGCGCGGCGCACCCCCCGTACTGCGCGCACTCCTCGTTCACGGCGAAGTCGAAGTCGCCCACGAGTTCGGGCACTTGATCGAGATCGTTCTTGAGGCCGACCGACAGCCCCCGCTCATGCGCGAGGCGGGCGATCATCCGGTTGTAGGCGAGCTGGTCGGCGGCCGTCAGGGGGAAGCCGGTGTCGTTGGTCCAGCCGTCGAGCAGGTCCGGTTCCACCGCGTCGAAGCCGCGCGTGCGGCACCGCTCGACACGCTCCGCCATGAGCGGTCGCAGGACGTCGAGCCGGCGGATGTCCAGCCAGCGTTCGCCCGCCCAGCCGTTGGGCGAGCCGAGGACGGAGCGCGGGAAGTCGCCGGCGTCGGGGCGGAAGTCCTCCCAAGCTCCGGCGTTGATGTAGCAGATGACCTTGCGGCCCTCCCGGTGGAGCCGGCGTACGGTCGCGGCGTCGTTCTCGAAACCGTCGATGTCGTAGACCGGTACGTCGACGCCGTGGTCGATCGGGCCGTCGAGCTGCCACTGCCAGGCCGTTCCCGGACGCGGCAGCCATCGGGACCCGGTCCCGTCCACCGGGCCGCTGCCGCCGCCCGGTGCGGTGCAGGCGGCGAGGAGCGCCAGCACCACGGCGCCGAGGACCGTACGGGACCGCGCGGTCATGACGTCCTCCCCAGGACCGGCGGCAGCGAGGACCACGGGTTGGGCCCCCGTCCCGGTACCGCACAGTGCACCGCGGCCCCGCGCAGCTCGGCGATGCGTGCCGCCGGACCCGCCAGCCCCCTCGGCACACCGTGCACCAGGTGGCAGAAGGTCTTTGGCGAACGGCCCTCTGTCCACGACGGTGCGGCCGGAGCACTGCGGTACTCCTCCCAGCGGCCCTCGAAGGTGACCAGCAGGTCGGAGAAGGCCGCGTAGCCCGGTACCGGGTGCACTCCCGGATTGAGCGCGACCGTCCGCGCTCCGTGGGCCCGGGCCGCGCGCGCCAGCCGCCGGTAGTGGCGCACCCCGGCCCGGTCCGGGGCGACCTGGTCGAGGAAGAACCCGTCCGTGCCGTACCAGTCCCGGTGACGCCCGTAGTCGCCCGCGACGGCCCGGGCGGAGCGGCGGCCGTAATCGGTGTCCACGTAGCCGAGCACCCGCACGCCCGCCGTCCGCAGGGCGCCTGCCGCCCGGACGAAGGCCGCGTCGGGCGCGGCCCCCGGCCCGTCGGCGACGTTGAGCACGACGCCGTAGAGCAGGGGAGCGCGGTCGACGAGCGTCTGCCATGCGGCCGGGTCGGCATCGGGATGCACATAGAGGGGGACGAGCAGTTTCACGCGCGGCCGTCCACCGTGGGCGCGCCGCCGGGCAGGGACGCCTGCCAGAGGTCCCCGACGGACTCGGGCAGTCCACGGCGCGGCTGCCAGCCCAGGGCGGCGCGGGCGGCCGAGATGTCGGCCGACTGCCATGGAACCGCCGGGGAACGTGCGGATCCGTCGCCGGCCTCGTCGAGGCTCCCGCCGAACCCTGCCGTTCGCACCAGCAGATCCGCCAGCTCCCGCACCCGGGTCGCCCGCCCACTGCCGATGTTGAGGAGCGGCGGCAGTCGGCGCCGCGCGGTCGCCGCCGCGGCGACCGCGTCCGCCACGTCCCGTACGTCGACGAAGTCGCGGTGCGCCGAGAGGTCCCCCACCCGGACCGTCGCGCTGTCGGCGCCCGCCCTCCGCAGCTCGGCGGTGAGCCGGCCGGGCAGGCCCGACGCAGGTGCGCCGGGCCCGACGGGATTGAAGACCCGCAGGACGACGGCGTCCAGACCGGAGGAGGTCACGGCGACCGTCCCCGCCAGCTTCGTCGCGCCGTAGGGGCTCAGCGGCCGGGTCGCGGCCGACTCCGTGACGGGCTCGCCGGGCGCGGACGGGCCGTACTCGGCCGCCGACCCCAGATGGACGAGGCGGGCGGAGGGAACCGTGTCCCTCATCGCCTCGCACAGTGCCGCAGGACCCCGCGCGTTGACGTCCGTGAGCCGCACGGCACTTCCGGAGACGAGGCCCGCACAGTTGACCACCACGTCGGGTTCGGCGCGGCGCAGCGCCGACGAGAGGTCCTCCGCGTCCGCGGTGAGGTCGGTCCTCGGGTCCGAGGCGGGCGCCCGGCCGCCGAGCAGCAGCCGCACGCCCGGCAGGGCGCGCAGCCGCCCGGCGGTGTGACTGCCGAGGAATCCGGTGGACCCCAGCAGGAGGATGCGCACGCTGTTCACGCTCCCTTGAGCAGCAGGCCGCGATGGGTGGTGAACTCGGCGTTCGCGCGGTCGTAGTCGTCCGGCCGGCCGATGTCGAGCCAGTAGCCGTCGAACTCGTAGGCGTGCGGCGGGGTGTCGCCCTTCAGCAGGTCCAGCACCAGTTCGTCGAAGCCCAGCGGCAGGCCGGGGGTGTAGCCGGCGAGGGTGTCACGGCTCAGACCGTACACGCCCATGGAGACGCGGTAGTCCATGCTGGGCTTCTCCGCGAAGGCGGTGACCCTGCCCGACTCGGTGGTGAGGACACCGAAGTCTATGGAGACCTTGCGGGCGTACGTCGCGACGGTCAGCGGCGCGCCGGACGCCTTGTGCCGGGTGAGGACGTCCCCGTGGTCGAGGTCGGTGAGGATGTCCCCGTTCATCACCAGGAATGTCTCGGGCAGCCGGTCCAGCATGGTGAGCAGCGGGCCCATGGTGCCCAGCGGGCTGTCCTCGGTGGCGTATCCGACGCGCAGGCCCCACCGGGAACCGTTGCCGACATAGGCGCGGATGATGTGACCGAGGTGGCCGATGGCGATCGTGCAGCTGGTGAACCCGGCGGAGGCCAGCTGACGGAGCACGATCTCCAGGATCGCGTGCTGGTCCCCGATGGGCACCAGTGGTTTGGGCAGTGCGGTCGTGTACGGGCGGAGCCGGACGCCCTTGCCTCCGGCGAGTATCACTGCGTGCATGGGGCTCCCCTGTGCGTCGGATGTCCGTGTCGGACATCGCGTCGGAATGCGTCAGATGTTGTAGATGCCGGTCTTGTAGCGGGCGAGGTTGGCCGGGTCGCGGAAGAAGTCGATGGTGTGGCAGAGGCCGCGTTCCAGGTCGTGTTCGGGCGCCCAGCCGGTCGCCGCGCGCAACCGGGAGGCGTCGGCCACCAGTCGCATCACCTCGGAGGCGGCCGGCCTGATGCGCTGCTCGTCCTCCCGGACATCGAGCTCCGTGCCCATCAACTTGCCTATGAGAACGGTGAGGTCGGCGACGGATATCTCCTCACCCGTACCGGCGTTGAACGTGCGGCCGGCGACGGCCTCCGCCGGGGCCGTGCCGACGGCCAGGAACGCGCGCGCGGTGTCCTTCACGTAGAGGAAGTCACGGGTGGGGCGGAGGTCCCCGAGGGTGATGGTCCGTTCCCCGGCCGCGACCTGCCCGACGACGGTGGGGATGACCGCGCGCATCGACTGCCGCGGTCCGAAGGTGTTGAACGGCCGCAGGGTCACCACCGGGGTGCCGAAGCTCGCGTGGTAGCTGTCGGCGAGCCGGTCCCCGCCCGCCTTCGAAGCAGCGTACGGGGACTGGGTGTTGATGGGATGGTCCTCGGTGATCGGGACCGTCTGCGCGGTGCCGTACGTCTCGCTGGTGGACGTGTGCACGAGCCGGGGGATGCCCAGCTGCCGCACCGCCTCCAGCACGTTGAGCGTGCCGGTGACGTTGGTGTCCACGTAACTGTGCGGTGCCTGGTACGAGTACGGGATCGCGATGAGCGCGGCCAGGTGGTAGACCGCCTGCGTCCCCTCGACGAGCCGCCGGACGGAACCGGGGTCACGGACGTCCCCGAGGACGATCTCGACCTGGTCCAGCACGTCGGACGGGAGGGTCTCCAGCCAGCCGTAGGAGGAGAAGGAGTTGTACTGGGCCATGGCCCGGACCCGGAATCCCGCGGCGACGAGAGTCTCGGTCAGATGCGAGCCGATGAAGCCCTCTGCCCCGGTGACGGCGACGGGCGTGTTCGGTGTCACGAAGAAAGCTCCCGGTGGTGGAAGGTCGGAAGTTCGGAAGGTCGGAAGGTCGGAATGGCGGTGTGACGGTCGATCGGTCGGTCGTGTGGTCGTGCGGTCGGTCGATCGTGCGGTTGTGCGGTCGTGCGGTCGGTCGTCGGAGGTCACGAGCGAGGGTCCTGGCGATCAGCGGTGCGCGGTGGGGCGGGTGAGCTGCCGCACCGCGGTGAGGAACAGGAGGGCCGCCGCCGTGCCGCGGCAGACGATCCGGACGGGATCGGGCGGCAGCCCGGCGACCGTCGCCCCCGCCTCCGCGGCGGCGGCGAGAAGTGTCACCAGGGCCGGGGCCCACGGCATCGAGAACGCCTGGAGCAGCAGCGCCGTCCACAGCACCGCACCCAGTGCCGACAGGGACAGCAGGGCGGCAGGCCCTCTCCCGAGCAGCAGAGCACCGGCCGCCAGGAGCGCCGAGTACCCGACGAGGCAGAGCACAAGCGCCCTGGTGGCGCGCAGTGCGAAGAGACGTGTGCCGGCGCTGCCGCGCAGCGCGGCCACCGACAGGGAACGGAAGCGGTACAGCAGCCACTCGGCGAGGCCCATGCTGAGGGTCAGGACGACGACTGACGCGGCGTCGGCCGCCCCGGTCAGCGCCGCCAGTACGCCCGCGCCCAGCCCGAACAGCCCGTACGGCACCGGGCTCGGCACGCTCGGCCTGGCTCCGGCTCCGGCTCCCGCGGCGGACGGCTTCGACCGGGACGCGGCCAGGACGGCGTGCGCGGCGGCCGCGGCAGACAGCACGACCGTGGCGAGCAGCAGCGACACGACCAGCGCGACGGGCGGTCTGCCGACCGGGACCGCCGCGGCACCGGCGGCGATCGGCACCAGCGAGGCCAGCAGGAGGCGTTCACGGCCGAGGACGAGCAGGACACTCGCGGCGGCCAGGTAGCAGGACTGTCCGGCGGCGAAGAGGGCGCCCGCACCGGGGCCCGCGACGGCCAGCCCGGCGGCCGCGGCACAGAGCGCTCCGGCAGGCGCGCCGAGTGCCAGAGCCCGTCCGGCCGCCGCCGCACCCTCGGCACCGAGCCGCACATGCGCGCGATGGCTCAGCGCCTGGTTCCACGCCCAGCCGGCGAGCCCGGCGACGACCAGCCCCGCCACGTCCGCCTGTCCCCTCAGCAGATCGCCGCCCAGCACGTACGCCAGACCAGGCATGGCGAAGAGGAGACCGCGCAGGGCGCAGCGGAGGGGGTCGGCACGCCACGGGTCGGGTGACGGCGGTGGCTGCGGACAGTGGCGGGGGACCCGTGCGAACAGGTCCTCCGCCAGGGTGAACAGGTCGGGACGGCCGTAGCGTTCGCCGACCTGATCAGGGGTCAGCCCGTCCGCCTCGAGCAGTGCGGCGACCTCGTAGGGGTGGACGGCGGCGGCGACCGGCTCCAGGAGCCGCTCGGCCAGTTCGTCGACGGGATCCTCGGCCCAACTCGGCCGCCTGTGCGGACGGGGGAGCGGACCGGGCAGCCCACCGGAGACCGCACCGGAGACCGCACCGGAGACCGCACCGGAGACCGGACGGGAGACCGGACGGGAGACCGGACGGGAGACCGGACGGGAGACCGGACGGGAGACCGGACCTGAGAGCGGCGCGGCGAGGAAGGGCAGAGCGTCCCCGTCGCCCGGGACCAGGCGCAACGGGCCGCTCATGAGGCACCCGCGGACACGACCGGCCGCCGGTCGGCCTCCGCCCGGGCACCGAAGGCGAGTTCGAGATAGATCGAGCGGAAGGTGTCGACGGTCTGCCGCAGCGTGAACTGCTCGATCACCCGCAGGCGTGCCCGCTCACCCATCGCCGCCCTGCGCCCCGGATCGCGCAGCAGATCCAGCGCGGCACGGGCCATCGCCTCGGGCTCCCGCGGTGGCACGACCAGACCGCAGCGCCCGACGGCCTCGCGCACTCCGCCGACATCCGTGGAGACCGTGGCCCGGCCGCAGGACATGGCCTCTATCAGTGTGAACGGAAAGCCCTCGCTGATACTGGAGAGCATCACCACGTTGCCCGCCGCGTAGGCGTCCCTGATGTCGTCCACCCGGCCCTCGAACCGGACCGCCTCACCGTGTCCCAGCTCGGCGGCGAGTGCCTCGCAGCTCTCCCGGTACGCCTCCCCGCCGCGAGGGGTGCCGCCGAACAGCCTCAGCCGGGCCTGCGGCATCTCCCGCCGTACGAGTGCGAACGCCCGGATCAGCGTGCCGAGATCCTTGATGGGGTCCACGCGGCCCGCCCAACTAAGGGTCGGCGTCGCGGGCTCCGGACCGGCCGGCGGGAAGGCGGCAGGGTCCACCCCGTTGTAGACGGTGCGTATCAGCCGCGGGTCGGCGCCGCCGCGTTCCTCCCACAGCCGGTTGTACCGGTTGCCCGGTGTGATCAGTGCGGCCACCCGGTACGTCTCCTCCGCCAGCAAACGGTGGAAGCCGAGCAGCAGAGCCTTGACCGGCAGGCGGTAGGGGCCGGTGCGATAACCGAGGTAACGTTCTCTCAGATATACGCCGTGCTCGGTGAGGAGCAGCGGTACGCCGTGCTCCCGCGCGGCCACCAGTCCGGGAAGGGTGGCGATCCCGCCGCTCGCCGCGTGTGTCACGCCGGTCCGGGGAGGAACGGCGGCCAGCGGCCGCAGCGCGTGCTCCAGCAGGTCCGTGGCGGTGAGCGCGTCGTGCACGGTGGGCCGCGCGGCGAACACCGCGAGGTCGCGCCGCGTCCAGACTCCCACCAGCACACGCACCGCGTCGTCGGACCGCAGCGCGGGCGCGAGCACGCCGTCACGGGCCGCGTGGGCCAGCTCGTACAGCGCGGGGCCGAACTCCTCCTCGGCAAAGGGGTCGAGGAGCGCCGTCAGAAACCTCTCGTAACGGTCCATCAGCTTCCGCCTCCGTGCCCCGCGCGGTGCCTTCCCCGCCGGCGGGGGACCCCACAGGGGCACGGTCACCAGGTCCGACACATGGGACGGCAGCTCCCAGACCACGGGCTCGCGTCCTGTGCCGGTGACCGCGGTGACACGGAAGTCGACATCCGGCATACCGCGCACGAGCTGGTCGCACCAGACGCTCACCCCGCCGTGACTGTGTGGATACGTGCCCTCGGTGAGAAGGGTGACCTGCGGCGTGCCGGAGCGCGGCCAAAGTCCTTGTGCCATGCGGAACTGCCCCCGTAGCTGCGAGTGTTCGTATGCGTGACGGCGAGGCTCAGCCCGCGACCCCGTACGCCACCCGCTCCCGTACACCCCGGGGCAGCGGCAGTTCCCGAGCCGGAGCCGGTCGCGGAGCCAGTTCCGAAGCCGGTTCGCGGGCCGGTTCGCGGGCCGGCCTCCAAGCCTGCGCGCCGTCGCCCGCACGGGCGCTGACGGCCGGCGCGGCGGGGAGGGTGAGGGTGATCCGGTCCTGGAGAAGCGCCGGCGCCACCCAGCCGGAGACCGAACCGGCGTACGGACTGCCGAAGGCCGCCGTGCCGAGCAGCAGGTTCTGCCGTGTACCGGTCGGCATCGTGGCCGTGGCCCGCACCCCCGTGGGCGTCCGTACGGTCACCGTGGCACCGATCCGATACGCGGTCACCTGCCCGGCCGCGACCGCCGCCCGCCATGCCGCGCGGCTCTGGAGTTCGGCGCCGATGTCGCGCTGACGCAGATTCACCAGCGGGGTGCTGTCCGCGTACAGGGCCGCATAGGTGTCGAGGACACGGTCGAGCACCGGGTAGGCGATGCGGTCCTCGGCCAGGTTGGACTGATGGATGAAGTGGGGGCGCGGGTCGCCGGACAGCACATGACCGAGCGCGATCCGCGCCTCCAGCGGGACCACGTACCCGGCGTATCCGGTGGCCGGGTCCAGCGGCTCCTCCAGGCATGTGGTGACGGCCGAGGACTCGCAGATGCCGCTGCCGCCGTCCGAGGCACGGGTGTAGATCCAGTTGTACTCGTCGACCTGCTCCGCGGTGCGGCCCGCGTTGTAGAAGACGTTCATCGGGTGGCGGGGCACGGTCAGGGCGGGCCCGACCCGGCGCTGCTCACGGTCACGGGAGTTGTCGGAGGCGAGCGAGGTGATCGCGTTGTCGGCCAGCGCGGGTGCGAGGTTCGGGTTGTCGTCCGTCTGCTGAGGGAGGACCTTGAGCCCGGAGTGCTCCCCGGTGACCAGTTCGTCGTCGCGCATCGGCAGGCCGGCCCGCCGGCCCCAGGCGCGGTTGTCCGCGATCTGCCCGGAGATCTCGCCCCGGCTCACGTACTTCACGCTGCCGTCGGCGTTCCTGGCGCAGGTCCAGGGGACGGTCGAGACGTCCTGCACGCAGCCCAGGAAGGGATGGTTGTACGTGTGGTTGACCCAGCGGTAGAGGTTCCTGTCGGCGGTCAGCTGCGCGGCGAGCGGGTCCGAGCCGCCGTTCTCCTCCTTGTAGAGCTCGCTGCCACCGCCGTTGAAGACCATGTCGAGCGTGAAGTTCCTGGAGGCCGACCACCGGGCCGCGTACCGGGCGTCCTCCGCGGTCATCCGGATCGGGTCCGGCTCACCCTGTCCCGGTGGGCAGTCGACGTCCCCCGGCGTGCAGTTGAGATCGCTGTCCCAGCGGTCGTCCGCGGCGAGCACGTCGTCCACATGGGTCGCGAAATAATGGCGGGCGGCGCCGAGCCGTACGCCCTGGGTCATCCAGTCGACGATGCCCCGCGCCAGCAGCCGGAACTGCTGCTGGTACCGGTTGTAGACGAAGGTCACGACAAGCTCCCGGCGGCCGTCGTGCCGGTACTCGCCGACGATCGAGCCGCGCCCGCCGGAGCCGGGCAGCGGGACGTCCACGTAGCTGGTGAAGTCCGCGTCGGCCATCGGCAGCGCGGCATGGGCGTAGGACTCGCTCACCGCGGTCGAGTTGTCCTCGAAGGGCACCGGCCCGTCGAGGTAGCCGAACGGCCCGGCAAGCCCTGCCGGCGTCACCGCGGCCTCGGCGCCGTCCAGCGATCCGCTGTATCCGCCGTTCACCGGGTGGGCGAGGCCCACCTCGGGCC
This sequence comes from Streptomyces sp. NPDC003023, assembly GCF_042888225.1. Classification (NCBI taxonomy): domain Bacteria; kingdom Bacillati; phylum Actinomycetota; class Actinomycetes; order Kitasatosporales; family Streptomycetaceae; genus Streptomyces; species Streptomyces sp. NPDC003023. The sequence continues at coordinate 1,643,354 of NZ_JBIAPL010000001.1, forward strand.
GGGCGTAGGTGTACGCGTCGACCTGCGGGATCGCGAAGCTCTTCTCGTACGCGCCGAGCGCGCCGAGCTCGGCCGCCGCCAGGCCCGGCGGGCTGTCACTGGGCAGGACCACCGCCTGGTACCTGGCGCGGGGCCGTCCCTCCACGGTGTCGGCGAGGAACCCCGGCTCGATCCGCGGACGGTCCGCCGCGCGGAGATCGACACGGGTGAACGGTGTTCCCTGGTCGCCCAGCTCGGCGGCGATCGCCCCGACGGCGGGGCCGCCGTCGTCGACGACGAGAACCCGCAGGTCGATCCGCGGTGCCGCGGCCTCCGCGGCGCCGGCCCCGGGTGCCACCAGTGCCGGTGCCAGTGTTGCCAGCAGTGCGCTCGCGCAGGCGAGAGCCGTAGTTCGGACGGTGCGCCTCAAGGTGGTCCCTCCCCGACAGGGCATGCCGGACCCCCATCCGGCATGCCCTGCTCCCCCAGAAGTGGCCGATCGCGACGGCGACCGCCACATCGGCTCTGTCGGATCACATAGTGGAGTGCGCTCCGGGGCAGGTGTGTGGGCATTGTGAAACCTGGCGCAAAACGGATACGGCGCAGGCGTGGCCGCGCTCCATGGCGCGCGCAGCCGCAGAGCCCCCTGGCGTCGCACCCTGCCAGGTGGCGGGGTCGTCCGATCGCCCTCGACCTTCAGAGGTCCAGACCAATCAGGGCACCGTCGATCATGGCGACCGTACTCATGAATCCAGCCACGCGCTGGTCTCCGCCCGCGGAGGGCCTGCCGCCGTGACGGACCTCATTTGGTCGACCACCCATCAATCAGTAAAGTCGTGCTTTTGAAACGTGGCATTCGAGTGACCGAGGAACGGCAACCAGCGATGACGGTGACAGAGGACAGCCCGGTGGCCCACGGCCCCGGTATCGACCCGGAGCGGCTGGCCGTCTGCCTGAGCGTGCTCGAAGAGCTCGACAAGCTCGAGGTCGACCACCCCGACGCGATCATGGTCCGCCGCGCCACCGCCGGGATCTACCGGACGGTGAAGCAGCGCCGCCGGCAGGAGCGCCGTGCGGCCAAGACGGCACACGACAAGGCCGTCACCGAGGCGACCGCGACCGGTTCCGCGGCCCGGATCGACGACGAGACACAGGGCCTGCTGCCGTCGTCCTCCAGCCTGGGCGAGATCGCGGGCGTGCTGCAGCGCCCCCGTTCCTGCTACACCTGCAAGGACCGCTACGTCGAGGTCGACGCGTTCTACCACCAGCTGTGCCGGCGCTGCGCCGCCGAGAACCGAGCCCGCCGCGACGCCCGCACCGACCTGACCGGCAAGCGCGCACTGCTCACGGGCGGCCGGGCCAAGATCGGCATGTACATCGCGCTGCGTCTGCTGCGTGACGGTGCTCACACCACCATCACCACGCGGTTCCCGAACGACGCCATCCGCCGTTTCAAGGCGATGCCGGACAGCGACGAGTGGATCCACCGCCTGAAGATCGTCGGCATCGACCTCCGTGACCCGGCGCAGGTCGTCGCCCTCGCCGACTCCGTGGCCGCCCAGGGCCCGCTGGACATCCTGATCAACAACGCCGCCCAGACGGTACGCCGCTCCCCGCAGGCGTACCGGGAGTTGCTCACGGCGGAGTCGGCGCCCCTGCCGGCGGGCGAACTGCCGCCCGCCGAGGTCATCGGAACGTTCGGCAGCGGCGCCGTCGACTCGGTGGCCGCGCTTCCGTCGGCGGGCAAGGAGGGCCTGACGGCCCAGGACGTCACCGACCTCGCCCTGGTCAGCGGCTCCGCCTCGCTGGAGCGCATCGCGGCGGGCACGGCCATCGACGCCGGCGGCCTGGTGCCCGATCTCCACGACACGAACAGCTGGATCCAGACCGTCTCGGAGGTCGACCCGGTCGAACTCCTCGAAGTCCAGCTGTGCAACTCCACCGCGCCGTTCATCCTGATCAGCCGCCTCCGTCCGGCGATGGCCGCCGCGGCGGGCAAGCGGAAGTACGTCGTGAACGTCTCCGCGATGGAGGGCGTGTTCAGCCGCGGCTACAAGGGCGCGGGCCACCCGCACACGAACATGGCCAAGGCCGCCCTGAACATGCTGACGCGTACCAGCGCGCAGGAGATGTTCGAGGCGGACGGCATCCTGATGACGGCCGTCGACACCGGCTGGATCACCGACGAGCGGCCGCACCCCGACAAGATGCGTCTCGCCGACGCGGGCTTCCACGCCCCGCTCGACCTGATCGACGGCGCCGCCCGCGTCTACGACCCGATCGTCCGCGGCGAGGACGGCGAAGACCTCTACGGCTGCTTCCTCAAGGACTACGCCCCGGCGAACTGGTAGGCCCCGAGAGGTACATGAGCAGCACACTCACGGCCGGTGCACCCGACAGGGGTGCACCGGCCGTCTGTTTCGGTTCGGACACGGTTCTGGCCTGAATCGAGTGGAATTGAAGGCCCCATCGAGCGCGGTGGTGCTCATTTGGTTACCCTGGGGTGAATGGACAGCCACCAAGGGATCCACGAAACCCCTTCGGCAGTCCTGGGACAGGTCTGCAACCAGGCTGCGGTCCCGCCCGAGTGACGGCGCCACCGCGACCGAACTGCCCTGTCCCAGTTACGCGACACAGAGGAGTGCGCGGTGACACCAGATGTGAAGCAAGACCAGCGACCGCCGGAGCGCGGCGGCGAGCGGGCCGGCAAGGCCGACGAGATCGGCAACCTCGAGGTCTGGGCCCGCTCGGCCCCGATCCGGCTCGCCGGTTACGAGGAGGACCTCGCCGAACCGCACATCCTGCCAGGCATCGACTGACCGGCGCTTCCCTCTGTGCCCCCTGTCCGCCCCGGCAGGGGGCACACGGATGACCTGCCGGCGCCGGGCCACCACCGGGTGCCGGGTCGCACCGCTCACGACAGCCGTGTCGGCGCCAGGAACTCGCGTACGAAGGTGCGGTGCCAACGGGCCCCGGTCTCCCGCCGCTCGCGCCGGGTCGTGAAGCGGTAGCGGTAGAGCCGCGCCCGCACATGGGCGGGCGGCGCGTCGGGGAAGGGGTTGCGGCGCAGCAGCCGGAGCGTGTCACGGTCTCCTTCGAGCAGCCGCTCGACGAACGGCAGGAACCAGGAGCGCGCATAGGCGGGGGAGAGCGCCGCAAACCACATCATCCAGTCGAGCCGCAGATGGTACGGGGCGTACTGACGCGGCAACCGCCGGACGTCGCCCGGCTTCCCCTTGAACTCGTACTCCCGCCAGACGGTGCCCTCGTGAAGGGTCGTCTCCTCCGTTCCCTCGACGACGAGTTCCTGCCTGACCCGGCCCACCGTGCCGAACGCTCCGTAGGAGTTGACCAGGTGCAGTGCGTCGTAGGAGCGGTTCATCGCCTGCTGCTTCGAGAGCAGGTTGCGTGCCGGACGGTAGCTCAGGCCGAGCAGCAGCGCCGTGGCGGCGATCACCACGATCTCGTACCAGAGCGACGCCTCGGGCAGGGCATGCCGGCCGGTGACCGCGGAGGCGTCCACCGCGGACAGCGCGAGCACGATCGTCAGCCAGTTCAGCCAGGCGAAGTTGCCGGACAGGACCAGCCACAACTGCGTCACCACGATCAGCGCCGCGGCCACGCTCGCCACCGGCTGGGGCGTGAACAGCAGTACGGGAACGCCGAGTTGGACCACGTGGTTGGCCGCCACCTCCACCCGGTGCACGCGGCGGGGCAGCAGGTGGAAGAGCCGGCTCAGCGGCCCGGGCATCGGCTGTGTCTCGTGGTGGAAGTAGAGACACGTCAGATCGCGCCAGCACCTGTCACCGCGGAGCTTGATCAGCCCCGCTCCGAACTCCACCCGGAACAACAGCCAGCGCAGCAGCCACAGCACCAGCACGGGGGGCTGGGTGCGTTCGTTGCCCAGCAGGATCGCGAGAAAGCCGGTCTCCAGCAGCAGCGACTCCCACCCGAAGCCGTACCAGGTCTGGCCGACGTTGACGATCGAGAGGTACAGCAGCCACAACACCGCCCACCAGGCCATCGCCGCACCGAGCGGCAGCCGGTCGGCCGCTCCGGCGGCCAGCGCCGCGGCGAGCAGGCAGCCGGTCCAGGCGACCAGGGCGAAGAAGCGGTCGGAGTAGTGCAGTCGGAACAGACTCGGCGAGCTTCTGGCGGGCACCCGGCGCAGGAAGTCCGGTACGGGCAGCATGCCGCGCTCGCCGATCAGGGCCCGGAACTGCAGTGCGGCGGAGAGGAAGGCGACGAGATACACGCCGGCGAGAGCCCGCTGGAAGACCAGCCGGCTCAGCCGGTAAGCGTCGTCGCCGAACCACTCCATCGCTTCCAGTATCGGCCCGCGACCGTGTATCAGCCTGCGGCGATCCGTCTCAGCGTGTTGCCCAGCCGCCGGGCGTACCAGCGCTGCACCACGGGCACGAGCGGGCCGCCGAGCCTGGTGTACCAGGCGGCGGGGCGGCTGAAGGCCAGCACGGTGAACCACACGGAGCCGTCGTCGTGCAGGTCCACGAGGAACGACTCCTCCCCGAGCTCGGGGTGTCCGGTGAGCGTCCCGTAGGCGAAGCCGGTCCGGTCCTGCTCGTACGCGGTCCAGATCACCTCGCAGGGCACGCGGAGGCGGACCGGTCCGATGCCTGCGGAGACCTCGACGCGTACGCCGGGCTCCGCCCGCTCGGCCGAGGCCCGCAGGCCGGCCCCCGACATCCGGTGCATCCGCCACCCCGTCACCGCGGCGCCCGCCGCCTCGAAGGCGGCCCGGCCGCTGCCGATCCGGGTGGTGTGGTGGAGGTGGTGGTAGCCGGCGGGCAGCGGGCCGTGCCGGGTGGCGCCGACCTCCTGGTAGCTGAGGCTGCGGGCATTGTTCTTCGATGCGGCGCTCATACGGCACTCTCCTTCATGTCCTTGATCCTCCGCCAGGCCGCCACCGAGCAGCACGCGAAGCCGAGGGCGTTGCCGAGACCGTGGGTGGCGGCCATCCAGGTCAGGCTCGGGTGCCAGATCTCCGCCGCCTCGCCGACCGCCCAGCTCAGCGCGAGCAGCATCGTCGCCACGAGCACGGCCGCGGAGACGGCGAGCAGGGCGCGTGTGCACGGGTCGCGCTCCGCGCCCCGTACGTCCCGCCAGGTCAGCAGGGCGACGGCCCACATGCCCGCGGTCAGCACCAGCGAGCCGGCAAGTTCCGCCCAGTCGTCGAGGAAGTAGCCGCCGAGGACGGTCAGCGTGCCGAGCGGCACGCTCACGGCGGCGAACCGGGCGAGGGGACCGGCGGCCGAGGCGCAGACCAGGCCCGCGACGAGCGCGGCGGCGAATCCGGCGAAGTGGAAGTGCGGAACGGTCAGAGCCAGGATCGGCAGCGTGAAGCCGAACAGCTCGTGCCCGGCCCGCTCCGCGACCAGCGCCAGACCCGCGACGGACGGTGTGACCAGTGCGGTCAGTACCGCGATCTCACCGGGGGCGACCGAGCGGGTGCGGGCCAGTCGCCGCGGCGCATGCGCGGCGAGCAGGAGCGTGCCGGCCGCGTAGACGACGGCGAGTGCCGTGGCGGCGGCCCCTCGGGGCAGCCACAGGGCGACCGCCCCCGGCACGGCGAACAGCGGCCACATACGCCGAACGGGCGCGAGCCGTACGGGCTCCACAAGGCGCAGTCCCGCGGGTACGACGACCAGCATCCCCAGCATGACGATCAGGTTGACCAGTACGAACATGCCCCGCCCCCCATCGATTGAACGTGTTCAAGTTCCGACGCGTCGAGACTATGCGCTGAACTGAACGCGTTCAAGTCGCGGCGTTCGTGATGATCCGTCAGAAATTGATGAACATCTCGAGTTGCGGGAGGCGGGAGATCTTGGTGCGTTCACCGAAGCGTGGTCTGTACGCGGCGGTCGCCGTGCTGTGTGTGGGGCCGCTGGCCGCCGGTTGCGGCGGCGAGAGCAAGGCGGCGGAGTCGGGGGAGATCCTCCTCCAGCCGCGCGCGGCGGCGGGGCCGGGGCCCTTCACGGCGTCCACCGCCACGACCGAGGCGCCGGCCGTGCTGCCGGCCGTCGCGAGCGCGCCGAAGAGTCCTTCCGGCGGCGGGGTGACACTGCGCACCCTGTCCGGCGCGACGCCGGGCCTCTACGCGGGCGCCCAGGAGGTGGCGGCCTGTGATGTCGCGCGGCAGGCGGGTCTGCTCGCGGCGGACAAGGGGAAGGGGCGCGCGTTCGCCGAGGGGGCTGATGTCGACCGGTCCGGCGTCGCCGCCTTCCTGCGCAGCCTGACCCCGGTGGTGCTGCGCGCCGACACCCGTGTCACGGACCACGGCTTCCACGACGGGTCGGCCGTCGCCCGGCAGTCGGTGCTCCAGGCGGGGACGGCCGTGCTGGTCGACCAGTACGGCGCGCCCCGGGTGCGGTGCGTCTCCGGCGCGCCGCTGAAGGCGCCGGTGGCGGCCAGGGTCGCCACGGTCACCAAGGGCAAGCCGTGGCCCGGCTACCGGGCCGACCGGACGCTCGTCGTCAAGCCCGCAGCGCAGCCCGTGAACAACCTGCTGCTGGTGAGCCTCGTGGACAACGGGTGGATCGAGCGGCCCAGTGGCACCGAGGGGGAGGACGACGCCAGGCCGGCGTCGCTGCCGCCGGTGGACCCGGACGAGGTCTTCTCCGGCTCCGGCAACTCCGCCGCGAGCGGCTCGGTGGACTCCGCCGTGCCGGAGGGGGCGACCCCCGACGCGCAGCCCTCGCCCGTCACCCCTTCCCGGGCGCCGCTCCAGCCGGCCGCGCCGCCCGAGCCTGCCGGACCCGACCTGCCGGCCGGACCCGATCTGCCTGCCGGGCCCGATCTCCCGGCCACACCCGATCTGCCCGCCGGTCCGGACGTGGCCCCTGCCCCGCAGCCCGACCTGCCCGACGACCCTTCCCAGGGGATGCCGGACCGGTGGGAGGCGCAGCCTGCCGACCCAGGCCTCCCCGCGGGGGGCGGCGGCGCGGCAGGGCCTGCCCAGGCCGGCCACGGGCAGGCCGCCCCGGCTGCTCCGATGCCGGACGATCCCGCCGCGGCGGACGCTCCGCAACGCTGACAGCGCCCGTCGGACGGCTCGTGAAAAACGACAAATCGTGACAGAGTGGCTCCATGGTTGATCGGGCAGCGGGCGCCCTGTCGCTCCCCGACGACTGGCCGGCGCACGCGGATGTGAGCCTCGTCCTCAACCGCATGGGCACCTTCGACTGGGACCTCGGCAGCGGGCTCATGCACATGGACGGGTCCGGCCTCGATGTGTTCGACCTGCGCCCGGAGGAGTACGACGGACGACCGGAGAGCCTGGGCACCAGAGTGCCCCCCGACGAGGCCATCCGGCTCGACACCATGGTCGCCCAGGCGCTGAAGAACGGGAGCGACACCTACGGCGCCTACTTCCGCATCCGGCGCCGTGACGGGAAACTGCGCTGGACCCACACCCAGGCCTGCGTACGACGGGACGAGACCGGCAGACCCGTGCGCATCATCGGAATCGTCCGGGACGCGACCCAGGAGCTCGCCGACTCCACCGCCCATGTCGAGGTCGACACCGAGCGCCGCAGACAGACCAGCGTGGTCGAGAGCACCACCGCCGCCCTCGCCCACGCCCGCACCGTGCAGGACGTCATCGAGCTGCTCAAGAACTCCCACGGCCTGGAACACCTCGGCGCCACCAGCCTGGTCATGGGGCTCCTCGAGTCCGGCCGGATCCACCTCGTGGCGGAAGGGCCGAAGGGCTCGTTCGTGCCCGGCACCCGCTACACACGGGTCGACGAGCAGTACCCGATGAGCGAGGTGGTTCGTACGCTCACCCCCCGCTTCATCGAGTCCAAGGCCGACTTCGCCCGGTCGTACCCGATTCTGTGGCCGCACATCAGCGGACTCGGCATCTCCGCCGCCGCCTATCTGCCACTCATCGCACAGGCCCGCCCCATCGGAGCGCTCGGCCTGCTCTACCGCGACAAGACCGCCTTCACCGCGGACGAGCGCAACGTGCTGGTGGCCCTCGGCAGCAGCATCGCCCAGAGCCTCCAGCGCGCGGTGCTCTACGAACAGGAACACGACCTCGCGGAGGGTCTGCAGCAGGCCATGCTGCCGCGCCGGATCCCCGAGATCCCGGGTGCCAAGGTCGCGGTCCGGTACCGGTCCGCGCGGTTCGGCCGCGACATCGGCGGCGACTGGTACGACATCATCGAGCTGCCCGGCGGGCGGGTCGGCGCGGTCATCGGCGACGTACAGGGCCACGACACGCACGCGGCCGCCGTCATGGGGCAGCTGCGGATCGTGCTGCGTGCGTACGCAGCGGAGGGTCACACGCCGGCCACCGTGATGGCGAGGGCGTCCGTGTTCCTCCACGAGCTGGACACCGACCGCTTCGCCACCTGCACCTACGCGGAGGTGGACCTGTCGACCGGGGTGGTGCAGGTGGTCAGGGCCGGTCACGTCGACCCGCTGATCAGGGACCGGGGCGGCAGCAGCCGGAGGCCGGCGCTCCAGGGCGGACTGCCGCTGGGGCTCTCCGCCGAGTTCGGCGGGCTCGAGTATCCGGTGAACACCGTCGAACTGGACCCCGGACAGACGCTGGTGATGTACACCGACGGGCTGGTCGAACAGCCCGGTGCCGATCTCGACGACGGCATGCGGCTGCTGGCCGACCTGGTGCACGACGGCCCGCACGATCTACAGCTGCTGGCCGACCGGCTCTGCGAGGTGGCGGACGAACGCGGCGGCGACGACGACATGGCGCTCCTGCTGCTGCGGCGCGAAGGCGCCGGCACCGCCCAGGCCGGCGGCCGTCTCCAGCAGCACGTCGCCGCGGGAGACGCAGAGGCACTGCGCTCGGCCCGCCACATGGTCCGGGCGGCCGTGGGGGCGTGGGGAGCCCGGTCCCGCGCGGACGAGATCGAGCTGGCCGCCGACGAGATGATCACGAACGCGCTGATGCACACCGACGGAGGGGCGATCGTCACGGTACGGGTGCCGGCCGGCCCGGAACGACGGCTCAGGGTCGAGGTCGAGGACCGTTCCAGCGCACTGCCGCGCCGGCGCGAGGCAGGGACGACGGGCGTCTCGGGACGCGGTCTGATGCTCGTCGACCGGCTCTCGGACAGCTGGGGCGTGGAGTCGCGCGGCGGCGGCAAGTGCGTGTGGTGCGAGTTCCGTATGCCGGACCTGTCTCTGCCGTGACGGCACACCCTCCGTCCGCGGCCCCGCTCACGGCTGCTCGCCGGACCTGCTGCGCAGCCGGTCCAGGCGGCTGATGACAGGGGTGGCAAAGGCCCCGTGCAGCAAGACCGACAGCATGACGGTGAAGGCCACGACGGCCCACAGCTGCCGTGCGTGCTCGGTGAAATGACCGTGGCCGAGGGCGTAGGCGAGATAGAACAGCGAGCCGATGCCGCGGATCCCGAACAGGGAGGTGACGAGCCGCTCGCGGGTGCCGGCCGCCCGGAAGCCGAGCTGGGCGATCCACCCCGTGAGCGGCCGGACGACGAGGACGAGCACGACCGCGACCAGCGCGCCCCGCCAGGTGAGCGCGCTCAGCCCGCCGGTGGTCAGACAGCCGCCGAGGAGGAAGAGCAGAAAGGCGGTCAGCAACCGCTCGATCTGCTCGGTGAACTCGTGCAGCACCTTGTGGTAGCCGTGGCTCCGCTCCGCCGACCGGATGGCGCAGGCCGTCACGAAGACGGCGAGGAAGCCGTAGCCGTGCAGCAGCTCGGCGGTGCCGTAGGCCACGAAGGTGGCGCCCAGGGCGACGAAACCCTCCATGTGCTCGGACAGCCGCAGGGACGGGACGGGTGCGCGGAAGAACATCCGGCCGAGCAGCATGCCGACGGCCAGCCCCGTCAGCAGGCCGACGGCCGTTTTGCCGAGCAGATCGGTGAGCAGCCAGCCGCCGATCCACTCGGCGGACCAGCCGGAAGCCGCGCTGGACGCGAGGGCGAGCGCGGCGAGCACGAAGGGGAACGCCAGTCCGTCGTTGAGGCCGGCCTCGCTGGTCAGGGTGAAGCGGACCTCGTCCTCGTCCTCCTCGGCGTCGGTGGGCTCCCCGACGCGTACCTCCGCGGCGAGAACCGGGTCGGTGGGAGCGAGCACCGCCGCCAGCAGCAGGGCGAGCGCCGGCGGCCAGTCCAGCAGCAGGGCCGCCACCACCGCGACCCCGGCCACAGAAAGGGGCAGGGTGAGGCCGATCAGACGCCACGGGCCCGCCCATGACCGCACCCCGAAGGGGCGGTTGATGGCCAGGCCCGCGCCCATCAGCGACACGATCACGCAGACCTCGGTGACGTGCTCGACCCACAGCCGGTCCCGTACGGGATCCACGACCGGCACCGGAAGGGGGAGCGCCGCGACCAGAGCGCCCGCGGCGAGGAACACCATGGGCATGGACAACGGGCGCTTGAAGACCATGCGCGGCACAACGGCTGCCGCCAGTGCGCCGAATCCCAGGGCCGCGTAGACGGCGTCGGAGAACATCATCCGCACCATCGTCGTCCACGGAGCTCGCGCAGGCGCGGTGTGAGCGGCCGAATCAGGAGTCGTCCGAGGACACGTCGTCCGGTGCCGCGTCGTCCGCGACCCGCTTGAGGGTGCGCCCGGTGCGGGCGGACCGGGCCCGGCGCGGTTCGGGCGCGTCGTGCGAGGAGGCGTGCCGGTCCTGCTTCTTCACCAGCAGCCAGGTCTCGCGCTCGCCGCCCTCGCCGCCTCGGGTCCGGGTGAGCGCGTATCCGCCGTGCAGCTTTCCACCGTCGAGCCAGAACGAGGCGTGCCCCTTCTCCAGCGCCTGCGCGAACGGGATCTCGTTGCCCCGCCGGTCGGTGGCGAGGCTCCGGTAGGTGCCCTCGTCCCAGATGATCACCGTTCCCGCCCCGTACTCGCCCGCCGCGATGACGCCCTCGTAGTCCGCGTAGTCCAGCGGATGGTCCTCCGTGGGCATGGCCAGGCGCTTGACTCCCGGGTCGGCCGACGGCCCCTTGGGCACCGCCCAGCTCTTGAGGACGCCGTCCACCTCCAGACGGAAGTCGAAGTGCATGGCGCGGGCGTCGTGGATCTGCACCACGAACGAGAGAGTGCCGCGCGCGTCGGACGTGCCGCTTCCCGAAGGCTCGGTGGTCCGGTGGAAATCCCGTTTGCGGCGGTACTCCGCCAGCGTGTCGGGAGCAGGCATGCAGACCTCCCTCGGTGCGGTCCGGTGTCCGGATCGCGGGTACCCGGCCGGCGCTCCTCCAAGCCCCGCCCTTGGGCACCGGGTCCGGCGCTCCTCCAAGCCCGGCCCTCGGGCACCGGGTCCGGCGGTGCGACGGGCCGCCCGGTGCGGCAGGGTGGAGTCATGCCCGAACTGCCCGAGGTCGAAGCGCTGCGGGAGTTCCTCGACGCCCATCTGCTGGGCCGGGGGATCGCTCGCGTGCTGCCGGTGGCCATCAGCGTGCTCAAGACGTACGACCCGCCGCTCTCCGCCGTGGAGGGTACGGAGGTCACCGCCGTGGACCGGCACGGCAAGTGGCTCGACGTCACCGCGGGCGGACTCCACCTCGTGATCCACCTCGCCCGTGCGGGCTGGCTCCAGTGGAAGGACGAGGTGCCCGCCGCGCCGCCCCGGCCCGGCAAGGGCCCGCTGGCCCTGCGGACGGTGCTGGCCGGGGGAGGCGGCTTCGACCTCACGGAAGCGGGCACGGCCAAGCGCCTCGCCGTGCATCTCGTACGCGATCCGGCCGAAGTGCCCGGCGTCGCGGGGCTCGGGCCCGACCCGCTCCGTGCCGACTTCGACCGGGCGGCCTTCGCGCGGGTGCTCACGGGCGAGCGGCGGCAGATCAAGGGCGCGCTGCGCGACCAGAGCCTGATCGCGGGCATCGGCAACGCCTACAGCGACGAGATCCTGCACGCGGCTCGGATGTCGCCCTTCAAGCCCGTTCAGAACCTCGACGAGGCGGAGACCGAAGCGCTGTACGAGGCGCTGCGCTCGACGCTCGGCGACGCGGTCGAACGCTCGCGGGGCCTTGCGGCGGGACGGCTCAAGTCGGAGAAGAAGAGCGGACTGCGCGTCCACGGCCGTACCGGCGAGCTCTGCCCGGTGTGCGGCGACACCATCCGTGAAGTGGCCTTCAGCGACTCGTCGCTGCAGTACTGCCCCACGTGTCAGACCGGTGGCAAGCCGCTCGCCGACCGCAGGCTCTCCCGCCTGCTCAAATGACACCCTCGCGGGGCGCCGGGACTCAGCCGATCGACAGCAGCCGCTCGCCGCTGTCCGAACGGACCTCCCAGCGGCCGATCTCGGCAGTGTGCAGCCCGGTGCTCGCCTCGAGGTCCAGCGGGCCCTCCCCGCCGGATCCCGGCCCGAGCCCGTAACCGCTGTCGGGGACCCACCAGCTGAGCACCGGGTGCTCGGCCCCGTCCTTGCCGATCGCAATCAGCCGGCAGGTGCGGGGACCCGCGAGCCCGCTCAGCCGCATCGCGACCGCGGTGCCCCAGCCGCGGTCGTCCAGGGCGACCGACGCGGTGACCCCCGTGACCGGGTCCGACGCGACGACGCGCGGCGGCGGGGGCTGCTCCTCGCCCCGGAGCGTCACCGCCGCGGTGGGCAGCGCGACGATCAACGCGGCGGCCACCGCCACCAGCCGGAACCGCCGCCGCCGCTCCCGCCGCCGCTGCACCAGCACCGCGTCGGTCAGGCGGTCGAGCAGCTTCGGACCGGGGCGGGCGTCGATCCTGCCCGGACCGGCGAGTTCGGACAGAGCGGTCGTGACCGTGCTGAAGTCGGACAGCCCCACGGCGCACGGGACACAACCGGCGAGGTGCTCCTCGAACCGGTGGGTGTCGGCCGGTTCCAGGATGCCCAGCGCATAGGCGGCCACATCCAGGTGCGGCTGCTGCCGGCTCATGGGCGGTCCTCGTTTCCTTGAGGTGTTACGGGCGGTCACCCTGGAATACGCAGCAGGAAGGCGCTCTGCTCAACCCCTCGGCGCCCCGGACGCGATCGCAAAGCCCACCCCCGGGGTCCTCGATGTATCCGGGCGATTCGACAGCGCGGCGGACTGCCGTAGCTGTCGTCGTGCGCTCGCCGGGGACTACGGGACAGCCCCTAGACTCCGCTGCATGCTGCGCGTACTGGCCGTCGACGACGAGAAACCGGCGCTCGAGGAACTGCTCTACCTCCTGCGTGCCGACTCGCGGATCCGGAGCGCCGAGGGCGCCACGGACGCCACGGAGGCGCTCCGCCGCATCGGCCGGGCCCTGGACGCGGGGCCGGACGGCGACGAGAGCATCGACGTCGTCTTCCTGGACATCCACATGGCGGGGCTCACCGGACTGGACGTCGCCCGCCTGCTCGCCGGATTCGCCAGGCCGCCGCTGATCGTCTTCGTCACGGCGCACGAGGGTTTCGCCGTCCAGGCCTTCGATCTCAAAGCCGTGGACTACGTGCTCAAGCCGGTGCGCAGGGAGCGGCTGGCCGAGGCGGTGCGCAGGGTTCGCGACCTGGTCGTCCCGCCGGTCGACCCGCAGCGGACCGGCCTGCCGGCGCACACCCCCAGCGTGCCGAACCCCGCGCCGGCCGGGGCCGCCGAGCAGATACCGGTGGAGCTCGGCGGAGTCACCCGCTTCGTACCGGTGGACGACATCACGTACGTCGAGGCGCAGGGCGACTACGCCAGGCTCCACACCCCCTCGGGCAGCCACCTGGTCCGTATCCCGCTCTCCACGCTGGAGGAACGATGGGCCGCGCGGGGGTTCGTGCGGATCCACCGCAGCCACCTGGTGGCCCTCGGACGCATCGACGAACTGCGGCTCGACGCCGGCGCGACGACCGTACGCGTGGGCGACGCCGAACTCGCGGTCAGCCGCCGTCACGCCCGTCAGCTGCGTGACCTGCTGCTGCGGCACGCCAGACGGTAGTCACGGGCCGACCGTTCGGCGATCATCGGCGACCGTTCGTCGTAGGGAGCGGACCGCACGGCGACAGGTCACGGGAGCGGGCACCGGGGGTGGCGGCCCACGCTTAGGGTCTGTCCGGGAAGAAGGGGCCTGATGCGCGACATGGAAGCACTGCTGGACGAGCTCCGCAGCGTTCCGGCGACCCGTCCGGCCGACGCCCGTGACCTCGAGGCGCTCCTCGCCACCGTCAGAAGTGCCGCGGGCCGCTGGGCCGACGTGCTGTACGAGATCCGCGAGTCGGCGCGGGGCATCGCAGGGCCGCGCGGCGAAGCCGCCCTCGAGGTCGCCTTCCGCAGAGCCGAGGAGTCCTACGTCGAGCTGGAGATCGCGCTGAGCGACTGCACCCGCGACACCGGGCGCTGACGACCGGTGGCCTGCCGCACGGCCGCAGCGGGCCCCGCACCTCTCTACCGTCGGTGATCGTCGCTGCGTAGACTCCACCATCTCCCCGAGTTCGCCGACAGACACCGGAGCGGACGGACGAAGATGTCTGCAGAGCAAACCCCCCGCCGTGAGGTGGTCACCGGGGTGCCGCGCGGCACCCGCCGGCCGCCCGGCCACGCACCCGCACGCTCCGAGATCAGCGAGCAGACCACCCTCGGCACCGCCTACGTCCGCTCGCTGATGCGCAGCCAGCTGCGTGCCGCTCTCTACGCCCTCGGCACGCTCGCCCTGCTCGTCGGCTCGCTGCCGCTGCTGTTCGCACTGCCGGCCGCCCTCGGCGGTTCCCCCGGCTCCCCGGAGCCGTTCGTCTGGGTCGCGCTCGGCGTGGGGGTCTACCCGGTGATGTGGCTGATCGCCCGCTGGTACGTCCGCCGGGCCGAGCGCAACGAGCGCGACTTCTCCAGACTCGTCGAAGGCCGCTGACGGTGCCGCCGGGAGAAGCCACGTGAACCAGACCTACGCGGTGACCGCCGTCACCGTCGTGGTGCTCGCCACCGTGCTCGTCGGCGCCCTCGGCCTGCGCATATCCCGCACCACCTCCGACTTCTACGTAGCCTCCCGCACCGTCAAGCCCGCTCTCAACGCCGCCGCCATCAGCGGCGAGTACCTGTCGGCCGCGTCCTTCCTGGGCATCGCCGGACTCGTGCTCCTCCAGGGCCCCGACATGCTCTGGTACCCGGTCGGCTACACCGCCGGCTATCTCGTCCTCCTGGTGCTCGTCGCCGCACCGCTGCGCCGCTCAGGGGCGTACACCCTCTCCGACTTCGCGGAGGCGCGCCTCGAATCGGCCCAGGTGCGCAGACTCGCGAGCCTCTTCGTCGTCGGCATCGGCTGGCTGTACCTGCTGCCGCAGCTGCAGGGCGCGGGCCTGACCCTGCAGATCCTCACCGGCGCGCCCGACTGGCTCGGCAGCGTGGTCGTCGCCGTCGTCGTCACCGGTGCCGTCGCCGCGGGCGGCATGCGCAGCATCACCTTCGTACAGGCGTTCCAGTACTGGCTGAAACTCACCGCGCTGCTGGTGCCGGCGCTGTTCCTCGTCGCGGCGTGGTTCGGCGACGACGCACCGCGCGCCCGGTTCGACGCGCCCGCCGTCTTCCAGAAGCACACCGCGGTTCGCGTCGACGACACCGTCCGAGTCGACTTCGACGCGCCGCTGACGCTCACGGTCTCCGGCACGGTCGACGGGGTGCGGCACAACCAGCGGCCCGTGGCCCTCGACGAGGGAACGCACCGCATCGAGGCGGGCACGACCCTGCGCTTCCCCGAGGGCGCCGCCGTTCCGCAGCGGACCACGGCGGGCACCGACCCCTTGAGCTGGTCCCAGCCGCTGTCCGGCGGTCGCGACGGCTACCAGCTGTACGCGACGTACGGGCTGATCCTCGCCACGTTCCTCGGCACCATGGGCCTGCCGCACGTCGCCGTCCGCTTCTACACCAGTCCCAACGGCCGGGCGGCCCGCCGTACCACCCTGGTCGTGCTCGGCCTGATCGGCGCCTTCTACCTCCTCCCGCCCGTCTACGGTGCCCTCGGCCGGATCTACGCACCCGAACTGGCGCTCACCGGCGCCACCGACGCCGCCGTACTGGTCCTGCCGGAGCGGATCATCGGCGGGCTCGCCGGTGAACTGCTCGGCGCGCTGCTCGCCGGAGGCGCGTTCGCCGCCTTCCTGTCCACCGCCTCCGGGCTCACCATGTCCGTGGCCGGAGTGCTCACTCAGGACGTGCTGCCCTCGCGCGGTGTACGCCACTTCCGACTCGCCACCCTGCTCGCGATGACCGCGCCGCTCGCCCTGAGCATGGTGGCGACGAACGTGCCGGTGGCCGACGCGGTGGGCCTGGCCTTCGCCGTGTCCGCCTCCTCCTTCTGCCCGCTGCTGATCCTGGGCATCTGGTGGAGGGGCCTGACACCGCCCGGCGCGGCAGCCGGCCTCGTCGCGGGGGGCGGCGCCGCGCTGACCGCGGTGATGGCCACCCGCACCGGCCTGGCCCCGGACGGCTGGGGCCACACACTGATGGCCTGGCCCGCCGTCTGGTCGGTGCCGCTCGGCTTCCTGACCATGATCGGGGTGTCGCTCGCCACCCGCCGCCACATACCCGCCGGTGCCGCCGCCACCCTGGCCCGGCTGCATCTGCCGGAGGACCTGGTGGTGGGCCGGCCGCAGCACGAAGGAGCACCACGATGACCGGCACAGGGATGGCCGCGCTGGCCGCGGCGGGGCTCGTGCTGCTGGCGGTCGGCGTGGCACTCGGCCGGCTGACTGCCGGACGCGGCGGCGACCGGCCGGACCTCGATCTCGGCACGCCCGTCGAACGCGCCACGTTCCACACCCTGCACACCGCGTCCCTCGCCGCGCCCCCGCTGCGGGCGGGGCTCACGGAGGACACCGCCCGCAAGGCCGCCCGGCGGCTGCGCCCGCTGCTCGGGACGGAGGCCCTGTGCCTCACCGACCGCGAGGCCGTGCTCGCCTGGGACGGCCCGGGCGCCGACCGCCACCGGGAGCAGGTGATGGCGCTCGTGGCGGAGATGCTGGGATCCGGGCGGAGCCGCTGCGTCCACACCGAGTGCGACGATCCCGAGTGCCCGCTGCGCTGGGTCGTGATCGCTCCGCTGACCGGGGAGGAAGGCGTGCTGGGTGCGCTGGTCGCCTACGGTTCACGGGAGTCGGCGGTCCTGGTGCGGGCGGCCACGGAAGTCGCCCGCTGGGTCTCCGTACAGCTCGAACTGGCCGAGCTCGACCGGTCCCGCACCCGTCTGATCGAGGCGGAGATCCGCGCCCTGCGCGCCCAGATCTCCCCGCACTTCATCTTCAACTCGCTGGCCGCGATCGCGTCCTTCGTCCGCACCGATCCTGAGCATGCCCGCGAACTGCTGCTCGAGTTCGCCGATTTCACGCGCTACTCGTTCCGGCGGCACGGGGAGTTCACCCAGCTCGCCGACGAACTGCGGTCCATCGAGCAGTACCTGGCCCTCGCCGGCGCCCGGTTCGGCGACCGGCTCAAGGTCACGCTCCAGGTCGCTCCCGAGGTCCTGCCGGTCACCCTGCCGTTCCTGTGCCTCCAGCCCCTCGTCGAGAACGCCGTCAAGCACGGGCTCGAGGACTCCAGGAACGAGTGCCGCGTCACGATCGCCGCGCAGGACGCGGGCGCGGAGGCGATGGTGACCATCGAGGACGACGGAGTCGGCATGGACCCGGAGGTGCTGCGAGGGATTCTCGCGGGGGAGCGCTCCACGTCGTCGGGCATCGGCCTGAGCAACGTCGACGAGCGGCTGCGCCAGGTGTACGGGGACGACTACGGCCTGGTGATCGAGACGGCCGTGGGCGCCGGCATGAAGATCACCGTCCGTATCCCCAAGTACCGGGCGGGCGTGCACTCGTCGGCCGCCCCGCGCTCCTTGACCTGATCCCCGTTCCACCTCCGGGCCGGATCCCCCTTCCACCTCCGGGGGCCGTTCACCGCCCCGGACGGTTCATCGCCGAGGACGGTCACCAGAGGTGGATCGCCAGGTGTCCGAGAGGCAGGCCCAGTTCCCAGGCCGGCATCCACACCCGCGCCGCCTCGTCGGGCACGGTGCCCGCCGGCCGTGAGGGATGCCACGGCTCGAGGCCAGTGAGGTCGGCGGCGAGCACCTGCGTGTCGCGCAGCCTGCGCCAGGTGTCCGCGGCGAGCGGCAGATCGGGATCGGCCGCGCCGCGCCTCACCCGTTCCGCCCGGGCGGCGAGCTGATTCTCCACCCATCGCGGCCAGGGGTGGCCGTACGAGGTGAGGACCAGCCACTCGTCGGCACGGGCCGCCGTCGACTCCCACGAGAGGGGACCGGCGTCGTCGGACAGGTGGATGGTGAGCGCCAGCGTCTGCCGGCCGGCCCGGAACTCGAGCGAGTCGGCATCCACCAGGGCTCCGGTACGCAGTATCTCGTCGGCGGTGTACTCGGCGCAGAGCCATGCCATGGGGACGGCGAGCCCGCCTCCGCTGGCGTTGTTGGTACTTCCGGGCCGCACGGTTCCTCACCCTCTCCATGTACGACGGCGTTCCCGCCACAACCACGAGCCTCCACCGACAAACACGGAGGGAAGGGCGTCTTCGCTCAACTCGCGCGTGACGTTTCGCATACGGCCGCCCGGTGTCCGTGTCCCATGGGGGAGGCGGTCATCACCGTGGTGGCCGGGGCGGAGGTGACGCGCCTGCTGTAACCGGGCAGACAGCGGGCGAGGGCGCGCAGCGCGTAGTACGAACGGGACTTGACGGTGCCCGGCGGGATGCCGAGGGCCTGGGCGGCCTCGTTCACGCTCAGCCCGTGGAAGTAGATCTGGACGAGGACGGCGCGGTGCTCGGGGCTCAGTGACCCGACCGCCGCGCGTACGTCGAGCGCGGCGACCGCGCTCTCGGTGACGTCGGCCGGATCGGGCGTGGTGGCCAGCACCCCGTCGCCGATCTCCGTGGGCCGGGCCATTCGCGAACGCCGGGCGTCGATGGCGAGCCGGCGTCCCACGGTGAAGAGCCAGGGACGCATCGACTCGTACGGACCGTCGAACGCCTCGGGGTGCTGCCAGGCGCGCACCAGCGTCTCCTGCACCAGGTCCTCCGCGCGCTGCTGGTCCCCGTAGGTCAGCCCGAGCAGAAAGCTCAGCAGCGCCGGGCCGTGCTCGCGCTGCAGCTCCGCCATGGCCTGCTCGTCGGTCGTCGCGGTCGCTGTCGCCATTGCCTGCACCCTTCTCCGCAGAGGTCCGCTGCCACGAGGCGTATACGAACGCATCCCGGCCGACGGCGACAGACGGCGTGCCCCGGCCTGTCGGCGAACGGTCGCACCGAGCGGCGAGTGGTGCGACGAGCGGTCGGCCGGGCCGCCGGAGACCCGGAATCCGCAGGTCCGTTGCAGCGACTGCCACGGCCCCGTCGCTTGACCCGGCAGTTCTCCCCCTGTGGATTCATTCAGTCCGGTATTCCGTTAATCGCACAAATGGGAAGTTGGTCGACGATGACGCACACGCGACCCGCACCACGGACCGCGGGAGCCGTCTGCGCCCTGCTGCTCGCCGGAGCCACGGGGTGCGCCGGACAGCAGGAACCGGGGCCGCCGCCCACACCGCGGAACGCGCCACCCGGCGCCGTGGCCCCCGCCACTCCCGGCGGCGAGCCCGCACCCCGCGCCTTCACCCTCGTGGCCGGCGGCGACGTCCTGCCGCACGACTCGATCATCCGCCAGGCACGCGTGGACGCGGGCGGCGACGGCTACGACTTCCGCCCCATGCTCGCGGGCGTCCGCCCGGTCGTCTCCCGCGCGGGCATCGCCATCTGCCACATGGAGACCGTCTACGGCGAGAACGGGAACTACACCGGTTACCCCAGCTTCAAGTCGCCGCCCGAAATCGCCGGCGCCCTCGCCCACACCGGGTACGACTCGTGCTCCACCGCCTCCAACCACACGCTTGACGACGGCGACGCGGGAGTGCGGCGCACCCTCGACGCCCTCGACCGAGCGGGAGTCAAGCACGCCGGCTCCGCGCGCACCCCTGAGGAGGCGGACGAACCGGCGTGGCTGGCCGCCGGTGGCGCCAAGGTCGCCCAGCTGGCCTACACCTACGGCACCAACCGCGAGCCGTCGTCCGGCGACCGGCCCTGGGCGGTCGACCTCATCGACGAGCAGCGGATCGTCGACGACGCCCGCGCGGCCAGGAGCGCCGGTGCCGACATCGTGGTCGTCAGCCTGCACTGGGGCACCGAATGGCAGACCGAACCCGACCGCCGGCAGCTGGAACTCGGCCGCTCGCTCACCGCGTCAAGGACCGGCGACCGCCCCGACATCGACCTGATCCTCGGTACCCACGCCCACGTCCCGCAGGCGTACGAGAAGGTCAACGGCACATGGATCGTCTACGGCATGGGCGACCAGATCGCCGGTGACATGATCAACCACTGGGGCGAGCAGGACCCGCGCGGCAACCAGGGTTCCCTCGCCCGCTTCACCTTCGCACCGCCGACCGTCCCCGGCGGGCGCTGGCAGGTCACGAAGGCGGAGTACGTCCCCCAGTGGATGGACACCCGGGCCGGCCGCGTCGTCAATCTGCCGGAGGCGATGCGCCGCGAGGGCCCGCGCGCCGACTACGCCGCCGCCCAGAAGGCCGTCACCGACGCCGTCCTCAGCCGGGGCGCCGCACACGACGGTCTCACCATGGGCCGCTGAGGATCCACTACGGAACCACGGTCACCGGCCAGCGCCCGGCCTTCACCAGCCGGACCCCGACCGACCCCATGATCCGGTGTCCGGCCGACTCCGAAGCGCCCACCACCACGGCATCCGCCCTGAGCTCGTCCGCGGCGGCGACCAGCCCCGAGTAGGGGTCGCCACGGAAGGTGTGGAACTCCCAGCGGACGTCCCAGATGCCCCGCACCCGCTCCGCGGCGGCCCGTACCTCCGCGGCCAGCCCTTCGGCGATCTCCCCGGTGGTGTCGGCGACCGGTATGCCGAGGGCGGCCCCGGCGGGGATCACCGGCTGCACGTAGACGATCGCGAGCAGCGCGTTCTGCCGCCTGGCGAGACCGCTCGCGTACGCCGCCGCTCGCAGCGACGAGTCGGAGCCGTCCAGGCCGGCGACGATCACCTTCGGGCCGTCCGTGCCGCGCTCGAACCCGGGGGACGCGTGCTCTGTCACAGGAACGAGGTTATCGGCTCCCCGTCGCCGGTCCTCCGGTCCCGCCCCGCGAAGGACCGCGACACCGGCCCGGGCGCTGCTCCCATCGGGTAGTTTCCCCGGCGCAACCGGTGTTGATCAGGCGGTAACGGCCCGAGCCGTGCGAGCAGTTGCCCATGAAGAAGGATCAGTCGCTGCCCGGTCGCCGCTCGGTGTTCCGCATCGCCGCCTGCCTCGGCGCCGCCGCCGTCGGCGGCCTGCTCGTCGGCGAACGGGCCCACACCCCGGGACGTACCCCCGCCGCAGGACCGGCCCGGGGCCCGCAGGCCGCCGCCCGGCCCCAGGCCGTGTCGTCCTACCGGCTGCGGCCCATGACGGCGTTCGCGCCGCCGGTTCTGCGGCGGGCCAGGCCGCCCGTACGCAAGCGGCCCTTTCTGGAGATCCCCGGCACCGGCCGCGCCATGGTGCTCACCTTCGACGACGGTCCCGACCCCCGCTACACGCCGGACATCCTCGCCGTACTGCGCGAGTACGGGGTCCCGGCGATGTTCTTCGTCTGCGGCGAGATGGCGACCGTGAACCGGGACCTGCTGCGCGAGATGGCCGCCGACGGACACGAGGTGGGCAACCACACCTGGTCGCACCCGCTGGTCCCGAAGCTGCCGCCGTCGAAGATCCGCGATCAGCTCGGCCGCACCAGCGAGGTGATCGAGAGGGTGCTGGGCAGGGCGCCCCTGTGGTACCGCGCGCCCTACGGCGCCTGGAACAGCCACTCCTTCGAGATCGGCGCGGAGCTCGGCATGGAGCCGCTCGGATGGACGGTGGACACCCTCGACTGGACGGAGCCGGGCGCCGCGACCATCGTCCGACGGGTCATGAAGGGCGCGGCGCCCGGTGTGATCGTCCTCTCGCACGACGCGGGCGGGAACCGGTCGCAGAGCGTCGCGGCGCTGCGCAGGTACCTGCCCGAACTGCTCGACGACGGCTACCGGATCACGGTGCCGCGCCGCTGACGCCTCTTCGCCCGCCCCGTCCTCAGACGACCTTGACCATCCGGGCGAAGACGACGACGTTGCCGTCGTACCCGCCCGCCTTCGAGTAGCCGCCGCCGCAGGTGATCACCCGCAGTTCCGGCTGCCCGGTGTCGGCGTACACCCGCACGCCGGGGAAGGCGTTCTTGTCGAAGACCTCGACTCCGTACACCTCGAAGACGGCCACGCGGCCGTCGAAGCGGGGCACCTCGACGCGCTGGCCGGTCTTCACGGAGCCGAGACCGTAGAAGACGGCGGGGCCGGCCTGGTTGTCCACGTGCCCCACGATGACCGCGGTGCCCCGCTCTCCGGGGGAGATGCCGTTCTGGTACCAGCCCGCGAGGTTGGGATCCTGCGGTGCCGGGGCCGCGACCCAGCCGTCCTGGTCCAGGCCGACGTTCACGATCGGCGCGTCCACCTTGATCGCGGGGATGCGCACCCGCTCCGCCGCGGCGTAGGGCAGAGGCTCGAGCGGTACGGGGAGGAACGTCTCTCCTGCCCTCTCGTGCGACGCGGCGGCCGCGGGCTGAGGCGGTCCCAGACCCACGTCCACACCGTTCTTCACCAGAGCGATGCCGGTGAGCATCACGAGAGCCAGTACGCCCCAGGGCGAGCGCCTCCTCGACTCCCAGCCGTACTTGTCCTGGCCCATGGTTCTCCCTTCGCGCGCTTGTGGGCACGCTAAGCGGGGCACCGGGCCCCGGCGAGGGGGAAGGGGCGAACGGGTGGACGGTGCCACTCGTGATGGACCATCCGAGTATTCGCACCGGAAAAGTTTCTGACGGACCGTGACCTGCGGCTCCGTCAGATTGGGACGTCCGTCGTCGGCGTGTCGTCTCACCGGGGTGGACCAAGCCCGAAATGCGTTGAAAGGACCATCCGGTGATTGTTCGTCATGGAAGACGTACTCGTCGATTTTCCCGGAGCACGGCTTTGGGGCGTTTTCCTTCTGGAGGTTCAACGATGCGTGCCTCACGCGCTCTCGCCGCGACGGTGACCGCTTTCGCGGCCGTCGGACTCTGCGCTCCCATGGCCGCCGCCGGTGGCGGCAACGGGCCGCGGAACGTACAGGTCAGCCCGTCCTCGGTCCATCAGGGCGGCATCCTGACCATCACCGTGGACGGCTGCCACCGTGGTGGTGTGGTCAGTTCCAACGCGTTCCCGGACGCCACGCTCTCCAGTCGTGACAAGGATTCCAGGGGTGACCGGGACGACCGTGCCGCCGCCGGCGGTGACCGGGGCGACCGGGGTGACCAAGGTAATCAGGGTGACCGGGGCGACCGGGGTGACAGGGGAGACAACGCCGGCCGGGGCGGCGAGTCGGTCGCCACGGCCAGGGTCCGCAACAACGCGACCCCCGGCAACTACAGCCTGACCGTCAAGTGCAACGACAACCCGCAGACCGCCACCGCGTCGTTCCGGGTCCTGCCCGGCCGGGCCGCGCAGGGCGGTCTCGGCGGATCGATCGGCCCGACCGACGCCGAGATGGCGATCGGCGCGGGTCTGGTCGCCACGGCGGCCGTCGGCGGCAGTCTGTTCATCGCCCGCCGCCGTCGCTCGGTCGGCGGTCCGGCCTGAACCGGTTGAACCTCCCGGTACGGCCGTAACCGCGCGTCGCCCCGAGTCCTGGCCAGGACTCGGGGCGACGCGCGGTTACGGCGTTCGGCGTTCGTATGCGGAGGTGTCAGTGCCGGCGGTCAGTGGTCCGCCTGCGCACGACGAGCACGGTCGCGGTGGCGGCGGCCACGACGAGAGCGCCACCCGCGGCGATCTCCGCGGTGTTCATGCCTTCGAAGCTGCCGCCCACGCCGCCGCGCACGCCCTGGGGCGGTGCTGTGGCGGAACTCCTGGTGGAGCTGGCGGTGGGGCTGGAACTGCCGCCGGAAACGGTGAGGTCGAGGGTTCCGATCCGCCCGACGCAGTTGAACTGAACCGTGTACACGGCGCCCGGCTTGGCGTCCCAGTCGACGACGGCTGTCGCCGCGCCGTTGCGGGGGATGGACACGGTGTCGAAGACGCCGGAGGTGACGGTGGTGGAGCTGGGGCAGCCGCCCGCGGTCAGGGTGACGCGGCCGCCCGCCGCGACGGTCGAGGGCGTGACGTTGAAGTCGTACGGAGTGTTGTTGACGGCCGCTGCTGTGGGGGCCGTCAGGGCGAGCGCGGCCGCTCCGAGCAGAGCGGCCGATGCGGCACGTATCGCGCGCATGGTGGTCCTCCGGTCCCGAGGAGCAGTCGCGGAACGTTTTCCGCGGGGGTCGGAAAGTGCACCTCGATCACCGAAACGCTAAAAGCGGTGTCCGTGCCCCGCGATCGGTGTAGGGCAAACGGGTCATTCTGGCGATGCGGCCAGGTGAAACGACCGGTGGGTCGGTGTTTCAGTTGCGGTTCTGGAGGAGATCGGGTGCCGCGTCCGCGATGCGATCACGCATGGGCCGCCGCCCGAGGGCCTCCAGGGCCTCTCCGACGAGCTCGCTCAGCGGGAACGCGAGCTCGGCCTCGAAGGCGGCCGCCGCCGCGGCGGTTGCCCGCCACTCGGCGTCCAGTGTGGGCATCAGGGCCTCGGCCTTCGGCGTGAGGGAGGCGATGCGCCGGCGCCCGTCGCTGCCGGGTGCCACGGAGACGAGTCCCTCTCCGGCCAGCTTCGCGACGGTCTGGCTCGCGGCCGAGTGCGTCACGCCGGTGGCCGCGGCGAGTGCCTGGACGGAACTCGGCCCGTGAGCGGCCAGAGCGCGCAGTGCCGGGACGTAGCGGGGGCGCATGCCGTCGAGGCCCAGCTCGTCGTGGACGGCCGCGACGCCGGCGTCGAGGAGGTCCAGCAGCAGACGCAGCCGGGTGCCGAGCAGTTCGGGCCCGGGGGCGGGGGCGTCGGTGGCGGGGGTTTGGTCCGGTGGGTTCATCCGGATAATGTAACAGCGCTGTTGTAATTTCTTCGAGCAGGGAAGGGGGCGCCGGCCATGACAGGTCTGTATCCGCCGATCGAGCCGTACGCGCAGGGGAAGCTCGACGTGGGCGACGGGAATCTCGTCCACTGGGAGGTGTGCGGAAATCCGCAGGGCAAGCCCGCACTCGTCGTGCACGGCGGGCCGGGGACCGGCTGCAATCCGCGTATGCGCCGGTACTTCGACCCGCGGGCCTACCGGGTGG
The DNA here is from genome assembly GCF_042888225.1 of Streptomyces sp. NPDC003023. Taxonomy (NCBI): domain Bacteria; kingdom Bacillati; phylum Actinomycetota; class Actinomycetes; order Kitasatosporales; family Streptomycetaceae; genus Streptomyces; species Streptomyces sp. NPDC003023. Next base: position 1,668,506 of record NZ_JBIAPL010000001.1, read on the forward strand.
TGCTGTTCGACCAGCGCGGCTGCGGACGGAGCACCCCGCACGCGGCCGACCCGGCCACCACCATGCGGCACAACACCACGGGCCATCTGCTCGCCGACATGGAGCGGCTGCGCGAGCACCTCGGGATCGAACGGTGGCTGCTGTACGGCGGGTCCTGGGGCTCCACGCTGCTGCTGGCCTACGCGGAGCGCCATCCGGAACGCGTGTCCGAGATCGTCGTCAACGGAGTCACGACGACCCGGCGACGCGAGATCGACTGGCTCTACCAGGGTGTCGGCCGCTTCTTCCCCGAGCAGTGGGACCGCTTCCGGGCCGGTGTGCCCGAGGCCGAGCGGGACGGTGACCTGGTGGCCGCGTACGCGCGGCTGATGGAGAGTGCCGACAGGGCAGTGCGGGACAAGGCGGCCGACGACTGGTGCCGTTGGGAGGACGCCGTGCTGTCCCTGGAGCCGAACGGCGGCCCGGATCCGTACAGCGGCCGGCCGTCAAACGCGCGGATCGCCCTGGTGCGGACCGCGGCCCACTACTTCGCCCACGGGGCATGGCTGGAGGAGGGCGCCCTGCTGCGGGACGCGGACCGTCTGAAAGGAATTGCCGGTGTGCTCTTCCACGGCCGCCTCGATCTCAGTTCGCCGCTCGACACGGCGTGGGAACTCGGCCGCCGCTGGAGCGACGCGGAACTGGTCGTGGTGGACGACGCGGGGCACAAGGGAAGCGACGCGATGCGCACCCGGGTTATCGGCGCTCTGGAACGATTCCGGTACACGGAGTGACTGCTGCGACTGATGGGGTAGTTGAGATTCAGCCAATTCCGCAGGTGCTCCACTTGGGGGGAATTCACCTGTTGGCAACGGGATTTCAACCATTCGCGTTCGTGCGCGGAAGATTTTTCCGACGACGTTGAACACGCGCCGCCCTCCCGCCCGTACCTAGGGCCATGAAACGGCGCTCCAGGGTGCCGGAACCGGTTGGATGAACTACGGGAGTGCACATGAACACCTGGCGGAACGCCTCGCTCGCGGTGACTGCGGCGGCCGTACTCGCGCTGACGACGGCGTGCGGTCAGGAGAACGGCACCGAGACCCCCAACGGTCAGGCGGTCGGCGCGGCCAACCCCGCGCAGCCCGGCAACGGTTACGGCGCGGACGCGGGCTACGGCTCCGCCGCCGACGGCGAGGCCGCCGTCGCCGAGCCGGCCGGGCAGCTCGCGGTCTGGGAGAGCGAGGAACTGGGCAAGGTCGTCGCCGACAGCAAGGGGCTCACCCTCTACCGGTTCGACAAGGACACCGCCAACCCGCCGAAGTCGAATTGCGAAGGCGACTGCGCGAAGAAGTGGCCCGTCGTGGCCGCCGGCGGCGCGTCCGCCGCCCCGGGTGTCGACCCCTCCCTGATCGGCGAGGTCACCAGGGCGGACGGCACCAAGCAGCTCACCATCGACGGCTGGCCGATGTACCGCTACGCCAAGGACACCAAGGCCGGCGACGTCAACGGCCAGGGTGTCGGAGGTGTTTGGTACGCGGCCGCCCCCGACGGCAAGAAGGCCGCTCCCGGCACCGGCGAGGAGGCGGGCGGCGAGGCCGACGCCGAGCCCGCCGACCTCGCGGGTCTTTCCGTACGCAAGGACCCGAAGCTCGGCGAGGTCGTCGTCGACAAGAACGGCATGACCGTCTACCGGTTCATGAAGGACAGCGCCTGGCCCATGAAGACCGCCTGCACCGGCGCGTGTCTGGAGAAGTGGCCGGTCGTGGAGCCGGTCGAGAAGAACGACACCGTCGGCATCCTCAAGAAGGGCTTCGTCACCTTCGACCGCCCGGACGGGATCGTGCAGCAGACCATCGACTGCTGGCCCATCTACACCTTCAAGGGAGACAAGAAGCCCGGTGACACCAACGGGCAGGGCGTCGGGGGCACCTGGTACGCCGTCTCGCCCGAGGGAAAGCCGGTCGGGGCGCCCAAGTAGCCCCCACGCCGCGCCTCCGGCCGCGTCGGCCCGCCTCACGCCCCTCCGCGTGACGGCGGGCCCGGCGCATGTGCGGGGCGGGTGTGACAGGGGTGTGTGCCGAGGGCCAGTGACGAGCAGGTGTGACCAAGAACGGACCGCTAATTTCCGTTTGGGGTCGCCCTCTTGGCGGGCGATCAGTAGCCTCGGCTCGAACGCTGGCCGTGGACATGGCCGCACTCCCCCGTGGCGACTTGTTGGAGACATCGATGGAGCGTCCCGCCTGGGCCCCGCAGGGCATCGACATATCGGTGCCGAGCGTGTCCCGCATTTACGACTTCTACTTGGGCGGCTCGCACAATTTCGAGGTCGACAGGGCTGCCGCCCGCAAGGCCATGGAGTTCATTCCGGGACTTCCCAAGATCATGCAGGCGAACCGCGCGTTCATGCGCCGAGCGGTCAATTACGCGGTGGACGAGGGCGTCACGCAGTTCCTCGACATCGGCTCCGGCATTCCCACCTTCGGCAACGTCCACGAGGTCGCCCGCAGGGCCAGCCCCGAGGCCCGCGTCCTCTATGTGGACCACGACCCGGTGGCGGTCGCGCACAGCCGGGTCCTCCTCGACGGCGACGAACAGGCGGGCGTCGTCACCGCCGATCTCCGCAAACCACGGCAGATCCTCGACACCCCCGAGGCCGGCCTGCTCGATCTCGAGCGGCCGGTCGCGCTGCTCCTCGTGGCCGTACTGCACTTCCTCGAGGACGAGGACGACCCCTGGGCGGCCGTGGCGGAACTGCGCGACGCACTGGCCCCGGGCAGCCTGCTCCTGGTCACCCACGCCTCCTACGAAGGCGTGCCGCTCCCTGCCGAACAGGCGGCCGGAGCGGTCGGGGTGTACCGGGACATCCGGAACCCGCTGGTGATGCGCACCCGCCAGGAGATCGCGAGATTCTTCGACGGGTTCACGATGGTCGAACCCGGGCTGGTCTCCATGCCGAACTGGCGGCCGGACGGGCCGGTCGACCAGGAGGATCCCTTCGCCTTCTCCGGTTTCGCCGGAGTGGGGCGCAAAGCGTGAGGATGACGTCGGAGGCGGCCGGTCCCGAGGAGGGCCCGGATGTGCTGGAGGACCGGCTCAGGCGGTTCGCGACGATCTGGAGCCGGGCCATCTTCCCCGCCACGGCCACGTCGCTGACCAGGCCCGAGTTCGAACAGCATCTGCTGCCGCTCGCAAGGGAATTGAGCAGTGCCCTCCACGCGCGGCCGTTCACGGCCCAGGCCGCGCATCGAGTGGGGGCCGCACTGGTCGGGGTGCACTGCACCGACCCGGACGCCCTCAGCCGCTCGCTCGGCGTCGTCGACGCCTACCTCGTGCTGTACTGCGGGGACCCGGAGCAGAGCGCCGAGGAGAGCAGGGCACGCTGCGCCCGTCTGCAGCACGCGTTCGCCGCCGGTTTCGCCCAGGCGCTGCGTGAACGCACGCTGGCCGAACAGGAGTCCATCGCGCGCTCGTCACTGCTGGCCCGCAGTGAGGCGCTGCACGCCATGCACGCCACGGAGGCCCGCTTCCGCGCGGTGTTCGAAGGGGCGGTGATCGGCATCGTGATCGCCGACCTCGAGGGCAACGTGCTCGAGGTCAACGACACGCTGACCCAGATGTTCGGCGGCCTCGAGAACCACGTCCACGGCCGCAAGGTCACCGACTGGGCGCACCCGGAGGACCGGCCGCACGTCTGGGAGATGTACCGGGAGCTCGTGAAGGGGGAACGCGAGCACTACCGGACCGAGAAGCCGTTCTACCGGAACGACGGCACCGTCCTGTGGACCAATCTGACCGTCTCCCTGCTGCGCGACGCGGAAGGCGAGCCGCAGTACCAGCTGGCGCTGCTCGAGGACACCACGGAGCGCCGGCTGCTCAACCTGCGGCTGCGGTACGAGGCCACGCACGACGCACTGACCGGCCTGCCCAACCGCACCCTGTTCTTCGAACGTCTGGAGAAGGCCGTCGGCGCGTCGGGCGGCGCCCGCTTCGGGCTGTGCTACCTGGACCTCGACGGATTCAAGACCATCAACGACAGCCTGGGCCACGCCACGGGTGACCGGCTGCTGGTGGAGGTCGCCGACCGGCTGCAGAGCTGCGCCACCGCGCCGGGCGAGATGGTCGCACGGCTCGGCGGCGACGAGTTCGTCGCCCTGACCACGGGACCCGACACCCAGCACGAGGTCGACGAGCTCGCCGCGCGCATCCTGAACGCCCTGGCAGCCCCGATCCGCGTCGACGGACGGGAGTTCACGGTCCGGGGCAGCATCGGCATCGTCGAAGGGCCCGCGGGGGAGCGGACCAGCGCGGAGGTGCTGCGCAGCGCCGACATCACCATGTACCGGGCCAAGTCCGCCGGCGGTAACCGCTTCGAGCTCGCCGACCCGGAGGCGGACGCCCGTGCCATCACCCGGCACGGACTGACCAACGCGCTGCCGGCCGCCCTGGAACGCGGCGAGTTCTTCATCGAGTACCAGCCGCTGGTCCACCTCGGCGACGGCACCGTGCACGGCGCGGAGGCGCTGGTGCGATGGTGCCACCCGCAGCACGGGGTGCTCGGCCCCGACCGGTTCATACCGCTCGCGGAGCACACCGGGCTGATAGTGCCCCTGGGCCGCTGGGTTCTCGAGGAGGCGGTACGCCAGGCCCGCTTCTGGAGCAAGCGGCACACCGACGGCGGCCCGCTGCGGATCAACGTCAACCTCTCGCCCGCACAGCTCCAGCATCCGGGGCTCGTGGCCGACACCGTCGACGTGCTCGAGCGGTCGGGCCTGGATCCGGGCGCGCTCTGCCTGGAGGTCACCGAATCGGCACTGATCGGCGCCGACGAGGACCGGCTCAAGCCGCTGCGGCAGCTCGCCGAGATGGGCGTCGACATCGCGCTCGACGACTTCGGCACCGGGTACTCCAACCTGGCCAATCTGCGCAGGCTGCCGGTGAGCGTGCTCAAGCTGGATCGTTCCTTCACGCAGGGCATGCAGCGGCACCCCGCCGACCCGGTCGACCTAAAGATCGTCGAGGGGATCGTGTCGCTGGCGCACAGTCTGGAGCTGGCCGTCACGGTGGAGGGCGTGGAGACCGGAGCGCAGGCGGAGCAGTTGCGCGAGCTCGGTTGCGACACGGCTCAGGGCTGGTACTACGCCAGGCCCGGCGCCCCGGACCGGATCCAGACACTGGTGCTGGCCGACGCGGTCTGAACGGGTGGCGGTCGTCCCGCCGTCCGGGGCACGGTGGCCGTCGGCCCGGTCACCGTGCCGGTCACCGTGCCGGTCGCCTCCACGACCGCGGCCCGGACGGATCGTGGTGCGACCGGCCGGGGCCGTGCGAGTCCAGCAGCACCCGCTGGAGCTCGCGGGCGGCCCGCGGCGGTGCGACATCGCTGCGGTGTGCCAGGCCGATGGTGCGGTGCAGGCCCGGGCCCGCGAGCGGTGACACTCTCAGGTCCCTGCCCGCTCCCTCCGCCACCATGGCGGGGACGACGGCGATCCCGAGACCTGCCCGTACGAATCCGAGTACCGCGTCCATCTCGCCGCCCTCCACCGTGAACGACGGTTCGAAACCCTCGGCCCGGCAGGCGGCGACCGTCAGCTCGCGCAGGTCGTAGCCGTGCCGGAACATCACCAGCGGCTCAGCCGCCAGATCGGCGATCCGCAGCGGCGCCGGCGGGGCGGGCGCGGCGTGGGAGGAGATCACCACCAGGTCCTCCCGCAGCAGTTCGACCGTGCTGAGCGCGGGCGAGGAGGACGGCAGCGGGAGTACCACGAGCGCCAGGTCGAGACCGCCGCGCGCCAGCTCCCGCACCAGGTCGTGCGAGCCGGACTCCTCGATGAGGATCTCGATGCCCGGATGCAGATCGTGGAAGGTGCGCAGCACCTGTGGCAGCAGTCCGGTGCACAGACTCGGCGTGGCGCCGAGGCGGACCCGCCCGCGGCGCAACTGGGCCACCTCCTGGACCTCGTGGCGGGCCGTCTCGGTGTCGGCGAGGATCCGGCGGGCCAGGGGGAGGAGTGCCTCCCCGGCGTCGGTGAGGGCGATGTTGCCCCTGGCCCGGCGGAAGAGGTCGGCCCCGAGTTCCTGCTCCAGCGCCCGGATCTGCTGCGAGAGCGAGGGCTGGGAGACATGGACGAGCTCGGCGGCACGGGTGAAGTGCAAGGTCTCGGCGACCGCGGTGAAGTAGCGGAGCTGCTGCAGCTGCATGACGCCACTCTACGGTTCGATAGGCCGGCCCTATCGAGATGAGCCGGATCATGTCTTGGACCTCTGAGTGTCGTCGCCCCTAGCGTCGACGGCATGGCTCTGGCAACGCGGACGGAACGACAGCCGTCCAGGACGCGCACCTTCTGGCGATCGACCGTCGGCAAGAAGACGGTCATGGCCGTCAGCGGTCTGATCATGCTCGGCTACCTCGTGGCCCATGTCGTGGGCAACCTCAAGATCTTCTTCGGGCCGGACGAGTTCAACGCCTACGGCCACTGGCTGCGCACCATGGGCGCCCCGGTCCTCCACCACTCCTGGGCGCTGTGGATCGTCCGCGTCGTGCTGCTCGCCGCCGTGGTCGGGCACGCGGTCAGCGCGTACCAGCTCAGCCGGCGCGACATCAGGGCCCGCCCGCAGGCCTATGTGCACAAGCGGCCCCGCGCGAGCTACGCGACCCGCACCATGCGCTGGGGCGGTGTCATCCTCGCGCTCTTCATCGTGTGGCACGTCCTCGACCTGACGACCGGCACCGTCCACCCGGGCGGCTTCGAGGAGGGCCGCCCGTACCAGAACGTCGTGGACACCTTCTCGACCTGGTACGGCAACGTGATCTACATCGTCGCCATGCTGGCCGTGGGGCTCCACATCCGGCACGGATTCTGGAGCGCCGCCCAGACCCTCGGCGCCGGCAGCGCAGCCCGCGACCGCGCCCTCAGGGCGGCCGCGGACGGCCTGGCGCTCGTGCTGACCGCCGGCTTCGTCTCCGTACCCGTCGCCGTCATGACCGAAGTGGTGAGCTGACATGTCATACCCCGACCACCCCGACTACGCCGACTACGCGGTCGGCGCCCCGATCGCCGACACCAAGGCCCCCGCCGGCCCGGTCGCCGAACGCTGGGACACCCGTCGCTTCCAGGCGAAACTGGTCAACCCGGCCAACCGGCGCAAGCACACCGTGATCGTCGTGGGAACGGGCCTCGCGGGCGGGGCGGCCGGCGCCACACTCGCGGAACAGGGTTACCACGTCGAGCAGTTCTGCTACCAGGACTCCCCGCGCCGCGCCCACTCCATCGCGGCCCAGGGCGGCATCAACGCCGCCAAGAACTACCGCAACGACGGCGACTCCGTGCACCGCCTCTTCTACGACACCGTCAAGGGCGGCGACTTCCGCGCCCGTGAGTCCAACGTGCACCGACTCGCCCAGATCTCGGTCGAGATCATCGACCAGTGCGTCGCCCAGGGCGTCCCGTTCGCCCGCGAGTACGGCGGACTGCTCGACACCCGCTCCTTCGGTGGCGTGCAGGTCTCCCGCACGTTCTACGCCCGCGGCCAGACGGGCCAGCAACTCCTCCTCGGCGCCTACCAGGCACTGTCCCGGCAGATCGCGGCCAAGAACGTCACCCTGCACGCCCGCACCGAGATGCTCGACCTGATCGTGGTCGACGGACGGGCCCGCGGCATCGTCGCCCGCGACCTGATCACCGGCGAGGTGTCCACGTACACCGCCGACGCGGTCGTCCTCGCGTCGGGCGGCTACGGCAATGTCTTCTACCTGTCGACGAACGCGATGAACTCCAACGCCACCGCGATCTGGCGGGCCCACCGGCGCGGCGCGTACTTCGCCAACCCCTGTTTCACCCAGATCCATCCCACCTGCATCCCGCGCACCGGCGACCACCAGTCCAAGCTGACGCTGATGAGCGAGTCCCTGCGCAACGACGGCCGCATCTGGGTGCCGAAGGCCAAGGGCGACGACCGCCCGCCGAACCGGATCCCGGAGGACGAGCGCGACTACTACCTCGAGCGGATCTACCCCTCGTTCGGCAATCTCGTCCCCCGTGACATCGCCTCACGCGCCGCCAAGAGCGTGTGCGACGAGGGCCGCGGCGTCGGACCCGGCGGGCAGGGCCACAGGGACGGAGCCGCGGGCTCCTCCGTCGCGGGCGGTGGTGGACGACGGGAGGGCGTCTACCTCGACTTCGCCGACGCCGTCGCCAGGATGGGCCGGGACGGGGTCGCGGAGAAGTACGGCAACCTCTTCGACATGTACGAGCGGATCACCGCGGAGAACCCGTACGAAGTACCGATGCGGATCTACCCCGCCGTGCACTACACGATGGGCGGGCTCTGGGTCGACTACGACCTGCAGACCACGGTCCCCGGCCTCTTCGCCATCGGCGAGGCGAACTTCTCCGACCACGGCGCGAACCGTCTCGGTGCCTCCGCCCTCATGCAGGGGCTCGCCGACGGCTACTTCGTACTGCCGTCCACCATCAACGACTATCTCGCCCGCGGATCGTTCGAGGCCGTGGACCCCACGGACCCGGCGGTCACCGACGTCGTCGCCGAGACCGAGGAGCGGCTCGCTCTGCTGCTGGCCGTCGACGGCGACCGCACGCCCGACTCCTTCCACCGGGAGCTCGGCGAAGTGATGTGGGAGCACTGCGGCATGGCCCGCACCGACGCGGGTCTGCGCAAGGCCCTCGACCGGATCCCGCAGATCCGTGAGGAGTTCTGGCGCCGTGTCAAGGTGCCGGGCAGCGGCGAGGAGTTCAACCAGTCGCTGGAGAAGGCCAACCGCGTCGTCGACTACCTGGAGCTTGCCGAGCTGATGTGCCTCGACGCCCTGCACCGCGGCGAGTCCTGCGGCGGGCACTTCCGGGAGGAGTTCCAGACCCCGGACGGCGAGGCGGCCCGCAGGGACGAGCAGTTCGCCTACGCCGCGGCGTGGGAGTTCCGGGGCACCGGCGAGGCCCCCGAACTCCACAAGGAAGAACTCGTCTTCGAGTACGTCCACCCCACCCAGCGGAGCTACGCATGAGGCTCAACCTGCGCGTCTGGCGCCAGAAGAACGCCGGCGCCGAAGGCGCCATGGCCACCTACGAGGTGGACGGCGTTTCCCCGGACATGTCGTTCCTCGAGATGCTCGACACCCTCAACGAGGACCTCCTGCTGCGCGGTGAGGACCCGGTGGCCTTCGACCACGACTGCCGCGAGGGCATCTGCGGAGCCTGCTCGCTCGTCATCAACGGCGACGCCCACGGCCCGGAACGCACCACCGCCTGCCAGCTCCACATGCGCTCCTTCCGCGACGGCGACACCATCGACGTCGAGCCCTGGCGGGCGGCCGCGTTCCCGGTCGTCAGGGACCTCGTCGTGGACCGCTCCGCGTTCGACCGGATCATCCAGGCCGGCGGCTACATCAGCGCCCCCACCGGCTCCGCCCCCGACGCGCACGCCACCCCCGTGCCCAAGCCCGACGCCGACTCCGCCTTCGAGCACGCCGAGTGCATCGGCTGCGGAGCGTGCGTGGCCGCGTGCCCCAACGGCTCCGCGATGCTCTTCACCTCGGCGAAGGTGAACCACCTCAACGTGCTGCCCCAGGGGTCGCCCGAGCGTGAGACGCGGGTGCTCGACATGGTCGCGGCCATGGACGACGAGGGCTTCGGCGGCTGCACCCTCACCGGGGAGTGCGCGACCGCGTGTCCCAAGGGGATCCCGTTGCCTTCCATCGCCGCCATGAACCGTGAGTGGCTGCGGGCGACCCGGAAGGTCAGGCGGTAGGCCGCAGATCGGCGCCGTAGACCGTCTCGTAGTCCGGCACCACCACCCGGGACGCGGGGGAGAGGCGGCGGATCTCGGCGACGAACGCGTCGAGGTCCATCACGGGATCACGCCGCGGCGGTCGGCTCAGCGGCTCCTCGAAGTTGTCCCAGTGCACGGGGACGACGGTGGAGGGGCGACCGAGCGCCTCCAGCAGCCGCGGCAGATAGCGGTGCGTCGCCCGGCTCGAGGGCGTCGCGGCCATGAGGATGTCGGGCCGCAGGCCGTCCGCGGCGCGCTCCTCGAAGTCGCTGGCGCCCATCAGGAACATCGAAGGCCCGTCCGGGACCCGCACCTGGAAGGCCAGCGTGTCGCCTTCCGGCAGGTCGGAGACCGTCCGCGGAGCGCGGCGCGGCGGGGCGTTCAGCGTCCCCGGCGCGAAGTACGACCACTTCGCGTTGCGGCTGTGCCGGCCGGCGACGACCTCGACCGTGCACCCGTCGAAGTCGAGGACCTCACCGCCCTTGACCACGCTGATCTGTCCGGCGTCCACGCCCAGCGCACGCAGCACGTGGTACGTCGTCTCCGTGCCGACGACGCGGGCGCCCGTGGAACGAGCGATGTGCGGCACGTCGTTGATGTGGTCCCAGTGGGTGTGGCTTACCAGCACCACCTCGGGGCTGCCCGCGTGACGGGACACCAGATCCTGGTCGCAGGTGAGCCGGGTGTTCGGGTCGAAGCTGCCCTTCGGCCCGAACAGGCCTGTCGGGAAGCGGGTGATGTACGGGTCGAACAGGACCGTCCGCCCGCCGAAGTCGATGCGCCAGCCGGACGTGCCGAGCCACCGCAGGGTGGCCGTGTCGGGACGCAGCGCGTCGTGTGGCCCCGCCTGCCCCGCCTGCCCCGCCTGCCCAGCGTGTGCCGCCTGCGCGGCAGCGGGCAGCAGCGGCACCGTCGCACCCACCGCCGCGCCCCGCAGCAGGGTCCGCCGTACGAAAGCTCGTCGGCCGTCGTTCCCCCGGCCGTTCGTGTGTTCGCTCATGGGCGGAGAAGATCAGGCGCGGCCCGCGCGTGTCCAAGACCGGCGCGGGGGCCGACTCATACCGGCGAAGGCATCACGCCTGTTCGGACGGCATGCCCGGGCAGCGGACCGCGCAGAAGATCCACCGCGGCCCGAGCCGCCGCACCGATCGCCACGTCCGTTTGCGTATGGCTCGCGACGAGGTCGGGAGTACGGGCGAAGACGGCGACCGCGTACCGCCCGCCGTCGGGGAACTCGACCGCTCCGACCTCGTTGTGCAGCCCCGGCAGAGTGCCCGTCTTCGCGGCGACGCGAACCCCTTCGCCGAACCCGGCGGCCAGCCGGTGCCTGAAGACCTGGCGCCCCATCAGGTCCCGGACCATCGCGCACGCCTCCGAAGGACCCGCCTCGTCCCGCCACACCGACCGGAGCAGGCGGGTCATGTCGCGCGGTGTGCTCGAGTTCGTACGTGCCGGGTCGTAGACGCCCAGAGACCTCACCTGCGCCGGGGACAGCGCCGGGAACACCGTCGCGAACTCCCGCTCGTCGCGCGCCCCCACCTCGGCGAGCATCGACTCCAGCAACTGCCGCGGGCCGCCCACGATCCGGGTGCTCGCCAGACCCAGCTCCTCTGCCAGGAGCGCCACCGTGTCCGGACCCACCCGTTCCATCAGGAGGTCGGCGGCGGTGTTGTCGCTCACCGCCATCGTGAAGTGGGCGAGGTCGCGCAGCGACAGCTCCACGTCGTCGAGGCATCCGCCCGTGCCCCAGCCGCCCAGCCGGCGTTCCGCGGTCACGCGCACCCGCTCACGCGGGTCGAGCTGCCCGGCGGCCGACTGGCGGGCGAACTCCAGCACCAGCAGCACCTTGAACACCGATGCCAGGACCACGGGCTCGTCGATGCCGCAACCGCTCTCCAGGGGGCCGTCGATGTCCACCGCGTGCAGCACACCCTCGGCTCCCGCTTCCGTGAACACCGTCCGCAGCGCCTCCGTCATCGGCATCCGCTTCCCCTAGGGTCTCTTCGTGGATCTCTTGCGTCACCTGCGTATCTTCGTCGCCGTGGCCGACGAGTTGAACTTCGGGCGGGCCGCGGCACGGCTGGGCATGGCCCAGCCGCCGCTCAGCCGTGCCGTCCGCCGGCTGGAGGACGACCTCGGCGCCGAACTCTTCGACCGCTCACGACGGCAGGTGCAGCTGACACCCGCCGGGACGGTCCTCCTGGACGAGGCGAGGGACCTGCTGGCCCGCGAGGACCGGACCAGGGCCCTCGTGCGGCGCGCCCGTGACGGCGACCTCGGCACACTGCGGGCGGGAGTGCAGCCGGACACGTCCGCCGCGGTCCTGGCCGCACTGCTCGCCGAGTGCCGCTCGGCCGGCCTGCGCGCCGACCTTCACGAGGTGACGACGGACGAGCAGCTCCGGCTGCTCGCCTCCGGAGGTCTGGACGTCGGTCTCGTCCACCAGCCGGTCGACGCCACCGAGCTCGAGCTCGGGCCGGAAGTCCGGGTGGATCTGGGTGTGGTGCTGCCACGGACCTCGCCCCTCGCCCGGCTGCCGCAGGTGGCCCTGGCCGACCTCGCGGGCCACGACCTCGTACTCTTCCCGCGGACCTCTGCTCCAGGCTGGTACGACAGGACGCTGGAGATCTGCCGGAGCGAGGGCTTCCTTCCCGGGCGGGTGCGGCACGCCCGCAACCCCGAGTTCCTCATCGGCCTGGTCACCGCCGGCGAGGGGGTCGCCTTCGACCAGGGCCCGGTCGCCCGCAAGGAACCCAGGGTCGCCTGGCGGCCGCTGGCAGGACGACCGCTGGCCATGAGGATCCGCGCGGCCTGGCCGCGGCAGCAGTCGCACGGGGCCGCCCGGGAGTTCGCCGCCGTCGCCGCGGACGTGCTGGCGCGTGACCACACTGCTGCGCTGCGGAGCAGCGCGGAGGAACAGGGCCCGCGTCCCTGGTCGGTGGTCTTCGGCTGACAGGCCCGGTCACCGCGCACCGCAGGTGCTCGATCACGCCCCCGGCGGTGCGGCCGGCCTCCGTCCGCGTCACTCCGCCGGGCTCCGGCCACCGCCGTCAGCGGCCCGGGGAAAGCCCTGCCACCCGGGCGAGACGCCCCAGCGAGTCCACCAGTGCCGTGCGGTCGTACGTGCTCGTCGTGACCAGCACCTCGTCGGCGCCGCTCTCCTTGACCGCCGCCTCCAGCGCACCGGCGACCTGCTCCTCCGTACCCGCGATGTGGCCCTCGAGCCCCGACTCGTAGAAGCCGCGCTCCCTGTCGGTCATCTCCAGCCGCTCGATCCGCTCCGGCGGCATGAGCGGAGGAAACGTCCCGTGGGTGCGGGAGTGGGCCATGGCCCATGCCTCGGACACCAGCAGCCGCTGTGCCTCCTCCTCGGTCGCGGCCACCGCGACCGTGCCGGAGACGACCACGTACGGTCGCTGGGACCACAGGGACGGGCGGAAGTCGCGACGGTAGCCCTCGACCGCCTCGAGCATCCGTTCCCGGCCGCGCAGATCGCCGACGACCAGCGGCAGACCGGCACGCGCCGCGATCCCCGCGCCCTCGCCGGTGGCGAGCAGGAACGGGGGGACCCGCAGACCCTCCGAAGGGCGGGCGTGCACCCGGGGATGGGCGGCCTGGTCGCCGGTGAACCAGCCGAGCAGTTCGTCGAGCCGGGCCTCGAAGTCCTCGGCGTCCTTCTTGTCCCGGCCGAGCGCCCTGCGTATCCCGTCCGTGAAGCCGACGGAACGGCCGAGCCCCATGTCGACACGGCCGGGGAAGAGCGACTCCAGCACGCCGAACTGCTCCGCCACCACCAGCGGCTGGTGGTTGGGCAGCATGACCCCGCCGGTGCCGACCCGGATCGATGTGGTGGCCGAGGCCACGGCCGCGGCCAGGACCGTCGGCGCCGAGCCCGCGACACCCGGCACGCCGTGGTGTTCGGACACCCAGAAGCGGTGGTAGCCGAGGGCCTCCGCCTGCCGGGCGAGGCTCACGGTGTCGCGCAGCGCGGCGGATTCGTCGTACCCCTGCCGGGTGCGGGAACGGTCGAGCACGGACAGGCGGGTCGATGCGATCACTGAACTCACATCTCGTTCAACACGTACGTCCCGCGGGGATTCCCGGCCTGTCACACGGGATTCCCGGCCTCCGTCGAGGGCCCGCCGAGAGGCCGCCCCGCGGGCGGGCGGTGGTGCTCCGCAAGACACGTTCTAGGGTGGTCGGCGTGACAGGCAACCCCGGGCCGCTGGCCGTGTTCGACCTCGACGGAACGCTCTCCGACTCCGGCCACCGCCAGCATCTGCTGGAGCGCAGGCCGCGGGCCTGGGACGCGTTCTTCGCCGCCGCTCCGAACGATCCGCCGCTCGCCGAAGGCGTCGCGCTGTGCCTCGAGGCCGCGAAGGAGGGCGAGGTCGTGTATCTGACGGGTCGGCCCGAGCGGTGCAGGGCGGACACCGTGGAGTGGATCGCCGCGCAGGGGCTGCCGCAGGGGCGGATCTTCATGCGTCGCAACGACGACCGGCGGCCGGCTCGCAGGACGAAACTGGAGGTCCTGCGGCGGCTCGCCCGTAACCGGGAGATCAGCATGCTGGTCGACGACGACGAGTTGGTCTGCCAGGACGCGGAGCGCGCCGGGTTCCGCGTCGTACGGGCACGCTGGGGCGCGGCCAGCACCACGCCCGCGATGCGGGAGGCCCAGGAACGCGAGGGCCGCACCTGAGGCTCCCGCGGCCCGGCCACCGTGTGACGTCGTCGGTCCGGCCCCAGGGACGGCGGGGAGCACGACGGGCCTGACGGCTCGGTCAGTCGCCGTCCTCGAGACGGAAGCCGACCTTCAGCCCGACCTGGTAGTGCTCGATCTGCCCGTCGACGATGTGCCCGCGGACCTGCGTCACCTCGAACCAGTCGAGGCCCCGCAGCGTCTGCGACGCCCGCGAGATCCCGTTCTTGACGGCCTGGTCGACACCGTCGGGCGAGGTGCCCACGATCTCGGTGACACGGTAGGTGTGGTTCGGCATGTGTGTCGCACTCCTCTCGATGCGTTGACTCCACCGTGCCCCACCGGGCGGGTTCCCGCGAGGCGTCGGGCGGGGGAGCCGTCGGGCTCGAGGCTTGCGGCCGTCGGTCGGACGCGGGACCGGCCCCGCCGACCGGGCGGGCGGCGAGGCGGTGAATCGTAAGTGCGTGGCGGGAACGCCACTTGGCAGGCCCCGCCGGGCCGGCGCCGTCCCACGAGCCTGGTTCGTCGCACGGAACAGCCCCCTGCCGCGCGTCGTCCCCTCCCACGCGATCCGTGATGCCGACGATGCCTCAGCCCGGGCGCGCCCCGGACGGGAGCGCATCGGCACCTCTGCGCGACCGGCCGCCGACCGCCCGTCGAGCTGTCATCGTTCATAGGCATGGACGGCAGGTCCGCGTCCCCATGTATGGAAAGCGTTTGCGCAACCCATTGACATGCTCACATCTCATCGCCACGCTGACTCTGCCATCTGCGAATACCTCGGCCGACTCGGCGAAACCGGATGATGCATTGACCACCCGTCAGGCGAGGCGTACTTTCCTTCCAGTTCTCATACGAAAACGTCGTTCAGTATGCGGAACCTGGGAACTTGATCACTCGTCGGCTCCGCGAGCGTCGACCGACCGGAACCCCCCAGCAGTCCACAGCGAAACGTGAGGCGAGAAATGAAGCATCCAGTCGCACTACGACTGTCCGCAGCGCTGGCCACGGGCGCCGTCGCGGCCGCGGCCGGTGTGGCTCTGGCGATGCCCGAGGCGTCGGCAGCGACCGGTGGCGCCACCGGTTACGCCACCCAGAACGGCGGGACCACCGGCGGTGCGGGCGGCCAGACGGTGCGGGCCACCACGGGAACCGCGATCCACGCGGCTCTGTGCAACCGGGCCGCCGACAGCACCCCCATCACCATTCAGGTCGAGGGCACGATCAACCACGGCAACACCAGCAAGGTGTCGGGCGCCAGTTGCAACACCGCGGACGGCGTGATCGAGCTCAAGCAGATCAGCAACGTCACGATCGTCGGCGTCGGCAACGGAGCCGTCTTCGACCAGGTGGGCATCCATATCCGTGAGGCCCGCAACATCATCATCCAGAACGTGACGGTCAAGAACGTCAAGAAGTCGGGCTCGCCCACGTCCAACGGCGGGGACGCCATCGGCATGGAGAGCGGCGTCCGCAACGTCTGGGTCGACCACACCACGCTCGAGGCGTCGGGCGGCGAGTCGGAGGGCTACGACGGCCTCTTCGACATGAAGAACGACACCCGGTACGTGACCCTGTCCTACAGCGTCCTGCGCAACTCCGGCCGCGGCGGCCTCGTCGGTTCCAGCGAGAGCGACCTGTCGAACGGCTACGTCACCCACCACCACAACCTGTACGAGAACATCGACTCCCGTGCGCCCCTGCTGCGCGGCGGCATCGGCCACATGTACAACAACCACTACAGGAACCTCAACGAGTCCGGCATCAACTCCCGTGCCGGTGCCCGCGCCAAGGTGGACAACAACTACTTCGAGGACTCCAAGGACGTCCTCGGCACGTTCTACACCGACGCGGCCGGCTACTGGCAGGTCGGCGGCAACATCTTCGACAACGTGACCTGGTCCGACCCCGGCAGCGACAACAACCCCGCCGGCCCCGACCCGAAGTCCAACACCACGGTCGCCATCCCCTACTCCTTCAGCCTCGACGACGCCGGTTGCGTGCCGGACGTCGTGAGCCGGACGGCGGGCGCCAACAAGGGACTGCGGGTGTCGGACGGCAACTGCACACCGCAGACGCCGGCACCGACGACTCCCGCCCCGACACCGACGACTCCCGCGCCGGACCCGACCACACCCGCGCCCACTCCCACTCCGCCCAGCGGGACCAACCTCAGCCTCGGCGCCGGTTCGGACGGCAGCAGCAAGGCCGACGGGACGAGTTACGGCAACGTACGGGACGGTGACATGAACACCTACTGGTCACCGGCCGGTTCGACCGGTGCCGTCTCGGTCAAGTGGGGCTCCGCCACCACGGTGTCGCGGATCGACATCAAGGAGGCGTCGGGTTCCGCGGGCACCATCGGATCCTGGCGGGTCGTCAACCACGACACCGGCGCCGTGCTGACCTCGGGAAGCGGTGCGGGCCTCATCACCTTCCCCAGGACGACGCTCGAGAAGATCACCTTCGAGATCACCGGCTCGACGGGCACACCCCGGGTCGCCGAGTTCGAGACCTACGCCGGTTAGCGGGCGGTCCTCCCGGTCGGCGGTCCGGCGGGTACCGGCCATCCCGGCCCCGCCGGACCGCCGTGCCGGCGCGAGGCGGAAGGGGCGCCGGTCGGTTCCGCCGGTTCCGCCAGTTCCGCCAGTTCCGCTGGTTCCGCCGGTTCCGCTCCCGCGGCAGTGGCCGTCTGCTACCGCCCGAGGGCCCTCTCGGCCTCGGGACGGACGAACGACCGGCCGCTCCCAGCATCTGCGCATGTTGCCGGACTTGACCGGATCTTTGGTGCAGACCAAAATCCAGCCAACGCCCGTGCGAGCGCCGCGCGCTTCCCCCCACGTCGGGTCCATTCTCCGTGCCACGCAGAAGGTGACCTACGTGAAGACCCGCTCGTTCGCCCTGTCCACCGCGCTTGTGTGTGCTGTCACGCTCGGCGGCTGCGGCCTCGTGCCCGGCGCTCCGGGCAGGAGCACCGTCGACATCTGGCTGATGAAGGACAGCGTCTCCGACGACTTCCTCAAGCGCTTCACCACCGAGTACGAGAAGCAGCACCCGTCCGTCGAGCTGAAGGTCACGTTCCAGGAATGGACGGGCATCGGCAAGAAGGTCATGGCGGCGCTGGAGAGCGACGACGCCCCCGAGGTCATAGAGGTCGGCAACACACAGGTCGCCCAGTACGCGGAGAGCGACGCCCTGCGCGACCTGACCCTCGAGTCGGTGCGCGACCTCGGCAGCGACGAATGGCTTCCCGGTCTCGCGGAACCGGGCAGCATCAACGGGTCCCAGTACGGCATCCCCTGGTACGCGGCCAACCGGGTCGTCATCTACAACAAGGACCTGTTCGAGCAGGCCGGCATCACGGAGCCGCCGAAGGACCGCGCCGAGTGGCTGGAGATCTCGAAGAAGCTGGACGGCGGCGGCAAGCAGGGCATCTACCTGTCGGGCCAGGACTGGTACACCCTCGCCGGCTTCGTCTGGGACGAGGGCGGACAACTGGCCGTCGAGAACGGCGGGGACTGGCAGGGGGCCCTGCACACGAAGGAGGCGCTGCGCGGCATGGACTTCTACAAGGAGCTCCAGTCGCACGGCGACGGACCCAAGAACGCCGACGAGGTCACACCGCCCCAGGCGGGCGTCTTCGCCCAGGGCGACGTGGCCCAGATCATCGCGGTGCCCAGTGCCGTGCCCGCCATCGAGAAGGCCAACCCCGCCCTCAAGGGCAGGCTGGGTTTCTTCCCGGTGCCGGGGAAGACGTGGGAGGCGCCGGGTGCCGTGTTCATCGGCGGGTCCGACCTGATCGTCCCGGAGAACGCGCGGGAGAGATCCGCCGGAGTCGAGGTGGTCAAGGCGCTCGCGAGCGAGGAATGGCAGACGGAGCTCGCCCTGACCATGAACTACGTACCCAACAAGACGACGCTCGCCGGCGTCATCGAGGGCAACGAGGGCACCGCCGCGATGGCCGAGGGCGCCGCCCGGGGACGCGCCACACCCAACTCCCCGCAGTGGGCCGCCGTCGAGGCCGACAACCCCATCAAGCCGTACATGACGGCCGTCCTCCTGGGCCAGGACCCCGCCCGCGTGGCCCGGGCGGCCTCCGACAGGATCACCGCGGCACTGCGGCCCTGATCCGGGCCGGGCGGCCGGCAGACCCCGCGCCGGCGCCGAGGAGCCGCGCGTCACCGGTCCCGGCCGGCGTCGTCTCCCGGTCCCGGCCGGAGCCGCGCGTCACCCGGCCCGGCGCCGGGGCGCGGGCCCGGTCGCCCGCCATTCAGCGTTCTCACATCCGCTCTCCGCCGGGCGGTCATGTCGAATCCAGCCTGCCACGGAAGAAACGAGGAGCCGGGCCGCCGCACCCGCGGTCCGTCCCTCCGTCCGGCACAGGAGACCGCCATGCCCGCATCGCCGCTCGTCGTCCCCGCTCCGCTGCCCGCCCCGGCACCGATGCCCGCCACCGTACCGGCCCAGGGCGACGAACCCCGCTACGTCGTCTCCCTCGCCCGCGACCAGGAAGAGGTCCGCGCCGCGCAGCGGCTGCGCCACCAGGTGTTCGCCGGCGAGATGGGCGCCAGGCTCGACGGCCCGGAACCGGGCCTGGACACCGACGCCTTCGACGCGTACTGCGACCACCTGCTCGTACGCGAGGCGGACACCGGGGAGGTGGTCGGCACCTACCGGCTGCTCCCGCCCGACCGTGCCCGGATCGCGGGCCGCCTCTACTCGGAGAGCGAGTTCGACCTCACCCGTCTCGACCCGATCCGCCACGACCTCGTCGAGGTCGGCCGCTCCTGCGTCCACCCGCTGCACCGCAACGGCGCCGTGATCGCCCTCATCTGGGCCGGCCTCGCCCGCTACATGACCCGTACCGGACACAACTGGCTGGCAGGCTGCTGCTCCATCCCGCTCACCGACGGCGGCACCCTCGCGGCGGCCACCTGGGACACCGTGCGGGCCAAGAACCTCGCACCCGAGGACCACTGGGTCACCCCGCACAAACTGTGGAGCCCGGCACCCGCCGCCGCGTCCCGCCCCGCCGGCCGCACCGAACTGCCGCCGCTGCTGCGCGGCTACCTCAGGCTCGGCGCCTGGGTGTGCGGCGCGCCCGCCCACGACCCCGACTTCAACGTCGCCGACCTCTACGTCCTCCTGTCACTGCGCCGCACCAACCCCCGCTACCTGCGCCACTTCCTCTCCCTCGCCCCCGTACGATGAGCGTCTGGCTGCCCAGCGCGCCCTGCACACCCCAGGGCTGCGCCACCCACGTCGGACACGCCGCCCGCCCCGTGCGGGCGGTCGCCCGGCTGCTGGCCGGTCTGGCGGCCGTCGCCTGCGGCGTACTGCTCGCCCCTCTCGTGGCGCTGCTCGGCCTGCTGCTGGGCGCCGCCTTCCGCCACCTGCTGACCCGCTGCTGGGCGCGGGCCGTGCTGCGTGCCTTCGGCGTACGCGTACGGGTCGTCGGCCTGCCGCACGACCTGCGTGCCTCGCTGGTGGTCGCCAACCACATCTCCTGGCTGGACATCCCGCTGGTCGCCGCCGTCCTGCCGGGACGGATGCTGGCCAAGAGCGAGGTGCGCTCGTGGCCGGTCCTCGGACCGCTCGCCGCCCGCGGCGGCACCCTCTTCGTGGAACGGGACCGGCTGCGCACGCTGCCCGCCACCGTCGTGTCGATGACGGACGCCCTGCGCGGCGGGGCACGGGTGGTCGTCTTCCCCGAAGGATCGACCTGGTGCGGCCGGGGCCAGGGCCGGTTCCGGCCGGCCGCGTTCCAGGCCGCGCTCGACGCGGGCGCCGCCGTCCAGCCCGTACGCATCAGCTATCTGCCGACCGGAGCGGCGGCCTTCGTCGGCGACGACCCGCTGTTCGCGTCCCTGTGGCGGGTCGCGGCGGCCGGGACGCTCACCGCGGAGATCCGGCTGCTGCCGCCGATCCTCCCCGGGAGCCTGCCCGACCGCCGCTCACTGGCCCGGGCCGCTCAGCTCGCCGTCGCGAGGGACAGCGCGAACCGGCCCTCCTCGTCCGTCCACCAGTGCGTCAGGTCCATCCCGGCCGCGCCGAGTTCGGTCCGTACGCCGTCCTGACGGAACTTCGCGGACACCTCCGTACGCATCTCCTCGCCCGCCTCGAACGGCACCACCAGATCCAGCTCAGGAATCTTGACGGTGAGGGCCGACCGTGCCCGCAGCCGCATCTCGATCCACTCGTTGTCGGGGTCCCACCGCGCCACATGGTCGAAGTCGCCCGGGTCCACGTCCGCGCCGAGCTCACGGGCGACGACGGCGAGGACGTTCCTGTTGAACTCGGCGGTCACCCCGGCCGCGTCGTCGTACGCGCGGACCAGCACCCCCTCGTCCTTCACCAGGTCCGTCCCCAGCAGCAGGAAGTCGCCCGGCTGCAGCAGGCCGCGCACCGACCGCAGGAACACCTCCCGCTCGCCGGGCAGCAGATTGCCGATCGTGCCGCCCAGGAACGCGACCAGCCGCGGCCCCGGCGTACCCGGCAGCGCGAGGCCCCGGGTGAAATCGGCGATCAGAGCGTGCACGTTGAGCGACGGACGCTCGGCGAGCAGGGCCTCGGCCGCACCCGTCAGGGCGCTCTCGCTCACATCCACCGGAACGTAGCTGTGCAGACCGGGCAGCGCGTCGAGCAGGAAACGGGTCTTCTCGGAGGAGCCGGATCCCAGCTCCACGAGCGTCAGCGCCCCGGTCGCCTCGGCGATCTCCGCCGCCCGGCCGGCCAGGATCTCCCGTTCTGCACGCGTCGGGTAGTACTCGGGGAGCCGGGTGATCTCCTCGAAGAGTTCGCTGCCGCGCGCGTCGTAGAACCACTTCGGCGGCAGGGACTTGGGCGTACGGGTGAGGCCGTGCAGCACGTCGGCGCGCAGCGCGGCGCCGGTGGCGTCCTCGGGCAGGGTGCGGGTCAGAAGGAACGGGCTCACTTAGGTCGGCTCCTTGAGCTCGGTCAGCAGGACTTCGGTGCGGGTCGCGGTCAAGGCCGTGCGATCGGGCACCTCCCGCCAGAGCGGATCGTCGTCGTACGGTTCCGAGGCCACGACCGTGCGGCCGGGCCCGTCGAGGTACCAGAGGGTGTCGCCCCACGTCGTCGCGGCGATCGCCGTGCCGTCCGTGAGGAGGAGATTCAGCCGGGAACCCGGGGAGGCCGCGGCCGCGTCACTGACCGTGTCGGCGAGCGCCTGGCCGAGGCCGTCGCCCGCGCGCAGCCGGTGCAGCACCAGCGCCCACAGCAGCGCCGAGTCGTTGCGCGCCTCCATCGACAGCAGTTCGTCGGCGGGGAGCGAGGCGGCGAGCGCGCCCATCGAGGCGGGCCACCCGCGCACGGCCCCGTTGTGGCTGAACAGCCACGGACCGGACCCGAACGGCGCCGCCGCCGCCTCACCGTCCGCACCGGGCGCCGTGGCGTCCCGTACGGCGGCGAGTACCGCGGAACTGCGCACCACCCGAGCCAGATCGGTGAACGACAGATCCGCCCAGATGGGTCCGGCGCGCCGGTACCTGGCGGGCACGGGATCGCCTTCCGCGTACCAGCCGACGCCGAAGCCGTCGGCGTTGACGGTGCCGTGGCGCTGCCGGCGCGGCGCCCACGACTGGTGCAGCAGACCGCTCGCGGGCTCGGTGAGGAACGTGCCGAGCGGCTCCGGCGGCCCCAGCACGGCGATATGACGGCACATCAGGCAAGTCCTCCGTCCGGGCCGGCCGCTTCCTCCGCGTCCCGCGCGGTACGGAAGCCGGAGAAGATCTGGCGGCGCACCGGCAGGTCCCAGTTGCGGAACGTGCCGCGGCAGGCGACCGGGTCGACCGCGAAGGAGCCGCCGCGCAGCACCTTGTGCTCGCTGCCGAAGAACACTTCCGAGTACTCGCGGTACGGGAAAGCCGCGAAGCCGGGGTACGGCAGGAAGTCGCTCGCTGTCCACTCCCACACGTCGCCGATCAGCTGCCGCACGCCCAGTGGCGAGGCTCCTTCCGGGTAGCTGCCCGCAGGGGCGGGCCGCAGATGGCGCTGGCCGAGGTTGGCGTGCGACGCCGTCGGATCCGCGTCGCCCCACGGGTAGCGACGGACCCGGCCGGTGTGCGGATCGTGCCGAGCGGCCTTCTCCCACTCGGCCTCCGTGGGCAGCCGGCGCCCCGCCCAGCGGGCGTAGGCGTCCGCCTCGTACCAGCTGACGTGCAGCACGGGCTCGTCCGGCGGCGGTTCCTCCGTCACACCGAAGCGGCGGCGCAGCCACACGCCGCCCTCCCGCCGCCAGAACAGCGGCGCGCCGATGTCGTGCCGCCGGATCTGGTCCCAGCCCTCGTCGGCCCACCAGCGCCGGTCGCGGTAGCCGCCGTCCTCGATGAACGCCTGGTACCGGCCGCAGGTCACCGGGACGGTGTCGATGTGGAAGGCCGGCACGATGCGCCGGTGGGCCGGCCGCTCGTTGTCCAGCGCCCACGGCTCGGTGGACGTGCCCATCGTGAACGCCCCGCCGGGCACCAGGACTTCCGTGGGCAGCGGACCGGTGTCACGGGCCGGCGGTTCGGGCGCGGAGAGTGCGGCCGGCCCCTTCCGCAGCTGATGGGTGATCAGCATCGTCTCGTCGTGCTGCTGTTCGTGCTGGGCGATCATTCCGAACGCGAAGCCCGCGTCGACCAGCGGCCCGCCCTCGAACGGGGTCCGCTCCAGGATGTCCAGCACCCGGCCGCGTACGTCGGAGGCGTAGACCCGTGCCTCCGCGGGCGCCAGCAGCGGCAGCGAGGGACGCGTCGCGCGGGGATGCTCGAAGGCGTCGTAGAGGGAGTCGATCTCGGGTCGCAGCGCCTCGCCCCTGCCCACGGTGCGCAGCAGCCACTGCTCCTCCTGGTTGCCGATGTGGGCCAGGTCCCAGACCAGCGGAGACATCAACGGGGAGTGCTGGGCGGTCAGATCACGGTCGTCGACGCAGGAGGTGAGTGCGGCGGTGCGCGCACGGGCGCGCGTCAGCGCGTCGAGGGCCCTGCTCCGCAGATCGTCGGTCATGTGCCGGACTCCTTCGCCACGGAGGGGATGCTCAGCTCGTCCGCGGGGGACCGGCCCCGCAGTACATGACGGTCGTTGAAGCGGGCGACCGCGTCGCGCACAGGGGCCGACGCGCCGCGACGGTCCAGGGCCTCCAGCGCGGCGGCGAAGCACGCCACCGCGGCGGCGTGCAACTCCTGGTCGGCCAGCCCGTGACGCGCCGCCGCCACCCACAGGGGGTTGCGCGGTGCGGGGTCGGCACCCATGCCCTCGGCCAGGGGCTTGAGCGTCCGGTAGACGGTCTCCGCCGCCTCCGGGTCGTCGAACACCGCGGTGGTGACCGCGAGCGGCACCATCCAGCCGTCCTCACCGGACTGCGCGTCGATCATGCGCAACTCGAGGTGCCCACGGGGCCGTACGGGAGGGAACAGCGTGGTGAGGTGGTACTGGAGATCCTCCGCGGTCACCGGCCGCGGCGCGCCCTTACGGAGCCACTCGCGGAACGTGAGCCCCTCGGGCAGGGGCCAGGGCCCTACCGGCATGCGCACACACATCACGGGCGCGTCCAGGGCGTGCGCGATCCACGCCGAACGCGGCTCGACCTCGAGCGGGGGCGCCATCGGACGCACCGGGTCGAGAGCGTTCCACACCGCCTGGCGCGTGGAACGCCAGCCGGTGCGACGACCGGCCAGAACAGGGGAGTTGGCGAAGGCCGCCAGCAGTACCGCGCCGAACAGATGGGCGAGCCGCCAGCGGCGTCCGTGTCCCAGCGGACCGGGCTCCTCCTCGCCGGCGTCCAGACAGACCTGGATCGAGGCGGAGCTGCACATCATGCTCCGGCCGAAGGGGCCGGAGCGGTCGAGGTAGGTCTCCATCGCGTCGTAGCGCGGTTCACGGAGAATACGGCGGGGGGAGTGCCAGGGATCGAGACCCAGACCGTTCAGAGCGAGGCCCGCCGGGCGGAGGGCCGCCCGCACGGCCGCCAGGTCGGCCGCGGTGGAATCGACGCACTCCATCAGCGAGGAGGCGGGGCGCGAGCTGAGTTCCAGCTGGCCGCCGGGCTCGAAGGTGAGAGCGGAATCCAGGGTCAGTGCACGTACATCGTCGAAGGCCGCCTCCAGGCGGTCCGGCTCGACGGGTTTCTCCGGCTGCTCCAGATCGTGGACCAGCCACTCCAGCTCCACACCGAGGGTGCGGGGCGGGCCGGTCTTGAAGCATATGCACCGGAGGAGGTCCTCGGCCTCGTCCTCGGAGATCGGACGGCCCGAGTCGCCCGGTCCGGGTGGATGCATGATCGGCTCCTCCTGTCGAAGGGACCCTGTCGAAGGGCTTCTGCCAACCTAAGGCCACGTCCGCGGGTTCGCACAAGAGTGCCCCTGAGGAGCGGAAATCCGATTGCCGTGGCCACCTGCCGTTCCCGATGATGTCCGTCATGAGCGCACGACTGCGGGGGATCGCGAAACAGACCGAGGAGATCGTGCGGGCCGGCGCGTACCGCCTGCCCGACGGACGCGAGGTGCGCATCGGGCAGGAAATCGCCGCCGCGCTGGAGGGGACCCGGATGTACGGGCCCGCACCCGTCGCGGTGACACCCGACACCGACCGCGCCACCGCCTTCGAGGTCACGGGCGAGAGCAGCACGGAAGCGGCCCGACGGCTCACCGGCACGGGAACAGGAGCGGTGGCCGTCCTGAACTTCGCCTCCGCCCGCAATCCCGGCGGCGGCTATCTCAACGGGGCACAGGCGCAGGAAGAGGCGCTGTGCCGCTCCTCCGCGCTGCACGCCACGCTGCTGCGCGTGCCGGAGTTCTACGACCACCACCGCGGCGAACGCAGCGTCTTCTACACCGACCGGGTGATCTACTCCCCGGGCGTGCCCGTTTTCCGCGACGACCGGGGCGGACTGCTCGAGCAGCCGTACACGGTCGGCTTCCTCACCTCGCCCGCGCCGAACGCCGGGGTCATCACCCGCCGCACCCCCGACGAGGCGCACCTCGTCCCCGCCGCTCTCGCGTCGCGCGCCGAACGGGTCCTCGAGACGGCCGCGGCCTGCGGCTACCGCCGTCTCGTCCTGGGGGCCTGGGGCTGCGGGGTCTTCCGCAACGACCCCGGCACGGTGGCGGCGGCCTTCCACGCGCTCCTGACCGGCGAGGGGCGTTTCGCCGGGCACTTCGACGAGGTCGTCTTCGCCGTCCTCGACCGGTCCGGCACGTCCTCGACCCTGGCCGCGTTCCGCCATGCCTTCGCCGACCGGACGGGCGTCGGCGCGGAAGCTCAGCTCCAGCCGTAGCGTTCGCGCAGCCGCCCCACGACCCGGTCGAAGCGGCCCCGGTCCAGCGCGCACGCCTCACGGCGCATCCCGGTCTCGTGCACCCGCAGCACCCGGTCCAGGTCCACCCACGACTCCCGGCCGGCGCCGTCCCACGGCCCGGAACCGATCGGCACCCACTCGCGGTCGCGGTCGTGCCGCTTGCTGGACAGCTGTACGGCGAGCAGCGTGCCGGCCGCCTCCCTCGCCACCACCAGGACCGGCCGGTCCTTGCCACGGCCGTCGTTCTCCTCGAACGGCACCCAGGTCCACACGATCTCGCCGGGGTCGGGATCGCCGTCGCGGTCCGGGGCGTACGAGGTGCGCACCGGCCCGACGTGCGCCGGATCGGCCTCGGTGGTGGCGGAGGGCCCTGTGCTGCCCGGAACGTGCGGAGAGTGCGGGCCGGGGGAGGGAACGGTGGAATGCGTCATGCCGTCACCGTAGTGCGCGGCACGCGCCGGGTGTCTAGCGTCGCCTGCATGAACACTCAACCGCAGCGCTTCGGGATCCTCGTGGTCCCCGAGACCGTCGAAGGAAACGACCCCGCCACCCTCGCCCGGCACGCCATCCGCTCCGCCGTCGTCGACGCGACCGGTGAGCAGGGCACGTCGGGCTATCCGCGCTACGTCGGCGACGGCGTGGAGGCCGACATCGATCCGCAGACCCGCGCGGTGGAGGCGCTGCTGGTCGACGGTGCGGAGCTCTCGCTCGGGCTGTCCGCGCTGGTGGTCGACGCGGGCGAGGTGTGACGAGGGAGGGACCGGGGCTCGCCCTGGTGCCGGAACGCCGACGCGGCAGGTGGAACGCGGCGGACGCGGCGCGGCGGGCAGGACGCGACGCCGCAGTGACGCGACGCCTCAGGTGTGACGCGGCGGACGCCGGTGCGCACCGAAACCGGCGGAATCGCTGCCGCGTCACGGAGCACACGGACGTGAGCGCGGGGCGTGACCGGATCCTTGTCCGCTCACGCCCCGCACGTCCGACTCGAGGTCGGACCCGGGTCAGGCCCCCGCCTGGCCGCCCTCGGGAGCGGCGGCCCCCTGCTGGGCGTCGGCGATCGACTTGCGGACCTCGTCCATGTCCAGCGCGCGGGCCTGTCCGATGACGTCCTCCAGGGACGACTCGGGCAGCGCGCCGGGCTGGGCGAAGACCGCGACGTTGTCGCGGACGATCATCAGCGTGGGGATCGAACGGATCTCGAAGGCCGCGGCGAGCTCCTGCTGCGCCTCGGTGTCGACCTTCGCGAACACCAGATCGGGGTGACGCTCGGACGCGCCCTCGAAGACCGGCGCGAACTGGCGGCAGGGACCGCACCAGGAAGCCCAGAAATCGATAAGGACAAACTCGTTGTCGGTCACGACCTGATCGAAGTTGTCCTTGGTGAGCTCAACGGTGCTCATGGCGTGCTACCTCTTCCTGATGTCCGGCGGACTCGCCCCGCACAACGGTGCCCGGGGCCGTACTATTCCTGCCCCTGCCCATGTGGCCAGGACGCACACCCCGGATCAGACTGACCGTATGACCCAAGCTGTGGAGTACGACGTCGTAGTGCTGGGCGCGGGCCCCGTCGGGGAGAACGTGGCCGATCGGGCCAGAGCGGCGGGACTGAGCACCGCCGTGGTGGAGAACGAGCTCATCGGCGGCGAATGCTCGTACTGGGCCTGCATGCCGAGCAAGGCGCTGCTGCGCCCCGTGATCGCGCGAGCGGACGCCCGCAGACTGCCCGGCCTGAGCGGCGCGGCGCAGGGACCGCTCGACACGAAGGCGGTACTCGCCCGCCGCGACAAGCAGGCGTCCCACTGGAAGGACGACGGCCAATTGGCCTGGCTGGAATCCGTGGGCGCACGCGTCTACCGGGGCGAAGGCGCTCTCCGCGGCCCCAGAGAGGTCGTGGTGACCGGGCCGGAGGGCGAGCGGCACACCCTGACCGCGCGGCACGCCGTCGTCGTCAGCACCGGCAGCCGCGCCGTCCTGCCCGACATCCCGGGCCTCGCCGGCGCCCGGGCGTGGACGAGCCGCGAGGCCACCAGCGCCAAGGAGGCTCCGGCCCGGCTCGCGGTCGTCGGCGGGGGAGTGGTCGGTGTCGAGATGGCCACCGCCTGGCAGGCGCTGGGCTCGCAGGTGACCATGCTCGTGCGCGGTGGCGGACTGCTGCCCCGCATGGAGCCGTTCGTGGGCGAGCACGTGGCCGAGGGGCTCGCGGAAGCCGGTGTGACGGTCCGCACGGACACCGACGTCACCGCGGTCGAACGCCCCGGTGGCACCGGCCCGGTGACGCTGGTCCTCGCCGGCGGCGACCGCGTCGAGGCCGACGAGGTGCTCTTCGCGACGGGCCGGGCACCGCGAACCGACACCATCGGACTGGAGACCGTGGGCCTGGAACCGGGCTCGTGGCTGACCGTCGACGACACCTGCCGCGTCGAGGGAACGGACTGGCTGTACGCCGTCGGGGACGTCAACCACCGGGCGCTGCTGACGCATCAGGGCAAGTACCAGGCACGTGTCGCGGGTGCCGCCATCGCCGCCAGGGCCCAGCATGTCCCGCTCCTCGAGACCGACCGCTGGGGCGCGCACTCCGCGACGGCCGACCACGCCGCCGTGCCGCAGGTGGTGTTCACCGACCCCGAGGCCGCTGCCGTGGGACTGTCGCTCGCCGAGGCCGAACGGGCCGGACACCGAGTACGCGCCGTCGACTACGACCTGTCGTCGGTCGCGGGGGCCGGGCTCTACGCGGAGGGCTACCGAGGCCACGCCCGGATGGTGGTCGACCTGGACCGCGAGATCCTCCTGGGTGTCACCTTCGTCGGCGCCGGCGTCGGCGAGCTGCTGCACTCGGCCACGATCGCGGTGGCGGGAGAGGTTCCGATCGACCGGCTGTGGCACGCCGTGCCGTCCTTCCCGACGATCAGCGAGGTCTGGCTGAGGCTGCTGGAGACGTACCGGGCCGGCTGACGAACGCCGCCGGCCGCCGCCGACCGCCGCCGGCCGCCGCCGACCGCCGCCGACCGCCGCCGGCCGCCGCCGACCGCCGTCGGCTGTCCCGGTGCGCACGGGGGCGGTCGGCCCGGCTTGATCACCGTCCGGCATGCTGACCCGGTGACCGTGCTCTACGGCTTTCTGCCCATCTGGGCCATCACCGCGGTCGGCTGGGCGGCCGGCCGCTTCGACGTACTCGGAAAGCAGGCCCAGTCCGTGCTGGGCGGGTTCGCCTTCGCGTTCGCCATGCCGGCGCTGCTGTTCGTGACACTGTCACGCGCCCGTATATCCGATCTGGCGAGGCCGGGAGTGGCCGTCTTCGCCGCCAGCGTCCTCATCATGCTCGGACTCGGACTGCTGATCGGACGGTGGCTGTTCCACCGCGGGCCGGCCGAAGGCGCGGTCGGCGCCATGGCGGGCGCGTACGTGAACTCCGCGAACCTGGGCATCCCGGTGGCCGTACACGTCCTGGGCGACGCCTCGTTCATGGTCGCGGCGGCCCTGTTCCAGACGCTGTTCGTCACTCCCGTGATACTCACCCTGATGGACCTCGACGCCGGGCGTGGCGAGGGAATCCGCCGCCGTGTCCTGCGGTTGCCGCTGCGCAACCCGATCATCGCCGCGTCGGCGGCCGGTCTGGCGGTGGCCGCTTGCGGCCTGCGTCTGCCCGAGGCGTTGAGCGCGCCGGCGCAGATGCTCGGCGGTGCGGCGGTCCCCGCTGCGCTGTTCGCGCTGGGCATGTCGCTGAACACCCCGCGGGCGGACACCGGCGGGGCGGGCATCGGCGGGGCGAACACCCACGGACCGAAGCCCCGTCGGGCCGGCAGCGGCGGAGCGGGGCCAGTGGACGCGCCACCCGAGAAGACCGCACCGGCCGAACGCGCCGAGCGGTACGTCTTCGTCACCCTCAAAACGGTTGTCCAACCACTGCTCGCCTATGCGCTCGCCCGCTGGCTGTTCGGGCTCGAGGGCCCCGACCTCCTCGCGGTCGTACTCTGCGCGGGACTTCCGACGGCCCAGAACGCCTTCATCTTCGCCTCGCAGTACCGCCTCGACACGCGGCTGGCCTCCGACACCGTCGTGCTGTCCACCCTGTTCTCCATGGGGTCGCTGTCCCTGATCGCCTGGTTGCTCGCATGAGCGTCCACCCGCCCGGCACCCGCTCGTGGTGCCCTGCGGGAAACTCGGACGCGGAGGCTGGACTCCCGGCGTCCGTACGGGAATAGGTTGTGCCCCATGAGCAATCTCGATCGTCAGGCCACCCCCTCCGTATGCGGCGGTCGTGGGTTCGTCGTCGCCGAGCCCGTCCGTGAACTCCTCAGCCCCCGCCGGGTCCGGCTCGGTGAATCGACAGAGGTCCGCCGGCTGCTGCCCAATCTGGGCCGCCGCATGGTGGGCGCCTGGGCCTTCGTCGACCACTACGGCCCCGACGACATCGCCGACGAGCCCGGCATGCAGGTGCCACCGCACCCGCACATGGGCCTGCAGACGGTCAGCTGGCTGCACGAAGGCGAAGTCCTGCACCGCGACAGCACCGGGGCACTGGCCACCATCCGGCCCCGGGAGCTGGGCCTGATGACTTCCGGCCGGGCGATCAGCCACTCGGAGGAGAGCCCCCGCCCGCACGCCCGCTTCCTGCACGGCGCGCAGCTGTGGGTGGCACTCCCCGGCGAGCACCGCGACGTCGAACCGCACTTCCAGCACCACGCGGACCTGCCCACCGTCACCGCGCCCGGCCTGACCGCCACGGTCGTACTCGGCACCCTCGACGGCGCGACCTCACCCGGTACGACGTACACGCCCCTCGTGGGCGCGGATCTCGCCCTCGCCCACGGCACGGAGGTGAACCTGCCGCTGGATCCGGACTTCGAGTACGCGGTCCTCTCCATGTCCGGCGAGGCCCACGTCGACGGCGTACCGGTGCTCCCCGGCTCGATGCTCTACCTCGGCTGCGGCCGCACCGAACTCCCGCTGCGCGCCGAGTCCGACGCCGGACTGATGCTGCTGGGCGGCGAGCCGTTCGAGGAGGAGATCGTCATGTTCTGGAACTGGATCGGACGGTCCCAGGAGGACATCGCACAGGCCCGCGACGATTGGATGAACGGCACCCGCTTCGGCGAGGTCAAGGGCTACGACGGCCCTCCGCTGCCGGCCCCGGAGCTGCCCGCGACGCCGCTGAAGGCGCGGGGAAGGGTGCGTTGAACTGGAGCGTTTTCCCGTCTCGGCGCCAGGTGGGCCGGCTTCCTGGCTCCTCCGCTTCTGGTCGGGTCATAGCCGCTGCATCGCCACTGGAGGTGGGCTCCGCGTCTCGGGCGCGATTCTCATGTGGCGCAGGGTGTAGTGACCTTTGGTGGGACGAATGCTGACTCAATGCTGACTTTGCTGACGGGTAGTCAGTTGACCTGATGGTGGTTCACGCGTTGTCGTCGCGCCAAGGGTGAGCCGGCCGACGCTGCGTCGGCACCGCGGTCTGGTAGTCGGTGCAGGTCATGGTGTGTGTTCGTCGCGAGAGATGGGTGAGGGCCGGCTCCGCGTATATGTTGATGCGGCGGATTGTGAGTAGTCCACAAAAGTCTGCCCTCTCACCTGCCTCTCAGCTCGAGACGAAACCACGTCTGTGTGTGGGGCGATGCCGCGAGTCGCCGAGTTCGCGAGGACGTCACCGGAGAAGCTGTATAGGTCTTCCCTCGGACTTGGCCGGCCCGGACGGTTGATGCCGGGGCATCGGCTGAGCTGGTTGTGGGACGGATTGCTGGCGTAGCAGCTGCTCGGAGGACCTACAGCCTCTCCGGGACAGATGGCAGCCGGGCTTTCGCCCAGGGGTAAGACGCCCATCCCTGGTCGAGGACCGGGTTGCGGTCAACGTCGTGTCCGTTGAGGCATTCGTTGAGCGCCCAGGTGGAGCGTTGGGGGTCTGCTGCCCGTTCCAGGAGCAGGGAGCTGGGCGCGATGTCGGTCAGGGTCACCAGGTTTTCGATCTCCTGGGCGTCGACGACCGTGGTCGGAATATCGGGGCGGGCAGGGCCATGCGGGGCAGGTTGGCATTGACGATGGGGAACGGCTCAAGGGTGTTGCCCGCCTTTGCGGTGCCATGCCTTCTGCCCGCTGCGTGAGCTGTCACGCCCGCAGCAGGGTCATTAATGTGTTTTCTGCTGCGTGGACGGGGGAGAATCGCCACTGCCGCGGCGAGCTGAGGTGACTGCCGTGGCCCCGAGGCGACAGGCTGGCTGTGTGGGTGAGGTGCCGATCGTTGTACACCAGCCTCCGCGTCGGCCGGCCGGTGAGTGACGGTGAACTCCCACGGCCGGACGAGAATTCTGGGTAACCGGCTACTCATGGCCGCTGTCCTCGAAGCTGCCGGGATCGACGACCCTGACACGGTGATCCAATAATCCGCCCTTGGTGGAGTGGCCCGGCGGCCGCGCCCACCAGGGGTCCGCCCCCAGTCCTGCTGATGAGGCGGGGCCCTGATCGGCCGTGATCAGAACCAGAACCCCGCCGGCGTGCATTCCGCGGGGGCGCATGCGTGCACTCGAAGCAGCCGAAGGTCGTCCACGTGTAAGGCGGATACCAGTCCGAGTGATCAAGTACGAGGACTCGTTCGGGCTCCGATGTTAAAGATCAAGCTAGTCCCAGCTCCATCGAATGCCGTAGATGCCTGGGAGGGGGTCGATTGCCACGTGCTGCGCGAGGTGCGAGGAACCGAGCTGTAGCTCGCGCTCATCGGTGAGGGGGGCAGTCGGCTGTGGCCGGTAAGAGTGGACGCAGCTGATCGGCAGCGCTTCGGCAGAGAAGATGATTTCGTGGGTGAGCTGCCGTCTGGGGTTCCTCACGAACAGGCGAGACAACGTACTGGCGTTTCCTGGCGGGTAGACGATTTCGAACTGGATCGTCGCGTGTTCGCCGAGGCCCAGTTCATGTTCGAGGAGCAACTCGATGGCCTGGAATCCGCTATTGATGTCACAGCGTGCGCGGCCCAGCCGGCAGTAGACGGTGCTCGTGACCTCGGGGGCTCGGAGGAGGTCGCGCTGTCGGGAGATGAGCACGATCCGCCGCAAGCCGTCCCGTTCGGCACGCACGGTCACGTTCCTTCTTGTGCTCGCCGTGTGTCGGTTGGCGTCGACAACGGTGCGCTTGTGGGTGGCGACCGAGGTAAAGGTGCTGAAGTCCTGAGGTGAGGCTCCGATGCCGGAGAGGGTGTCGATCAGCTCCGTCCAGGCGTCCCAGAGTTGGTGGGTAGCGAGCATACCGGGGGTGTTCTGGAGCCACCTCCCTCGAGGGCGAGGAGGGCCGATCAGAGCTCTCAGAGACCCCCCGGGCAGACCGAGGACGTCCTCCAGTTCCGCCACCGCTCGCAGTGACTCGGGCCTCTCGGGCTGGTTGTGCCCGCGCTGCCAGTAACTGAGGGTCGTTGTGCTGATGATCAGACCTCGCTGCCGCAGGCGGTGCTGAATGCGGTCAAGGGTGAGACCGCGGCAGCGGATGGCCAGCCGCAATGCCTCGCTGAAAGGGCCGTTGCGCAGAGCTTCAGCCAACTTCGGGTCAGCCAACGTACGTGCTTTGGTGTTCTCGACTGCGGGAATCATGAGGTTCTCCCGGACTGCCGTGATTTCGTTCCGCATGTCCGCGGACGGGGCGGTGAACAGCGCGGGCCGATCCATGTTCCGGACCAAGAGCTGGCGCCGTCGCGAGGTGTCGAGGCGTCGGTGGAGTGGATGATGCTCCGACGCCCGGCCTGCAGTCAACCGCCGGGCAGCAGGCATATGCGGAGGTGACGGGTATATCGGTCGCGCGTTGCCGCCACTGTCACAGCCTGGCCGCACTCTCGGATCGCCGCAGCGGATCTCCCAACTCACTGGATATTCCAGCCGCGTGCACCCCTTGTGGCCTGGGATGGCTCACAGCGAGGCTGTGCGCCACGTTCCGCATCGCTGCACGAACACCCATCCTTCGGAGGCTCCTCATGGCCCGTGGACATCGCAGGTGGAGAACCGGGCTGGGCGCGGCGCCGCCCGCAGTTCTCGCCGCCCTGGCCCTGCTCCTGGCCGGTACGACGCCGGTCCACGCCAGGCCCGTGAACACACCGGAGCCTCCCGCCTCCGCTGTCGCGTCTGCGGCGGACGACGCAGCAGCAGAGGAGGTGGACGGCGCCGCCCGGTACTCCGCCGGCCTGTACCTGGTGCGGCTTGCTGAGGCGCCACTGGCTTCCTACGAGGGAGGGACCGCGGGGCTCGATCCCACCGCGCCGTCCAAAGGCGCGAAGCTGGACACCCGCTCCGCTGCCTCCCGGGCCTATCGGGCGCATCTGTCGAAGCAGCGAGCCGCCGTCCTGGCGAACGTTCCGGACATCAAGCCACTGCATGTATACGACACGGCCTTCAACGGTTTCGCGGCGAAGCTGACGGCTCGGCAGGCCACCGAACTCGCGGCGGCCAGGGGCGTGGCCTCCTTGGAGCCGAACACCCTGCTCGAGGCGGACACGGCGACCACTCCCGACTTCCTCGGGCTGAGCGGGAGGCACGGTGTCTGGAAGAAGGAGTTCAAGGGGGAGGAGCACGCGGGCGAGGGCGTGATCGTCGGTGTGATTGACTCAGGATTCGTTCCGGAGCACAGGCTCTTCGCCCCGCTGCCCGAACCGCGTCCCGACGCGGCACTGGTCGCGAAGAAGTGGAACGGCACCTGTGACCGGGGCATCGAGGCGCAGGTCGCCTGCAACAACAAGGTGATAGGTGCCCGTTACTTCCACGCGGGGGTCAACCCGGTCGACGCCGAGTATCTCTCGCCCCGGGACTTCGATGGTCATGGCACCCATACCGCTTCCACCGCCGTCGGAGACCATGGGGTGACCGCGACCGTGGACGACAGACCGATGGGGACGGTGTCGGGAATGGCCCCGGCAGCCCGTCTCGCGGTCTACAAGACATGCTGGGTGGTCCGGGCGGGCGGTGGCTGCGCCAGCGTCGACGCGGTGGCGGCCGTCAACCAGGCTGTCGCGGATGGTGTGGACGTCATCAACTACTCCATATCCGGTTCCACGACCTCAGTGACGAACTCCGTGGAGACCGCCTTCTTCAACGCTGCCAAGGCCGGCGTCGTCGTGGTCACCTCGGCGGGCAACAACGGTGGCTCCGCGAACCCCTCCGTCGCCCACAACGCGCCTTGGACCATGACCGTCGCAGCCTCTACGCACCCCCGTGCCTGGCGGGCTACGCTCACTCTTGGCGACGGCGGAACCTACACCGGAGCAGGCAGCGGCGAAGCCGTGCCCTCCGCGCCGCTTGTCGACTCCAATGACGCGGGACGTGCCGGTGCCGACCCGGCCGAGCTCGACCTGTGCTTCCCCGGCACACTCGATCCGGTGAAGGTCAAGGGCAGGATCGTGCTCTGCAAGCGGCTCACCGGATCCCGGGTGGAGAAGTCCCGTGCGGTCAAGGAAGCCGGGGGCATCGGCATGGTGCTCCGCAACGCCGAAACCGGCAGCCTCAACGCCGACAACCACCTCGTGCCGACGATCCACATCTCCGACACCGATGGCGCCGCGGTCAGGGCGTATGCGTCCGGGGCGGCGCCGACCGCGCGTATGGGGGCGGGCCAGCAGTACACCCAGACCGCGCCGGTCATGGGCGCGTTCTCCTCCTACGGCCCCGCGCCGGCCGGCGACGGCGACCTCCTGAAGCCGGACATCACCGGTCCCGGTGTCGACGTGCTGGCCGGAGTGTCCCGTGACAGTTACTACGGCCGCGACTTCGACCTGCTGTCCGGCACGTCCATGTCGGCCCCGCACCTGGCGGGGGTCGTCGCGCTCCTGCGGGCCAAGCACCCGCGGTGGTCTCCGGCAGCAGTGAAGTCCGCGCTCATGACCACGGCCGCGCAGACGGACAGCTCGGGAGCTCCGATCCAGCGCAACGGCAGGGATGCCACACCGTTCGACTACGGCTCGGGGCACGTCGTCCCGGCGTCGGCGTTCGACCCGGGACTGGTGTACGACACCGGTGCCGACCAGTGGGTGCGGTACGTGTGCGCCATCGGCCAGCAGCCGCCCACCACCGACGGCTCCGACGGCTGCGCCGGAATCGATGAGGCCGATCCCAGCGATCTGAACTATCCGTCCATCGCGGTCGGTGACCTGCCCGGCAGTCAGACCGTCACGCGAACCGTCACCAATGTGGGCAAGAGGGCGGTCTACCGTGCATCGGTTCAGGCCCCCCAGGGCTTCACCGCCACCGTCAGCCCCGGAACCCTGGACCTGCGCAGCGGCGAGTCGGCCACCTACCGAGTGACCCTCACCCGTACCGACGCCCCTCTGGATACCTACGCCTTCGGCTCCCTCGTCTGGTCCAGCGTCCACCACAGCGTGCGCAGTCCCATCGCGGTCAAGGCCGTCGCGGCGAAGGTCCCCGCCACCGCGGCCGGCACCGGAACGCAGGGCCGCACCGACGTGCCGGTGCAGGTCGGCTACAACGGGACACTGAACTCCGTGGTGAACGGGCTCGCCGCCTCCGCCCCGCAGACCTTTGAATTGAACGCCGCCGGTAGCCAGCCGTTCGACCGTGACAGGCCGACGGCAAGCGACCACACCGCCGCGTACTCCTTCACGGTTCCGGCCGGCACGGAGCGATTCCGCTTCGCCACGTTCGCCGCGGACTACGCCGACTCCACAGACGTGAACCTCTACCTCTATCGCAAGGGTTCGGACGGGACGCTCACACTCTCCGCGAGCAGCAGCGGCAGCAGCTCGGAGGGGTGGGTCCAGATCCGCTCACCCAAGGCGGGCTCGGCGTACGTTCTGTACGTAGACCTGGCCTCCGCACCGGGCAGTTCGGCAGCGGTCCGCGTCGAGAAGTTCGTCCTCGACGGCTCGGCCACGGGCAACGCCACCGCGACCCCGGCCTCAGCCGCCGTGAAAACCGGTGACACAGTCCGGGTCTCCCTCGGCTGGCAGGGGCTGGCCCCGGGCACCCGCTACCTCGGCACCGTGTCCTGCGACGACGGCACGAATGCGCTGGGCACCATCACGGCTGTGGTGAGCACCAGGTAGCACCCACCCTGGCGTACGCCGCCACTCATCGGACCCTTGCCAACCGAGTGGACGGCCATGCAGGCGAGCGCCAACCAACCGCGCAGCATGACGTTTCCGGGGTCAAGGAATGTCAAGGCCCCACTCACCGGAGAATCCACGATGAACGCCCCCGACCCGATTCACAGGAACAGACAGCAAACTTCTGCAGGCCGCGCACCGGCGCACTTGGAAGTCATCGGCACGGGCCGCGCCGATGAGGCATCGGGCAGAACCGCGTTCGCTGCGGAGCTGCGCTCGGCGCTGATCCGGCGTGGCCTCCCCCTCGAACGGGTACGCCATCATCTGGCGCAGCGCGGGATCAGCGTCAGCACCGCGACCCTGAGCCACTGGCAGCGTGGCAGCAGACGGCCCGAGCACCCCCAGTCGCTGCTCGCGGTCGAAGCGCTGGAATCCCTGCTCGCCCTGCCGGCGGACAGCCTGATGTCCCGCCTGCCACCCAGACGCCTGCGCGGGAGGTCGGCCTCCCGCCTCCAGGACCTGGCCGCTTCCCAGCGCGTGTACGGGATCGGCTCCGTTCAAGAGAAGGCCCTGGGGGCCGCGTTCGAGCACTTCAACGAGGACCTCGTCGTGCTGACCAGCAGAGAGGTCGTGCGCCTGGACGCCCGCGGCTGCGTCCGGCAGATCCGCGGAACCCAGGTGCTGCGAGCGGTGCGCGACGGTGCGGACCACTACACCTTCCTGCATCGCGTCGACACCGGCGCCGCATCCGTCGAGGTGCGCGTCCGGTGCGGGACGCTCGTCGCCATGCGGTTCGACCGGAACCTCAACTACGTAGTAGCGGACGTCATGTTCGGCCGCACTCTGCGGTCGAACGAGACCGTGATCGTCGACTACGAGGTCGAGATCGGTGACTGCGGCCGTCCGTCCACGTTCCACGAGCGGTTCACCAGGACCCGCCTGCGGGAGTATCTCCTGCACGTCTACTTCCATCCCGAAGCCGTCCCCGAGAGCTGCCAGACGTACTACCGGCCCGGAAGAGCCATGGAACTGCAGCAGCGCAGCACCATCGTTCCGGACACCTCACACAGCGTGTTCCTGCTGCCCGCGCGCTGCCTGCCCGGCATCCATGGAATCGGCTGGAAATGGCGGGGCTCAAGCGCCGGCCGAGCGGTGCGCTCTTTGCGTTGCTGAATCCCCGGCCCGGAGCCGGATTCACAGCCAGCCGTTGCGTGTGGCGGACAGTGCCAGCTGGAATCGGGTGGCCGCGCCGGCGCGGTGGCTGAGCCGCTCCATGTGCCGGGAGAAGGTGCGGCGGCTGATGCCGAGCCGCTCCGCGACGAGCTGGTCGGACAGCCCGCAGCTCAGCAGTTCCAGGACCTGTCGTTCCACGGGACGCAGCTGCGGCGGGTTCGCCTCGCTGACGTGCATCGGGTACGCGGCCCGCCACGCATGGTCGAACAGCCCGGCGAGCGCGCACAGCAGTCCTGAGCTGTGGACCACCAGGACGGCCGCGTCACCCGGCCCGCCGTCCGCGCAGAGCGAGACGAACGCGGTGAGCCCGTCGAAGACGGTCAGCTGCGTGGGCAGGTCGGGAAGCACCCGGGCCTCCTCGCCTTCGGCGATCCTCGGCCGGATGACACGCTGATAGTGATCCTCGTCCTCGACGGCGCGCTTCGCGTACACGACGCGGTAGGCGACACCCCTGCGCAGGTTGCCGAGCTCCACAGGCCCGGGCCGATGATCGCCCGGACCGGGCGCGGGCTCGAAGCGACAGACTTCGCTGCGCACCATCCGCTCCGCGTGGGCCAGACGCGCCAGTGCCTCTTCACCGGTCGCGTACTCCAGCAGGTCTTCGCCGACCTCCGGATGCGCGGTCCAACGCGACGCCAGATAGGAGTTCGCCACTGCGGCCTGCGAGCATCGAATGGCTGCCACTCTTTCGTGGACCAGCCGG
The DNA here is from genome assembly GCF_042888225.1 of Streptomyces sp. NPDC003023. Taxonomy (NCBI): domain Bacteria; kingdom Bacillati; phylum Actinomycetota; class Actinomycetes; order Kitasatosporales; family Streptomycetaceae; genus Streptomyces; species Streptomyces sp. NPDC003023. Next base: position 1,707,216 of record NZ_JBIAPL010000001.1, read on the forward strand.
TGCAGCGCCGTGTCAGGCCTGACGAGCCTGACCTCCCTCTCGGCCGCATCACGTGCGATGACCAGGCCCTTGTCGATCAGAGCCTGGACAGCGGCCCTCACCTCGCGTCCTTCACGGCCGAGGGCGGTGGCGATGTCGGCGGTTCGCTGGGCCCCGTGCTCCAGCAGATGGCGATACACACGGGCCTCTGGGGCAGCCAGGCCAAGAAGCATCAGATGCTCGGCGGAAAGATGATCAGACACAGTGATCCATGACAGGTCGAGAAAGCGATCGTGAGCGTGGTGGGTGCGGTCCGGGATGGTTCATGACTGCCAGAGACTGGTCACGGCCGAGGTGGGATCCAGCCTGGCGCCGCGGCGGTGCGCCACGGCTGCCGCCGTCCCGGCCAGCGCGACGGCGGCGTGGTAGGCGTCGTGCGCGGTCGTAGCCCGAACGACGAAAGCGTGGAGGCCCGGCCGGCCGTCACAGCTGCAGGTGGCCATGGTCACGATCCAGCGGCGTTCCTGAGTGGGCCCTCCAGTCAGCTTGGACACGAGGCCTCGGCCATGCGGAGAGAGCAGGTTCGCGCCGTCCGTGGCACTTGCGTCGGCCGCGCCCGGCTGGAACACGGACGACAGCCCGTGAGCGCCCTCGTCCTGCGGGCCGTCTTGGGCGTAGTCGGGGTGGGGAAGCATGTGGTTCAGGCTCCTGATGGGTTTCGGCGAGGCCGCCCTGATCACCGGTTTCCGACCGGCAGGCGTTCACCTGTACTCACCTTCGTCCGCCCGGCCGTACCCCCGCGTCCGGCGTGGGAAGACACCTGGATCCCTCTCCAGAGGGTCGTCCATTGCGCTGTACTCCTGGGGATGTACATCCCCAGGCCCCGTGTCGGCTCGGGGGCGCGGAGCACCTCGGCCGGACGGCCCCGGCCTGCCCGCGGGCGCCGCCCCGCAGTCGTAAGGTTGCACTGTGTACACGCGTCTACGGCAGTGGCTTGGCGCCGCGGTGGTGTTCGTGATCTCGATCGGCCTGCCGGTGATCGTCGAGACCCACTTGATGACCTGGGAACTGGCTGCCGTCGCCGTCATCGGGTGCGCTGCACTGACCCAACGCGCCCGCAGGCCGCTGCCGGTCCTGCTGGTGGCCCTGACCTGCTCCCTGGTCTCGATGGCTCTGACAGGCTTCGCCTTCCCGATCGCTCTGATGACCTTGGTCGCCCTCTACCAGGTCGGGATGTCCTGCCCCCTGCGGCTGGTCGTCGTGTCCACCGGCATCAGCACCGTCGCCGTGTTTTTCACAGTGCAGCTCGTGCGGAACATCGAGTCGTTCGACCTGGCCAGCGTCAATGAGCTGGGCTGGTTCATCACCGCGGCAGCCGCCGGATTCGCCGAAGGGAACCACCGCCGGTTGAGGGCCGCTTCCCACGAGCGTGCCTTGCGCGCAGAAGAGTCCCGCGAAGCAGAGGCGCGGCGCCGGGTCAGCGAGGAGCGGCTGCGGATCGCCCAGGAACTGCACGACGCGGTCGGGCACAGTATCGCCGTCATCAACATCCAGTCCGGGGTTGCGGCACATGTGATCGGCACGCAGCCCGTGAAGGCACAACAGGCACTGGAGCTGATCCGCGGTGCGAGCAGCGAAGCCATGGAGGAGATCCGCACCACTCTCGGGCTGCTGCGTACCGCCGATCAGGCCGGTACGCCGGTAGGACCGGCGCCACAGCTCGATGACGTGCCAACCTTGGTGGATCGCGCTCGTGCCAGTGGCCTGGCTGCGGAGTACACGCTGCACGGCCAGGTCAGAGAGGTGCCCGTGGTGATCGGTACCACTGTCTTCCGACTGGTGCAGGAGGCGTTGACCAACACGGTCAAGCACGCGGGCCCTGGGACCCGGGTCCAGGTCGAGGTCGCGTTCCTGCCGGGATCGGTGCGGGTGAGGGTTGAGGACGACGGAGCCGGCATCGGCACACGGCAGGGAGGGTCCGGCTTCGGCCTGCGGGGCATGCGCGAACGGGTGGAGGCCATCGCCGGCACCCTGGAAATCTCTCACCTCCAGCCCCGTGGGTTCCGCCTCGTGGCACACATTCCGACGGAGGCACCATGACCGTGACCGTGCTGCTGGCCGATGACCAGGCTCTGATCCGGGGCGGCCTCAGAGTGCTGATCGACTCCGAGCCGGACCTCGAGGTCGTGGCCGAGGCATGCAACGGAGCCGAGGCCGTGGCCCTTGTCCAGGCCGAGCGCCCGCACGTTGTCCTCATGGACATCGAGATGCCCGTGCTGGACGGCATCGCTGCCACCGAGACGATCTGCGCAGACGAGGAACTGGCCCAGGTGAAAGTGGTGATTCTGACGACCTTCGGCCAAGATGCGCATGTCTTCTCCGCCCTGCGGGCGGGCGCAAGCGGCTTCCTGATGAAAGACACTGCGCCTTCCGAGTTGCTCGCGGCGATCAGGACGGCGGCCGTCGGGGACAGCCTGCTGCTGCCACGGCGCACCCGGCACCTGATCGAGGATTTCACCCAGCACGGCCGGACCGGTTCGAAGCCGGACGCCCCGAAGCTCGATGCCCTGACCGATCGCGAACAGGAGGTGCTGGGTCTAGTGGGGAGCGGCCTGTCGAACGACGAAGTCGCCGCCTCGCTGTTCCTTTCGCCACTGACCGTCAAGACGCACGTGAGCCGGATCCTCACCAAGCTCGCCGCCCGTGACCGTGCCCAGCTGGTCGTGATCGCGTATGAAAGCGGGCTCCTCGTCCCCGGCCGTCGGCCCGGCGGTGAGTCGAACGACGGGGGGTGACTTCGCTGAGATGTCCCAGCCCTCCGAAGCTGCGGCGGCGCCACGCCCCCGGGAAGCCGCGGGGCGCAATGGCACTTCGACACCAGAGCCGGCTCCCGGCTACGCCGAGGGGCTTCGCCCACGGCCCCTTGCTCTGTGGAACTCGGGGCCGCGGGCATCGGCGCAGAACTCATCCCGGAGGCGGCAATGGGGAGTGCCGCGCTCGCGCGAAGCCGGCCAGCGCACGAAGCGACAACCGCTGGGTCGGCGCATTGCCATTCCGCTTCTCACGGCCGCTGGGTCGACCGGGAGCAATCCCGTCCAGCTCTGTCCTGAACCGATGACAGGGAATGATGCCCGGCCCCGCACGTCATTGGTGGCATGGCTGCGCCATGGCCACGGCGGGCCGCCTACCGGTCGGCCAGTGGCTGCAGGCGGAGCACCCTGGCAGGTTGTCGCCGCAGGGAAACCCCAGGAGTAGGCGGCGCCCCCCGTTGACAGTTCGCGGTGTCCTGTAGAAGTCCCGCGCCCACGAAGATCTTGCCGGCCTGTGGACCGGATAGCAGAGTTCCCGATGCGGCGACGCGGCCCGGCAGGGCGCCGCCGGTCGGTTGTCGGAAATCACCATGCGTGCGCGTTCCCACGCCGAATCCGTCGACAGCAAGGAGTCGGCCGCCGCATGCCCCGACGCACCCCGATCCTCGGGGCCGGACACAGAGGAGTACCAGCCGATGACGGACAGCACCTTCCGAAGCGAACACGATCTCCTGGGCGAGAGAAAGGTGCCCTCAACGGCGTACTACGGCGTCCACACGCTTCGGGCGATGGAGAACTTCCCCATCACGGGGACCCCCATCTCGGCCCACGCCGACCTGATCACAGCGCTGGCGTGCGTCAAGCAGGCCGCCGCGACGGCCAACCGGAATCTGGGGGTGATCGACGAAGTCAGGGCGGATGCGATCATCGCAGCATGTGAGGAGATCCGGTGCGGAAAACTGCACGAGCAGTTCGTCGTGGACGTCATCCAAGGCGGGGCCGGAACATCGACGAACATGAACGCCAACGAGGTGATCGCCAACCGCGCACTGGAGCACCTCGGCCACCGGCGTGGCGAGTACCAGCATCTCCATCCCCTTGACCATGTGAACGCCGGCCAGAGCACCAACGACGCCTATCCCACCGCTGTGAAGGTGGCCCTGTACCTGGCCGCGCGCAGGCTCGAGGGAGCCATGGTCCACCTGCGCCTGGCCTTCGAGGCCAAGGCACACGAATTCAGCGGCGTCATCAAGCTGGGCCGCACGCAGCTCCAGGACGCGGTCCCCATGACGCTCGGCCAGGAGTTCGCGACCTATGCCGTCATGCTCCGGGAGGACGAACAGCGCCTCCTCGAGGCTTGCGGCCTGATCTGCGAAATCAATCTGGGCGGTACAGCCATCGGCACCGGAATCAACGCCCATCCCGGTTACGCGCCGCTCGCGTGCGGGCACTTGGCGGCCATCACCGGTATTCCGCTCGTACTCGCCTTCGACCTCATTGAGGCCACCCAAGACGTCGGTGCCTTCGTCCAACTCTCGGGAGTCCTCAAACGGATCGCCGTCAAGCTCTCCAAAACATGCAACGATCTGCGGTTGCTGTCCTCAGGGCCGTATACGGGCCTGGCCGAGATCACTCTCCCTCCTGTGCAGGCGGGCTCCAGCATCATGCCGGCCAAGGTCAACCCGGTGATACCTGAGGTGGTCAACCAGATCGCCTTCGGTGTCATCGGCAACGATCTCACCGTCACCCTGGCTGCCCAGGCCGGTCAGCTCCAGCTCAATCCCTTCGAACCGGTCATTGCCTACAGCCTGTTCCAGAGCCTCGCGCAGCTGCGGGCCGGTTGCCTGGTCCTGGCTGAGCGCTGCATCACCGGCATCACAGCCCACGAGGAACGTCTTCGCGCGGGTGTCGAGCGTTCACTCGGCATTGTCACCGCACTCACCCCATACATCGGGCACGCGCATGCCGTCGAGGCGGCCCAGCAGGCGATGGCCACACACCGTCCCGTGGCCGAGATCGTTGTGGAGCAAGGTCTGTTGACCAGGGCCGAGATCGCCGGAATCGTCCGGCCGGAAGCGCTGACCGGCTGCCCTCGCCCAGGTGATCCGGCGTGGTCGGCGGAGGAAGCCGAGGGTCAGGCATGAGCACTCCCGCCCCGTTCAACCGCGCCCACACCGACGATCTCATCAGCTTCATCGCGGCATCGCCGTCGCCCTACCATGCGGCAGCGAACGCTGCCCAGCGCTTGGAGAAGGCCGGCTTCCGTCGGGTCGAGGAGACCGCCGACTGGACGGCGGACCATGGGGCAGGCAGCGCCGGCACCGGCGGACAGTACGTGCTGCGAGGTGGCTCGCTCGTCGCCTGGTACGTACCGGAGGAAGCCGAGCCCTCCACACCGTTCCGCATCATCGGGGCTCATACGGACTCCCCGAATTTGAGGGTCAAGCCGGTCCCGGATACGGGGGGCCACGGCTGGCGGCAGGTTGCCGTGGAGATCTACGGCGGGACCCTCCTCAACACCTGGCTCGACCGGGACCTCGGCATCAGCGGACAGCTCGTCCTGCGCGACGGCTCACACCGGCTCGTGTGCGTCGACCGGCCGCTGCTGCGTGTCCCGCAGCTTGCCGTGCACCTCGACCGAAGCGTCAACACCGACGGACTCAAGCTCGACCAGCAGCGGCACATGGTCCCGGTCTGGGGGCTCGGCGACACCTCCAAGGGAGACCTGCTCCGTTTCGTAGCCGACCAGGTAGCCGTGTCGGCGCACGACATCTGGGGCTGGGACCTGATGGCACACAGTGTCGAAGCCCCGGCCTACCTCGGCCGAGACCGTGAGCTGCTGGCCGGCCCCAGGATGGACAACCTGATCTCCGTGCACGCCGGCACGGCCGCGCTGGCAGCCGTCTGCGCACAGCCGGGGATCCCGCACATCCCCGTGCTCGCCGCCTTCGACCACGAGGAGATCGGCAGCCGGTCCGACGTCGGCGCTGATGGACCGTTGCTCGGCAACGTACTGGAACGTTCGGTATTCGTCCGAGGCGGTGGCCACGAGGAAAGGGCCCGTGCCTTCGCGGGCACCTTCTGCCTGTCGTCCGACACCGGCCACGCCGTCCACCCCAACTACCCGGAGTATCACGAGCCCGGCCACCACCCCAGACCGAACGGCGGACCACTGCTGAAGGTCAACGCCAACCAGCGCTATGCCACGGATGGCAGCGGACGCGCCGTATTCGTCGACGCCTGTGAGCGGGCCGATGTGCCGTGGCAACCGTTCGTCAGCCACAACGCAGTGCGCTGCGGCAGCACCATCGGCCCCATCACGGCTGCCAGACACGGCATCAAAACCGTCGACATCGGAGTGGCGATCCTCTCCATGCACTCGGCCCGCGAACTGTGCGGGGCCGAAGACCCCTATCTTCTGGCCAATGTGATGTCGGTCTTCCTGCACTCGTCGGGGAGTTGGCAGTTCAGGAAAACGCTCGATCAAAAGTAGATCAACGCCGTTCAGAGGGGCATCCCGGCGTTCCGCCACCGAGGGCCTAACACGGCGGGGAGGTGTCACAGTTGCTGTTCCGGGGCCAGAAGCCCGGCATGCGCCGCCCCGGAGGGCGGCGCATGGGGTCACTGGTGGACGATGACGTCGTCCACAGCGGCTTCGACGATGCTTCCTGTGGATTTGTCCGCTGCCTCGAACTGCAGACGGACGGTCTGCCCGGCGAAGGCACTGAGGTCCGCAGTCGCCGTCTTCCATTCGCCGTTGACGACCTCCGAGGAAACCCCGCGTTGGGTCAGCACGGTGGTGGTGTTCGAGCCGATGACCTTCACCGTCAGGTAGTCGTAGGACGAGGAGTCGGAACCGTTGGCGAAGGTGTAGGAGAAGGACAACCGGATGGTGCCGCCGGTGGAGGGCAGCGCGATGAGCGGGGATCGTATCGATGTGGTTCCGCCGTCAACGTCGTAAGTTCCGTTGCCTGCTCCGGCGAGCCGGCCGGTCACCAGGTCGTTGGAGCCACTCGTGGTGGTGCCCAGCTGAAGCGGTCCGGATGTTGTTTGGGTGGGCTCCGGGTTGCCGCGCTCCCAGCGGCCGGTCGTGGCGGTGTCGGAGCCGGCGGGGTTCGTTTGCCAGCCCCGGTCGGTTTCGAAGTCGTCGGAGAAGATCGGGAGTGTCTGTCCGAACACCGGGCTCACGTACAGCATGCGGTTGGCCGTTCCGCCCTCGGAGCCGCCCTCGACGATGCCGGGGGTGGCGTTGTCGGTGATCCACCGGTTGAGCGTTTCGGAGGGGACGTCGCCATTGACGGCCTTGTACAGGGCAGCGACTCCCGCGACATGGGGCGTGGCCATGGAGGTGCCGGACTTGGTGCCTGTGGAGCCGTTGAAGATCGTGGAGATGATGCCGGTGCCGGGAGCATAGACGTCAACGCAGGAACCGGTGCTCGAGGTTGATGACCGGGTGTCCGTGTTGGTCGCGTTGGCGACGACGCTGATGCCGTCAGCCGCGCGGGGCGAAATGTCGCAGGAGTCATCGCCGGTGTTTCCAGAGGAGGCGGCGACGAAGACACCGGAGGCGGACAGGGCCTCCACCGCGTCATTGAGGGTTTGGTCGTACTTGCCGCTGGCGTTCCACGACATGTTGGCGACGGCCGGCTTCTGAGCATGTGCGGTAACCCACTCGACGCCGTCGATGAACATCGACATGGTCTGGTCGCCGCAGGCCAGGGCCTTGACGCCGTGCAACCGCACCTGCTTCGCGACGCCGTAGGTCTGGGAACCGAGCGTGCCCGCGACGTGGGTGCCGTGGTCCTTGCAGAGCTTCCCGTTCTCACCGGTGGAGTCGTAGTCCTGTGTGGCGCGACCGCCGAAGTCGGGATGCCTCGGATCCAACCCGGTGTCGATGACGTAGGCGTGCACCGCGGGGGCGGTGGAGTTGTAGGTGTACGTACCCGACAGTGGGAGTGCGCGCTGGTCGATGCGGTCCAGGCCCCAGGAGGAGGGAGAGGTCTGGGTCGAGTCCAGGGGGTCACCGGTCAGCACCGAGTCCTGTTGCACGTAGGCGACGGAAGGGTGCTGCCGGACGGCGTGCAACTGGCCGGAGGAGAGCCGGGCCACGAAACCGTCAATGCCGGCGCCCCAGGTGTGCTGCGTGCGTACTTGCAGGGCCCGGGCGATGCCCTTGGCGTCCTGGCCGTCTTTGAGTCGGACGATATAGGTGTCCGGCACGGGCTCGGCCTCGGCGGGAGCCAGGCGCAGCGCGGCCGTGGGGGTGTACGGGGATGCGGGGGCGAAACCCGCTGCTGTCGCGATGGTCAGGCCGACCACCGCAGCGGCGAGCAACTGTCTTTTCATACTTGGTTCTTCCTCTTCGTGATCTCGTGATTTCGTGGTCCGGAGGGATGAGGGAAGTCGGTGCCCGGGGGAGAGGCGCCGTCAACTGCTGGTGAGGGTGAAGTCGTCGATCTGCGATTCGACAATGCTGCCGGCGCTTTGATCGGCGGTTTCGAAGAGCACACGGACGGTTTGCCCGTACAGGGGGACAGATCAGCGGTTGCCGCTCTCCATGCCCTGGCGACCCGGAATTCCGCGGTGCCGTTCGGTTCGAACTTGATGGTGGTGGACGTGCCGTCGGTGACCTGCACCCGCTGGTAGATGTTCGGTCCGGCCCGACGAGTGTGCCGTCGGCCCGCGGGGCCCGGGCAGCGATCTCGATAAGTGGGAGCCGAACAGTGAGCCGTCATGGGATGCCGGTGTACACAACTGCTCCTAGGGGGAGGGAACCGCCGGAACTCGGCGGTCCCGTTTGGTGTACTCGCTGATTCCTCATGGGAGTGGCATCCGTTTGCCAGTGGCGCGAATGGGCCACCAACACCACTTCCGCGGCTTCCCTGCTCCAATGCCGGACTCGCTACGATGTGGGCGTCTTTGGAGGGATGCCCCGGTCCGGCACGGGATCAGGCGGTGTCGCTCTCCGGCCCAGGCGTCGGTCTCCTGGCCGCAGTCCCCATGTGCTCGCCCACCCTCTTGACCAGGAGGGCCATCTCGAAAGCGATCTGGCCGGGATCCGCGGTGGCGTCGCTGAGCACCGCCAGGCAGCTGCCCTCGCCCGCGGCGGTGATGAAGAGGAAGGTTTCGTCGAATTCCACCATGGACTGCCGCACCCTGCCGGAATGGAATTGCAGCCCGGCGCCCTTGGCCAGGCTGTGGATCCCGCTTGCCACAGCTGCCAGATGCTCTGCGTCTTCCCGGCCGAGCGACCCGGAGACAGCCGTGGCCAGGCCGTCGCTCGAGAGCAGTACGGTGTGCCTGATCCGGGGAACGCGGTCGACGATTTCGTCCAGCAGCCAGTTCAGGGCGGAGTGGGTCACTGGTGTCGCGTTCACAAGGTGTCTCCCTCGTCGGTTGTGTGCGTATGCGGTGTGTTGGGTGTAGAGCCGGGCGTCTCAAGGGGGGTCCCGCGATGGAAGGCCGTGAAGGTGTCCCGGGCCCGCTCCGGCGAGTCCTCTCGCGGTGAAGGAACGCGGTGGTTCTCCAGCCCTGGGTCTCGGGCCCCGTGACCACTCCCGACGGACTGCCGCCTGGAAGGGTTCGCCTGGGGGACACGCCGTGGCAGGTCCGCGCGTGCACCGGAACGCGGCTGTGGCCGGTGTGTGTTGATCGGGTCGGCCCCGTGGGCAGAGTCGGGATGTGACTCTTGTGCCGGGTAGCTCCCGAGCTCGGTGTCCTGTTCCGCCCGGCCGTCTCGACTCTGCCGCAGGTCGCCACGGCTGGGGACGGCGGTCTGCGAGGGGGAGGCCGTCGGGACGGTTGGACCGGGCGGGCGTTCGAGATCTGAGTGGTCGCCGTCGAAAATCAAAAGGCTGTGCGGCAGGAGGATCACCGCGCTGGTGCCCCCGTAGGCCGAGTGCCGCAGAGCTACGTCGGCACCGTGCCGGCGGGCGAGCCTGTTGACCACGAACAGCCCCAGACGCTCGGCATCCGCATGCTCGAATTCGTCCTCGGAGGTGAGATTCCGGTTCGCCCGGGCCATTGCCTCGGCGCCCATGCCCAGTCCGCGGTCGACGATGTCCAGCACGTATCCCTGGGAAACCAAATCGCCGCTGACCGTGACCGAGGTGTCTGGTGCAGAGAAGCGTGTCGCATTCTCCAGCAGTTCGGCGATCAGATGCGTCATATCCGCGACGGCCGGGCCGATGATGTCGACCATCGGGCTGGGACAGAGGCTGATCCGGGTGTAGTCCTCGACCTCGCCCGCAGCCCCGCGTACAAGGTCGAGGACCGAGACCGCCTCGTGCCGGCCGATCGTCGAGGAACCGCCGGAAAGTACGATGAGGCCGTCGGCGTGGCGCCGCATCCGCGTGGTGAGATGGTCCAGCCGGAAGAGGTTCGTCAGCTCGTCCGGGTCTGCGGCCTGCCGCTGCATCATGTCCAACGCAGCGTGCTGTTGATGTACCAGCGATTGGGTGCGGCGAGCAAGGTTGACGAACACGGCGTCCCTTGAACGGCGCAGCGCGGACTGCTCCATGGCCGCGTCGATCGCGGCTCGCTGCACCACGTTGAAGGCCCTGCACACTTGGCCGATCTCGTTGGAGTGGACCGCGAGCGGTGCTGCGGCTGCCTCCCCGTCGACCGGTTCCCCCCGGCGCAACTGGCCGATGGTGCGCGGAAGCCGGCTGTGGGCAAGGTCTTGCGCGGTATCACGTAGGGTCAGCAGCTGCCGCACAAGCGATCGGCCGGTCCGAACGGAGAGGGCCACGGAGGTCAGCACGGCCACCAGGGCGAGCCCGCCGATCACGGCCTGCTCCCGAATGACGGCGAACGCCTGCTCCCTGCTCTCCTCGGCGATGTCCTGGTTGATGCCGCTCTCGATCAACGCCATGTCGCGCAGCACGGTTTGTGCGCTGCTGCGCCACAATGCGGGCCTGACGACCAGGCGGGTTTCCTCGTGATCGTCCCGGAGGAAGGAGGCCTCGAAGCGGTCGAGGTCCTTCCAGGACCCACTCTGCTCGACCCTGGCATACGCAGCCCGGTCCTGTCCCCGCAACTCGGGGGCGGTGAGGTGGTACAGCGTGCGATGCACCTCGACCGAACCGTCGAGCAGGCGGAACAGCGGTTCGCTGAGCGGCTTGTTCTCCTGCGAAGCGGCGAGCGCTGCCTCCTCCTGGGAGATGAATTCCCGTATGAGGGTGAGATCATCGAGCACGGACACGCGATGTGAGTGGGTTGCGAAGGTGTCCGCCGTGAGACTGAACCGGAACTGGATCGTCGCAGTGACGAGCGTGTTGTAACTCTCCATCACTTGGTGAGCGGGGACCTTGACCCGAACCTGTTCTCGGACGGCAGGCAGTTGCTCGATGAGCGCGACCAGTTCGGAAAGCTTGGTCTGGCACTCGGAGGTCAGGGAAGCCCCCTGGTGGGCCTGGCTGCGCACTACAGCGTCCGCGAGCTCGTCCGTGGCCGCCGTCTGAACCTGTTGCACTACGGCGCCGGAGCCCCCCGAGGCCAGAGATGCCATGGCGGCGCTGCGCTCATTCTGAAGGGCCAGAAGGAATCCGTCGGCAGACCGGCCGAATTGCTGACGAAGCCTGGTGCCCAGCACCATCTCGCGGGCTTCGACGGTGACGGTGAGAGCAGTGAATACTCCGAGGCCGACCAGCGACGTGAGTGGGACCAGGAGAAGTGCAGTGATCTGAACCCGGATGGGCTTGTTGCGGATACGCATGTCCTCGGCCTCTGGCGTGGTTCAGGGGACGGATAGAGAGCTCCCGGCATGACCCGGGGGCGCAATGGCAAGGGTGACCACGTGACGGACATCCACCCGTGGATATCGACGTCCGGGTGAGCCGCCTCGGCGTGTGTCGCTGCGCGCAGCCTCTGTGCTGCGAAGCCGAGTGGGACAGGAACGTCCCGGTGATCGTTGGCAGGGATATCTACGCCTGCGCGAAAGCCGCTGTCAAGCCACCCGATGCCGACGGCCTCGAGCCCGCGCCATGACCTGACGGACTTCGCGATGCCATGTCGGCACGACGTCCGTTGTGAAGTCGTAGCTCGTATGCACATGTGCGCCACTGGCTTTCCATTGCCACACGACGTTGCGTCACCCGAGTACATCCATGGAGAGCAGTCTTCCGTTCGGTGTGGTCCGCTTCTCTTGGAGTCCAGGTGTTAAAAAGCGTTCATCCCTTGGCCGCAGCCACGATTGCGACAGGCGCTCTGATGGCGCTGTCCGCGACGACCGCAGGCGCGCAACCCCCGGAGAACAGGCCCGGCTTCAGCCGAGTCGTTCTCTCGGACGCGCCTGTGCCGGCCGGCTACGTCGTCGTCCTCAAAGACCAGCAGCTCTCGCACCATGCGGCGAGGGTGCACGTTGCCGAGTTGACTCAGATGCACGGGGGGAGCGTCCGCCACGTCTACAGCAGCGCGCTGCGCGGCTATGCGGCGCGGATGAGTCCTGCGGAAGCGGAGCGCGTCGCAGCGGATCCTCGGGTGGCTCGGGTGGAACAGGACAGCGTGATCAGGGAGTCCGGTTCGCAGCCGAATCCGCCCTCGTGGGGACTGGACCGTGTGGATCAGCGCAGTCTTCCGCTCAACAGCAGCTACAGCTATCCGGGAACCGCCGGCAACGTCACCGCCTACGTCCTCGACGGCGGCATACGGACCTCGCACAGCCAGTTCGGTGGGCGCGCCTCCGTCGGCTTCGACGCCGTCGGCGACGGCTACAACGGGCAGGACTGCAAGGGGCACGGCACCCACGTGGCCGGAACTCTGGGTGGCAAGGACTACGGCATCGCCAAGGAGGTCAAGCTCGTCTCCGTGCGCGTCCTCGACTGCAACGGCACTGGCTCGAAGTCCCAGATCCTCGCCGGCGTGGACTGGATCACTGCACACGCCGTCAAACCCGCGGTCGTCAATATGAGCATCAACGGCCCCGCGAGCAGTACCGAAGACGCAGCGATCCGGAACTCGATCGCCGGCGGCATCACCTATGTGGCCTCCTCCGGGAACGACGGCACCGATGCGTGCAAGAACTCCCCGGGACGCATCTCCGAGGTGCTGGTCGTCAACAATGCCACCAGCCGCGATGCCCGCTCCTCCAGCTCCAACTACGGACGGTGCACGGATCTGTTCGCACCTGGCGCGAGCATCAAGTCCGCGTGGAAGACCAGCGACACCGCGACCAACACGATCAGCGGCACCTCCATGGCGTCCCCGCACGTCGCCGGCGCCGCAGCGCTCTACCTCTCCGCCCATCCGGCGGCAGCCCCCGCCGAGGTGCATGCCGCACTGACCGGCGCGGCGACCCCCGACGTGATAGCCGACGCCGGCAGCGGCAGCCCCAACCGCAACCTGTTCATCGACGGCAACTCACCGCCGCCCAGCGGGGGTTCGGTGGTGTTCTCGGACGACTTCGAGTCGGATCGCGGCTGGCAGATCGATGCTGCGGGCACGGACACGGCGACGACGGGGGTCTGGGAAGTCGGTGATCCGGAGCAGACGCTGTCCACCTACAGTGATCAGGTCAAGCAACTGGGCACCACTGTCTCCGGCATCCGAGCCCTGTCCACCGGGGCCGCCGCAGGCTCCGGGTACGGCGCGAACGACCTCGACGGCGGTAGGACCACGGCCTTCTCCCCTCTGGTCGCGCTGCCGTCGAGTGGTGCGCTGTCCCTGAAGGTGTCGTACAACGTCGCGCACGGTGACAACTCCGGCCCCGACGACTACCTGCGCGTGCGCGTCCTCGACGGCACGACGCCGACCACTGTCTTCGAAAAGACAGGTGCTGCGAGCGAGGTGGCCGGAGCCTGGCGCACCGCGACCGTCGACCTCTCGGCCTTCGCCGGCAAAACCGTCCGCGTGTACGTCGAAGCGGTCGACGCCGGCACGGCCAGCCTCTTCGAAGCCCAGATCGACGACCTCACCATCACCACGAACTGACCCGACCACAGTCGATTGCGACCACGCTTCCCCCTGCGGCACCCCATCGCCGCTCCCTCAACCACTTCGCTCCTGCCCGGTGCGGAGTGCGACCCCCCGCAGACCGAGCCATCAGGTTCGGCCTGACCCTGAAGGAGGCAACACGGTGCGACCATCGCGCATCGCCATCACGGCAACCGCCGCAGCACTCGCGGCACTCGCCGTCCTGCCGACCGGCAGCTCCCCGAGCCCCGCGCCAGAGGCTGCGTCCACGCAGTCCGTCTCGGCGACGGCAGCCATACCGAAGTACGACCACGTGGTCATCGTGCTCTTCGAGAACAAGAACTACTCCTCGATCAAGGGCAGCTCCAATGCCCCCTACCTGAACAAGCTGGCCGCTGAAGGCACGCTGTTCACCAAGTCGTATGGTCTGACCCACCCCAGCCAGCCCAACTACATCCGCCTGTTCTCCGGCGCAACGCAGGGCATCACGAACAACACCTGCAAGGACGTAACCGGCCCCAATCTCGGCCAGCAGCTCGTCGACAAGGGCATCAGCTATCGCTCGTACTCGGAGGGACTGCCCAGCGCCGGCTACCGCGGTTGCTCGAGCGGCCGGTACTACCGCAAGCACGCGCCGGCCGCCAGCTTCCCGACGGTCAGCAACTCCACGTACCACGTGCCGTTCTCGCAGTTCCCGACCGACTACTCGAAGCTGCCGACGGTCTCCTTCGTGACCCCGGACATGTGCAGCGACATGCACGACTGCTCGATCGGGACGGGCGACAACTGGATGAAGAACAAGCTCGGCGGATACGCGGAGTGGGCCAAGACCCACAACAGCCTGCTCATCCAGACATTCGACGAGGATTCCGGTTCCTCGGTCAACCAGATCTTCACCACCTTCACCGGCCAGCATGTCAAGGCCGGCTACCAGTCCACCACGCCCGTGGACCACTACACGATCCTGCGGACACTGGAGGACATGTACGGCCTCGCCCCGCTGGGCAACGCCGCCAACAAGAGCCCCATTACCGACGTCTGGACGACACCGACCGATCCGACCCTGCCGGCCATCACCGACCCCGCCAACCAGAGCAGCACGGTCGGCACCGCGGACTCCCTGCAACTGTCCGCATCGGGCGGCACCGCGCCGTACTCCTGGTCGGCCACCGGCCTTCCCCCCGGCCTCTCCATCGACACAGCGACCGGCCTCATCTCCGGAACGCCGACCGCCCCCGGAACCTTCACCGTGACCGTCGATCTGAAGGACTCGGCCGGAAAGACCGACTCCGCCACGTTCACCTGGTCCGTCAGTGCCACCGGGGGTTCGGTGGTGTTCTCGGACGACTTCGAGTCGGATCGCGGCTGGCAGATCGATGCTGCGGGCACGGACACGGCGACGACGGGGGTCTGGGAAGTCGGTGATCCGGAGCAGACGCTGTCCACCTACAGTGATCAGGTCAAGCAACTGGGCACCACTGTCTCCGGCATCCGAGCCCTGTCCACCGGGGCCGCCGCAGGCTCCGGGTACGGCGCGAACGACCTCGACGGCGGTAGGACCACGGCCTTCTCCCCTCTGGTCGCGCTGCCGTCGAGTGGTGCGCTGTCCCTGAAGGTGTCGTACAACGTCGCGCACGGTGACAACTCCGGCCCCGACGACTACCTGCGCGTGCGCGTCCTCGACGGCACGACGCCGACCACTGTCTTCGAAAAGACAGGTGCTGCGAGCGAGGTGGCCGGAGCCTGGCGCACCGCGACCGTCGACCTCTCGGCCTTCGCCGGCAAAACCGTCCGCGTGTACGTCGAAGCGGTCGACGCCGGCACGGCCAGCCTCTTCGAAGCCCAGATCGACGACCTCACCATCACCACGAACTGACCCAACGCACCACAGCGGCTGCCGGGTCACCACCGTGCTCCGGCAGCCGCCGGGCCGCCGCGCTCCGAACGGCAGGCAGGAGAGCACATGTACTTGTCCACCCTCGGCCTACGACGCGAGATCTCACAAGCGAAAAGCAAACGGGCCGGCGCCGCCGCAGTCGGAGGCAACGTCTTCGCCCTGGGCATGGTGAGCCTGCTGACGGACGTCTCCGCCGAGATGGTCACCGCCGTGCTTCCCCTGTACTTCGTCATCACGCTTCAAATGACTCCCGCCGCTTACGGTGTGATGGACGGCCTCTACACCGGTGCGAGTGCTGTGCTGAGGATGGTCGGCGGCTACGTGGCCGACCGCGCCGGCCGCCACAAGGCAGTGGCCGGCGCCGGCTACGGCATATCGGCGGCAGCCAAACTGGGCATGCTGGCAGCCGGCAGCTCAGCCGGAGCCATCGGCGCCGTGCTCGTCGCAGACCGCACGGGCAAGGGGCTGCGTTCCGCCCCCAGGGACGCGCTGATCACCTTGTCCACCCCGGAACACGCTCTCGGGCGTGCGTTCGGGGTGCACCGTGCGATGGACAGTGCAGGCGCCTTCGCCGGCCCTCTCGTCGCGCTCGCGGTGCTGGGGGTGATCGGCGCCGCCACCCCCGAAGCGTTCGACGCATTGTTCATGGTCAGCTTCTGCGTCGCCGTCACCGGCGTGATGGTCCTGGCCCTGTTCGTACGGGACCACCCTGGGTCCGCGTCGACCAAGGAAGCTGTGTCCGTTCGGCGGTCCGTGGGCCTTCTGAAGGAAGGTGCGGTGCGCCGGGTCCTGACCGCGGCATGCCTGCTCGGCCTGGTCACTGTCGGAGACGGCTTCGTCTATCTGCTCCTGATGCGCAACCAAGGCTTCGGCACAGCGTGGTTCCCGATGTGTGCCATCGCGACCAACCTCGCCTTTCTGCTGCTGGCGGGCCCGCTCGGCGTCGTCGCCGACCGCTGGGGCCGCACTCCTGTGTTCCTCGGCGGCTACGCTGCTCTGGCTCTGGTGTACCTGCTCCTCCTGTCCAACTGGGCGGGCACAGCCGCGGCCGTGCTCACTCTTGCCCTGTACGGGATGTTCTACGCCGCGACCGACGGTGTCCTCATGGCACTCGCAGGGCCGGTCCTGCCGCAGCCGCTCAGGGCCACCGGACTGGCGCTGGTCCAGACGGGTCAGGCTCTCGCATACGTCGTTTCCTCTGTCGGGTTCGGCGTGGCCTGGCAGTACGGGACCACCGCCACGGCACTCTGGCTCGCCACCGGCGCCGTTGTCCTTTCCGCCGGAGCCACTGCCGTGCTGCTCCTGCGTACCGCACCGAGAACCGAGGAGTCCGCCCGGTGAAACGTTCCGCACGCATTCTCATCCTGCTGGCATCCGTCACCGCGCTGATCGGCGCCGCGGCCCTCGCCGTCAAGTCCGCGGAACAGCGCACGCAACAGGAAGCCGGTCCGCAGGCGGCGGGGACAGTGTCCTTGACTCCCGGCCCCCGACTGGCGTTCCGCAGCACGGCCCCGGGAAGCAACGGCAGACTCGCCACCGTACCCACGTCCGACCCAGGTGCCCAACGCGTGGTGTCACCCAAGACGTGCAATCGCCTCTACACCGCAGGAGGCACCGGACTGTGCCTGCGCCTGGACGCGAGCGAACTGACCACGTACGAACTCGTAGTGCTGGACCGCAAGCTGACAGAGCGGACAACGATCCCTCTCGTCGGCGTCCCGAACCGCGCCCGTGTCTCCCCCAGCGGCCGCCACGTCGCCTGGACCGTCTTCGTCACCGGAGACTCCTACAACGGCGGTCGCTTCTCCACACGCGCGGGCTTCCTCGACACCGTGACCGAAGAGCTCGTCGGCAACCTCGAGGAATGGCCCGCCTTCGTCGACGGGAAACGCAACAAGGCCGCCGACCGCAACTTCTGGGGCATCACCTTCACCCCCGACGACCAGCACTTCTACGCGACCATGTCCACCGGCGGGCAGCGCTACCTGGTCCAGGGAGACATCGTCGGCAAGACCCTTCGTACCCTGCGCAAGAACGTGGAATGCCCCTCACTCTCGCCTGACGGCAAGCGCATCGCCTACAAGTCAGCCGTCAAGGGCGACCCCGAGCAGGGGTGGCGGTTGACAGTGCTGGATCTGGCCTCGGGACGGACCACTCCGCTGGCCGAAACACGCAGCGTTGACGACCAGCCGGCGTGGATCGACAACGACAGCATCGCCTACGGTCTGCCGCGCAGCCGTGGACGGTCCGACGTCTGGCACGTTCCCGCAGACGGAACCGGTCGTCCCCACGTCCTGATCCGCGACGCGGAATCACCTGCGTCTCTGAGCGGCTGAACGCCTACCCGCACGCACATCACGGCGTCAACGGTGTCCGTCGTGGGCCGCAGTGGACTCCGGGTTCCCTCTCCGTGCTGCCGCCGGCGGGGACGCCGCTGGAGGTGACGGCTGGTTCTGTCCGAGCAGCGCGGCACCAGCAGCGTCGAGAGACCAGAGGGAGGTATCCGCAGCGGGGGCGGCCGTCCCCTCCGGAAGGACGGCCGAGGAGAGAGTCAGCACGGCCCAGCACCGCTTGCCGGTCATGGTGAGCTCCGCGCCAAAGGTCAGAGAGTATGCCTCGATGAGTGCGAGCCCACGGCCGCCGTCCTCGCACGCATCCGGCGCGGCCTCTCTTCGCACCGGCAGTGTCACGCTGTCGTCGAAGACCTCGAGGATGAGACGGTCGGCGTCCACGTCGATCACGACCGTCAGCTGTCCACCCGCATGGCGGTGGCCGTTCGTCAGCAGCTCGGAAGCAACCAGACCGACGGCGAGCTCGAGGTCCTCGTCGAGCTTGAGCCCCCATGAGCAGAGTGTGTCCTGTATCTGGTGGCGTCCCGCACGAACGGCCGCCGGCGTTGCAGGGAGTGAGAAGGTCGACCTTGTCGCATCCATGGGGCATCTCCTTGAGCGTGCATCGCGGCTGTCCTGAATACCCGGCTATGCCCCGGCATGGTGTCCATACTGCGCTGCTGGCGACTTGTGGCCATGCAGCTGGCCAACCGATCAGTCCCAACCTCAGACCCATCCCATGCGCGCAGCGTGCAGCGCAAGTTGAAACCGCGACGTGGCACCGGCACGCTGGTAGAGCTGCTCCATGTTGCGGGAAAGGGTCCGGCGGCTGACGCCGAGCAGCTCGGCAATGGTTTCATCGGTGATCCCGGTGCCGAGAAGTTCCAGCAAGCGGCGTTGGGTCGGGGTCAGTGCCGGCGGGACCTGGTCCTTGAGGTGCATGGGAAACGCGGAGCGCCATGATGTCTCGAAGAGGCCGAGAAGTGCCGAGAGCAGGCTCGAGGGGTGGACGATAAGCAGGGAATCGTTGGCTTCGGCCTCGACCGACGACATCGATACGAAGGCAAGACGTGCGTCGAAGATGGTGAGCTTGACGGGGACCGTCGGCAGCACGCGCGCCTGCTCACCGGCGGCTATGCAGGGCTGGATGTTGGTGGCGTAGTACCTGCCGTTCTGCACTGCTGAGGTGGAATAGACAATGCGGTACTTGACGCCGCGTTCGAGGTTGGCTACTTCTGTGGGATTGGCGCGGCCGAGATTGTGGTACGGCGGGGAATCAAAGCGGACCACCTCGTGCTCGGCCGCCTTCTCGAACCCTCGGATGCGGGCCCGGATCTGAGGGGCGCCGGTCACTACCTCAACAAGCGTTTCATTGCCCTGTGGCCCTATGGCCCTGCGAAATTCGCGATAGGCGTTGAGGGCTGCAAGGTGCGCCAGCTGGATCTCGGCCGAACGGGCATGGGTAAGACGGTCGAGGGCGAGTGTGGGCTCTGCGGGACAGACCGCAGCGTGGTCGGGACCGTAGGTCGTGGCGAGGCCGAGATCCATGAGCCGTCCAACGGCATCTGCTGTCGGTCCTGCTTCCCAATTCAGCTCCGTCGCCAGCTCTCCAACGCCGCAGGGGCCGGTCCGGAGCAGTGTCTCGAAGGCCTCGGACTCGCGTTGCGGCAAGCCCAGCTCTCGAAGGTGTACGGAGAGAGGGGTTTCTGTCATAGAGGTGCTTCCTACGGGAGCCGGGCATGAGCCGGCGGCGGGCAGGAGACTGCGGTGCTCGTTCGCTGGGGGACTGTGAGCCGTCGCGATGGCTGACATGGTGCCATGTCCAAGATCTTCGTCAAGACGCCTTGTAGACGTGAGGGTGCCCAATCGAGTCAGTGGCGTCACAAGGACACGGAATCCGGGTTCGGGGCTGTATACATTTCGAGCGGCCGGCCTTCCCGCTGTCAGCCTGAATTCCGACACGCTGACACGTGCTGCAGAAAGTGCATTGCGCACCAGGAACCGGCGCCGTCACTCGAGCCGGGCTCCGCCAAGGTCGCCCCATTCGCTCTTGCCAGTAACACGCCTGGTCATCCGACGCCCCGGACACCGGCGCCCAGGAGGGAACCGACATGCTTCCATTCATCGACAATGCACGCCGCTTCGCGGAGAACACCTCCCGAAAGGAAAGGCTGGCGAAACTCGGTGAGGGGCAGTCGCCTCGGGCCCTGTTCATCAGCTGCTCCGACTCGCGGGTGGTTCCTGCGCTGATCACCGGCGCAGGTCCCGGGGACCTCTTCGAGCTGCGCAACGTGGGTAACATCGTTCCGCCCCATGGTGCCGGGCCGACCTCGGGGGCCGCCACCATCGAGTACGCCGTGGAGGTCCTCGGAGTCACGGACATTGTGGTGTGCGGACACTCGCATTGCGGCGCGGTCGGCGCTCTCTTACGGGGCGACGATCTGAGGGCGGTACCGGCGGTGCGCGACTGGCTCAAGTACGCTGCTGTGCGGCCCGTCGGTGCGCTCGACGACCCGACGATGGCCGAAGCCGTGCAGCACCACGTGCTCGCCCAAATACTCCGGCTGACGTCCTACCCGTGCGTGAAGACGCGCCTCGGTGAGAACCGAATCAGGGTTCACGCCTGGTTCTACGAGGTCCACACCGGGACAGTCCTGGCGTCCGAGGCCGGCTCCGACACCTTCGTCGCGCTGTGAGGCTCCAGTTGCTGCATACGAAGGCTCACTTACGGCAGGACTTCGCCTCCTCAGTGGTCGTGTTCCTGGTCGCCCTGCCCCTGTGCGTCGGGGTCGCCGTTGCCTCGGGTGTCCCGGCCGAACTCGGAATCGTCACAGGGATCGTGGGCGGTCTGGTCACCGGCATGATGCCGGGCAGCAGCCTGCAGGTCTCAGGCCCCGCCGCGGGCCTGACGGTGCTGGTCTTCGAAGCGGTCCACGCCCACGGACTTGCCGCACTCGGCGTCATCGTGCTCGCCACCGGCCTGCTACAACTCGGAATGGGCGCCCTGCGCCTCGGCCGCTGGTTCAGAGCGATCTCCGTAGCCGTCGTCGAAGGCATGCTCGCCGGAATCGGACTCGTCCTGATCGCAGGACAGCTGTACGTCATGACGCGAAGCAGCGCCCCTGCCACCGGAGTCGACAAGATTCTCGGCCTGCCCGCGATGCTCACGCACTCGATGAGCTCCGCGTCTGCTCAGGCGTCGCTGTTGCTGGGCGCCGGCACCATCGCGGTTCTGCTGCTGTGGTCAAAGCTGCCCGCAACAGTCCGTATGGTGCCCGGGCCCCTTGCAGCTGTGGCGCTCGGAACCATCGCCGCATGGGGGTTCGGCCTGCCCGTGGCCGACGTGGAGGTGGAGGGACTGGCCGCGGCCACCCAGCCCCCCACACTCGCGGAGTTGGGAAAACTGGCGGAGACAGGGGTCCTTGCCACCGTCCTTGCCTTCGCGCTCATCGCCTCCTGCGAAAGTCTGTTCAGCGCGGCTGCGGTGGACAGGATGCACGACGGGCCGCCCACGCACTACGACAAGGAGCTGATGGCACAGGGTGTGGGCAACACCGTCAGCGGACTGCTCGGCGCCCTGCCCATGACAGCGGTCATCGTACGCAGTGCGGCCAATGTTCAGGCCGGCGCGCGTACGAAGGCCTCACGGGTGATGCACGGCGGCTGGCTGCTGCTGTTCGCCGCCCTCCTGCCGGCAGCTCTGGGCATCATTCCGGTCCCTGCGCTGGCCGGCGTACTTATCTACGCAGGGGGCAAGCTCATCCCCGTCAAGCAGTTGGTGACGCTGTGGCATGAGCAGCGAGGCGAGTCCTTGGTCCTGGTCGCCACCGCAGCGTCGATCGTCACGATCAGCATGTTCGAGGGTGTCCTGATCGGCCTCGCACTCGCGGTGGTCAAGGCGGCCTGGGACACGTCCCACGTCCGCGTAGAGATCATCGAGAGCGGCACCGGTCCCATCCGGGCCCACTTGTCGGGAAACGCGACGTTCCTCAGACTTCCGAAAATCCTCGACAGACTTGAATCCCTCCCGCGAGACCGTCCGGTCGAATTGGACCTCTCTCAAGTCGACCACGTCGACCACGCATGCCGCACGGCCCTCGACAACTGGGCACATCGACACAGCGCCGCAGGCGCCCACCCGGTCAAGTTGGCCTGAACGCACTGCAGTAGCAGGGTGACCAGCCAGTGCCACTGGCTGGAGCGTGACACCTTTGACCGGCTGTCGGCAGTACAACTGAACACGCAATCCTCATCTTCAACTCCCCCTAGGAGAAACAGTGTTCAGAAGTCGCCATGGCGTCATCACGGTCGGCGGTCTTGCGCTCGCGTGCCTGATGGGATCAGGTGCCGCCGCCGCACAGCCCGATGAACACTTACGGGTGCCGGAAGGCAGGGTTGTCCCTGCGGCGGACCCCATCCCAGGCCGCTACATCGTGGTGCTCAAGGACACCGCGATCCCGCCACGGATCGTAAAGTCGCGGGTCACGAGCCTTGTGCGGGAGTACGGCGGCAAGGTCCGACACACGTACGGTTCCGCGATCAAGGGCTATGCGGCCGAGATGAGTGCCGCCCAGGCCCACCGGCTCGCAGCGGATCCGCAAGTGGCCTTCGTCGAACAGGACGGCACAGAGCGCATCGCAGAGACACAGCCGAATCCGCCCTCGTGGGGTCTGGACCGGGTGGACCAGCGGAACCTGCCACTGAACGACCGCTACACGTATCCAAGCACTGCCGCCGACGTGAGCGCGTACATCATCGACACCGGCATCCAGACCACACACGAGCAGTTCGCCGGACGGTCGCGCATCGGCGTCGACACAGTCGGCGACGGCAGAAACGGTCAGGACTGCCACGGACACGGAACCCATGTCGCCGGCACCCTCGGAGGCAAAGACTTCGGTATCGCCAAGCAGGTCGACCTGATCGCAGTACGGGTGATCGGCTGTGGAGGCACCGGTCCCACCTCGCAGATCATCGCGGGCGTCGACTGGGTCACGGCCAATGCGGTCAAGCCCGCGGTGGCCAATGTCAGCATTCGCGGCAGCATCAGCGCTGCCAAGGACGAGGCATTCAGGAAGTCAATCGCCGCCGGCATCACATACGTGGTGGGCTCCGGCAACGACGGCCGTGACGCCTGCAATTACTCGCCAGGCCACCTCCCGGAAGCCCTTACCGTGCAAAATTCCACAAGCGCCGACCAGCGGGCGTCCACCTCGAACTACGGGAAGTGCACCGACCTGTTCGCCCCCGGGACCAGAATCACGTCCGCGTGGATCGGAACCAACACCTCGACGCGGACGGCCAGCGGCACCTCCATGGCCACACCGCACGTCGGCGGCGCGGCGGCGCTCTACCTGGCAGCCCACCCCGCCGCAACACCAGCGGAAGTACACGCCGCAGTGATCAACAGCGCTACGCCCGGCAAGGTCTCCAACGCTGGACCCGGTTCCCCGAACCGCCTGCTGTTCATCAACAATCCCACGTCGTAGACGCTGTCGGAGATCGTCCGGGTGCAACTGCTGTGCGATGGTCTGGTTTACTCGTCCGCCCGGCGCCTGGTAGAGGGCACAGTGCCGCGAGGAAGGGGAAGTCGCGGAGGTGGCGGGCTCGTAGCTGGCGAGTGTGCTGCCTGCACCCACCTGGTCGAAGATCGGCGCCCGCAACCCCGCCGGATCGCTCCGTGCTCGATGCGGAGCGATCCTGTGTCGGCGACGAATCCGAGCGGCGGACTGAAGCCGAGGAGCGGCTGCATAAGGGACCATGGCCGAGACCTGGGCGAATCCGGTGGCCTGGAGTGCATCCGCGACCGGATGTGTTGGCTTGACCGAGTCCGCCCGGGCCGGACAGTCGACGGCCTCGCGGCTTCTTGCCGTCGGAGGCTATGGATCACTCGGGCGAGGGGGCGGGATCAGCCCGCCGTCGTCAGCTCCCGTACCGTCCGGACCAGCGCCGCGTCGTCCTCGATTGCCTCGTCCAGAACCTCGGCGAGCCGGCCCGCCGACGCGATGATCAGCCCGTTGGCGTCGCCGAGCACCAGGTCGCCGGGGTGTACCGGCACCCCGCCGCAGGTGACCGGCGCGCACAGCGAACCGTCTGCCAGCCCGTGCAGCTTGATGGTCAGCGGGGTACGGCCGAAGGCGTACACCGGCAGCCCGACCTCCCGCAGCGCGTCGACGTCGGTGCGCATACCGTCCACCACCGCACCCGCCGCGCCCCGCGCGGCCAGCGCGTTGACCAGCACCTCCCCCGTCGGGGCGTGCCGGCGGTCGGCGCCGGTGTCGACCACCACCACATCGCCCGGGCCGACGATCCCGGCCGCGTGGTGCAGCACGGCGGAGTTGGTTGTCCAGGGGCATGGGGCGGGTCACCTCGGTCCGATGATGATGCGGCGGTTGCGGAGCACGGGCAGGACCGTGCGGGCCCGGTCGATCAGGTCTCTGTCGGCGTCGGTGACGAGCAGCGAGCGCTCCTCCTCGCCGAGCGCGGCCCGCACGACACCCAAGGGATCGACGGCCATGGACATCCCGATGCAGTCGGGCGTGGTCAGCGAGGACGCCACGACCCAGCAGGTGTTCTCGATGGCGCGGGTGCGCAGCAGGGTCTGCCAGTGGTCCTCCTTCGGCGGGCCCTTCACCCCGGCCGCCGACACCGCCGGCAGATCCGTGCCCATCTCGACCAGCGAGCGGGTGAACTCGGGGAAGCGGATGTCGTAGCAGTTGACCAGCCCGACGTTGAAGTCGCCGATGCGGACCACCACCGGCCCGGTGTCGCCACGCTGGATGCGACGCGACTCCTTGTAGTCGAAGGCGTCGTACAGATGCATCTTGCGGTAGAGGCCGAGCAACTCCCCGTCGGCGTCCACGGCGGCCATGGCGTTGTACGGCAGTGCCGTGTCGCTGTCCTCGTAGCCCGCGGCGACGATCGCGATGCCATGAGTGCGGGCGGTGCGGGCGAGCCCTGCCAGGAAGGGCTCCCAGTGGCGACGGGCCAAGTCCCTGAGCTGGGCGTCGGTCTCGTTGCTGAAGTCCGAGGGGAGCATCGACTCCTCGGGGAAGACGACCAGTCCGACGCCGACGGCCGAGGCCTCGGCGGTCATCTCCTCGATGACCGCCGAGGCTGGCGGCCGCGTCTGCGGTCGGGGCGAATTGTGCTGCGGCGACCTTCACGGCCGTATCTCCTTGGTGGGTGGCGGGGTGGGGTGCGTGCCGGTGGGCGGCCGGGGGCGTACGACGCAAGGCGGGCGTCATTCCGCCAGCAGCCGGGAGCGTTCTGGATCCCAGCCCGCCCGGACCGGGGCGCCGGCGGCGAGTCCGCTGCGGTCCGGTCCGCGTGACTCGGCGACCACTTCCGTGCCGTCGGCGAGGGTGAGGTGGTAGCGGGTGGCGTTGCCCACCTTCAACTCGAAGGCCACGTTGTCCGCCACTGACAGCGGGAACGGGGCGTAGCTCTGGAAGAGCATTTTCAGGTCCCGTTTGTGCGACGGGACGGAGCTGGCGGGGACGCCGCCCTCGACGGTGCCGTCCAGCACGTCGAATAGGCCGAGTGGTAGTGCGACCAGCCCAGCTCGCCTCGGGCCCCGAGCTCGTCGAGGACGACACGATGGAGCCGGCCCAAACGTGGGCCCGGGCCCACTGAGGGAATCGACGATGGCATGCGACGCAAGTCGGCAATTGGTTGACGCTTGAACTGGCGGTTCTGCGGAATGGCGTCAGCCGGACAGGTGCGCGATTGTGAGGCCTGCGGTGCAGTGCGCGCATGGCTTCTTTGGCAATCTGAAGGGAAGCCCTTGCTGGCGTTTGCCGGGTTGCTTCGTGAAAATCTTCCTGACCATCTGATGGACAGGTGTTGACACCTTGTCCGATGTCGTCCAAAATCCCCCTCACCAATGGCCAACGTGCTAGTCGTCAGTGCTCGACTGCCCCATCCGCATACCAGGCAGCCGCCGGAAATGCGAGGCGCCGACCCCGTTGCGGCGGACTTGAGGAATGCATTTATGAAACGCCGGGAGAACGTTACGATTCCCGTAGGCGCGGGAGCACGCGGGATGTATCCCGTGGGTGATCCGGAGCTTGCCGAGGTCCTGGTCAGTGGTCCTTTCAGTTTGGCCCTGCAAATGGCTATTCGGGCGAGTGGACTCACCCTGGAACGTATCCAGTATCGGCTTCGGCGGCAAGGAGTAAGCGTCAGTACGACCGCTATGAGTTACTGGCAGCGTGGTCAGAACCAACCGGAGAAGCCCGAGTCCTTGCAGGCCGTGACAGCGTTGGAAGTTGTACTGGACCTTCCGGACGGATCTCTGCGGAGACTTATCGGAGCGCCCAGGCCGCGAGGGAGATGGCTGCATCATGTGCCCGGTACGTTGGCTGCCGAGCAAGTCTGGTCCGCTTCCACGGACCTGATCGAGGCACTCTCCCGCATCGGGGCGTCGCCCTATGACCTCGACACCTTCAGATCCACCTCCATCTACAAATGCGCCACAGTGGATCGCAATGGGCATGAGGTCAGTGTCAGTAGGCGTTCGGCCGTCAGAGCAGAGAAGGATGGATTGAGGCGGGTGGTATTCGCCACCAGGCAACGGGGTCTTTCCCGGGCACCCGAGGTGGAGTCGCGCTCCTGTCGTCTCGGGCGATCCCGTTTCGATGTAAATAGCGGTTTTCTGGCTTTCGAGCTGATACTCGACCACGAGCTGCGTATCGGAGAGCATGCGGTTGTGGACTTCGATATTGCCTTCCCGCCGGGAAACGCCTCCACAGAGTCGGCTCTGCTGATCCGGGCTCCCATCCGTCTCTTCACCATGGAGGTGGCCTTCTGTGCGGAGGCATTGCCGATCAGCTGCAGCCGGTACTACCGACCGAGGGCCTCGGCGCCGGCTCACGAAGTTGTCGAGCTGCACATTGGCCCGTCTCACACTGTTCAAAACGTCACATTGGATGCCAAGCCGGGGATCTACGGAATGCGCTGGCAATGGAATGATTGTCTCGGTGGCGCGTAGCAGCCTGTGCCTGTCCTGCCCGGGTCACGGGAGCGGCGTGGTTGGCGAGGCCGTGGGTGTGCGAGGCTGTGCGCCGGTAGGACCTCGAGGCCCTCGCGGCATTGAGGTCCTCGCCTCATGGAGCCCCGGCACTGCTACCGCTTCGGAGCGCCACGCCCTTCATACGGCTGGGCAGGTGTGGCCACCGGGCGCATACTGTGCACTTTGAGGCTTGCGATGAATTCCCCGTTGACCGAGTCAGTCTCGACCGTTCGGTCGAATGCGCCGACGACCTCGAACCATTGATCCGCCTTCAGGTCTGAAGGTGCGCCGACGAGGGCAACTTTGATCGGGCGGGCGTCGGCCGCGCAGCAGGCGATGACAATACGGGCGAGATAGTGCCGTCCCCCCTTGCCGGGCGTCGCGAAGCCGGTGATTTTGACTGTCCGGCCCTTGAGGCGAGCGTCCCCGGAGATGGCTCGGGTTGCGTAGTCGATGACGGGGATCACGGCGGGGTCGCCGTCCGGAAGTGGTGGGAAACCGGTGGCCTGCTCCACGGGGGCAGTGCCTTCGCGTTGGGCGGAGTAGGACCCGAGTGCCGGCGGGCTGATGAGGAGGACGGCGAGAACGGGAAGGACCAGCAGCCACCCGGGGCCGGCTCCGTGTTCGCCTTCGTTGCCGCAGCTGCCGCTCCGTGTTCTCCTGCCGAAGAGGGCATGAAGCGCGACGCCCACCAGCATCAAGCCGGTCACGATCAGGAACGGCCGCAAACCGCCTTTCACGTAGCGCAGGTGGAAGTCGGTGAGGCTGACACGCAGAACCACTGACCCCAGCAGCAGAAGAATAAAAGCCTGCGCTCGACTGTTCACGAGAACTCCTGTATCCGCTCAGAAGAGAGCAAGGCCGACAACGGCGCTGACGAGGACAGCCACGACGAAGGTGGCCGGTGCGAATCTCAGTGCGAAGCCGCGGCCGAAGGTGCCGGCCTGCATGGCGAAGAGTTTGAGGTCGATCATCGGTCCGACGACGAGGAAAGCCAGTCGCGCTGTCGGTGAGAACTGATTCAGGGACGCGGCGACGAAGGCGTCGGCTTCCGAACAGATCGACAGCAGTACGGCCAGGAGGCCCAGGGCAACCACGGCCAGCACGGGTTGGTCAGCCAGGTTCTGCAGCCATTCGGGCGGGAGTGTGACGTTGAGTATCGCGGCCGCCGTGCCGCCGATGACGAGGAAGCCCCCGGCGTGGATGACGTCATGCCGTACCGAGGTGGCCAGGGCCACGATTCTCGGCATGCCGTCGAGGTCGCTTTGGCGGGGCAAGGCGATCCACTCGCTTTTTCCGAGCTTCAACCAGAGCCATCCGATGCACACCGACGCCAGGGCCGAGGCGAGAAAACGTGCCCAGACCATTTCCGGTTGTCCGGGGAACGCCATGGCTGTGGCTGCGAGAACTATGGGATTGACCGCCGGAGCGGCGAGGAGAAAAGTCAGGGCGGCTGAAGGTGCCACCCCTCTGCGTATGAGCCCGCCTGCGATGGGCACCGCCGCGCACTCACAGCCCGGCAGTGCCACTCCGGCTACTCCCGCGACGGGCACGGCCAGGGAGGGGCGCTTCGGCAGGGCCCTGTTGAAGAAGTCACGCGGAACGAAAACGGCGATCACTGCACTGAGCAGAACTCCGAATCCCAAGAACGGCAGGGCCTGAAAGATGATCGAAACGAACACCGTTGCCCAGGCCTTGAGGGCCGGCTGGTCGAGCCGATCGGTAAGCGGAGTCTTCAGCAAAACTGCGGTGAGCAGCAGGGCGGCGAGGAGTTCGACGGAGCCGGGCCGGTAGCGCTTTCCGCCCCCGTCACGGTGGCTGTCTGCTTCGAGGAGGGAGGCCTGTGGCGGGTTCAGGCCCGGCTCCTTGGCTGGTGTGGTGCGAGCGGTCCGTTCGGATGCCGGCATGAAGACCACCTCTCGGTAGGGCCGTTCGGCGCGGCGGATCGCCTGAGAACCAGTGGGCGCCGATCTGTGCGGAGGGTGCGGGACGCTGTGCGTCACGGGGTGCTGTTGGGGATGAACGCCGGAGACGAGGCGAAACGGCGTAGGAGGCGGGGTGTCCCGCCGTCAGAGGTGTCCACGGCGTAGAGGTCCGAACGCCCGCCCGGCGCCTTCTTCGCGTAGGCGACGGTGTGGTTGTCGAGCCAGGCCACCTGGTCGTCGATGTTGGCGGCTTCGGCCAACGGCGTCTCTCTCCCGTCGGTCAGGTCGAGATGATGGAGGCGCCAAGCGCCTGTGGCGGTCTTCTTCTTGTAGATCAGGTGTCGGCCGTCGGGGGAGAGCGATGGGCATTCGGCGTTGGTCCGGAGTGCGGTCATGCTCCGCTTGCGCAGGTCACCCCGCACGAGCCAGGTACGTCCCTTCGCGGCCGCCGTCGCATAGAAGGTCTGGTCATCGGCGTGGAAGGTGACACCCCAGAAGTTGAGGCTCGGGTCCGAGAAGGGACGGTTGTCGACGAGGAGAGTGAAGTCCTCGAGCGATCCGTACAGCGTTTTTGTCTTGAGGTCGTAGATGCCGGTGGTGGTGGAGAAGCCGTGCGCGAGGTAGGAGTCGCCGTCACGGAATACGGTCCAGGCGACGAGGCGTCCGGACGGTGAGACGCGCGCTCGGCTCGGAACGCCCCACACCGAGATCTTCCGGTCGATACGCCTGCCGTTCGCGTCCAGGATGATCTCGTAGCCGGCGGGGCCCGCGAACCGGCGCATGCAGACCGAAGTTCCCCCGGCCGCGTACTGGCGCACGCATGCTGCCGGTCCGAACAGCGGCTCGGCGTCCGGGTGGTCGGTCGGCACCTGGGCCGCCCGGCGGGGCTCCTTCCGTTCGTCCACGAAGAGCAGGGTCCCTGGGTGGGAGGCGTCGAACCGCTCGTCCCCACGCGGCGTCGTGCTGTGTCGTGCGAGTGCTGCCCATGCCACATAAGCGGTGCCGGCGCCGATGAGTACGGCGATAGTGACGAGGGCGGCGATCACGCCCCGTCGTGAGGGTAGGTCCGCCGATCTCATGCCATCACCTTGCCGTGGAAGAGGGCGGCGATCCCGATCGCCGTGCTGAGCAGGAGCCCGTAGACGATGAGCGACGGCTGGAGTCCGGCGGTCTGGGCCACGGCGCCGAAGACCACAGCCGCGGTCATCCTTCCCACGGCCTGGCCGGTTTGCAGCAGGGCGAGTCCGCTGCCGCGCAAGTCGTCGGGCAGCAGGGAACTGGCATGTGCCATGAGAACGCCATCCGTCGATGCGTAGAAGAGACCGTGCAGGACGAGGACGGTGGCGGCTGAGGGCCACCCGAAGGCCGGGAGAACGAGCAGGAGGCAGGCGCCGGCCAGAAACGCGTGTCCGCTGATGAAGACCCGTAGCCGTCCGAGCCGGTCCGACAGGCGGCCCAGTGGAACAGCGGCGAGCAGGAAGACCAGGGCGCTGGCCACGGGCAGCAGCGGCAGAAGGAAAGGCTCCGCCTTCAGCCGCTGCTGTACAGCCACGAACAGGAAGGTGTCGCTCACCGTGAGGCCGGCAAGGACGACGGCGCAGAGGCAGGTGGTGCGAAAGCGCCGGGATCGCAGGAGCCTGAAAGCGGAGGCGAGGCGTGCCGGTCGCCTGGCGGACCGGGTGCCGGGCCGGTGCGCGGGGACGAAGGCGAGGAGGACGAGGAACGCGATGGCCGCGATGCAGAAGCTGGAGAAGAACACGGCATCGTAGGAGTCGACGGTGAGGGCCAGCAGGCCGAAGGCCGCCACTGGTCCGAGTAGTGCTCCTGTGGTGTCGAGTGCGCGGTGGGCGCCGAAGGCGAGTCCGGCGTCGCCGACCGGTGCGCTGAGGGAGATGAGGGCGTCGCGTGGGGCGGTGCGGATGCCCTTGCCTGCCCTGTCGACGGCGATGGTGGTGCATAGGGCGGGAACCGAGGCGCCCGCGAGGGGGAAGCCGAGTTTGGCGAGAGCCGACAGGCCGTATCCCAACGCGGCAACGTGTTTGTGACGGGTCGTGCGGTCGCCCGCATAACCGCCGATGAGCCGCAGCATTGCGGTTGCGCCGGTGTACACGCCGTCGAGCACACCCAACTGGAGGAGGCCGACGCCGAGTCCGTACAGGAGGTAAGCCGGCATGACCGCGGTGACCATCTCCGCCGAGATGTCCGTGAGCAGGCTCACGACGCCGAGGAGGACGACAGTGCTCGGGATGCGTCGAGCGAGGCCGCCGATCTTCCGAATGGCGACCGGTTCGGTCGAAGGGGCGGAGAGATACACGGCGTTCTCCGTTCACGATGGCACCGAGGGGCGAGGGGACGGGCATCACCCGTGAGCGTCGACGGGAGTGCCGTCCGGCGGGGGCATGGGGAAGGCCCCGCCGGACGGCATGCTGCGGTGGGTCGCCGCAGCAGCTTTTCGGGTTACGTCCTGGTGATCTTCACGTCGTCGACGGCGGCTTCGACGATGGTGGCGCCGGCGGCATCGACTGCCTCGATGAGGATCCTGATCCGCTGCCCGGCGAACTGGCTGACGTCAGCCGTTGCCTGCCTCCACTCACCGCGCCGGTTGGTCGAGGGCGTCCCGGTTTTGTCGAGGACCGTCACGGTGCCCGTGGCGCCGATGATTCTGAGGCGGAAGTGGTCGTCCGCGGAGGCGTTGGTGCTGTAGTGGGCGAAGTTGTAGTTGAGCGAGAGATTGAGAGCACCGGACGAGGGCAGTGCGATCTCCGGCGAGCGGATCGATGTGGTTCCGCCGTCGACGTCGTATGTCGCTCCGGTTGTTCCGGTCGAGGGGACGCCGGAGCGCCTGTCGGTGACCAGGGCGTTGAGTCCGCTGGTCGCGGTGCCGATCTGCTTCGTCCCTCGGTGGCTTGTGGCGAGCGGGTCGCCGCGTTGCCACTTGCCGACGGTGGCGGTGTCGGTCCCAGTTGCGTTGATCGTCCAGCCGGTCGACGTTTCGAAGTCGTCCGTGTAGACCTGATCCTCGACCCGGACGCCGAATGTGGCCTTCTCGGTCAGGGTGCTCGATGTCCCGGTGACGATCGCCGTCGCGCTGCCGGAGGTGGCAAGGCTGTCCGCGGTGAGTGTCAGTGTGGCCGAAACTGTGTCCTGCGTGCTGGAAGTGGTCACTGGGTTCGGGGTGATGGAGCCGGTTACGCCAACGGGTAGCCCGGACACACTCAGTTCGGTGCTGCCTGCGAATTCCTTGGACACGGAGATCTTGACGCTCTTGGACGTGCCCTTGGGAAGGATGACGGATCCCGGGTCGATGCTGATCGCCTTGGCGTTGTTGCACCTCGCCGTCCCGCTGTCGGTGAACGTGGATCCCTCTACGGGTAGGAAGTCCCACTTGTAAGTGCTGCTCGTCAGCCGGAGTTTGAGCACGCCGAAGGTGTTGTCGTTCTTCGCTTCGAGCGCCGAATGCGTGCCCTCGGCGGCGTAGTAGCCCCTGCCGCCGGTGCCCACGAGGATCTCCCGGATGCCCTTGGGGTCTTTGACCTTGGACGGATTGATCTTGGCGTAGCGCTGGTAGCTGTGGTCGTGGCCGACCAGGACCAGGTCGGCTCCGTGGCCGTAGAGCTCATCCCAGGCTGGCTTGGTGCTCGAGAAGCCGCTGTACCTTCCGACCGATACGAGGGGGTGGTGGAGGAAGGCACCCGTGCAGGATTTGGAGTTGGCGGCCAGGTCGGCCTTCAGCCAAGTGTGCTGGGCGGAGCCGACGGACATGTCGATGCTGCTGTTGAGTGCGATGAAGTGCCAGTCGCCGACGTCGAAGCTGTAGTAGCCCTTGCCTCGTTCACCCGCCCGTGCACCGAAGTAGTCGTAGTAGCCCGAGGCGCCGGCGGTAAGGTACTCGTGGTTACCGGGGACCGGGTTGGTCTTGTCTGTGTACTTGCCCCAGTACGGGTCGTAGTAGCTGTTGTGCTCCGTGATGGTGCCGCTGCTGTAGGCCTGGTCTCCGAGCCCGATCACGGCGTCGGGGTTCATGTTGTCGACCAGCGGATCCGTCAGCAGACACTCCTTGCTGGAATCGCAGATGTCTCCGGCCACCGCCACGACGTACTCGCTCTTCGCAGCCTGCTCGGCGGGCACGTCCGTGACCGTCAGTGCCGCCTTCTCGAAGCCCGGCACGGGGTCTTCATCGATCGATCCGATTACCGCGACGCCGGCCACCAGGGCCAGGCTCAAGGCTGCCACCACCGGTATCCGGGCCGCGCCGGATGGTCGTTCTCTTCGAAGGGCATTCACTGAACTCAACTCCTTTTCCCACTGATTTCCCGCAGGGAAATCCAAGTGGATCGGTACGCGGGGGCTTGCGCAGTAGTTGAGCTTCCAGCGCCCGCCGGAATGCACTGCTGCGCGATCCGACCGGGGGCACCTGCCCCGTCGGGTCACGACTTTAGGTATGGGCTGGAACAAGTCAAGTGTGGCTGGTTCCAGAGGTTTCAAAACTCTTGACGAGTCGGCGTTACGGGGAAGCAAGCATTGTGGTCGCAATCATCTCTCTGTGCTGATGGTGCAGCTCAGGCGCATAGTGGTCGCTGTTCCTGTTGTAATGCGAACGCTTGCTCTCCGCTGGCGGATGTGATCACGCTGGCTCTTCAGTGAATAGGTGCAGTGGCTCACACTGCCCGTGAGGAAGGCATGGGGGCGTGTTTGTTCCCAGCTCTCGCCCGGATGCTCTGACGCCGCCACCAGTTCTCGGAAATTCCTGCCACCATCGCTTGTTGACGGTGGTTCACGTGCCTCCTGCGGTGCATTTCCGCTGGACTCGTGCACGCCGTGCCTCCGGCGGGAAACAGAAGGGAACTACTTGGCACTGAAAAAACGATTGCTGACGGTTCCATCACTCGAGGACGCTGTCGAGGCGCTCGCAACCTCGGGGGTCTTCGTCGCCGCGTCTGCCGGCAACACCGGCGACGGCTCATGCGACATCACCCCCGAGCAGCGGCGGGAGTCACCGTCGTGGCCAACGCGACCAGTACCGACGTACCGACGCCCGCCCGGCCACCTCCAGCCCTGGAGCATGTGTCGACTTGCGCGCCCCCGGCCCGAGCAGTGTCTCGGCCGTATTCAACGGTGGTATCGGAGCCAAGTCTGGTACGTCGATGGCCACCCCGCACCTGGCCGGTGTAGCGGCCCTCTACCAGGGCCTCAAGGCGATGAGGCCACCGCGACGTTGCACCAGTGGTTCACGGTCAACCGCACCTTGTTTTTGGCACTCGGCACCGGTGTTCCTTGATGACTTCGAGACGGACCGCGGCCAGTTGCGCGACGACACCGGCTCCGACACTCCGACGACCGGTGTGTGGGAGCGCGTGAACCCGGAGCCGACGTCCATGCCCTCCGGTCCCCGCAGCTGGGCACGGTCCGGAGCGGATCCAACAGCCTTGTCACCGGCCGGCTTGCCGGATCGTCGGTGGGATCGCACGATGTCGACGGTGGTATGACCTCGATACGGTCTCCGCTCATCGCCCTGCCCCCGACTGGCCGAGAAGGGGGTGTCGTCGGCGGTCGCGAACGGACAGTGGACGACTGTGACGGTGGACCTCAGGGCCTTTGCCGGACAGCTCGTGTACCTGCGAGTCGACGCGGCGGACAAGGGATCCGGCAGCCTCTTCGAGGCGGCACTGGACGACGTCGTCGTCCACCAGGAGCCGGACGATGCCGCCTGGCGAAGTTCCGCCCGGGGGCCGTTGTTCCGAACCGCCCCAGGGCGGAACCGCCTCGCACGGCTCACTGCCATTCCCATCGGATGCCGTAGACGCCAGGTGCCGGATCCATCATGACCGTTTGCGCGGTGGCTGAGGGGCCCAGCCAGATCTCGGACACGTCCTCATGAGGTGACGTGACCGTGTCGAGATGAAACCGGCAGCAGTGCCTCGGCACAGCGAGGGGAGCGAACGTCACCTCGTGTGCGAGCTCCTGGAGGCGTGACGTCACCCGGACATCGGCGAAGCTGCTCTCGCTCCCCGCGGGGAACAACAATTCGTACGCGTATGACGCGTACTGCCCTGCGGGCAGGGCCCGGTCCAAGAGGAGCTCGAAGGCCACATAGCCGCTGCCGGTGTCGAAGCCGGTTCTCCCCAGACGGCAGTAACGGGTGCGGACGATTTTGGGAGGCTGCGAGACTCCTGCCTCCCGGCACACGACAATCAGCCGGCTCACACCGCTCCGCTCGGCCCTGATCGTCTTGCGCTGGCTCACTCCCGTGCGGAGTCGGTTGGCATTCACATGAGCCGTCTGATGAACCACGACGTCGGTGTAGACATCGAAGTCGCGGACGGAAGCGCCGATGCTTCCCAGTACGCGCCCCAGCGCCGCCATGTCCTCCCAAACGTCCTCCGGGGTCCTCGTGCCGGGAGGGCGGTTCAGCCACCGCCCTCGCGGACGCGGGGGGCCGACCAGGGCCGCAAGGGAGCCGACGGGGAGAGCAAGTATCGCCTCCAGCTCCGTGAGGGCACGCAACGATTCGGGCCGTTCCGGCTGATTGCGGCCGCTCTGCCAATTGCTCAAGGCCGTGACACTGACCGGACAATCGCGCAGCCTCAGACGGTGGTGTATCCGGTCGAGCGTCAGCCCACGCGACCGGATGGCGAGCCGGAGGGCCAGGGCGAAGGGACCATTGCGCAGTACCTCTGCCAGATCACAGTCCTCATCGGGACGATCCGGTTGCCGGGCGGCCGCAGGTTCTTGCGGTGACGGGAGCATCGCCTTCTCCAGATCTGCCTCGTTTGTCATCCGGGGCGCCTGGGCGCCGAAGGCATTGTCGGCGCCGGCCGCACATGTGCGCTGCATCCGTTCCGCAGCAGGGGGAAGACTTGGCGGGACCGATGCCCCTGGACCGTATAGCCCGACCGCATGCCGCCCCGGCGACGCTGCGCCAGTGGCCCGATCTGGACACCTGCTCGTACGCCGGCGCACGCGGGGTCGGCGGGCCACTCCTGCTCACGCTTCCTTCTGCCCACCGCCTGCGACGAAGGCTCCTGCTGAGGAGCCGGCAGCGAAAAAGCTCTTGAAGAGCACCGCTTCCGATCTTGAACGGAAGGGCTCGGAGGCGCACGGGGGAGCGCAGGGGCGCTTGAGACATCCCATCAGATGTATGACACCTCGCGCCGCCCCCGGAGCGCTGTCAGGCCGCTTCGTGCGCCCCGCGCAGTCCCCACCACGCCGGGTGCATCGCTTTCGCGTCGGTCAAGGCACCGTTCGCGTGCCATGAAGGTGGGGTGTCCCGACGATCTCTCCCGGCGGTGAGGTGGTCGGGCACAACGACCCAGGCGGGGTCTCGGCTTTCGTGAGGCCTGTCCTGGCTTCCGGTGAGCGCCGGTGTCCACGTGTCGGTGACCCCGTTGTCGCGGCCGTCGTGCACGGCGGGGCCGTCCGTGCTGCTGGGCTCTGTAGATCCCCGAGAGCTCCTTGATGGTGAAGTCTTTGTAGAACAGAACCCGGTGTTTTCCGTCCTCGTTCGTCAGAATCGCACCGGGCCCGGCGTGCCCGGCCTTCGTGGTTGTCGACCAGGTCGCCTTCGAAGGACACCTCCAGGTACCCCCGCTGTGGAAGTGCCTGACCATGACCGCGGCTTGAATGAAATTCCGCTCATGCTCCTTGTCGGGGTAGTGCCAGGTGGTGCCGTGCGGCCAAGGGTCTACGGGTATCCCCATGCGGCTCCATCTGGGAGACCCCGGCGGGCTACGCGTCAGCGCCGTCGCGGTCGTCAAGGCCGACGCCGCCAACCTGACCAAGCAACAGGGCAGCTCGTGCTGCGCCGGGCCGGCCGCCGCCGACACCGACGCTCGCGAACCCGTCAGCGCCGACGGCTGCTGATGATTCTCTGATGAGTCATCTCAACACCCGCACGGACCAGGCCGCGACCGGAACAGGGGACCTGTCGCGACCTCGTGCCGTCCTCCCCGCCCTCTGCGTCACGCAGATCACCAGCTGAGGGATCCTCTACTACGCCTTCCCCGTGCTGAACCCGGAGATCACTCGGCGACGGCCAGCTGTTCGCCGTCCGCCACGTCCGCTCAGGCCGGCTCGACCGCGGCCTCGGGCACGACACAGGGGCGCCGGTACGCGGCCAGGAAGCGGACGTTCTCCAGCAGCACCCGGTCCGCGCCGGACCATACCTCATACTCCCAACCGTGCTGTTCGACCAGCGCGCCCGGCCATGCCGGCGCTTCAGCGATCTTCGGATCCTGTAGGCGGTCAGCTGGCTTGACCTTGACCATCCCGCGCCGTACCCGAGCGCATGACCAGCAGGAAGTCGGGCACGTGGCGGCGCATCCGATCGCCGATCAGGGCCGTCAGCCGACACGGCTGGGCGAAGCTCAAGGGACAGTGGGCTGTGAGGTCGAAGGGCCTGCCGGAGTGTCTTGTCCACGGGGATGGTGGTCAATCGGTCGATGGCCAAGCTGGGTCTCGAAGCCGGACTCCTCGACCTGCCTTCCGCTCGCACTCGGGTAGCGGATCTTGTAGAGGTGTGGGCACTTCGTCCACCGTGAGGGCGTGTGCTCGCAGTCCTTGAAGAACTTGCCCATTCCTCGAGGGAGCTTCTTGGCAGCCATGTTCCGGGGACTCCTGGGGGTACCGATGCTGACGGTTTGCTGACCGTCAGCGACCCACAGAGTGCCTGACCTGCAGAAAGACACCTGCAACGCGATATGTGCTGGAACTGGATCGGACGGTCCCAGGAGGACATCGCACAGGCCCGCGACGACTGGATGAACGGCACCCGCTTCGGCGAGGTCAAGGGCTACGACGGCCCTCCGCTGCCGGCCCCGGAGCTTCCGGCGACGCCGCTGAAGGCGCGAGGTCGTGTTCGCTGACCTGGATCCCTCCTGAATCGCTCGCACGTCGGCGCGCGTATCCCAAGGACGGTATGAAACGGGCAGCCCGAGGCTGAGACGCCCCGGGCCGCCGACTCTGGCCGATGGCAGCTGCTACCGAGATGGCAACAGCACGCGAGCACCATGGCGGCGAACTGCTCCTCTCTCAAGTAAGTCGGCTCCGGCTTCCATTGAGTTCCCGCGTTTCGCCGTGTGCTGGAACACGTCCGCAGGTGTGAATGTGACGCCGGGTCAATCTGCCTACTGACACGTGACGGTCGAACTCCGGATGCGAGGATGAAGCCCGTCATGGCTGCCGGGTGGAGTTTGCGTACGGCGCGGGCCGCAGTGTTCGCGGCCGTCTGTGTGCTGCTCGCGGCTGGGGGGCACGCCTGGATGTCCGGCGCCTTTGTACCTTGGTGGGCGCTGGTCGGCGGAGCCGTGGGGACGGGCGGTGTGGGCTGGGGCCTGGCCGGCCGTGAACGCGGTCTGCCGTTGGTCGTGTTCGTGGTGGTCGCCGCCCAAGGCGTACTCCACTCGGTGTTCTCGCTCGCACAGTCGGCAGCACCCTCGGCGGCCTCCGGCACGGACGGTGCGGGCACCATGCCGATGGGGTCCACGGGACACGACATGGTGTCCATGGGCATGGGCGCCATGCACGAGCACTCCATGCACATGCAGCCCACGGGGACGTCCATGGACATGAGCCATGCCGGTCACATGGGCTGGGACCTTCTGGCCTGCCTGGCGCACTGTCTGAGCGGTACGCATTCACTCGGCATGTACGCGGCCCATCTGCTGGCCGCGTTGCTGTGCGGCCTGTGGCTGGGTTACGGCGAGCGTGCCGTGTTCCGTCTGCTGCGCGCGGTGGCGGGATGGCTGGCCGCCCCGCTGCGGCTGGTGCTCGCGCTGCCCGCGCTGCGGCGGCGTCCCCGTGTTCTCGTACGACGGAACCGCTCGCGCTGGGTGCCGCGGCGCCTTCACCTCGTTCACGCGATCACTACTCGGGGACCGCCTGCCAGGATTGCTGTCGTCTGGAACAGCCGGTTTCCCGGGGCCGTTTCCGGGCGTCGTCGACGCTCGCGCCCCGGGCTGAGGTCGTGCCCACTCGCGGCCGCAGTCCCCTTGTCGCTGGTCCGGCGTGTCCGCGTATCGCCGGACCATGCACGAATTCGCGAAGGACACCAGGTGCTTGCTCCTGCCCTGCCCGTATTCCGCGGGCAACGCAAGAAGCGTAAGAAACATGACAAGACACAAGAAGTCGATGAAATGATCACAACCTGGGCGCTGGCTGCCCGCGGCGGTAACGAGGAAGCCGTCGAGCGTTTCGTCCGTGCCCTCCACTTCGACGTGCTGCGCTACGTCGCTCATCTGAGTGCGGATCCCCAGTCGGCTGACGATCTGGCCCAGGAGACGTTCATAAGGGCGCTCAGCAGCCTGCACCGGTTCGAGGGCCGTTCCTCGGCTCGTGCCTGGCTGCTGTCCATCGCACGTCGGGCTGTGATCGACGACTTCCGGCGAACGGCCTCCCGGCCCCGGCTGTCCGACAGCCATGACTGGCGGCGGGCCGCCGAACTCGCCCAGCCGGTCGGCCTGCCCGGGTTCGACGAGGGCATCGCACTCCTCGACCTGCTGGCCACGCTGCCGGACGAACGCCGCGAGGCGTTCATCCTCACTCAGGTGGTCGGCCTGCCGTATGCGGAGGCGGCCGATGCCATCGACTGTCCCATCGGGACCGTCCGCTCCCGTGTGGCACGGGCCCGCGCGACCCTTCTGGATCTGCTTGCGGAGCCGGAAGAGCCCTGTTCGGACGGCGGAGTTCGGCCGTCGCCCCTGCGACCGCACCAGGCGGTAGCTGCCGCGGCGGCCTGACGACGAGACGCCGGTGCCCGCCGTGCAAGGCGGGCACCGGCCCCACCTCGGTCACACCGGGTGCAGCAGCGATTCCTCGCCCAACCCGAGGCGGACCGGCCCTGCGTTCGCTGTCCTTGCGATGACGCGCCCGAGACCGGATTCGGCCGGATCGCCGGTGCAGGCCGCGGCGGGTCTGCCGAATGACCGGATGCCACCACGCACCGAAACCACGCGGAACGACTCGCGAGGATCGAGGACGGGATCGACGTCCGCGCGGCGCAGCGATACGTCGATGACGGGGACGTCCTCACCGGCGCGGGCGTGTCCGCCGGCATCGGCAAGGCCTTCCACCTGGTGGAGCGGCTCGACAGCCCGGAGGCTGCGACCGAGGTCCACCAGGGGATCCGGTACGACCCGTTCCGTCAGCCGACCCTTGTCTCCGGTACCCGCTCCAGGGCGAGCGGCTGGGCGCCGTAGGTGATGCGTACGACTCCATCGGTATGGAGGTCGGCGGTGGCGGCCACGCCGAAGACCTGGCGCAGCAGGCCGGGCGTCAGCACGTCCAGGACCGGGCCCGCGGCGACCACCTCGCCCGCGTGCAGGGCCACGAGGTGGTCACAGAGGCGGGCGGCCAGGTCGAGGTCATGCAGGACGGCGAGGGTTGTGATCCCGGTCGAACGGATGAGGTCGAGCAGTTCGAAGCGGGCGCGGATGTCGAGGTGGTTGGTGATCTCGTCGAGGACGAGGAGCCGGGGCTCCTGGGCCAGGGCACGGGCCAGCAGCACGCGTTGGCGTTCACCTCCGGACAGGAAGGTGACGTCGCGTTCGGCCATGTGACGGATCCCGCACAGGCCGAGGGCCTCCTCCACGGCCCGGTGGTCGTCGGCGTCGTCGCGGCCGAGGAGTCCGTGGTGCGGGGTGCGGCCGAGGGCCACGATCTCGGCGACGCTCATGCCGGTCGGGCTGCTGCTGGTGTCCTGGAGGACAGCGGCGGTGCGGCGGGCGGCGCTGCGCGCGGTCAGGGCCCGTACGTCGTCGCCGCCCACGCGCACCACGCCGCGGTGGGGGCGCAGGGAACGGTAGACGGTGCGCAGCAGTGTGGACTTGCCGCTGCCGTTGGGGCCGATGAGCCCGATGATGTCGCCTGCTTCGGCCTCCAGACTCACGTCGTGGAGGATCGGCCGGCGGCCGAGGGTGACATGGATCTGTTCCACGGTGAGGTTCATACGCTGTCCAGGCTCTTGTTGCGTCGCAGCAGCCACAGGAAGAAGGGCGCCCCGAACAGGGCCGTGAGGATGCCGAGGGGCAGTTCGTTGGGCCGGTTGACGGTGCGGGAGAACAGGTCGACGACGACCAGGTAGACGGCGCCGACCAGGGCGGCCTGGGGCAGCAGTCTGCGGTGGTCGGCGCCGGTGGTCAGGCGCACCAGATGGGGGATCATCAGGCCGACGAAGCCGATACCGCCGGCGACGGCGATGCACGCGCCGGTCACCAGGGAGGACAGTGCCAGCAGCACGGCGCGCAGCCGGTGCACGTCGACGCCGAGGGCGGTGGCGGACTCGTCGCCGACGAGCAGCGCGTTGAGCCGTCGCCCGAAGAGCGCCAGGGCCACGGTGGTGGTGACGACGACGGTGGTGACGACGGGCAGTTGCTCCCACTTCGCGCCGGCCACACTGCCCAGCATCCAGAACATCACCGTGCGCAGTTCGGTGGGGGTGGCGCGCAGTTGCAGGTAGCTGGTGGCCGCCAGGAACAGGTAGCCCACGGCGACGCCCGAGAGGACCAGCCGGGTGGGGGCCAGCCGTCCGCTCTTCCGCCCGAGGAACAAGACCAGGGCCGCCGCAGCCGCGGCGCCGAGGAAGGCTGCCGAGGACACCCCGAGCCCGCCGAGGGCTCCGCTGGTGAGCGTGATGACGAGTACGGCGCCGAGTGACGCTCCTGAGGAGACGCCGAGCACGTAGGGGTCGGCAAGCGGGTTGGCGACGACCGCCTGCAGGACCGCACCGGAGATGGCCAGGCCGGCGCCGACCAGGGCGGCCAGCACGACGCGGGGGGTGCGGAATTTCCAGACGA
The DNA here is from genome assembly GCF_042888225.1 of Streptomyces sp. NPDC003023. Lineage (NCBI taxonomy): Bacteria > Bacillati > Actinomycetota > Actinomycetes > Kitasatosporales > Streptomycetaceae > Streptomyces > Streptomyces sp. NPDC003023. Next base: position 1,748,869 of record NZ_JBIAPL010000001.1, read on the forward strand.
TCTGGTCCGTGGCGGGGTCCGCGACCGTGGTGCTTCCGGTCAGGTGGTGCCAGACGATCTGCCAGACCTCGCCCGGTGGCAGGGTCACGGCGCCGATGCTGATCGCCACGATCATGACGCCTGCCAGCACGGCCGACAGCACCAGCAGCGTCAGCACGGGGCCGGGTCGCCTGCGCCGGCCGGGACAAGTCAGAACGCGTCCGGGTGCAGCATCCTGGCGATCTTCTCCACGGCCAGGTCGTTGCTGGGACCGAGGTAGATCGAGTCGGACAGCACGAGGGATCGCTTGTTCTTCGCGGCCGGCCACTGGGGGAACTCCTTGAGCAGTTTGCGGGCGTACGCCTCGGGGTTCGGGTCGTTGTAGCTGATGACCACGAGGGCATCGACCCGCTCGGCAGCGACCTTCTCCTTGCTGAGGTCGGCGAAGGTGGTCCTGGAAGCGGAGGAGAAGGCGTTGCTGCCGCCCGCTTCGGCGAGGATGTCGTTCCAGATGCCGCGGGCCGCGATGGCGCTGAAGTCGTTGCCGCCCATGCTCATGTTGGAGAACACCACCATGACGTTGGGGCTCTTCCCGTCCTTCACCTTGGCCGACACGGCGCTGATCCGCCGGCGCGATTCGGCGATGAGTTTCTCGGCGCGATCACTGACGTCGAAGATCTTCCCGAGGTCGCGCAGCAGCCGGTAGCTGTCGTCGATCGCCATGCGGGAGGTGTCCTGGTCGCACCCCTGCGGGGAGACATAGGCGTTGGCGCCGACCGCCTCGAGGTCGTCGCGGGTCGCGAAGCCGTTCCTGGCGTCGAACCCGTAGGACGTGGTGGACAGCACGAGGTCCGGGCGCAGGCCCAGCATCGCTTCGCGGGGGATGTCGTAGGCGTCGTTGAGGGTGACGTTCCCCGTGGGCAGCTTCTTGATGTTCTCGGCCCGGCCGGGTACCTCGGAGCGTCCGTAGGACTGCCCGTTCGCGACGATGCGGTCACCGAGCCCCAGCGCCAGCAACGAGGAGACCTCGGCCACGGAAGCGCCGTTCATGACGACGGCCCGGCTCGGGGCTTTCGTGTACGTGGTTGTCTGTCCGCAGTTCTCGAGAGTGACCGGGTATCCGGGGGCGCTCGTGCCCGCCGCGGCGCTCGCGGTGGGGGTCGACGAGGCCCCGCATGCCGTGGTGGCCAGGCAGAGGGCTCCGGCCAGGGCCACGGCAGCGGGCCGTTTGGTCAGCACATGATCTCCTTGGGGTGGGAAGGCCTCCGCTCAGGTAGTCGGCGCGGGGTCCCTCCGGGTTCCCAAGGCGTCACATGTCGCGCTCCGAGGGCGGCGGCAGTATTCCGGTTTTCACGCAGTGATCCAGGTATCGGAACACCAGAGCGCGATCGGCTCGCGGGCAGGAGATTCCGGTGCCGTCGAGTCCGCGCAGCACGTTGTCCGCCCGGACGTCACCCAGTGCGAGCTCCGGCTCGGCATCACCGCCGGTGCTGTCGCCGGTTCCGTCGCCGGTGAAGGAGTCGAAGAACGCTCCGGTCGTCGCCGCCACTTCGGCGGCGCGAGGCAGTTCCCGGCGCCACTGGGCCGGCGGCATCCGTTTGACGGCGTACCCGTACTCCCGTACCCAGTCGTACAGGTCGGCCAGCCGTACCGGCGCGACGGGGGCGTGGTTGAAGACCGTGCCGGGGGCGGCAGTCAGGGACAGATGTACGACGGCGCGGGCGACATAGTCCGCCGGCGTCCACACCTCCGCCTCGAACAGGTCGGGCAGGATGGCGGCCGGGATGCCGGACGCCAGGACGCTCCACAGGAAGTCCCGCCGGTTCACCTGGCCGGTGTCCGGTGCTCCCACCACACGTCCCAGACGGTGCACGGTGACGGGGAAACCTCGCTCGACGGCCTGCTCCAGCAGCCGTTCGGAAGCCCACTTGGACTGCTGGTAGCCGCTGCCCAGCCCGGGATGCGGTGGGAAGAACGCCTCCGGCACTTCCGGACTCCGGCTGCGGGGCGGCGCGACGGACAGCGTCGACACCAGGTGGAGCGGGACGGAGCGCGTGGACGCCATCCTCAGCAACTGACGGGTGGATTCCGTGTTGGCGGCGCGCAGGCTGGTGTACTCGCGCATGATGCTGACCGTAGCCGCGTTGTGGACGATGACGTCGCAGGTCTCGGCCAGTTCGGCGAACCGGGAGGACGCGAGCCCCAGGTACGGACGGGCGAGGTCGGCGGGGACGGCGGTGATCCGCTCGGTGTCTGCCGGAAGGGGGATCCGCTGGGCGGCCAGGGCCTGTCGGATGCGGTCGGTGGCTTCGGCCGGGGTCGCCGCCCGGACCGGGCAGATGATCTCGGCGTCGGTGGCCTTGAGCAGTTCCGCCAGCAGATGCGGGCCGACGAAGCCGGTGGCGCCGGTTAGCAGGACGGTGCGCGGTGCACCAGCCGTACGGCGCGGGGAGGTGGGCCGGATGCCGTCCTCCAGGACGGCGTCGGCCAGAACGGCCTCGGGGAGCACGAGGGTTGTGCCCAAAGTGTCCGGGCGGTGTTCCAGGCGACGGGCGAGGCCGGCGGCCGTCGGGTACTCGAAGAGCCAGGCGACACGCACGTCACGCCTGAGTTCGACGCTGAGCCGGTTGGCGACCTGGATCGCCTGGAGTGACTGGGCGCCGAGGTCGAAGAAGTCGTCCTGGGGCTCCATGCCGTCAATACCCAGGATCTGGGCCCAGATACGGGTGATCGTCTCATCGAGGCCGCCGGTCGCCTCGTCCGGACCGTCCTTGCTCTCGACGATGCTGAGGACGTTCCTGTCGATCTTCCCGGTACTGGTGCGGGGCAGCCGGTCGGTGAACTCCACGGCAGAGGGGACCATCGCGGCCGGAAGTGCCGCCCGCAACTGCTCCCGTATGCCGGTAGCGCTGGGCCGAGGGTTGTCCGCGACCACGTAGGCGGCCAGTCGTCGCGTCCCGTCCGGCAGCATCTGCCCGACGACAGCGGCTTCGCGGACGCGCGGCTGCACCAGAAGAGCGGCTTCGACCTCCGCGGGGTGCACACGATGCCCACTGATCTTGAACTCGTCGTCCGCCCTTCCGAGGAACCGCAGTTGCCCGTCGTCGCCGAGGCGCACCAGATCGCCGGTACGGAAGGCGCGCGGGCGGCCGGGCAGCTGGGCAAGCGGGGCGAACCGGGCGTCGTCCGGTGCGTCGGCACCGCGGTAACCCAGGGCCAGTGCGTCGCCGATGAGGTGAAGCTCGCCGCCGACGACCGCCGCGCGCATGCCGGGCAGCGGGACACCGATCGGTACGTCGCCCGGGCCGGCGGCGGGTTCGTGGAGCGCGGCCGTCGTGGCCACCACCGTCGCCTCGGTCGGGCCGTAGGTGTTGAACAGCCGTACCGACGAACCGACCGTGCTCCGCCAGCGGTCCACTCGTTCGGGCAGGGCGGCCTCTCCGCCGATGATGACCGTGTGCACGCCGGCGGGGAGCACGGCGGCCCCCGTGGAGACGGTGTAGGCCAACTCGTGCCAGTAGGCCGTGGGAAGGTCCAGCACGCTGGTCCGCAGCCGGTCGACCGCGCGCAGGAACCCGGTCACCGACTCGGTCATGTCGCTGGTGCGCACGACGAGGGTGGCGCCCGTGCACAGGGTGAGGAAGACCTCCTCGACGCTGGCGTCGAAGTGCAGGGGCGCGAACTGCAGGACGCGGTCCTCGCTTCGCAGACCGTAACGGTGCGCGGCGCCGGCGACAAAGGTGGACAGCGCCCCGTGACTGATCTCCACGCCCTTGAGCCGACCGGTGGAGCCCGACGTGTGGATGACGTAGGCCAGATCATCCGCGGTCGCGGTCGCGGTCGCGGTCGCGGTCGCCGTCGCGGTCGCGGTCGCGGCCGGGGCAAGCGGGGCCCCGGTATCCTCGCCGGCCGTGTCGACCAGCAGGACGGGCTGCCCTGCGAAACGGGGAGCGTGCATGCTGTTGGTGACAACGAGTGCGAGTCCCGCGCCGTCCAGGAGCGCCTGCGTCCTGGTCTCCGGTGCGTCCGGATCGAGCGGGCAGTACGCGGCGCCCGACAACAGGACACCGAGAATGGCCGTCACGGCGTCGATACCACGGGACAGGGCGACGCCCACCAAGGCGCCGGGACCGACGTCACGGGCGGCGAGCCTTCGTGCGAGCTGCCGGGCGGAGCCGAACAACTCGGCGTAGGTGATGCTCCGCCCGTCGTGTTCGACGGCCGTGGCGCCGCCGCGCCGGGCGGCCTGGTCGGCGATGAGGCTCAGCACCGGCCGGGCCGGTCCGGGCAGCGGCCCACCGTCGAGGACGGTGACGGGCCGCCGGCCGATGGCCCCGTCCGGGTCGGCGAGGGCCTCCCGCAGCAGCGACAGCAGACCCTGCTGGTGCGTGGCCAGGTCTGCCTCGTCGTAGAGGTCGGGATTGGCGTCCACGGCGATCCGCAGGCCCGCGCCCTCTGCACGGTCGTAGACGTTGACCGAGAGGTCGTCGACAGGGCCGGCGGAGACGTTGTGGACCGTGCTGCGGTGTCCGGCGAACCGCAGGTCGTACTCGAACGGCATGATGTTCACACCGGGCCCGGACAGCCTCCGCCTGCCGCCGACCAGCTTCAGGTCGCGCCGCAGCTGCTCGTAGCGGTAGCGCTGGTGCGGCAGTCCGGCGCGGAGCTCCGCGGCCACCCGGGCGGCAAGGTCGCGCAGGCCGTCCTCTTCTCCCACCACGACGCGGAGGGGAAGGATGTTGCGCACCATGCAGGGAACGCGGAGGGACACCGACCCGAGGCGGCCCATGGCGGGCAGGCTGAGTACGACCTCGGGTGCTCCGCTGACGTGGTGGATGTAGGCGGCTGTGACGGCCAGCAGCGCGTCGGACCAGGTCACCGACAGCTCTTGGGCGACGGTGCGCAGGCTCAGCGTCTCCTGGGGATCCAGGTCGACGACATGGCGCAGGAAGGTCCGGGCCGGTAACGCCTGCTCGGCGGTGAGGCTGGGGACCGCCGGGCGGTCCGCGAAGCGCCGGGTCCAGTAGGCGCGGTCCTTGGTGAAGCGTTCCGAGGCCCGGTAGGCGTCCTCCTCCTGCCGGACGGATTCCAGGGAGCCGAAGCCGCTCGCCCCCGACGGGGTGCCTTCCACCAGGGCGGTGTAGACCTGCGCCACGCGGCGCGCGACCAGGGACAGTCCGAAGCCGTCGAGCGCGATGTGGTGCACGCGGTGGTACCAGAGGAACTCGTCCGCGGCTGTCCGCAGCAGGGCATGGCCGAAGACCGGGTCGTGACCGAGGGCGACGGGGCGGGCCAGGTCCTGTGCCATCCACGCGAGGGCGGCGCCGTGCGGGTCAGGGGCGGCGGAGAGGTCGGCGATGTGCGGGTCCCACTCGACAGCGGGAGTGTTCATCTGCCAGGGCCGGCCGGCCTCGTCGGTGACGAAGCGGACGTTGAGGGCCTCGACTTCGGCGACGGTGTGGCGTAGTGCCTTCTCGAAGGCCGTCGGGTCCACCGCGCCGTGAATGTGCACGTATTCGGCCGTGTTGTAGGCGGGGCTGTGCGGATCGAGATGCTGGCCGGTCCAGATTCCCTCCTGGGCGGCCAGGAGGGCGCGGCGGGATTCATACGGGTCAGGCGTCGGCATGGGTCGCTCCCGCCTGGCGTTCGGACAGGAGCTGCCACCATTCGGCGAAGGAGGTGCGCTCGGCGAGTTCCACGAAACTCACGTCCGCGCCGGCACTTCGCCACCGTTCGGCCAAGGTGGTGATGCGCAGTGAGTCCAGGCCCGCGTACAGGGGGTTCTCGTCCAGGTCCACGTCGTCCGGTTGCTGGTGCAGAAACTCCGCCAGGTCCGCGCGGAAGGCGTCCAGCGTCAAGGGCTCAGGCATGGTGTTCTCTCTTGGTAGCTGCACGGGGGTGGTGGCATGCCGGTCAGTTGACCTTGCGGTCGGAGCCGCTCCAGAAACGCTCGCGCAGTTCCCGGCGGAGGATCTTCCCGCTCGGGTTGCGCGGCACGTGGTCGATGAACTCGTAGGCGGCGGGCAGTTTGAAGGCGGCCAAGTGGTCGACGAGGAACCGGTGCAGGTCCCGCGGAGTGGGTTCCTCCCCGGCGACGGGCACGACGAAGGCGTGGACGCTCTCGCCCCAGCGTTCGTCGGGTGCCCCCACGATCACTGCCTCGGCCACGCCGGGGTGGCGCTCCAGGACGTTCTCGATCTCGGCCGGGTAGACGTTCTCGCCCGCGACGAGGATCGCGTCCTTGATGCGGTCACGGATGAAGATGTAGCCGTCCTCGTCGACGTATCCGGCGTCGCCGGTATGGATCCATCCGTCGACGAGCGTCTCGGTCGTCTTGTCCGGCAGGCCCCAGTACTCGACCATGTGGGCCGGGGTGGCCAGGCAGATCTCTCCGACGGTGCCCGGCGGCAGTTCCTTGCCGTCGTCGTCGATGACCTTGCTGCGAACCCCCGGGTAGGGGCGGCCCGCGGCCTTCATCCTGGGGTGGCCGGAGACGTGGTCGACGGGCGGCAGGCACACGGCGGTGTTGCCGGTCTCGGTGAGGCCGTATATCTGTGCGAACTCGCTGCCGAACATGGCCAGGCTCTCTTCGAGCAGGGCCTCGGAGATGGGCGAACCACCGTAGATGATCTTGCGGAGGGTGGCGAAGTCGTCGGGCCGGATCCCGGGTTCTGCCAGCATCATGCGCAGCATCGCGGGGACGACGCAGGCTGTGGTGATGCCGTTGTCGCGAATGAGACCGATCGCGTCCCGAGGTGTGAAGGCGCGCATGGCCACCACCGTCACGCCGGCGTTGAAGTTCTGGGTGGCCCACCACAGGCCACCGATGTGGAACCCGGGGATGCCGACCAGGGCGATGTCGCCGGCGCGCCAGTCGATCCAGTCCAGATGTTCGCTCGCCAGGGCGTCGCGGATGGCGAAGAAGCTCCGGTGCGCCAGGACGACGCCTTTGGGCAGGCCGGTGGTGCCGCTGGTGTACAGCTGGGCGACCGGCGTGTCGGGGGTGGCGGTGGACGCCGGTTCGGTGTCCGGGTTCTCCGCCTTCCAGGCCGTGAAGCCGCCGGCCGCGCCGAGCCGGACCACCGTCTTCGGCGGCGCGGTCGGCAGACGGTCGAGAACGGCGGCGAACTCCTCCTCCAGGAAGAGCAGTTCGCTGCCGGAGTCCTTCAGGATGTGGCTGACCTCGTGTGCGGTCAGCCGCCAGTTGATCGGCACCAGAACGGTGTTGCTCTTGGCGCACCCGAAGACGATCTCGTAGTAGTGCTCGGACTCCTTGCCCAGATAAGCCACCCGGGCTCCGGGTTCCACCCCGGCGGCGCGGACGGCGTGGGCGATGCGGTTGCTCTCGCGGTGCAACTGCTCGTAGGTGAGACTGCGGTCCTCGCACACAACGGCGTTGACCTGCGGGTGATGCGCGGCGTGGAAGCGTGCCGTGTCGACGAGGGTGGTGAGCCGGGAGTTGTACAGCCTTCCGCCGGATGTCCCGGGCGCGGACGGTTCGGCCATGTGCGGGCCTGCCTCTCGTTCTGCTCTCGTTCTGCTCTCGGTCTGCCGGGGGCGTGCCGCTGCCGGGCCGCCGACGGCACGCCGCTGTTCGGTCGCTGCGTTACGGGGCGTTGACGAAGGCCAGTTTCACGGTGCCGTCGCACCGCCCGCCCGCGTCGTCCCAGTACCGGTAGGCGGTCTCGGCGACGAGCAGCGGCTCTCCGCCCGGTGAGCGCCGCTCCACGGAGAGGAATTCGATCTCCCCGGAGAAGGAGCGGGCGTTGATGGGGCGTCGGAAACTGCCGCTGAAGCGGGCGATGAGGATGTCGGGCAACTGGTGGCGCCAGTAGTCGTCCAGCGTCCAGCCGGCGAATTCTTCCAGCAGCCCTTCCTTCACCGTCTTGGCGACGGTGTAGTACATCATCTGGTTGTAGCTGATGTTGACTTCAACGGAATTGAGATGGCCGGTGTCGTCGATGTAGCAGGATTCCGGAATGGCCAGTTCGCAGCGTGCGGTCACACGCCCTGTCCGGGTGCTCACCGACGCCGATTTCAGGTACTTGCAGTGCGCCTTGTACGGCCGCAGGACCTGGAACAGGAGTTCGTCGTCGTTGTCGAAGTCGCGCGACGACAGCGTGTGCTGAACGGATGTCCGCACGGTCACGCGGCCTCGTCGTAGAGCTTGCGCTCGTCGTGCACGGTCACCCGGTAGGAGACGGTCGGCTCCGGGGTGGTCGTGTGCCGGGCGCGGTGGATCAGGCTGCGGTTGTCCCAGAGGAGAAGGTCGCCCTTCTCGAAGGTCTGCAGGTGGATGTTGGGGTGGGTCAAGGTCTCGTCGAGTTGGCCGGTGGCGTCGAAGAGCCGGTGCAGCAGGTCGGTCTCCAACGGCTTGCCGTGCTCGTCCTCCATGGCGAGGGTGAAGCCTTCGCTGATGTAGAGGACCCTCTCGCCCGTCATCGGGTGGATGAAGGTGCTGGGCTTCACAACCGGCGGGGTCTTCGTGTCCACCTCCTCGACGATCTCGGAGATCGGCCGGTAGACGTCCGAGGGGCGGATCTTGAAGTACTTGCGCACCGAGTGCCGGGAGAAGGTGCCCGCCACTTCCTTCTTCACGTCCTCGGGGAGCTTCTCGTACGCCCTCCCCATGTCGATGAAGTAGGTGCCGCGGTTCTTCTCGGGGACGACCTGGGGATAGATGAACGTGAGGCCGAACGGATCCGGCATGAACTGGTAGTCGGCGTGCCAGAATTTCCCGGTCTTCGGCACACCTATCTGCTTGCCGTCCTCCGGCACGTTGGAGGAGACGAATATCTCCTCCACTTCTGGGTGCTTGTACATCGGCTCGTAGTACGTCTCCGGCCGACCGAAGCGCTTGCCGAGTTCCAGGAACTGTCGGGGCGCCAGGTCCTGGTTCTTCAGGACAACGATCTTCTTGGTGTAGACCGTCGCCTTGATGGCGTCGACGTCCGACTGCGAGGCGGTCGTGTGGTCGAACCCTTCGACCGTGGCGCCGAGGTCGTGACCGATGCGTTCCGTGATCTCCATCATCCCTGCTCTCTGTGTGCGCTGCGGCTACTGGGCGAGCTTCGATTCGATGAGCTGGGTGGTCGCGCCGAGAGTGAGGTCTTCCTCGAGTTCGTTGTCCTCGAGGTGGACACCGAGGTCGCGCTCGATGCGCATGCTGATCTCGACCAAGGTCAGCGAGTCGACGTCCAGTTGGGCGAAGGTGACGTCCGCACTGATCCGGTCGGGTGGCGCGTCGTGCAGTTTCGTGACGATGTCGACCAACTGGTCGTAGGTGGTGCTCATGGCGCGTGAGTTCCTCCTGTGTCGTGCGGGTCGGTCTGCGAGAGGGCGGGCCAGGTCAGGAGGCAGGAACCCCAGGTGAGTCCGCCACCGAACGCGGTGAGCAGGACGCGTTCGCCCGGCTCGATGGTGTGCTGGGCGGCCGCATCGGCCAGGGCGAGCGGAATGGACGCGGCTCCGGTGTTGCCTACGGCGTCGATGTTGGTCACCAGCCGTTCCGCGGGCAGTCCGAGGTCGTCCACAACCGAGCGCAGGATGCGCAGGTTCGCCTGGTGCGGGACGAGACGGTCGACGTCGTCGACCTCGCAGTCGGCCAGCTTCAGCGTGGCGCGGGCGGATGCCGTCATGCGAGTGACCGCGTGACGGTAGACCTCTTTGCCACGCATCGCGAAGTAACGGTCCTGCGGGTCCACCTCACCAGGCGTCGACCGCTGACGCGAGCCACCGGCAGCCACCATGATCAGCTCTTCGCCCGTGCCGTCACTGCCGAGGTCGAAGTGGCCGACGGCGCCGGGCTCGTCGGCGCGTCCGGCGCGCAGGACCACGGCTCCGGCCCCGTCTCCGAAGATGATCGCGTTGGTGCGGTCGTCCGGGTCGACGATGGTGGAGTAGGTGTCCGCGCCGATCAGCAGCACGCGGTCGGCCATCCCGGCCGTGATCAGGCTCGTGGCCGAGGCCAGCCCGTAGACGAAGCCGGTGCACACGGCGCTGATGTCGAAGGCCGCCGCTCCCGTCAGGCCGAGCCGGCCGGCCACGAGCGGTGCGGTCGCGGGGCAGGAGCGGTCAGGGGTCGTCGTGGCGACGACCACGGCGTCCACGTCTGCCGTGCCCGCGGACCGCAGCGCTCGGTGGCCCGCCTCCACCGCCAGGTCGGAAGTGGCTTGGCCGGGTTCGGCGAAGTGGCGTCGGCTGATGCCGGTGCGGGTGCGGATCCAGGTGTCGCTGGTGTCGAGCCGCTGAGAGAGTTCTTCGTTGGTCACGGCGCGGGCGGGCAGCCAGCCCGCCAGGCCGCAGAGGACGGAGGCCCGGTCGGACGGCGGGGAGGGCGGCGGCACGAAGGAACTTGGCGGCCGGTCAGGCGTGCTGAACACGAGGTCTCCTAGTGCTCCCGATGCGGTCGGTGAGGTCGCGGGCCGACAGGGACAGAACAGTCGTACGACGGGGTGGGAGTGCGTCTGCGGCTGTCGTCAGCGGTCCGCGCGCCTCTGCAAGGGCAGGAGGGCCAACGCACCGAGACAGATCCCGGCCGCGATGACATACACGGCGTCGCGGACCCCGTCGAGCAGTGCAGGGGTGGTCAGGCCATGACTCCCGGTATCCGCGACAGCGACCAGGACGGCGAGTCCCACGGCGCCACCCACCTGCAATGTGGTCGAGGCAAGCCCCGACGCGATGCCCTGGTCCCGGGCGGGGACGCCGGCCCCGGCCGCGATCCACATGCCGGTCCAAGCGGCCCCCTGCCCCAGGCTCAGCAGCACGATCCCGGGCAGCAGTCGCACGTAGGAGCCGTCGGCGCCGAGGGCGAGGGCGAGCAGCAGGGCGCCGGCGGCTCCCAGCGCCATGCCGCCCAGGAGCATGGCGCGCAGCCCCAGAGCGGCCACGGCCTTCTCGCCCACCTTCGTTCCGGCGGCCACGACGACGGCGGGTACGAGGAAGGCGGCTCCGGTGGCCATCGCGCTGTAGCCGTGCACCGTCTGGAAGTAGAGGGTCAGGAAGTACGGAAGCGAGCTGAACGTGGCGCTGAACAGCGCGGTAAGCGCCATGGCGCCGAGCAGGCCGCGCTGACGGAACAGGTGTCCTGGCGTCAGCGGAGCGCGGGTGCGGGTTTCGGTCAGTACGAAGAGGGACAACGAGATCAGCGACAGGGCAGCGCAGACCAGGACACCGCGACTGTCCCAGCCGGCCTCCGGCGCGTGGATGAGGACGAAGACGAGCAGGGTGATGCCCGTTGTCGAGGTCAGGGCGCCCGGGAGATCGAAGTCCCGCTGAGGGGGCGGTGGCTCGTCTGCGGGGAAGAGGAACGTTCCGGCCAGGGCGATGGCGCCGGCCAGTGGGACGTTGACGAGGAACACCGCCGGCCAGCCGAAGGCGTCCACGAGCACCCCGCCCAGCAGCGAGCCGAAGCAGAGCCCTCCGGCTCCGGCGGCTCCCCAGACGACCAGGGCCCGGTTACGGCTGGGGCCCTCTTCGTAGAGCGTGTTGATCAGGGACAGGGCGGCGGGGAACATGAGAGCACCGCCGATGCCCTGCACCGCGCGCACCGCGACGAGCGCACCCGCCGACTCCGAGAGCCCGCCCACCAACGAGGAGACCGCGTACAGCAGGGCGGCGACGATGAAGATCCTGCGCCGCCCCAGCAGGTCGGTGGCCCGGCCGCCGAGGAGCAGGAACCCGCCGGTCGCCACGACATAGGCGCTGACGACCCACTGGAGATGCTGCCCGGAGAAACCAAGACCGCTGCCGATGCTCGGGAGGGCGACATAGACGATGCTGTAGTCGAGCGAGATGACCAGTTGCGCGGCGGCCAGGACCAGGAGCGGCAGTCCCAGGCGCCGGCGTGACGAAGTGGACGGAGTATTCACTGCAGGCATCGCTTAACCGGTTCCCCCTACGAATCTGCCCTCTGAATCAGGACGGCGGCTCACCCCCGGATCGTGGCTCACTCCGTGCATTGCGACAAGCACCCGCCCTTCAATTTCGGCCTGGCTTACGCACTGGTGGCCAGAATTACCCACCCGTTTCGCGAACGATGGACATCCGGGTGCCGCCGACCGCAGGGCGGTCAGAGGGGAATCCCAGGTGGCCGCACGCCTTTGCCCCCAAGGGCGGGGGCAGTGGTCTCGTCCGGGCGACGGGGGACGAGGTTCCCCATTCGATAAGTCGGCTGGACCTGCCCTCCGGTTCCAGCCTTCGGGGTCGATTACCAGCGCGCCATGGATGGCCGATTCCAGGCCCTTCGCGGTGGGGTTGGCCGCACTTTCGATATCGTTCCGGCTGATCCGGAGCACGAGATTTCGAAAGAACAGAGAAGGCCCTATTCATAGGGAGTCGGATGGGGGACAAGGCTGGTTCCCGACCGCACCCGGGTTTTTTGTCACATGCCGAAGCGGGCCATTCATTGGATACCCCCCGCCGTATGTTTCACGGAGAAGTCGAAACGTGGTTTCGTCGCACCCCGGCCCGAACCGGGAGCCGGGCATGCCGGGCATGCACGGGTTGGGCGCCGTCGACCGTGAGGCGCAGGTGAGCCGATGACGAGCGCCGGTCACCATCCGTCAGCGGTGACCGGCGAGAACACCTCGATGGAGGTGGGGCAGGGATCGGCTACGGTGGGTGACGCCGTCAACGTCGGCGGGCTGCTGGTGGTCCGGGCCACGGCGGTCGGCGCCGACACCCAACTCGCCCGGCTCCCCCGACTGGTGAGCGACGGCCGGGCAGGCCCCGCATTCAGCGGCCGGCCGACGGCATCGCGGGTGTCCCGACTCCCGGACCGTCTTCAGCAGGCTCTGGACGTGCCGGATCTCGGGGCGGACAAGGGTCGATGCGGTGATCGTCCCGTGCGGTCGTGGACGAACGGAGGGTGCCGCCCGCTCAGCCCTCGCCCATCAGCTTTCGGATCTCGGCGATGAGTACGACGAGCGCCTTCCGCTCGGGGACGGTGGTTTCCGGGTGCCACAGGTCGACCAGCAGGCACGTGCGCGGACGCGTCCCGCGGTTCCACGCCTCGTGCTCGAAGGAGTAGTCGAACAGCAGGCACTTGCCCTCCTGCCACGACCGAGTCTCGCCCGCGACCGTGATGCCGCAGTCCTCGGGGATGTCGACCGCCAGGTGCAGGTTGATGCTGAAGTTCCACAGGTCGCAGTGGGGAGCGATCGACGCCCCGGGGAGCAGGGTGGAGAAGTGGCACTCAAGGAGGGGGCAAAGCCTGCCCGTGTCGACCGCCTCCTCCTTGAGGACCTGGAACGCGGTCGGCACCGTGTCGGCCGACTCACTCACCAACCCGCCCTGACGGAACAGATAGAGGGCCTGCCAGTCCGACTGTCGCGTGAGGTAGTGCTCGTAATCCGAGAACGCGTTCCGCCGCGCGGCCCAGGCAGTCTCCAACTCCTTCTTGATCACCGCATGGTTCGCTTCGAAGGCGTGCACCACGGGCGTCAGTTCCGGGTGACCGTACGGGTCGTGCCAGGGCTGCTGCGAAATCCCCGGCAGGATCCACTTGGCGCCCTTCTGGAGCGGGTGGCATTGCTGCTTTCCCGCCTCCAGCATCTGCTCGACCCGGGCGATCGACTCCGGCCCGTACTCACTCCTGATCGTCGCGAAGGCGTTCTCTATCTCCGGGGTCATGAAATTCTCCAGGATTTCGAGCTCCACGGTCCTTGCGTACCGTGCGGAGGGTTCACAGGGCGCGTACCCCTCCCGTCAGAGTGGAAAGCGCATGGTGCGGCCGGGGCGGGAGCACGTTCGACGACAGACATGATGTAGCGCGCCCCTTGTGCCTCCAATGTGCTTCCAATGCCTAGGAATCTCCAGGACGGCCGGGAACCGGAGGGAAAGTGGAACCGACTCCCCAATGGGGTTTCCCTGCACCGAGTTCTCGCTCATTTCGGGAGCGGTTGGCCGTGTCGGTGCTCGTGCGATCCGGGGTCGCGGTTCGTCGCCGGCGTCGGTGCCACGGCAGGTGCCGACGGACGGCGGCGGTCTCCGCCGGTCCAGCGTGCTCGGCGAGAACAACCGGCTCAGCAGCGAGGGCTCCGGGCGGAGTACCAGGAGATCGGTCAACACCTCTGTCCGGAAGACCCGATGCCCTTCAAACTCCCGCTCGGGTTGTCGGCAACAGGAAGCTGCGGCGCTCGTCGTCGGTGAGCCGGCGGAAGACCCGGGACCGGGCGCGCCTGAGCAGGGCGTCCATATCCGTGGCGGGTTCCCAGATTCTTACGCTGCGGTCGCGGGAGACAGTGGCCAGGTGTGAGCCGTCCGGATGCCATGCCAGACCATTGACCTGGTCGTCGTGGACCCCCACGACGGCCAGTTCGCGGCCGTCGTCCGGGTTCCAGAGCCGTACGGTCCGGTCCCAGGACACGGTCGCCAGGTGCCGCCCGTCAGGTGACCAGGCGACGCCTTGAACGCGTTCCTGGTGCCCGGTCATGGTGACGAGCTCCGCACCGCTGAACGGGTCCCAGAGGCGAATGGTGCGATCCCGGGAACCGGTGGCGAGCCGACGGCCATCAGGAGACCAGGCGACGCGCCACGCGTAGTCCGTGTGCCCGTGCAAGGTCGTCACGGCCGTTCCCCGACGGGTGTCCCAGACGCAGAGCGCCTTGTCGGTCGACGAGGTGGCGAGGTGGCGGCCGTCGGGAGACCACGCGGCCCCGCCCATCCAGTGCCTGTCCCCGCGGAGCACCATGAGTTCGGTGCCGTCCGACGCATCCCAGACGCGGGCAGTGCTGTCGCGTGATGCCGTTGCGATCCGGGTGCCGTCGGGGGACCAGGAGACCGTCGTGAGTTCGTCGCCATGGCCGCTCAGCACGGCGAGATGCGTCCGGCCGCGTACGTCCCAGATCTGGGCGGCGGTACCGCTGGACGTGGTGACCAGCCGCTCGCCGTCGGGGGACCACGCCAGATCGGACACGGCACCTTCGTGTCTCAGCGTGGCCAACGGAGCATTCTGCGCGACGTCCCAGATCACGGCCGTGCCGTCCTGGGACGCAGTGGCGAGGCGGGTGCCGTCGGGCGACCAGGAGACGTTCTGGACCGAGTCGTCGTGGCCGAGCAGAGTGCCGCTCCGGCTGCCACGCGGAGTGGCGTCCCATATGGCCACCGTCCGATCGCGGGAGACGGTGGCGATGCGACGGCCGTGCCAGGCAATGCCGTTGACGCTGTCGGTGTGGCCGATCAGCCGTGATTCCTCACCGGTGCATGCCTCCCAGACGTGGACGGTGCGGTCGTCGTCTCCGGCGACGATGTGGCGGCCGTCGGGGGACCACGTCACACAGTTCAGCGGGGTCAGCGATTCGAGCTTCCGGGCCTGCGGCTCGTCCCCCGCCTCCTCCGCTTCGGCGATGTTCCACACCATGGCCGTGCGGTCCTCCGACACCGACGCGAGACGGCGGCCGTCGGGACACCAGGCGACGGCGGAGACGCCGGCCCGGTGGCCGGTCAGCTCGGTGGTGCGCCCGCCGGGCGACAGGGACCAGACACGCACCGTGCCGTCGTCCGACGCGCTGGCAAGACACTGCCGCCGGCCGGGTGACCAGGCAAGGTCCCACACCGGCAGCTCATGGCCGGTCAGCACGGTCAGTTCGGCATGCGTCTCCGCGTCCCAGATCCGTACGGTACGGTCGCTGCTCGCCGTGGCGAGCCGGTCGCCGTCCGGTGACCACGCGAGAGCCCCGACGCTGTCGTCATGACCGGTGAGCACGCCGAGTTCGGCCCAGCTCTCGGCGTCCCAGATGGTGACGGTACGGTCCCGCGAACCACCTGCCAGCCGCTTCCCGTCCGGTGACCAGGCCACCGCGTACACCCTGTCCCCGCGGCGACAGGTGAGGGCGACGGGATCCGCGGCCTCCTGGGCATCCCAGATCCGGACCGTGCCGTCGTCCGACGCGGTCGCCAGTAGTGACCCGTCGGGAGACCAGGCCACAGCGTTGATGTCCTGTTCGTGGCCGCGGAAGACCGCACGCCGCCGGGAGGCGCCCAGAGCGGTGTGCAGGGCCTGTTGGGCGGCCGAGGTCGGGGCGCACTCCTCGACGGCGGCGAGCGCCGCAAGGATCGCCAGCTCCGGGTCGCGTTCGGCGCTTTCCAGAGCCCGGTGGGCGACCGCGTCGGCGACACGTTCCATGGAGGCTCTGTCCTGGCGGATGGAGCATTCCAGAAAAGCGGCGACGAGCGGGACACCGGTGAGGGCTTCAGGCGCCTCGTCCGCCCAATCGCCTGCGACAGCCAGCCGTTCGCCGCTCAGCAGGTAGGCGTCCCGCCGACCCGAGCGTTCCCAGTCCTGTGCCCATCTTTCCAACTCCGTACGGCGCCGCAGCTTGTCCGCGCCGGCCGAGACAGCTTGACGCAGCGGAGCCCACTGTCGGAAGAGCGCCTCATGGGCGGCACCCAGCACGGCGTTGTCACTGGTGAGCAGGCGCCCGGCGACGAACGCATCGGTCACGGTGCGCTCTTCGGGCGTGAGGTCGTCGCGGTGCACGCGGCGGCGGGTCGGTTCGCCGTGCTCCACGGCCACGAATTTCAGCAGTGTGGAGACCACAGGCGTGTCCGCGTCGGCCGTACGCAATTCGGAGGTGATCCGGTCCGCCTGGTCGGACAGTGCGCCCGCCACAGCGCCTGCACGGCGGTAGTCGTCCTCCGTCACATTCCCGCCGGAGCCCACCCGCAGGAAGAGTTCCTGAAGGGTGTACGCCAGTAGCGGCAGCGCGTCCCCGCCTCCGGCATCGTCCACCATCCGTGCCACGACCCCGGGAGCGAAACCCAGGCCCGCCTGTTCCGCGGGTTTCTCGATCACCTCGAACAGCTCTGTGCGGCCGAGCACGCCGACCAGCGTCGGCTGGTGGATCAGCGCGGCGTGCCCGGTCTCCAGGAAGTCGGTCAGGAAATCCGATCGCAAGGTGGCCACCACCCACAGGTGCGGATCCGCCGCGAGCGACTCGTCGAGCAGTGAGAGGAACACGTCCCGGTCCTGGGCTCCGGTCAACGTGAGGAGTTCTTCAAGCTGGTCGACGACCAGGAGCACCGGCGCGGCACGTCCGCCCCGTGCCGTGCGCAGCCGCTCCAGGCAACGCTGTACGCCCGCGGGCCCCTGGGCCAGTTCCGTTCGAACCTGCTCGGCGGTCGTACCGGGCAGCATCGCGGCGAGACTCGACGCGAAGCCCACCAGAGGCTCGGCGCCGGGTGCGAACGGTGGCGCGATCACCCAGCGGCCGCGCCGCCGTCCCAGGGCGGGCAGCAGCCCCGCCCGCACCAGCGAGGACTTGCCGCTCCCGGAAGGACCGATCACCGCGACAAACCGGTGCGCACGGGCCGGTGCGGACGGATGGAGCCTGCCGACGAGGTCCCTGATCTCCCGGTCACGGCCGAAGAACACGCCGGCATCGTCCTCGGTGAACGCCTCCAGCCCGGGGTACGGCGGCTGCGAGGAGCTCCACGACCGCGTGATCGCGACGGGCCGCGCCAGGAAGTGCAGCCAGACCTGTCCCGCGACGAGAAGCAAGAGCACGATCGCGACCAGAAGCACCGACCATTCCCGCAACAGACGCAGTGGCCACGGGACATGGTCCGTCCGACTGGTGGCGTAGTTGGTCGCCATGCCCAACAAGGCCCCGAGCAGCATGAGCAGGACATCCAGGACAAGCTTTACCGGACGACGGTCCACACATCCCCCATCAGAATTCAGAGCCCGTTGCCACCCCACGTGCGCCAGCCAACCCTATGCACGACTGCTCGGTTCGACCGGCTCCGCCCGGCGGCAGCGGTTGCTGCAAGCGGTCCTTCGCAAGAGCGCCGAGGGCCCCTCCGACGACGGCGGTGCGGTGCAGTCGTGGGAGCCCGCGGCGTCTCCCGTGCTAGCGTTCACTGTTTGCAGCGTCGCTGTGTCGGTGCTCCGTCCGGTGTTCCTGGCCGGTGACCGCGTATCCGCCGCGCCTTCCTCGGTACGGTTCTTTCGGAGGAAGGCTTTCTGTGAGCGAATCAGTACGCGGCGATGCCCGGCGGCAGGACCGTGTGTCCGAGGCGTCGGACGCCGCTTCGGCGCCGCCCGCGATGGCGTCCTTCGCGCAGCTGGGGCTGCCGGCCGAGGTGCTGCGGACACTCGACGAGCACGGTGTGACCGTGCCCTTCCCCATCCAGGCGGCGGCGCTGCCGAACGCGCTCGAGGGACGGGACGTCCTGGGCCGGGGCCGCACGGGATCCGGTAAGACGCTCGCCTTCGGCCTGGGGATGCTCGCCCGGACGGCCGGGCGGCGCGCACAGCCCAAGGAGCCGCTGGCGCTCGTTCTGGTGCCCACCAGGGAGCTGGCGCAGCAGGTCGGTCAGGCGCTCACCCCGTACGCCGAGGCGCTGCGGCTGAGGATCGCGACCGTGGTGGGTGGTGTGTCCATCGCACGGCAGACCGCCGCACTGCGGGACGGCGCCGAGATCGTCGTCGCCACGCCCGGTCGTTTGCACGACCTCATCGAGCGCAAGGGCTGCCGACTGGGACGGGTGCGCATCGCGGTCCTGGACGAGGCCGACCAGATGTGTGACATGGGGTTCCTGCCGCAGGTCACCGAGATCCTGGACCAGGTGCGTCCCGACGGGCAGCGGATGCTGTTCTCCGCCACTCTCGACCGCGACGTCGACCAACTGGTGCGGCAGTACCTGCGCGACCCGGCCGTCCACTCCGTGGACCCGTCGTCCAGTGCGGTTTCCGGGATCGAGCACCACGTCTTCGTCGTGCACGGCCCGGACCGGTACGCCGTGACCACGGAGATCGCCGCCCGGGACGGCCGCGTCCTGCTGTTCCTCGACACCAAGCACGGCGTCGACCTGCTCACGCGGCATCTGCGGGCCAGCGGCGTGGCCGCCGCCGCCCTGCACAGCGGGAAGTCCCAGCCGCAGCGCACCCGGACCCTGGCCCAGTTCAGGAACGGGCAGGTCACCGCACTGGTGGCCACGAACGTCGCCGCACGCGGCCTGCACATCGACGACCTCGACCTCGTGGTCAACGTCGACCCGGCCACCGACCCCAAGGACTATCTGCACCGCGCGGGCCGCACGGCGCGGGCCGGCCGCTCCGGCACCGTCGTGACCCTCGTCCTGTCGGGGCAGCGCCGCGAGACGAGTCAGGTCATGGCGGAGGCCGACGTCGCTCCCAAGGTCACCAAGGTGCGGGCCGGCGAGGCGGAGCTGAGCCGGATCACCGGTGCCAGGGCCCCCTCCGGGGAGCCTCTCGACGGCGGGCCGGCCGTGTCGCGTCCCAAGAGCCACAACGCCCCGTTCCGCGGTCTGGGCAGTGCCAAGGACGCGAAGAGCGGTTCCGGTGGGAGGCCGTCCCGCAAGAGCAGCGAGGCCCGCATGCTCGCGGAGGCCCGCAAGGCGGCCCGGGTACGGCGCGGCGGCTGATCCCGGCCTCCTCCGGACGCCTGTCTTCGTCCACGTGCCCGCCGGACGGGCGGGGCGGGCGGGGCGGGAGGTCGGCCGGGGGGACCGGACGGCGGACCGGGCTCGGGGTCAGGGTTTCCCGGCTCCCGGCGCGGGCGCCGGGAAGGCCACGACCCGGCCGCTTGGCTCCGACTGCTCGGGCCCGCCCCAGTTCTGGCCGACGACGTACAGCCGAGGATCCTCTCCTCGGCTCAGCGCGCAGGCGAAGGCGCCCCTGTCCAGGTCGACCGTGGCCATCACCTCACCCCCCTCGCGTACACGCACACAGTGCTGGTTGCCCACGTCCGCGTACCAGAGCGCGCCCTCGGCATCCAGACAGATCCCGTCGGGATGGTCGCCGGGCGTCCGCGCCCAGACCCTCCGGTTCTCGAGGCCACCGTCGTCCGTGATGTCGTACGCCGTGAGGCACTCGGCGTACGACTCGGCGACGATCAGCGTCCCGCCGTCAGGTGTGATCGCCATCCCGTTCGGGAATGCGAGGCCGTCGGCCACCCGGCGGACAGCGCCTCCCGGCGTGACCAGCACGACGAGGCCCGGCGCGAACTCGCCCTGGGGGAAGTCGAATCCGATCGTGTTGACATAGGCGTTGCCCTGGGCGTCCACGACGATGTCGTTCCACGGCTTCGTCGAGATCTCAAAGAGGCCGGCGTGCGTCACCAACGATCCGTCGGGCTCACGGCGCAGCAGTCGGCGCTGTGCCGAGTCGACGACCAGCAGCCGCCCGTCGGGGAGGAAGTCGATGCACATCGGGAACGACGGGACGGTCACCACCACCTCGTGGCTGCCGTCGGCGTCGAGCGCGATCACCTGGTTCGCGCCCCAGTCGGCGAACCAGAGACGTTCGCCGTACCAGCGCGGCGACTCGCCGAACACGATGCCGTCCATCAGGACTTCGGGGGTGCTCATGCCGTGGCTCCTTCTCTCGTCCATGACAAGGCAGACCGGGCCGGCCTCCGGAACTCATCGTGATCCGGTCCGGGTGCCGAGTGCCGAGTGCCGAGTGTCGGGTGCCGAGTGCCGAGTGCCGATGAAGGGACCCGGACCGGTTCTGCGAGATCTTCTTCGCCAGGAGGGCACCGCGGCGGCTCCGCGCCGGTCCTACCCGCCGTGCACGATCTGGATCAGATTGCCGCAGGTGTCGTCCAGAACCGCGGTGGTGACCTGGCCCATCTCCAGGGGGTCCTGGGTGAAGCGCACCCCGAGCTCGCGCAGCCGGTTGAACTCCGCGACCACGTCGTCCACGGCGAAGGACGTGGCCGGGATGCCGTCCTGGACCAGCGCCTCCTTGTACGGTTTCACCGCGGGGTGGCCGTCGGGCTCCAGAAGGAGTTCGGTCCCGTCGGGGTCCTCCGGAGAGACCACGGTCAGCCACCGGTCCGTGCCGATCGGGACCTCGGTCTTCTTCACGAAGCCCAGTACGTCGGTGTAGAAGCGCAGGGCCTTGTCCTGGTCGTCGACGAAGACGCTGGAAATGTGGATCCTCATGGGGTGCTCTCCGGTGGTTCGGGCCTGAGCCACCGTGTCACGATGCGCTCAAGGGGTTCGGTGTTCAGATCGTGGAACTTGTAGCGGCCCTGGCGCCGTGAGACGACCAGACCTGCGGATTCCAGTACGGCCAGGTGCTGGCTGATCGCCTGGCGGGACAGCCCCAGTCCGTGCTTGGTCAGCAGTCGCGCGCAGATCTCGAACAGGGTCTGACCGTCCCGTTCCACGAGTTCGTCAAGGATGCGCCGACGCGTGGGATCGGCGAGCGCCTTGAATATGTCCTCCGCCACGCCCACCAGAATAGGCAAGTGGTTACTTGCCTATCAAGTGGAGTCGCGGCAGAGTCCTTCCGATGGCGAGGTGGCCGTGGGTGCTACCCGACGCACGACCCTTGACGGGGCGCACTTACTGGCCAGTAAGCTCGCGCCACCCCTCGAAAGACACCGGTGTCCCTTCCCGTGCTGGTGCGGTGGACCGGCCCCACAGCGGGCCCCCGCACACCCGCACACCCGCACCTCCGCACCTCCGCACGCCCATACACCCGCCCGCCCGCCCGCTCCCGTGATCCGGAAGCGTCCGGCGCCGTGTCCCTGACGCTCCGCGAGTGCTCCGTCGAGGAATGTGAGTAGACCCGTGAAGAGACCTCTGGTGATGTCCGCCGTCGCCGCGGCCAGTGCCCTTCTCGCAGTACAGGCGCCGCTCCCCGCCCAGGCGTCGAGCGCCTCCGGCTTCGGCCCCTCCAGCAACCCGATCCTGTTCGTGCACGGCTACAACGGCAGCGCCGGCAACTGGAACACCATGGCCGACCGCTTCAGGAACGACGGCTGGCCGTCCTCCCACCTGGATCAGTGGTCCTACGACTCGCGCCAGTCGAACACCACCACCGCCCAGCGACTCGCGGCCGAGATCGACGAGCTGCTCGCCGCCACCGGCGCCACTCAGGTCGACATCGTCAGCCACTCCATGGGCGGGCTTTCCTCGCGCCACTATCTGAAGAACCTCGGAGGAACGGCCAAGGTCGATGCCTGGGTGTCGCTGGGCGGTCCGAACCACGGGACCGACAGCGCCAACAACTGCTTCGACGCGTCCTGCACCGAGATGCGCATCGGCTCCGACTTCCTGACCGCTCTCAACTCGGGTGACGAGACGCCCGGCTCGCCCCGCTACGCGACCTGGTGGTCGCCCTGTGACGCCGTGATCAACCCGGACAGTTCCGTCTCCGTGTCCGGCGCGGTCAACACCCGGACCGCCTGTCTCGGCCACACGGCGCTGCTCAGTGATGCGGTGGTGTACGCGCAGACGCGCGACATGATCGACAAGTGACGCGCCGTCCCGGTGTGAACGGAGAGTGCGGTGACGTCCCCGCGGGTGACGTCGCCGCCGTCTCGGTGCTCATCCGGCTCCGTCGGCGGCCTCGGACGCGGAGCCCTGTCCCTGGGCCCGCCCGGCCAGGCGGTCGAGACGTTCGCGGTGGAGGGGAGTCAGCCGGAGGTTTTCCGCGGCGAGGTTCTCCTCCAGGTGGTCGACCCGGGAGGTGCCCGGGATGGGCAGGATGACCGGTGAGTGGCCGAGGAGCCAGGCGAGCGCCACCTGCGTGGGGGTGGCGCCGGCCTCGGCCGCCACGGCGGCGACCTCGGCCGTCGTTCCCGACTTCCCCCACGCGACCGGGCGCCACGGCAGGAACGCGATCCCCGCTGTCCGGCAGGCCGCGAGCACGGGCTCGTGCTCGCGGTCGAGCATGCTGTACCGGTTCTGGACGCTCGCGATGTCGACGATCCGCCGTGCCTGGTCGAGTTCGGCGACGGTGATCTCGGACAGTCCGATCCGGCCGATCTTGCCCTCGGCCCGCAGGTCACGCAGCGCGCCGAGCTGGTCGGCGAGCGGTGTCCCCGGGTCGATCCGGTGCAGTTGGAGCAGCTCGATCCGCTCGACGCGAAGTCGGCGCAGCGCCTGCTCGACCTGATCGCGCAGAACAGCCGGCCGCCCGTCGAGCCCCCACTCACCCGGAGCGCCCGACAGGGCGACACCGACCTTGGTGGTGATCAGCAAGTCGTCCGGGTACGGGTGCAGAGCCTCGGTCAGGAGTTCTTCGTTGGCTCCCGCGCCGTACATGTACGCGGTGTCGATCAGGGTGACGCCCAGTTCGACGGCCCGCCGGGCGACCGTGAGGGAGTTCTCACGGGCCGGGCCCGGCTCCGTGGGCAAGTGCATGGCCCCGAATCCGAGCCGCCGTACTTCCAGATCCCCGCCGATATGAAACGTCGTCGATGCCATGTGCGTTCTTCCCCCTCTTGGTCAAGGAGCGACGCTAACAGGGCGGTTGGCCCACGGCCGTCGTTCCCGGGCAGGACTTCCGGGCGCCCCGCCGGGGGTGCTCCGCCCTCGGAGGGTGGGCGCGGCGGGGTGGGGACAGTTGATCTGTTGACATGTCCAGTGCGAGTCGGGATTCTGTGGAAGCGCTATTTCATCGATGTAAAGCACGTCGGAAGACGTGCCACGCGACGTCCGGGGCCGCCGATCCGCCCCGACGCCCTCCTGACCAGACGTCACCCCAACGTCGGCCTTCTTCCGTCGGCCCGGCGTCGAAGCGGAGGCCCGACCATGGGAACCAGGACCATGAAACTCTCTCGCAGTCATTCCGGGATCGCCGCCGTCGTGCTGTCCGGTGTCCTTGCTGCCGCGATGTCCGTGTCGTCCGCCGAGCCGGCCCAGGCAGGTGCGTTGGGCTCTGCTGCCCCGGCCGGCACCGCGGCCCCCGAGGGCCAGACCGGTCTACGGGCCGCGGACCCGAGCGTGATCCGCGTCGGTGGTACCTACATCTCGGTGCAGTCGGCCGGTGGGGGCATCGCCGTGCGCCAGGCCACGTCGACGGCCGCTCTCGCCTCGGCGCCCGCCCGGCAGGTCTGGTCGGACATCCGCGATCACGGTGAGGTCTGGGCTCCGGAGATCGTGAGGGACGGCGGCCGCTACTACATCTACTTCTCCGCCGGCCGCGGACCGGCCCACCGGATGTACGTCATCAGCTCCGCCTCCCCGGACAGCGGATACACCGCCGAGACGCGGATGGCCCTGCCGGACGACAAGTGGGCCATCGACGGAACCATGTTCACCTTCAACGGGCAGCGCTGGTTCGTCTGGTCCGGCTGGGCCGGCGACACGAACGTGGAACAGAACCTCTACATCGCCCGTATGAGCAGCCCGACCACGACGACCGGCGCGCGCCATGTCATCTCGCAGCCGCGGGAGGCCTGGGAACGGGTGGTGGGCAACCCGTTCATCAACGAGGGACCGGAGCCCATCAAGGACCCGAACGGGCAACTGCACATCGCGTACTCCGCCAACGGCAGCTGGAGCGAGCAGTACTGTCTGGCCGACCTGAGACTGCGGGCGGGCGGTGACCCGACGTACGTATGGGACTGGTACAAGTCCAACGGCTGTCTGTTCGGCTCCAATCGGGCCACGATGATGGCCGGCTGGGACCCGACGCTGTACGTCAACGGCCCCGGCCACCACACCTTCGTCCTGCTCGACGGTGACATCGCCACCAGCCCGCCCGCCGGTCCGCGGTTCCCCCTGATGTTCCACGCCGTGCCGAAGGGGACCCCGTACTCGTGGGCCAACCGGTACTGGTACACGGGGACGTTCGCCTGGTGGGGCAACACCACGTACAGCCGCGCCAACGTCCCCGGTCCGAACAACGACACCGGCTGGAGCATCAAGTTCTTCGAGTAGCCCTGAACGCGTGCCGGACGCCCGCCGGTTGCTCCGGCGGGCGTCTTGGTCCGGGAGGAACCGGCGGGTGTGCGGTGGCGCCCGTCAGACCCGTCGCAGCAGCCACACCTGGGGCTGAAGGCCGTTGCAGGTCCACTGCCGGACGTTGGCGCCGGCCGTCCTCGAGCCCTCGGCCACATCCAGGCACTGGCCACTGGACCTGGCGACGAGCCTGAAGTAGCCGCGGCCGACGCTCTCCAGCCGCCAGTCCTGGGCCGCCATCCCGTTGCAGTACCACTGCCGCACGTTCGCGCCGGGGGCGGTGGAGCCGTTCTCGACGTCCAGGCAGTGCCCACTGTTACGGCCGGTGAGGGTGAAGCGATCCCCGCCGCGCGCCCGTAGCGTCCACTGCTGCGGGCCCAGACCGTTGCAGGTCCACTGCTGGACGTTTCCGCCGGCGGCGCGCGAGTCGCCGGCCACGTCCAGGCAGTGACCACTGTTCGCGTTCACCAGCCGGTAGAGGCCGCCGTCCACGACACCGGCGGAGTTCCCACTGCCCGTGGCACCGCCGGTGGCGAAGTAGGCCCGGCACACGTCGCCGTCCCAGTCCGTGGCGATCTCCAGGACCCGCCGGCCATCGACCGAAGGCAGAAGCGGAGAACTGTAGTTCTGGCAGTAGTTCGCGGTCGGGTTCGCGACCCGCACCGGTGCCTCGATCTCGTACCAGGGTCCGGAACCGTTCTCGGTGTTGACGAGGATCGTTCGTCCGCTCTCGGTGGCGGGAGTGCCGTCCCGGTTGAGCAACTGCTGGCCGACCAGCAGAATTCGGCCGTTCGGGCCACCGTCCGGCGCGGGCGCCCAGGCGATGGTCGGCGCCGCCCGGAAGTACTTGCCGTCCACCGTCTCCGGACGGTGGCCGAGGAAGGCCGGGGCTCCCCAGTCCCACCCGTCGGCGGAGGTCCTGTAGTGCACGACGCACTGGTACTGACCGCCGGGGTTGCAGATCTCGAAACTCATGAAGTACGTGCCGTTCGGCAACCTGCGGACCACCGGCATTCCCGGCCGGTCCGCCGACCAGTCACTCGCCACGGTGTCACGGCGGTCCTGCCAGTGGACACCGTCGTAGCTGCGCGCGGCGGCGAGTTTCTGACTGTGCCCGGCGTCGGTCTCGTCCGCGTAGTGACACACCAGCGCCCCGTCGGCCGCCACGGAGAACTCCGGCTCCCACAGGCCTCCTGTCCCGCTCGCGGTGGCGCAGGTCGACAGGTACGACCAGCTGCGCCCGAGGTCGTTGCTGCGCCAGACGCGCAGGGCCATCCGGCGGTCCGCCTCGTCCTGACCGGCGGATGAAGCCCACAGCAGGGTCCCCGCGGGCAGAGCGCCCACAGGGCGCGGAAGTTCGAAGAGGGTCGCGCAGCACAGGCCTTGCCCCGACGTGGACTCAGGGTCTCGGACGGAGCCGACCTGCCGGAATGTCGCGCCGTCGTCGGTGCTCTCGTGAATGGAGCCGAGCCCGTTGTCGCCGTCGAAGGTGACGACGCTCGCCAGCACACGCCCGTTGGCGGAACCGCTGTGCGCGAGTCGTACGGCCCGCGGGTAGAGGCCGGTACCCTCCCGCAACGGCGTGCCCGTGGATGCGACGGAACTCGTCCCGGCGGCTGCGCCGCTGTCCGCGGAAGCGGCCGCCGCAGGGGCCCCGGCCGAGGCGGGAAGGGCGAGGGTCAGGCCGAGTGCCGCGGCCATGGCGAAGGCCGCGGCGGTACGGACCGTGTGCCGGAAGCGGCTCGCGGCGCCGGTGGACGCGGCGCCAAGGTCGGCGTCGGCCGAGGGGCAGGTGGGGGAGTGCGGGTGAGTGTTCGCCGAGGGGTGCGTGGGGGAGTGCGGGTGGGCGCTCGCCGAGGGGCGGGCGAGGAATCTGCGCAGACGCAAAGGGAACACGGACTTCCTTCCTGTTGACGCGGACGGCACAGGGTGCGGTACAGCGGTACGCGGAAGCTGCCCGGACGGTGCCGGGACAGTGGGCCGGGACGTGTTCGCCCGCCGTGGGACGGCATGCCGCGGTCAGGCAGCCGGTCACGGTTCCGGCCGGGCGAGCATCAATGTAAGGGCTGATTTACATCGATGTACACAGTCCTGCGCCGAGAAGTGCATCAGCATGCACGCACGACGGGCCGTCGCGCATTGCCGGTTCCCGGCAATCTTCGCGCGTCATCAGCCGCTTGCCATGGCTATCGAGAATCGATAGATTTCCATCGTAGTTCGATCGAGGGAGTGACGATGGGGAAACTTACAGTGCTTGCGCTGCGCGCCGTGCTCGTGGCACTGCTCGCCGGAACGGTGTTCGTCCAGACGCTGATGGTGGCGCTGCCGGCCACCGGCATCGATGAGAGCGGCGTCCTCGCGGACCGGCGCACCCCGATCCTCGTGATCACCGTCCTGGGAGCCGTGACGGTCCAGGTCGTCCTGGTCTGTGTCTGGCGGCTCGTCACGATGGTGCGACACGGAACCGTGTTCTCCCACGCCGCCTTCCGGTACGTGCACATGGTGATCGGCGCCTTCGTGGCCGCCGCACTCCTGGTGTTCGCGCTCGGGGTGGTCCTGGCGCCGGGCGAGGAGGTGGCGCCGGGCATCGTGCTCCTGCTCGGCGTGGTCTCCCTGGCGGTGTTCGGAATCGCGCTCATCGTGCTCGTACTGCGAATGCTGCTCGTCCAGGCGGTCGCGCGTGACGTCGAGGCGACACAGATGCAGGCCGAGCTGGACGAGGTGATCTGATGCCGATCACCGTCGACATCGACGTGATGCTGGCCAGGCGGAAGATGTCCGTGGGGGAGCTCGCGGAACGCGTCGGGATCACGCCCGCCAACCTGGCGGTCCTCAAGAACGGCCGTGCCAAGGCGGTGCGCTTCACCACGCTCGCCGCGCTCTGCGAGGTGCTCGAGTGTCAGCCGGGAGACCTGCTGCGCTGGGAGGCGGAGGACCTGGTGGACGACGCCGCCGCGCACGCGGAGCACCGGTGATCGAGGCGGGAGCGGCGGAGCGCCGCTCCGGCAGCCTCCTGGAAGACGACCGCCTGACCACCTGACGACCTGACCACCTGACCACGTGACCTCCTGTCCCCGGCTTGGGTGCCGGGGGGTCGAGGCGTCGGTGGGCCCCGGGGCCGACGAGCAGCCCAGGCCCACCACGCCGGTACGGACCGCTCGCGCGGAGCAGGCCGCTGCTGCCGCGCCCGCGCGAAGCGATGCCTGCCCGAAGCGACGTGACCCGAGCGACCCGACGCGACCCGAGGGCTCAGTTCCCCCGTATGTGTCCGACGCGCGTGGCCCGCCTCCGCCCCGATGCCGCACTTCACAAGGAGCAGACCATGACGACAGCCGACACCGCCCACTGCCCGAAGGCCGCCGCCAGTACCGACGTACTGGTGGTCGGGGCCGGGCTGGCCGGCCTCCACACCGCCACGCTCCTCGCACGGCAGGGCCATGACGTACTGCTGGTCGAACGGCGGACCGCGCTCGCCACCGCCATCCGCACCACGGGAATCTTCGTGCGCAAGACGCTCGACGACTTTCCGCTGCCACCCGAGTGCCTAGGGCCGCCGATCCGGCGGGTGATGCTCTATCCGCCCAGTATGCGCCGCCCCGTCAGCCTGACCAGCGATCGAGACGAGTACCGGGTGGGGGACATGGGGCCGCTCTACGCGGCTTCGGCCGACATCGCGGTCGACGCCGGCGTGCGGATCGCGCTGGGCACACGCTACGTCGGCCGTGACGGCGACACCTTCCACCTGGCGGGTCGCGACGGGCCGACGGCGATCCGGGCACGCTTCGTCGTCGGAGCCGACGGCGCCCGCTCGAGAGTCGCCCGCGACCTCGGGCTCGACCGCAACCGCCACATGCTGATCGGTGCCGAGGAGGTCTTCGAACTGTCCGGGAGCGACGAGCCGCCGACGTTCCACTGCGTGCTCGACCCGTCGCTCGCACCCGGCTATCTCGCCTGGGTGATCAACGACGGGCAGCACGCCCATGTCGGCGTCGCCGGCTCCGCCGACCGCTTCCCGGAAGGACTCCGCCGGGCACTGGAGAGGTTCAGCGCCTCGGCGCCCGGACTGGCCGGAGTCGACCGTCCCGAGGCGGTCGAGCGGCGCGGAGGCCCGATCCCCGTCGGTGGCGTGCTGCGCCGGATCAGCTGCGCCGACGGGCTTCTCGTGGGGGACGCGGCGGGCGCGGTGTCCCCGTTGACCGCGGGCGGACTGGATCCGTGCCTCCGGCTGTCGGAACTCGCGGCATCGGTCCTCGACGACGCGCTGCGGGCAGGCAGGCCCGACGCGTTGACCGGCTACGACGGAGCCGTGCTGCGAGCGCGCTTCCGGGGACGGCTCATGCTGCGCAGGGGGCTGGCCCAGGTGCGGACTCCGGCCGCGGCGACGGCGGCGTTCACACTGCTGCGCACGCCGTTCGGCAGAGCCGCGGCCGGTCGAGTCCTCTTCGGCGACAGGTCCTTCCCCCTCCCGCACACCGCGGGCGGACACACGGGCCTCGCGACAGGGAGCTGACGCGCAGCCCGCGTCGCCGACCGCCCCGGCCGTCAGGCTCCTTTGCGCCGGGCCGTGTCGCCGCAGCCCTCTCCGTACCCTCTCTGCACCCGCCCCGCAGCCCTCTCCGCACCCGCCTTCGCAACCTCCCCGCGGACGTCTCCGCACCCGCCCCCGCAGCCCCCTCGCCGAGGGGCAGTCCTGGGCCGGCGCGGGTGGGATCGTCCGCATCCCGGTGGGCGGCGGCTCGCCATGAGGACGATCGGGCGCACCTGATCCCAGTTCCGGCCCAGCCTCTTTACGACACCGTCGGGCACGAGTAACTTCCCGGCCCTGTAAGGAGTTTCTGAAATTTTCTGTTCGGCTTTCCAGTGCGGGATCCGCACTGGACCCTGAGGCGCGTCAGGGAAGGCGGTGGATGGGGCTCGCCCCTCCGACGCCAGCAGTGCCCAGCTGCCGCGGCCCCACCGTGGCCTTCTCTGGAGAGACGTATGAAACGCACCCGCACCCGGCTGCCCGGACGGCCACTGGCCGCCGCGGTGGCCGCAAGCGGCATCCTGGGACTGGTGTCCGCCGTACCCGGCGCCCCCTCGTCCTCGACCGCGCCGGTCGCGGCGGCCGACAACACGGCCACCGTCTTCTACTACACGAAGACGAAGAACTGGTCCCAGTACCACCTGCACTATGCGCCGGACGGCGGCTCCTGGACGACGGTGCCGGGTGTCGGGATGGAGGCCGCGTGCACCGACTGGGTGAAGAAGACCGTCTCCCTCGGCGCCGCCGAGGGCCTGCAGGCGACCTTCAACAACGGTTCGGGAACCTGGGACAACAACGCGGGCAGGAACTACGCGCTCGGTACGGGCAGCATCACGGTCAAGGACGGCGTGATCGCCCACTCCGATCCCTGCGCCGGCGGCGGCCCGGACCCGACGCCCACGCCCACACCGGGTGACGGCAACACGGCCACGGTCTACTACTCCACCCGGACCCTTGGCTGGACCACCGTCAACGTCCACTACCAGCCCGCGGGCGGCGCTTGGACCGCCGTGCCCGGCATCGGCATGCGGACGGCGTGCACGGGGTGGTGGAAGAAGGAGATCGATCTCGGCGCGGCCACGTCGATGAAGGCCGCGTTCAACAACGGCAACGGCGTCTGGGACAACAACAAGGGCACCGACTACACACTGCCCACCGGCGTCACCACCGTCGAGAACAACACCGTCACCGCGAACGCCGGCGACCCCTGCGCCGGCGAGACGCCCGACACGCAGGCGCCGTCCGTCCCGACCGGGGTCGCCGCCGAGGCCGACGGCGTGTCCGTCGTGCTGACCTGGGACCCGTCCACCGACGACAAGGGCGTCACCCGGTACCAGGTCACCCGTACCGGCGGAACCAGGGGCACCGTCGTCACCGACGTCGGCTCCACCGTCTTCTCCGACGCGAACCTGGAGGAACGGACCACCTACACCTACAGTGTCAGGGCCGCCGACGCGGCCGGTAACGTCTCCGCGGCCTCCGCCTCCGCGACGGCGACCACCGGGACGAAACCCCCGACGCCCGCGCCGGGGAAGCCGCTGGGCACCGACCCGCGCAAGGACCCCATCTACTTCGTCCTCACCGCCCGCTTCAACGACGGCGACACGGGCAACAACCGCGGCGGCAGCCAGCACCGGAAGTCAGGCAACGCGGCGAACGACGACCCCATGTTCCGGGGCGACTTCAAGGGTCTGGTCGAGAAGCTGGACTACATCAAGGGCCTCGGCTTCTCCGCCGTGTGGATCACCCCGGTCGTCCTCAACCGCTCGGACTACGACTACCACGGCTACCACGGCTGGGACTTCTACAAGGTCGACCCGCGCCTGGAGTCCGCCGGCGCCTCGTATCAGGACCTGATCAACGCCGCCCACGCCAAGGGCATGAAGATCTACCAGGACGTCGTCTACAACCACTCCTCCCGGTGGGGCGCCAAGGGCCTGTTCGTGCCCACTGCGTACGGTGTCCGGGACTCCCAGTGGAGCTGGTACTACGACGAGAAGCAGTCGGGTTTCGAGTACGACGGCCTGACCGTCGATCCGAAGACGGGCAAGTCGTACTACAACGGCGACCTGTGGTCGACCGCCGAACCCTCCGGCAACACCTGCGTCGACTGGGGCAAGCCCACCCAGTGGACCTCGCCCGAGGGCTACCGCATCTACAACTGCCAGTGGCCCAGTCCGACTTCGGGGATGTTCCCGAAGGCGCTCTACCACAACTGCTGGATCGGCAACTGGGAGGGCGAGGACTCCCGTTCCTGCTGGCTGCACGACGACCTCGCCGACTTCAACACCGAGAACGCGGCAGTGCAGAGCCACCTGATCGGCGCCTACAACAAGTACATCGACATGGGCGTCGACGGCTTCCGCGTCGACACCGCCGTCCACATCCCGCGCACCACCTGGAACCGCCGCTTCCTGCCCGCCATCCAGGAACGCGTCACCCAGCGGCACGGTGCGGAGGCAGCGAAGAACTTCTTCGTCTTCGGCGAGGTCGCCGCCTTCGTCAACGACAAGTGGAACCGCGGCTCGGTCAACCACTCCGCCCAGTTCTACACCTGGAAGGAACGCAAGGAGTACAGCGCCGACGACGAGAAGGCCGCGCTCGAGATGTACGACCACGAGCAGCAGGCCGGCCCGGCGAACCAGCCCACGTCCACCAACGCGTTCCTCGACGGGAACACCTACCACGCCCCGGACCACAGCAAGTTCTCCGGGATGAACGTCATCGACATGCGTATGCACATGAACTTCGGTGACGCCCGGAACGCCTTCCACAACGGCAAGGACTCCGACGACAGCTACAACGACGCCACCTACAACGTCGTCTACGTCGACAGCCACGACTACGGCCCCAACAAGAGCAGCGAACGCTACACCGGCGGCACCGACGCCTGGGCCGAGAACATGTCCCTGATGTGGACCTTCCGCGGCATCCCCACCCTCTACTACGGATCGGAGATCGAATTCCAGGCGGGCAAGAAGATCGACTGCGGTCCCTCCTGCCCACTCGCCACGACCGGTCGCGCCTACTACGGCGACCACGTCGCCGGCGACGTGAAGGCCTCCGCCTTCTCCAAGGTCGACTCGGCCACCGGCACCGTCGCCGGCACCCTGGACAAGCCGCTGGTCAAGCATGTGCAGCGGCTGAACGAGATCCGCCGGGCGATCCCGGCCCTGCAGACGGGCCAGTACTCGACCGAGGGCATCAGCGGCGAGATGGCCTTCAAACGGCGGTACACCAGCGGGACCACGGACAGCTTCGCGCTGGTCACCGTCACCCACACCGCCACGTACACCGGCATCCCCAACGGCACCTACACCGACGCGGTCACCGGTGACACCCGGGTCGTCACCGACGGCAGGCTGACCGTCGCCGCGCCCGGCAAGGGCAATCTGCGGGTCTACGTCCTGAACGGCACCGGCAGGATCGGAACAGCCGGCCCCTACCTGAAGTAGCCCGTCAGGAGACCGCGGTCGCGGGGCCGGCGGCGAATGCCGCCGGCCCCGTACTCGCGGCCTCGTGTGCCGTACCGCGCCACCCGTCCGACGTCACGCGTCCCGGTCGGCTTCCCGTGCCGCGTGCTCCACCCGGCTCCGGTGGTTTTCCCACCATGCCGGGTCGCCCGGCGCCATGCTGTCGTTGCGCCGGCTCATCCCGACGGCACCGTCGATGAGTTCCCGGAGGATGTCGGCGTGCCCGGCGTGCCGGTGCGTATCGGCGATCACGCGCACCACGGCATGGTGCAGCGTCACCCTGCTTGTCCTGGTGGGCCACCACGGCACCCTGCCGATCGTGTCCAGCGCCAGCGCGTCGATCGTCGCGTCCGAGTGCGCCCAGGCCCGGTGGTAGAGGCCCACGACGTCCTCGCGTGACTCGTCGGCGGGGACCCACATGTCCGCATTGGGCTTGGCACCCTCCTCGAGCCAGGGCAGCGGCTCGCCGGACGGCCGTCCGAACGTGTCACCGAGGTAGCCCAGCTCCACACTGGCCACATGTTTGACGATGCCCAGGATGTTGGTGCCGGTCGGCGTCAGCGGGCGGCGGGCGTCGTACTCCGAGAGCCCTTCGAGCTTCCACAGCAGGGCGTCGCGGGCTGACTGCAGGTAGAAGTG
This sequence comes from Streptomyces sp. NPDC003023, assembly GCF_042888225.1. Lineage (NCBI taxonomy): Bacteria > Bacillati > Actinomycetota > Actinomycetes > Kitasatosporales > Streptomycetaceae > Streptomyces > Streptomyces sp. NPDC003023. The sequence goes on from NZ_JBIAPL010000001.1 coordinate 1,782,154, forward strand.
GAGATCGGCCTTGGGGTCGGATTCGGTCATGCGACCAGTGTGGCGCGCGCGTGAGCTCTGTCCACCGGCTTTCTGCCGGGCCGCTGTCGGTCAGGCGTCCGGCGCGTTCATGATGCTGCGGGACCCTCGGTGGCGATGGACGCGGTCGCCGGTTTCGCCTTCATCGGCATGCTTGTGGCACTCGGCTTGCCGGGCGGACGACCGGTCCGCACGGCAGCCACGTCAGCCACCGGGTCGTGGGCCGCGCCGCCGAAGACGACGGGCGGCGCCACCGCGACCGGGAGGACGCCCGGCTGATCCACGAGGCGGGCTCGTCCCAATGGCCTGCGCCGGATGCCGCTCGGCGTTCGCGGTCGCTGTTCGTGGGTAGAGGTCGGTACGTGAGCTATGTGAAATCCGGCGGGGACTACTCGCGCGACAGCCGGTACATCACCACCCGGATCACCCGCGACGGACGTGACGGGTTCACGGTCGAGCCCGGACGCTACCGCCTGGTGGTCAGCCGGGCCTGCCCATGGGCGAGCCGGGCGGTGATCGTGCGCAGACTCCTCGGGCTGGAGAATGCGCTGCCGATGGCTGTCGCGGGTCCCACGCACGACGACCGCAGCTGGACGTTCGATCTGGATCCCGGCGGGAAGGACCCGGTGCTCGGCATCGAGCGGCTCCAGGAGGCGTACTTCGCCCGCGATCCCGGCTACGACCGGGGCATCACGGTGCCCGCGATCGTCGACGTGCCGAGCGGCGAGGTGGTCACCAACGACTTCGCGCGGATCACGATCGACATGTCGCTGGAGTGGGCGCCCCACCACCGTGAGGGGGCGCCCGCGCTCTACCCGCCCGCGCTGCGACCCGAGATCGACGCGGTGAACGACGCGGTCTACAAGGACGTCAACAACGGGGTGTACCGTGCCGGGTTCGCCGGTTCCCAGGAGGCGTACACCGCTGCGTACGAGCGTCTGTTCGACCGGCTGGACCGGCTCTCGGAGCGGCTGGAGACGTCCCGTTACCTCGTCGGCGACACGATCACCGAGGCGGACGTGCGGCTGTTCACCACACTCGTGCGCTTCGACGCCGTCTACCACGGCCACTTCAAGTGCAATCGGCGGAAGCTGTCGGAGATGCCGGTGCTGTGGGCGTACGCGCGGGACCTGTTCCAGACGCCCGGCTTCGGCGACACGGTCGACTTCGAGCACATCAAGCTGCACTACTACGCAGTGCACCGTGACATCAATCCGACCGGGATCGTGCCGGTCGGCCCCGACCTGGCGAACTGGCTCGAGCCGCATGACCGCGCGGCGTTGGGCGGGCGGCCGTTCGGTGACGGTACGCCGCCGGGCCCGGTCGCGCCCGAGGAGGAGGTACCGGCCGGCCACTTGCCGCCGGGATTCTGATCCGGCCGCCGGGCAGCCGATCCCGCTCGCCGGACCGCCGGTTCCCGACCCGAACGGCTGAGCGGGACGCCCCTCCGGACGCCCCCTCCGGACGCCCGCCCCCGATGCCCGATGCCCGATGCCCGAGCTCGCCCCGGATGCCCGACGAGGACGCCCGACCGGCGGGGTGCCGGCGCCTACCGGTGCAGTTCGAGCGACATGTGCGCGGACAGGGACCGGAGGAAGTCGGGCGCATCGAATACCGCACCGGCCGAGACGACACCGACTGCCCTCGTCCGTCCCGCGAGTACACGGTGCACCGCCTCCACCGCGAGCGGCGCGGTGACGGCGTAGATGTCCCGGCCGCTCGCCACCGCCCGCCGCTCCATGCCCCCCGAGCGCACCACGGCGTCCACGAGGAAGGTCTGCGCGGACCGCCCCCGATCGTCGACCGCGGCAGGCGCCGGTGTCTCCGGAGCCGCCAGGTCCCTGGCCGCCTCGACCGTCATGCAGGTACGCACCTCGGGAACGGCCAGGTGGCTGGGGACGGTGACGACATCGGCCATCGTGAACTCCCCGATGACGGCACGCGTCCCCACCGGGTCGGGAAAGGACCACTTCAGGGTCGGCGGCGCGTCGTCCAGGTATTCCAGTTGCCCTCGGCTGTACCGGACACGCCGACCGTCCCTTCGCTGCCGGGACACCGCACCCGCGGCGCGGGTCCCGGCCGTGGGATGCCAACTGCTCAGCGCGTACGCGACATGCGCCTCTTCGGCCGCCGTCCAGTCGTCCATCGCCGCGGTGACCAGCAGGTCGCCGAGTCCGCCGAAGAAGGCCATCGAGGGGATCACCACCGCGCCGGCGACGCGGGCACGATCCCCGAAGTGAGTGAACGTGTCGAGGCTCGCCTCGATCTCGGCCGCCACATCCACGTACGGGATACCGGCGCGCAGTGCCGCCTCGACGACCGGTGCGGCGGTCGCGGAGAAGGGTCCGGCACAGTTGATCACGGCGGCCGCGCCGGCCAGCGCCCGGTCGAGCGAGGCCGGGTCGTCGGCCGAAGCCGGCCGGACCGCCAGCCCGGGACGCGACGCCGTCAGCGTTCGCAACCTGCCCTCGTCGCGGCCGGACAGCACCGGGACGAACCCGCGCTCCAGCAACTCCGCCACCACAAAGCGCCCGGTGTGCCCGTAGGCGCCGAACACCGCCACCGTGTGACCCGATCTCATGGGTTCTCCCGCCGTCCTCGATCGATCCGTCGTGAAACCACCCTGTCGGCCGGCGTCGGCCCGCGCGAGTGTCCGGAACGACATGGCCCGTACAATTTCGGACATGGGTACTGTCGCGCTCGCCGTCACCGACGGGATGCTGCACTTCGAACTGTCCGTGGCCTACGAGGTCTTCGGCGCCGAGCCGTACGGCGTGGCCGACCCCCTGTACCGCGTCGCCGTCTGCGGGCCGGGCCCCGTGCGGGTCGGACGGTTCCGAATGGAGCCCGACCGCGGGCTCGACCAGCTCCCGCTCGCCGACACGGTGATCGTCCCCGGGTGGGCAGACGTGGACGAGGAGCCGCCCGCGGACCTGGTCGACGCGGTGCGCGCCGCCCACGAGGCCGGCGCACGGGTCGCCTCCCTGTGCACGGGCGCGTTCGTGCTCGCCGCCGCCGGTCTGCTGGACGGCCGGCGTGCGACCACGCACTGGGCGCACACCCGGGTTCTGGCCACCCGCCACCCGCGGGTCGAGGTCGATCCGGACGTGCTCTACGTGGACAGTGGCAGCGTGCTCACCTCCGCGGGCAAGGCCGCCGCGATGGACCTGTGTCTGCACCTCGTCCGCCTGGACCACGGCTCGGCGATCGCCAACACGCTGGCCCGCCGTCTGGTGGTGCCCCCGCACCGCGCCGGCGGCCAGGCGCAGTTCGTCACCCGCCCGGTGCCCGCCCAGGACGACCACCCCCTCGCCGAGCTGCTTCCGTGGGTGATCGAACGCCTCGACCGACCGCTGACCGTGGAGGACCTGGCCCGCCGGGCGAACATGAGCTCTCGCAACCTGGGCCGCCACTTCAGGTCGGTGACCGGTACCACCCCGCTGCAATGGCTGCTCACCCAGCGGATCCGGCGCGCCCAGGAACTGCTGGAGACCACCGGCGACAGCATCGACGCCGTCGCGACGGCCACCGGCATGGGGACCGCCGCGACGCTGCGCCGGCACTTCAACCGCACCGTCGGAGTGCCGCCGGACAACTACCGCCGCACCTTCCGGAGTTCGCGGTCCGGTGCCTGACGACCGGTCGACGCCGCACGGCTCGGACAGCTCCGGACGGCTTCAGCCGCGTTCTGCCGTCTTCAGGCGTGTTCAGGTGGCTTCGGGGGCGTCGCCGTGGTCGATCTCCTCGTACCCGGTGAACGGGACGGGGTGCGCGACCCACCCGGCGTTCAGGACCAGGCGCGAAGTGCGGTGGACGGTCAGGAAACCGAAGGGGTGGTCGAAGGACGCCTGGACGCGGCGCACCGTGTAACGGGAGCGCGGCACACCGCCGGCCACAGCGGCGACCGCTGTCACGGAGGCCGACTCGAAGCCCGTGTCGTCGAACACGGCGAGGCCCGACTGGCCGGCCGTACCGATCGCCAGGGGCTCCGGACTGATCTCCGGGAAGTGCCCGCGGCTCGTGTCCATGGCCGTCGACAGGCCGAACAGCGCGGCCTGTTCCAGGAGGTCGTGATGCGTCTCCACCCGGAACGGCATCGTGACGACGTCGAGCTCGGGTTCCGGCGTGCTGCTGCGCTCGGTCGACACTCTCAGCCCCGGACCGGCATCACCGAGGGGAAGCCGGTCGCCGGGAACCGGGCTGCCGAGGCCGGAGAGCGTGCCGATCCCGTGGGACAGGACCTGGGAGGGCGTCATGTCCCGCGTGCCCATGACGAGATGCACGTCGACGCCGGTGTCGCCGAGCACCTTGAGCACCGTCAGCGGGCCGTCCGGCGTCTGAGCCACGGCCACGCGGTCCGGAAGCGACGTGGTGCGGCGCAACGCGATGAGGTAACGGCCCTGCCATGGACCGCTGTCGGGGACCGACTCCGTCTCGTGGAACGCCTGCAGCCAGCGGGTCCGCACGGTCTGGGCGGAGGCCAGGGCGAGCTCCGTGTCCTCGTCGATCTCGAGCGGAAACTTCCGGAGCAGTCCGTCCGTCTGCCCGACGACCCATGCGTCGAGATTCCCGCGGTCGGTTTCCAGGTCGCCGACGAAGGTGCCGACGGTCCCGGCGGGCAGACGTGCCGTCCAGTCGGCGTGCAGCGGGAGGCCGGCCCTCGTCCAGAGTCCGAGCGCGGTACGGGTGCCGCGGATCGATCGCAGCGCTTCGAGGAAGCCGCGCGAGGCGTCGGCGGCCTCGGCGGCGGGCAGACCTGCCGCGTCCTCCAGTTCCGTCCGCGCGGGCCCGTCGGCGGCGTGTGCGAGGACGGCTAGGAGCGGCCACAGATCGGAACCGGAGAAGACGGTGTCGCCGTGCCCCGTCACGGTGGCCGCCCACCGCGCGGTGAGCCGGTTCACCGCGCGTACGGAACGTGCTCTCGGCTGCATGCCGTCCCCCCAGGGTCGTCAACGGGCCGCGTCCGCCGATTCGTTCAAGAAGCGCAGCTCACGACCCTCGCCGTCACCCTAGGCGAACGGACCGGACCCCAGGGGGAATTTTCCGGGCGGCGGGCGGCGGGCGGCGAGCGGCGGACAGCGAGACCCTAGGAGACGGCCCGGCCGGTCCCGTCCGACGGCCCGCCGTTCAGGGCGGCGGCGATGCTGTCGGCGACCGGGGTCGTCGGGCGTCCGATCAAGCGGCTCAGGTCGCCGCTGCCGCCCTGGAGCAGGCCCTGACGGACGGCACGGACATCGACGTCGACGAGGATCTCGGCCATGGGCCGCGGAACCCCGGCGCCGGTGAGTACGGAGAGAAGGACCTCGGCGGGGACGTCGTTGTACGCGACCGTCTCGCCGGACTGCTCGGACAGCACGGCCGCGTACTCCGCCAGGGTCCAGGCGGTGTCTCCGCTGAGCTCGTACGCCTTGCCGTCGTGGCCCTCCGTGGTCAGGACGACAGCCGCGGCGGCCGCGTAGTCGGCACGGGAGGCGGAGCCGATGCGGCCCTCGCCGGCACTGCCGACGACGCCGTGCCGGAGCTGCACGGGGATCTGGGCGGTGTAGTTCTCGCTGTACCAGCCGTTGCGCAGGAAGGTGTGCGTCAGGCCGGAGTCGAGGACGGCCTGCTCGGTGGACCTGTGCTCGTCGGCGAGTCCGAAAGCGGCGGCGGGACCGCCGAGGACGCCGGTGTACACGAGACGGGCCACTCCCGCCGCCTTCGCGGCGTCGATGACGGCCGTGTGCTGCGTGAGGCGCCGGCCGACCTCGCTGCCGGAGATCAGCAGGACGATGTCACCGGCCTCGAACACGCCGGCGAGGGACTCCGGCTTGTCGTAGTCGGCCACGCGCAGTTCCACGCCGCGCTCCGCCAGAGGTGCGGCCTTCGCCTTGTCGCGTACGACTGCGGCGATCTGCTCGGCGGGGACCCTGGCCAGCAGTTCGTCGACGACGAGACGGCCCAGCTGACCGGTGGCTCCGGTGACGACGATGCTCATGCTTTCCGCTCCTGTGGTGCGTGTTTGATCGCTTGCGCGAGGACACGGCTAACCGTAAGAGGGGTACTAACTTTTCGGAAGTACCCACCTTCAGGTAAGCTACTGACGTGAGCGTGAGAGAAGAGACCGCCGTCCCACCGGGACAGGCACCCGACGTGAATGCCGCGAACTGCCCCTCACGGCTGATCCTCGAGCACGTCACCAGCCGCTGGGGCGTGCTCCTGCTCGCCGCGCTGCTCGACGGCACCCACCGGTTCAGCGAACTGCGGCGCACCGTCTCCGGCGTGAGCGAGAAGATGCTCGCGCAGACCCTGCAGACCCTGGAACGGGACGGCTTCGTCCACCGCGAGGTGCACCCGGTGATCCCGCCCCGTGTCGAGTACTCCCTCACCCCGCTCGGCGAGGGCGCCGCTCGCCAGGTGTGGCAGCTCGCGCGCTGGGTGGAGGCGCGGGTGCCGGACGTGCAGGCCGCCCGCGAGGTCTACGACACGGCCAAAAGCGTCACGGAGAGGGCACGGTGAAGAGGGGCGCGGCGAACCGGGTGGGCGGAGCCAGGGGCCCCGCCCACCCGGGGATCGTGGACACTGCGGCGAGGACTACGGCCGCCCCTCTGTGTTGAGCGCGCCCACTTCCTCGGCGGTGAGCGCCTTGTCGTAGGCGCGGACCTCGTCGATCGAGCCGTGCCAGAAGTCGACGTTCCCGCCGCCCCACCGGGCGCGGCCGACGGCGAGCGGGCCGGTGCTCACATCGGCGGGGCCGGCGGCCGCCGTCGAGACGAGCTTGCCGTCCAGGTACAGCTTGATCTCGTTGCTGGAGCTGTCGCGCACCCCGACGAGGTGGTACCAGCGGCCGAGTTCGGGCGTGGTCGCCATGCGGGCGCGGTTGCCGCCCGGCGTGCTGAAGGCGAACGCGCCCTGCCCGTACTGCAGGTAGAACGGGTTCTCCTGGCGCCGGCCGTCCTGGCTGACGGCCGTCACGTAGTTGCCGGGGAGGGAGTCGAGCGTGACCCAGGCGGAGACCGAGTAGCTCTTGGTGGTGTCGAGCACCGGGCCGTCCGTCTGCGCGTACTGGCCCTGACCGTCGAACTTGAGCGCGCTGCCGCTGACGCCGGGCGTCCAGCTGGTGCCCTCGGTGAGCTGCAGGGGCTTGTCGTTCGGGCCCGAGTCCCCGGCGGTCGTGCCCTTGCCCTCGTCGAGGGCCCAGTGGCCGCCGCCCTTGAGCTCGTCGCGTTCACCGGCCGCGGCGCCCGCCGCGATGACCTTGAGGTTGATCTCGCGCACCCGTACCGGGTCGAGCTTGATCTCCCGGCGGTCGTACGTGTAGAGGCCGTTGAGCTCGTTCTCGAGGTCGGAGATCTGGGTGTACACCGAGCCGGAGAGCTCGGCGCCGGCGGCCTCGAGGTAGAACTTCTCGGTGTTCTCCACGTACTTGCGGGTCAGCGCCTCCTTGTCGGCGACGCCGCTGTAGATCACGGTGGGAGGACCAGGCCACATGTGACCGGGGGTGCGCAGGGTGAAGCCGCCGTGTTCACCGTCCATGGCGGCCCGCTTCTCGTCGGGGTAGGCCGGGTCGGTGTTGTTGTAGTCGTGGTGGTCGATGATGTCGCCCTTGCCCGAGTCACCCTTGGAGTTGCAGCAGTTGACACCGCTGTGGGCGTTGACGACACGGGACGGGTCGGCGGCCTTGACGGATTCGGCGATGCGGCCGCTCTCCTCGCGGTCCCACTCGCCCCAGCCCTCGTTGAAGACGATCCAGCCGATGACGGAGGGCGAGTTGTGATGCTGCCGCATCATCTCCCGGCCCTGGTCGACGAAGGCCTTGCGGCCCGTCTCGTTGGTGAGGTTCCCGGAGACGAAGTCCTGCCAGACCAGCAGGCCGAGCTTGTCCGCGTGGTGGAACCAGCGCGGCGACTCCACCTTGATGTGCTTGCGGACGGCGTTGAACCCGAGCTTCTTGTGCGCCTCGAGGTCGAAGGCGAGTGCCTCATCGCTCGGCGGGGTGTAGAGGCCGTCGGGCCAGAAGCCCTGGTCGAGCGTGGCGAGGGAGAAGACCGGCTTCCCGTTGAGCACCAGCTTCGGGAAGCCGCCGACCTTCTCGATCCCGATCTTCCGCATGCCGAAGTAGCTGTCGACGCTGTCGGTCGTCCTGCCGTCGGTCAGCTTGACGTCGAGGTCGTAGAGGTACGGGTCGTCCGGGCTCCACAGGTGCTGCTCGGCGACGGGCAGGCGCAGTTCGGCGTTGGCCGGCCCGCTTGTCGTGCCGACGACCTTGCCGCGGGCGTCACGGGCGACGGCCTCGACACGGGCGTCGGGGGACGCGTCGTCGGACTCGACGGTCACCGCGAGGCTGCTGGTGTCGATGTCGGGTGTCGTGACTACGTTGTCAATCGACGCGTCGGCGACGGGCTCCATCCAGACCGTCTGCCAGATGCCCGACGACTGGGTGTAGAAGATGCCGCCCGGGTTGGTGGACTGCTTGCCCATCGGCTGGTTCGCGCCGCCGGTGTCGGTGACCGCGACCACGACCTCCTGCGGTCCGGTGCCCTTGAGGGCGTCGGTGACGTCGGCGCTGAAGGCGTTGTAGCCGCCGGTGTGTTCGGCGACCTGCTTGCCGTTGACCCATACACGGGCCTGGTAGTCGACGGCTCCGAAGTTGAGCTTCAGCCGGTTGCCCTTGCCGACCTTCCAGTTCTCGGGCACGTCGACGAGCTTGCGGTAGAACATGTGGTCCTCGTGCCGCTCGAGCCCGGAGAGCTGCGACTCGACCGGGAACGGCACGATGATCTTCTCGTCGAGGTCCTTGCCGAAGACCGGCTGCTCGCCCGCGTCGGCACCGCTGAACTGCCAGGGGCCGTTGAGGTTCTTCCACTTGGCGCGAACCTGCTGCGGCCGGGGGTACTCCGGCAGGGGGTTCTTCTCGTCGAGCTCGTCGCCCCACTCGGTGGTGAGCCGGTGGGTGGAGGCGTTCTGGGCGGAACGGGCGATCCGTGGCACGGTCTCGCCGCCGGACTTGAGGCCGCCTTCACCGTCGTAGACGACCTTGACCTGCTGGTTCTTCTGGATCGGCTCGGAGAGCGTGACGACGGCGGAGTTCCGGTCGCCCGGGGCGACGGCCACCGACTTGATCGGCATGGCCGTCGTGTCGGCCTCGATCTTCAGGTGGTCACTGACCGCCTGGATGTCACTGACCCTGTCCTCGAACCGTGCGCGGAGCCGCCGGCCGTCCTCGGCGACCGACAACTCCACCGGGTAGACCTCGAAGCCCGCCGGCGGCGTGAACGCGGACTCCGGCACCAGCTGCTTGGGCATCGACGGCGTCGACCAGCGCAGGAACATGTTCGCCCCGCCGACGTCCTGGAACATCTCCGTACGGAAGTCGTACTTCTGCCCGGCGGTCAGCCTGACGGGCGTGCTGGTCTGTTCCTTGTCCCAGTCGCCCACCCAGTGGTCGATGACCGGCTTGCCGTCGATGAAGAGCCGGAAGCCGTTGTCGCCGATGCCGTAGAAGGTGTAGTCGCCGGTGACGGGTGCCTCGATCTGCCCCGTCCAGCGGGCGGTCGTGTGCTCCGTGCGGCCCGTCAGTGTCTCGAAGGTGGTCGTCAGGCCGGGGAAGTTGATCTGCGGATCGAGCGTTACGCCGCCGAGCTCGGCGAAGTCCCGGGCGCCGGGGGCCGACATGGCGAAGTACTCGCCCTTCAGGCCGTGCACCTCGATGGCGGCGTTCTCCGAGGCGGACGCGGGCGCGCTGCCGGTCGGCTCCGCGGCCGCGGCGGTCGGGATCAAGCTGCTCGTCGGCAGTACGAGGGCGGCTGCTGTCAGCAGCGCCCACAGTCTGGTTCGGGGGCGGGTGCGTTGTCTTGTCATCGGATTCTTCCTCGTGCAGAGGGAGTCGGAGCGGGCCTGGACGGAACGGAGCGGCTGGAAGGCCCCGGCAAGATGTCCTGCTCGCCGAGGCCTGCCGGCGGTCGGCGGTCGGCGGGGTGCCGCACGGTCCGGCGTCGTGGACCGGCAGGACAGTGGCGCAGGAGCGGACAGCCGCAACGGCCGCTGGGCGTTGCAACGTTGGAAACTGTGTGCAGCGGAATGACAGCACGCCCCCCGACGGCTGTCCAGACCCCGCACACGCAATCGCCCGACTCGTGGTCGTGGCGGCAGCGGCTGACGGCAAGTCATCGCGGCGGAGCCTCCCGGAAACGTGGTGCCGCACTCTTGCCGTGCGCGCTCCGGCGGCTATATAACGTTGTAAATCCGAGGCTCCCGACGGCCGCACGGATGCTTCGCAGCACGGTATTCGCAGGTCAGGAGCGTACTGACCATTCCTGTCCGGAAATCGGAACAGGCCGGTTCCGCCCACCCACCCCGCCCGACCGCACGCCGCTCGGCGGTGCTGTCACCCGCCAAGGAGTGTCCTCGCATGACCCTTCCGCTGAGATCCCGCACGTTCGCCGTCGCCTGCCTGGTGGTCGCCACCACCACGCTGGCCCTCTCCGGCTGCGCGAAGTCGGAGACCTCGAACAACGCCGGCGGCGACAGCGGCCAGGCTGCCCAGGCGGTCCAGACGCCGGCCGCGTCCTCCGGCGCCGGCTGCAAGCTGGAGACCTACGGCGCTCCGAAGCTCGACCTGAAGAACGCGATCGTCGGCTTCTCCCAGTCGGAGAAGGAGGCCAATCCGTTCCGTATCGCGGAGACGCAGTCCATCAAGGACGAGGCCGCCAAGGTCGGTGTGAAGAAGCTGCTCACCACCAACGCGCAGTCCCAACTGCCGAAGCAGATCAGCGACATCCAGGACATGCTCGCCCAGGGCGCCCAGTTCCTCATTGTCGCGCCGCTGAACTCGGACGGTCTGGAGCCGGCGTTCAAGGCGGCAGCGGAGAAGAAGGTCCCCGTGCTCACCATCGACCGCAAGGTCAACGCCACCGCCTGCAAGGACTATCTGGCGTTCCTCGGCTCCGACTTCGTCGAGCAGGGCAAGCGCGCGGCCGACGCGATGATCAAGGCAACCGGTGGCAAGGGCAAGGTCGCCATTCTCCTCGGCTCCTCCGGAAACAGCGTCACCACCGACCGGACCAAGGGCTTCGTCGACCAGGTCGGGGCCAAGGCGCCCGGACTGGAGATCGTCGCCCAGCAGACCGGCGAGTTCGCCCGCGACAAGGGCCAGCAGGTCATGGAGCAGCTCATCCAGTCCAAGCCCGACATCACCGCTGTCTACGCGGAGAACGACGAAATGGCGCTCGGCGCCGTCACCGCGCTCAAGGCAGCCGGCAAGACGCCCGGCAAGGACGTCAAAATCGTGTCCATCGACGGCACCCGCAACGCCGTTCAGGCGCTCGCCAACGGCGAACTCAACGCCGTCATCGAGTCCAACCCGCGCTTCGGCCCGCTCGCCTTCGCCACCGCCCAGAAGTTCTACGCCGGGGAGGAGGTCCCGGAGAACGTGATCATCGCCGACCGTGCCTACGACGAGACCAATGCCAAGGCCTCCCTCGGCGGAGCGTACTGACCCGGCCGGCACCCCTGGTCACCTCACCAGGCCGGTGTTCCTGCTTGCCTGATCCGGCCGGAGTTCCGATTCACCTGATCCGGCCGGTGTCCGGTTCACCTGACTCGGACCGGACACCGGCCCGTTCCTCCGGGCCGCCGCGGTGCACTCCCGTTCCGTGGCGGCCCGGGTCCACTCCCACTCTCACTCCCACGATCGATCTCCGGAAGGCCACGTTCATGGCACCCCCCGAAGCGGCAGTGTCCGCGGCGCCCGGCACCCAGCCGGCGGTCGCGCCGACGGTGCTGGAGGCTCGCGGCGTCGGCAAACGCTTCCCCGGCGTGGTCGCCCTCGACGACGTCTCTTTCACTCTGCGCGCGGGGGAGACCCATGCGCTCGTCGGCGAGAACGGCGCCGGCAAGTCCACCCTGATCAAGGTGCTCACCGGTGTCCACCGCCCGGACGGCGGCGAGTTGCTGCTGTCGGGCCGGCCCGTGCACTTCGCCCGCCCCTTCGAGGCACAGCAGGCAGGCATCTCCACGATCTATCAGGAGGTGAATCTGGTACCGCTGATGAGCGTGGCCCGCAACATTTTCCTCGGCCGCGAGCCCCGCACCCGGCTAGGGCTGATCGACTTCGCGCGGATGCACAGTGAGACGGCCACCATCCTGGGCGGGTTCGGCGTCTCGGTCGACCCCCGCCGAGCGCTCCACACCCTGGGCGTCGGCACCCAGCAGATGGTCGCTCTCGCCCGCGCGGTCTCCGTGAAGGCCCAGGTGGTCATCATGGACGAGCCCACCTCGTCCCTGGAGCCGCGCGAGGTCGAGACCCTGTTCCGGGTGATCGCGGACCTGCGCCGCCAGGACATCGCCGTCGTCTACGTCAGCCACCGCATGGACGAGCTGTACCGCGTCTGCGACCGCGTCACGGTGCTCCGTGACGGCAGGCACATCCACACCGGCGACCTGGCCGACGTGGACCGCATGCAACTGGTGTCCATGATGCTCGGCCGGGAGATCTCCGAGGTCCGCCGGCACGGTGTGACGAGCTTCGGTGAAGAGGACCACGACATCGCACGCAGGCCGGTACTCACCGCCACCGGGCTGGCGAGCAGGCACCGACTGGACGATGTGTCGCTGGAACTCCACCCCGGCGAGGTCCTCGGCCTCGGCGGTCTGCTCGGATCCGGTCGCAGCGAGACCGCCAAAGCGCTCGCCGGAGCGCTGCCGCTCGACGCCGGAGGGATAGACATCGACGGCACCTCCCTCGGCAGGCTCACCTCCGCGAGCGCCATCCGTGCCGGGATCAGCCTGCTGCCGGAGGACCGCAAGGCCGAGGGCATCGTGCCCGGTCTGTCGGTCCGCGAGAACATCGTGCTCGCCGCCCTGCCCCGGCTCTCGCGCGCAGGCATCGTCTCGCGCGCACAGCAGGACCGCGTCGTCGACATCTTCATGAAGCGGCTGCGCATCAAGGCGTCGAGCCCCGAGCAGAAGGTCGGCGAACTCTCCGGCGGGAACCAGCAGAAGGTCCTCCTCGCCCGATGGCTGTGCCTGGAACCGAAGGTGCTGCTGCTCGACGAGCCGACGCGCGGTATCGACGTCGGGGCGAAGGCCGAGGTGCAGTCGCTCATCGACGAACTCGCCCAGGAAGGGCTTGCCGTGCTGCTGATCTCCTCCGACATCGAGGAGCTCATCGAAGGGTCGGACCGGATCGTGGTGATGCGGAACGGAGGCACGGCCGGCGAGCTCTCCGGCGCCGAGGTCACCGAGGACGCCCTGCTCGCCGCACTCGCCCACCACTCCGATACCGGCCCCGCCCCGGTCGGAACCGCCGGAACCGCCGGAACCGCCGGAACCGCCGGAACCGCCGCAACCGCCGATGACCCCGGCGTCACCGATGACCCCGGTGTCCTCGGCCCGGAACCGCAGACCCCGGCCCGGACCAGGGCCGCAGAAGAACCGCACGCCCCGGCCCGGGCCGAGGCCGCCGAGGAGGACCCCCGATGACCACGCAGGCGACCGTGGCGCCGACACGCCGACTGCCACGGCCGAGCGGCGCCGCATGGTTCCAGGAGTACGGCGTGTACGCCGCGGTGGCCGCGCTCCTGGTCTTCAACGCGGCGTTCACCGAACACTTCCTGACCGTCGACAACCTCCGCACCCAGCTGATCCAGGTCGCGCCGATCGTCATCGTGGCGCTCGGCATGGCGCTGGTCATCGGCACCGAAGGCGTGGACCTGTCGGTCGGTTCCGCCATGGCACTGGCGGCCGCGCTGCTGCCGCTCTACCTCGGCTACGGTCTCGTGCCCGCCCTGCTCGTCGCGCTCCTCGCCGGCGCGGTCGTCGGCGCGGTGAACGGCACCCTGGTGTCCGTCGTGGGGCTGCAACCCATCGTCGCCACCCTCGCCCTGTTCGTCGGCGGACGCGGCATCGCCCTCGTCATGGCCGACGGCCGGCTGAAGCAGATCACCAACCCCGATCTGCTGTCCCTCGGCACCGGAAGCCTCCTCGGCATCCCGCTCGTCGTCCTCATCGCCGCCGTACTGGCACTCGCGGTGGCCTTCCTCGTACACCGCACGACCTTCGGACGGCAGGTCGTCGCGATCGGCGGCAACCGCTCCGCCGCCGCCCTGGCCGGACTGCCGGTCAAGCGCGTCCTGACCGGTGTCTACATCCTGTGCGGCGTGCTCGCGGCGCTGGCCGGTATCCTCGCCACCGCCCGGCTCACCGCCAGCGACCCGTCGTCGCTCGGCACCCTGATGGAACTCTCCGCCATCACCGCCGTCGTGGTCGGCGGAACTCCGCTCACCGGAGGCTCCATCCGCGTGCTGGGCACCGTCGCCGGAGCGCTGCTCATGCAGTTGCTGCGCGCCACGCTCGTCAAGCACGACCTGCCCGACTCCACCGCCCAGATGGCCCAGGCCGCCATCATCATCGTCGCCGTCTACGTCGCACGGGAGCGCCGATCCCGATGAAAGTCACCTCACCACCCGCCGTCCCCTCGGCGTCCGTGCCCCTCGGACGAGGAGCGGGCACGGAGCCCGCCGCCGAAGGCTCCGGCAGGGAGCGACTCGTCTCCCTCGTGCAGCGTCAGGGCGTGCTCGCGGTCCTGATGCTCGTCGTCGTCATCGCCTCCTTCGTCTATCCCACGTTCGCCACGCTCGACAACGCCCGCGGTGTGACCGTGCAGGCGTCCTTCCTCGCCGTCGTGGCACTGGGCATGACACTGGTGATCATCACCGGCGGCATCGACCTGTCCGTCGGCTCGGTCTTCGCCCTCGGCGGCGTACTCGCCGCATGGGCCTCCCAGTACGGCATCCTCGCGGCCCTGCTGGTACCGCTCGTGGTGTGCGGAGCGATCGGCGCGCTCAACGGACTGCTCATCGCACGGGCGGGGATGGCGCCCTTCATCGTCACACTCGCCTCCCTGCTCGGCGCCCGCGGCCTGCTGCTCGCCATCACCGACGAGGGCGCCACCACCTACCTGGTGCCCAAGGACTCGGCCTTCGCCGAACTCGGCCAGGGCAGCGTCTGGGGCTTCGGCCACCCGATCCTGATCGCCCTCGTACTGTTCGGCGCCGGCGGACTGCTGCTGCAGCGCACCTCGTTCGGCCAGACCCTGTTCGCCGTCGGCGGCAGCAGCGACGCGGCCACCCTCATGGGGCTGCCCGTCGCCCGCGCCAAGATCACCGTCTATCTGCTCAGCGGACTCCTCGCCGGCCTGGCCGGGGCGATCAACGCCGCACGGCTCTCCTCCGGAGTCACCATCATCGGCGCCGGCATGGAGCTCGACGCGATCGCCGCCGTGGTCATCGGTGGAACCCTGCTGGTCGGTGGCGCCGGATCCGTCAGCGGCACGCTGTGGGGTGTGCTGCTGCTCGCCGTGATCCAGAACCTCATCAACCAGATCGGCTCGCTCAACTCCTCCTACCAGTCCGTGGTCAGCGGCGGGTTCCTTATCCTCGTGGTGGTTGCGCAGCGTTACCTGGGGCGCAGCCGAAGAACAGCCTGAACGCGGCCGGGATCCCGTGCGGGCACAGGACCGCCAGGATCCCGGCGCATTGCCCGGTGCCCGGAGAGACCCGCGCACCGGTCCCAAGCCGTGGACAGCCGAGCAAGAGGAGTGCCGTGGGCGTCAGCCTCAAGGACGTCGCGCAGCGGGCGGGCGTGTCGATCAAGACCGTGTCGAACGTGGTGAACAACTATCCCCACGTCACACCACACATGCGGGCGAAGGTGCAGCAGGCCATCGACGAGCTCGGCTACCGGCCGAACCTCACCGCACGTCACCTGCGCAAGGGGCGTACCGGCATCATCGCCTTCGCCGTTCCAGAACTCGGCAACCCGTACTTCGCCGAACTGGCCGGTGCCGTCATCGACGCCGCGGCGGTGCACGACTACACCGTGCTCGTCGACCACACGGCCGGTCTGCGCGAGCGGGAGCTGCTGGTCAGCCAGGAGTTCCGCTCCCATGTCATCGACGGGCTCATCCTCAGCCCCATCCATCTGGAGAACGAGGACCTGCTCGCCAGGCAGGAGACCTCCCCGCTGGTGCTGCTCGGCGAGCGGGAGTACGACGCCCCCTACGACCAGATCGCCATCGACAACGTGGCCGCGGCGCGCACCGCGGTACGCCATCTGCTGGACCGGGGCCGCCGCCGGATCGCCTTCCTCGGCTCCCGCTCCAGCCGCGAACGCCGCCCCGCGCACCTGCGGTTGCGCGGCTGGCGGGAGGAGACGGCAGAGGCGGGGCTGCGGCCTGACGACGCCCTGGTCGTCGCCACCGACGGCTACGGCCGTGCCGACGGCGCCGCGGCCATGGCAGAGCTGCTGGACCGCGGTGAACGGCCCGACGGTGTGTTCGCCTACAACGACCTGATCGCCATCGGCGCGATGCGCACCCTCACCGAACGGGGTCTGCGTGTCCCCGAGGACGTCGCCGTGGTCGGCTTCGACGACATCGAGGAGAGCCGCTACGGCACCGTCACCCTCACCACTGTCTCCCCCGACAAGCCGGCCATCGCGCGGCTGGCGGTCGACCGGCTCGTCGACCGCCTCGCCGGCAAGCCGCTGACGGAGCCGCAGCGGATGCGACCCGGGTACCGGCTCATCGCCCGCGAGTCGACCGGAGCCGGCCGGCCCGGCGCGGGGGAAGCCGGCCAGAGGCCGGCCACCCCCCACGCGTGAACCCTTCCCCCCATCGACCGCGCCCACCGCGGCCACCGCTCGTCACGAGGACTGATCATGCCCCGACCCAGCGTCCATCAACGGCCGTTCGGAACCACCCCGAGCGGAGAGGAAGCCGACCTGTGGCGGCTGGAATCCGGTACGGGCGTCCATGCCGAGATCCTCACCTACGGCGGCATCCTGCACACGCTCGGCGTGCCCGACACCACGGGGGACACCGCCTCCGTGGTCCTGTCGCTGGCCTCGGTCGACCAGTACGCGCAGAAGAGCCCGTACCTCGGCGCTCTCGTCGGCCGCTACGCCAACCGCATCGCGCACGGCCGGTTCACGCTCGACGGAACGACCTACCGGATCCCCGTGAACGACCGCGGTCACGCTCTGCACGGCGGCCCCGGGGGCTTCGACACCAAGGTGTGGCGGGCCACTTCCCACACGGACGAGAGCCACGCGTCGGTCCGGCTCACCCTGCACAGTCCGGACGGCGACATGGGCTTCCCCGGCGCGCTCGACGTCACCGCCACCTACTGCCTCGACACCTCCGGCACGCTCAGCGTCGAGTACACGGCGGTGACCGACCGCCCCACCGTCGTCAACCTGAGCAACCACGCCTACTTCAACCTCGCCGGAGGCGGTGACGTACTCGACCACACCCTCCAGGTCCACGCCCCCGCCTATCTGCCGGTCGCCGCTGACGGCATCCCGTACGGGCCGGCCGCCGACGTCGACGGCACCGCCTTCGACCTGCGCTCGCCGCGTCTCCTCGCTGAGCGGGTGACCGCCTCGGACGAACAGGTCCGCCAGAGCGGCGGCTACGACCACTGCTGGATGCTGGCCGACGACGACGTTCCGGGCGATCTCGTCGGTGACCTCGTCAGTGACGGAGAGAGCGCCGGTGAGAGCGCCGGTGAGAGCGCTCGTGAGTACGCCGGTGAGGGCGACGCCCGGCGCGGACTGCGGCGTGCCGCCCGGCTCACCGCTCCGGCCGCGACGCGCGTCATGGAGGTCTGGACGACGGAACCCGGCGTGCAGATCTACACCGCCAACCAGCTCGACGGCTCGCTCATGGACGGCACCGGCCGGTGCCTCGACCGCCACAGCGGCGTCTGCCTGGAGACCCAGCACTTCCCGGACGCCCCCAACCGCCCCGAGTACCCCAGCACCGTGCTGCGTCCGGGCTCGGTCCGCCGCAGCCGTACCGAATTCCGGTTCCCGCATCTGGCGTCCTGAGCGGACTGTCCGCCGCCGGACCCCTCGCGTAACCCCGTCCCGACGAAGTCCGCGCCGGCCGGGTCCACGGTGGCCGTGCGGGACCCGCAGGCCGGGCTCACCTCCGGTGTGCGGGACCTTCGGTGCTCTCGCGCAGCACCAGGCGGTGAGCCACCACGCGGTCCTGCGGTGACAGGACGCCGGGAGTCGTGGGGTCCGCCGTCTCCGGCCCCACGGCTTCCTCTATACGGTGCTGCAGGAGCTGTACGGCGACCCTGGCCACCGCCTCCTTGTCGGGGGCCACCGTGCTCAGCGTCGGCACACTGAACCGTCCGCCCTCCACGTCGTCGAAGCCGACGACGGCGACGTCCTCCGGCACCTTGATCCCGTGCTCGTGCAGGGCGCGCAGCGCGCCGAGCGCCAGCTGGTCGTTGAGGCACAGCAGCGCGTCGGGCCGCGCGCCCCCACGCAGCGCCCTGGCCACCGCGTCGGCGCCGTCGGGCATCCGGAAGGACTCGACCGCCAGCAGTGCGGCCGGATCCCAGGCGATGCCCGCTTCCCGCAGGGCGGCGCGGTAGCCGCGGGTGCGGGCCTCCGCGGTTCCGAGACCCGCGTCGTCGCGCCCGCCGACGGCCAGGATGGTGCTGCGGCCCAGACCGATCAGGTGCTCGGTGGCTTCCCGTGCGGCCTTCTCGTTGTCGATGGCCACATGGTCGGCGCCCTCCTCCAGCAACTCGCCGAGCAGCACGGTCGGTGGGGCGCCGGCACGGTTGCGCAGGTCGTCGGCGGTGAGGGCCAGAGGGCTGAGGATGATCCCGTCGACGAAGTCGGAGCCGAATCCGGCCAGCGCGGCCAGCTCGTGCTCACGGTCCGCGCCCGACTGGTGGATCAGCACGGTCAGGGAGCACTGCTCGGCCTCGCGGACGACATGCCGGGCGAGCTCGGCGAAGTACGGGACGTCCAGCTCGGGTACGACGAGCGCGATGATGCCGGTGCGTCCCTTGCGCAGATGGCGGCCCGCCAGGTTCACCCGGTACCCGAGGTGTTCGATGGCCTCGCGCACCACGCGTCTGGTGCGGTCGGAGACATGGGCGTAGTCGTTGATCACGTTGGACACCGTCTTCTCCGACACCCCCGCGTGCCGTGCGACGTCCTTGATCCTTGGCCGTGCCACCTGAAACC
Organism: Streptomyces sp. NPDC003023; assembly: GCF_042888225.1. Classification (NCBI taxonomy): domain Bacteria; kingdom Bacillati; phylum Actinomycetota; class Actinomycetes; order Kitasatosporales; family Streptomycetaceae; genus Streptomyces; species Streptomyces sp. NPDC003023. The sequence continues at coordinate 1,801,201 of NZ_JBIAPL010000001.1, forward strand.
TCCCTGCCCCCTGGCGCGCCGCCGAGTCTATGTCCCGGCGCGTCGCCGACCCGCCGGAGGCCCTCGCCGACCCGCCGGAGGCCGCCCCTGCCCCGTTGGCGGCCTTCGCGGACCCGGCCGGGGGTCTCCGTGCGTCGACGGGGCGCCCGGCGACCGTCCCGCAGCCGTCTGTTCCCCGACTCTTTACAGCCAATGTACATCGATGTAAAAACATCCCACCGCACCGTTTCAGCCGGTGCGCCACCCGCTGCCGTGCGCGGTGGAGCCGCCTTCACCGGCGGACCCACCGCCGGTCCGGCATGAGCGTCCGGCCGTCGAAAGGTCCGCGATGAGTTCCCCTTCCCCTGTTCCCGAGGTGCCGCCCGCACCCGCGTCCGGCCCGGTCCGCGGTCTCAGCCGCCGCCGCCTCCTGCGCTACGGCATGGCCGGAGCGGGCGCCCTGCTCGCCTCCGGCCCGCTGGCCGGCTGCGCCTCACCGGCCTCGGCCTCCGGACCCTCCGCCCTCAGCGTCTGGGACCTGTTCCAGGGCGGCGACGGCATGCTGATGGACGACATGATCAAGGCGGTCTCCTCCGGTCCCGAGGGCTTCTCCGTCGACCGCACCATCCTCGACTGGGGCCCGTCGTACTACACCAAGCTGGCCATGTCGGCCGCCGGCGGCCGGGCCTCCGACGTGGCAGTCCTGCACCTGTCCCGGCTGGCCGGATACGCCCCCGGCGGGCTGCTGGACCCCTACGACCTGGACCTGCTCGCCGAATTCGGCGTGACGGAGCGGGACTTCACCCCGGCGATCTGGGCCCGGACACAGACGAACGGCGTCGTCCACGCGATTCCGCTGGACGTCCACCCGTTCATCGTCTTCTACGACAAGGAGGCCGCGGACAAGGCCGGACTCCTCGACCCTTCCGGCGAGCTGGCCGCCATGGGCTCACCGGAGGCGCTGCTGGACGCGGGCAAGGCACTCGCCGCCGAGACCGGGGGAGCGGGCATCCTCTTCGGGCACGTCACCGACACGGCCCAGAGCTGGCGGCAGTTCGCCGCGTTCTACGCGCAGACCGGTGCCTCGTTCAACCTCCCGGAGGGCGGCCCGGCCGAGATCGACATCGATGCCGCGGTGCGGGTCGTGACGTTCATGCAGCAGCTCTTCGACGGCCGCACCAACCCCAACAACCTCGACTACAACGGGGCGATGGCCGGCTTCATCGGTGGCCGCGGCGGCATGGTGATGCTCGGGGAGTGGGAGCTGCCCACCCTCAAGAAGTCCGGCGTCCCGCTGGGAGCCGCACCTTTTCCCCAGGTGTTCGAACGGCCCGCGGTCTACACGGACTCCCACAGCTTCGTCCTGCCGCACCAGGACGACCCCGACCCGGCGCGGCGCCGGGAGGCGCACCGGTACGTGGCGCAGATGCTCAAGCAGAGCCTCACCTGGGCGACCGCCGGTCACATCCCCGCCTATCAGCCCGTGCTCGCCGAGCCGGAGTACGCCGCGCTGGACCCGCAGTCGTCCTACGCGGACGCCGGAAAGGTGGCGGTCCTCGACCCGCCGAACTGGTTCGCCGGGGCCGGCTCCAACTTCCAGAACCGGATGTGCCAGCCGCTCCAGTCCGCGCTGCTGGGCAACACCTCCGCGGAGAAGGCGGTACGCCAGATGGTCCGCGAGGCGGACGCGCTGCTGCGGCAGCCCAACCCGGTGGCCTGACCCAGCAGAAGGAGTTACCGACGTGACCACCACCGCACCCGTCGGTGCCGGCGCACAGGCCGATCCGGCCTCCGCCCGCACCGAGGACCGCCGCCTCGCCGGCGGCCGGAGGAATCCCGCCGCACCCGGCAGAGGCCTCCTGTTCGTACTGCCCTTCCTGCTCGTCTTCGGCCTGTTCCTGGTGTGGCCGGTCGTGCAGGGGCTCTGGATGAGCTTCACCGACACCTCGCTCACTCTCCGCGACACGACGTTCGTCGGCTTCGCCAACTACGCGGAGGCCTTCGGCGACCCGGACGTCTGGAGCAGCCTCGGCAACACGGTCTTCTTCACCGTCATCTCCTCCGTGCCACTGGTGCTGGTCGCCCTCGCGATGGCGCTCCTGGTGCACAGCGGACTGGCCGGCCAGTGGGTCTGGCGGCTGTCGTTCTTCGCGCCGTACCTGCTGCCCGTCACCGTGGTCACGCTCATCTGGACCTGGCTGTACCAGCCGGACATCGGCCTCGGCAACGAACTCCTCGGCGCTCTCGGCCTCGAGCCCGTCGGCTGGCTGTCCGACGAAGCCGTCGCCATGTGGTCGGTCACCGCCCTCACCGTCTGGTGGACGATCGGCTTCAACTTCCTGCTCTACCTCGCGGCGCTCCAGTCCCTGCCGTCGACCTACGACGAGGCCGCCGCACTCGACGGCGCCGGCGCCTGGCGACGCCTCTGGTCCGTCACCCTGCCGCAACTGCGCAGGACCACCGCCCTGGTGGCCATGCTCCAGGTCCTCGCCTCGCTCAAGGTGTTCGACCAGATCTACATCCTCACCAAGGGCGGCCCGGGCGGCTCGACCCGCCCGATCCTCGAGTACGTCTACGACGTCGGCTTCACCGGCTACCGACTGGGTTACGCCTCCGCCGTCTCCTATGTCTTCTTCGCGCTCGTCATCGTCGTCTCGCTCGCGCAGCTGCGCATCTTCCGGCAGGAGGACTGACCGTGTCCGCTTCCGCAACGACCGTCCGCCCACGGCGCCGTCCGCCCCGTGAGGCAGCCGGCTCGCCCTTGCTCCTCGGCCACGGCCGCCTGCCCCGTCTTCTGGCCGGGACGGCGCTGACGGTACTGGCGGCCGTATGGCTGGTGCCGTTCCTCTGGGCGGTGGCCACTTCCCTCCAGAGCGAGCAGGACGTGGCCACCCCAGGGCTGTCCCCGTTCAAGGGCGCCTTCACGCTGGACGCCTACCGGCAGATCCTGGAGCGCGGCAGCGTACTCCTGTGGGGCTTCAATAGCTTCCTGATCGCCGGGCTGGTCACGCTGATCACAGTGGTGGTCTCCACGCTCGCGGCCTACGGCTTCTCGCGCGGCACGTTCCGCGGCCGCCGCGTCCTCCTCGGGATCACCGTCGCCGCGATCATGATTCCGCCGCAACTGCTCGTCGTGCCCCTGTTCGAGCAGATGCTCCTCTTCGACCTGGTGGACACCTACGCGGCCGTGATCCTGCCCCAGGTGGTCGCGCCGATGATGGTCTTCATCCTCAAGCGGTTCTTCGACGGCGTCCCCAGGGAACTGGAGGACGCGGCACGCATCGACGGCGCCTCCGAGGTCCGGGTCTTCTGGTCGATCGTGCTGCCGCTGTCCCGGCCGATCGTCGCCGCGGTGGCGATCTTCGTCTTCATCGGGGCGTGGAACAACTTCATGTGGCCCTTCATCGTCACCAACGACGCCGACCTGATGACCCTGCCGGTCGGCCTGGCCACCATCAAGGACGCCTTCGGCATCCAGTACGCGCAGTCCATGGCGTCCGCCCTGCTGGCCGCGCTGCCGCTGATCGCGGTGTTCCTCCTCTTCCAGCGCCGGATCGTCAACTCCGTGGCCACCACCGGCCTCGGCGGTTCCTGACCCGCACCCCCTTCGCCGTACACACCGGGCACGGCGGTCCCACGCCGGCCCACCGATCGACTGGAGCATGTGTGCCCACTCACTCCGTACCGCGCCCGGAGTACCCGCGACCGCAGTTCGTCCGTCGCGACTGGCTCAATCTGAACGGCGCCTGGCAGTTCGAGACCGACCGCGGGGACAGCGGACTCGAGCGCGGTCTCCTCGGCCGCGAGCTGCGCCGCGAGATCCTCGTACCCTTCCCGCCGGAGTCCGAGCTGTCGGGCATCGGCGAGACCGACTTCCTGGAGGCCGTCTGGTACCGGCGGGCCGTCACCCTGCCCCCGGAGTGGGCCGGACGCCGGGTGCTGCTGCACTTCGGCGCCGTCGACCACGACACCACCGTGTGGGCCGACGGCACAGAGGTCGCCCGTCACCGCGGCGGCTTCACCCCCTTCACCGCCGACCTCGGCGACATCGCCGGCTCGGGTGAGGAGGTCGTCGTCACCGTCCGGGCCCGCGACCCACGCTCCGGCCCGCAGGCCCGCGGCAAGCAGGCCGTCCAGTACGCCAACCACGACTGCAACTACACCCGGGTCACCGGCATCTGGCAGACCGTGTGGCTGGAGCCCGTCCCCGACGTCCACCTGCGGCGCCCACGGATCACTCCCGACCTCGGCGGCTCCGCCTTCCACGTCGAACTGCCCCTGTCCGGCAACCGGCCGGGCCACCGGGTCCGCGCCGTACTCACCGACGGCGACGGGGAGGTGTGCCGCGCCGAGGCCCGCGCCGACCTGGACCTCGCACCGCGCCTGCACCTGCCCGTGCCGGACGACAGACGACGCGAGTGGAGCCCGCACGACCCGCACCTGTACGACCTGCGGCTGGAACTCCTCGACGCCTCCGGCGACGTGATCGACAGCGCCGGGAGCTACGCGGGCCTGCGCGCCGTGGGCCTGCGGGGCAAGGCCGTCACTCTCAACGGACGTCCGGTGTTCCAACGCCTCGTCCTCGACCAGGGCTGGTACCCGGACGGGCTGATGACCGCCCCGACCGACGACGCGCTGGTCCGCGACATCGAGCTCGCCATGGCCGCCGGCTTCAACGGGGCCCGGCTGCACCAGAAGGTCTTCGAGGAGCGCTTCCTCTACCACGCGGACCGTCTCGGCTACCTCGTCTGGGGCGAGTTCGGCGACTGGGGCTGCGAGACGGGCGGCTCCTCCGGCGACAACCAGAAGCCGGACGCCTCGTACGTCGCCCAGTGGCTCGAAGCCCTCGAACGGGACTACTCGCACCCCTCGATCATCGGCTGGTGCCCGCTCAACGAGACGTACCAGAAGCTGCACGACCGCATCACCCAGCTCGACGCCGTGACCCGCGCGATGTTCCTGGCCACCAAGGCCATGGACACCACCCGGCCCGTCATCGACGCGTCCGGCTACGCGCACCGGGTCGCCGAGACGGACATCTACGACGCCCACAACTACGAGCAGGACCCGGCCGCCTTCCGGGAGCTGATGTCCGGACTCGCCAAGGACGAACCCTTCGTCAACGCCCACGAGAACGGCACCGCCTACTCACAGCCCTACCGCGGCCAGCCGTACTTCGTCAGCGAGTTCGGCGGCATCTGGTGGGACCCGGAGGCGGCTGCCGAGCGGTCCGGCGAGGACCGCACCGAGTCCTGGGGCTACGGCGAGCGGGTACGCGACGAGGACGAGTTCCACGCGCGCTTCAGCGGACTCACCGGCGTCCTGCTGCAGGACCCCGCCATGTTCGGCTACTGCTACACGCAGCTGACCGACGTCTTCCAGGAGCAGAACGGCATCTACCGCTTCGACCGGAGCGACAAGCTGGACGTCGATCGCGTTCGCGCCGCGCAACTGCGCCCGGCCGCCATCGAGGAGCAGGACCCCGCGTGACGGCGGCACGGACCGGCAGCCCTCCCCGGACCGCGCGACGCGGGGCAGGGCTGCCGGTTCAGCCGGCCACGAGGGAGTCGTCGTGCGGGCGGGCGCCGGGGAGTTGGTGGCGAGCGGCGACCAGCGCCACGTCCACGTCCTGCGTGCCGGTCGAGACGCACAGGCAGTAGGCGATGTCGTCCAGCCGCCGGCGCACCTCGGGGCCGCCTTCGTCGGCACGCAGCAGACGCAGTGTCTCGTACTGTGTGACCAGGTCCTTCAGTACGGCGGGGTGGGCCATCAGCATGTCGGGGTTCCCTCCTGTCAGGTGTCCGGCATTCCCCCCGACGCGCCGTTACCCGTGACCGACGACAGCATGCGCGGCGTCTCCCGTATCACGGAAGAAGGAATGGCCACCCTCCGCATCACCGTCCGCACCGAGGCCCTCGCCGGCACTGCCGAGGGCTGATCCCCTCCCGCCGGCAGCGGCCTTGCCGATGACGGTCGAACGGTGGACCTGGACCCAAGTGGCGCAGGTCGCACCTTCAGTGGAACAACAGTGGCCGGAACCGCGAACCGGCCGGCGGCCCGGGCGGGAGTCAGGCGAGGAGGTCGAGGAGGGCGGTGCCCTCGGCGGTGAGGTGCAGCCGCACTTCCCGACCGTGCCGAAGCCGCTGGAGCAGTCCGGCCCGTGTGAGCTGACCGCAGTGGTACGTGGCGGTACTGACCGTCACATGGGCGAACTGCGCGGCCTGCGACACCGAGGGGCGCCGATGCGCGTGTCGCATGATCGCGGCACGGACCGGGCCGAGGAGCAGTTCCAGGCGGTCCTTTCCGTCCCTCGGTTCCGGCGGGCCCGCACGGTGGACGAGCCGCCCGAGCCCCGGAAGCGGGTAGCCGATCCAGACCAGAGCGGCGTCCTCCGTGCTGTAGGCGCACGCGGTCAGCCCGGAGGCCAGCGGGGCGAGGACGAGGCGCCGTTGGCCGTGGTCGGCCGAAGGGCCGCAGTACGTGTCCGGCAGGTGCAGCCGGCCGTCCGCGTACCGCACATGCGGCCCGAGGCCGGAGAGCACCGGGCCCATGACGCCGGTGACCGAGGCGACCCCGACGCGTTCCACTTCGCGCGCCATCAGCCCGTCCGCCTGCCGCCACAGCGGGGAGAAGGCGTCCCACACCGCGTGGGTCAGGTCCCGGTAGGCGGTCAGGAACTGACGGGGCCGGTCGACGACCTGCCGCCACATGTCGGGCACGGCGCCGGTGAACTGGTGCTGGACCTCCGCGACCAAGGTGTCCACTTCGATGGAGTCGAGTTCGTCCGTGATGGAGGTGCTGTGCCCCGAGTGCATGTTCCGCGTCAGGGAAAGGCAATCGGGCATCCACGGCCGGCCGGTGGTGAGCAGTGTGCGCAGTGCGCCGGCGGCAGGGAGGGGGGCGGTTTCGCGGACGGCCCGGCGCCAGGCCGGCGGCATGCCGTGGGCGCTGGTGCCGAGGGCGCTCGTGATGACCGAGAACAGGGTCGGGCCGGGATGCCGGCTGACGGACGGGTGGAGCTGTAACAGGTGGTCCACGGGCACGGTTCTTCGCTCGGACATGCTTCCCCCGGTGTGTGCACCGGCGACCCGCTGGTCCGCGGTCGCCGTCGTGAGCATATGGCGGGGGACGGACGCCAGAAACCCCCGCCATGCGGCGCGGCGGGGGTTTCCGGCTCGGACCTTGCGGGACAGCCCTCAGCAGGCGTTGACCCACTTGTGCGAGGAGATGTTGTCGTTCAGGGACTGTCCGCCGCCCGCTCCGTTGTTGGGGAAGTGGTCGTAGGGCATGTCCATCAGGTAGTTGGCGTTGCGCAGGCAGTACGAGGCGCCGCCGTAGCTGACGTCCCAGTAGAGCAACACGTCGTCGTAGGCGCCCGCGTAGCCGTTGTTGTCGACCGACGAGGCCTGGTTGCGCATGTTGCGGTCGGCCCAGTTCGTGCTGTTCCCGGACCAGGTGGCGACGCGACCGCCCTTCCAGGAGTGTTCCCAGGCGTACAGGTTGCCGTCTGCGGCCGCCACCGCGGCGGTGCGGGCCGGCGCGGTGGGGGCCGGTGTCGCCTCCTGGGCCTGGGCGGCGGTGGGCGCGAGCCCCAGCGTGGCCACGGCCAGCGCGCCGGCGAGTGCGAGCATGCCTCGGTTCTTGGACATGATGTCTCCTTCGTGGGTTGTTGTCGTGCGGTCGGGCCCGCGCCCCGGGGCGCGGGAGTCATGAGGGAACGGCCCGTTCAAGGGGCCAGTACGGTGCGTGCCCGCGGCAGTGCGGCGACCCGGAGCCGTTCCATCTGCTCGAACGCGGCGCGGTGTTCCCGCCGCAGTTCCCTGTCGTGGTGGCGGTCCAGACGCCGTGCGACGCCTGCCAGGCCACTGCTGTGCGCGCAGCGGGCCTCCTGGACGGCGGTTCGGGTCTCGTTCGCCGTGTCCCGGCCTTCCTGCCCGAGGAAGGCTGCCCTGGCGTCCGCCGGCTGCTCGTACGCCTGGCCGTGCTGCCGCATGCATGCCGCCCAGGCGCGCACGGCGGTCCTGAACTCCGGCTCGGCGGTGACCCGTTGGCGTCGTACACCGCCGAGGTTGTCGACGAGGGTGCCGGCGGCGTACCAGCCCGGCACGTCCCCGTACAGCTCCCGCCAGGCCTCGACCTGGCAGCCGTCCCTGCTGTGGCCGATGACCACGCCGCCCGGCAGTTCGGCCCGCAGCCCGTCCTCGCGGGCGGTGCCGTTGAGCGTGGCCACGGCGGCCCTGCGGCGTTCCTCCGGCAGGCCGCGCAGGTACACCTGGTTCGGGTCCTGGGTGCGCAGCCGCTCGATCCGCTCCTGCAGGACGCCGCCGTAGCCGTACTGCCGCGCCCAGTCCGGGTCGTCGACGACGTAGGGGAAGTCGCGCGCCTCCGGCAGCGGGTTCTCGGGCACGGTCCAGAACCGGAAGCCGGCGGCGGTCATGCACGCGCGCTGCAGTTCCTGCTCCGCCTTGTACAGCAGGCTCCGTTCCGCGGCGGTGGTCGTCCTCGGGACGGTCGGACCGGGCTCCGGCCCGCTGCCGGGGCGTGGGCCGCCGAGGCAACCGCCGACGGCGAGCAGAAGGGCGACGCCGGCGGGAATCGCGGCCTTCACCGCTGTCCGCGGCCGACGGCGGGCCCGGCTCAGCAGCTCTTTCACCGTGAGTCGCGGACCGCGGCCGGCTCGGCCGGCGCCATGGATCTGTCGAACAGCATTGATGTGCTCCTGACATGCGCGAGGGCGTGGCTCTTCCGCGAGCACGCGACGTGGACTGCTCCCGCGGAGTCCGCGGCTCCGTGGCCCCGCACCCCCCGACACACGGGAGTCTTGCGGAGCGCCGCCCCGCCCCGACAGCCTTTCGAAGACTCTCCAAACGTCCGGCCGCGTGCGCGGTGGGCCCCGGGGCACCCGCATGTCATGGGAACGCTGAACCGATGGGAACGAGCCCTGGAACGCCGGCAGGACGCGCTGGTGGCCAAGGTCGTCCGCGACGAGCCAGTGGAACTGCTCGACGCCCTGCGGCACGCATGCGACACCCGCGCCGTGGTGTGCAGCGAGAGCCGCGTCGTCGTGCCCAACGCCTACGAGGTGGAACTCGACGCCGAGGTGTACGAGGAGCTCGGGCGCGGCGGCGGCCGGGTCGGACAGGCACTGACCGACACGCTGGTCCGCCACGGGGAGGAGAACGGCTACGAATGGGCCGGCCCGCTGACCGTGCGCGTCACCCCCTCGACCGACATCCCCAACGGCCGTTACCGCGTCACCAGCGGCGTCATGCCCCATGTGCGCGCCGAGGAGTTCCCGTGAAACGCCCCACCGCGCGGCGGCGGGGCCCGCGTCGGCGGGCGGCCGGACTCCCGTACGGTGGAGGGCGACGCGACAGACTCCGGAGCAGGCATGCACACCCCACAGCCGTCCGGCACGCCGGACGAAGCCCCCGACGGGCTCTTCGGCCTCGACGAGATCCGGACGGACCCGCGAACCCGTCCCGCGGACGGCCGGCAGCTGTTCCGTGACTCCGAGCAGGCACGTCGGATGCTCGCGGTGCGGGAGATCCACGCAGAGCCGGGCGCGGCGTCCTCGCCGCGCGGGAAACAGATCATCGGGGCCTACCCCGACGCCGAGATCGTTCCCGTCGACTCCCACTGGCGCATCCCCCAGCTGCACGGCAACCGGGGAAACGCGGAACGGTGGGTGCGGATCAAGAGCACCGTTCTGGTGCTCGGCGAGAAGAAGACGCTCACCGTGCGACCCAACGGACGGTCCGCCGACTGGATCGCCCCTGGCGCGGCCAACGGCTGCGCCATGGCGTGCGCGTACTGCTACGTCCCGCGGCGCAAGGGCTATGCGAATCCGATCACCGTCTTCACGAACATCGACCGCATCGTGGCTCGTCTCGGGCGCCATGTCGCCGAGCAGGGCCCCAAGGGGGAGGCGAACCAGTGCGACCCGAGCGCCTGGGTCTACGACATCGGGGAGAACAACGACTGCTCTGTCGACGCCCTGATCAGTGAGAACACCGCCGACCTGGTGCACGCCTTCGCACGGTGGCCCACCGCGAAGGCGTCGTTCGCCACCAAGTTCGTCAACCCCGATCTGCTGCTGCTCGAGCCCCGCGGCAGGACGCGTATCCGCTTCTCCCTGATGCCGCCCGACGACTCGAGGCTGCTGGACATCCGCACCAGCCCGGTCGAGCACCGCATCGCCGCCGCCGCGGACTTCCTCGAGGCCGGCTACGAGGTCCACTTCAACCTGTCACCCGTCGTCATCAGGCCCGGTTGGGAGCAGGCCTGGGCGGAACTGCTCAGGCACATGGACGACGTGCTGCCGGCCGAGGTCAAGAAGCAGGCGGCCGCGGAGGTGATCATGCTGACGCACAACCGGGACCTGCACGACGTCAACATGGAGTGGCACCCCCGCGCCGAGGACGCCATCTGGCGCCCCGAACTCCAGCAGGCCAAGCGTTCGGAGAACGGCAGCCTGAACGTGCGGTACCGCAACGCCCCGAAGGCCGCGGCCGTGGAGTCCGTGCGCCGGCTGGTCGGCACTCACGCTCCGTGGCTGACCATTCGCTACGCCTTCTGACCGCCGGGGCGCCGGCGCCGGCCCGCGGATCGGCCGACCGCCGGCGTCAGGCGGGCCGGGGACAAGGCGGGCCGGGCGCCAGGCGGGCGGGCCGGGGCCGAGGGCGGGTCAGGGCTGCTTACGGGCCTGGCCGGCGGCCTGGCCCGCGGCGGCCTTCTCGGTGGTGGCCCCGCGGGTGCTGAGCCGGCCCCCGCTGGACTCGAGGTGGGCGCGGACGAACCACTGGAAGAGTTCGAGACCGCGCAGCTGCTCGATGAGCATGTCCTGGGTGACGGGGTCGCTCTCCTCGGTGGCCTGCATGGCCTCCCGGTGGTCCTTGACGACCGACGTGTAGACGAGATCGAGGGCGCCGAGGTGCTCGATGGCTTCCGCGCGGCCGATCGAGTAGTCGTTCCAGGTGCGTTCGTCGACCAGCGCGCCCGGGGTGCCGTTGGGCTCGCCGCCGAGGGTGGAGATCCGCTCGGCGAGGTCGTCGATCATGGAACGGACCTGGTCGACCTGCGGGTCGATCATCTCGTGAACGGCGATGAAGTGGGGCCCGACGACGTTCCAGTGGATGTGCTTCAGGGTGAGGGCGAGATCGTTGAGGGAGTGCAGGCGCATCTGCAGCATCGAGATGATCTGCGCGCTGTCCCGGCTGCTCATCCCCGGCACGGTGTACGAGATGTCCGAAGGCTGTGACGACACGGTGGTGCTCCTTGGGTGGTCAAGGCTGAGGCATTCAGCCAAGCAGCCTTCGTGGAGGACCGCCTTCCGGCCGCCTCCGGTGGCCGCGGTCTCTCACCCGTGCGGATGCGGCGGCCGCCGTCCGAAGGGCGCACGGGTGCGTGACCCGGTGACGTGCACGAGCCTTGAGGTACGGACCGGGAAGACGGACCGAAAGGGAGTGCGCCATGCCGAAGAAGGACCGTCCGAGCACGGGCGACAAGGTCTCGTGGAAGAGCCACGGCCAGAACGTGACCGGCAGGGTCAAGAAGAGGATCACGGACCGGACCCGCGCCGCCGGCCGGACCGTCTACGCCTCGCCGGAGGAACCTCAGTACGAGGTCGAGAGCGACAAAACCGGTCGCTCCGCCGTGCACAGGCCCGGCGCGCTGCGGAAGAGGGGCAGGAAATCCTGATGGCCGCGCGTCAGCAGGACGACGACCGGGCCGCGACACTGGACGCGTTCGACGAAGCGGTCAACATGACGGCGGGCAGGCTGGAGAAGTGGCTGGCCACCGACGAGTCGAAGAGCGCCGGACAGAGCGACGGCGGTGAAAGCATCGGTCACGCCTCCGGGCGGCGCATCGTGGAACTCCTGCGCACCAGGAAGGCCGACCTGAGCGACGACGACCTGGCGCACATGCGCAAAGTCGTCGGCTACGTCCACCGCCACATCGAGCAACGCCCCAGCGGCGACGTGACCGACACCAGATGGCGTCACTCCCTCATGAACTGGGGCCACGACCCGCTTCGATGACAGGGCCCCGTCCGTCCGATGACCGGGTCCCGTCCGTCCGGGACCACGGGGCTCGGTTGCGGGCCGGTTCGCGTCATGCCTGGAGCACGAGCAGCGCGATGTCGTCCATGCCGTGACGCGTGGGGCGGACCCGCTCCAGCAGGATGTCGATGAGGCGGTCCAGGTCCGGCTCGTCGGCGTGCGTGAGCTCGCGCGCCAGATGTGCGATCGAATCGCCCAGGTCCGTGCGCGGTGTCTCGATCAGGCCGTCGGTGTAGAGGGTGAGCAGGAGGCCGGGGGTCAGCGGGATCTCGGTGACGGGGTACGTGGCCTGTGGGTCGATGCCCAGAAGCGGCCCGGCGGTGATGTCGACGGGTGCGGCGTCCCGGCCGGGGAGGCGCAGCAGTGGCGGGGGGTGGCCGGCGCTGGCGAGGCACAGGCGGCGGCGCGCGAAGTCGAGGTGGGCGTAGAGGCAACTGGTGAACAGACCGGGGTCGAGGTCGACGAGGAGCCGATTGGTTCCGGCCAGGACCCGGTCGGGAGGCGCGGCGAAGGTGGCGTGCGCGTGGACGGCGGTACGGACCTGCCCCATCAGCGCGGCGGCGGCGACGTTGTGGCCCTGGACGTCGCCGATCACGGCGGCCGCGGCGGTCTCGCCGAGCCGGATGAGGTCGTAGAAGTCCCCGCCGATGTCCATGCCGTGGGTGGCGGGCAGATAGCGGGCGGCGACCTCCAGACCGGCGACCTCGGGCAGGGTGTGCGGCAGGAGCGCCTCCTGGAGACCGTGGGCGAGCCGGAGTTTGACGTCGTACAGACGGGCGCGGTCGAGGGCCTGGGCGATGAGGCCCGCGAGCGACGTCATGACGGCCCGTTCCTCGGCCGAGAACGTGTGGGGATTCTCGTAGGACAGCACACAGCAGCCGACGGCCCGGCCGGAGATGATCAACGGCAGGAAGGCCCAGGCCTGTTTGCCACTGACCGCCGGAGCGTCCGGGTAGATGCGCCGCATCTCCTCCGGATCGGAGAAGAACGACGGGATGCCACTGCTGAGCGCCTGTCCGGCGGGGGTGAACTCGGTGTCGACGGGCAGGCCGTCGAGGGCCTCCACGGCCTCGGCGGGGTAGCCGTGGTGCCCGGTGATGCGCAGCCGCCCCCCTTCGACGGCGGAGAGGACCAGACCCTGGGCACCGAAGGCGGGCACGATCTGGTCGGCGATGAGATCGACGACGTCCTGGACGCCGACGACCTCCGTCAGGGCCGCGGCGAGATGCATGAGCTGGTACAGCTGCCCCGCGCGGGCCGGTGTGACGGTGCGTGTCGACCTGCGGGCTCCGGGGACGGGCGGGGGCGCCGCGCCGGTGGGGATGATGCGGACGCTGATGCCGCTGGCATCGGGATAGAGGTGGAAGTCGAGCCACTGGTCCGGCGGGCGGCAGGCGGTGAACGCGACGGGCTCGCGGCTGATCACCGCCGCGCGGTAGCGGTCCTCGTAGGTCGGGTCGTCGAGCCAGGGCAGTGACTGCCACGGATGGGTGCCCATCAGCCGGCCCGCGTCGCTGCCCAGCATCTCGGCGGCTCCGGAGCTGATGAAGGTGAGGCGGCCCTCCAGGTCCAGGGAGCAGGAGCCTCCCGGCAGACGTTCGGCGAAGTCTGCGGCGGCCGGACCCGGGGGGACGGCCCTGCGGCCCGATTCGACGGGGACGATGTGGGGTGGTGTGCCACTGGCCGGGGCCCTTTCGGCATCGACGGTCTCCTCGATGAGACGGGCCAGCATGCGACAGCTCGAAGCGATGTGACGCCGCTCCCGAGAGCTCATGCGCGGTGGACGGGTGGCCGGCCAGATCAGCAGCAGCGAGCCCCAGCGCCGGACGCCGGTGACCGGCGCGGCACCGAGGACGATGGGGTAGGGGAGCGCCACCGCGGTCCGCGGATAGGAGCGGACCATCTCCTCCTGGCTGCCCACCCAGACGAGGCGCTCCTCGCGAACCGCTGCGGCCACCGGGGCGGGAGCGGCCAGGGGGACCCGTTCCCACGGAGCGGCGAGCTCGGCCGGCGCCCCGCACAGCACCTTCAGCCGCAGTACCTGGTCATCCGGCTCCAGCAGGTAGAGAGCGCCGATGGACGCACCGGTGCGGCGTACGACTTCCGCGACCGCGGCGTCGAGCCCGTCGGCCGCACTGGTCGGACCAGCCGTGCCGGCCACGAGGCACCTCCAGCCTTCGCCGTGCGTCCTCGGGAACGTGCGGCTCGCCCTGACCTTCCGGCACGGACGGGTGCGCTGGACCTGGAAACGCTCCGGATTCACCTATTACGGGAGATTACGCCGACACGGGCGGGTCGGCAGGCGCCACCGGTCACGTCGGACACGGGTCGGCCAGCGCCACCGGCCGCGTCGGCCCCGGGCGGGACCGCGGCGTCGAAGCCGTCCGGGACCGGCCGCCGCGGCCTGCCCGAGCCGCGGCCGGCCCGTGTGCCCGGCATGAGCGACCGCGGCAGCCGCTCCTGCCGGCTGCCGCGGTCATCGTGCTCGTGCCGGGGTGCCGCGATGCTCAGCGGCCGAGGGCCCGGCGCAGTTCCTGCTTGTTCATGGAGGAGCGACCGTCGATGTTCTTCTTCTTGGCCTCCTCGTACAGCTGGTCCTTCGTCGGACCCTGGGATCCGCTGTGGGACCGTTCGCCGCCACGCTGGGAGGCGGACTTCTTGTCGCGGGTGGAAGTCCTGCTCGCGGTCGTCGACTCGCCGGAGCGGGCCCGTTCCTTGTTGACGGTCCGCGCGGCGATCTCCTTCGCCCGCCCGGTGGAGGTTCCGCGCTTCTCCGCGCCCTCCTTGATGTGCTCGTACTGACGTTCCCGCTTGGGGCTGGATCCTGCCGGCATGACGTCCTCCTACTGTGGAACTGCTCCCGGTCTTTTCCGGGCAACGGCATCGTTTGTCGGCTGCCCACCGTCCGCGACTTCTACCGGTGGGGCGCCCCACCACTTCACCGGCGATCGCCCGGGCACGCGGCGCGAGTGACCCGTCCGGGTGACACACCCCCAACGCGACGGTGGTTCCGCCCGCCTCGGCCGGGGAGGACGAGCAAGGCCCCCGAAGTCCGCCCGCCCGCGCCGGCACCGGCGTCACCACGGGCATCACCGCCCTCCACCGCACCGGCCGGCACCGTCGACAATCCCGCCGAACCCGCGGTCGCCCGGTCCCGGAGGCCCGCGCGCTCTGTGAGGCGCATCGCAGAAGTGGCACGATGGCCGCACAAGCTATAGCGAAGGCAGTCATATGTCTCCTGGGGCACCTATGAAGATCCGGCTCCCGCTCCGACTCGCCCTGGTGACGGCCTCGACCGTCCTGGCGCTCACCGCCTGTGGAGGTTCCGGGGAGCCCCGGAGCGCGTCGCAGTCCGCAGCACCGGCGACGACGTCCTCGGCGTCACAGTCGGCCCCCGCCACCGATCCGACGGCCACGACCGTCCCCGGCACGCCGTCGCCGGCCACGGGGACGACCGCGCCCGCACCGGGCCGCGGCGAGTCACTGCCGGGCTTCTCGGACCTCCGGCCGATGTGGCCGTTCGCCACGCTCGCCCAAGCCCAGGACTGGGAGCGTGAGTTCCGCTCGGGCGGCCACCAGCCGTGGCATCTCGACCCGGAGCAGACGGCACTCTCCTTCACCCGTCACTACCTCGGCTTCGAGGACATCGACCGGGTCACCTCACGCTCGGTCGGGGCGCGGGAGGCCCGTATCGGAGTCGGGCTGAGCGGTACGGAGTCCACGGGCACAGCGGCGGTCGTCCACCTGGCGCGCTTCGGCACCGGCAGTGACGCCCCCTGGGAGGTCGTGGGCACCGACGACACGACCCTGTCGCTGACCAGGCCCGCCTACGGATCGGTCGTACGCTCCCCGTTCACGAGCGGCGGGCGGATCACCGGCGTGGACGAGAGCATTCGCGTGCAGGTGCGCCAGCCGTCGTCCGAGGCGCCGATCGGAGAGTCGTGCTGCACGGCGGCGGGCGGCACCACCGCCCGTCCCTGGACGTCCGCCGTCTCCTTCGCCGGAGCCACCGATCCGGTGCTGACGATCGTCGCGTCCACCGGCGGGCACGTCGCCGAGGTCGAGAGGTTCACGGTCACGGCGGTGCGCACCGGCTGACGCGGGAGCCTGGTGGTGGTGACACCAGGCTCGGCAGGCACTCCCCGCGCCGAAGCGTGCCCGCCAGGATGACGGACATGAACCGACCCACCACGTTGATCACCGGTACGACTCAGGGCCTCGGCCGCGCAATCGCCGTCGAAGTGGCGCGCGGAGGTGGAACCGTCCTGCTCCACGGCCGCGACCGCGCACGCCTCGACGCGGTCGCCGCCGACGTGCGGGCGGCCGCTCCCGACACCACGGTGCGCACCGTGCTCGCGGATCTGGCGGACCTGGAGCAGGTGCACACGATGGCCGACCGGATCCTGGCCACCGAGCCCCGGCTCGACGCCGTCGTGAACAACGCCGTGGCCGGCGGCGGCGTCGAACCGCTCAGACGTGAGGTGAGCGCACAGGGCCACGAGTTGCGCTTTGCCGTGAACCACCTCGCGCCGTACGCCCTGGTCCGGGGCCTGCTGCCGCTGCTGACGGCCGGCGCGTCCGCCCGCGTCGTCAACGTCGCCTCCATCGGTCAGGAACGCATCGACTTCGACGACGTGATGCTGGAGCACGGCTACGAGGGGCTGCGCGCCTACTGCCGCAGCAAGCTGGCGATGATCATGGCCACCTTCGAACTGGCGGAAGAACTCGCCGGTACCGGTGTCACGGTGAACGCCCTTCACCCGGCCCACCTGATGGACACCCAGGGGGTTCGTGACTACGGGCTCACCCCCGTCGTCGGCGTCGACGAGGGCGTGCGGCCCACCGTGCGGCTTCTCACCGACCCGGAGCTGACCGGCGTGACGGGCCGTTATTTCGACCGGTTCACCGACGCCCGCGCGCACGAGCAGGCATACGACGCCAACGCCCGCAACCGCCTCATGGAGCTGACCCGCGCATACGTGGCGCGACCGCGCGCCGCGTGACGGATCGCACGACACCGCGTACCCGGTCGTCCGGATACGCGGTGTCCGCCCGGCCCTGCAGCGGGGGCCGGGCCCTGCGCCGGCGCGAGCCGGCCGGGGTTCAGCCCTGGGCGCGGCCCGTGAGGAGATCGCGGACCCGGTCCACCATGCCCATGCCGGGGGCGAGGAGCTTGTTGGCCGGCGGGGTGCTCGGGGCGGAGGGATGCGGGCGGGTGGGGGCGCTCGCCTTCGCCCGACGGACCTTCTCGCCCAGGTCCATCAGCAGTTCAGGGCTGCACGATTCGGCGAGCAGAGGAAACAACCGGTTCTCCTCGTCGGCGACATGCGCGGTGACCTTCACCTTGAGCTGGGAGACCAGCGTGTCGAAGCGGGGGTCGTCGGCCTGGCAGCCCTCGAGCTCCTTCAGCATGCGCTCGACCTCGGCGTGGTCGGCGGTCTCCTCGTCCGCGAGGTCGTCGCCGTCGTCCACGAACCGGCGCACCGCGGGGTACAGGTGCTCCTCCTCGGCGACGGAGTGCCGCACGAGCTCCTTGGTCAGTTCGTCCGCCAGCTCCCGGCGCCGCGAGTCCCCGGTGCTCCGGGCCTCGATCTCGGTGAACATCTGGTCGACCTCGCGGTGGTCGGCCGTCAGCTCCTGGATGACGTTCCCGCCGTGTCCCATGTCCTGGCGTCCTCTCTCGCTTGCTGCGAAGGATCCCCCCACGGGCGTGGCTGCCGCGCCTCAACGGCGACCCTAACTCGGCCACCGGGCTCCGGCGCGCGCACGCGGCGGCGGACACACCAGCGGTTTCGACACCGTCGGCGCGTCGGGCCCGGCGCCGGGGCGGACAGGCGTCAGGCCATGTCCCCGCGTCGGGCGCGACGCGGGCGAGGGGAGACGTCAGGCCATGTCCGGGACAGTGGGACGAAGCCTGTTGCGGAGCAGGTCCCGGTGCAGAGCGGCCACGGGCGCCAGGAGGTCCGGGTGGCGCAGCAGGGCGGCGGCCTGCCGGTCGTGCTCGTCGGGCGCGACCAGACGCCGGTACGCGCCGGGTGCGTCGTCGTTCGTGCCCGCGACGGCGGCGGCTGCGAGACCGGGGTCGCCGAGGAGACAGGCCGCCCAGCTGGCGACGACCTCGTCCACCCAGGTGCGCCAGGCGTGGCGCTCCGGCGCGGCGGCATCGTCGGAGTCGGCGCGGTGCCCGGTGTCGCCGATCCGGTCGAGCCGGGCGGAGCCGCCCGGTCCGGCCATGGCCACGAGCGAGGCGTCCATGGGAGTCGGGTAGCGCAGCAGCGCGGCGACGGTGACGGCCTGCCGGGCCTGCGCCTCGCACAGCGCCGACGCCATGGCGCCGCCGACGGCCGGGTAGGCGCGCGTCAGCCAGGTGGCGGTCGCCGCTATGAGCGGTGACAGATCAGCATGCACAGTGCGGCCGCCCGGTGGACAGGAAATGGTGGGCGAAACATACCGCCGGTGTCCGGCCGGGAAAATGACGTACGTCACCCGTTGCCGGGGTACGTCCCCCGGCCCCGCAGCTCGGCGGCGTACGGGGGTTGTGCCCCGGGCCTGCCGCAGGTGAGCGCCGCGGCCGTCGCGGCGAAACCCAGCACCTCGCGCCACCCCGCGGGCGCCAGGGACCCGAGCGCGTCCGGCGACAGGAGGTCACGGGCGGACAGGGCGTGCAGCAGCGCCGCGTTCACCGTGTCCCCGGCCCCGATCGTGTCCACCACCTCGACCTGCTCACCGGGCACGGACACCCGGTCACCGCCGCGGGTGAGCACCGTCAGACCGTCCGCGCCCCGGGTGGTCACGACCGCCGCGGGACCGGCGGCAGCGCATTCCCTGACGTCGAGGCCCAGCCAGTCGGCGTCCTCCTCGCTCAGCTTGAGGAGCGAGACGTACGGGAGCCAGCTCCTGAACCGCGCCCGGTAGGCGTCCGGGTCCGGGATGAGTCCCGGCCGGATGTTCGGGTCGAGGGCGATGAAGACGCCGCGCCCGGCCTCTCGCCGCATCAGCTCCTCGTAGGCGCCCGCCCCCGGTTCGAGGACCAGCGAGCAGGTGCCGAGCGACAGCGCGCGGGTGGCGGCGGGGAGCCCCGGCGGGACCCGGAACAGCCGGTCCGCGGTGCCCTCCACGTAGAAGGTGTACGCCGCGGAGCCGTCCGCGGCGATCGACGCGACCGCCAGAGTGGTCGGCTCCGGGCCCCGCTGCACCAGCCCGACCCCGACGCCCTCCTCGCGCAGCCGCTCGATCAGGGACTCGCCGAAGGCGTCGGTGGAGACACGCGAACAGAAGGAGACCGCCGCGCCGAGGCGCCCCAGCGCGACAGCCGTGTTGTACGGGCCGCCGCCGGGGGCGGGCAGCAGCGGCGACGGCACGCCCCCGCCGGCCTGCGGCACCAGATCGATCAGGGCCTCACCCGCGACGACGATCACCTGGGTGCTCCTTCCGGGCCGCCGCTTCGGGTGCCCGCCGCCTCGCCCGCCGGGCCGGCAGCGGCAGCGGCGCGGACGATCGCGGCCGCGGCAGGGGCGGCGTCGAGGACGGGTGCCGTGGAGCGCGCCGCGCGGCCCAGCATGAAAGCGCCTTCGAGCAGCGCGATCACCGAGGTGGCCGTCGCACGGGACCCGGCGATGCCGCAGGAGGCGTAGAACGCGGCGAGCGCCTCGGTCCAGGAGGCGAACATCTCCGCGGTGGCCAGCCGCAGCGGCTCGTTGGTGCCGGCGACCTCCATGGCGATGGTCGCAACGGGGCAGGGGTCGGCGAAGTCGAGGTCCTGCAGTGTCCTCGCCGCCCCGGCGAACGCGTCCGCGGTCGTCTTTGCCGGGTCGGCGCCCCGGTCCTGGAAGAGTTCGGCGATCAGACCCAGGTAGGCGGCGCCCGAGGTACGGATCACCTCCTCGCCCAGCTGTGACTTGCCGCCCGGATAGAAGTGGTAGGCGGAGCCGTAGGTGGCGTCGGCCGTCGTGAGGATCTGCTTCATGCCCGTGGCCGAGTAGCCCTGGCGCCGGAAAAGTTCGGTCGCGGAGGCCAGAATGCGCGCTCGTGTGTCGCTTGTCGCTCTCATCGCCGCTAGTCTCTCACTAGATCGATCAATCCAGAAGGGGTGACTGGAACCGATGCCGAAGATCGAGTTGAGTGCCGGAGCCGTCGACTACACGGACACCGGAGGGAGCGGCGAAGTCCTGGTGCTGCTCCACGGGCTGGCCTTCGACGAGTCGGTGTGGGAGCCCGTGGTGGACAGGCTCCGAACCGAATTCCGTGTCGTCGTGCCCGTGCTGCCGATGGGAAGCCACCGGCAGCCGATGCGCCCTGACGCCGACCTGTCCGCGCAGGGGGTGGCGAACATCCTGGCCGAGTTCCTCGAGCGGCTCGACCTTCGGGACGTGACGCTGGTTCAGAACGACGCGGGGACGGCCCAACTGCTCGTCGGGGTGCGCGACGAGCGGGTGCGCCGGCTCGTCCTCACCTCCTGCGAGGCGCTGGAGAACTACCCGCCCGGTGTGCAGGGCAGGACCCTGCAGGTACTGAGCCGGATCCCCGGCGGCATCTTCCTGCTGCTGCAGACCTTCCGGGTGCCCCTCCTGGTCCGGCTGCCCAACTCGCTGGGCGGCATGGCCGAGCATCCGATCCCGTACGCACTGGTCCGGCGGTGGTACGGGCCGCTGCTCGCGGACAGAAGGATCAGGCGCGACTTCGCCAAGTTCCTCGACAGTACGAGGAAGGACACCTACCTGGAGGCGGGGGAGCGTCTGCGCGGTTTCCAGCGCCCGGCGCTCGTCCTGTGGGGCGCCGAGGACCGCATGATGCCGCACGAGACCGGCCGGCGGCTCGCCGCCCTGCTGCCACGGGCCGAATACCGCGAGATCCCGGACGCGCGCACCCTCGTCCAGCTCGACAATCCGGACGCGCTCTGCGCCGAACTGCGCCGTTTCATCAAGGAGTCACCTCAGTAACGCCGAAAAGCCCCGACCGGCTGAGACAGTGACTGTGCACCTCTGCGGACTTGTCGTGGAAAGGACACAGCGTGACTGACGCCTCGTCACTCCTTGCCGGACTCGGTGAACGGCTCCCGGCACTGCGCGAGCTCTACCGTGATCTGCACGCCAATCCGGAACTGTCGTTCCAGGAGGTGCGCACCGCCGGGATCGTGGCCCGGGTGCTGCGGGCCCAGGGCTGGGAGGTCACCGAAGGGGTGGGCGGCACCGGAGTGGTGGGCGTGCTCACGTCCTCGGAAGGGCCCGTCGTCCTGCTGCGGGCCGACATGGACGGGCTCCCCGTGCTCGAGGCGACGGGGCTGCCCTACGCGTCCACCCGTACCGGCATCGACGCCGACGGCAACGAGGTGCCGGTCATGCACGCCTGCGGGCACGACATGCACGTCACCTGTCTGCTCGGCGCGACCGCCCTGCTCGCCGCCGGCAGGGACGCGTGGCGGGGCACCGTCGTCGCCGTCTTCCAGCCTGCCGAGGAGGTCAGCGGGGCGCAGGCCATGCTCGACGACGGTTTCGCGGAACGCTTCCCCCGACCTGACGTGTGTCTCGCCCAGCACGTCGGGCCCATCCCCACCGGCATCGCCGCCACCCGCCCCGGCGCCGTCATGAGCGCCTCCGACAGCTTCTCCGTACGCCTCTTCGGCCGCGGCGGTCACGGCTCGGCGCCGGAGAACACCGTCGATCCGGTGGTGATGGCCGCGGCGGTCGTCATGCGTCTGCAGACGGTGGTCTCGCGGGAGGTGGGGGCCAATCAGGCCGCCGTCGTCACCGTGGGGTCCCTGCACAGCGGCACCAAGGAGAACATCATCCCGGACACCGCGGAGATGAAGATAAACATCCGCAGCTCCGACGCCGCCGTGCGCGCGAAGGTGCTCGCCTCGGTCGAGCGGATCGTACGGGCGGAGGCGCTGGCGGCCGGTGCGCCCAAGGAACCGGAGTTCACGCCGCTGAACAGCTTCCCCCTCACGCTCAACGACGCCGGGGCGACGGCCACCGCGGTGGCGGGACTCGAGTCGGTGCTCGGCGGGGGACAGGTGTGGACCCTGCCCCAGCCCATCACCGGCAGCGAGGACTTCGGCGCGTTCGGGTCGTCCATGGGAGTGCCGTCCGTGTTCTGGCACTTCGGCGGTGCGGACCCGCGACTGTTCCCGGACCCGGACCCGGCGGCGCTCGTCGGAGGCGGGCTGCCGCCCGGTGTGCCGTACAACCACTCACCGCACTACGCGCCGCTGCAGGACCCGACGATCGAACTCGGCGTCCGGACGCTGCTGGGCGCGGCGATGCGGTGGCTGGGCGACGACGCGCGCAATAATGCGTGTTCTTGCTCGTAACACGGGTCTTATGAACATGTATTGACATGCAAGCGCCACTCCCGTCAGAGTCTTCCCCGCCAGAGATGGTCGATCGCGGACACGAGGAGCGTTCTTTCATGCCTGAAATCCCCGCAGTCTCACGCCGCTTGATCCTCGGAGGTGCCCTCGCCACCGGAGCGCTGGCAGCCGGCGGCGGCTCCGCGCATGCGGCCCCTCCCGCGCAGACTGCCGTGGAGTCGGCCCCCGCGCCGCGCCGCACCCCCGGCCAGAAGACGATGATCGGTGTCCCCTTCGACGTCCACCGGACCGTCCGCGTCGCTCTGATCGGTCTCGGCAACCGTGGCTCGGGCATGAGCACGGGCTGGGCCGCCGTCCCCGGCTGCACCGTGACCGCGGTCTGCGACATCCGCGAGGACCGCGTGAAGCGCACCGCCGACCGGCTCGTCGCGCAGGGCAAGCCGCGTCCCGCGGAGTACGGCGGTTCGGACGAGTCGTACCAGCAGATGCTGCGGCGCGACGACATCGATCTCGTCTACATCGCCACCCCGTGGGAGTTCCACTACCAGCAGGGCAGGGACTCGCTGCTGGCCGGAAAGCACGTCATCGTCGAACTGCCCATCGCCACCGGGCTCGACGAGCTCTGGGACCTCGTCGACACCTCCGAGCGCACCCGCAGACACCTGATCCTGTCGGAGAACTGCTCCTACGGCCGCAACGAACTGGCCATGCTCAAGATGGCGCACGAGGGCCTCTTCGGCGACATCACCAACGGGCACGGCGGCTACCTGCACGATCTGCGGGAACTGCTCTTCTCGGACACCTACTACACCGATTCCTGGCGCCGGCTCTGGCACACCCGCAGCACCGCCTCCTTCTACGCGATGCACGGTCTGGCCCCCGTCGCCGCGGCCATGGACATCAACCGCGGCGACCGCATGGCCGTACTCCGCGCCACCGCCACCGAACCCAAGGGCCTCGCCGACTACCGCAAGCGCTTCGTTCCCGCCTCGCATCCGTCGTGGCGGGAGACGTACATCAACGGTGACCTGGTCACCTGCCTGATCGACACGGAGAAGGGCCGGGTGATCAGGGCCGAACACGATGTCAGCTCGCCCCGCCCGTACAGCCGCATCAACTCCCTCGCCGGCAGCCGCGGCATCTTCGAGGACTACGCGGGCACCTCGACGACCGGCGGACGCATCTACGTCGAGCCCGACCACAGCGGGCACTCCTGGCGCGACTTCGACACGTACCGCAAGGAGTTCGACCACTGGCTGTGGAAGAAGATCGGCGACGACGCGGCGAACAACGGCGGCCACGGTGGCATGGACTACGTGCTGCAGTGGCGGACCGTGCAGCTGATGCGGGCCGGTCTCGTCCCCGACATCGACGTCTACGACTCGGCCGCCTGGTGCTCACCGGTGCCGTTGAGCGTCAAGTCCCTGGCCGCCGGGGGCCGTCCGGTCGAGATCCCCGACTTCACCCGCGGTGCCTGGGTGAATCTGCGCATGGGCCTGGACTCCCGAGAGTCCGAGATGCCCCCCGTCGCCTGAGCGTCACCTCTCGAGCTGCCCGACCGAAGGAGCACGAAGTGAGACCAGCCCGACTGTTCATATCCCTCAGAGCCATGGCGGTGGCGGCCGCGGTGCTGCTCGTCCCCGCCCCGTCCGCGGTCGCCGCGACGGCGCAGACCGCACAGACCTCCACGAAGACCGAGGTGACGATAGCGCCCGTCGACCTCGACGGACCGGCCATCTCGGCAGTGAAGGTGACCGTCAAGAACGCGGGGCCCGACCGGATGCGCTCCCTGAAGGTGTCGTTCGCCGGGCCGGTGGGCTGGGCGGTCCAGCCCTCCGTCCGCACCGTCGACGGCACGTTCGCCGTGGGCGCCACCGCCGTCGCGGAGTTCAGCATCCAGGTGCCGGAGCAGCGGTCCGGGTTCACCATCCGGACCTTCACCGCCACGGCGACGTACAAGGGCGGGGACGGCGCCGGGTCGGCGACGGCGACCCTGTCCCAGCGCTCCGGCACGCCGCTGCCGGACCTCGCCGCCGCGTACAACAACGTGGGCGTCACCGACGAGAGCAACACCAAGCCGGGCAACTACGACGGCGGTGGCAACAGTTTCTCGGCGCAGAGGCTCGCCGACGCGGGGCTGACGCCGGGTGGCCGGGTCGAAGCGCTCGGCGCCGAGCTGACCTGGCCGGACGTGCCGGCGGGTACCAAGGGCAACGTCTCCAGCGCGGGGCAGGCGATCGCGCTCGAGGGCTCGGGGAGCAAGCTCGTACTCCTCGGTTCCGGCGTCGGCAGCGGCGCGACCGGGAAGGCGACGGTCTACTACACCGACGGCACCAGCAGCACCGGCTGGTTCGGCTTCCCCAACTGGTCGTTCGATCCGGCGAACGCCCATGGCGCGACGCTGGTCGGTTCGTCCGACGGGCGCAACCGGCAGGACGGATACGGGAACGCGGGCATCGCCTACCGCATCTTCGCCCACTCGGTCCCGCTCGACCCTGCCAAGCAGGTCGAGCTCGTGGTCCTGCCGAGCAACGGGGGCATCCACGTCTTCGACATGGCCCTCGCTCCCTGACACGCACGGTCGGGCGCGAAGTGCCAAGGGCCTGCCGCACCCGGCGGCGGGCCCGAGGGCGTGTTCCGAGGTCGCGGGCCCGGGTCGGCCCCGGGGGCCGGCCAAGCCCGTGCGCTGTGCCCGGTACGGAGGGATCAGACGGCGTGCACTTTGATACCCGCCTCCGCGAGCTGGGCCGCCATGTCGGACGGGAGGGCCGAATCGGTCACCAGGACATCGATGCGGTCCAGTCCGCAGATCCGGGCGAAGGCCCGGCGGCCCATCTTGGACGAGTCGGTGACCACGACGACCCGGCGCGCCCGCTCGGCGAACAGCCGGCTGATGCTCGCCTCGTCCTCCTGATGGGTCATCAGGCCCAATTGCGGGTCGACGCCGTCGACCCCGAGGACCGCGACGTCGAGGACGACCTCGTTCAGGACGCCCACGGTCAGCGGGCCGACGAGTTCGTAGGTCTGGGGGCGGGCGACCCCGCCGGTGACCACGATCTTGATCTGCGGACGCACCGCGAGTTCGCTCGCGATGTTGAGCGCATTGGTGACGACGGTGAGCGAAGGGGACGTCGGCGTGTCGGGCGACTCCTGCCGCCTGCCGCCCGCCCGCAGGGCCAGCGCTCTGGCCACCTCGGTCGTCGTGGTGCCCCCGTTGAGGCCGACGACATCTCCCTCGGTGATCAGCTCGGCGACCGCTGCGGCGATGCGCTGCTTCTCGGACGCGTGCCGGGAGGTCTTGTAACGCAGGGGCAGCTCGTAGGAGACGCCGTGCGCGACGGCGCCGCCCCGGGTGCGCACCAGCATCTGCTGCTCGGCGAGTTCGTCGAGATCCCGGCGGATCGTGGCAGGTGAGACCTCCAGAGTGGTCGCGGCCTCCTCGACCTCGAGCCTGCCCTCGGAAGCCAGCAACTCCAGCAGCCTGCTCCACCGCTCGTGTTTGGCCATGTGTGGGACTCCTTCGGGCATCGGACCTGCGCTCTCGACACGCTAAAGGACCAGGGGTGGCGCCCTTGACGGAGGGTCGGGCGGGCGCAGCGTCCTGTTCTCGCCAACATTCGCACGGCGCGTGCCGCACCACTCCTTCACGCCGGAGCAATAATGCGGCCACCCAGGCAGCTGCTCGTAACTGCTCGAAAGTGCTATAGATTGAGCAGATTAATGCAGGCAAAGTTGAATCAGACCAGAGATCACGTCCGTGGTGGTCCTGTTCGCCCCTCAAGGAGTACGCCACTTGTCCCCCACCGGTTCCTCCCGCACCTCGGCCGAGATCGCCTCCCAGCCCGCCGTGTGGCGGCAGGCCGCCCACACGCTCCCGCAGCACGCCGCGGCCCTGCCCCGCAGGGGTGAACGCGTCGCCGTCGTCGGCTGCGGAACGTCGTGGTTCATGGCCCAGTCCTACGCCGTCCTGCGCGAGAGCGGCGGTCACGGCGAGACCGACGCCTTCGCGGCCTCCGAGTTCCCGCACGGCCGCACCTACGACCGCGTCCTCGCCATCACCCGGTCCGGCACCACCACCGAGGTCCTCGACCTGCTGCGGCGGGTCAAGGGCAGCGTGCCCACCGGCGCCGTCACCGCCGATCCCGCGACCCCTGTGATGCAGGCGGCCGACGCCGTCGCCGTACTCGACTTCGCGGACGAGGAATCCGTCGTCCAGACCCGGTTCGCCACCGCCAACCTCGCACTGCTGCGAGCCCATCTGGAGGCCGAGAACGCCCTGCCGGACGGGGTCCTCCCTCTCGACCAGGCGATCCGGGACGCCGAGCGGGCCGTCTGTGAACCTCTCGACGCGGCGGTGTGCGCCGCGGAACAGTTCACCTTCCTGGGCACCGGCTGGACCTACGGCCTGGCGCTTGAGGCGGGACTCAAGATGCGCGAAGCGGCCGGCGCCTGGACCGAGGCATACCCGGCCATGGAGTACCGGCACGGGCCGATCAGCATCACAGGCCCCGGGCGGGTGGCATGGGCCTTCGGCCCGCTGCCCCACGGGCTGGCGGACGACGTCGCACGGGTCGGCGGCCGGCTCGTCGCGGACTCCGGGGGCACCGACCACGACCTGGACCCGCTCGCCGACCTGGTCCGCGCCCAGCGCCTGGCGGTCCTCCTCGCGGAGGCGCGCGGCCACAACCCCGACCGGCCCCGCAACCTCACCCGGTCGGTCGTCCTCGACGAGAGCAGTGCCGCAGGAGCCTGACGGGCACGGCCGCCCCCGGCCCCCGACGGCGGCGCCTGCCGCCGGACCAGTACGACCGACCGTATCCACGGAGGAAGACCATGCCGCTCACGCCCACTGACGACATCGCCCGTTCCGCAGCCCGAGCCGGCGTCGGTGTCGGGGCGTTCAACGTCGTGCAGCTCGAGCACGCGGAGGCCATCGTCGCCGGCGCGGAGGCCGCGGGCCGGCCGGTGATCCTGCAGATCAGCGAGAACACCGCCCGCTACCACGGATCACTCGAACCGATCGGGCTGGCCACGCTCGCCGTCGCCCGCGCGGCGAAGGCCCCCGTCGCCGTCCACCTCGACCACGCCGAATCCGCGGAGCTGGTGCACGAGGCCGTCGAACTGGGCTTCACCTCGGTCATGTTCGACGCGTCGAAGCTTCCCTACGAGGAGAACGTGGCCGCGACACGGGAGGTCACCGGCTACTGCCACTCGTGGAGCGTCTGGGTCGAGGCGGAACTCGGCGAGGTCGGCGGCAAGGACGGCGCCCACGCCCCCGGTGTGCGCACGGACCCCGAGGAGGCCCGCGACTTCGTCACGGCCACGGGCGTCGACGCCCTGGCGGTCGCCGTGGGCAGTTCGCACGCGATGCTCACCCGGGACGCCGTCCTCGACTTCGCGCTCATCACCCGGCTGCGGGACGCCGTGACCGTCCCGCTCGTGCTGCACGGGTCGTCCGGCGTGGGGGACGAGGGGCTGGCCAAGGCCGTGGCGGCCGGGATGACGAAGGTGAACGTCTCCACCCACCTCAACAAGGCGTTCACCCAAGCCGCCCGCACCTACCTCGAGGCGCACCCCGAGACCGCCGACCCCCGCAAGTACCTCGGGCCCGCCCGTGACGCCGTGGCCACCGAGGTGGCCCGGCTGCTGGCCGTGCTGCACGGCGATCGGGGGTAGGGCGGGCAGCGCCGGGGCTGGGGGAGGGCCGGGGCGGGGGAGCGCAGGGGCCCGGCGCACCCGGAGAGCCGCGATCGCGTTCCCCCTGCTCCTGCTCCTGCTCCTGCTCGTCCCTCTGCTCGTCCTTCTGGCGGGTGGAAGCAGAGGGGCCGGGGGGAACAGGACGAAGCGCGTTCGCGAGGACGTCGCGCCAGGACGGACGTGGCCCTCGTCGAGCGCGACGTCGATTCCCGTGCGAGTGTCCGCAGGGGTGCGGTCCGAACGCGGTACGCCCGCGGGCCCTCGCCGCCGGCTGGGCCCGACCCGTCGTTCACGGCGGCTCCTTGCGGCCTGCGGGAGTCATTGCCGTGCCCGGCCCGTCGATCAGGGAAGCGGCGTCCCGCCCGTGGCGTTGACGATCTCGGCCGTGATGTAGCCGGCCTGCGGCGAGGCGAGGAAGACATAGGCAGGAGCCATTTCCGCCGGCTGGGCGGGGCGGCCCAGCGGCGACTGCTTGCCGAACTCGGCGGTGTCCGGCATGGTCGCCGGGATCAGCGGGGTCCACACGGGCCCCGGAGCGACGGCGTTGACACGGATGCCGTCGGACGCCACCATCTGCGCCAGCCCTTGGGTGAAGGTGACGATCGCGCCCTTGGTCATCGCGTAGTCGAGGAGATGGGGGCTGGGCTTGTAGGCCTGGACGGATGTGGAGTTGATGATGCATCCGCCGGTCGGCATGTGGGGGAGCGTCATCTTCGACAGCCAGAACATGCCGTACAGGTTGGTGCGCATGACGCGGTCGAACTGCTCCGTGGTGATCGCCCCGATGCCGTCCGGCTGGGACATCTGATAGG
Source organism: Streptomyces sp. NPDC003023 (assembly GCF_042888225.1). Taxonomy (NCBI): domain Bacteria; kingdom Bacillati; phylum Actinomycetota; class Actinomycetes; order Kitasatosporales; family Streptomycetaceae; genus Streptomyces; species Streptomyces sp. NPDC003023. Next base: position 1,830,060 of record NZ_JBIAPL010000001.1, read on the forward strand.
CGGCGTTGTTGACCAGGATGTCGATCCGCCCGAACTCGCCGACGGCGCGGTCCACGAGCCGGCGGCACTGCTCCTCCTCGCGGATGTCGCAGGCGACGGCGATCGCCTTGCGTCCCGCCTCCTCGACGAGATCACGCGTACGGGCCGCCTCCTGCGCCTCCTCGGGAAGGTGTGTGAAGAGCACATCGGCGCCCTCGCGGGCGAAGGCCAGTGCGACCGCCCGGCCGATGCCCGAGTCGCCGCCCGTGAGCACGGCCTTGAGATCGCGCAGCAGGCCACTGCCGCGGTAGCTCTTCTCGCCGTGGTCCGGCGGTGGGTCCATGGGACCGGTCCAGCCCGGGTGCTCCTGTTCCTGCTGGGGGAACTGCGGTTCCGGGTGCTTCGACACCGGATCCCTGGCCTCGTCGTTCTGCTGGGGCACGACCGACTCCTCCTCGCTGCGCGTCGCTGCCGCGGTGGGCTCTCCGCCTACCCTCCGGTGCCGCATAAACGCACGCAAACGGGGTGGTGGCTGCCTCGTCGGGTCGATCGCCACGAGGAGCGCGGTACGGAAGCCCGATCATCCTCAGTCACGGCGTCACGGTGTTCGTGGGCGTCACGGCGGGCGGCTTCGGCCGCACCGGCGGCAGGCCGGATCTGCTCCCCGCCGCCGGACCGGCACCCGTGGAGCGGGGGCCGCCGCCCGCCGTACCCAGCGAGACGGAGGGGCGCCGCCCCGCCGCCGAGCGCCGCCCGCCCGGCCTTGAATGCCGGCCCGCACGGTGCCGGTGCGCGGAACCCGGCGAGAACAGGCGTTCCTCGTACCGGTCCAGCGCGAGCACCAGCCCCAGGAGCAGCACCGGCAGCAGTACCGCGGTCAGCAGCGCCACGGCCCCTGCCGGGCCGGGTATCACGGCGCCGGCTCCGTGCCGGGGAGCGGGCACGCCCCCGGCAGGACTCTCGGCGAGCGGGCAGGCCGACCGCTCGCGCGCAGGGCACGGATGTCGAAGTGATGGCACGGCGTGGACTGCTCACGCAGCCGGGCGAAATGGGTCATACAGTGCGCCTGCCCCCTTCACGGCGGCCTACGCGGTGCCGACGGCAGAGCGTCGCACCCGGCGCCGGTGGCCGGCTTCCATGGACGGGGCGGCCCTCTCTCCCGTGTCCGGCTTCCCGGGCCACCGGTCGGCCCGCCGCCGCGGCCCGGGTATTGCCTCCGGCCGGGCGGGCAGAAGAAACGCAGCGGCCCGGATGCGCTACGTCGGTGATCGCGGAGACGAGGAGGCGCATCGTGTTCCCACGTCCGGGCACATGAGAGATTCCGACATCGGCCGCTGGAGAGTGAAGTGATGGACGTGCGCACTGTGGGTGTGGAGGAGGAGCTGCTCCTCGTGGATCCCGATTCCGGGGAGCCGCAGGCTCTGTCGGCGGCTGTGCTCGCGGCCGCCGGACGGGAGGGCGGTGACGCCCAGCAGGTGTTCGAGGCGGAGCTGCAGCGTGAGCAGCTCGAATTCGCGACCCACCCGCAGGCGTCGATGCACGATCTCGCGGAAGAGATCGTCCGCTGGCGCGCGGAGGCCGCCCGCCATGCCGAACGGCTCGGGGCGGCCGTCGCCGCGCTGGCGACCTCGCCGCTGCCGGTCAGTCCCTCCCTCGGGGCCGGCGAGCGTTACGGATGGATGGCCGAACAGTTCGGGCTCACCACGCAGGAGCAGCTCACCTGCGGCTGCCATGTCCATGTGTCCGTCGACTCCGACGAGGAGGGCGTGGCGGTTCTCGACCGTATCCGCCCGTGGCTCTCCGTCCTGGTGGCGATCAGTGCGAACTCGCCCTTCTGGCAGGGCAGGGACAGCGGCTACTCGAGTTACCGCAGCCGTGTCTGGGGGCGTTGGCCCTCCGCGGGCCCGATGGAACTCTTCGGGTCGGCGGCCAGGTACCACGAGCAGGTCACCGCGATGGTCGGCACCGGCGCCCTGCGCGACCGGGGCATGATCTATTTCGACGCGCGCCTCTCGTACACGTATCCGACCGTGGAGATCCGGGTGGCGGACGTGTGCCTGGACCCTGCCGGCACCCTTCTCGTCGCCACCCTCGTCCGGGGGCTGGTGGAGACCGCGGCCCGTGAGTGGCGCGAGGGCCTGCCGCCCGCGCCGCACGGCATCGGTCTGCTGCGGCTGGCCTCATGGCGGGCCGGCCGTTCCGGCCTCGAGGAGCAGCTGATCCATCCGCTCACCATGCGACCCGCGCCCGCCGCGGATGTCGTCCGGGCGCTCGTCGACCACGTACGGGACGCACTGGAGGACTCGGGCGACGTCCGAGACGTGGAGAAGGCGGTGGCGGCCTTGCACGAGACCGGAAACGGGGCCCGGTTCCAGCGCGACCTGATGAACAATACGGGCAGCCTCCGGGACGTCGTCACGGCCTGTGTGCGCAGGACCTCGGGCGGCTGAGGGGGCGCCGACGGTCCGGCGCCGTCATGCTGCGGACCGCCGCCGCTCCCCACCTCCGCACGTCGTGCGGATCCGGTATGGATCTTCAGGCATGGATCACCCCCACCGTGGGCATACGCCAACCGGGCCCCGCCGCGCATCCCCCGTCGCGGCGGGGTTCCCCCTTGCCCGGGTCACCCGCTCCGGCGGCCGGTCACGAGCAGGTACTCCCACTCCATGGTCGAATCTCCCGTCCCGCAGCCGTGCTGCCGGGCGAGTTCGACGAGGGTGCTGTCGAGTTCGGCGACGCGTTCGGAGGAGTCGCCGATGTTGTTGTAGACCGCGATGGCCGGTCCGTAGACGGTTTTGAAGTAGTCCCGGAAGGCCTCGGGAGTGCCGAAGCGGTCCACCGTCACCGTCGCTCTGCGTGCCTGCAGGTCGGTCACCCGGTCGCCGAGGAGCGTGCGCACATGTTCCTCGTTTCCCCACAGCGGAGGCGGCTGGGCACCGGGCGGCGGAGCGGGCGAGTACGGCCGCACCGCGGCGAACATCTGGCCGATGAAACCTTCCGGCGTCCAGCTGAGCAGGCCGATGGTGCCACCCGGGCGGCACACCCGGACCAGTTCGTCGGCGGCCGCCCCGTGGTGCGGGGCGAACATGACCCCTACGCACGACATGACCGTGTCGAACTCGCCGTCGTCGAACGGCAGCGCCTCGGCGTCGGCCTCCCGCCACTCGAGTTCGATGCCCTGCTCCCGTGCCCGGCGCCGTCCGGCGTCCAGCAACTCGGGGGTGAGGTCGCAGGCCACTACGTCCGCTCCGGTCCGAGCCGCGGGAATCGCGGCGTTGCCCGTGCCGGCGGCGATGTCCAGAACCCGGTCACCCGCCTTGGTACCGCATGCCTGGACGAGGGCCCTGCCCAGGCCGGGAATCAGCTCACTGGCGAGGGTGGGGTAGTCGCCCAGCGCCCACATCTTGCGGTGCTTCGTCTTGAGGGCCAGATCGGCCTCGGTCATTGCCGTCGCGTCCGTCATCACAGACCTCCCGGGGAAGTCCGGCCGCCGGCCGCTCGGTGCGACCGCACGGTCCGACCGTGATCACCACTTCTGCCGATGTCTCAACGATAGATCCGTGGGGCGCGCCTGCCCTGCTCGGGAGACATTCCGACGGCACTGCCCCCGCGCACACCGAGCGCGGGCCGGGGCTGCGGCCGGGTCGGTGCCCGTGTCGGCAGGGCCTGGGCGGGTACCCGCCCGGCGTCCGCCGCCACACCGACGCACCACACGCCGACGGCCGCGCGCACATCAAACGCCGATGCCGACACACCACCCCGACACACCATTCCGGCACACCATTCCGACAGACCACGAGGAGCGCCATGAGTGACGACTATCGCCCGGAGGGCTTCGAGGACAGCGACGAGTCGCTGCCGCGCGACATGCCCGATCAGCAGGCCGGGGCGAACGAGGCCGAAGAGGCGGACACGCAGGAGGACGTGGCGGCCGCGACGGGTGGTGGCGACCAGGAGCGCCCGGAAGAGGCGCCCGACAGCGGCGAAGCCGACGCGGTCACTCCCGCGTCGCCGGGTGTCAGCGGCCCCGGAACGCCGGAACCGGAGGAGCCCAGCGGCTGAGACGCGAGCTTCGCCGGCGCACCTTTCAGCAGGGCCGGAACGCGGAGCGGGCGGCACGTCCCCGCCGGCCGGTCCTGCCATCAGCACCGGTGGCCGGCGGGTGGCAGCACCGGCCCCCTTCCTCGGCGGACGGACTCGGTGCATGATCACGGAAGGCCGGTGCGCCGCGGACACGGACGCCGCGAAGCAGGCCGGCGCCGGTCCGTTCCGAGCCCAGTCGCAGGAGAGAGATGCCCAGCATCGCCAGTGCCACCCCCGGCCGCACCGTCCGGCCACGCGCCGCCCTCGCCATGGCACCGGACGCGGCCGCCGCCGTGCTCGATCCCGCGGCCCTGGCCGCCCTCGGAGAGGTGTGCGACCTCGCGCCGGGGCCCGCGCTCGACGACTTCACGACCGGACGGGCGCACGAGGCGCTGCGTGACGCCGAGATCCTGATCACCGGCTGGGGCTGCCCGGCGCTGGACGCAGCCGCGCTCGAAGCCGCACCCCGGCTGCGGGCCGTCGTCCACACCGCCGGTTCGGTACGCGGCCACATCACGCGAGCATGCTGGGAACGCGGCATCGCGGTGTCCTCCGCGGCCGTGGCCAACGCCCTGCCCGTCGCCGAGTACACCGTCGCCATGATCCTGCTCAGCGGCAAGCGTGCCCTCGAGAGCGCCCGCGCCCTGCGTGCGGAGCGCCGCGACCCCGCCGTGCTGAAGAGCACGCGCGGCATCGGCAACTACGGCCGCACCGTCGGCATCCTGTCCGCCTCGATGATCGGGCGCCGGGTGATCGAGCTGCTGCGGATGTACGACCTCGAGATCCTGCTGCACGACCCCTACGTGACCGCCGACGACGCCGCCGGTCTCGGCGCGGAGGCCGTCGGCATCGGCGAACTCTTCGCCCGCAGCGACGTCGTCAGCGTCCACACGCCGCTGCTGCCCGCCACCCGCGGTCTTGTCAGCCGGGAGCTGATCGGTGCCATGCGGCCGGACGCGGTACTGATCAACACCGCGCGCGGAGCCGTCGTGGACCAGGACGCACTCACCGACGCCGCCGCGGCGAAGCGCATCCGGGCAGTGCTGGACGTCACCGATCCCGAGCTCCTGCCGCCCGACCACCCGCTGTGGGAGTGCGACAACGTCACCATCACCCCCCACATCGCGGGATCGCTCGGCAACGAGTGGGGGCGGCTGGCGGAACTGGCCGTGGCCGAGGTCGCCCGGTTCGCCGACGGCGAGGGGTTCGCCCATCCCGTGCTGCGCGAAAACCTGGCCCGACTCGCCTGACTGCCCCGCGCTCAGCTGGGCCGGCAGAGCAGCGGCTTCGCCAGTTCGGAGCAGGGGCGGTGGCCCTCGGCGCGCAGGATGTCCTTGCCGACCTCATTGGCCAGGTAGCGGAGGAATCCGGCGGCGATCGAGTCGGCGGGCGGTTCCCCGTAGGTGTACGCGAACTCGGTCTGCCAGTACGGGTACGCGCCGTCCTCCGCGCCCTCCAGGGTCGCCGCGAACCCGTCGATCCGTACCTGCTGGAGGTCCTCGCGGGTGCTGGTGGCGCCGACCTCGCTGTGGCCGAGGGCGCCGGGTGTCGAGGCCACGGTGTCCAGGAGTGTGCCGGTGTCACCGACCTCGCAACGGCCCGGCCTGCTCCGGTCCAGCGCCGCGCAGTCGCCCTGGGTGACCTCCATCAGCTCCTTGCCGTCGAGGACCTGCTTGACGAGCGTGGACCGGGTTCCGGAGCCGGGGTTGCGGCTGACGAGCTGGACGGGGAGATCGTTGCCGCCCAGCTGCTGCCAGTTGGTGATCCTGCCCGTGTAGATCTCCCGGACCTGCTGGAGGGACAGGTCCTGCACTCCGGTGTCCTTGTTGGTGACCAGTGTGAACAGCGACAACGCGACCGGTCTGGGCAGCAGTTGCGGGCGGCGGACACTCTTCTCCCCGTCCGTGAACGCCAGCCGGTCGGACAGGCCCGCGCCGTCCGCGTCCTTCGAGCCGCCTGCCTCTCTGCCCGCCGCGGCAAGGGAGTCGAGGCCGGCGACGCTGCCCTTGAATGAGTTGTCCGTGATGGGGATCCGGGCGTCCGGGCAGGTCTTCTCGTACTGCTTCGCGGCCTCCCGTACGACGGGGGCGAACGCGGTGGAACCGGAGAGGGTCAGAGTCCCCTGGGCGCAGTCCAGCGGAGCGGCCCTGACGTCTTCGCGGACGAACGTCGTCACCGACTGGGCGCCGGCAACGAGCACCAGCATGGCGATGAACATCATGACCGGCCTCGAGGCGAGGACGTGGCTCGCGGTCTCCTTGACCGAACCGCCGCGTACCCCGCCCTTGACGCCGGCGACGACCGAAGGGTCGGGGAACGACTGCTCCTGGAAACCCGCTTCGCGTTCCAGCACCGCGAGGACCTTGTAGTGGGTACCGCGATTGAGCGCCACCTTGGGGAGCGTGATGCGGCCGTCGATCACTCCCAGACCGGGGGCCGCCACGGCGGGGGATCCCTCGCGGGGAGTGGCCACGAAGGAACGGCGCAGATAGTCGTGGCTCATCTCGGTCACGACCATGCCGACGACCCGGCGGCCCGGGAACAGGACCTCTATACCGATGTCCGCGGAGCCCTGGGAGACGTAGTCGTCCGAGTCGATGAGGGTCCAGCCGCTGTTCTCGATGCGCAGGAGCACGAACGACGGATCGCGCAGTGAGGCGTTCTCCCGCTGCATCTGCCGCAGTACTCCGGCGTGCGGCGCCTCTGCCGCGTCCGGCGCGGTGGTGTCCATCTGTATTCGGTAGCCGAGCCGCTTGCGGCCGACGAACGCGAACTCCCACGCGGCGGCGCACACGGGTATCGCGAGCCCGAGTACGGCGATCACCGACTCCCAGGGAAAACTGTTCACCGCCGACTCCTGACGCTCTCCGTGTACGGATGTGCGCCAAAGTTACGAGTGCGTAGGCGTGATTGCGACGGCTGCCGTGATTCTTCGGGTCTCGTTCACCGTGCCGTCCACTGCGGCGGCCGGTGTTCACCTCGTGTTGGCCGATTCGGGCGGCTGTGGCGCCCCGCGCCCCGCGGGTCGTGGCCGCGGGGCGCCACGGACTCAGATGCCGAACTCGGTGGGGGACAGGCCCAGTACGGCGCACGCCTCCCGGATGATCTCCTGCTCCGACGGCTCCACATAGCCGTCGGCGCCCGCGATGACAATGCCGGTCTGGATCACCGCACGGGCCTCGGTGGGCTTCTTGGCGGCCTTGGCGACCTCCTGCATCACCTCCGCCTTGCCCAGCAGGAAGTTGGCCGAGAGCCGGTCGGCGTGCTGGTTGAACCGCTGGCGCAGCTGGTCCGCCGGGAAGTTCTGGAGGACGTCGTTGTTGAGGATCAGCGACTCGACGTGCTGTCGCTCGGCCGCGTCCACATGCCCGTCGGCGGCGGCGACAAGGGCGCACATCGCCATGCTCGCGTCTCTGAACGCGCCGCTCTTCAACTCCGCCTTCAGGGAGGTGAGCTGAGTCTTGAGCGTGTTCACCAACTGGGCCCGCGAGCCGCCCGCGGACCGCGTGCCGGCGCCGTGCCCGCCGGGGGGCCGGGTCCCCTGGGACTGCTGCAGACTCTTGGCCTGGTCCTTGATCCGGTCCCACATTGCCACTGGTGCCACCTCGGCTTCTTCTGTTCAGGTCGTTCGTCCGGCGTCCGCTGGGTACGGCGCGTCACACTGCCAACGTCCGGGCACCGCCACTCGTTCCGGACACCCCCGATCGGATCACGGCCGGTCCGGGCCGCGGCCGTTCGACCGCCTCGTCTCTTCCGGTGCCCCGTTTCAACGTCCGCGACGCGGTCACCCGAACAGAACAGCCCTTGAGATGCCGAACACCGGCAGTACCCACGACTGTTGCGAGGCTCAGATGCACGACTACTGGCGAGACGACGCGGCATGCCGCGACGAGGACCCGGACCTGTTCTTTCCCATCGGCACCTCCGGACCGGCGCTGCTCCAGGAGGAGGAGGCCAAGACGGTCTGCCGCCGGTGCCCGGTGCGGGAACAGTGCCTGCGATGGGCCATGGAGACGGAACAGGGCCTGGGAGTCTGGGGCGGCCTCGGAGAGGCCGAGCGTCGCAAGCTCAAGCGCCGCGCCGCCCGCCGCCGGCAGTGAGCGACCGCCCGCCGCAGGTGTTCAGCGAACCCGCCGACCTCAAGACCCGCCGACCCCGGGTTCCGGACTCCACCGACCCCGGGTTCCGGACTCCACCGGCCCCGGGCTCCGGGCCCCGGCCCCACCGGGTCCCGGCCCCGGGAAGGCGGTGCGGACCGGTCACACGACGGGCGGCGCCGCCGGACCGAGGCCCTCGTAGTAGCTGCCCACCGCGGCCAGATAGCCGGCGTCCGTCGTCTCGCTGTCCGTGGTGAAACCGGGAGCGTTCTTGATCTGGTCCTTCGTGGGGACGACGGTGACGGTCCGTTCCCCGGCGTTGATCCGCCGGACGAAGCCGGCGGGGACGAGGACGCTTCGCCCGAAGACCCACGCCCCGGTGTCGACGACCAGGTGCTGCGGCCCGGAACCCCGGGACTGTCTGTCGACGTGTCCGAGCACCCCGTCCGGCGCTTCCACGGTGAAGCCGGTCAGGTTCCGCGCGGGATCGTGGCCGATGTCCGGCGGATAGGCCCACATGTCGTGCAACGTCGGTCCTCCTGATCTCCTGAGCGCGGCCGGGTGCCGACCGCTGCGGGCATCCGCACAGGAACGCCCGGTCCGCAAGAGTGTGCCCATCGCGGGGACGGAGATGCCGAAGTCAGCGGCCCGGCCCCTCCTGCGGTGTCCATGAGGGGACGGTCGCCCCCGAACCGTCGCGGACCGCCTGCACCACCGCCTCGTGCAGTGCCCGGCTGGCCTCCTCCGAAGGGCACGGTGTGGGGCTCCCCGCCATCGTGAACCAGTCGGTCGCACCGGTGTACTGCAGGGCGATCTGTGCGGTGCCGTTGGCCCATGTCGTATGGACGGTGAGGTTCCCGGTCATGATCCCGGTCTCCTCCGTGAGGGCTCCGCCACGTCCTGTGTACACATCGCGAGTTGTCCATGACGCCCAGCTCATGACTCCAGCGTCACACCACGGCCGTCGATACGCGAGCGACCGGCTCCCGCCGGGCGGGGGGCGATGTTTGGGGCGGCGCCGAGCGGAGACACGCAAAACCTGGCCAGGACGTCCACGACGACTCGGATGTGAATGCAATGGCTGAGAAGAAGAAGGCCCGTGCGAAGGCGGAACAGGCCAAGGGCAAGGCGAAGGAAGCAGCGGGACGCACCGTCGGCAACGAGAGGCTGACCGCCGAGGGGCGTGCCGAGCAGGCCAAGGGCGATGCCCGGCAGGCAAAGGAGAAGACGAAGGACATCTTCCGTCACTGACTACGGGGAGCGGCCGGGCCTTTCGCGTTCCGCGACGGCCCGGCCGCCGATGTCCCGGCTCCCCGGCGGTGCCCGCCTTGCCGACGGGCCGGCAGCCGGGCCTCTCAGGTTCTACGGCAGGGCCGCGCCGCGCGCGGTGATCCACAGCCGGTACCACTCCTCGTGGGTCAGTTCCGGCTCCCGCAGCGCGGCGTCGCCGCAGGCGCGGATCCGCTCGGGGCGGGCGCTGCCGACGACCGGGGCGATCCTCGCGGGATGCCGCTGGAGCCACCACAGCAGGATGGTCTCGGGTGTCGTGTCCTTGGCCGCCGCGAGTGAGGCGACCAGGCGTGCTGTCGCGTCCTGTGCGGGGGTCTCCTGGCGCCCGGTGAAGCGGCCCTGCGCCAGGGCGCCCCATGCCTGCAGACGAATTCCGTTCGCCCGGCAGTGCTCCACCGTCCCGAACGGAAAACCGACGGAGGCCGCCTCCGGCGTGTTGACCAGCACTGCGGACTCGAGCCAGTCCCGCCGGTGGAGGCTCATCTCGAGCTGGTTGGCCGCAAGGGGCAGGTCGAGAAAGCTCTGCAGGAGAGAGATCTGCGCGGCACCCATGTTGGACACCCCGAAGCCGCGTACGAGTCCCTGGCGGTGCAGCGACGTCAGGGCGCCCGCGATGTCCTCGGGGTCGGCCAGCGGGTCGGGCCGGTGCAGAAGCAGTACGTCGACGTGGTCGGTGCCCAGCCGGCCGAGACTCTCCTCGACGCGCCGGACGATGCTCTCGCCGCGCAGGTCGTACATGCCGGGCCGGTCGCCGTCGGCGAGCCGGATGCCGCACTTCGTCTGCAGGACGATGCGGTCCCGGAGGCCCGGCGCACGGGAGAGGACCTCGCCGAACACCGCCTCCGCCTTGCCGTGCCGGTAGATGTCGGCATGGTCGAACGTCGTGATCCCGCAGTCGAGTGCCGCCTCGACAGCCGCCTCCGCCGCGGCGATGTCCGGCGCACCGTACGGCGTGCTGTCCCAGCTCCCGCCGAGCCCCATGCATCCGTAGAGCAGCCGTGTCCCGCCGGTGTCCGTGTCCGTCTTCGTCGTCACTCGGTCAGCCTTCCACGGGTGGGCGCGGTGCCCAAACGAGTATCCGGCCCTGGTCAGGACAGGCGCCGAGGCGGGTCCGGGGCCACGATGGAAGGAAGGGTGCCGCGCGGCCGGCACTCGGTCCCGGTCGCGCAGCGCACGACCGGGAGGCGGTCATGGGACATCCGGAGACCTACGAGCTCATATTCCAGGCGGCGGCCGTGGACGACGTGGTCCTGGTACGGCGCACGCTTCACGCGGGAGCGGGCGGGAGCCCGATATACGAGGACGACACGGGGATCGTGCGCGCCGAGATCAGCGAGCGCGGCGAGGTCCGGATGCTGGCCAGCGGCGGTCATCAGGCTCACCAGCTGCCGGTGACGGCCCGGGCGGCGCCGGTACGAGAAGCCGCCGGGCTCACGTCCAGGCTGTCGGATCGGCCCCGCGGGGACGGCTGATCCGCGCATCCGCCGCACGAGCGGACCCGTCAGTCCCTCGTGCCGTTGTTGCCGTCTGTCCGTCGTCATTCCGTCCCGGGCCGGGTGCGGCGGGCGTAGGCGCGGGCGGCGCGGGCCCGGTCGCCGCAGCGGGTGGAGCACCACTGGCGGCGGCCGTGGCGGAGCAGGAAGCGGTTGCACGGAGGGGAACCGCACGCGGTGAGGCGCTCGGCGTCCGGGGAGGTGAGCAGGTCGGCGGCGTCCGCGGCGAGGGCCGCCAGGGCGTGGGCGACGATCTCGGTGGTGGGGTGCGGCGCGGCGCGGTACGGGCCGGTCTTCTCGTCCCACTGCAGCAGAGGTGCCGTGGGGACGCGGGTCATCGCGTCGTTGACGGCCCAGAGAGCGGTGGGAAGGGCGGGAAGCCCCGCGGCGCGGGAGGCGAACAGTGATCTGACATGTTCGCGAAGCGAGCGCAGCAGCCCGGCACACATGTCGAGCATGCCGGCTTCGACCGGGGCGAGACCCCGCTCCGTCAGCCACTGGTTGGCCTGCGTGGGAGTGCCCAGCAGATCAGTCGTGCGTTCTCCGGGCATCGTGATCGCGCTGTTGGCAAGGGCGAGGGAGAGGTGCTCCTCCTCACCCTGCGCGGGCGACAGTGCGGGTTCTTCGATCGCGGACTCCGTCATGTTCCTCATGGTACGGCTTGCGGTCATCCGTTAGAAATGGGCTACAGTCGTCTCACGGTTCATTCATTTCTATCCGTGAGGTGCTCTCTCATGTCTTCTCTTCCCACAACGAACGACCAGTTCCCGGTGAGCGTCCTCGGCGGCCCGACCGTCCTCTTCGAGTACGGCGGCCTCCGCTTTCTGACCGACCCGACCTTCGACGGCCCCGGCGACTACGAGACCCCCGGCCCGACCCTGACCAAGACCGCCCCGTCCACGGCCGCCCCCGCCGACCTCGGCCCCGTCGACGTGGTCCTGCTCTCGCACGACGAGCACGCCGACAACCTCGACGACTCCGGCCGTGCCCTGCTCGTGGATGTCCCGCTCACCCTCACCACTCCTGGTGGCGCACAGCGACTCGGCGGGAAGGCGAAGGGCCTGGCCGACTGGGAGTCCGTCGAGCTGGACCGTCCCGGGGGTGGCACGGTGACCGTGACCGGCGTGCCGGCCGTCCACGGCCCCGGCGCGCGCGAGGAGATCGAGCCGATAACCGGCCAGGTCGTCGGCTTCGTACTGACCGGCGAGGACCTGCCCACCGTCTACGTCAGCGGCGACAACGCCTCGCTCGACGCGGTCAAGGAGATCGCCGATCGCTTCGCGCCGGTGGACACCGCCGTCCTCTTCGCGGGCGCCCCCCGTTTCCCCGTCCTCTTCGGCGGAGCGCTGCTCGTCCTGGACAGCGCCCAGGCCGCCGAGGCCACCCGGATCCTCGGTGCCCGCCGTGTCGTGCCCGCCCACTACGACAGCTGGGCCCACTTCACCGAAGGAAGTGACGAGCTGGAGGCGGCCTTCACCGCCGCCGGCCTGGCCGACCGCCTCGACCTGGCCCGCGGTGGGCGCGCCTGACCCCGTCGCCCGGGACGGTCACGGGCCCCGGTGGGCATCGCCACCCGTAAGCGGGATCTCCGGCCGGCCCGTACCGGCCGGGGCCCGGCACAGGAGCGGGCCCCGGCCGAACCGTCGAAGCCCGTGTGCAGCCGCCCGTCTCAGACTCGCCGCTCGCTGAAGCCGCAGACCCAGGCGAGAGCGGCGTGGACACCGCGCACGTAGTCGCGTGTCGCCGGGTCGCCGGCGGCCTCGTCCTCCCGCACCACGGCGGCGTCGATCTCCGCGGTCAGCAGCTCCATGTCGGGGACACCGCCGGCGTCCACCCCGGTCACCGGCGAGCCGGCCTCGCGGCCCAGGGCCCAGCTGTATCCCGCCGTCACACCGGCGCGGAACTGCGGCGGATGCTCCGGGCCGGCGAGCAGCCCCGGCAGCTCGCGAACCGCCGCCTCGGCCTCGGCGTACGCCCGTACCCCCACGGGCTGCTCGTCGTCCCGCTGCGGTTGCGGAGGTGCGGTCACTGCGTTCACCTGTCCTTCCGGCCCGGCGGGCCGCCTTGGCGGGCCGTTGGCGGACGGCCCGTGGGGCTGCCGCCGACGGCGGGTCATTCGCGGGTACCCGCCTCGGGCCCCTGGTTCACGGGTGCGTCACGAAGTACTTGCCTTCCTGCTCCGCGCCGCCCGCACCCGGTCCCAAGGTCCCGATCACTCGAAGAGCGGCGCATGGTGTGCCGCTGTACGGGGACATGCGAGGAGTGACTGGTGAACAGGACAAGAGAGCAGAGCACGAGGGGCCGCCCGTCGGCCACCGGCGTCCCGAGGGCATGAGCGACACGACGGTCGCGGCTCTGGGCGCCCTGTCGAAGGCGCTGGAGACGACGGAGCGGGCCCGTGGGCACCTGTACTCATTCCACCAGCTGACGGGTACGGCCGACCTGGAGCTCGACGAAGCCGTGAGGCTGCTGCGGGAGGCCGGTCACGGCGAACACGCGGACCGGGTCGAACGGGAGATCGTGGGCCGCAACGTGATCCCGGGGCACTGGACGTTCCAGATCGTGGAGTCGTACGACGGAAGCTACTACCGCCCGTTCGGTCTGATCGAGGAAGGGATCAGGCAGGAGCTGGCCGGTGGACAGAGCCACCTCTACGAGGCGGAGATGCGGGCGGCGCGCAGGACCGCCGGACACCCGGACCACCGGGTTCCGCCGGAGGATCTCCCGCGCTGACGCGGCCACCCTCGGCGGCGCGCGCACCGCGACCGACGGTGAAGCACGGTACGGACACGCCGACCGAGTCGCCATGGCGGCGCGAACTCACGGAGAAGGAAGGGCGGCTCCGCCCCCGGGGGGAGGGGGACGGAGCCGCGATGCCTCGCTGCCGACCAGGGGGGGTGGGCCGGGCGAGCCTTCGGAGTGCTGGTGCCCCGTCCTCGCCCGGGTATGCACACGACTTCGTTTCCACTCTCGAGGCGAAGCCGGCGCGTACGGGCAGCGGAAGGCAGGGGCTCGCTGCCGCGGCCGTCGCGCCACTTCAGGCGCATGGTGGAGGTATGCGGCTGCTCCTGATGTCCGACACCCATGTACCCGCCCGTTCGCGGCAGCTTCCCGCGCGGCTCATGGAGCAGGTCCAGCGGGCGGATGTGGTGATCCACGCCGGAGACTGGGTCGACCTCGCCACCCTGGACCTGATCGAGGCCAGATCGTCGCGCCTCCTCGCGGTGTACGGGAACAACGACGGTCCCGAGCTGCGGGCCCGCCTGCCGGAGGTCGCACTGGCCGAGCTCGAGGGTGTGCGCGTCGGAGTCGTCCACGAGACGGGTCCCGCACGGGGCCGCGAACGCAGATGCGCCGAGCGGTTCCCCGATCTCGACGTGCTGGTGTTCGGGCACAGCCACATTCCGTGGGACACGACGTGCCCGGCCGGGCCGCGACTGCTCAATCCCGGCTCGCCGACCGACCGACGGCAACAGCCCCACTGCACCTGTATGACGGCCCGGGTGTCCGCGGGCCGCCTCTCGGAAGTCGTACTCCACCGCCTGCCCAGCTGCCGGTGACCCGTACGCCGCCGTGGATCCGACGAACCGCGTACGGCCGTGGGCCGCCCACAACGGCGGTCGACGGCGGTCGACGGCGGTCCACGGCGGTCGACAGCGGCCGACGGCGGACGGGCGGCGGACGGGCGGCGGCGGACGCGATGGGGCGACCCGATCAGCCGATGTCGTAGACGTCGAGGCGGCCGCACATGCCGAAGCGACCCCGTACGGACGGCTGTTCGGCCCGAATCCGTGCCTGCGCCAGATGGGCCGCGTCGCCCCGCTCGAGCCCGTCCAGCTGTGCGCCTGTTGCCGCGGCGGCCGCGTGCGCGCCTCGGCGCCAGCGCTCCCGCCAGGCTCCGGCGAGCGGCCGGACCAGTGCCGCGGCGGCCCGGTGGAAGGCGGCCAGCGGCTCGTGGTCCCCGGCCTGTGCCGCCTCGCGCAATGCGGTGAAGCCTTCGACGGCGAGGTCGCGACGGCGCCGGGCCGCCCGCTCCAGGTCCATCTCCGAAGCGCCCTCCGGGAGCGTGACGGCGGCACGGTACGTGGCCGGGTCGGTGAGCAGACGCGGCGGCAGCGTCAGTACCGCGTCTCCGGCTTCCGGCAGGCCGCAGTTCTGCATCACCACGACGATCGTCAGATCGCCTTCGTTGACCAGCCGGTGGATCGTGCCCGGTGTGAACCAGACGAGCGCACCGGGGGACAGGGCGGTCTCCTCGAACCCGTCAGTGGTCAGCGTCTGCACGGCGCCCCGGCCGCCTGTCACGGCGTAACCCTCCGAGCAGGTCAGATGGATGTGCGGCGTGCCGCCCCGCCGGCCGTCGGCGGCCTCCCAGTCGTAGACCCGCAGCCGGGACACGCCGATCCCGCCCGGTAGGCCGTCGTAGCCCGGTGTAGCGGTTGTGTCCGCCGTGGTCACCGCGGTTCCCTTCGGTCGTGCGCAGAGTTGGCAAGCGCTTTCTTCGGAAGCTATGCCCTCCCGTCGGTGCGGTCAAGAACGCCCGAAGCTTCACGCCAAGGGCGCCGGAACCCAAACTGTCGCGGCAGTCGGCGCAGTTGCGAGAGGGCTTCCTGGGGCGGGTCGAGAACCGTCCGCCCGCCCGATCGCACTTTTGTCATGGCCCTTGTCGGGGCTGCCGGGGTCCTGCTATTTCTGTCGTTAGGAAAGTTTACTTCCAATTGTTTGGCCGATACATCGGTTCGTCCGGCCCATCCGCCCAGCCAACGGAGTCCCCCATGAGACCGGCACGGTTCTGGCTACGCCCCCTCGGCAGTGCGGGCGCGCTCTGCGCCGCACTGCTCCTCTCCCTCACCGCCGCACCCGCCGCCCCGGCGGCCCCCGCCCCCACTCCGCTCGCCCACGCCGCCGCCGTCACCCACGAGGCGGAGAACGCGGCCGTCTCCCGCGGTCTGGTCGAGTCCAACCACACCGGCTTCACCGGCAGCGGATTCGTCAACTACGACAACGTGACCGGAAGTCACGTCCAGTGGACGGTCGACGCCGACCGTGCCGGCCGCGCTACGCTCAAGCTGCGCTTCGCCAACGGCACCACCGCCGACCGGCCGATGGACATCTCCGTCAACGGCACCCTCGCCGCCGACGAACGGTCCTTCCCCGGCACCGGCTCCTGGACGTCCTGGTCGACGGCCACCGTCACCGTCGATCTCCGAGCTGGGACCAACACCATCAGAGCCACCGCCACCACCGCCAACGGCGGCCCGAACGTCGACCACCTCGCCGTCGACACCGCTCCCACCGCCGACGCCACCCCCGTCGGCGTCAACGGGCGGCTCGAGGTCTGCGGCACCAAGCTCTGCAACCAGTACGGCAACCCGGTCCAGTTGCGCGGCATGAGCACCCACGGACTCCAGTGGTACAGCCAGTGCGTCACGGGAGCCTCGCTCGACGCCCTGGCGACCGACTGGAAGGCCGACGTCCTGCGCATCTCGATGTACATCCAGGAAGGCGGCTACGAGACCGACCCGCGCGGGTTCACGGACAAGGTCCACGCGCTGATCGAGCAGGCCACCGCCCGTGGGATGTACGCGATCGTCGACTGGCACATGCTCAGCCCAGGCGACCCGTACCACAACCTCTCGCGCGCCAAGACGTTCTTCACCGAGATCGCCCAGCGTCACCGGAGCAAGTCGAACCTGCTCTACGAGATCGCCAACGAGCCCAGTGGCGTGAGCTGGTCGCGGATCAAGAGCTACGCGGAGGAGCTCATCCCGGTCATCCGGCAGAACGACCCCGAGACCCCGGTACTCGTCGGCACCCGCGCCTGGTCCTCCCTCGGGGTGTCCGAGGGCTCCGACGAGCGCGAGGTCGTGGACAACCCGGTCAACGCCTCCAACATCATGTACACGTTCCACTTCTACGCCGCCTCGCACCGGGAGGAGAACCTGAACACGCTGTCCCGCGCGGCCGACCGGATCCCCGTGTTCGTCACCGAGTTCGGCACCCAGGACTACGCGGGGGAGGGCCCCGACGACTTCGCGATGTCCCAGCGCTACCTCGACCTGATGGCGGCCAAGAAGATCAGCTGGGTCAACTGGAACTTCTCCGACGACCACCGGTCAGGTGCCGTGTTCAACAGCGGCACCTGCGCCAACAACGGCCCCTGGGCCGGCACCTCGTCGCTCAAGCCCGCCGGGGTCTGGATCCGTGACCGGATCAGGACACCGGACAACTTCCCGACCGGCTGATCCGGTACCTGTGCGCGACCCCGCCCGCCCGCTGTGATCCACTGGGCGGGCGGGGGCGTACAGGGAACAGGAGCAGCAGTGGGCAGCTACCGGCAGCCGGGAGTCGTACTCACCGACCACCACTTCACCGTCCCGCTCGACCACGGTGACCCGGCGGGCGAGCAGATCGAGCTCTACGGCCGCGAGGTCGTGTCCGCGTCCCACGCGGACGAGGCCCCGCCGTGGCTGGTGTACCTGGAGGGCGGTCCCGGCAGCGCCGTCCACCGTTTCGTCGGCAAACAGGCCTGGCTGGGGCGGGCGGTGCAGGACTTCCGCGTACTCCTGCTGGACCAGCGAGGCACCGGGCGCTCCACGCCCCGAAACCGCCAGACACTCGCGGATCGGGGCGGCGCGCAGGCGCAGGCCGACCACCTCGCGCTCTTCCGGGCCGACAGCATCGTCCGCGACTGCGAGAGCGTCCGGCAGCGGCTCACCGGGGGAGCGCCCTGGACGGTGCTGGGCCAGAGCTTCGGCGGCTTCTGCGCCACCCACTACCTCTCCAGCGCACCCGAGGGGCTGCGCACCGTCCTCATCACCGGCGGCCTGCCGTCCCTCGACGGCCATGCCGACGACGTCTACCGCGCGGCCTACCCCCGTATCCGGCGCAAGGCGCAGGCGCACTACGCCCGCTATCCGCAGGACGTGGAGCGGGCCCGGCGTATCGCCGGCCACCTCGCCGAACGTCCGGCTCGGCTGCCCGGCGGCTACACGCTGACCGTCGAGGCGTTCCAGTCCCTCGGCATCATGCTGGGAAGGGGCGACGGCAGCCACCAGTTGCACTACCTGCTGGAGAACGCGTTCGTGCGCACGGCGTCCGGACACGAACTCTCCGACGTGTTCCAGGAGGGTGTCCGCCCGGTCCTGTCGTTCGCCACGAACCCGCTGTACGCGGTGCTGCACGAGGCGATCTACGCCCAGGGCGGGCGGCCGACGAACTGGGCGGCGGAGCGGACGCGCGCCGAATTCCCCGAGTTCGACGCGGCGAAGGCCCTCGAAGGCGATGCGCACCTGCTGTTCACGGGCGAGACCATCCATCCGTGGCACTTCGAGGTGGACCCGGCCCTGCGGCCGCTGCGCGAGACCGCGGAACTGCTCGCCGCCCGCACCGACTGGTCGCCGCTGTACGACCCGGCACGGCTCGCCGCCAACGAGGTGCCGGTCGCGGCGGCCGTCTACCACGACGACATGTACGTCGACACCGCGGACTCGCTGCGCACCGCCCGTGCCGTGCGCGGGCTGCGTACCTGGGTCACCGACGAGTACGAGCACGACGGGGTGCGGGCTGGCGGGCCCCGGGTCGTGGACCGGCTGCTGGCGCTCGCCCGGCAGGAACTCTGACACCTGGTCAGCGTGTCCGTATCCTGCCGGACATGACCGATGAGAAGACCGATCAGCTCGAAGAGATGCCGACCGACTGGCAGCGCGCGCTCGCCGTGGTCGCACACCCCGACGACCTCGAGTACGGCTGCGCGGCCGCCATCGCCGGCTGGACCGACGAGGGCCGCGAGGTCGCCTACCTGCTGGCCAGCAGGGGCGAGGCGGGAATCGACGGCATCGCTCCCGGCGAGTGCGGACCGCTGCGCGAGCGGGAGCAGCGGGCGAGTGCCGCCGTCGTCGGTGTCTCCGTCGTGGAGTTCCTGGATCACAGCGACGGTGTGATCGAGTACGGGACCGCTCTTCGGCGGGACATCGCCGCGGCCATCCGCAGGCACCGGCCGGAGCTGGTCATCACGCTCAACCACCGCGACACCTGGGGCGGCACCGCCTGGAACACGCCCGATCACCGAGCCGTCGGCAGGGCGACCCTCGACGCGGCCGCCGACGCCGGGAACCGGTGGATCTTCCCTGAGCTCGTCTCCGAGCAGGGCCTCCAGCCGTGGAACGGCGTGCGCTGGGTGGCGGTGGCGGGATCGACCAGCCCCACGCACGCCGTCGACGCCGGCCCCGGTCTCGAGCGGTCCGTCGCCTCGCTGCTGGAGCACCGGCTCTACATCGAGGGCCTGACGGACCGTGACCCCGAGGAGTACTGCCGCACGTTCCTCACCGGTATGACGCAGATGGCGGCGCCGCGCTTCGGCGGCCGGCCCGCCGTCGCGTTCGAGCTCTTCGGGCGCTGACGCCACCCGCAGGACCGGGCTTGTTCGGTTGACAAACGAGCTTGCCGTTTCTGCAATGGGTGCATGACTGAGGAAACCCAGGACGACCCACGGCTCGAGGCCGTGCTGAACGAGGTCGGCGCCCGGCTGCGCAGGATCCGGCGTGAGCGGGGCGCCACCCTCGGGGCACTCTCGGAGGCGACCGGCATCTCCGTGAGCACCCTGTCCCGGCTCGAGTCCGGCGGACGCCGCCCCAGCCTCGAACTGCTCCTGCCGATCGCCCGCGCCCACCAGGTCCCGCTCGACGAACTGGTCGGTGCCCCGCCCGTCGGCGATCCGCGGGTGCGGGCCAAGCCGATCGTCCGTGGGCACCGGACGATGTATCCGCTCACCGCGCGGCCCGGTGGACTCCAGGCGTACAAGGTGGTCCACAGGCCCACGGGCGACTCGCCCGAGCCGCGGACGCACGACGGCTACGAGTGGCTGTACATCCTGTCCGGCAGGCTGCGGCTGGTGCTCGGCGACCACGACGTGGTGCTCGGCGCGGGGGAGGCGGCCGAGTTCGACACCCGGGTGCCGCACTGGTTCGGGTGCGCCGACGACAAGCCGGTCGAATTTCTGAGCCTCTTCGGCCCCCAAGGTGAGCGGATGCATGTGCGAGCCAGACCCAAGGGGGCCTGAAAGGACTTCCCGGAGGGGCAAGCGACCGCTTAGTATGCGAGGCGGCACAGTACTGCCCTACGCGTGGGAGGCCCCGAAATGCAGGCATGGCGAGTGCACCGCAACGGCGAGCCGAGCGAGGTGATGCGGCTCGAAGAGGCTCCCCGGCCAACGCCCGGCGAAGGGCAGCTCCTGCTGAAGGTGCGCGCCGCGAACATCAACTTCCCGGACGCGCTGCTCTGCCGCGGCCAGTACCAGGTGCGGCCCCCGCTGCCGTTCACCCCCGGCGTCGAGGTCTGCGGGGAGACGGAGGACGGCCGCCGCGTCATCGCCAACCCGGTCCTGCCGGGCGGCGGCCTCGCCGAGTACGTGGTCGCCGACGCCCGCGCGCTGCTCCCCGCACCCGAGGCGCTCGACGACGCGGAGGCGGCCGCGCTGCACATCGGCTACCAGACGGGCTGGTTCGGGCTGCATCGCAGGGCCGCGATCAAGGAGGGCGAGACGCTGCTCGTCCATGCCGCCGCCGGCGGCGTCGGCAGCGCCGCCGTACAGCTCGGCAAGGCGGCCGGAGCCCGGGTGATCGGCGTCGTCGGCGGCGCCGAGAAGGCCGCCGTCGCCCGCGATCTCGGCTGTGACGTCGTCATCGACCGCCGCACCGACGACATCGTCGCCGCGGTGAAGGAGTCGACCGGCGGACGCGGCGCGGACGTGGTCTACGACCCGGTCGGCGGCGACGCGTACGCCAAGTCCGCCAAATGCGTGGCCTTCGAGGGCCGCATCGTGGTCGTGGGCTTCGCGAGCGGCGACATCCCGGCCCCGGCGCTCAACCACGCCCTGGTCAAGAACTACTCGATCATGGGCCTGCACTGGGGCCTGTACGCGACCAAGGACCCGCGCTCCATCGGCCGCTGCCACGAGACCCTCACCGAGTACGCGGCCAAGGGCCTGATCAAGCCGCTCGTCAGCGAGCGGGTGGCCTTCGAGGACGCCGCCGACGCCGTGCAGCGCGTGGCCGACGGCACCACCACGGGCCGTCTGGTCGTCGTCCTGGACGGAGCCGCCCGATGACGGACGCCGGCGCACTCCTCGAACTGACCCGGAAACTGCTGGCCGACCACCCGCCGGCCACCACCGACCGCACCGACTTCCTCAAGGCACGCTTCGACGCGGGACTCGCCTGGGTCCACTTCCCCGAGGGCCTCGGCGGGCTCGGCGCCCCCCGTGCCCTGCAGGCCGTCGTCGACGCCGAACTCGCCGCCGCCGACGCCCCCGACAACGACCCGCGCCGCATCGGCATCGGCCTCGGGATGGCCGCGCCGACGATCCTCAAGTACGGCTCCCGGGAGGTCCAGGAACGCTTTCTGCGACCGCTGTGGATCGGCGAGGAGGTGTGGTGCCAGCTGTTCAGCGAGCCCGGAGCGGGCTCCGACCTCGCGGCGCTCGGCACCCGCGCGGTACGTGACGCCGGCACAGGGGACTGGATCGTCACAGGTCAGAAGGTGTGGACCTCCAGCGCGCACGTCGCCCGCTGGGCCATCCTCATTGCCCGCACCGACCCCGACCTGCCCAAGCACCGGGGCATCACCTACTTCGTCTGCGACATGACCGACCCCGGTGTGGAGGTCAGGCCGCTGCGCCAGATCACCGGCGAGGCCGAGTTCAACGAGGTCTTCCTGACCGGGGTCCGCATTTCCGACGCGCACCGCCTCGGTGAGGTCGGCGAGGGCTGGAAGGTCGCCCAGACCACGCTGAACAACGAGCGTGTCGCCATCGGCGGCATGCGTCTGCCCCGTGAGGGCGGGATGATCGGCCCGGTCGCGCGGACCTGGCGCGAGCGCCCCGAGCTGCGCACCCACGACCTGCACCAGCGGCTGCTGACGCTGTGGGTCGAGGCCGAGGTGTCACGGCTCGCGGGGGAGCGGCTGCGCCAGCAGCTCGTCGCCGGACAGCCCGGCCCCGAGGGCAGCGCAATGAAGCTCGCCTTCGCCCGCCTCAACCAGGCGATCAGCGGTCTCGAGGTCGAACTGCGAGGTGAGGAAGGGCTGTTGTACGACGACTGGACCATGCGACGACCGGACCTCGTCGACTTCACCGGACGCGACGCCGGCTACCGCTATCTGCGTTCCAAAGGCAACTCGATCGAGGGCGGCACCAGCGAGGTGCTGCTGAACATCGTCGCGGAACGCGTCCTCGGACTGCCCTCCGAGCCGCGCAACGACAAGGACGTCGCCTGGAAGGACCTCGCGCGATGACTGATCTGCTCTACTCGGAGACCGAGGACGACCTGCGCGCCGCCGTACGGTCCCTCGTCGCGGCGCGCGGCGACCGGGCGGCGCTCGCCGCACGCGCCGAGGCCGGTTCGCCCGGCGACCCGCAGCTGTGGACGTCGCTCGCCTCGGAGATGGGGGCCGCCGGCCTGCTCGTACCCGAGAAGCTCGGCGGCCAGGGCGCGAGCCACCGCGAGGCCGCCGTCGTGCTCGAGGAGCTGGGCCGCGGCGTCGTCGCCGCGCCGTACCTGACCAGCTCGGTCGTCGCGACGGAGGTGCTGCTCGCCCTGGACACGGAGCGGGAGCCGGTCGCCGCGCTGCTCACCGCGCTGGCGGAGGGGCGGCGCACGGCTGTCGTCGCCGTGCCGCTGTCCACGGCGCCGGACGGTCCGCTGCCCGACGGGGCCGGGCGCGTCACCGGCGTCGCCGACGCGGCGGGTGCCGATGTGCTCCTGGTGCTCAGGGCCGACGGCCTGTACGCGGTCGAGGCGGCGGATGCCGAGGTCGAGCCCCTCACGCCGTTCGACCTCACCCGCCCGCTCGCGGCCGTCACCGCCGCCGGCGGCGGGCTTCTTCTCGCCGACCCGGCCGAGGGCGAGGCGGCGGTGCGCCGCGGCCTGCTCACCGGCGCGGGGCTGCTCGCCTCCGAGCAGCTCGGCCTCGCGGAGTGGTGCCTCGAGGAGACGGTCAGGCACACCGGGGAACGCCATCAGTTCAACCGGCCGGTCGGCTCGTTCCAGGCGCTCAAGCACCGTATGGCGCAGCTGTGGCTGGAGGTCGTCTCGGCACGGGCGGCGGCCCGCGCCGCCGCCGACGCGCTGGCGACCGGCAGCCCGGAGGCGGCGCTGTCGGTGGCCGTCGCCCAGGCGTACTGCTCACGGGTCGCGGTCCATGCTGCTGAGGAGTGCGTGCAGTTGCACGGCGGCATCGGCATGACGTGGGAGCACCCGGCCCACCTGTACCTCAAGCGGGCCAAGTCCGACGAGATCGCGCTCGGCACTCCGGGGCGTCACAAGGAGGCGCTGGCGAAGATCGTCGACCTCCGGGCCCCGTAGCCCTGTCCGCCCGGACAGGACCTGAGGTTCGCGGGGGCGGGGCCCGCCGCGTCCCGTAACACCCCATGTTCCGTCCCACCCTTTACATGCTGTTTAATTGCGAGCAGTTTGCAATAACGGCTGATCTTCAACAGGGGTGGACGTACATGACGGGCCGATCGATACGGGCCGCGGCCGCCGCGGCCATGGCCGTCGCGCTGACCTTCGGCGCGGCGGCCTGCTCCGCCCCGGGCGGTGCCGGCGGCTCCACGGCCAGGGACTCGGTGGTCGTCGGCATCGCCTACGAACCCGACAGCCTCAGCCCGCTGCTCGGCTACGGCAAGGACGGCAACTCCAAGGTCTTCGACGGGCTGCTCGCCTTCGACGGGGACATGCGCCTGCGGCCCGCCCTCGCCGCCGAACTGCCCGAAGTCAGCGACGACGGCCTCACCTACACCTACAAGCTCCGCCAGGGCGTGAAGTTCAGCGACGGCGAGGCGTTCGGCGCCGACGACGTCGTCTTCACCTACCGCACCATCCTCGACGAGAAGACCAACAACGCCTCCAGGACCGAACTCGACGCCGTCGAGAACGTCAGGGCCGAAGGCGACGACACCGTGGTCTTCACGCTCAAGTACCCCTACGCGCCCTTCGCGCAGCGCACCGTGCTCCCCATCGCCCCCGAACACATCGCCGGCAAGCAGGACGTCAACACCGGCCCGTTCACCACGAAGCCGGTCGGCACCGGCCCGTACATCCTGACCGGCTGGTCCAAGGGCGAGAAGATCAGCTTCAAGGCCAACCCGGACTACTGGGGCGGCGCGCCCGCGGTGAAGAAGTTCACCATGGCCATCATCAAGGACGACGACGTCCGCGCCACCCGGCTGCGCGCCGAAGACCTGGACGGCGCCATCCTGCCGCCCAACCTGGCGAAGGGCTTCAAGGGCGAGGCGGACAGGAAGACGTACGAGGCCACCACGTACGACTACCGCACGGTCACCCTGCCCACCCACAACAAGGTGACCGGCGACACCGCCGTGCGCCGCGCACTCGACATCGCCGTCGACCGCCGGGCCATGGTGGACAGCATCCTCGAAGGCGCGGGCAGGCCCGCCCACGGACCCGTCCCCACCGACAGCGAGTGGTTCGCCAAGGGCACCGAGCGCCGCCACGACCTCGCCGGGGCCAGGAAGATCCTCGACGAGGCCGGCTGGAAGCCCGGCAAGGACGGCATCCGCGTCAAGGACGGCGTTCGCGCCGCCTTCCCGCTCTGGTACCTCACGGGAGACAAACTCCGCCAGGACCACGCCCTCGCCTACGCCTCCGACGCCAGGAAGGCCGGCATCGACATCACCACCAAGGCGGGCACCTGGGAGGTCATCGAACCGCGGATGAAGCACGACGCCGTCCTCGCCGGCGGCGGAGCGCCCGGCGACCCCGACTTCGACCAGTACCTGCTGCTCAAGTCCTCCCTCGCGGGCGACGGCTTCAACAACATGGCGTGGTACGACAATCCGGCCGTCGACAAAGCCCTCGAAGTCGGCCGCCGCAGCGGCGACAAGGCCACTCGCAAGGCCGCGTACGACACCGTGCAGCGCGAACTGGCCAGGAACCCCGGTTACACCTTCCTCACCCACATCGACCACGTCTACGTCATGAACGACAGGTGGGACGGCCCGAGCACCCAGGTGGAGCCGCACGACCACGGGCTGGCCTCCGGCCCCTGGTGGAACGTCGAGGACTGGACGCCGAAGAAGTGAAACGCGCTTTCCCCGCAGGGGCGATGGCGCGGATGGCGGGACGCCGGGCCCTGTTCGCCGTCCCGGTGCTCCTCGCCGTGACGTTCGCGGTCTTCGCCGTCGCCGCCGCCTCGCCCTTCGACCCCGTCAAGGCGTACACCGGCGCCGCCGGACTCACCGCCTCGCAGGAGAACCTCGACCAGATCCGCGCCAACCTCGGCGTCGACCAGCCCCTCGTCACCCGCTGGTGGAACTGGCTCACGGCCGCCCTCACCGGCGACCTCGGCGACTCCAGCGTGATGCGGCAGCCCGTCGCCGACGTGATCGCCGAACGGACCGGCTGGTCCGTGCTGCTGGCGGCCACCGCCTTCGCACTGGCCATCGCGGGTGGCACCGCGCTCGGCGTGCTCGCCGCCCGCCGGCGCGGCGGACACCTCGACCGGTGCGTCAGCTCCCTCGCCTACACCCTGGAAGCCGCGCCCGCGTTCTGGCTCGGACTCCTCGCCATCTGGTTCTTCGCGCTCGAACTCGGCGTGCTGCCGGCCGGCGGCCTCACCGACACCGGCAGCGACACCGTGACCTTCGGCCAGGTCACCACCCACCTGGTGCTGCCCGCCGCGGTCCTGGGCATGAGCCAGCTGCCGTGGTTCTTCCTGTACGTGCGGCAGGGCGTCGGCGACGCACTCGACGAGGACCCGGTCCGCGGCGCGCGCGCCCGCGGCCTGGGCGAACGCACCGTCCTCCTCGGCCACGCGCTGCGCTCCGGGATGCTCCCCATGCTCACCCTCATCGGCTCGCGCGTACCCGAACTCATCACCGGAGCACTGCTGGTGGAGACCGTCTTCAGCTGGCCCGGCATCGCCGCCGCCACCGTGCAGGCCGCGACATCCGTGGACTTCCCGCTGCTCGCCGCGCTCACCGTGCTCGCGACCGCTGCCGTGCTGCTCGGCAACCTGCTGTCCGACCTGCTCTACGGACTGGCCGACCCGAGGGTGGGCTTCGATGGCTGACCTCGCGTGGAAGTCCCACGGCCGCACCCGCCGCTCCACCCGGACCGTGCGCGTCACCGTGTCCGCGGTGACCGTGGCGGCCGTCGCGCTGGCGGTGCTGCTCGTACCGCCGCTCGTACAGCTCGACCAGCAGGCGGTCGACCTGTCGATGAAACTGCGACCGCCGTCGGCCGCCCACCCCTTCGGCACCGACGACGTAGGCCGGGACCTGCTGCTGCGCTGCGTCTACGGGCTGCGGGTCTCGCTGCTCGTCGGGCTGGTCGCGGCACTCGTCGCCACCGTGATCGGCACGGTGGTGGGCGCCGTGGCAGCAGTCGGCGGCGGCTGGGTCGACCGGGTGCTGATGCGGCTCGTCGACACCTTCTCCTCGGTGCCGCACCTGCTGCTCGGCATCTTCGTCGTGGCGATGTTCCGGCCCGGGGTGTGGCCCGTGATCGTGTCCGTCGCGCTGACACACTGGCTGTCCACGGCACGCATCGTCCGCTCCGAGGTGCTGTCGCTGCGCTCACGCCCGTACATCGACGCGGCGATCAGCGGCGGCGCGTCCCGCAGGCGGGTCGCCGTACGGCACCTTCTGCCGGGCGTGCTGCCGCAGGCGGGGCTCGCGGCCGTGCTGATGGTGCCGCACGCGATGTGGCACGAGTCGGCGCTGTCGTTCCTTGGCCTCGGACTGCCCACCCATCAGGCGAGCCTGGGCAACCTGGTGCAGTCGGCGCGCGGCTCGCTGCTCGCCGGCGACTGGTGGCCCACGCTGTTCCCCGGCCTGTTCCTGATCGTCCCCACCCTCGCCGTGGCCGGCCTCGCCGGTGCGTGGCGCGAACGGATCAGTCCCCGCCGCCGATCGGAGCTGATGCTGTGACCACGCGACCTCAGGGCCACCCGTCGCAAGAGGACACCGGGACGACACCGCCGGTCCTCGCCGTCCACGGGCTGTCCGTGCGATTCCGGATGCGCGGCGGACGTCATGTCGCCGCCGTGAGCGACGTCTCCTTCGACCTCGCGGCGGGGGAGTGCCTGGCTCTCGTCGGCGAAAGCGGCTGCGGCAAGTCGGTACTGGCCTCCGCCCTCCTCGGACTGCTCCCCGCGAACGCCCAGACCGCCGGATCCGCCGTCGTGGACGGCGTCGAACTGCTCGGCGCCGACGAACGCACCCTCGCACGCACGGTCAGAGGCCGGCGCGTCGCACTGGTGCCGCAGAGCCCGGCGGCGCACCTCACCCCCGTGCGGACCGTCGGCGCACAGCTCGTCGAGACCGTCCGCGCGCTCACCGGCCTGCGCGGCGACGACGCGCGTGGGGCCGCCGCCGTCGCGGCCGAACGGGCCGCGTTCCCCGCCGACCACCTCGACCGCTACCCGCACGAACTCTCCGGCGGACTCGCGCAGCGCGCCGCCACCGCGATCGCCCTCGTCGGCGACGCGCCCCTGCTGCTCGCCGACGAGCCGACGACCGGCCTGGACCGGGAGCTGGTCGACCACACCGCCGACGAACTGCGCCGGCACGCGGACGAGGGGCGCGCGCTGCTGCTGATCACCCACGATCTCGCGGCGGCCGAGCGTACCGCCGACCGGGTCGCCGTCATGTACGCCGGACGGATCGTCGAACTCACCGCCGCCGACTCGTTCTTCGGCCGCCCCGGCCCCCGCCACCCGTACGCCCGCGGTCTCCTGGACGCCCTGCCGGAGCGGGCGTTCACTCCCGTTCCGGGGCAGCCTCCCGAACTGGGCGACCTCCCGGAGGGCTGCGCCTTCGCACCCCGGTGCGACCGCGCCGACGACGCCTGCACCGTGCTGCCCCGTCTCACCGACGGCACCGCCTGCCACCACGCCGAGGAGCCGCAGCGTGTTCGAACTGCGTGACATCACCGCCGGCTACGACCGCCGCAGGCCCGTCGTACGAGGCGCTCGTCTGACCATCGCCCCCGGCGAGTCGGTCGGCCTGCTCGGCCCCAGTGGGTGCGGCAAGTCCACCCTGGCGAAGGTCGCGGCGCTCCTCCACCGGCCCGACGAGGGCCGGGTCGTCATGGACGGCGAGCCGGTGAACGGCTGGCGCCACGGCGCACCGCGTTCCCTGCGGACCGCCGTCGGCGTGGTCTTCCAGCAGCCGCGGCTGTCCGCCGACCCGCGGCTGACCCTGCGGGAGCTGATCGCGGAGCCGCTGCGTGCCGCCGGCCACCGGCGGGCGGACGCCTGGGCCCGCGCCGAGGAACCGGCGCGGGCCGTGGGCCTCACCGGCGAACTGCTCGGCAGGCGGCCGCACGAGGTCAGCGACGGACAGCTGCAACGCGCCTGCCTGGCTAGAGCGTTGGTGCTGCGGCCGCGCTGGCTGGTCTGCGACGAGATGACGGCCATGCTGGACGCGTCGACGACCGCCGCACTGGTGGGCGTGGTCGAGGCGTACCGGCGCGAACACGGCGCCGGACTGCTCGCGGTGGGGCACGACCGGGTCCTGCTCGACCGCTGGTGCGACCGGACCGTCAGCTGGGGCCGGATCACCGCGGGCTGAGCGCCCGCGGGCCGGCACGGCACATGACGGATGGCCGAACTCTTCGTGCCCCCCTGTCCGTCGGGCCACGCCCGGCGGATACTCACCGGTGTCCCTCCCGTCCCGCAGAGCCCGGAGGTCATCGTGCCGGCCACCCGTCGCACCGTCGTCACCACCCTCGCAGCCGCCGCACTCACCGGCGCCGCCGCGATCCCCGCCCGAGCCGCCACCGCGCGGCACAGCACGAACGGGGCCACTCCCGCGCCACTGCGCCGCGCGCACGCCCACAACGACTATCTGCACGAACGTCCCCTGCACGACGCCCTGTCGCACGGCTTCACCAGCGTCGAGGCGGACATCTTCCTCGTCGACGGCGAGCTGCTGGTCGCCCACGAACCGGCCGAACTCGACCCCGCAAGAACCCTGCGCTCCCTCTACCTCGACCCGCTGCTCGCCAGGACACGCGCCCATCACGGCACCGTGTACCCGGGCCACCGCCGCCCCGTCCAACTGCTCATCGACATCAAGACGGACGGCGTCGCCGCCTACCTCGAACTCGACCGCCAGCTGCGCCACTACCGGCGGATGCTCAGCAGCTGCGCCCACGGCCGGGTCCGCCTCGGAGCCGTCACACCTGTCATATCCGGTGACCGCGCGGCCCGCGCCCCGATGGAGGCCCAGCGGGTGCGGTACGCCTTCTACGACGGCCGCCTCGACGACCTCGCCGCCCACGACCCCGCTCCGGCCTCCTTCATCCCGCTGATCTCCGGCAACTGGACTCACAGCTTCAGCTGGCTCGGCACGGGTGAGTTCCCCGCCGCGGAACGCGAGAAGCTGCACACCCTCGTGGCCACGGCCCACCGCCGCTCCCAGCGCGTCCGCTTCTGGGCCACACCCGACCTGCCAGGCCCGGCGCGGGACGCGGTCTGGCACGAACTGCTCGCCGCGGGCGCCGACCACGTCAACACCGACGACCTGGCAGGACTGGAGCGCTTCCTGCGCCACAACGACCGTTAGAACCCGGCCTCCGTCAGATGCACCCGTACGGCGGACACGCCAGTCGGCCGTGCGGGACGCCCGCTGCGCCAGACTGGCCGCCGAACGCCGCTGTTCCGGTGCGGTCAAGGAGGTTGGCGATGGCCATTTCGATCTCGGTGGTGCTGCTTCTGCTGGTGCTGGCAGTGATCTTCCTGCGCAGCGGGGGGCTGAAGATGAGCCACGCGATCGTCTGCGCCCTGCTGGGCTTCTTCCTGGCGGGCACCAGCATGGCGCCGACCATCCAGGAGGGCATCGCGGCCACCGCCAATGTCGTCAGCAGCCTCAGACCGTGATTGCCGGGTCGGCGGCGCGGGAAGCAGCACAGCCGTGCCGCTGTCGCACCGACGGACCAGCACACGACGAAGGGACGCAGACGACGCCGCTCCACGGTGCGGGCGGCTACGCCCTGGTGGCCGCACTGGGCGGCTCGCCCAATCCAGTATGAGGACGACCCTCCGCCTTGCGATGCACCGCATCTGACGCCGCGCGCTGATCCACCGTGGATTACGGGACAGCCCTTACCGCAACCTCAAGGCCGACGCGCGGATGGAGCCGCAGGACGGCCCGGTGCGCAGGGACATGACGGCGCGTGAGGTGACGGGCGAGGAGAAGGCGCCCTGGTGGGGACGCGCGGTCGAGTCGTATCCCGACTACGAGGACTATCAGAAGAACACCGACCGGGAGATCCCCGTCCTCGTCGCCGAAGTGCCCGGCCGCGAGCGCTGAGGGGTCGGGGACCGGTACGCCGGCGGGCGTACCGGTCCGGGCACGGCACGCCCCCCGTCCCGTCCGTGCCAGAGCCCTTCCCGGCAAGCTCTGCCCTGCCGCGCCGCACGCACCGCGCGACGCTCCTTCACGGGCAAACCTTGCCGGTCACGGTTCTAACGGCCGGGGATCTAGCGGCCGGGGATCGCGCTGCCGAAGCCGTTGGTGCCGAGCTGCTCGAACCGCTCCTGGACGTTCGCCGCGAACACCCGCTGCTCGGCGGCGGGATACGACTCGTGGCTGTTCATGGCCACCGTCAGCACTCCGCTGACCGGCGCGGTGGGTGACGTGCGCACCGGCGTGCACAGGAAGCTGAACGCCTGCGGCGTGGACGAGTCGTAGGTGGTGATCGCCGCGTGGGGGAGCGTGGTGGTCCGACCCGTGTGGAATGCCTCGTCCATCGTGTTGAAGACACCGACGGAGTCGAGGCCGGACAGGACCTGACGCCCGGGGCTGAACTGCGGCACCATGCCGAAGGCCGCGCCCTGCTTGCCGTTGGCGTAGCGGAGCAGGTGGTGCGGCCCCTCGGTGAGCATGATGGGGAAGGGTGCGCCGTCGAAGACGGCGAACAGCTCGTGCTGCTGGGCGAGCAGGCTGTCGCGCAGCTTGAACTCGGACAGCAGGGTCTCCGTGAGTTCCTGCATGCCCTCCTTGATCTTCCGGTCCCAGTTGCGGGCCACCACGTCGGCCACGCACACCGTGCCGAGGATCATGCCGGTGTTGTCCCGCAGCGGGGTGCCGAGGTAGGAGCGCACGCCCATGTCGTTGACGAGAGCGTTGCCCCGGAACCGCGGGTAGTCGAAGACGTCGTCCAGGGCCAGTTGGGAACCCTGCGCGACCACGTGGGGGCAGAAGCCGTAGTCGCTGGGTGCCTCGCGGGCTATGTCGCTGAGGTCGAAGACGATGCCGCGGCTGTTGGTGTCGGTGGCGTCGTCGGGGGAGGTGGGCGGCACGTACATGCCGCGGAACATCTGCCGCTCGTCGTTGATGAAGTTGACCATGGCGAGGGGCGACTGGGTGAAGGTCGCCGCGAGCCGCGCAACACGGTCGAACGTAGCTTCGGCCTCAACGGTGTTGAGACCGAGAACCTGCAAGCGGAGCCTGCGCTGCTCGCTCGCGTGCCGGGTCTGATCGGGTGTCAGGGGGTCCATGCGCCAGATGAAATCAGATCCCGGTGCCCGTGCACGAACCAAGTGTGTTCTTTTCCGGATCACTTGAGAAGACGTGCGGTCCCCGAGGCGGGACGACGCCACCAGCCGCGATGCTCTCCCTGTGAACTGAACTGTGCATTCTGGTCGGAACCGGGCAAGACTTCAGCCTTGAGCGATCACTTCCCGCCAATCCATCAACCGGAATCGGTCGAGGCGGTTTTACATATGACAATCATGCGGTGGGTATTCATGCGGCGGGCCGCGCTGCGGGAGCGCGGGGAGGGGAACAGTGCAGTGGGGCAAGTGCGGTTCGAACCACAGGGACACTGCCACGGGCACGGGCAGCACGCCCCTGCCGGTGACGCCACCGTCGCACAGTGCCCCGCTCGTCACGCCGTGATGTCGTTAGCGGCATCCCCCCGAGCAGCGGGCCCGGCGCCGTCCCCGCCGCCCGTGAGCAGTGCCTGCGCCTGTCCGTGAGAGCGAGAGACAGGCCGGACGACCGTGCCGGCGCCCCACCCGGCGGCACGGTCCCGCAGTGCGTTCCGGCCGGTGGTCCGCTCCCGTCCACCGGGCCCGGGTACGCCCTGCCGCGGAACGGCGACGGCCGCCGTCGCCGCGCGACCCCACGGACAACCACCGAGCCATGTGAACAGCGCGTTCGTGCATCGGCATCACGAAGCGAAGCATCTTGAAGGAGTGGTCTGATGAACAGGACGGACGGCGTCGACGCACGCTCGATCGCGGTGATCGGCATGGCCTGCCGGCTGCCCGGTGCCGATGGACCGGACGAGCTGTGGGACCTGCTGCGAAACGGTGTGGACGCCACCAGCGAGACACCACCTGATCGCTACGACGTGAACATCCTGCACTCCGAACAGCCCGGGCCGGGCATGATCGGCAGCCGCCGCGCCGGCTACGTCGAGGGCATGGCGGACTTCGACGCGGAGTTCTTCGGCATGTCGCCCACAGAGGCTGTCGAACTCGACCCCCAGCAGCGGCTGCTGCTGATGACGGCCTGGGAAGCGCTGGAGGACGCGGGCAGCCGGCCCGACGAACTGGCGGGCACCCGCACCGGAGTCTTCGTCGGCAACGCGCGGGCGGACTACCTGGAGATCCGGTTCCGCGAGGGCCTGCAGTCGGTGACCGCCGCCCAGTTCAACAACTTCCGCTCACTGCTCCCCGCCCGGCTGTCCTACTTCCTCGACCTCCGCGGGCCCAGCGTCCTGATCGACACGGCCTGCTCCTCCTCGCTGGTGGCCGTGCACAACGCGGTGCAGAGCCTGCGCGCTGGGGAGACCCCGCTGGCGCTCGCCGCCGGAGTGAACCTCACCCTCCGCCCCGACGAGGGCGTCATGATGACACAGGCCGGAGGGCTGGCCGCCGACGGCCGGAGCAAGTTCGCCGACGCCGGGGCCGACGGCCACACACCGGGCGACGCGGTGGGCGTCGTCGTCCTCAAACGCCTCACCGACGCCCTGGCCGACGGCGACCGGATCCGGGCCGTCATCGAAGGCAGCGCGATCGGCAACGACGGACGAACCAGCGACTCCCCGCTGAACCCTTCGCTGACCGGCCAGGTCGAGGTGCTCCGCTGGGCGTACGAGGACGCCGGGGTGGCACCGGCCGACGTGGACTACGTCGAGGCCCACGGGGCCGGATCGCCCGTACTGGACGCGCTGGAGATCACCGCCCTCGGCGAAGTCCTCGGCGCGGACCGGCCCTCGGACCGGCCCCTGCTCGTCGGCTCGGTCAAGACCAACATCGGTCACGCCGAGGCCGCGGGCGGCGTCGCCGGCCTCATCAAGACCGTACTGTGCCTGGAACACGGCCAGGTCCCGCAGAGCCTGCACCTCGGTACGGCGACCTCCAAGGTCGCCTGGGGCGAACTGCCGGTGCTCGTACCGGAGAAGCTCCACGACCTGCCCGACCACGGCCGGCCGCGACGAGCCGGTGTCTCGGGCCAGGGCTCCTCGTCCCTGAACGCGCACGTCGTGCTCCGGCAGGCCGACCCCCGTCCGGTCGCCGCCACCGGGAGGACGGCCGCCAAGCCGTATCTGCTCACCCTCTCCGCCCGTTCTCCCGAGGCACTGGCCGCCCTCGGCCGCGCCTATGCCGCCTACCTCGGTCCCGACGGGCCCGGCAACGCCTTCGCGCTCCGGGACATCTGCTACAGCGCGGCCACCCGCCGCGCGCATCACGAACACCGCCTGGCCGTCGTCGCGTCCTCGCACGAGGAGATGGCTGCGGCGCTCGACGCGTCCGGGGACGCCCCACGGCGCAAGCGGAGGCCCAGGAAGCTGACCGAGGCGGCGGACGGCTACCTCGAGGGCGGCACGGTGGACTGGGAGGCGATCTCCGGTGAGCCCGCCCACTTCGTGCCGCTGCCCGGCTACCCCTGGCAGACCAAGCGGTACTGGCCCGACGGCGAACGCGAGCAACGCACGGGCGACCTGGCCGACTGGGTGCTGCGCGAGCACGCGCGCACGTCGTACGACGAGAACTCCACACTCGTCGACGTGGGCATCGACTCGCTGGCGAAACTGCGGATCATCGTGGAACTGTCCCAGCAGACCGGCCGCGAGGTGGACCCCGAGGAACTGGGTGGCCTGCGCACCGTCGGCGCGCTGCGCGAGTGGATCCACGCGATGGAGGCGCGGACCGCATGAGCAGCCCACAGACCGTGTACGGATGGTTCGACCGCACCGCCGACGCGGCCGGCGACTCCACCGCTCTCGAACTCGACGACGAGCGGCTGTCCTACCGCGAACTGCGCGACCTGGCCGAGCGGATCGCCGCCCGGCTGATCGCCTTCAACGGCGGCAAGGCGCCGCGCAGGGTCGGACTCCTCGCGAGCCGCTCCGTGACCGCGTACGCCGGCTACCTCGCCGTGCTGCGGACCGGCGCGGCCGTCGTCCCCCTCAACCCGGAGCATCCGCCCGCCCGTACGGCCGGCATCGCAGCGACCGCGGACCTGGAGCTGGTGCTCGGGGACGCCTCCGCAGCCGGCGCCGAAGCGGGCGCGCCGCTGCTCGTGCTGGGAGCGGACGAGCTGAACGCCCTGGCATCCGGCCCGCCGCCGGAACTGCCGGACCCGAGGACCGGACCGGACGAGGTCGCCTACATCATCTTCACGTCCGGTTCCACGGGCACTCCCAAGGGAGTTCCCGTCACGCAGGGCAATCTCTGCGCCTACCTCGCCCATATGGCGTCCCGCTACGACATCGGGCCCGGCAGCCGGCTGTCCCAGACCTTCGAGCTCACCTTCGACGGCTCCGTGCACGACCTGTTCGTCGCCTGGGCGGCCGGCGGCACACTCGTCGTCCCCAGGCGCGGCCAGCTCCTGTCACCGGTCAGGACGGTCAACGCGCTCCGGCTCACGCACTGGTTCTCCGTGCCGTCGCTGATCACCTTCGCCTCCCGCCTCGGCACATTGAAACCGGGCAGCATGCCCACCCTGCGCTGGAGTGTGTTCGGCGGTGAGCCGCTGACCCTGGCGGCCGCCGCGGAATGGCAGGCGGCCGCCCCGGACAGCGCACTCGAGGTCCTGTACGGTCCGACCGAACTCACCATCTCCTGCACCGCGTACCGGCTGCCCCGACGCCGGGCGGACTGGCCCCGCACGGCCAACGGCACCGTCCCGATCGGCACCGGCCACCCCACGCTGGACATCCTCCTGCTGGACGACGAGGGCAGGCCCGCCGACAACGGTGAGCTGTACGTCCGCGGTCCCCAGCGGTTCCCCGGCTACCTGGACCCCTCGAACAACTCCGGCCGCTTCCTGCCCTTCGACGACACCGGCCCGGTTGCCGCCCGCCAGGGCGCGGACCTCCCGCTCACGGACAAGCACTGGTACCGCACCGGCGACCGGGCGGCCATGCACGACGGGCACCTCGTCCACCTCGGACGCACCGACCACCAGGTCAAGATCCGGGGCCACCGGATCGAACTGGGCGAGATCGAGGCCATGCTCAGGGAACAGCAGGGCGTGCGCGACGCGGTCGTGCTGGCCGTACCGGCGTCCGACGGCGAACCGGAGCTCGAGGCCGCGGTCAGCGGCACCGGATGCACCGACGAGCAGCTGTACGCCGCGCTGGGCGAACGCCTGCCGCCCTACATGCTGCCCCGACGGATCGTCACCCTCGAGCAGCTGCCGCTCAACGCGAACGGAAAGATCGACCGCAACGCCCTGTTCGCGCGACTGGCGCGCAGCCGCTGACCCACGCCACGGGACGCTCCGCACACCACAGGCGGCGTGCCGTCCCCGCTCCCGGCCCTCCCACGTCTGTGAGGTACGCAGGTACATGTTCGACGCCATCGTGGTCGGCGCGCGCTGCGCCGGATCTCCCACGGCCATGCTCCTCGCACGCGCGGGGCACCGGGTGCTGATGCTCGACCGGGCGGGCTTCCCCTCCGACACCCTCTCCACCCACCTCATCCACCAGCCGGGCGTTGCCGCCCTCGCCCGCTGGGGGCTGCTGGACGCCGTGAAGGCCACCGGATGCCCTCCCCTCGACCGCGCGGTCTACGAGGTGGCCGACATCCGGCTGGAGGGCTACGGCAGGGGAGTGGAGGGGCAGCGGTCCGGATACGCCCCCCGCCGCCACATCCTGGACGCCGTCCTCGCGGACGCGGCCGTCGCCGCGGGGGTCGAGTTCCGTGAGAAGACGTCGGTGACCCGGCTCCTTCGGGACGACACCGGACGTGTCGTGGGCGTCGAGGGCCGGCACGGCGGAAGCCCGTTCACCGAACGGGCCCCGCTCGTGATCGGCGCCGACGGAATGCGCTCCACGGTCGCCCGGCTGGCCTCGGCGGAGTTCACCACCCAGGACCGCCGGCTGACGTGCGCCTACTACGGCTACTGGCAGGACGTGCCGGCCACCCTGGAGCTCTACGAGAGTCCGGGCAGCTGGGTCGCCACCGTACCGACCAACAACAGCGCCACGCTCGTGCTGGCCTACTTCCCGCAGGACCGGTTCGACGAGGTGCGCACCGACCCGCACGCCGCCTACCTGCGGCAGATCCGGGCGACCGCCCCTGCCCTGCACGAGCGGCTCGAGGGCGGGCGGCGAGTCGAGCGGCTGCGCGGCACCGGCGACCAGCAGAACTTCTTCCGTCGGGCGACCGGCCCCGGCTGGGCGCTGGTGGGCGACGCCGGGCACCACAAGGACTCCATCACCGCCCGCGGCATCAGCGACGCGTTCCTCCAGGCGGAGGCGCTGGTGCGGCACGTCGGCGGGCTCCTCGACGGCCCCCCGGACGGACTCGACCAGGCGCTGCGGAAATACGCGGACGAGCGCGACGCCTTCCTCGCACCGGGCTACGAGGCGACCCTGTCGGCGGCACAACTGGCGCCCCACGAACAGCGGCTGTCCCTGCTGCGCGCGGTGAGCAAGGACCCGGAGCTGACATCCATCTACTTCGACATGGTCGCCGGCATCGGAACCGTCGGCGCCCTCTACACACCCAAGCTGCTGGCTCTGCTGTGACCTGCGCACTCGGGCGAAATGGGGCCGAGCCGGCCCAGGCCGGACCACAAGATCGATCCGGCCAGAGGGCGCGGGTGAAGGTGCGGCTTGATCCTGGTACGGTTCAACCGCCTCGACCACCCTTGATGACGGCCCATCAGAATGTGGTGGTGAAGGGCTACTTGGACATTGAATCGTCCCTTACTGCCATGAGTGGTGTGTTTCGCTGCGTATGAGGAATCAGATGCCAGGCACCCGCGACCAGCGGACATCTCACAGGTCCGCTCCTCGCAGATCTCTCCGCATGTCGTTCGCCGTGCCCCTTGTGGTCCCGGCCCTGTGCCTCACCGGACTGTGGGGTTACACGGCGACCGGGCTCGTCGACGAGCAGAGCAGGCTCGCCGCCGACGTGGACCGGGTCGTGTCCGTCGGGCAGCCCGCCCACGACGTGCTGGCTGCTCTGCAGGACGAGCGCCGCCTCACGGCCGTCTGGCAGGCCGAACGCACCCCTGCCTCCCGCGCCGTCCTGGACAGCGCCCGGACCAGGACCGACGACGCCGTCGCGGACTACCGCCGGGTCTCGCCCTCCGGTCTGGACACCGCCGCGCTCAAGAGCAGCGCCGCGACACTCGACGAGGCACTCGGCAAGCTGGCCGAGCGCCGCAAGGCGATCGACGCGCGCAGCCTCTCCGCCCCCGATGCCTTCCGGTACTTCACGGACACCGTCACCCACGCCGCCGGGCTGCTCACCGCCGCGACCCGGACGGACGAGGGGGCCGTCGCGAACAGTGTCGCCGCCGCGGTCTCCCTCGCGCAGGTCACGGAGATGCTCTCGCGTGAGGACGCGATGATGTCCGGGGCCCTGCCGTCCGGCCGGATGGACGCGGAGGACCGTACCCGGTTCGGCCAGTACACGGCCGTCCGGCGCGAGGCGGCGGACGGCCTCAACGCCCCCGACCTCCCCGCGGGCGGCGAGGCCGGCTACGAGCGGATCACGGACAGCCCGCGATGGGCCGCCCTGGCGTCGATCGAGGACGCCCTCGCCGCCGACCCCGACGGCGAACTGCCCGGCAAGGCCACCGCATGGCCGGACGACGCCGGCAGCGTCGTCAAGGACCTGCAGGAGTTGAACTCCGCCTTCCTCGAGGACCTGGCGGACATCGGCTCCGACCGCGCCGACGACCTGCTGCTCGGTGCCGTCCTGGGCAGCGCGGGGACCGCTGCCGCCCTGGCGATCATCGGTGTCCTCGCCCTGCGCGTCCGGCGCTCGGTGCTGGGACGCATCGAGCAACTGCAGCACAAGACCGAGGACCTGGCCGGCACCCGGCTGCCGCAGGCGCTCGCCAGCCTCGAGCGGGGCGAACCCGCCGACCCGATCGTGTCCCCCGCATCCGGTCAGCAGACCGCCGACGAACTCGGGCGACTCGACGCGGCGATCGAACAACTGGCGCGTGTCGCCGCGGAGACCGCGGTCCGGCAATCCCTCGGGCGCGAGGGCACGGAGAAGGTGTTCGCCAAGCTCATCCGGCGCACCCAGACCCTGATCCACCGCCTCATCTCGCTGCTGGACGACCTCGAGCGCAAGCACGAGGACTCGGACCTGCTCAAGGACATCTTCCGGGTCGACCACCTCGCCACCCGCGTGCGGCGCCACTCCGAGAACCTCGTGATCCTCGGCGGGTCCCCGCCGACCCGGCGGATGACCGCACCGGTCTCCATCACCGACGTGATGCGCAGCGCCGTGGCGGAGACCGAGCACTACACCCGCGTCAAGGTGAAGAACGTCCCGCCGGGCCGCCGGATATCCCTCGCGGGCCGGGCCGTCGCCGACGTCACCCACCTGCTCGCGGAACTCATCGAGAACGGCACCAACTTCTCCCCGCCCGACACCCAGGTGTTCGTCAGCGCGACGAAGGTCGCCAGGGGGCTGGCCCTTCACGTGGAGGACCACGGTCTCGGAATGCCGGAGGAGCACCGCGCCCGGGCCAACCGGCTGCTGGTGAACCCGCCCAAGCTCGACATGATGGCACTGGGCGAGGACCCGCGGCTCGGCCACTTCGTCGTCGCCCGGCTCGCGGAGCGGCACAAGATCAAGGTGGAACTGCGCGAGTCCGTCTACGGCGGCACCCTCGCCATCGTTCTCGTACCGACGGCCCTGCTCGACGAGCAGGACTCCCCGCTGATGGAGCACCTCAAGTCGGCCGCCGCGGAGTCGGGGTCTCCCGCCGCTCCGGACGCGCCGGCCGCTCCCGCCGTTTCCGCCTCTCCCGTCGCGCCCCCGGTCCACGCGGCCGTGTCCGCGCCTGTCACGGCGGGTGTCGGCGCGGCCACCGCCGCGCAGGACCGCCACCACGACCCTCAGGGATACCCCGAGTACGGAGGTGCAGGTCTGTTGCCGGCCGTATCAGCTCACACGCCTCCCCCCGGCCCCCCGGCCGCACCGGTGCCCGCTCCGGCTCCGGTGCCGGAGTGGACACCACACCAGGAGTATTCGGAACCCGAGCCCGGGCCCCCGGCGTACGGAGACGTCCAGGCCGCCCCCGCGCCACTGGTGACGCCTCGTGTGCTGCCCCAGCGCACCCGCGGCGCGAACCTCGCGCAGCAGCTGCGCAGGGAAGCGGCGGAGGCGCAGGGCGAGGCCGGTGACGGTGAGAGCGGCGGCATCTCCCCCGGCCAGTCCGCCCGCGCCATGATGGCCATCCAGCAGGGAATGAACCGGGCCCGGATCTCCGACACCGACGAGTCGGCTGGTGCCGACGGTCAGGCCGAATCGCCTGACCGCGGCGCCAACTAACTGTGAGGGAAAGATCAGTAATGACTGAGCAGGTAAGAGCCACTCCTCAGCTGGACTGGCTGCTGGACAACCTCGTCGAGCAGATCCCGGAGATCCGCTGCGCCATCGTCCTGTCCGGGGACGGCCTTCTCATCGGCAAATCCAAGGGCCTTGGCCGGGACGACGCCGAGCACCTGTCGGCGGTCGGATCCGGGATGCACAGCCTCGCCCGTGGTGCCGCGCGCCACTTCCACGGCGGAGAGGTGCAGCAGACGGTCATCCAGATGGACAAGGCGTTCCTGTTCGTGACCGCGGCGGGCAGGGGAGCGCGGCTGGCCGCGATCGCATCGGAGCAGGTGGACGTCGGGATGATGGCATTCGAGATGGGCACGCTCGTCAAGCAGGTGGGCAAGTACCTCAGCGCCGCTCCGCGTGTGCAGGCTTCGTTCCACGGTCACATTCAGGATGCCTGAGGCGCGGTGGTCCGACGACGACGGGGCCGGACGCCATGTCCGGCCGTACGCCATCACCGGCGGCCGCACCCGTCACGGTCAGCACGCGTTCGCGCTGATCACGCTGGTCGTCACCCGGTCCCTCGACGACATCGGGAGTGAGCCGCTCGAGCCGGAGTCGGCGGAGATCCTCGATCTCTGCCGGGAGCGCGCGGTGGCGGTGGCCGAGATCGCCGCCCACCTGGATCTGCCGGTGAGCGTGGTCAAGGTCCTGTGCGGGGACCTGCTGAACTCGTCGTTGATCCTGGTCCAGTCCCCGCCGGACGAGTCGGAGAAACCGAGCGTGGAACTCATCGAAAGGGTGATGGATGCTATCCGCCAGCTCTGAGCCGGTCATGCCGACGGCTCTGAAGATCCTCATCGCGGGCGGCTTCGGCGTGGGCAAGACCACCATGGTCGGCTCGGTGAGCGAGGTGCCTCCGCTGGAGACCGAGGAACGCATAACCGAGGTCAGTTACGGGATAGACGATCTGGCGGGCGTGGAGGGCAAGCACTCGACGACCGTCGCCATGGACTTCGGCCGGATCACCATCTCCCCCCAACTGGTGCTCTATCTGTTCGGCACGCCCGGCCAGGACCGCTTCTGGTTCATGTGGGACGACCTCGCCCTCGGGGCGCTGGGAGCGGTGGTCCTGGCCGACACACGGCGGCTGGACGCCTCCTTCGCGTCCGTGGACTTCTTCGAGGAACGCCGGATCCCCTTCGCCGTGGGCGTCAACTGCTTCGACGGCAGACGGGAGTCCACCAGCCAGGAGGTCCGGTCGGCGCTGGCGCTCGACCCCTCCACACCCGTCATCCTGTGCGACGTCCGCGACCGCAACTCCAGCAAGGCGGTGCTGCTCGCGCTGCTGGAGGCGGCGCGGCAGCAGGCGTTCGCCCGGATGGCTCCCATGGCCGGCCGCTGACCCCTTCGCGGGTCTGCGGCCCACGGGTCAGGAGAGGTTGACGAGACGGATGTAGCGCACCCAGTCCCAGTGCGGGCCGGGGTCGGTGTGGGTGGCGCCCGGCACCTCGCAGTGGGCGATGATGTGCGCCCGGTCCTTGGGTATGCCGTACCGGTCGCAGACCGAGGCGGTGAGCGCCGCCGAACGTTCGTACATGGCATGGGTGAAGTAGGCCGGGCGGTCCACCCACCCCTCGTGCTCTATGCCGATGCTCCAGGTGTTGTAGTTCCAGTTGCCCGCGTGCCAGGCGATGTCGCGCTCCCGCACGCACTGTGCGACATGGCCGTCGGCGGAGCGCACCACGTAGTGGGCCGAGACCTTTCTGGCCGGGTCGCGGAAGATGCCCAGGGTGTCGGCGTAGGTCTCCTGTGTGACGTGCACGACGACATAGCGCACCGGGTACGCCGACGGGCGGCTGGAGACGGTGTAGTTGCCGGAGGCGGCCGGTACCCACTCGGCGGGTGGGTAGTCGGCTGAGCGGCTGCCGGCGTGCGCGCGGGTCGCGGGCAGCAGTGCGTGGGCGGCGGCCGCCGTGGCGGCGCCCCGGAGCAGACTTCTGCGGTCCATAAGGCGTTCTCCTGGTGGGGGCGGGGACGCGGCGGGACAGGGCCCGGTGAGGACCTCGAGGCACTACGGTACTGGCGGCCCGGTGACCGGCGGAAGAACGCGTGAGCCTCCAACGTCTTTTGATACGCAGGCAGTTGGGGCTCCCTGTGATGTGTCAGGCCGTGCCGCCCGGAGCGAGGGCCGGCGCCTCGGCCGGATCGGCGGCCGACGCCGCGCCCGCCGGTGCCCACCCGCCCCGCTCCCCGCGAAACGGCCACCACTGCCCGTCGTGCCCCATATGCCTCCTGGCCGGGTCATACCTCCAGGGTCTCTGTCACGGGCAGGCACTCGGCGAGCAGGTCGACGACGTCGCGCCAGGCTCGCTGCGCGTGCCGAGGGTGGTGGGCGACCCCGGGGACCACGGGGTGATCGACCGGCGGGTGGTGGAAGGCGTGCAAGGCGCCGCCGTAGACCGTGAGGCGCCAGTCGACGCCCGCCGCCTGCATCTCAGCGGTGAACGCGTCCCGTTGCGCGGGCGGCATGATGGGGTCCTCCGACCCGACCCCGGCCCACACGGGGCAGCGAATGCGCGCCGCTTCGCCCGGTCGACCCGTGGTCAGTGCGTTGACTGTCGCGATCGCGCGCAGGCTGGCGCCGTCGCGACCGAGTTCAAGCCCGACGGCGCCCCCGGTGCCGTAGCCGACGGCGGCTGTCCGGTCGGGGTCGGCCCGCGGTTCGGCGCGCAGCACGTCGAGCGCCGCGTGGCCGATGGCTCGCATCCGGTCGGGATCAGCGAGCAGCGGCATGCAACGGGCCAGCATCTCCTCGGGGTCACCCAGATAGCGCCCGCCGTGAAGGTCGAAGGCCAGCGCCACATACC
Organism: Streptomyces sp. NPDC003023; assembly: GCF_042888225.1. Taxonomy (NCBI): domain Bacteria; kingdom Bacillati; phylum Actinomycetota; class Actinomycetes; order Kitasatosporales; family Streptomycetaceae; genus Streptomyces; species Streptomyces sp. NPDC003023. The sequence goes on from NZ_JBIAPL010000001.1 coordinate 1,872,651, forward strand.
CCAGTTCGGCGAGAGCATCGGCCCGGCGGCGCTCGACGTCGCTGAGCCCCACGCCCTCCGGCCCGAGCAGCACCGCGGGCCGGCGGTCGACACCGGCCGGGAGCGCGAGGTGCCCGAGCATCGTCAAACCGTCGGCGGGATACTCGACCGTACGCGTGGTAATCAGTGTCATGCGACTGGACTGTAGTGATCGTCGAGCCCGGTACGGCCGCTGTTCTGCCGCCGGCAGAACAGCCCGGGTATTCCTCCGATCTGCCCTCGCAGCGGGATTCCGAAAAGCGCTGCAGGCAAATGACAGCAGCTCCGAGGAACGGCGTCCTCGACGAGCCATGGAAAGCTCGCGCCGGGGTCCATTCACGGCTTCTGGGCGAGGAGGCCAGGGCTGCACGGGTGCGCACGTCGACGGCGCGTCGTGGCACGTGGGCGCCCGCAGGGACCACGCGGGCGCCGCGCCGTCATACGGGCCGGGTGGTGATGGTGCACAGGCGTTTGGTGGCCCGGGTCAGGGCCACGTACAAGTCCCTCTCTCCGCCGGGGCGGGCCGTGATGATCTCCTCGGGGTTCAGGACGACGACCCCGTCGAACTCGAGGCCACGTGCTTCGGACGCGGGCACGATGCGTGCGTGGTCGGCGATGCCGTGTGCCGTCAACTGGCTCACCCGGGTGTCCGCGCAGATCACTCCCAGGAGTTCACCCGGCTGCGCGGTGCTCTGGGCGCGCAGTTCCTCCATGACGGCGGTGACCGACCCGCCCCCGTGCGTGGTCAGGGTGCGAGGGCTCTCACCGTTGCGCAGTGACCGTGTGGGCCGCTGGTCCGGAGCGATCCGCGCGAGCAGGTCCCGGACGCTCTCCAGAATCTCCTGGGTGGTGCGGTAACTGACCGTCAGCTCGTGCAGTCTGAACCGCGTCCCGACATGCGGGCCCAGTGCTTCCTTCCAGTCGCGTGCCGTCGTGGCCGGGCCCGACTGGGCGAAGTCACCCACCAGCGTCATCGCCCTCGCCGGGCAGCGGCGGACGATCATCCGCCACTGCATGGCGGTCAGTTCCTGCGCCTCGTCGACGACGACGTGCCCGTACGTCCGCTCGGGCGGGCCGTCGACCAGGGCCGCTGCCTCGTCCAGCAACGGCACGTCCGCATCGGTCCACGGGGCTTCCGGGGTACGCAGGAGAAGGGACCGCTCCTGCGGGGTCAGGGTCGGCAGGCGCTCTGCCAGGGCGTCGGCATCCGTCAGCAGTGCCTTCACGAGGTCGCCGGGTGCCAGCCTCGGCCACAGCGCCTCGACCGCCCGGTCGACACCGGTGTCGCCGAGGAGATCGGCCCCGATGGCGTCCAGGTCCAGCTCGTGGACCGGGCCCGGATCGGCGGCGCCCTCGGCACGGCCCTGGGCGACCCCCGTGAACCGGTCGAGGTTCAGGCCCGTCATCTGCTCGGCCTCGGCGTCGATCTGCTCCAGGAGGTCGCCCATGTCCCGTTGCATCGCCTCGGTGACGGTGTCGACCAGGAGTTCCTTGAACGCCTGGCGCGCGGGGTTGTGGCCGGATGCGGCCGCCAGGGCGGCGGCGCGTGCAGTGGCGACCTCCTTCTCGGACAGGTGGACCAGTTCCTGCCCGACCCGGACGGTGAAGTCACCGGCGGGGGCCTGGTGGTCCGTCAGCAGACCGGCCAGGGCGTCGGCGAGGTCCAGGCCGCCCTTGAGGCGCGCCGTGTCGAACGGGTCCACCGCGTCCGTGGACACTCCGGCCAGTTCCTGACAGGTCGCCAGATCGACGTCGTTCTCCCCGAGCGAGGGAAGGACCTGGGAGATGTAGTCGAGGAAACGGGCGTTGGGGCCCACCACGAGGACGCCTTCCTCCGCGGCGCGCGGGAACGCGTACAGGACGTAGGCCGCCCGGTGCAGGGCGACCACCGTCTTGCCGGTGCCGGGCCCGCCCTGCACCACGGTCACCCCGCGGTGGGCGGAGCGGACGATCTCGTCCTGCTCGGCCTGCAGCGTCGCGACAGCCGCGTGCATCCTGCCCGTACGCCGTGCCGACAGAGCCTCGGTCAACGGGCCGTCTCCCACGACGTCTTCGTCGGTCGGGGCGGTACCGTCGAGCAGTTCGTCGCTCACCGAGACGACCGTGCGCTCCTCGAGCCGCAGGTGCCGGCGCCGCCGCAGATTCATCGGGTGGACCGGTGTCGCCTCGTAGAAGGGCCGCGCCGCGTTCGCGCGCCAGTCCACGAGCAGCGGCAGTTCGTCCTCCTGCGTGTGCAGTCCGATCCGCCCGATGCGCAGGGCCGTGCCGTCCGTCCAGTCGATGCGCCCGAAGACGAGCCCCTTCTCGGCGCCTTCCAGCCGACCGATCTCCTTGGTCAGCCGGTCGGCGGCGATCTCTCTCTCGTACGCCTCGCCGGCGCCGTCAGCCGGGGCCTTCAGCACACTCGCCCGGTTCGCTCGTGCCTCGGAAAGCCGCTCGGTGAGCAGCTCATACAACGAGGAAACGTAACCTTGCTCCGATTCAACCGCACGCACGGCAGAATCATTTATGTCTGACAACAAGGGACTCCTTCGATTCGAGCCGAACCATACGGCCAAAGTTCCGTAAAGGTAAGTCTTGACTTACTTGCTGCGTCTATGTCCTTACGGCTGACCGCACTTCGTGTCATGCATTCCGTCGTTCCCGTTGAATGCCGGTGCGATTTTTCCGTGCACGGGAAGGCAGTGAATTCGCGGGAAAATTTCGTGGTCGCGTCACGGGCCGGGGCGGGGTCGGCCTGCATTCCGGACGCGGACACCGGCGGCCGCCGTGATCCGGTTGTGCGACACGGCGAGTTGTGTGATGTTCCCGCCGCCGTGTGCGGCCCGGGTGCCGGACCTCAACGACTCAACATGCTGACCAGGCAGGAGAGATGAGCGTGACGGTCGAGCAGTCGGCGAGTACGGGGACGGGGGCGGAGCCGATGACCTGCGTGGGTGTTGCCGAAGGAGGCACATGAACAGCGATGACGCATTCCTCAAACTTGACTACTGAGGGACCGAAGCGCCGAGGGTACCTCACCGGGCGGACGATCGGTGGCCGCCGCCGCATGACGTGGCTCACACCGCGGTCCGGTCCCGCCTGCCGTACGGTCGAGGGTGTAGTCAGTGCCACCCCTGGCAGCGGGTTTGCCCCCGCCGGGTCCGGGTGGTGGCGCCATCGCCCCGAAGGGCCCCCGGTCCATACGTTCTACAGGCCGGAGCAGTCGGACAGTTCGCGGATCCGGCGCAGCCAACCTCTTTCGCGCGCATCCGGCGCACCCGCCGCCGTCCACAGACCGGAGACCCACCATGCCCCAGGGCACCGCCATTCTCGCCCCGCCGTCCACCGGCGCCGCCACCGCCCGAAGGGGCGTCCGGTCCGGTACGGGCAGCGAGTTCGCGCCGCTGCTGCGTACGGTCAAGGAGCAGGGGCTGCTGGAGCGCCGCGCCGGCTGGTACGCGCGCGGGATCACCGTGAATCTCCTGGCGCTCGGCGCCGTCGTCGCCGGCGTGGCACTGGCCGGCGGCTCGTGGTGGGTGCTCCTCTTCGCACCGCTGCTCGCGCTGTTCTCCACCCGCGCCGCGTTCTTCGGCCACGACGCCGGGCACGCGCAGATCGCCGCGGACCGCCGTACGAACCGGATCATCCAGTTCGTCCACGCCAACCTGCTGCTCGGGATGAGCCAGGAGTGGTGGAACGACAAGCACAACCGGCACCACGCCAACCCCAACCACATCGACAAGGACCCCGACGTCGCGGCGGACGTCCTGGTCTTCAGCGAGAAGCACGTCGCAGGTCGCACCGGGCTGCGCGGCTGGCTCACCCGCCACCAGGCCTGGCTGTTCTTCCCGCTGACCACCCTCGAGGGCATCGCCCTCAAGGTCTACGGCTTCCAAGCCGTGTTCTCCCGCGCCGGCACCCGCCAGTCACGACGTGAGCGTGTCCTCGAGGGCGCACTGCTGCTCGCCCATGTCGCCGCATACGGCACGCTGCTGCTGACCACCATGCCTCTCGCGCAGGCGCTGGTGTTCGCCCTCGTGCACCAGATGGTGCTCGGTCTCCACCTCGGGATGGCGTTCGCGCCGAACCACAAGGGGATGGAGATGCCGGACGAGCAGACCGGCAAGGACTGGGGCCATCTGCGCCGGCAGGTGCTCACCTCCCGCAACATCCGCGGCGGCCGCGTCACGGACTGGTTCCTCGGCGGACTCAACTACCAGATCGAGCACCACCTGTTCCCGAGCATGCCCAGGCCGCACCTGCGGCTCGCCCAGCCGCTGGTACGCGCCCACTGCCGATCGCTCGGCATCCCGTTCACGGAGACCGGGCTCGTCGAGTCGTACCGCCAGGCCCTGACACACCTCCACGAGGTCGGCGAGCCCTTGCGCGAAGCCGCATAGTGGAACCTCGGGGCGAGTGCGCACGTTCTCACAGCAGGAGCGGCCACAGCCGCGGAGGAGGCGTCGAAAATGTCGACACGCACAAAGATCGTGATCGGGGGAGTGGCCGTCGGCCTGCTCCTGATGCCGTTGCTCGGCTTCTGGCTGTCGCTGCTGGTGGTGCTCGGCGTTCCGGCGGTGGCGTACCTGATGCTGGACCCGAGCCAGCGTCAAAGGCTGCGGCGCGTCTCCCGCAAGGAGATCGGGCGCTGACCGCGGCCCCCACGCCGCACTGACCGGGGCCGGGGCCGGGGCCGCCGCCGAGCGTGCGGCCCGCTCCTGACCCACGCGTCCCGGACCCGTCCGCCCCAGACCCATCGCCCCTGACCCACCAGGCTCGGCCCTTCACGGGCCGGGCCGGCCTTGTGCGGGCTCCGCACCGCCTGCCCGGCTCCGTACCGCCTGCCTCCGCTCCCGGCGCCTTGACCTGGTGCTTCCTCCGACAGGCCGCGGCCGGATTCCCGGCCGCACGCCCCAAAGCACTCAGGACGGATGGACGGCGATTTTCTCCAGGCCCGCAAGCAGCCCCGGCAGCTCGGCGCCGCGCCCCACCGGCACCACCTCGCCCGGTTCCTCGTCCAGCAGCAGGAAGGCGATGTCGTCGGTCCTCGCCACCAGCGACCAGCCGGGTCCGTCCGCGCGGAGCGTCCTCGCTCCGCCCGGTGCGAAGGACGAACGCACCCGGCCCGGTGGCGGGGCCGACTCCAGGTACGCCCTGGCCTCGTCCAGGATCCGGCGGACAGCCGCACGCGGCTGCTCGCCCTCCTCTTCCGGCGCGTCGGGGGCGATCCCCGCCTCCGCGTCGTCGATCTGTTCCCGCCACTGCGACCACCGCAGTGCCACCTCGTCCGCGCCGAGCCTGCGCTGTGCCGGGCCCCAGACGTCCGAGTCGGGTGGGGCGAGCGGGGCCGGGTCCCCGTCTTCGGAGGCGGGATCGTGCGGCGCGGGCACCCCGGGGGCGGCGACGGCGACGGCCAGCGGCCAGCCGGGCAGCGCCGCGACCACGCTGTGCTCGTCGGGGGACAGGTCGTACTCCATGCCGCAGTCCCACGAGGCGATGGCGACCGCGACGAGCGACACGTCGTCGACCACGACCGTCCAGCGCGCGCCGTCGGAATCCTGCCCGAGCACCAGGCCGTAGCCCTCGGCGTACGGCTCGAGGCGGAGCGCCTCGCAGGCGGCCGGGTAGTCGTCGCCGAGCACGCTCGGAAACTGCGCCGGTGTGAGCAGCACAGCGGTCAGTACGTACAGCGAGTCGTCGTCAACGGCTTCTTCCGCCCCGACCACGGCAACCTCCTCGTCCCACCATCGTCGGCGCACCTTAACCAGTGAGTAACCCGCACGTCGAGGGTCTGCGGCCGCGCGAGTCCCCGGGCCGCGCGGGCGTGCGGGGGTGCGCTCTGTACGAGCAGGCCGGCGACGCCGCGACGTCGGGCCGCTCAGCCGCCGGTCCCCGCCGTGGCGCCCGCCGGGTCCTGCGGCGCGCCGTCGCCCGCCGGGGGCAGATCGCCGCGTTCCGTACCGCTCTCGCCGTCTTCCCCTGAGGCGGCGGGCAGGACCTCGGCCAGTTCCTCCTCGTCGGCCTGATGGGCGTTGTCCGCGGCACTGCGCAGGGTTTCGCGGCTGACGCCGTCCAGGTCGGCGGACAGACGGATGACGCGTCCCCCGTCCTCACGCACGTACTCGTGGGCGGTGTCCGTCGCCCGGTACCAGCTTCGGCCGTCCTTCTCGCACACCGTTCGGCGACCGGCCGCCCCGTCGCCGCCCTGCTCCGCGCAGTCGACGGGGTCGCCGCCGGCCTCGTCGACCCGCAGCTCGATCATTCCGCCGCCGGGCCGTGTGTAGAAGCCTCCGAAGCCGTGGTCGCCGATCACCCCGACCGACTGGCGCGCGAGGGTGTAGCCGGGCACGTCCGTCACGTACACCATGTCCGGTTCGGTGCCCAGTGCCCGGGCCCTCGCCTCCAGCTCTGTGCGGTCCACCCCGCCGCCCGCGGATTTGGTCCCGCAGGCCGTCAGCACCAGAGGCAGCAGGAACAGCGGCAGGATCCTTCGCATGTGCGTCATGCTCACATCATCCACTGCGTGGTGGGCGGAGGCCGTCAGCCCGATCCGGCCCGCTCCGCTCCAGGGAGACCGAGGAGCCCGCGCGCCACCGACTCCACCGGCTCGCCGCGCTCACGCGCGAGGGCCACCACCGCGCGGCAGGCGAGCTCGTTGAGCCCGAACACGAGCGCGTCGGGGGCGACCCAGCCCGCGGCCTCGTCCATGCGCTCGTCGTCGTCCTCGACACTCGCCGTCACGTACGTCGCCGCCGCTTCGAACATGTTGTGCTGCCTGGGCTGTTCACGGATCTTCGTACGAGTGGGGCGAGAGGCGAGGAGGCTGCGGAACCGAGCGAGCACAGATATCACCTTTCACGGGGCGGCGACGCCGCCGACACTTGAAGTCTTCCACTCTCGCACCGCGTTCGAACGGCGACGAGAGCGCCTACGCGTACCGGCCGTCTGGCGACCCGGTGATCGCCCGCAGCCGCGCGGACGCCGCGGTGGGCGTCGCTCGGAGGATCCGGGACGCGGTCTCGTCCGGACCGCCCGTCACCTGCCGATCAATGTTCCGCACCGTCCTGCCGGCGCGCAGCCAGGGCCAGGAAACGCTCGTCCTCGTCGATGTAGGACGTCAGCTGCCAGCCCGAACGTGCCAGCAACGGGCGGAGGTTGGGCTCGGCCCGCAGGTCGTCCTCGGTGATCCGGCGGCCCTGCCGCGCGGCGAGCGCCGCCCGGCCGACGGGATGGAACAGCGCGAGGACGCCGCCCGGTCGGACGACCCGCGCCAGTTCCCGCAGGTTCTCGGAGGGCTCCGGCAGATGCGAGATCAGCCCCGCGCCGAAGACCGCGTCGAGCGAACGCGTGCGCAGGGGCAGCCTGCCCACATCGGCGAGCAGCAGCCTGCCGCTGCGGTCGCGTCCGGCCAGCCGGGCCGCGTCGAGCATCTCGGGCGTCAGGTCGACGCCGAGGACGACGCCCGACGGGCCCACCGCGGACCGCAGAGGTCCGAGGGCGCGACCGGTGCCGCACCCCGCGTCGAGCACCGAGTCCCCGGTGCGGAGTCCCATCTCGCCGACGGCGGCGGCGTAGGCGGGGCCGTCGTCGGGGAAGCGGCTGTCCCAGTGCGCGGCCTGGGCGCCGAAGAACTCCTGGACCCGGGTGTGGTCGTGGGCTGTGCGGTCATCGGCCATGCGCACCATGATCGGCCATGGAGGCCGCGGCGTCACGGCCGTCCGCCGGACGCGCCGGGCGACCGGCCCGCCGTCCGCCTCTCCCACTCCTGCCTCTCGAGTGCGTACTCCACGTCCCCCAGTTCGGACCCCTCGATCACCTCCGGCCACGTCTCGAAGAAGGTCCGGACGAACCTCAGCCCTGTCTTCTCCATCACCCGACGCGAACGGGCGTTGACCGTCATCGTGTTGGCGGTCACCCGCGCCACACCGAGTTCGGAGAATCCCTTGTGGATCAGCGCGCGAGACCCCTCGGTGGCCAGTCCGCGACCCCATGCCGCCCGGCTCAGCCGGTATCCCAGCTCCACCTCCCGGCAGCTGTCGTCGGCCTCGGGGCGGAAGACGAACCAGCCGAGGAACCCGCCGGACCCGCGGTCCTCCGCCGCCCAGAAACCCGGCCCGCCCAGGCACGGGTAGCGGTGCAGGAACCGGGGCATCATTTCGCCCGCCACCTCCTCGCGCGAGGACGGGCGGCCGCCGTTGATGTAGCGCATGACCTCCGCGTCCTCGACGACAGCGTGCACCTCGCCGGCGTCGGCGGGGGTGAAGGCACGCAGGGTCAGGCGGTCGGTCTCCAGGAAGACATGCATGCCCTGATCATGTTCGGCCCGCTCCCAGCCGGCCAGCGGATTTCCGGCATGCGCCCACACGCACGGGAGAAGAGGCGACCGGCGGACTCCCGGACCGTGGCAACGCGGCCGAGGAGCCCCCTTCCGCGGACCGCAGACCTGCGGACCCGCGGACCGCAGCCCGCAGACGTTGGACCGCGACACGCGTCCATACCGTCCGGATCTCCGACCCTGTCGTCCCCGGGCGGCGACAGGGGCCGCCGGTGCACCTTGCCCTGCGCCGCGCCGTGCGAAAGGCTTGCGCGTGAACGCGAGACCACGGGGAACGTACGAGCGGGGAGGACGACCGACCATGGCGCTGGACAAGGGACTCGACTGGCTGCTGGACGACCTGACGGAACGGGTCGAATACATCAGGCACGCACTCGTGCTGTCCAACGACGGCCTGGTGACCGGGGCCAGCAGCGGACTCGCACGCGAGGACGCCGAACACCTCGCCGCCGTCTCGTCCGGTCTGCACTCCCTAGCGCGAGGATCCGGCCGCCACTTCCGTGCGGGCCGGGCACGCCAGACGATGGTCGAGTTCGACGAAGCGCTGCTCTTCGTGACCGCAGCGGGCGACGGCAGTTGCCTGTGCGTCCTCAGCGCCGCGGAGGCCGATGTCGGCCAGGTCGCCTACGAGATGACGCTCATGGTCAACCGGGTCGGTGAGCACCTCGGGGTCGAGGCACGTCAGCCGGGCGCCGGCCCCTCCTGACCCCGGCCGTCCACGGTCGAATCGAGAGTTGTCCACAGGCCGCGGCGGGATGTCCCCGCTCAGGTCTACGGTCGTCACCGAGAGTGTTCACAACTCACGGGGGAGACCGACAATGGCAGTACGGAATCCGGTCGCGTGCGGCATCGGGTACGGCCGGGCAGCGCAGGAACTGGGCCTACGGCGAGGCGATTTCGATCTCGCGGTGCAGCTGGGCCATGTGCGCACGGCAACGGACGACAGCGGCGGGCCGCCACGCGTCGACCGGCAGGAGATCGACCGGCTCCGGGGCGAACGGGGCTTCCCGGACACGCTCCGGGAGCGGCTGCGGACCGTCGGCACCGCGGACGGGGCGGCACTCGCGTCGATCAGCCAGGGGCGCTTTCTCAGACTGGCCCGCGCCGGCCGGCTCACACCGGCCAGGTTCTACGTGAACCGCTACCACTCCGTGGTGTGGCTCTATCTCGCGGAGGAGATCCGTGATCTCGCCCGCGACCACGCGCCCCTGTTGAGGGGGACGGCACCGCCGGAGGTCCGCGCACTACTGGCGGCAGGAGAGGACCGGCGGCCGCGCAACTGGCGGGGACGGCGGCTCGGCCGGCTGCTGGAGGAGACGTCCGATCCGTGGCGGCGAGCGGCGGCCGTCACGGCGGTGCTCGACCCGGTGACGATCACCGAGGTGGTCCCCGACCCCTACGAGCGGTCGTATCTGCGGGTCCTCCGTCCGGATCTCGTACCCGTCCTGCCGAGGTCGCAGGCCGGACGGGAGATCGTGGAGCGGCTGCTGACGGCCGACCACCCCGACGAGATCGCATGGCACCGCGTGGCGCTCGCCGACGCGCTCCGGCAGGCGCGCGAACACGCTCCCGCGCCGCGTCCCGCCCCAGGGACGGCCGCACGACACGTCCCGAGGCATCGGGCGCTGACCACCTCACCGGTGCAGAAGGCGCACCGCTGCGCCACACACGGTTCCACCGCGCGGCGTTCCACGGCACACGGCTCGACGGCACACGGCTCGACGGAGCACGGCTCGCCGACACGGGTGGCCCCTCCGCCGGGCCGGTCACCGGGCGCCGTGCGGGGCCTGGTCGCCCGGCTGTGGCGCGGAAGGACAGGGCGGCATGAAGCTGCGCTGTGACCCCGTTTAAGAAATCCTCGATGGACGTGACGCTCCGAGCTGGGCAAATTGGAGCCCGTCCACTGAGCGGGGCCGTATTTTCGGTATCCGGTCACCCGGACCGTCCCTCCGCACACCACGCCTGGAGCCGCACCGATGAAGGCACTTGTCAAGCAGCATGCCGAGCCCGGCCTGTGGCTCATGGACGTCCCGGAGCCGGAGACCGGCTCCGGCGACGTGCTGATCAAGGTGCTTCGGACCGGCATCTGCGGCACGGACCTTCACATCAGGTCGTGGGACGGCTGGGCCCAGCAGGCCGTCACCACCCCGCGCGTCCTCGGCCACGAGTTCGTGGGCGAGGTCGCCGCGATCGGCGCGGACGTGCAGGACATCGCGGTGGGCGACATCGTCAGCGGCGAGGGTCACCTGGTGTGCGGCAAGTGCCGCAACTGCCTCGCCGGCCGGCGCCACCTGTGCCGCAGCACCATCGGTCTCGGCGTCGGCCGGGACGGAGCGTTCGCCGAGTACGTGGCACTCCCCGCGTCCAACGTATGGGTGCACCGCGCCAAGGTGGATCTCGACGTCGCGGCCATCTTCGACCCGTTCGGCAACGCCGTCCACACCGCCCTCTCCTTCCCGCTCGTCGGCGAGGACGTGCTGATCACCGGTGCCGGCCCCATCGGGATAATGGCCGCCGCCGTCGCCCGGCACGCCGGCGCGCGCAACGTGGTCATCACCGATGTGAGCGAGTCCCGCCTCGAACTCGCCCGCAAGGTCGGCGCGACGCTCGCGGTCAACGTCGCCGAGACCGACATCGCCGCGGCGCAGCAGCAGCTCGGCCTCAAGGAGGGCTTCGACATCGGCCTGGAGATGTCCGGCCGCCCGGAGGCCGTACGCGACATGGTCGACAACATGACGCACGGCGGCCGCATCGCGATGCTCGGCCTGCCGTCGCAGGAGTTCGCCGTCGACTGGTCGAAGATCGTCACATCGATGATCACCATCAAGGGCATCTACGGCCGTGAGATGTTCGAGACCTGGTACGCGATGACGGTCCTGCTCGAGGGCGGCCTCGACCTCAGCCCCGTGATCACCGGCAGCTACGGCTACCAGGACTTCGACGCCGCCTTCGACGAGGCCGCCACCGCCCGCAGCGGCAAGATCATCCTCGACTGGACCGTCTGAGCCCCGCGCCCCGCCACACTAGGAGAACCCTCTGATGTACGCGTCCGTCCGCGATGACCTGCGTGCCACCATCGACGAGATCCGCGCCGCCGGTCTCTACAAGCCCGAGCGGGTCATCGGCACCCCCCAGAGCGCCTCCGTGGCCGTCACCACCGGCGGCGCCCCCGGCGACGTGCTCAACTTCTGCGCCAACAACTACCTCGGCCTCGCCGACCACCCCGAGGTCGTCGCCGCGGCCAAGGACGCCCTCGACCGCTGGGGCTACGGCATGGCGTCCGTCCGCTTCATCTGCGGCACCCAGGAGATCCACAAGGAGCTCGAGGAGCGTCTCGCCGCCTTCCTCGGCCAGGAGGACACGATCCTCTACTCCTCCTGCTTCGACGCCAACGGCGGAGTGTTCGAGACCCTTCTCGGCCCCGAGGACGCCGTCATCTCCGACGCCCTCAACCACGCCTCCATCATCGACGGCATCCGTCTGTCCAAGGCGCGCCGCCACCGCTACGCCAACCGCGACCTCGCCGACCTCGAGCAGCAGCTCAAGGACACGCAGGACGCCCGCCGCCGGCTGATCGTCACCGACGGCGTCTTCTCCATGGACGGCTACGTCGCCCCGCTGGCCGAGATCTGCGACCTCGCCGACCGCTACGACGCCATGGTCATGGTCGACGACTCGCACGCCGTCGGCTTCGTCGGCCCCGGCGGCCGCGGCACGCCCGAACTGCACGGCGTGATGGACCGCGTCGACATCATCACCGGCACCCTCGGCAAGGCACTCGGCGGCGCCTCCGGCGGTTACGTGGCCGCCCGCGCGGAGATCGTGGAACTGCTGCGCCAGCGCTCCCGCCCGTACCTGTTCTCCAACTCCCTCGCCCCGGTGATCGCCGCGGCCTCCCTCAAGGTCCTCGACCTGCTGGAGTCCGCCGGGGACCTGCGCGAGAAGCTCGGCGCCAACACCAAGCTCTTCCGCACCGAGATGGCGGCGGCGGGCTTCGAGATCCTGCCCGGGGACCACGCGATCGCGCCCGTCATGATCGGCGACGCCGCGGAAGCGGGGCGCATGGCGGAACTGCTGCTCGAGCGCGGCGTGTACGTGATCGGCTTCTCGTACCCCGTCGTCCCGATGGGGCAGGCCCGGATCCGGGTCCAGTTGTCCGCCGCGCACTCCACGGAGGATGTGCGCCGGGCGGTGGCGGCCTTCGTCGACGCACGCGCGACAATGGCGGGGTGATCGACCCCCGACGGCTGCGCATCCTGCGGGCCGTGGCGGACCACCGTACGGTGACCGCCGCGGCTTCCGCGCTCTACCTGACCCCTTCGGCCGTCTCCCAGCAGCTCAACGCGCTGGAACAGGAGACCGGCCACGCCCTGCTGATCCGCAGCGGCAAGGGCGTCCGACTGACGGCGGCGGGCGAGATCCTGCTGACGCACACCCATGCCGTGCTCGCACAGCTGGAACGGGCGGAGGCGGAGCTCGCCGCGTACGCGGGCGGCGCGGCCGGCGAGGTGAGCGTCGCCGCGTTCGCCACCGGCATCGCCGAGGTCGTGGCGCCGGCCATAGACCGGCTGTCCCGGACCCGCCCCGGAATTCGCGTACGGGTGCGGGACGCGGAGGGGGACGAGAGTCTCCCGCTGGTGCTCGACGGCGAGGCGGACCTCGCGGTCGCGGTGGAGTACCGGGGCGCACCCGGTGCGGGCGACCGCAGGCTGGCCCGGGTGCCGCTGTACGCCGAGCCGTTCGACGCCGTCCTGCGTTCCGACCATCCGTCCGCCGCGCGGGACCGGGTGGAGCTGGCGGAGTTCGCCGACAGCGACTGGATCGGCCCCTATCCCGGCAACCCGTGCCACGACATGGTGCTGCTGGCATGCGAACTGGCCGGATTCGAGCCGCGTCTCGTGCACTCCTCCGACGACTTCCGCGCCGTCGTCGCCCTTGCCGGGGCGGGAGCCGGCGTCGCCCTCGTGCCGCGCTCGGCCCTGCGCGGCATGGAACTGCGCGACACCGTCGTACGGCCTGTCGCGGGCCCGGCCGCGACGCGCCGGGTCTTCGCCGCGGTCCGGCTCGGTGCGGAGGACCACCCGCTGATCCGCCCGGTCCTCGACGCCCTGGCCCACACGGCGCAGGGCCTGTCCACCGACTGACGCCGACCGGCCCCGCCCCGCCCCGTCTGTCCCGGTCCGCCCCGTCCCGCCTGGTGCGGTCCGGGTCGGCCTGCTCCGCCCCGCCCGCCTGCTCCCGTTGCCGGTCCTGCGGCCCGTCCTGGCGCTGCCCGCCCCCGCCCCGCCGTTGCCCCGCCCCGCCTGGCGCCTGCTGCCTGCCCCGGTCGCGGCGGCACCCACCGTCCCCTGTCCTCCCCGGCCCGGTGCCTCAGGCCCCGGCCCGGCTGCCGGCCCTGCCGGCCCGCATCGCGTCCGCGCCCACCCGGCACCGCGGCCCGGCAGGGCCGCTACGCGGTCTCCGCCTCGATCGCCTGCTTGAGGTTGTCCAGCGTCTTACGGATGTTGCGCCGCTGGAACTCGGCGAAGGTGTGCCCCCGCGTCGCCGCCTTGTCGAAGGCGTTGGCGACGAAGTCGGGCCATCCTCGACGGTCGTCGATCCAGGTCTCCGTCACCCGGGTCCCGCCGCCGTCGGCCGGCTCGAAACGGTACTCCCAGGTGGCGATGCGGCCTCGCAGGACCGGCCGCCGCCGGCCGATGGCACGCACACGGAACGCGAACCGCTCCCCGGGGTCGGCGGCCGTGACCCTGCACATGGTGGTCCAGCTGAACGGTCCGCGGGTGTTGCGGCCGTCGAAGACCATGCCCACGTAGGCCCGTTCGCCGCCGTCCCGCACGGTCGCGCCGCGGTTCTCAGGGCTCCAGCGCCCCATCAGCGCAGGGTTGCTGACCTGCGCGTAGATCGTCGAGGGCGCGGCGTCGATCACGACGCTGTCCGAGACGGTGAATATACGGGCCATCCGTACGACTCCGATCATCATGGGCGCCCGACGCTACCGCGCCGCGTCCGGCCGCCGGGCCGTGGGGGGCGTTCTTCCGGATCATCGACCGCGGCCAGACGACGGCCGTCCGGCGGCGGCGAGGAGAGCCCTCGACGCGACCGGCCCCCAGCGGCACCCGTGAACGCGAGGGCCGCCGCGCCGCGCGAGCGGCGCGACAACCGGACCGACGAGCTTGCACACCAGCCCTGCGTGAGGCGGTACTTCGGCAGTCGGCAGTCGGCAGTCGGCAGTCGGCAGTCGGCGGACCGGAGGCGCCGTGAGGCTTCACGAGGTCACCGCCCGGGAAGTCTCAATACGGCCAAACATGCCAAAAGGCGCGTGATCGGAGAATCGCGATGCTGACTCATGCGGTTGACCGGGGCGTCCTGGTCGTCACGACCGGTGTCGACATCGACATCGACATCAGCAACCGGGCCTTCGTGGCGCAGAACATCGCACGCCTCGTCCGGTCCCATCTGCCGCTGCCCGTGGTTCTCGTCCTCGCCGCTCCGGTGGTGAGCTCCGCCGCCCTCAGCGCCGTACTGCGAGTCCATCGCATGTGCAGCGGTCTGGGTGTCCCGCTGGCCGTCGTCACTCCCAGCGCCGCCGCCCGGCTCGTGCTCCGGGCGAGCGGAGGGACCACGCGGTTCCCGCTGGGTGTGTTCGCCGCGGCCGAGAGCGCGATCACCGCCGTCTCCACCACGGCACACGACACGTCCGCGTGATTTGACAGCCGTGACGCCGGTGAGAGCCTGGAAAAACGTGGGGCAGCCCGCGCTCCGGGCGGCCGGACCTTGCCGGATCTTCCCGGTGCTGAGCGGCCCGCCGACGCGGGCGCGCCGCCGGGACGCCTTCCCGCCCGGCGGCACCCGACCCCGACCTCCCTCCTGACGTGCCGCATCGCGAGGAGCCGGACATGACGACCAGTGGGACGACCGAGCCGGTCTGCCGGCACCTGGACCAGATCCGGCCCGTCCGCCCCGACGGTCCCGACGGCTGTCCGGAGTGCCTCGCGACGGGCGATGCCTGGGTCCATCTGCGCCAGTGCCAGATCTGCGGGCATGTGGGGTGCTGCGACTCCTCGCGGAACCGGCACGCGTCCGCCCATCACGCCGCCACCGGCCACCCTGTGATCCGGTCCTACGAGCCGGGCGAGGGCTGGTGGTGGTGCTATGCCGACCAGGTGGCCTTCGACATCGAGGGAGCCCCACCCGCCCGCGTGGCCTGACGGTCCGCCGAAGAATGTGATTGACGCAGCCACGACACGTCGGGTTTCCTGCCGTCGTGACAGACCTTCGCATCCTGCCGGTGAACGGCGATGCCGCGCTCCAGGACTGGCGGCATGTCCACAACGTGATTGTCCCGCCCGCCGCCATGTCCCTCGATCACGCGCGCGAGCGTGCCGGGCGCCATCGCCTGGACGTTGCCTATCTCGGCGACGTCCTCGTCGGCTGTTCGACCCTGCGCCCGCCGACGGGCGAGTCGTCGGCGGCCACGGTGATCGCCCGGGTGCTCCCGGAGCACCGCTGTCGGGGATTCGGCGGCGAGCTCTGGGCGCGAGGGCTGGCTGAGGCACGCAGGCTCGGGGCCGGGACGATCGAGACGGTCGTTCTCGCCTCCAACGAGGAGGGGCTCCGCTTCGCCCTGCACCAGGGATTCGTCGAGATCGAGAGGTACCTGCTGCCGGGCGACAGCATTCCCTACATCGACCTGCGGCTGGTCTGAGCCGAGGCGCGGCCCGTTCCGGTGGTTGCGGTCACCCTTGCCGCTCTCCTCGCCCCGACGGTCATCTCGTCACGCTCCACTTCTGGTTGGCGCCGCCGGTGCAGGTCCAGATCTGGAGGCGGGTGCCGTTGGCGGAGCTGCCGCCCGCGGCGTCGAGGCACTTGTTCGCCTGCGGGTTGACGATGTCGCGGGCCGCGTTGGCGTCCCAGCGCTGTGCCGCGGACCCGTTGCAGTCCCACAGTTGGACGAGGGTGCCGTCGGCGGTGCCGCCGGACGCGACGTCGAGGCACTTGCCGAGGGCCCGGATGGTGCCGTCAGTGCCGACGCTCCACCGCTGGGCGGCCGTGCCGTTGCAGTCGTAGAGCTGTACGGGGGTGCCGTTGGCGGTGTTCGCGCCCGCCACGTCCACGCACTTGCCGCCGATCCCGGTGATCTGCCCGCCCGTCGTCGGGCTGTCGGAGGTGGTGACCCGGACGTGGTCGACGACCATCTGCTGCGGGAAGACCGTGCTGCCGTCGGGGTCACCGGGCCAGTAGCCGCCGACGGCGAGGTTGAGGATCAGGAAGAACGGCTTGTCGAAGACCCACTGGCGGCCGCCGAGGTCGGCAGGCGTACGGGTCTGGTAGACGTTGCCGTCCACGGACCAGGTCACCTTGTTCGGCGACCAGTCGACGGCGAAGGTGTGGAAGGCGTCGGCGAAGGCCTGGCCGCCGGGCAGCGTGTACCCGGCGCCGATGCCGCCGGAGCCCGAGTAACCGGGACCGTGGAGAGTGCCGTGGACGGTTGACGGCTCGAAGCCGACGTTCTCCATGATGTCGATCTCGCCCGAGGACGGCCAGCCGACCTGCCCGATGTCGTTGCCGAGCATCCAGAACGCGGGCCACATGCCCTGCCCGCGAGGGACCTTGACCCTGGCCTCGACATGGCCGTAGGTCGTGGTGAACTTGCCCGCGGTGTTCAATCGCGCCGATGTGTACTCACAACGCCCGTACCAGCACTGGTAGTTGCCGGGGTTCTCGCGGCGGGCCGTGATGACCAGGTGGCCCTGGCCGTCGAGGGCGGCATTGCGGTTGCCGGCGGTGTAGTACTGCCGCTCGTGGTTGTTGACGTTGTCGCCGGTCTCGATCTGCCACTTGCCGCCGTCCACGGCGGAGCCTGCAGCTCCGTCGAAGTCGTCGGAGAACGTCACGGCCGCGGCCCCGGCCGCCGACTGGATGGCGGGGGTCGTCCGCGGGGCGTGGGAGCCGCCGGCCGCGCCGGCGCCGAGCGTGGCGAGGGTCAGGACGGACACGACCGTCGCGAGCAGGCGGCGTGGGAAGCGGGGGGAGTCCATGACTCTCCCTTCCGATGCGTGGGGAGGGAAGGGGGCTCTGTCAGGGATATGACAGAGCACTTAGTTCAATCCGTGATTTAAGAAGTGAACCAACAGGCTGTCAAGGGTCTGGTACGTACCTTCCCTGCGGGCTCCGGTCGAGGAATTGTTGCCGTCCGCAAAACAGCGCGCTTGCAATCAAAGGCGTCTGCAACTATTGTTGGCGCTCGTAAGGAGCACTCGCAATTCACTTCGAAAGGTCTCCCATGCCTCTCGCGCTTCTGGCGTTGGCGGTCGGCGCCTTCGGCATCGGCACCACCGAGTTCGTGATCATGGGGTTGCTGCCCGAGGTCGCGGCCGACTTCGGGGTCTCGATCCCCACCTCCGGTCTGCTGGTGACCGGTTACGCACTGGGCGTGGTGATCGGCGCCCCGCTGATGACCGCGCTGGGCACCAAAGTGTCCCGCAAGCGGATGCTGATGCTGCTGATGGGCCTGTTCGTCATCGGCAACGTCGTGTCGGCGATGGCACCCACCTTCGGCATGATGCTCACCGGCCGGATCGTGGCGTCACTGGCCCACGGCGCGTTCTTCGGCATCGGTTCCGTCGTGGCCGCCGACCTGGTCGCCCCCGACAAGAAGGCCGGCGCCATCGCGATGATGTTCACGGGTCTGACCGTCGCCAACGTCGTCGGCGTGCCCGGCGGCACGCTGATCGGCCAGTCCGTCGGCTGGCGCACCACCTTCGTGATCGTCGCCGCACTCGGGGTGATCGGTCTCGCGGGCATCGCCCGGCTCGTCCCCGACCTCCCCAGGCCGCAGGGCGTCCGGCTGCGCGACGAGGTGGCCGCCTTCAAGAACGCCCAGGTCCTGCTGGCGATGGCGATGACCGTCCTCGGCTTCGGCGGTGTGTTCGCCGCGATCACCTACATCGCCCCGATGATGACCGAGGTCGCAGGCTTCGCCGACACCTCCGTCACCTGGCTGCTGGTCCTCTTCGGAGCGGGCATGGTCGGCGGGAACCTGCTCGGCGGCAAGTACGCCGACAAGCACCTGATGCCCCTGCTCTACACCACTCTGGCGGGGCTCGCCCTGGTACTGGGCCTGTTCTCGGTCACCGCGCACCACAAGGTCCTCGCGGCGGTCTCGATCGTGCTGATCGGCGCACTCGGGTTCGCGACCGTGCCGCCGCTGCAGAAGCGCGTCCTCGACCAGGCCCACGGCGCCCCGACGCTGGCGTCCGCCGTCAACATCGGCGCCTTCAACCTCGGCAACGCGCTGGCGGCCTGGCTCGGCGGCATGGTGATCGCCGCGGGCATGGGACTGACCGCCCCCAACTGGGTCGGCGCCCTCCTCGCGGCGACGGCCCTCGTCCTCGCCGTGCTCTCCGCCGCCCTCGAACGCCGCGAGGCGCGATCCGGCAGCCGCGTCGTCGCCGGCGCCCCGGGTACGACGACCGCCGCTGCCGCGCAGCCGCCGGCGCCCGTCACCGCCGCCCGTCACTGACCCCCCACCCGCGACACCGAAGCGCTACCGCGCCGCAGCGTGCCACCGCATCCGCACCCGCACCACGGAGAAGGAACCTCATGAGCACCACCACCACGGCCGTCGCCCCGCTCACCGTCGAGGACGCGGAGACCCTGCTCGACTCCGCCCGCGCCGCGGCACAGGCGGCCGGCGTGGCAGTCGCCGTCAGCGTCCTCGACGCGGGCGGCCACCTCCTGGCCTTCCGCCGCGACGACCGGGCCGTCCTGATCGCCGGCGAGACCAGCACCCGCAAGGCGTACACCGCCCTCCAACTGGCCGCCCCCACCGCCGATCTCGTCGACGCCGTGCAGCCCGGAGGCCTCTTCCACACCCTGCCGACCGCCCTCGACCGGCCGCTGCTCTTCATCGCCGGCGGCGTACCCGTCCTCCGCGACGGCCGCCTCGTCGGCGCCATCGGTGTCGGCGGCGGCGCCCCCGAGCAGGACCACGGCTTCGCCACGGCGGCCGTCACCGCGCTGACCGGCCAGGGCGACACCGCCCACTGACCGTACGCAACCGGCCGCCGCCGTCACGACAGCACCGCTGCCGCGACGGCGGCGGCCGCCACGTCGTCCAGGGCCTCAGACCACGGCGCCCGACCGGTCCCGCGACGCCCGGCCGTGCTCCTTCGCAGGCCGCCCGCGCCCGCCACCGCGCTTGTCCCCGTACCGGTCGTGGAGCAGCACGGCCACCGGCATCGCGGTGAAGACCGTCGACGCGATGCCCACCACGACACCCGCGAGCAGGGCGACGGAGAAGTCCGCCAGCGAGTCACCACCGAGAACGGCCAGCGCGATCAGTACGAACAGCGCTCCCATGCCCGTGTTGACCGTACGCGGCAGGGTCTGCGCCACGGCCCGGTCGGCGAGGTCCGCCAACGGGATCGACCCGCCGGCCCGCCGCAGCTCGCGCAGCCGGTCCAGCACGACGACCGTGTCGTTGACCGAGTATCCGACGACGGTCAGCAGCGCGGCGAGGAAGACGCTGTCCACCGGTTTGCCCAGCCAGGCGAACAGACCCACCACCAGCAGTACGTCCTGCGCCATCGCGACGACGGCGGCGGCCGCGAACGTCCACCGGAACCGGACGCTGAGGTACAGGAGCTGCGCCGCCACGGCGACACCGAGCGCGATCAGGGCGTACAGGCGCAGCTCACTGCCGAGGCTCGGCCCGATGAGATCGTCGCGCTCGACGGCCACGTCCCCCGCGACAGTGCCGAGCGCCTCGCGGATCCGCTCCTGCTCCTCGTCGCCGCTGTCCTTGGTGCGTACGGAGATCCCGTCGTCGTCGGTGGACTGCACGACGGCGTCGGGGAAACCGGCGGAGACGACGGCCTCACGGGCCGTGTCCGCGTCGACGGATTTCTCCGCCGTGTACTGCACGACCCGGCCGCCGGTGAACTCCACCCCGAACTCCAGCCCGCGCAGCCCGATCCCGGCGAACGCCAGGAGGAGCAGACCGGAGCAGATGCCGAGCCAACGCCGCCTGTTCCGCATCAGCCGCGGAGTGCGCCGGTCGAGCCGTGCCCTCAGCCGGCCGATGCCGGCCATGCCGCTCAGATACGGCCGCTTCCGCACGAAGGGCACCCGCACGGCCAGATCGGCGAACAGGCGGGTGATCACCATGGCGGAGAGCATCGACGCCAGCACACCGATGGCGAGCGTCACCCCGAAGCCCTTCACCGGGCCGGTTGCGAACACGAACAGGAGTCCGGCGGCCAGCAGCGTGGTGATGTTCGAGTCGGCCACCGCGCTCCACGCCTTGGAGAACGCGGTGCGCAGCGGTCGCCTCAGATCTTGTGGCCGCGCGCCGCTCCGGCCGGACGGGCGGGTGTACTCCTCCCTCGCCCGCTCGAAGACGAGCACATTGGCGTCCACGGCCATGCCGATGGCCAGCACGAATCCGGCGAGCCCCGGCAGAGTGAGCGTCGCGCCGAGCGCCACGACGGCGGCGTACGAGATCAGCCCGTACAGCGTGAGCGCCAGCGTGGCCAGCAGACCGAGGAGGCGGTAGACGGCGATGATGAAGACGCCCGTGCAGATGAGGCCGATGACCGCGGCCGTGGCGCTGGCCCGGATGGCCTCCGCGCCGAGCGTCGGGCCGACGGTGCTCTGCTCGATGGTCGTCACGGGCACCGGAAGCGCGCCGCCCTTCACCAGGGTGGCGAGCTCGCGGGCCTCCTCGGGAGAGAAGCCGCCGGTGATCTGCGCGGAACCGCCCGTGATCCCGGCACCGCACGGCACGCTGCTCTGCATGCCCGGCGCCGAGACCACCTGCTCGTCGAGGACGATCGCGACCCTGCGGGTGGGATCGGCCGGCGGAGCGCAGGCGGCGTCGCCCGTGATGCGCGCCCACTGAGCGGCGGCACCGTCGCGGAAGGAGAGATCGACGGTCCAGCCGGCGCCCGACTGGGTGTCCAGCACTGCCTCGGCGTCCTCGACGCCGTCGCCGGTGAGCGCCGTCGGGCCGAGTCGCAGGAACTGCCCGGGTGCGTCGGGGTCGGGAAGGACACGGGAACCGTCCTTCTCCGGACCGCTCGCCGGGCCCGAGGCGGATCCGGTGACCGGATGGAAGGTCAGCTGTGCGGTACGGCCGATGACCTCGGCGGCCGCGCGCGGGTCCTGCAGACCGGGCAGTTCGACGATGATGCGCTGCTCGCCGGAGCGCGCGAGGGAGGGCTCGGTGACTCCGAGGCCGTCGATTCGCCGGCGCAGCACCTCCATCGCCCGGTCGGTGGCGGCCGCGTCGGCCTTCACCGTGGGGGAGTCCTCGGTCTCGAGGACGATGCGGGTGCCGCCCCGTAGATCGAGGCCGAGACGGGCCGGTGTGGTCAGGGCGACATAAAGGGACACGGCGACGATCGCGAGCGCGACCAGCGCCCGCCAGAACGTTGCGCGAGATGACATGGGTGCTCCACGGGCAGCACGCAGGCGCGCCAGGCGCCTGCGATTGAGGACGCGATGGGAAGGGCGTCGGGGCCGGTCGCGGGCATGCCGCGGTGCCGGCCGGCGGACGCCTGGAAACGTCAGCTGTGCCGGGTGGAGGGAGGTCCGCGAGTGTGCCGCGGGTCGTACGGTCCGGAGGGCGGGGCCCGCTCCTGACGCGGACCGGCCGCCGCACCGCCGTGAGCGGGCTCGGCGTACGGGACGGCGGGCGCGGCGGGCAGCGCCGGCGGCGCACCGGGGAGACGTACGGAGTTCTCGACGGCCGTGGCCTGCCGGACCGTTGCGTCCGGCCGCGACTGCGGCCCCTTGTCCATGATCCGCTGGGCCGCCGCGAGGTGGAGCGGCGCGGTCGCGGGCGCCGCCGCCACCGGCAGGGCCGTGCTCTGCGGCCCGGAGCCCGTACCGGTCAGGACGAGGAAGACCGACCAGACGCCGAACAAAGCCGACGGCAGGACGGTCGCGAGGACGAGCCGTACCCGTCTGCGCATCCCGCCCTCCCTCCCGGTCGCCGGGCCGAGCCCGTAGGTCTGTTGCGGCCCACCCTAGGCCCTTCTGAGCGGGCAGTCGCCACTCCGCCCGTTGTCCGCCCGCTGTCCGCCCCTGCCGAGTGACGGAAAACCGAGTGGTCCGCTCCGTCGCGCGACCCGCCCCGTGGCTTACGATCTCGGCGGGCGGTCGCGGACTGCGGCCTCCCGTCTCCCCACCCATGGAGGTCACCGTGTTCGGGACGGCCAGCGGCCACCGCAGCCACCGCAGCAGTTTCCGCGTCCGCGTCACCGCCGGTGCTGCCGGGATGTTCCTCGCGGTCGGATGTTCCTCTTCCGACGACGGGCCGGGAACCGCGGCGGGCGGCGTTCCCGTGGTGGAGAAGGGCAAGCTGACCACCTGCACCCATCTGCCCTACCCGCCGTTCCAGTTCGAGCAGGACGGCAAGGTCGTCGGCTTCGACGTCGCCCTGATCGATCTGGTGGCGAAGAACCTCGAGGTCGAGCAGAAGATCCTCGACACACCGTTCGAGAACTTCAAGACCGGCGCGTTCCTCAACTCCGGTGAGTGCGACCTGGCCGCCGCCGGTATGACCATCACCGACGAGCGCAAGAAGAACGTGGACTTCTCGGTCCCCTACTTCGACGCCACCCAGGCGCTGCTGGCCACCAGGAAGAGCGGTGTGAAGTCGCTCGACGACATCAAGTCCAAGAACAGGAAGCTGGGCGCGCAGGCCGAGACCACCGGCGAGAGCTACGCCACGGAGCAGGGCTTCGACCCCGTCGCCTTCGAGAGCTCGGACGCCGTCCTGAACGGGCTGCGCACCGGCCAGGTCGACGCGGTCGTCATCGACTACCCCGTCGTCCAGGGCTGGCTCAAGGACAAGGCCAACGCCGACCAGTTCGTCCTGGGCCAGAACATCGAGACCGGCGAGCAGTACGGCTTCTCGGTGAAGAAGGGCAACGACAAGCTCCTCGCCGCGATCGACAAGGCGATCGGGGCCGCCCGCGCCGACGGCACGTACGACAAGCTCTATCAGCAGTGGATCGGTCCGCTGCCCAAGACCCAGTCGTGACCTCGCGTCTCACCCGCCGCCAGCGGCGGCGGGTCTCGCAGGGCATCCAGTACGCGATCTTCGTCGCGGCCCTGGTCGCGGTCGGCCTGCTCGCCGACTGGGACCGGCTGCAGAACCAGTTCGCGCAGAAGGACCTGGTCTCCGAGCTGTTCCCCGAGATCATCACCATGGCCTTGCGGAACACGGTGATATACACGGTGTCCGGGTTCGTGTTCGGACTGGTGCTGGGCCTGGTCATCGCGCTGATGCGGCTGTCCTCGGTCGCCCCCTACCGGTGGGTGGCGAGCGTCTACATCGAGATCTTCCGCGGTCTGCCCGCACTGCTGATCTTCATCTTCGTCGGTGTCGCCGTGCCGTTGGCGTTCCCCGGCACGGAGATCCCCGGCGGTACGTACGGCAAGGTCGCCCTCGGTCTCGGCCTGGTCGCCGCCGCCTACATGGCGGAGACGATCAGGGCCGGCATCCAGGCGGTGCCCAAGGGGCAGATGGAGGCGGCGCGTTCGCTGGGCTTCTCGCACGCCAGGGCGATGGTGTCCGTGATCATTCCGCAGGCGTTCCGTATCGTCATTCCGCCGCTCACCAACGAACTGGTCCTGCTTTTCAAGGACTCCTCGCTGGTGCTGTTCCTCGGTGTCACCCTTCAGGAGCGGGAACTGACGAAGTTCGGCAGGGACCTGGCGAGTCAGACCGCCAACTCCACCCCGATCCTCGTCGCCGGACTCTGCTACCTCCTGGTGACCGTGCCCCTCAGCTTCGTGGTGCGCCGCCTGGAGGCCCGCGCCGACAAGGCCAGGTGACCGGGGGATGCGGGGCGGGGCACAGTTGTCGGGAAACGCAATCGGCGGGAGCAGCGGGAGCATGGACAGCACCGATCGTCCGGAGATCGAGATCCGGGGTCTGCACAAGTCGTTCGGCGACAACCAGGTCCTGCGCGGCATCGACCTCGACGTCGGCCGGGGCGAGGTGGTGTGCGTCATCGGCCCGTCCGGCTCCGGCAAGTCGACGCTGCTGCGGTGTGTGAACCTGCTGGAGGAGCCGACCGGCGGCCAGGTGTTCGTCGGCGGCACGGAGGTCACGGACCTCGATGTCGACATCGACGCGGTGCGCCGCCGGATCGGCATGGTCTTCCAGCAGTTCAACCTCTTCCCCCATGTCACCGTCACCGAGAACCTCACCCTGCCGCAGCGGCGGGTGCTGGGCCGGGGCAAGGCGGAGGCCGCGGAGGTGGCGCGGCGGAACCTGGAGCGGGTGGGCCTCTCCGACAAGGCCGACGCGTATCCGTCACAGCTCTCCGGCGGTCAGCAGCAGCGGGTCGCCATCGCCCGCGCTCTGAGCATGGGCCCCGAGGTGATGCTCTTCGACGAGCCGACCTCTGCGCTCGACCCGGAACTGGTGGGCGATGTCCTCGCCGTCATGCGGCAGCTCGCCGCGGAGGGCATGACGATGATGGTCGTCACCCACGAGATGAGCTTCGCCAGGGAGGTCGCCGACCGGGTGGTCTTCATGGACGCCGGTGTGATCGTGGAGGAGGGTCCGGCACAACGGGTGGTGGGTGACCCGCAGCACGAGCGCACCCGGAACTTCCTGATGCGCATCCTCGACCCGGCCGCCGCCGAGCAGCCGGGCGACCCGGCCGCCGACGGACCCGTCAAGGAGCTGTGACCGGGCCGGAATTCCGGTGCCCCGGCCGGGTGGGGGAGTCCCGGCCGGGGCCGCGTGGATCGGGTCAGCGTCCCGGGCACTCCTTCCAGGCCAGGTGGTAGATGGTGTTGATGTCACCGTCGGTGGAGTCCATGGTCATGAAGCTGGTCTTCGCCGGGTCCGACGTGCCCGCGTTGACGCGCAGTTCGGTGTTGATGTTGAAGTTCCGCTGGACGCCGCAGGGCGCCCAGACCAGCTGCGCCCAGTCCGTCTGGTCCGTGGCCTGCCAGTTGTCGTCGTACGGTCCCTGGAACGTGTGGGACCGGTACGCGGTGCTCGAAGAGCCCTGGAAGTAGTACGAGGCCTTCTCCGTGCCGCTCGCCCCGGGCTGGAGCGAGGCGAAGCCTCTGTAGTCGGCGCTCGCCACGGCGTATGTGAAGCCCTGAGGCACATGCACGATCAGGTTGAGCTGGCAGTTCTTGCGGTACTCGGTGGCCGGGGCGCCGCCGCCGGCCTGGGCGAGGTAGTCGCTGTACGTGACGGTGAAGGCCGTGTTGTCCTCGGAGACGGCGACGGCGGCCGTCCCCGCGGGGCATCCGGAGCCGTTGACCGTCGCGACCTCGATCACGATCTTGTCCGGCGGCGGGTTGGTGATGCCGGAGGTGCTGTGCTGGGCGGGGACGGCGGAGGCGAACAGCGCGGCGATTGCGCCGCTCACCAGTAGTCCACCGGTCATGGGTACTCCAATCCATTGCTGTTGGTGCCGGGCGGCTTCGGCACGTCGTGCCGGCCGTCCGATGGGGGGTGCGGCCGTCCACTCGCGTGGTGGAGGCCGTCACGGACCAGGTGCGCTGGAGCGAGCTGTGGTGCGGCGGTGTGTGTCCCGACTGGTTGAAGAGTCATGGACATGACAGATCACGATGCCGCGGTTCCCGGCCTGCTCATCCCGGGAGTTGGTCGAATGGTAGGAACCAGTGAAGGGGGCGACTAGAGCGATCTCCGGCCAATCGACGGGCCCCTCCCGTGTCCTGGAGCGCACGGATGCCTTCGCCGCCGTGTCAGGCGCTACTCTGATCCGCGATGTTCACCGCCGAGGGGCCTACGTTCCGCGAGCTCACCGTGCAGGCGCTCTCCTCCATCGAGCGCGGCTACGACCTGCTCGCGCCCAAGTTCGACCGGACGCCGTTCCGCACGTCGGACCGGCTGCTGGAGTCCGTTTCCGACGCCCTGCGGCCGCTCGGTCCGTTCGAGTCCGGGCTGGACATCTGCTGCGGCACGGGTGCCGGCATGGATGTCCTGAGACAGGTGTGCCGGCAGCGGACCGTGGGTGTCGACTTCAGCGCCGGGATGCTGCGCGTGGCCACCGCCAGGAGGGGCGCGGCCGCCGCGGCGGCCTCCCACCGGCCGGAGCCGGCCGTTTCATGGGTGCGGGCGGACGCCCGGGCCCTGCCCTTCGCCCCGGTCTTCGACCTGGCGGTGAGCTTCGGCGCGTTCGGCCATTTCCTGCCGCGTGAGCGCCCGCGGCTCTTCGCCCAGGCGTATGCCGCCCTGCGGCCCGGAGGCTGCTTCGCGTTTCCCGTGGCGGCACCGCCCGGGCCGGACTCGAAGCTGTACTGGACGCTGCTCGGGTTCGATGTCGCGATGCGGGTGCGCAACGCCGTGTGGCGTCCACCGTTCGTCATGTACTACCGCACGTTCCCGCTCTCCGGGGTGCTCACCGACCTCGACCGGGCCGGCTTCACCGTCGAGTTGCGGCCGTTGACCGGGCTCGGGCACCTCGACGACGGCAGCCCGCGTGTCCGCCTGGTGGTCGCACGCAGGCCCCGGGACGTCTGACGGAGCCGGAGCCCGCGTGCGGCCGGTGTCACGCGACGGCGTGCACCAGTTGGGAGGTCAGCTCGTAACGGGCGCCGACCACTGCCAGCCGGCCGTCGGCGATCCTCGACGCGAGGTCCCGCTCCCGCGTCAACTGCCTCGTGACCATCCTGACGTTGCGGGTGATCGTGGAGTCGATCCGGGCCGCGCCCTCCTGCGAATGGTCGATGGCCGGGCGTATCCGGTCGGCGATGTACTGGATGTGGGCCGGCAGTTCCTCACCGGTCTCCTCCGCCTCCACGGCCGCGGTCACCGCGCCGCAGGACTGGTGGCCGAGCACCATGATCAACGGTATGTCGAGCTCGAGCACGCCGTACGCCACACTGCCGAGGACGGCCTCGTCGAGCACCTCGCCCGCGGACCGCACGGTCATCAGGTCACCGAGACCCTGGTCGAAGACCAGCTCCGGCGGCACTCGCGAGTCGATGCAGCCGAGGACCACGGCGAAGGGCTGCTGACCGGTCACCAACTCCTCGCGTACGGCCGCGGTCTCGTGCGGATGCTGCTGCCGGAAGGTCCGCCAGCGGCGGTTGCCCGCGGCCAGTTCGCGCAGGGCCTGTGCGGGGCTGCCGGGCCGGGGGCGGGCCGCTGCCGGGCGGGGGGAGGCCGAGGCCGGCGAGCCGGTCAGCGCGAGGGCGCCGGAGGCCATGGCGCCGCCCGCCACAGCGGCGCGGAGCAGTGCGCGACGGCTCCCGCCGACGGGCGTGTTCGTTCGTGGGGTCTGTTTCACGAAGCGAACGTAGATCCGGTTCCGGTCATCGTGTTCGCATAGATGTGTTCTTTACCCGTGCTTGAACAGGCCTTGTCCTGCACCGCCCTGGCCCGCTCGAGCATTCGCCGCGCCGCCCCCTCCCGGCCGTCGGCCCGCCGCCTCCTCCCGGCCCTCGGACCGCCCCGACCCCGGCCGCTCGCTCAGACCAGTGGTTTCACCGACATCAGCAGATGCCGGTGCACGTCTTCCGCGGACTCCCCGCCATCGGACGCGCCGGCTCCGCCGGAGCCGCTGAGCAGAGCCCGCTGACCGGGGCCCAGCAGCTGGAACCGCACATCCTGCGCGTCGAACGACGTCAAAGCGTCCACCAGGTACGCCGGATTGAACGCCACCGTCGTCTCCGAAGCTCCCTGCAGAACGGCGGGCAGCCGCTGGGAGGCGACATCGTCCTCGTAACCGGCCTGGAGGCAGACCGAGTCCGCGGAGAAGGCCAGCTGCAGCGGACTGTCGCCCTCGGCCACCACCGCCACCCGCTTCACGGCCTCGAGCAGCGGTGCCCGGCCGGTGACCGCCACGGCGCCACCCGCCAGGGCGAACAACTTGTCGTGCCGCGGCAGCCGCCCTTCGAGCAGTCGCGTGGTGATCTCCATACCCGCGCCTTCGAACCCGACCGTGCCGCCGTCCAGAGCAATGCGAACCGTGCCGGACCGGTCCAGCGAGCGCGCGATATCCGTGAGCCGCCGCGCCGACACGACGACATCGGCGGAGTCCCGTGGCGCCACGGGCTTCCACTCCAGGGTGTGCACGGCGTACCGGTACCGGTCCGTGGCGGCCAGTGTCATCGTCCCGCCGTCGAAGGCCAGACGGATCCCCGTCAGCACGGGCAGCGAGTCGTCACGCCCCGCGGCCACCGCCACACGCCCCACCGCGTCTGCGAACACCCGCGCGTCGACCACTCCTCGCAACTCCGGCAGCGGGGGCAGCGCCGGGTAGTCGTCACGCGGCAGGACCGACAGGCCGAACCGGGCGCCGTCGCTGCTCACCGAGAGGCGCGAGCCGTCGACCGCGCAGCGCACCGGCCCGCCCGGCAGGACCCGGCAGATGTCAAGGAGCCTGCGCCCCATGACCAGCACCTCCCCGGGCAGTTCGACGTCCGCCTCGACCTCGATGCGGGCCGACGCCTCGTAGTCGAGCCCCGAGACGCTCAGGAGACCATCGCCCCGCGCCTTCAGCAGCAGGCCTCCCAGTACCGGCACGGGGGACCGCGCCGGCAGCACACGAGCCGCCCAGGCGACCGCGTCCGTCAATGCCCCGCGATCGATGCGGAACTCCATACGATCCTCTTTCGTCGTCGGTGCGGGGGACGTTATCCGCCACCACTGACAACGGGTGGTGCGCGGGCCGGCGAGGCCGTCGCCCTGACAGAGAACGGACGGGGACCATGAGTGACGCCGACGCCGACGCCGACGCCGACGCCGATGCCGACGCCGACGAGCCGGGCACGGCCGGGGACGGCACGACCGCGCCATCACGCCGGATCCGGCTCCCCGGCAGGGGCGTTCGTGATACGGGTCGCCCGCGGCGCCCCCGCTTCGGCCGCGGACACCTTCTCGCCGCCCTGGCCCTGACGGTCGCCTGCCTGCTCGTTCTGCACTCCGCCGTCCCCAACACCGTCGGCAGGATCGGGAGTCTCCTGGAGACGTTTCTGCCGTGGCTCGGGCTCGCGGTACCCCTGCTGCTCATCGTCGCTCTGGTGCGCCGTTCCGTCGTCGCGCTGGTCGCTCTCCTCCTGCCGGCCGCGGCGTGGGCCGCCCTGTTCGGTCCGCTGCTGCTGCCGGGCTCGGGCGAACCGGCCGGTCTGCTGGCCGTGCAGCACAACGTGAGCGACGTGAACGCCGACCCGGCCGGCACGGCCGCGGCGCTGACACGCGCCCGACCGGACCTCGTCGCACTGGAGGAGGTGACGCCTGCCGCGCTGCCGGTGTACGAGAAGGCACTGGCTCCGGAACTCCCGCACCACGCGGTGGTCGGGACCGTGGGCCTGTGGTCGAGGTATCCGCTGGAGGACGTACGCCCCGTCGACATCAAGCCGCGAGGCATCGGACCCGGCTGGAACCGCGGAATGCGCGCCACCGTACGCACGCCGCGGACCGCGATCGCCGTCCATGTCGCGCACCTGCCCTCGGTGCGCGTCGGAACGGGCGGTTTCAGCTCGGCATGGCGCGACGAGAGCGCCCGGCTGCTCGGCGCCGCCCTCGCCGCGGAGACACCCACCCGGCTGATCCTGCTGGGCGACCTCAACGGCACGGTCGACGACCGTGGCCTCGATCCGGTGCTCGCCCATGTGGACGTGGCGGGCCCGGGCTTCGCCTTCAGCTGGCCGGCGTCCTTCCCCGTCGCCAGGATCGACCAGATCATGACGCGGTCGTCAACGGTGACCCGTGTGTGGTCGCTGCCCCCGACCGGCAGCGACCATCTCCCGATCGCGGCCCGGATCAGGCTGTGAACTCCGGCCGTCCGGCCGGGTGAACGCCCGTACCGCCGCGCCCGTACTCCACGGCAGCCGTCGAGCCCCGAGGAGGTCCGCAGCCGATGACCGGACGCCGCCGCTCCCATGGCGGTCTGCGGGAGTTGGCGGCGCCGTTCGTGGCCGCCGGTCCTTCGGGTGTGGCGGTGCGGACCCGGATCAAGGGCCTCACTCCGCAGGATGCTTTCCGTCTGCGGGTCGGTGGTCCTCCGGCGCCGGGGCCGTGCCTGAGGCTGCGCCACGAAGCGACCACACCGCGGCACGGCCCGGGCGCGACGCACCGGTCACGGCCCGGCGGGACACGCCGCCGCACAGCCCCGCCCGGGACGCGCCGCGAACGGCCCCACCCCGGCCGGCGAGGCGGTTTCGGGCCACCATGGTGGCAACCGCCGTGGCCCGCCGCTCACCCTCCTTCCACGCAAGGGCCGCCGGAGGACCCGTCCGCCCGCACCGCAGAGCACGGAGTGAGATGACATCGGTCCACATCTCGGTCGTCGTGCCGTGCTTCGACGAGATCGACGTGATCGACGCCTTCCACCGTGAGTTGGTCGCCGCCCTCGAACCGACCGCAGCCCCATTCGAGATCTGCTACGTCGACGACGGCAGCCGAGACGGCACTGGAGCACGCCTCAAGGACCTGGCGGCGGCGGACCCCCACGTCCGCCACACGCCATTCAGCCGCAACTTCGGCAAGGAGCCCGCGATGCTCGCGGGACTGCGCACCTGTTGTCCGGTCCGGCGCAGCACCCGCGCGACGAGCGTCCGGATCACAACAACCGTCACCAGACCGCTGACGGCGCCGTACCACTGGTGGCCCGCGATCGGGAACTGCGCGTACAGGCCGACGAGAAGGCCGTTGCCGAGCCATCCGTTGTCGGTGAACCAGAACTTGCCGATCAGACCCGAGATGCCGTCCTCACGGACCACGGGCAGAAAGCACCACTCGTCGGCGCTGGGCCGCACATGACGGCCGAGCCAGGCTGCCGACGCCAGCAGCCCCAGCGGCAGCGCGGCCGCCAGGAACGGCAGGAGCGCGGCCCACGACGTGAGGAGAGAGCGCCGGTCGTCCCTCCGGTCGGGCGCGGGGCGGTCGTTCGCATCCGGACCGTCCGGCCTGTTCGGCCTGTGCGGCCCGTCCGGCTCGTCGGTCCTTTCCGGTCCCGGTGCCGAGGTGAGGCTTGATGCGCCGACAGCCATATCGCCACTGCCCTTTAGCACGCCGCTGGTCCGGCATCGAGGAGGGAATCCCCGGATGCTCCGTTCCATGTTCGGCCATGCAAGATCGCCAGGCGGGTGACCCGGCCGCCACGGCGTGGTGCACCGGCAGGCGTGTTGCACCGGCCGGCGTGGTGCACCGGCCGGTGCGGTGCACGGTCACGGACAGCGGTATGTGAAGGACGTGCTCGCCGTCCGCGGGGAGGGGGAGATGATCCGGAGCTCGGCACGTCCTCGCGCAGGACGCCCGAGCTGGTGCCGTCGCTGCGGTCCATCGGTACGTCAGGGTGCCCGGCCGCCCGTCGGTCCTCACCACACCCACGACGTCGGCGGTCCCGTCGCACCCCGGCCCGGCGGCGGGCGACGCCGACACGGAAACCCCCAGCACGGCCGCCTGAGGCCCGTAACGCTGCCAGGCGAGGAAGGCGAGTACCGCCACCAGTACGACGGTGGCCAGGGCGTACCGCCGCAGGCCACGGCGGTGTCGGCGCTGCTGGGACGGGGCGGACGGCTGCCCGGCGAGCGTCCCGTGCCAGACACCCGCGGCGGTGGCGCCGCCGTTGTGCCGCCGGTGCACGAACGCCGTGACGCCGGGGCCGAAGCGCAGTACGTCACCCTCGACACGGTCCGGAACGGGGTGGGGAGCCGGCCGTTCGAACCAGTGGCTCCCCAGTGCCGTCGCGCTGTACTGGTCGCTCTCGGCCGGGGAGGTGCCCCCGCCGGGTGTGCGCGGCTCGTTCACTGGATCCGGCACCGCCTCGTCAGGAGTTCCTGGGTGGACCCGCCGTTCTCGGAGGCCGGATCGGTGCTTGCCCGAACACCCCAGTAACAGCCGGTGCCCTGGAAGGTGTGGGCCAGGTCCAGCGTGTACCGCGTCGCACCGCTCCGTTCGAAGGACCGGGTGTTCTCGACCGCTCCCGGCGCTCCCTTGGTGTCGCCGGTGAACCACGAGACGACGATCGTGACCGGGCCCGTCCCGTCGGTCGCCACGTCGACGGACGCGGCGGCCGTCGACGAACCGGTCTGCCGGAAGTCGGTGACGGACACGGACTTCACCCGCACCGGAGCGACTGTGGGCGTGGGTTTTGTGCTCGGTTCGGTGGATGGCGGGGCGGACGCCGTCGGTGTGGTCGGAGCGCTCGTCGTGGCCGAGGGGGAGGCGGACGGCTCGGGGGTCGTTCCCGGCGGCGCCCCGGCGGTGGCGCCGTCGGAAGGCGAGGGTGAGGCGGCGGCCGGTGAACCGTCCGACGGCGACGGCCCGGTCGGCACGGACGCGTCCGGGGAGGGCGCGCCGGACGACGGCGACGCGCCGGTCGTGGCGACGGCCTGTGCGGTTGTCTCCGGCGCGGCGTCCTCGGCCGCCGCCTGTGCGGTGACGACGACGATCACGGCCACGACTGCCGCGGCGACCCCCGCGAGAGCCTTGCGCAGTGCCGGCGGCACCCAACCTCCGATGCCGACGCCGATACCGACACCCTGGCCGAGGCCGGCCCCGGCGCCTCCGCCCGAGCCCCCGCCCCCGCCCCCGCCGATCGTGGTCGTGGCGACGTCGGTGGCCTGGGCGGCCTGGCCGCCCGACGGGAGCAGCAGCGGCAGCAGCGCGGCGAGCGCCGCCAGCCGGCGCTGCCCGCGCCGCTCCCAGTCGGGGCCGTAGGCGGCGCCGGCGATCTCCTCCAGTTCGGCCACGAAGGCCGCCGCGTTCTCCGGACGGTCCGCGGGTTCCTTGGCGAGTCCGCGCCGGATCAGCGGGCGCACAGGCTCGGGCGTGTCGTACTCGGGGACCGGCGCGCCGATGTGCTGGAGTGCCAGTTCCGCGAAGTTCTCGCCGTGGAACGGTTTACGGCCCGTCAGACACTCGTAGAACGTCGCGGTGGCGGCGTACACGTCGGCCGCGGGCGAGGCGGGCTCGCCGTTCCACTGCTCGGGTGCCATGTAGGCGGGGGTTCCCGCCACTCCGGGTGTGCTGCCCCGGTCCACGGCGATGCCGAAGTCGACGAGTTTGGACGAGCCGTCCGCCGCGACCAGGACGTTCTCCGGTTTGTAGTCGCGGTGCACGACCCCGGCCCCGTGCGCGGCGGCCAGACCCAGCAGTGAGCCCTTGAGTACCACGAGGGCCGCCTCCGGGCCGGTCGCGCCCTCCCGCAGCAGCAGCGCGCGCAGCGCGACGCCGTCGACGAGTTCCATGACGATGGCAGCGCCCTGCGGAGCTTCGACGTACTCGTACAGCCGCACCACGTACGGGGAGTCGAGGCCGCCGAGAAGCTGGGCCTCGGCACGGAACTCCCGTACGAAACCGGAGTCCGCGCGCAACCGCTCGTTGAGGTACTTCACCGCCACCGGCACGCCGGTGGCGTCATGGACGGCGAGCACCACACGTCCGCACCCTCCGGTGCCGAGTTCCCGGGACTCCGTGTACCCGGGCACCGACCACGCGTTCATCCCGTCCCCCTGCCCACGTGCTGTCCCCAACTCAGACACATTTCCCTCACCCCCGGTTCCCGAAGGGATCAGGACAACTCCACCGACCCGCGTGATTGGCATGGACCTGACCCAGCGCATCCGTTACGCTCCGGCCGGGCCAATCTGAGAGCGCTCTCAGATGCGGCCTGTTCCATCCCCCACCAAGCCTGGAACAACCGAAAGGTCAACAGCCTTGAGACGCATGACAGTGATACGTACGGGCCTGTCCGCACTCCTCCTCCTGGGCTCATGGGCCGTGGCCGGCCCCGCATCCGCCTCCGCCCCCGGCTCCGCCGCCGAGCCGGAGCAGCAGCTCTCCACCGGACTGCTCGCGGCGATGCAGCGCGACCTCGGCCTCGACGCGGCGGAGGCCAAGTCCCGTCTGGTGGCGGAACGGACCGCGACCGTCGTCGAGGGCCGGGCGCAGCGCGCCGCGGGACCTGCCTTCGGCGGCGCCTGGTTCGACGCCGGCACAGGCAAGCTGACCGTGGCCCTCACCGACGCCGACAAGACCGCCGCCGTACGGGCGACGGGCGCCGACGTGAAGCTCGTGTCGCACAGCGCACGCCGACTCGACGCGGTCAAGAAGGAGATCGACTCGCTGAAGGCGCCGGCCGCTGTGAGCAGCTGGCACGTGGACCCGAAGGCGAACCGGGTCGTGGTGAACGTCGTCGCCTCCGAGCGTGCTGACAACGATGTCCGCGCCTTCCTGGACCGGGCGCGTGAGGCCGGCCCGATCACCGTCCGGGAGACCTCGCAGGCTCCGCGGCCGTTCGCCGCCGGAACCGTCGGCGGCGACCCGTACTACACCGGCAACGTCCGTTGTTCCATCGGCTTCTCGGTGCACGGAGGGTTCGTCACGGCGGGTCACTGCGGCCGCGCCGGTGCCGCTGTCCGCGGCTGGGACGGCACTCACATCGGCACCTTCCAGGGGTCATCGTTCCCCGGCGACGACTACGCCTGGGTCAGTGTCGGCAGCGGCTGGTGGACCGTGCCGGTGGTCCTCGGCTGGGGAACCGTCCCGGACCAGCTCGTACGTGGTTCCGCCGAGGCGCCGATCGGCGCGTCCGTCTGCCGCTCGGGCTCCACGACGCACTGGCACTGCGGAAACGTCCTGGCCAAGAACGAGACGGTCAACTACAGCCAGGGCGCGGTCCATCAGATGACCAAGACGAGTGTCTGCGCCGAACCCGGTGACTCGGGCGGCTCGTTCATCAGTGGCGACCAGGCGCAGGGGGTGACCTCCGGCGGCTGGGGCAACTGCAGCAGCGGTGGCCAGACCTGGCACCAGCCGGTCAACGAGATCCTGGGCCGCTACGGCCTGCGTCTGCACACCGCCTGATACGCCCCGGCCCCTGGGTGCGACGCCTGACGATGTCCGGCGTCCGGAGCGCTCGGGCCGGGTGGCGGCAACCGCGGCCGGTCGCGCGCGTCGCGCGGCCGGCCGTGAGCCGGGCCACAGCCCGGGCGGGTCCGCCGGCGTTCGTGTCGTTCCCGCTCCACCGCGGACGCACTGCGGCTCAGATGGTTGTCCCTTGAACGGAAAAGATCAAAATTCATCCCGATAAGTTCGGTTAAGTCTTTTATAAGGGGTACTTGGCTGGTGGAGATGCCTGCGAACGAACACGACGCAGAACGCAGGTGTCGCCGATGACCACAAGGGACACGCCATCCCGGGGGCGTACAGAGGCGTGAACCCTCGCTCAGGTCCAGTCAGCTCCACCGAAGGGACAGCACCATGCGTCACGTCGCAGCAACCCTGGGCATCACCGCGGCACTTCTCCTCGCCCCCGCCGCCCCCTCCGTCATGGCGGAGGAGCACACGCAGCAGGCGACGGTCGCCGTCGCCACGGTTCCTGTCGCTCAGGACGACAAGGACGATGACAGCGGCGGAGGCTGGGGCCTCTGGGGCCTGGCCGGTCTGCTCGGCCTGGCGGGCCTGATCCCCCGTAAGAACAAGACGCCCGACCGCACGGTTCCGCGCAGTGGCGGCACCGGAGCGGGCTCCCACACCACCGACCGCCTCTGACCCGAAAGGTCTTCCCCGGCAGATGACGTCGATCTGCCGGGGCTCGGTCGTGTCCGGCGCGCCGCCGGGCCGCCGGGCCGCACGGGGTCGTACCGGGCCGCACCGGGTCGCTCGTGGTCTGCGGAACCACCCCTTCTGGACAACCTTTGTGCGAAACCTTCCCGCCCGCTCCCTTTTCCGCGCGATCTTTCGCGGGACGACTGTCGAATCGGGCCCAACCCGATCGACGTACGGGTGAGACCGTGTACACCGCACCCGAGGAGTCCCGCATGATGCCGACCGTCACCGCCGACCTGGCCCTGTCCCTCGACGGCTTCGTCGCAGGCACGGACGTCACCCTCGACAATCCGGGAGGCGACGGCGCGGAGGCGCTGTTCCGGTGGATTCACGACCTCGCCTCCTGGCGCGAGCGCCAGGGCATGTCCGGTGGAGAGGACAACGAGGACTCCGCGATCATGCGCGAGTGGTTCGACTCGACCGGCGCCGTCGTGATGGGAAGGACGATGTACGACACCGGTGAGGAACCGTGGGGTGACAACCCGCCCTTCCGTACCCCGGTGTTCGTGCTCACCAACCGCCCCCGACGGCCCCTGGTCAAGGAGGGCGGCACCACGTTCACGTTCGTCACCGACGGCATCCACAGTGCGCTGGAACAGGCCAGGGCGGCGTCCGGCGGGCGCAACGTGGACATCGCGGGCGGTGCGGACACCGTCCAGCAGTACCTGCGGGCCGGTCTGATCGACGAGCTGCAACTCCATGTGGTGCCGGTGCTGATGGGCGCGGGCCTGCGGCTGTTCGACAACCTGGGGGCGGAGCAGCGGCGGCTGGAGGCCGTCAGGGTCGTCGACACCGGCCGGGTGACCCACCTCAAGTACCGCGTCCACAATTAGCCGCTGCCCGGCAGCCGTCCGGCTCCACCGTCCGGGACCGGGTACGGTGCTGATGTGCTGATCACAGGGGACAACCGGGAGAATCCGGCACCGGGGACCGCGCTGCTCCTGGCAGCCGCCCCGGCCGGCAAGGGGCGACTTATGGACGCGGCGTCCGTGCTGCCCGCGCTCGCGGCCGTCCCCGCGGACGTTCTCGCAGGGACGGCCGGCGCCGCCGCGGCCACGGTGATCGAGCTTGCCGACCCGCTCGACCCGCAGACCGTCCTCACCCGGATCCGCGCCGCGGCGGCTGCCCCCGGACCGCTGCACCTGTATCTCGCGGGGCAGTTGCACGTGGACCGCAAGCAGCGGTTGCTGCACCTGGCCCTGGCGCGCTCGGCTCCCTCCACCCTGCGCTACTCGGCCCTGCCGTGGCACTGGCTGGCCGGTGAGATCAAGGCACGCCGTCCGGGGACCACCACGGTGGTCCTCGATCTCGTCGCCGACCCGGAGGCGTGGCAGCAGGTGACCGCCGGACGCACCGGCCTCGGACACGGAACCCTCGTGTACGGGCGGATCGCTCCGGCTCCCGGCCGTCGCACGGTGGCGGCCCCGTCCTACCTGAAGGCCGTGGCGGCGATCTGGCGCAGCGGGGCGCGCCCGCCGCTCGCCGGACTGCACGAACAGGCCGCCGTCGAGGCTGCCGCCCAGGACGGCCCGGACGGGGCTCTCTTGTTCGGCGCCGTACCGGGCGGGCCCGCAGCCCCCGCGTCCATGTCCGCAGCCGTCGCCGACCGGCTTCCCGGGCCGGGACCGCGGCCGGTGAACGGCATCGAGCACACGCACCGGCCCGAGCACACGCACCGGCCCGAGCACACACACGCGCCCGAGCGCCCACCAGGACCCGAGCCCGTAACAGGTCTCGAGCCCGTACCGGGGCCCGGGCACCTGCCCGGCCCCGAGCCCGTACCAGGGCCCCGAGCCGCCGCGACGGAGACGGATCCGCATCCCGCGATATTCGTCGCCGCCGCGCAGGCCGGACGCCATGCCGAAGCATCGGCGGCCGCCGCCGCCCGCGAGAACGAGGCCCTGCGCACCCATGGGCCCGGCTCGGTGCAGGTCCTGCACTGGCTGGAGGTACGGGCGGATCTGGCCCGCCTCGCCCACGACCCGGGCCGCAGTTGCGAGTTGTGGATGGCCGCTGCCGATGCCCGGCTGGGCCGGCAGCAGACGGCCGACGATCCGGACGTGGAGGCGGCGGTGGACCGTGCCCACCACCAGTGGGAGCAGATCAGGGACACCGCGAGGGCGCGGCAACTTGCGCCCGCCCTCGTACTCCTGCGGCGACGGGTGCCCGGCCGCCAGCGCGGCGCGCTCCAGTTGCTCCAGCGGCGCCTGGAGCAGCTCCACGACGTCCCGAGCGGAACGGCGCCGTCCGCGTTGCCCCGCTGAGCTCCTGAGCTCGGCACACCGGTACGGACGTCGTCCGGCCGGCTCCTGGGAACCGGCCGGACGACGTCCGCCCTTCGCGCCCCTCACCCCGCGGCGTCGGCGCGTCGACCCCGTGTCAGATGGTGCCGCCCGGGTCGTTGCGGCCGTGCTTCTTGCGCGAGGCCCGCTCGGTGGACTCGTCCGGCATGTCGGCCTCGATCCGCTCCTTGCGGACCCGACCCCTGACGGTCTCCTCCTCCACGCGGTCCTCGGTGGTCAGCCGGACGCGTTCGACCGGCTCGACACGGGTCTCCACCACCGGCCGCTCCTCGTACAGGGTGACTTCGCGCTCGGCCTCGGAGATCTCCGGACCGGCCATCGCGGCGTCCCTGTTGGCGTCGGTGATCGGCTCGCGCACCAGGCGCACCTCGTTGTGATGCAGGGGAACGGTCTGCTGCTGTTCCTCCGTCACCACGTACTTGCGCAGGCGCGCGCGGCCTATCTCATGGCGCTCGGTGCCGATGTGCATGGTCTCCTCGGACCGTGTCATCGCCACATCGGTGTCGTCCCTGCGGTCCCGGCCGGCCATGTCGCGGCGGTCGCCGGCGATGTCGCGCCCGCGGGGCTCGCCCGCTGCGGCCGCACGTCCGTGGGCGGGGGTCTCACCGGTCATGCCCTGACCGGACTTCGCCCGGCTCCGGCCCGCCGTGCCGGCCGCTCCCGCGGCACCCGCCGCGCCTGCCGCGCCCGCGGTGCCCGAGTGCGCCCAGCCGCCCTGGGAAGGCTGGTTGGCGCGCTTCCAGGCGCTGTCCCAGTCGATGTTGTAGTGCTGGTACAGGCGCTGTTCCTCCTGCGCGGAGAGGTGACCGCCTGCGTCGACGTCGACGTTCGGGGCGTCCTTGATCTTGTCCTTGGGGTAGGGCACCTCGAGGTGGTCCTCGACCATGTGGGCGTCCCGGATGGGTATGAACGACTCGTTGCTGCCGAACAGCCCGGTCTGAACGCTCACCCAGTCGGGTTCCCCCGTGGCGTCGTCGAGGAAGACATGCTTG
Source organism: Streptomyces sp. NPDC003023 (assembly GCF_042888225.1). Classification (NCBI taxonomy): domain Bacteria; kingdom Bacillati; phylum Actinomycetota; class Actinomycetes; order Kitasatosporales; family Streptomycetaceae; genus Streptomyces; species Streptomyces sp. NPDC003023. The sequence goes on from NZ_JBIAPL010000001.1 coordinate 1,911,846, forward strand.
GCGTTGCCGACCTTGTTGCCGTCGGCGTCGTAGACCGGGTGGTCCAGCACGTTCCGGATCTGAGCTTTGGTGATCACTGTTTCTTCCTCCTTCTGCGGTGTCCCTCGAACTCCCGTGTAACCATCCGAAAAGCGACTAAACGACTTATAACGCTACGAATCGTCGAGTGACTCCGCCGGTGATCCGATGTCCGCCGCAAAGTCCTTGCCGTCACTGGGTCGCCTGATTAAGATACGAACCGGATCGTATTCAAATAGAGGGGGAGAACCATGCGAGTGAAGGACTTCGATCACCTGGTGCTCAATGTCCAGGACGTCGAGCGCGCCCTGGAGTTCTACTGCGGGCCGCTCGGACTCGAGCCCGTCCGCGTCGAGGAATGGCGGGCGGGGAAGGTGCCGTTCCCCTCCGTGCGCATCACCGGGACCACCATCATCGACCTCGTCAGCCGGCCCCGTGGCGAGTCCAACGTCGACCACATCTGCCTCGTCGTCGATCCGCTGGACTGGCAGGAGGTCATCGACTCCGGCGTGTTCACCGTCCTGGAGGGGCCGGTCGGCCGCTACGGCGCCCGGGGCGACGCGCAGTCGATCTATGTGCAGGACCCCGACGGCAACACCGTCGAGCTCCGCTGGTACCCGCAGGACGCCGCACGGTGACGCCCGCCGCGGCCGGCCGCCCGCGCGACCCGGCGATCGACGCCGCGGTCGTCGCCGCCACCCTGGACGTGCTGCGTGAACACGGGTACGCGCGGTTCGCACTCGAGACGGTCGCTGCCAGGGCCGGCACGACGAAGGCGTCCATCCGGCGCCGCTGGCCGACCCGGCAGGGCCTGGTGATCGACGCTCTCGCCTCCGTCCTGGCCACACCGCCCGTGCCGGACAACGGCTGCACACGCTGCGACCTGACCGAGAGCGTCAAGCTGCTCACGGAAGCGCTGCTCGACCGGCTCCCGCCAGGAGTGCTCGCCCCGCTTGTCGCGGACTGCGCGCACGACCCCGACCTGCACCAGCGGCTGACCGACGCGCTGGTGCGGCCCAGCAGACACGCGGCCACGGTCGCGGTGCGCCGCGCCGTCGACCGCGGCGACCTGAGGGCCGGCGTCGACCCGGACCTGCTCGTCGACCTCCTTGCGTCGGTGGTCTACCAGCGCGCCCTCCTCGGGCGCGCCCCGGCCGGCCGGGACACCGCGCAGCCGCTGGTGGATCTGCTGCTCCAGGGGGCGGCGGTCGACTTCGACCACCTGGTGCGGGTCAGCCGCATGCCCGCCCATGCCAGGCACCACCACTGACCACCCGTCACCCCAGGTCGCCGGGGCGGGGAACGTGCGGGACGAGCGGACGGACCTCCTCCGCGACGAACCGCACGAAGTCCTCGGGGGCCGGCTCGTCGGCCGTAGGCTGGAGCACCACCGTGTCGGCCCCCGCCTCGACCAGGCGCTGCACGGCCTCCGCGACCGCGTGCGCGTCACCCGCGACGCCCAGTTCCCCGTCCGTGCGCCCACCGGAGCGCTCCAGTTCGTCCCTCAGCCGGGCGGCGGCCCCGGCGCCGGTCGCGGTGTGCAGGTAGACGACGACCTCGTGACGGCCCGGACGTCCGGCCGCCTCCCGGCCCTCGTCGATGAGCAGCCGTGCCCTGCGCACCCCGTCGGGTGCGACGGCGGCGTCCAGGATCGTTCCGTCGGCCGCCTCGCCGGTCAGCCGCAGGGAGCGCGGACCCGTCGCCCCGGCCAGCACCGAAGGCGCCGTCATCGGCGGCCAGTCGAGGGCGACGCCGTCGAGCTTCACGTAACGGCCGTTCACCGTGACCCGGTCGCCGCGCAACAGGGCGCGCAGGGCGGCGAGATGCTCGCGCAGCAGCGTCAGCGGTGACTCGACCCGGGCGCCGACCTGCCCCATCCAGTCCTGGACGCCGTGCCCGACACCGAGGGCCACGCGCCCCGGGAACAGCCGGTGCAGTGTGGCGGCCTCCATGGACGTCAGCGCGACGTTCCTGAGCGGCACCGGCAGCAGGCCCACACCGACACGAAGACGCTCCGACCACGCCAGGGCGGCGGCCGCCGTCGCGATGCCGCTCTCGAGGAAGCAGTCCTCCCAGAGCCAGAGCTCCTCCAGACCGGCGGCGTCCGCCGCGCGGACCACCTCCTTCAATCGCTCGGGAGGCAACTGCGGACGGAACACTGCGCCGAGAGTGGTCATGGATCACTACTACCCGTCACCGTACGACCCCGGCAACGCGTTTCCGCGGCGGCGTCCGTTTTCGCCCCCCGGCAGTGGGAACCGGAGGCTCATGGACCACTCGCTCATGGACCACTCACGGACGCCCGTACTGGACGCGCTCGCCGCGTACCACTCGGAGGGCCAGATCCCCTTCACGCCACCCGGACACAAGCAGCACAGGGGCGCGGACCCACGGGTCCGCGCCGTGATGGGTGACGACGTCTTCCGCTCCGACGTCCTCGCGATCAGCGGCCTGGACGACCGGACCTCCTCCCACCAGGTCCTCGAGCAGGCCCAGGAGCTGATGGCGGACGCCGTGGGAGCCGAGCACACGTTCTTCTCCACCTGCGGCAGCTCGCTGTCCGTCAAGGCCGCCATGCTCGCCGTCGCCGGACCCCACGAGAAACTGGTCGTCGGGAGGGACGCGCACAAGTCCTTGGTCTCCGGGCTGGTCCTCGCGGGCATCCGGCCCGTCTGGGTGGACCCGCGGTGGGACGCCGGCCGGCGATTGGCGCACCCCCCGTCCGCGGACGCCTTCCGTGAGGCGCTGGCCGAACACCCCGACGCGCGGGGCGTCCTGGTGACGACGCCGACCCCCTACGGGACCTGCTCCGACCTGTCCGGCATCGCGACCACCTGCCACGAGCACGGCGTGCCGCTCATCGTCGACGAGGCGTGGGGCGCCCATCTGCCGTTCCACCCCGGACTGCCGACGTGGGCCATGGACGCCGGGGCGGACGTGTGTGTCACCTCGGTCCACAAGATGGGCTCCGGTCTCGAACAGGGGTCCGTCTTCCATCTGCAGGGCGACCTGATCGATCCGACGGTCCTCAAGAGCCGCGAGGACCTGCTCGGCACGACGAGCCCGTCCACCCTGATCTATGCCGCACTCGACGGCTGGCGTCGTCAGATGGTCGAGCGCGGCAGGGAGCTGTACGACGCGGCACTGGCACTGGCCGGGAACGTCAGGGCCCGCATCGCGGACATCGACGGCATGCACGTGCACGGCCGGGAGGACTTCTGCGGGCCCGGTCGCGCCGCCGACATGGACCCGCTGCAGGTCATCGTCGACATCTCGGAGCTCGGGACGACCGGCTACCGCATCGCCGACTGGCTGCGTGAGCACCACCGCGTGAACCTCCACCTCTCCGACCACCGGCGGATCAGCGCCCAACTGACGCACGCCGACGACGAAACGTCCACGGACCGCCTGCTCGCCGCCCTGCGCGACGTACCGGCGCACGCTCCGCAGCTGCGACCGGCGCCCGACGTGGAGGTGCCCGACCCCGCGGAGCTTCGCCTGGAGCAGGTCATGCTGCCCCGCGACGCCTACTTCGGCAGGGTCGAGCAGGTTCCGTGGGAGCAGGCGTGCGGTCGTGTCAGCGCCGAGATGCTCACTCCCTACCCGCCGGGCATCCCCGCGGCGCTGCCCGGCGAGCGGCTGAACGACGCGGCGCTGCGGTATCTGCGCAGCGGTGTCGAGGCAGGCATGGTCGTCCCGGACGGAGTGGACCCCGACGTCAAGACCATGCGCGTGACGGCCGGCGACTGATCCGGCTCGCCGAAAGCCGCGTCTCGGCACCGCAAGGCAGTGAAGACGGCAGTTCTGGGCGTAATGTCCGCTGAAGGATGAAACCCGTACTGCCCGCCCGGGTCGCGGAGGAACAGGCCATGGCTCCACCCGACGAGGAATACGCGGAAGGCACAGCAGAAGACGAAGAAGGCGTGGACAGCAGCCAGAACAGCGTGGAAGACGCGGAAAGCCGGAACAACGGGGGAAGCCCGGACAGTGCGGAAGGCACGCAAGAGGCGGAATCCGCGGACGAGGAGGCCGCACAGCGGCTGCTGTCCCGGATGCTGCGCGACACCGGCGCCTACGGCGGCGGGATCTACGTACTCGACCCGGACAGCCAGGTGCTCTCCGCCGTGCTGTTCGCCGGAGTCCCGTCCAGCCTTCTCATGCCCTGGACCAGAGTCGGCGTCTCCGCCGCCGGCCCGCTCGCCCAGGCGGTGCGCGAGGACCGCCTGGTCTGGGTGGGGCCCGAAGGCGAACTGGCACGCCGCTACCCACGCCTCGGCCTGGCCCTGCCGTACTCGTTCGCCCTCGCAGCCGCCCCTGTGGGCGACACGGGCGGTGCCCGGGGCGGCGTCGTACTGCTGTGGGCCGGATCGGGCGCGTCGGAGATCGATCCCGACGTGCGGCGGGTGATCGAGAGAGCGTGCGCCGATCTCGCGGCCGAGCTGCGCGCCGCCGCCGAGAGCGGCCGCCCCGTCCTCCCGGCCCCGGAGCCGCGCCTGATGCCGGTGCCCCGCGGACGAACGGTCACCCGCTCCCAGGCGCTGGCGGCGGTGGACTACGCGGAACGCCTGCCGGAGGGCGGCTGCGGGCTGGACCTCGACGGCAGGGTCACGTTCATCACCGCCGAGGGCGCGAGCCTGGTGGGCGGCGACATCGCCTCCCTGACGGGTGAACGGCCCTGGGAACTGCTGCCGTGGCTGGACGACCCCGTCTTCGAGGACCGCTACCGCTCCGCCGTCATGAGCCGCCGTCCCACGGCGTTCACCGTCCGGCGTCCTGACGGTCTGTGGCTGCGCCTCGAGCTGTATCCCGACGCGCGGGGCATCAGCGTCCGGATCGCCCCCTCCCGGCTGAGCGGTCGCGGCGGCGGGACGGCGGCCGTCGCGGCGGCGGACCCCCCGGTACTCGAGGAGACCGGCACGGCCGCGCCCCGGGCCGAGGTCCTCTACCGGCTGGCCCATCTCGCCGCCGCGCTCACTGAGGCGCTGAGCGTCCCCGACGTGATCAAACTCGTGGTCGACCAGATCGCCCCCAGCTTCGGAGCCCACGCCGTCGCCCTGCTCGCCACCCACGCCGGAAAGCTGCGCCTGCGAGGCCGGCACGGCTACAGCCTCCACGAAGCGGAACAACTCGGCGGCGTACCCGTGACACCCGAGAATCCGACCGGGCGCGTGGTGATCACGGGAGAGCCGGCCTTCTTCGACTCCCGCCGCGCGCTGGACGAGGCGTTTCCGCACGCGGTGGGCGACGACGGCAACCAGGCGTGGGCGTTCCTGCCGCTGGTGGCCGCCGGCCGAAGGCTCGGCTGCTGCGTGCTCGCCTACGACAGCCCGCGGGCCTTCACCCACGACGAACGCGCCCTGTTGACCGCGTTCGGCGGCCTCGTCGCGCAGGCCCTCGACCGGGCCCACCTGTACGACACCAAGAGCGGTCTCGCCCGCAGCCTGCAGTCCAGCCTGCTCCCGCAGACACTCCCCGTGATGACAGGCCTTCAGGCCACGGCCCGCTACCTTCCCGCGACCCGCGGAATGGACATCGGGGGAGACTTCTACGACCTGATCCGCCTCGACGACTCCACCGCCGCCGCCGTCATCGGCGACGTGCAGGGGCACAGTGTCACCGCGGCCGCCCTCATGGGCCAGGTCCGCGCGGCGGTCCGGGCGCACGCCCTCGCCGGAGCCTCGCCGAGCGACGTCCTCGCGGGCGCCAACCGCCTGATCGTCGACCTGGATCCGGGGCTGTTCGCCAGCTGCCTCTACGCGCAGATCGACCTCGCCCGCGGACGGGCCCGCCTGGCCACGGCAGGGCACCTCCCGCCGCTGCTGCGCCACCCCGACGGCAGCGCACGGCCCGTGGCCGTCCCGCCGGGCCTGCTGCTCGGCATCGAACCCGATTCCGACTACCGGTCCGTCGAGGTGGCTCTGCCGCCCGGGGCCGTCCTGGCTCTCTTCACCGACGGCCTGGTCGAACGGCCGGGCACCGACATCGGGGCCGCGATCGACGCTCTCGCCCGCTCCCTGTCCGACGGCTCCCGCCACCTCGAAGCCCTGGCCGACGAACTCATGCAGCGTGCCCGCCCCTCGGGCGACCGGACGGACGACACCGCCCTGTTCCTGCTCCGGCTGACGCCCTGAAACCCGCCGCCCGCCGCCGAACCTGACCCCTGAGGTGCCGTCACCACCGCCGATTCACGGTCGCCTTGCCACCGGTCACCAGGCTTGCCGGCGGGACGTCATCGGCCACGACCGCGCCGGCGGCGATCACGGCATCACGGCCGATGCTGACGCCGGGCAGGATCGTGGCACCGGCACCGATCCACACGTTCTCCGCGACGTCGATGGGCGCGCCGGTGAGGTACAGCCGTCGCTCCCCGGGATCGACCGGGTGGCCACTGGTGATGAACGTGACCTTCGGACCGACCATCACGCGCTCGCCGAGCCGGATGCCGGCGTAGTCCAGAAACGTGCAGTTCTGGTTGATGAACACCCGCTCCGCGAGGTCGAGACGGAGGCCGTGGTCCGTGTAGAAGGGCGGATAGATCGTGACCCTCGGAGGCAGTGGCCTGCCGAGGATCTGTTCGAACAGCTCCGCCTTGCCCGCTTCGTCCTCGAAAGGCAGGACGTTCAAACGGGAGGTGAGCTCGGTGACCCGCAGAACCCTCTCGGCCATGGCCTGGAACTCGGCGCTGTGAATGCGCATGAGACGGTCGCTGGACATGCCACGATCCTTTCTGGTGCGGCGGTGACCGGGCGAACGAGGGTGTCCAGAACGATTCCGTGAAGACGGTCTCCACACCCGCGCGACGGCACTCTATTCGACGGCCGGCGACCCGCCGATGGGGGAGTGTCCGCCGCCGCGCCGTGGCACAACGACCGCACCGGGCAAGCCTGCCCCTTCCCCCTGCGTACGATCACCGGCCCGCCGGACTGATCATCTAGAGTTCGAGTGCAGCCGTGCGCAGCCTGCGCACCCCGCCCCACCGGAGTCCGTCTTGCGCCAGCACCTCACCATCGTCACCGGCGGCAGTCGCGGCATCGGCGCCGCGGTCTGCGCGCGCCTCGCGGCACAAGGCCACGATGTCGTGGTCGGCTACCGCTCCGACGAAAACGCCGCCCACGACGTGGTCAAGGCTGTGCGCGCGGCCGGCCGCCGCTCCCTGGCCGTCCGCGTCGACACCGCGGACGAGGCGTCCGTGGACCGGCTCTTCGACGGCGCCGCCGAACTGGGCACCGTCACCGGCCTGGTGAACAACGCCGGAATCAGCGGCCCCAACGGCCGTCTCGCCGACGCCGACGCCGACGGCATGCGCCGCGCCCTGGACGTCAACGTGTGGGGCTACCTGCTCTGCGCCCGCCGCGCGGTCCGCGACATGACCCGCTCGGGCGGCGGCGCGATCGTCAACATCTCCTCCGCGGCGGCCACTCTCGGCAGTCCTGGCCAGTACGTCCACTACGCGGCCACCAAGGCGGCCGTCGACGCCATGACCACCGGCCTGTCCAAGGAGGTCGCCGCCGACGGCATCCGCGTCAACTGCGTTGCGCCCGGCACCGTCTGGACCGAGTTCCACGAGGACCCCCAGCGGCCCTCGAAGGTCGCGGCGGCAGTGCCGATGGGCCGGGCCGGACAGCCGCAGGAGATCGCCGGTGCCGTCGCCTGGCTGCTCTCCGACGACGCCTCGTACACGACCGGCGCGATTCTGCGCGTCGCGGGCGGGATGTAACCACCTTCACGGGAAAGCGTCGGGCAGCTGCGCGCCCTGCCCGACCGCGCTCGACGCGGGACTCACCGGCGGCACCCGTCCGTGCCGTCGGGACGGGGTGGCTCGGGCCGTGACCCGCCGCTCGCGGCGAAGGCGCGTCGGCCTACCGGTCGGACACCTTGCGCAGCACACCGATCTTGTCGATGCGGTGTTCCGGGTTGCCCTTGTCGTCGCGCCAGAAGTTTCCGGCCGCGTCGTCCTCGGGCGTCGCGCAGGTGGAGATCGTGATCATGGCCTTGGTCGGCCGCTCACCGGGGTGCCCCGGGACCGCCGCACGCTGCTCCGCGAGCGAGCGTTCCGATCGGAAGGAGGTCTGCCGGGTCTCCGTGATCACGTACTCGTACACCGAACCACCCGCGGTGACGAGGACCGGGTCCCCTCGTTCGAGGGACGGCAGATCGCGCAGGGGACCACCGGCGGAGAGACGGTGGGCGGTGACCAGGTAGTTGCCCACTTCGCCCGGTCCGACGCCGCCCTGCTCGCCGTACGGACTCGCGGCCACGCCGCGGTTCTGGATACGGGTGCCCGGCCAGTCGTCGGTCGTGCCCTCGTAGGGGACGACCCGCAGATCCTCGAGGCCGATGGCCGGTACGGACAGCAGCGCGGTCTCGGTCCGCGGGTCGGCCTCGGGGGCGGCGGACTGTGCGGCAGCGGGGGCCGCGGCCGGGCCGTCGGAGGCGGTCGGCGACGAGAGCGACGAGGGTGGCGAAGGAGACGGGATCGACGACGGCTCGGCGGTGACCGAGGTCGCGGCGGAGCGGGGGTCGGCTCCCTCCGCGGCGGCGCCTGCGCAGCCGACGAGAACGACGGCGACCGCACCGGCGAGGGCAGCGGGAACAACTCGGGGAAGGATCATGGATTCCGGAATCCGTAGCCGGGGGTGTCAGGCCAGAGCATGTCCTGCCGTGGCCCCTTCTGGGGTGAAAACACCACAATCCGATCAGATGTTCCACTCCGGGTCAATGCCCGGCCTTTGCGGACTCGGGGTCCGTGGCGGGGGTGCCGGGCACCATCAGGGTCAGCTCCATGCCGGGGGTTCGCCGCTTGGAAGACGACATCCTGGCTGAGGCTCTGAGCCGGTGCGGCCGCTCTCAGGTGCGCCCCGGATCGGGCCCGGCCTCCAGCGCGTACAGCAGCTGCTGGGTGTGCGCGGCCAGGCCGCCCACGGCGGTCGCCGTCTCGTGGTCGTGGTCCGGCAGCCGGTCCTTGAGGCGCCCGTGCGCCGCCCACGCCCGTCGCATCGCCTCGCCCCGGGCGTCTCCGTCCGGCAGCGGGGCGGAGAGCGCGCCGCGGTCCGCCACGCACACGTCCGCCGCGGCCCGCAGTACCTCCGTCATCAGGCCGAGCGCCACGTCCGGTGGAGCGGCCAGCCTGCGCCAGTCCCCGGCGGTGTCCACCAGCGTGCCCGTGAGCGATTCCAGACGCCCGGCGATACCGCTCCAGTAGGAGTCCCAGTTGTCCGGGGGAGGAGTCGCACAGCGCCGCAGGCGGTGCCCCGGATTGAAGCGGTAGCTCTCCCGGGTCCAGCGACGTGCGCCGGCCAGGCCCTGGGCGGCCCCGCTCAGCCGGCGGGCGCTTTCGTACCAGCGTTCGGCGCTGGTGCGGTCGTAACCGCTCTCCACGTCGTCGGCCATGGTCCGCAGCAGCTCGGCACTGTCACGGCCGAGTCTGTCCAGGTTGTCGCGTACGTCCCGGAGGTGGACCGGAGGCAGCACCAGCGCGTTGACCGCGATGCCGATCACGGCGCCCACGAGCGCCTCGAAGAGGCGGTGCGCGATCGCCGTCGTCGAGAAGGAACTGTAGGCCAGCACGAAGATCGCCGTCGTCGGGGCGTAGATGCCCTGATCCCCGAAGCGCGAGTAGTTCCCCAGCAGAACGGCGGGCGGCAGAGCCAGAGCCATCGCCGCCATGGAATTCCCCGTGAGCGAAGCGGCGCCCGCCGCGAGCAGGGTGCCGATCCCGATGAGGACCAGCTGCTGCACCCCCGCACGCAGTGACCGGTAGACGGTGCTCTGCACCAGTACCACGGCGGTCCAGGGCGCCATCAGCGCCATCGGCGCCTGCCACCACCAGCCCACCACCGCCCACGCCAGCACCGCGGCGCCGGCCGCCTTCAGGGACTGGACCGCCAGATCCCGCTCCGGCCCGGCCTCCGTCAGGGCCCGGCGCACAGACGTCCCCACCGCCGAACACTCCCAGGCCACCCACCGCTGCCATGCCACGGCCGGTTCCGCTCCCTCCGTCGCGCTTTCGTGCCGGTCCCTCGCGGGCCGGACCTCACCCTTGTAACCGGCCTGGGGCTTCCGAATCCTGTTCGCCCGGCGGGCGAATCCAGCGCCGCTGCGGCCGGGACCGCTGCGGCCGGGACCGCTTCGGTCGGCGCCGCTTCGGCCGATGTCGTGGAGGAGGGCCGCGCGGAGGGGACGGTGACGTACGGGGCCGGTACAGGCGGGCTTCAGCCTGTGTCGGCAAGCAGGCCGTACGCGGTGGGGACGAGGGTGTCCCTCCGGTGGTAGCGACGCGTGGACAGGGCGGCCAGGGCGGTGCCGGTGGCCGGGCGGAAGCCGAGGAAGGCCTGCTGGCCGCTGGTGGCCCCGGAGTGGAAGTACATCTCCCCGTGCGGGGTCGGGTGCCGGAACCAGGTGAGCGTGTGTTCATGCCGGTGCCCGAGACCGCGGCGCAGCACAGGCCGGCGCACCGTACGGAGCGCGTCCGCCGGAGGCCGGCCCTCGGGACGCAGATGCGCCTCGAGGAACGTGAGCAGGTCGTGCGGCACGGCCCGTACCGCGCCCGCCGCCTGGAAACCACCGATGAGAAGCGGTGGCGTGGGCGTCGTCCCGTCCGCGCGGTGACCGACGGCGTCGTGGTCCGGGCCGCCGGGGGAGAGGGCGGTCCCGGTCAGGCCGAGGGGGTGCAGCAACTCACCGGCCAGCAGTTCCTCCCACGGTGTGGCCGTCGCGGCCGCCAGGGCGTGCCCGAGCGTGGCGACACCGAAGTTCGAGTAGCGCCACCTGGAACCGGGCCGGTGCCTCGGATCGCTGTCCAGGAAGGCTTGTACGACCCGCTCGGACGGATACCCGGCGTACGGATTGGTGGACCAGCGCGGCAGCGCCTGGCGGCGGAAACCGGGCGGCAGTGGCGGCAGCCCAGAGGTGTGGGTGATCAGATGCATGAGTGTGATGCCGGCCGGGCCGGCGCTCCGGCGCCCGGTGGTGAGATGCGCGGCTGCCGGATCGCCGCCGGAGACCCGGCCGTTCGCCACGAGATGCGCGAGGAGCAAGCCGGTGAACGTCTTCGACGCCGAGCCGATCTCGTAGCGCAGCAGCTCGCGGGGGACCGGTGGGGACGGCCGAGTGCCACCGCAGCGGACGGTTCGGCGGCCGTTCCTGGAGAACGCGAACACGACATCCGGGGCGTCGACGGCCCGCACGGCCTCCTCCAGCCGCGCCTCCGCCGATTCCCCCACCGGCGCGGGCAGTGCCGTCGTCGTCCCGGTGGCGGTGCGCTGCGGCGTCACGCGGGAGCGCCGGCCATCAGGGTGAGGGCGCGGGAGGTGGCGAGAACCGAGGCGAAGGCGGCGACCAGCGTCGGGTGGTAGACGATGTCGAACACTTCCTCCGGGTCGCCCTGCGGCATCCCGGACAGGGCGGGCATCGCCCCGTCGGCCTGCTGCGCCGCGGCGAATCCCTCCCAGGCGCGCTCGTCGAGCGTGGGGGAGGGCAGACAGGCGTCGACGACGAGAAGCTCGCCCAGCAGGTCCCATCTCTTGAGGTCGAGCCAGTCGTCCAGCCAGACCGGCAGCCAGGTGTCGAGATAGCGGGCGATGTCCTGCGGCAGCCCCTGCGGGTTCTCGCCCCAGTCGGTGAGGTGGAAGACGGTGTGCGTGATGTCGTAGCCGATGTGGGTGTCGACCGTCCACGGCTCGGGCTCGTGGGCGAGCCACGTACGGCGAAGGGCCTCGTCCTCCGCCATGGTGGGCGGCAGTCCGAACCGGCGCTCGAACGTCGAGAGGCCGAGCCGCCGTACGGGCAGCACCTCACGGGCGGCCCAGCTGTTCAGACCGTGGTGGAGCCGTGCCACCCGGTCCATCTCGGGGTGCGAGTAGCCCAGTTCGCTGAACGGCAGGTAGACCTCGAAGGGGATGGGGGAGCTCGGCTCGATGCGCTGGCCGTGGGCCAGCATCCGGCCGCCGTCCAGGGCCTGCCGCCAGGCGTGGTCGATGAGCCTGCGGGCGAGCTCGGACTGCCGGGATCCCGACACGCCCTCGCGGAACAACACCTTGCAGATCAGCGCCAGTTCACCGATCGGCTTGAAACGTTCGAGAAAGCCCACTTCCGGGTCCACGTCCGGTTCGAGCCGGAAGCCCTCCCGGTGCGCGTACAGCCACTCGATGGCTCCCTCGCCGACCGTGTGGATGAGGCGGGTGCTCGTCATGCCGACGCTCCTTGCGGGGGGCCGTCGTGGCGGCGGCCCAGAGTCAGGGCGGCGGCGAACGCCGCCATCAGCGTGGAGTGGTAGCAGTTGGCGAAGACCCGTGGCACGTCCCCGCCCACGGCCCGTGGACCCACTTCCGGCAGCGCGCCCGCCGCGTCCTGGGCGGCCGCCAGCACCGTCCAGGCGTCGTCGGACGTCCCCGGCCCAGGGGGGCGCGGCAGGCTGGCCGCGACCGCGAGCAGCTCACAACTCAGGTCCCACTGCTCGTCCTCGAGACAGGTGTCCAGCCACGGCGGCAGCCAGGCGTCGAGATAGTCGGCGATCCGAGGGGGCACGCCGTTCACGTCGTGTCCCCAGTCGGTGAGGTGGAAGACGACATGCGTCAGCGTGTAGCCGGAGGCCCGTTCGAACGACCACGGTTCGGGAAGCCCGCCGAGCCAGGTGCGCTCCAGCGCGGAGGACATCGAGGTGTGGGGGACAAGTCCGGTGCGCAGTTCGGAGTTGACGACGCTCATCCGGCGGTTCGGTTCCTGCTCCGTCAGCCGCCGGCCACGCGTGCGGGCGACGGCGGCGGCGAACTCCTCGAACCCGGCGTGCCGCAGCCCTCCGGAGGCGAACGCGGCGTAGACCTCCAACGGATACGTCGCCCAGGGCTCGAGCCGCTGGAGGTCGAGGAAGAGCGCCCCTTCGTGGGTCTGCCGCCAGGCGAAGTCCAGCAGTTCGGCGGCGACCCGGTGCAGCGGACTGCCGCGCGGGGTGTGCCTGACGACGCAGACGCACACCTGGGCGAGCTCGCCGAGCGGCTTCCACGACCCGTTCACGCTGCCGCCCGGCTCGAGCGCGTCACAACCGAGCCGGAACGAGGCCCGGTTGTCCCACACCCAGCCCAGGGCCGCTTCCGCGACCGGGCCGACGACGACCGCCGTCGCTCCTGTGCCGGCTGTCGACTGCGTGTGGGCCGCCGCCCCGGTGCGGGCCGTCGTCTCGGCCCGGGCCGACATCTCCGCCCGGGCCGTCACACCCGTGCTCCGGCCCGCAACAGCTGTGCCGCGCGAACGTGCAGGAGGACCCGCGGGTCCCCGCCACCCATGTGCGCGACGAACTCCAGCCCGGTGTCGAGGCCCAGGCTCGCCGGGACCCCGTCGAGAACCGCCAGCCAGCGCCCGGCGCCCGCGGCCTGGAGCCAGTCACGGCGGCGCACCGCACGCACGAAGCCGCGAGCCACGTCGACGGGTCTGCTCCGCGCGGCCGTCGCCACCCCGCAGCGGCTGCCGGGGACGCACAGCGCGCCGAGTACGGCGAGTTGGTGTGTGAGAAGTTGCCAAGGGGCCCGCTCGAGCCACAGGACGTCGGGTTCGCGTCCCTGGGCGGGGGGCACCACCGCCGAAGTGCCCAGCTCCAGCAGGGCGTTCGCCATCGCCCAGTGGCTCCAGACCGAGGTCGGTGCGGCGTCCGGGCCCGGAGGGAAGGTCACCACGGCCTTCTCGAGGACCGCCAGATCCTCGGCGGCGGGAGTCCGGCCGGACATGACACAGGGCAGCAGCACATCCGCTCCGAGGACGCGGACCGCCGCGAGACCGAGGCCCTCGTCCCCCGTGGCCCCGGTCGCGCGGCAGACCGCTTCGGTGTGGTCCCCGCTGCTGAGAGCGGAGACCACCTGCGAAGCGAGTTCCTGCACGGCGCCCGTCAGAAGGGACGTGTCAGGATGCTCCATTCCGATTCCCCGTCAGCGCTTCTTCGGTCGCGGCGTGGGAGGCGAGAGGAGGAGGCTGTGGCTGCCGCCGGACAGCGCCAGCACCGCGCATTCGCGAGTGTCGCGGTAGAAGCCTTCCGCTTCTGCCGGGTTGAGGGCTGCTTCGACGTCGGTCCGCAGGACCTTGGCGTCCTGGACCTCAGGCTTGGTGAAAGACATGCCACCATCTCCTAATGGGAGGTGTGAGCAGTTGCTCTTCCAGTTGAACCCAAGCCGGAGTGCCTCGCAAACGGCGCATATTCGTACATCCCGTGCATGCTTCAACTGCCGTCCGGAAGTTGAAGCATGCACGGGATGCGGGCGCGCCGAACCCCCCGAGGTCACCGGTCAGTTGGGGCGCCCGTCCATAATGCTTTCGAACGCTGTCGGCCCGGTCAGCCGATCACCTGCAGCGCGCCGGGCTGGACACGCACCGTCACGGGCAGAGCCGCGTCCACCTCGCCGTCCGCACCGTACGGAACGTCACGGTCCGTCTCGATCCGGACCTCCCGGCCCCTGAAGACCTCGACTTCCGGACGAGCGAGGTGAGCCCCCGTCTTGAGTTCGTTCATCATCGCGAAGAACAGCCGCTTCGGAGCGTGCCGGATGACGACGACGTCCAGCAGCCCGTCGTCCAGCCGGGCGCCGGGGGCGATGTTGCGGCCGAAGCCGTAGAACCCCGAATTGGCGGCCACGACCGTGTAGCCGCGCCGCTCGTGCTCGGTCCCGTCGATCGTGATGCGGTACGCGGCGGGCCGCCAGCGCACCACGGCCCGCAGGCCGCCCGCGTAGTAGGAGGCGGCGCCCCGCAGCAGCCGGGAGGTGTTGGCATGGCGGTTGGCCACCGCGTCGACGCCCGCGTACACACTGCCCAACACCGACGTACCGGCGTGGACCGAGGAATCGACCCGGATCGTGTCCACCGGTCGCGGTGAACCGTTGAGCAGCAGCTGGGCCAGGGCGTCCGGGTCCGACGGCAGGCCCAGTGCCCGGGCGAAGTCGTTGCCGCGCCCGGCGGGAACGAGACCGAGCACGGCGTCGGTGCCGCTGAGCGCCCCGCCGACGCAGCCGGCCATCCCGTCCCCGCCGACTGCGAGCACCACCTGCCCCTGCCCGGCCGCCTGCCGCGCCACCTGCTGGGCGTGGTCCAGGCTGCGGCTGTACTGAGTGTCGAGCCGGGCCCCGGCCTCCCGCAGGCGGCGGGCCAGCGGAAGCAGGGCCGCCGTGCCGCTCGACCCGCCCGCGGCGGGATTGACGACGGCGGTGAACTGTCGCATGAATGCGCCTTTCGTACGGCAGGGGCGGGTCAGCGGACGGGGACGAGCACGCCGGGGTTGAGCACCCCGGCAGGGTCGAGTTCGGCCTTGAGAGCCTGCAGGATACGGACCCCGACCGGGCCGATCTCCCTCGCGTACCAGTCGCGGTGGTCGGTGCCCACCCCGTGGTGGTGGCTGATGGTGCCACCTGCCGCCAGGATCGCGTCGTTCGCGGCCCGCTTCGCCGGTGCCCAGTGGGCGACGGGGTCGTCTCCCTGGGCGCTCACCACGGTGAAGTACAGGGACGCGCCGTTCTCGTAGACGTGCGAGATGTGGCACATCACCAGGGGCGGCGTCCCGCCCTCGGTCAGTGTCGCGGTCAGCGCCTCCCGCACCGCTCGGTGGAGCACCGGCAGATCGGACCAGAAGGCCGCCGTCTCCAGCGTCTCGGCGAACGCTCCGGCGTCGAGCAGCGCATCACGCAGGTACGGCGCGTTGTAGCGCCCGTGTGCCCAGCGGTCCCCGGGCTCGTCGCCCAGGAACTCGCCCCCGCAGGCCAGCAGCACCTCGCGGGCCCGTGCCCGCCGGTCGGCGGTGTCCTCCGCGGTGCCCTCGTAGCCGGCGATCGCCATGCAGCCTGCGGCCTGCTGGGCCTGCGAATCCCCGATACGGTCCGGCTGTGCCAGACCGACGAACGTCTCCGTCTCGTCCGACAGGCGCAGCACGGTCGGCCGTGGGCCGTCCTGGGCGAGTCTGCGCAGAGCCGTGGCACCGGCCTCGAACGACGCGAAGCGCCAGCCCTCGTAGACTCGGGTCGTCGGCAGCGGCCGGATGCGCACGGTCACCGAGGTGATCACGCCGAGAGCGCCTTCGGAGCCGAGGATCAGTTGCCGCAGATCGGGACCCGCCGCCGAGCGTGGCGCCCGCCCGAGTTCCAGGTCGCCCTCCGGGGTGGCGACGGTCAGGCCGAGCACCATCTCGTCGAAGCGGCCGTAACCGGCCGACGCCTGCCCGCTGGAGCGTGCCGCCGCGAAACCGCCGACGGAGGCCCACTCGAACGACTGGGGGAAGTGGCCCAGCGTCCAGCCCTGCTCGTTCAGCAGCCGCTCGCACTCGGGCGCACGCAGCCCCGGCTGCAGGGTCGCCGTCCGGGAGACGTCGTCGAGGGCGAGCAGGGCGTCCATCCGGCGCAGGTCCAGTGCGACGAAACAGCGCTTGCCCTCGGGGGCGAGGCCGCCGACGACGGACGTGCCGCCACCGAACGGGACGGCGGCCACGCCGTGCTCGGCGCAGACGCGCAGCAGGGCCGCCACTTCTTCGTGGCGCGCCGGCAGCACCACGGCCGCCGGGATGTCGTCCACGTCGCCGGCGCGGATGCGCAGCAGGTCGGGCGTGGACTTGCCGCGGGTGTGCCGGACGCGGCTCTCGGCGTCGGTGCGTACATGGGCCGCGTCGCCCACGCACTCGGTGACCGCCGCCTGTGCGGCGGCGGTGAGCACCGACGGCGGGACGTCGATCTCCTCGAGCGAGGCGGGGCCGCCGTCGCGCGGTGTCACCCCGAGCAGTTCGCGCAGCAGGCCGGTCACCGTCTCCGGCAGGGGTGCTGCCTTGGCCGGGTCGCCCCAGCCGCTCCACAACATGTCCACTTGGGCTGATTCCTCACCGTCGGTTTCGCGGGGCGCCGGGTTTCGCCCGCCTCGGCCTGTCGGGGCCTCGGTTGCGCGGGCGTCGGTCCTGCGGGGAGCTCGTTTCGTGGGGCAGTCGACTGCGCGGACTCGGCAGTCAGCCTGCCGCGCGGCCCCTCACTGCATTACACTGTGACAGATGACGCCCATTCGTCACAACCACTCGGACGCAGATACCGTCCTCGACGCCGCGCGCGACTGCGTCCTGGCCGTCGGCGTACGCCGCACCACGCTCACCGACGTCGCCCGGCGCGCCGGGGTCTCCCGCATGACGCTGTACCGCCGCTGGCCGGACGTTCGCACCCTGGTCGGCGACCTGATGACCCGGGAGTGGATCGGCCTCGCGGTCGGCGCCATGCCCGAACCCGGTGCCCCGGCACGGACCAGGCTCGTCGACGGGCTCGTCACCGGTGTGGCCGCCATCCGCGCCCACCCGCTCTTCCACAAGATCATCGACGTGGACCCGGAGCTGTTGCTGCCGTACATCCTCGACCGCCGGGGCGCCAGCCAGGACGCATTGCTGGAGCTCATCGCCGGCGCCCTGCAGGAAGGCCACACCGACGGATCCGTCCGCCGGCTCCACCCCGACCGCCAGGCCCGCTCGCTGCTGCTCGTCGTCCAGTCGTTCGCCCTGTCCCTGCGCACGATGACGGAAGAGACGGACCCCGAACTCGCCGACGCCGCCTTCCTCGATGAACTGCGGACCATTCTGGAGAGGACCCTCGCACCATGAGCCGCACCGACAGGCCCGCGACCCCGGCCGCCGCTCCCACCGCCGCCTCCTCCTTCGCAGCCTCCTCCGCCTCCCCTGCCGCCTCCTCGCTGAACGCGGCGCGGCGCAGCCGCGAACTCGCAGAACTGGCGGAAGGAGCCCGGGTCGACGTGCTCGTCGTCGGCCTCGGCGCCACGGGGGCAGGAGCCGCGCTCGACGCGGCCTCCCGTGGACTCACCGTCGCCGCGATCGACGCCCACGACCTCGCCTTCGGCACATCCCGGTGGAGTTCCAAACTCATCCACGGCGGCCTGCGCTACCTCGCCACCGGCCACCTCGACGTCGCGCACGAGAGCGCCGTCGAGCGCGGCATCCTCATGGAACGCACCGCCCCGCATCTGGTACGCGCCCAGCCCTTCGTCCTGCCCCTCACCCCTCTGGTCAGCCGCGGCCAGGCCGCGCTCGCATGGGCGGGCCTGCACGCCGGCGACCTGCTGCGCGCCTCCGCCCGCACCTCACGCGCCACCCTGCCCGCGCCCCGCACGCTCTCCGCCGTGGAAGCCCGGCACATGGCCCCCGTGCTGCGCCCGACCGGACTGCGTGGCGGCCTGCTCTCCTGGGACGGCCAACTCACCGACGACGCCCGCCTCGTGACGGCCCTCGCCAGGACCGCCGCCGCTCACGGCGCCCGCATCCTCACCCGGGCCCGCGCGCTCTACCTGACCGGCACCGGCGCCCGTGTCCGCGACGAACTCACCGGCGAGGAACTGGAGATCAGGGCCCGCACCGTCATCAACGCCGCAGGGGTCTGGGCCGGCGGTCTCGTCGACGACATCCGGCTGCGCCCCTCCCGCGGCACCCATCTGGTACTGCGTTCCGAGGACCTGGGCAGCCTCAGCGCCGGCATGCACATCCCGATCCCGGGCGAGGCCAACCGCTTCGTCCTCGTCCTGCCGCAGGGCGACGGCCGGGTGTACGTGGGTCTCACCGACGAACCCGTCGAGGGGCCCGTCCCCGATGTGCCGGAGGTGCCGGAGACGGACATCGGCTTCCTCCTCGACGTCCTCGGCTCAGCCCTCGACGTGACCCTGCGCCGCGAGGACGTGGTCGGCGCCTTCGCGGGACTGCGACCGCTCCTGGACACCGGCGCGGCGGCCGGTTCCGGCAGCGCGGCCGCACCGGGCCGCACGGCCGACATCTCACGCCGGCACGCCGTCCTCACCTCGGCGGACGGTGTCGTCACCGTCGTGGGAGGCAAGCTCACCACCTACCGGCGCATGGCGGAGGACGCCGTGGACGCCGCCCTCGCGGCGGGCGGGCCGGCGGCAGGACCCAGTCGTACGGCCGCCCTGCCGCTGGTGGGGGCGGCCCCCGGGGGCGTACTCGCCAGGCTCGACGCACCTCGGCGGCTGGTCCGCCGCTACGGGGCGGAGGCCCCGGCCGTCCACGCCCTGGGCGTGGCCGACCCGACCCTCGCGGTGCCCGTCGTGCCCGGCCATCCGGTCACCGGGGCGGAACTGCTCTGGGCGGTACGGCACGAGGGAGCCCTCGACGAGTCGGACGTCCTCGACCGGCGTACCCGTATCGGCCTTGTCGCCGAAGACCGCCACACGGCGTACGGCGCGGCGCGCGAGGCACTCGAGCGCTGCCTCTCCTGACCCGGCGGCGAGCCCGTGTCCGGGACCGGGCGGCAGGTCCCGGGCCGGGGCGGGCCGGCAGCGGTCTCAGCCGGTGGAGCCCTCGACCCTGAGCCTCACCTGCTCCTCGAGCCGGCGGAGGCTGAGGTCGAGGGCGTCGTTCACGGCCTGCTCCCCGGGGTCGTGCGTTTCGTCGAAGAACGACAGGTGCACGGTGACCGCGCTGGCACCCGACTCGATGCCGGCCACCTGAAGCCAACCGGCGTAGCTCCCGCCGTTCCGCGTCCCCCATTCGACCCGCATCTGCTCCTTCTCGGGCTTCATCAGTGCGGGGGTGTCCTCGTCCGTACGGTCCTCGTGCACCGTGACGGCGGGCAGCTCCTCCGCCCTGACGTGCAGGGCGTCCGGAAGCCAGCTGTCGAGCCGGTCCACCTGCGCCGCCTGGTCGAAGATGTGCTCCGGCAGTGCGGGCATCGTGCGGGTGCGTTCGTATTCGCTCATCAGTGCACCAATCCTTGGCGATCCATGGAAACGGGATTCTTCGACCAACCCTTGCCCCGACGGCTCGACTTGAAGCGAGAACACCGAACGGCCCACCCGTTCGCCGTGATGTTCCGAATGTGGCGGTCTGGAATGTCGCGTGGGTCACGTTGAGATGCCGGTGTGAAACCTGTGGGGCTGATGGTGCGTCTGTCTTGACGGCGCCGGAAGGCAGGGGAACGCCGCGAAGCGGCGGACCGCGCAGCCTTCCGTGGGGGGTGCCGTGAGGAACAGCAGTCGCATGGTGACTTTACGTAATGAAACCATTACCACTTGACCACGTACTGTCACATGAGGAGCCCGGGCAGGTGCGCACGGGCAGGGGAGGAAAAGACATGAAACCGTTCGCGTGGAACTATGCACAGCCTGCCGAGCCGGCCACAGCTGTCGCCCCCTATTCGTACGACTCCGCCCTGCAGTTGAACGTGCTCGCCGACGGGCGGCCCGCCGTCATGGACCGGGGACTGCTCGCCGTGGCCGGGACGACGACGTCCAAGGCCGGCTCCGCGACCCACTTCGACGACTGACCGGCTGTGCGACGTGACAGTGCTGGTGTTGACGTGCGAGGCCGACGTCACCGCGGACATGGTGGTGGCGGAGCTCCACGAACAGGGCGTGCCGCTGGTGCGGTTCGACCCGGGCGACCTGCCGGGCGGCGGGGCGCTTTCCGCGGAGTACGTACGGGGTGAGTTCCGCGGCTACCTGTCGAGCGGTGGCCGCGTGGCGAGCATGCAGGGACTGCGGTCGGTGTGGGTCCGCAGGCCCAGTGAGCCGGCGGCGCACGCCCCTGAACCGTCCGACTGGCTGACCGTCGAGAGCGCCCACGCGCTGTACGGAATGCTGGACAGCACGGCGGCGCGGTGGATGAACCACCCGAGCGCCGCCGCCAAGGCCAGGCGCAAGCCGTGGCAGCTGCGCATCGCACATCAGAGCGGCTTTCCGGTTCCGGCCACTCTCCTGACCACACATCCGACGATGGCCCGTCAGTTCGCGGAGCAGTACCGGCACGTGGTCGTCAAGTCGGTGTCCGGCAAGTCACCGGGCAACCCGCCGATGGCACTGCCGACCACGCTCGTACCTCCGGACGCGGACTTCTCCGGAGTCGCGGCCGCTCCCACGATGCTGCAGCGCTACATCGCCAAGCGCGCCGACATCCGGCTGACCAGCGTGGGCGACCAGCACTTCGCGGCACGTAAGGCCGCGGAGCCGGGGCAGGTCGACGGCCGCTACGGCGACACCGGCCACGAGTGGCAGCCCGTGGAGGTGCCCGTGCAGGTCGCCCGGGCGGTCGAGACCTACAAGAAGCATGCCGAACTCGCTTATGGGGCCTTCGACTTCGCGGAGGACTCGTCCGGTACGTGGTGGTTCCTCGAGTGCAATCAGGGTGGACAGTTCGGCTTCGTGGAACTGGAGACCGGCCTGCCCATCGCACGGGCGGTCGCGTCCTGGCTGGGACAGGACCCGATGTGATGTGAGGCGGCGACGCCCCTCGGAGGCCTGGCCTCGGGGCTCAGGCGGAGGCGGCTTCGAGGGGGGTCTCGGCGGCGTCGGCGCGGGCGTAGAGGACGGAGCGGCCCACGAGCTCGCGCCCACGGGGTGAGCGCGGCGCAGGTCGGGCCGGTGTGGACGCTGCACAGAGGCCCCCCGCGTCCTGGTTGTCCCCGGTACGGGCAACCCCGGCCACCTCGGCCTGAATGTGGTCGCCGGCGCCTTGCGTCTGTCCGAAGGTGAACTCGCTGTGCTGGACGGCCTCCACCACGAAGCGGCGTGAACGTGAGTGCCGGACGTCGGTACACGGCGCCGCTGGTTGCGTTCAGTGGGCGTCGAGCCGGGTCGTGGTGCTGTCGGTGATCGTCATCCTTGGGTGCGGTTCTGCCGCCAGTCCTCGACGATCGCGTCGGTGTCGTACGGTTTCAGGCCGAGCAGTGGCCCGGGCGGTGGGCGCCTGATCGCTGCGGCGATCTTCTCGTTGATGTCCTCGATGATGCGCCGCACGGTGGATTCCGAAGGTGCTCGGGCTGCCTTTTCCAGGGCCTCTTCCGCTTCCCTGCGCAGGGCGAGCGCAGGCGGGAGGAAGCCGAGTCCTTCGCGGTGCATCTTCCCCTTGATCCACCACATCTCGTCGTGGGTGTCCCCGGACGGTGGCAGCGGCCGGCCGAAACCGGGCAGATCCCTGAACTCGCCTCGTTCCGCGGCCTCGCGGATCTGTTTGTCCACCCAGGACTCGAAGCTGACTCCTGGCGGCTTGCGCTCGGTCATGTGTTCCAGGCTACGTCTTCGCCGCCGGCGTTGGGTGGTGGGGTGGGGGTGTGTTGGTGGGGGTGGTTGAGGGCGTGGGTGAGGGTGGTGAGGTGGGGGTGGAGGGTGTTGTGGAGGTGGTTGATGGTGGTGTGGATTTGGTTGTGGTGGTGGGGGGTGAGGTGGTGGTGGGTGAGGAGTTCGGGGGTGTGGGGGGTGAGTTGGTTGAGGAGGTAGAGGTTGGTGAGGTTTTTGAGGTGGGTGTGGGTGGTGGGGTGGGTGGTGTGGTTGAGGGTGTTGAGGAGGGCGTTGGTGGTGTGGAGGGTGGTGTGGAGGTGGGTCATGGTGAGGGCGGGGTTGGTGGCGTTGTTCCAGCGGGTGTGGGGGGTGTGGGGGTGGGTGGGGGTGTGGAGGGCTTGTTTGGTGCGGTTGTGCCAGATGTGTTGGGCGTGGTGGAGGAGGTTTTTGAGGTGGGTGAGGTTGGTGAGGGGGTTGGGGGGTGTGGTGGTGGTGGGGGGTGGGGGTGGGGGGTTGAGGAGGAGGTGGGTGGCGGCTTTGAGGGTGATGAGGAGGTTGTCGCCTTCGGCGGTGATGGTGCCTTCGAGTTGTTGGGTGTAGTGGGCGAGGGGGTTGTGGGGGTGGAGGGCCCAGGCGCCGCAGCGTTCGCGGCAGGTGGTGGTGATGGTGCGGGCGTGGTGGGTGGTGAAGGCTTTGGTGAGGGCGGTGAGGTGGTGGGTTTGTTGTTTGGTGGGGGGTGGGTCGGTGGGGTAGTGGGGGTGGGGGGGTGGGGTGGGTGGGGTGGGTCCGTTGTGGTGGTGGTGGGTGTGGTGGTTGAGGGTGTGGCGGTGGAGGAGGGTGAGGGCGTAGGTGGTGGCGAGGTGGTCGATGAGGGGGGCGTGGTGGGCGCGGTGGGTGGTGAGGGGGGTGGGGGTGTTGTGGTGGGTGGTGTGGCGGTGGTTGGCGTAGTGGACGGCGATGGTGAGGGCGGCGCGGGCGGTGCCGGTGGCGGCGGCGCTCATGCAGAGTTTGCCGAGGGTGACGCGGTCGATGGTGGTGAGGAAGCGTTTTTGGGGGTTGCCGTGGGTGGTGTGGTGGGTGCCGTTGGGGGTGAGGTGGGTGTGGGGGGCTTGGAGGAGGGCGGTGGGGGGGAGGCGGACGTGGGTGAAGGTGGTGAGGGCGTGGTCGACGGGGTGGGGGAGGTGGCGGGGTGGGAGGGGGGTGATGTGGATGCCGGGGTGGGGGCCGTTGTGGTTGTGGAGGGGGGTGAGGAAGAGGTGGATGCCGCGGTCGGTGCCGTCGTGGGTGATGAGGCGGGCGGCGACGAGGGCGGTTTTGGGGCCGCCGAGGGTGGTGGTGTTGGGCATGAATTTGGCGGCGCCGGGGTGGGGGGTGTGGAGGGTGAATTCGCCGGTGTCGGGGTGGTGGTGGGCGGTGGTTTCGAGGTGGGCGGCGTCGTTGCCGTGGGCGCGTTCGGTGATGAGGAAGGTGCCGGTTTGTTGGAGGGTGGTGTAGGGGGTGAGGTCGCGTTGGTGGGGGTCGTGGTCGAGGAGGGTGCCGAGGAAGAGGTTGTAGTGGATGCCGGCGAGGGTGGCGAGGGCGCTGTCGGCGATGCCGGTCCATTCGTGGAGGGCGGCGAGGCGGCGGGGGTCCTGGGCGAGGGTGAGGGGGTCGCCGGCGGTGGTGGCGTTGAGGTGGTGGAGGCGTTGGTATGAGCGGGTGGTGCGTTGGGCGGGGGTGAGGTGGTGGTCGGGGGTGAGGAAGTCGGGGTGGGTGATGAGGTTGCGCCAGGGGGTGTGGAGGGTGTCTTGTTCGTCGCCGTCGAACAGGAGGTGGCGCAGTTCGTGGATGACGGTGTGTTCTTCGGTGCCGGGGTCGGGTTCGGGGGTGTGGGGGGTGGTGGCGGTGGTGGCGGGTCCGGGTCCGGGGTGGGGGCGGGGGGTGGGGCGGGGGGCGGGTCCGGTGGTGCCGGGGCGGGGGAAGAGGGTGGTGGGGGCGGGGGCGGTGACGGGTGTGCTTCTTCGTGGGGTGGGGGTTCCCGCGGGGGTGGTGGTGGGTGGGGTGGTGTTCTCGGTGGTGGGTGGGGTTGCCGGTGTGGGGGTGGTGGCAGGGGTGGTGGGCTGGGTCAGCAGGGTCATGGCCTCTCCCGCGGGATGTTTCGATCCGGTGGTCTGGGAAGCGCAGGGCCCAAAGATACGTACCCACCGGTTTTATTTTCAAGGCGTTGGACGGGTTTCGGCGTGACGTGCCTCACAGCCCTGGCGTCCGCCGGGTGACTTCTGCCGGGTTCCGCCCCTGGTCGGACCTGATCATTCCGCTTGAAAGGGACCTTTGGGCCCCTCATTCGAAACCGGCATCGTGGTTTGGTTACTGGGTGGTTGCGGGCCGGTGTGCGGTGACGGGGGTGTGATGTGCCGGTGGCACTGTCCGCGGTGCGCTGGGCTGCTAAGATACGAACCCGCCGGTTTCTTTTGGTGGGTGGTTCCGGGGCCGAGTGGGTGTGCGGCGCGGTGACAGTCGGAGGTGGTGGTGATGGCGCGGCAGGAGCGGGCCGTGAGGACGCGGCGGGCGATCCTGGTGGCGGCGGCCGAGGTGTTCGACGAGGTCGGCTACGAGGCGGCGACCATTTCCGAGATCCTCAAGCGGTCGGGGCTGACGAAGGGGGCGCTGTACTTCCACTTCGCCTCGAAGCAGGAGCTGGCGCAGGGGGTGCTGGCGGAGCAGGTGCACGTGCTGCCGGACCTGCCGGCCGGTGAGCTGATGCTGCAGACGGCGGTCGACCGGGCGCTGCTGCTGGCGCATCTGCTGCGGCGGGACACCGGGGACGCGATCGTGCGGGGCAGTGTGCGGCTGACGGTGGAGCAGGGCGCGGCCCGTGACGGACTGGACCGGCGGGTGCCGATGCAGGCGTGGACGGAGCAGACCGAGGAACTGTTCGCACGGGCCCAGGCCGGCGGGGAGATCCTGCCCCACGTGGACCTGAAGGGCGCGGCGAAGACGTTCGTGGGCGCCTTCACCGGGGTGCAGGTGCTGTCGAACATCATGACCGGCCGGGACGACATGAGCGAACGGGTCGCCGACCTGTACCGGTTCCTGATGACGGCGATCGCCGTGCCCGGAGTCCTGGTACGCCTCGACTTCTCCGCACAACGCGGCGTGCACGCCTACGAAGAAGCCCTGCGCCACCGCGAGAACACGCCCCAGCCCACCCCCCACTGACCCCCACCCGCCCCGCCCGCATCCGGCACCGCACCGCCCCGCGGCCCGCATCCGAGGGCGCGGTGCCCCGCACCCGCCCCGCGTCCGGCACCGCGGCGCCCGCGGCCGGCACTGCCCGGGTCTCCGCCCCGCATCCGGCACTGGGGCGCCCGCGGCCGGTACTGCCCGGGTCTTCGCCCCCCGTCCGGCACCGCCCGGAGCCGCGGGGCCGCCGTGCGCCTTCGGCGCCGGCCTCCGGCCCGCCGCGGCCACCCGGCCGTGCGCCTTCGGCACCGGCACCGGCCGCCCGCCGGGCCGTGCGCCCGCCGCGGCCGGCCCGTGAGCACCCTGATGCTCCCGGCACGGCGCGGCGCGGCGCGGCCTGCGCCCTGCTGCCTGCCGCCGGCTTCCCGTCCCGTCGTCCGTCGCCGGCTCAGGGCTCCCGCCTTGCCGGTCACCGGCCCGCCGGTGTCGGGGCCGGGTCGCGCCGGTGTCCCGCGCCGGGCCGGCGCGGCCCTGGTGGGTGACGGTCTGTCATGGCCGGTCCTGTCCGGTGTGGTCGGACTTCCTTGGTGCCGGTCGTTTCCGTGCCCGTGGGCAGGACCGCCCCCGCCCGCCCGCCCGCCCGCCCGTCCGCACCGTCTGTCCGTCGGTCCGATCCTTGGCTGTCCGTCCGGGGGCGGCGGCGGGGGTTTCACCGTGCGCCCGGGGGGCCTGTTCCGGCACGGTTCCCGCCGGGGTGGTCCGGCGGGAAGGGTGTGGTGTGCGGGGGTGCCGTGCGCCGCGGGCTGCTGCCGGTGGCGTGCCGGCTCGCCCCGGCCGCTTCCCCGGGCCGGGGCCGGTTCCTGCTCCTGCCCGCCGTGCGGCGCGGCGCCCCCGCGCGGGGCGGTGTGCCCTCGCGGAGGGGCGCGGCGGGCGGGCCCTGTCCCGTCCCGTTCTGTCCGGTGGCGGGGGCGGCGGGCGGGCCGGGTGGGGCGGGTGGGGTGTCGGGGCTGGTCGGGGGCGGGTCCGGTTCAGCGGAATCCCTCCACCCACTTACAAACCGCGTAAGCGGTTTGTTAATCTTGGGTGTCGCCTCGTGGGTGATGGCGGTGGCGGGGGCGGCGGACGGCCGGTGTCCCGGGCCCGCCGTCGCGGGGCGGGAAGGGGCGGGCCGTGTGCGCGGTCCGCTGCGGCAGTGGAGGAGAAGCGGTCGATGGTCAAGCAGGAGCGTGCGGCCCGCACGCGGCGGGCGCTGGTCGGTGCCGCGGCCGAGGTGTTCGCGCGGGAGGGGTTCGCGCCCGCCTCGCTGGCCGTGATCAGTGCCCGGGCCGGGGTCAGCAACGGGGCGCTGCATTTCCATTTCGGGAACAAGGACGCGCTGGCCCGGGCGGTGGAGCAGGAGGCGGCCGAGGTGCTGGCCGCGATCACCGCGCCGCGCCCGGCGCCGGGCGGGGCCCTGCAGGTGCTGGTGGACGCCACCCACGCGCTGATGGGCGCGCTGGCCGACGACGTGGTGGTGCGGGCCGGGTTCGACCTGAGCGCGGACACCTCCCGGGCCGGCGGCCCGTGCCTGCGCGGCGTGTGGCGGGGCTGGGTCGAGGAGATGCTGCACCGCGCCGAACGCGAGGGCCGCCTCGCCGAGGGCGTCTCCTCCCGCGGCGCGGCCCCCGCCGTCGTCGCCGCCACCGTCGGCTTCGAGGTCCTGGGCTCCGTGGACCGCGAATGGCTGTCCGCGCACAAGATCACCGGCTTCTGGGAACTGATGCTGCCCCGCCTGGCCCGCGGCCCCCACCGCGCCGTCGCCGCCCCCCGCGACACCACCCCCGCATAACCGACCACCCGCCCCCGCCCCCGGCCGGGTCCCACCGGCCCCTGTGTCCCGGTATGACCCGGCCGGTCCACCGGACCGCACCCCCCGCGACCGCCACCACCCCACAAGAAACAGCACGAACGGTCTCGTATTGACAAACCGTCTGCCCTGTTTTTTACTCGGGGTGTCCGGTGGCACCCGGGGGCCGGCCCCCGGGGTACCGGACGGACACCGCAGGCCCGGGGGGAAGACCACGAACCGTGCGGCCGCGGCCCGTTGCAGACAGGCGCCATTCGACACAGGGGAGACGGCGTGGACATCGAGGTGCTGGGGGCGCTTGGGGTGCGGGTGAACGGGGTGTCGGTGACGCCGACGGCGCCCAAGCCGCGGCAGGTGCTGGCGTTGCTGGCGTTGCATGCGGATCGGGTGGTTCCGGTGGCGTCGTTGACGGAGGAGTTGTGGGGGCAGTGTCCGCCGCGCAGTGCGCGGACGACGTTGCAGACGTATGTGCTGCAGTTGCGGGATCTGATCTCGGTGGCGCTGGCGGCCGGTGACGGGTCGTCCGGTGCCCCGGCGGCCGGTGACGGTAGACCGGCCGGTGGTGGTGGGCCGTCCGGTGGTGGCGGACCGTCCGGTGGGTCGGGTGGGTCGGCGAAGGAGGTGTTGGTGACGTCTCCGGGGGGTTATGTGCTGGTGTCGGGGGGTGGGGTGAGTGATGTGGGGGAGTTCGAGTTGTTGGCGG
>NZ_JBIAPL010000002.1:0-772263 GCF_042888225.1 Streptomyces sp. NPDC003023
CCGGGGGGGCGGGCGCCCCGCCCCGGTGCCGCGGGCCCCCGTCCCGCCCCGGGGCCGCCGGGGGGGGCCCCCCCCCGGGGGGCCCCCCGGGGGGGGCGGGGGGGGGGGGCCCGGCCCCGGGGGGCCCGGCCCCACCGCCGGTCTCGCGTTCGGGCGGGGGCCGGTCAGGCGCCGCTCGCCTCGAGCATGTCCTCGCGCTCCACGATCTTCACGCGCGCACGGCCCTGCGGCTCGCCCAGCGCCTTCTCCGCGGCGTCGAGCCTGTACCAGCCCTCCCAGGTCGTCCAGCGGATGTTCCGCTCCGCCAGGAAGGACTCCACCGCCTCCGGCTCGGGCGACGCCGGTGTCTGGAGCCGGCCGTTCGCGTAGTCGGCGAGGAGGTTGGACACCGTTTCGTTCGCGTCGCCCTTGGTGTGGCCGATCAGGCCGACCGGGCCGCGGCGGATCCATCCGGTGACGTACGTCGAGTCCAGGTGCTCGCCGGACTCCTCGATCACGCGGCCGCCCTCGTCGGGCACCGTGCCGGTCGCGACGTCCCAGGGGAGCTTGGGCAGCTCGTCGGAGAGGTAGCCCACGGCACGGTAGACGGACTGGACGTCCCAGTCCTTGAACCGGCCCGTGCCCTTCACGTTGCCGGTGCCGTCGAGCTCGGTGCGCTCGGTCCGCAGGCCCACGACCCTGCCGTCCTCGCCGAGGATCTCGGCGGGCGACTCGAAGAAGTGCAGGAACAGCTTGTGCGGACGGTTGCCGACGTCCCGGATCGCCCAGTTCTCCAGGGTCTTCGCGACCATGTCCGCCTGCTTGTTGCCGCGGCGGGTCTCGATCGAGCCCTCGTCGTAGTCGATGTCCTCGGGGTCGACGATGACCTCGATGTTGGGGGAGTGGTCCAGCTCGCGGAGCTCCATCGGGCTGAACTTCGCCTGCGCCGGGCCGCGACGCCCGAAGACGTGCACCTCGAGCGCCTTGTTGGCCTTGAGTCCGTCGTGGACGTTCGCCGGGATCTCGGTCGGCAGCAGCTCGTCCGCCGTCTTCGCGAGGATGCGCGCCACGTCGAGCGCGACGTTTCCGACGCCGAGCACGGCGACCTTCTCGGCCTCCAGCGACCAGGTGCGCGGCCAGTCCGGGTGCCCGTCGTACCAGGACACGAAGTCCGCAGCGCCGTGCGAGCCGTCCAGCTCGACCCCGGGTATGTCGAGCGCGCGGTCGGCGGTCGCACCGGTGGAGAAGATCACCGCGTCGTAGAAGGCACGCAGGTCGTCGAGGCTGAGGTCGCTGCCGTAGTCGACGTTGCCGAAGAGGCGGATCTGCGGCTTGTCGAGCACCTGGTGGAGGGCGGTGATGATGCCCTTGATCCGCGGGTGGTCGGGGGCGACGCCGTAACGGATCAGGCCGAAGGGCGCGGGCATACGCTCGAAGAGATCGATGGACACGCCGGGGTCGGCGGCAGCCACCTCGGACTTCAGCAGCGCATCGGCGGCGTAGATTCCGGCGGGGCCGGCTCCGACGATGGCTACCCGCAGGGGGCGGGGCATGACAGGTTCCCTTCGAGCGGCGACAACTGGCTCGTCGGTAACCCTAAACAAAGGCATGCCTAAGTCAGTACTCGGCCCAGCCCTATGACCTCATAAGGTTGACTTATGAGGTCTCAAAGGCCTGCTTGATGAACGTATCCCAGGCCCCGGCGGTGACCAGGAGGACGGGCCCGGTGGGTACCTTGCTGTCCCGCACGGGCACGACATGGGGGAGGTCGTCGGCGATCTCGACGCAGCTACCGCCTTCGCCGTTGCTGTAGCTGCTCCTGCGCCACTGGGCGGTGCTCAGGTCGTACTCGCGCATCGTCTGTGGTCCTCCGCCGCCGACTCGAGCAGGGCCAGGGACGCCTCCGGCGACAGTGCGGCGACCCTCAGCAGATCGTAGGCGCGCTGTGCTCTCTTCACCACAGCCGGGTCATCGAGCAACATGCCGGAAAATGACGTCTCCGTATAGGCAGTTGGCGGTGCGTCCTCGAACTCCAGCAGGGTCAGCATCCCGCCCATTGACGCGTGCGCGCCAGCCGTGCTCGGCAGCGCGGAGATCAGCGCCACCCGCTGCCGAGCCAGGGCGGCCAGGTGTTCCAGCTGTCCGGCCATCACGGCCGGCCCTCCGACCGGCACCCGTAGAGCGGACTCGTGCACCACGACCCAATACTCGGGCCTTGTAGTGCCTCCAAGGATGCGCGCCCGCTCCACCCGGGAAGCGACCTTCTCCTCCACGTAGTCCTCGGTCGCGAACGGATTCGCCGCGATCGTGATTGCCCTCGCGTACTCGGCAGTCTGGAGCAGGCCCGGGACGACCGTCGGTGCGAACTCGCAGATCTTCGTTGCCAGTCGTTCCAGCTCTGCCACGGCCTGGAAGTACTCGGCGTAAGGCGACTTGTCGATGAGCTTGCGGCACATTCGCTCGAAAATACCGTCGGTTCGCAGTATTTCGTCGATTCGTCGCGCCACGTCCAACTGTGGTTTCCGAATGGCCTGTTCGAACTGTCCGATGTAGCCACCGGATACGAACACCCGCGCGCCCAACTCCTCCTGGGTGAGTTCGGCGACCTCTCTCCGCCGCTTGAGTTCCGCGCCGAAGAATTCCCACGCCGCCTGCCGCGGAGCTTTGGCCATGGATCAACCCCCGTGCTCAGCTGCCCAGTTGTAGTGGGCACACCCTTGATCAGGGTACTCGCGGAGCGCCACCGTCGTAATGCGATTCGTGAACATGACCATGGAAGGGAAATCATGTCGAGCAAGGGAAAGAGCCCGCGTCACCCGGTGGCGTGCGTGGCAGAGGCGGAGGAAGCCGTGAACAAATTGCGCGTCGCTCTGAAACGGTCCGGGATCACGCTGCCCTCATTGCGCATCGACCCCGCCTCGTACGCGAGGGACGTGCCCTGCCCGCTCGTCGAACTGGGCCGCTGCGACGTGGAAACGGTCCGTCTCGTCACGGCGGCGCTCGCAGGGGAACGGGGCGATGCTCCATGACGTCGGCCGCCGTCCCGCCCATCGGCTCGTATGTCGTGGACACCCGCACCGGCCGCGTCGGCCGGCTCATGGGGGAGTCGGGACCGTTCGTGTCCCTGAGACCCGTCGGGGGCGGCCGCGAATGGGAGTGCGCCCCGGAGGCGGTCCGCCCCGCGACCGCCGCGGAGCGGATCAGCGCGACGACGGCGTACGTGAACGCCCGCAGCCGAGGCGAACTGCCCTGACGGTCAGCTCCGGAGATCGATCACGCGGGTCGGCTGCCCTGTGGTGCGGGCGATGGTCTCGAAGTCCCGGTCGTAGTGGAGCAGTGTGAGGCCGGCCTCTTCGGCGACCGCGGCCACCAGGAGGTCGATGGGCCCAGCGCTGCGGTGCTCGCCTTTGGTGGTGAGTTGTTCCTGTACGACTTGTGCACGCCGGTAGATGCCGTCCGGGATCGGGCACCAGGTGTAGTAGGTGTCGAGGTTGCGCTTCAGCCGCTCGCGATCTGCGGTCGACTTGGCCGAGAACAGGGTCTCCAGCTCGGTGAAGCCGCAGATCGCGACGAGACCGGCGCCGATCCTGCTGTCCCACTCGGCGGCGGTCTGACCCAGCATGATGCGGGCCAGTGCCGAGGTGTCGATGAGGTAGTCGGCGACGTGCACTCACGCACTCCTGTGCGACTCGGTGGCTTCGTCGTCCCGGACGCCGCCCCGGTACTTGCGCTTGTCCATGAGGATGTCGATGTCCACGCCGCCGTCGGCGACGTGCTTGCGGGAATCCTCCAGTGCGCGCAGTCGCCGGTACCGTGCGGTCACTTCGCGAAGTGCGGTGTTGATGGTGTCACGTTTGGTGGTGGTACCGAGCTCTATGGCAGCGGCGGCGAGGGCTTCGTCGTCAAGGTCGATCACGGTCCGGCTCACTGGGCAACCCCCTGTGTATACGGCAGTGTGTATCAGTATATCGCTCCGTGTGTATATTCGGTGGCCCCGGCGCGACCCCGGGTCGGCGGCCGCCGCCTGTACGGGAGAATGGGGCCATGAGCCTGTTCCGTGATGACGGCGTCGTCCTGCGCACCCAGAAGCTGGGTGAGGCGGACCGCATCATCACGCTGCTCACTCGTGGTCACGGCCGCGTACGCGCCGTGGCGCGAGGTGTGCGGCGGACCAAGTCGAAGTTCGGGGCCAGACTCGAGCCGTTCTCCCATGTGGACGTGCAGTTCTTCGCCCGCGGCAGCGAGCTCGTGGGACGCGGGCTCCCGCTGTGCACGCAGTCGGAGACCATCGCCCCGTACGGCGGCGGCATCGTCAGCGACTACGCCCGCTACACCGCCGGCACCGCCATGCTGGAGACCGCCGAGCGGTTCACCGACCATGAGGGCGAGCCCGCCGTCCAGCAGTACCTGCTGCTGGTCGGCGCCCTGCGCACCCTCTCGCGCGGCGAGCACGCGCCGAATCTCGTCCTCGACGCGTTCCTGCTGCGCTCCCTCGCCGTCAACGGCTACGCGCCCAGCTTCGACGACTGCGCCCGCTGCGGACTTCCGGGCCCCAACCGGTTCTTCTCCGTCGCCGCGGGCGGCGTCATATGCGGCGACTGCCGGGTGCCCGGCAGCGTCGTACCCTCTGCGGAGGCCGTCGCTCTGCTCAGCGCGCTGCTGACGGGCGACTGGCCGACGGCGGACGCGTGCGAGGCGCGCCACGTCAGGGAGGGCAGCGGACTGGTGTCCGCGTATCTGCACTGGCATCTGGAGCGCGGGCTGCGCTCCCTGCGGTACGTAGAGAAGTAGCGAAATAGGAGATGTGAGCCGCATGGCACGACGCGGAATCCTTGGCCGGTCCCGCCGCGAGTACAAGGTCCCCGAGCCGCACCCCTCGGGCGCCCGGCCGCCCAGGATCCCGGCGGAGCTGGTGCCGGGCCATGTGGCGTGCGTCATGGACGGCAACGGCCGCTGGGCCAAGGAGCGCGGCCTGCCCCGCACCGAGGGGCACAAGGTCGGCGAGGGCGTCGTCCTGGACGTGCTCAAGGGCTGCCTCGAGATGGGCGTCAAGAACCTCTCCCTGTACGCCTTCTCCACCGAGAACTGGAAGCGCTCGCCCGACGAGGTGCGCTTCCTGATGAACTTCAACCGGGACGTCATCCGCCGCCGCCGCGACGAGATGAACGAGCTCGGTATCCGGATCCGCTGGGTCGGCCGCATGCCGAAGATGTGGAAGTCGGTCGTCCAGGAGCTCCAGATCGCGCAGGAGCAGACCGTCGACAACGACGCGATGACGCTGTACTTCTGCGTCAACTACGGCGGCCGGGCCGAGGTCGCGGACGCGGCGCAGGCCATCGCGCGCGACGTGGCGGCGGGCAGGCTCGACCCGTCGAAGGTCAACGAGAAGACGTTCCAGAAGTACCTGTACTACCCGGACATGCCGGACGTCGACCTCTTCCTGCGGCCCAGCGGCGAGATGCGCACCTCGAACTACCTGATCTGGCAGTCCAGTTACGCCGAGATGGTGTTCCAGGACGTGCTGTGGCCGGACTTCGACCGCCGCGACCTGTGGCGCGCCTGCCTCGAGTACGCGCAGCGCGACCGCCGCTTCGGCGGCGCGATCCCCAACGAGGAGCTCGAGGCGATGCGGGGCCGCCCAGAGGGCCCGGCGGCCTGACCGGACCGGCGTACGAGGCCGCCGGCGAAGGTCGTTACGATCACGGCTCATCACCGCCACCGGGAGGGGCCATGACACAGGAGCGCGGGCAGCAGCAGGACATCGAGGCGGTGGTGCTCGTCTACGAGCCCACCGCCCGCGACATGGCGTCCGCCCTGAGGGCCCGGATGCGCGGCACCCCGGCCGGACGTCTCACCTGGCGCCTGCTGAACTTCGCCGGCGTGCTGGGCGTCTGCGCCTTCGCGCTGCTCATCGTGCGGGGCCGGATGACCTGGAATCTGTGGCTGCTGCTGGTCATCGCGGTGCTCGCCTTCGGCTGCCTGTACCTCCTGCCGTGGATCCAGGCGCGCCAGATCTACCGTATGGCGGCCGGGCAGGGGGAGTTCCGTGCCGTCGCCGACGGCACCGGCGTCCGGGTCACCAGCCGCGACAGCGACACGGCCCAGCAGTGGGGGATGTACGCGCGGTACGCGGAGACCGACGACGTGTTCGTCCTCCTCACCGGCGACAGGCACGGCATCGGCCTCATGGTCCTGCCCAAACGGGGCGCGGCGGACGCGGCCGGAGTCGAGCGGCTGCGTACGCTGCTCGACGGTCATCTGCGGAAGGCGTGACCGTGCGCGGCTGCTGCAGCGCCGCACTCTTCGGCGTCGCCCTCCTCTTCGTACTGCTCAGCTTCGCCTTCACGATCGAGATGGAGGACTTCCCCGGCCTCCGCCCCAACGAATCGGATCTCGCCCTCTACTGTGCCGTGGTGTCGGCCGGAGCCGCACTGGGCGCCATGATGGTCGCCGTGCGCCGGTCCGTGCCCGTCCTCGCGGCAGCCGTCTTCCTGGCAGCGGCGCTCACCTGGCGGATGTACCACCTCGCCCCCGCCCTGGACTGCTGGGGCCACAACACCGTCGGCCGCAACGCCGACGGGTCCTACGACTGCTTCGATCTCTGACGCGGTACGCGTCGGCGGCCCGCACCCGAAAAGGCCGAAAAGGGGTGCGGGCCGCCGACGCGTCAGTTCAGCCGGCCTTCGCCGCGCACTCCACGCAGGTGCCGAAGATCTCGACGGTGTGGGCCACGTTCACATAGCCGTGCTGGGCGGCGATCGTCTCCGCCCACTGCTCCACCGCCGGCCCCTCGACCTCCACGGCCTTGCCGCACATGCGGCACACCAGGTGGTGATGGTGGTCGTCGGTCGAGCAGCGGCGGTACACCGACTCGCCCTCGTTGGTGCGCAGCACGTCGACCTCGCCCGCGTCGGCGAGCGACTGCAGCGTGCGGTAGACCGTCGTCAGGCCCACCGAGTCACCGCGGTGCTTGAGCATGTCGTGCAGCTCCTGAGCGCTGCGGAATTCGTCGACCTCGTCGAGCGCCGCCGCCACCGCGGCCCGCTGCCGGGTCGACCGGCCTCGTACCGGGGCGGTGTTACCGCCGGTTGGCGCCGTGGTCACAGGTGCCTCCTCGCCTCGCCCGCACATATGTCGGGCCATTCTGCCAGGCCCGCCGAGTGGTGCCGCGCGGACCCGTACCGGGCTCAGACCTTGACGTCGTCGCCCGGGCGCCTCGTGCCCGGCATGTCGGCCGTGCACTCGGCTGCGTTCACGCTCCCGTCGCCGCTCGCCTCCATCGCCTTCGCCCGCCGCCGCGCCAGGGGCGCGGCCAGCGCGGTCAGCACGACGAACACGGCGATGGCGAGCATCACAATCGTGGCCCCCGGCGGCACGTCCTGGAAGTAGGAGGTGGTGGTTCCGGCCAGGGCGACCGTCACGCCGATCGCGACCGCCAGGGCGTACGTCGTCCTGAAGGAGCGCGAGATCTGCTGGGCCGCGGCCACCGGCACCACCATCAGGGCGCTGACCAGCAGCAGACCCACCACTCGCATGGCGACGCTGACCGTGACCGCCGCGGTGACGGCGATCAGCAGGTTCAGTGCCCGCACCGGCAGACCGGTGACCCGGGCGAACTCCTCGTCCTGGCTGATGGCGAACAGTTGTCGCCTCAGCCCCAGCGACACCAGCACCACGAACGCCGCGAGCAGCACGATCGCGAGGACGTCCTGGTCGGAGACGGTCGAGAGGGAGCCGAAGAGATACGTGGTGAGGTTGGCCGTGGACCCGCTGTCCGAGAGCTCGATCAGCAGCACACCGCCCGCCATGCCGCCGTAGAACAGCATCGCCAGTGCGATGTCACCGCGGGTGCGGCCGTAGGTGCGGATGAGTTCCATCAGCACGGCGCCGAGGACCGAGACCAGTGTCGCCATCCAGATGGGGTTGGTCGACAGCAGGAAACCGAGGCCGACACCGGTCATCGCGACATGGCCGATTCCGTCGCCCATCAGTGCCTGCCGCCGCTGCACCAGATAGATGCCGACGGCGGGGGCCGTGATGCCGACCAGCAGCGCCGCGAGCAGGGCGCGCTGCATGAACGGGGATTCGAGCATTTCCAGGATCATGTCAGCAGTCCAGTGCGGAGCGGCTCGTCGGCCGCGTGGGGGTGTACGTGGTCGTGCCCGGGCAGGGCGTGCTGGCCGACGGCCTCCGGAGGCGGCCCGTCGTGGACGACGCATCCGTCGCGCAGCACCACGGCCCGGTCGATCAGCGGCTCCAGCGGGCCCAGCTCGTGCAGCACCAGCAGCACCGTCGTACCGGCGCCGACCTGCTCACGCAGCGTCCCCGCCAGCACCTCCTGGCTGGCCAGGTCCACGCCGGCCATCGGCTCGTCCATGATCAGCAGCTCGGGCTCCGCCGCGAGCGCGCGGGCGATGAGCACCCGCTGGTGCTGGCCGCCGGACAGGGCGCCGACGGAGTCCTTGGCGCGGTCGGCCAGGCCGACCAGCTCGATGGCCCGCTGCACGGCGGCCTTGTCACCGCGTGAGGGCAGGCCGAAGCGGGCGCGCGAGAGCCTCCCGGAGGCGACGACCTCGCGGACGGTCGCGGGCACGCCGCTCGCGGCGGTCGTGCGCTGGGGCACGTATCCGACCCGGGCCCACTGGCGGAAGCGGCGCAGCTCCGTGCCGAACAGGTCGATCCGGCCGTCGGTGAGCGGCACCTGGCCGATCACGGAGCGTACGGCGGTGGACTTGCCGGAGCCGTTGGCGCCGAGCAGGGCGACGACCTCACCGCGTTCGACGGAGAGGTCGATGCCGCGGAGTACGGGCCGCGAGCCGAGCGTGGCCCGGGCTCCGCGGACGGAAATGACCGGCTCGGTCCTCATGGGGGGCCGCCTCTCCTGGTGGGACTGCGTCACTTCGCGCCGAGGGCCTTCTTCAGCGCGGCGAGGTTGGAGTTCATGACCTCGATGTAGTCATCGCCCTTCGACCGGTCCGTGATTCCCTCGAGCGGGTCGAGGACGTCGGTCTTCAGGCCGGTGTCCTTGGCGAGGGTCTTCGCGGTCTTGTCGCTGGCCAGGGTCTCGAAGAAGACGGTGGTGACCTTGTCCTCCTTCGCGATCGTCTGGAGGTCCTTGATACGGGCCGGGCTGGGCTCGGACTCGGGGTCGACGCCCGCGATGCCCTCCTGCTCCAGGCCGTAGCGCTGCGCGAGGTAGCCGAAGGCGGAGTGGGTGGTGATGAACGTCTTCGTGGCCGAGTTCTTCAGGCCCTGCTCGAAGTCGGTGTGCAGGGTGTTGAGCTTCGCGACCAGCGCGTCGGTGTTCTTCTTGTAGGCTGCGGCGTTGTCCGGGTCGGCCTTCTCCATCTGGGCGCCGACGCCCTTGGCCACCTCTGCGTACTTCACCGGGTCGAGCCAGATGTGCGGGTCGGCCCCGGCCTCGGCCTCCTCGTGCCCGGCTTCGGCCTCCTCGTGCCCGGCCTCCTCGTGCCCGGCTTCGTCGTGCCCGGCCTCTTCGTGTCCGGCCTCTTCGTGTCCGTGGTCGTGACCGCCCGCGGTGTCGAAGTGCTCGAGCTTCGTGAGGGTGGCCGCGTCGACCTTGTACTTCACGCCCGACTGGTCGATGGCCTTGTCGACGGCGGGCTGGACGCCCTTGAGGTAGAGGACCAGACCGGCGTCGTTGAGCTCGGCGGTCTGGCGGGGCTTGAGCTCGAGGTCGTGCGGCTCGACGCCCGGCTTGGTGAGCGTGGTGACGTCGACGTTGTCGCCGCCGATCTGCTCGGCGAGATACTGCATGGGGTAGAACGACGCGGTGACCTTCAGCTTCCCGCTGTCCTCGCCGCCCGCGGCGTCAGAGGTGGAGCAGGCGGACAGGGCCAGGAGGCCGAGCGTGACAGCTCCGGCGGTGGCGGCGGTGGGTATGAGGCGTCGTACGTTCATGACACTCATTTTCAACAAAAACGGAAACGATTGTCAATAAACCAGCGTCCCGGCCCACGTACCCGATCCGATTTGATCCCAGGGGTGCCGCCGCCGGTAACCTGAATCATTCTCCGTTCGTCGTCGTCGTAATGAAGAGAGCACCGTGGCCGCCGACAAGATCGATACGATCGTCAACCTGAGCAAGCGCCGTGGCTTTGTCTACCCCTGCAGCGAGATCTACGGCGGTCAGAAGGCCGCCTGGGACTACGGACCGCTGGGTGTCGAGCTCAAGGAGAACATCAAGCGCCAGTGGTGGCGCTACATGGTCACCTCGCGCGAGGACGTCGTCGGCATCGACTCGTCGGTGATCCTGGCGACCGAGGTCTGGGAGGCCTCCGGCCACGTCGCCACCTTCACCGACCCGCTCACCGAGTGCACCTCCTGCCACAAGCGCTACCGCGCCGACCACCTGGAGGAGGCGTACGAGGAGAAGCACGGCAGGCTCCCCGAGAACGGCCTCGCCGACCTGAACTGCCCCAACTGCGGCAACAAGGGCACGTTCACCGAGCCCAAGCAGTTCTCCGGCCTGCTCTCCACCCACCTCGGCCCCACCCAGGACTCCGGCGCGGTCGCCTACCTGCGGCCCGAGACGGCCCAGGGCATCTTCACCAACTTCGGCCAGGTGCAGCAGACCTCGCGCAAGAAGCCGCCGTTCGGCATCGCGCAGATGGGCAAGTCCTTCCGGAACGAGATCACTCCGGGCAACTTCATCTTCCGCACCCGCGAGTTCGAGCAGATGGAGATGGAGTTCTTCGTCAAGCCCGGCGAGGACGAGGAGTGGCAGCAGTACTGGATGGACCAGCGCTGGAACTGGTACCGCGACCTCGGCCTGCGTGAGGAGAACATGCGCTGGTTCGAGCACCCGCAGGAGAAGCTCTCCCACTACTCGAAGCGCACCGCCGACATCGAGTACCGCTTCCAGTTCGGCGGCAGCGAGTGGGGCGAGCTCGAGGGCGTCGCCAACCGCACCGACTACGACCTCTCGGCGCACTCCAAGGCGTCCGGCACCGACCTGTCGTACTTCGACCAGGAGGCCGGCGAGCGCTGGACGCCGTACGTCATCGAGCCGGCGGCGGGTGTCGGCCGCGCCATGCTCGCCTTCCTCCTCGACGCGTACAACGAGGACGAGGCGCCCAACGCCAAGGGCGTCATGGAGAAGCGCACGGTCATGCGCCTCGACCCGCGCCTCGCGCCGGTCAAGGTCGCCGTCCTGCCGCTGAGCCGCAACCCGCAGCTCTCCCCGAAGGCCAAGGGCCTCGCCGCGGACCTGCGCAAGAACTGGAACATCGAGTTCGACGACGCGGGCGCCATCGGCCGCCGCTACCGCCGCCAGGACGAGATCGGCACCCCGTTCTGTGTCACCGTCGACTTCGACACCCTCGACGACAACGCGGTGACCGTGCGCGAGCGCGACACCATGAAGCAGGAGCGGGTCTCCCTCGACCAGATCCAGGGCTACCTGGGCAGCCGCCTGCTCGGCTGCTGACGCCCGGCCAACGACGCGTTCGAAGCCCCCGGTTCCGGGTAACGGAACCGGGGGCTTCGTGCACACTGGGCCCACGCGAACCCGCAGGCAGGCCAGGCACAGGAGGCACAAGCATGCCGTCCACGACCACCAGCAAGGTGAGCAGATGGGACCAGCACGGACGTGAACACGTGGTGCGGGTCGAAAAGGCGGGCATCCAGCGGCAGTTGAGCTGCGGTACCTGCGACTGGCGCAGGAGCGCGCAGTTCCTTCCATGGCTCAAGGCGGAGGAGCACCTGGCAGAGGCCCATCAGGCGACCGTGGACCCGAGCTCCTGAAGTCCGCTGCTGAACCGGGCGGTTGCACGGGTATCCCGAACCCGGCTCCCGGCCCGGTTCTCGACCCCGGCAGGATCCGAACGAGAGGCGCTAGGGACGCAGCCCGCGCAGCACCAGGTCCATCAGGCCTGCGAACTCCGCCTCGACGGAGGGTTTCGACCAGTCCGCCGCGTGGGCCGGGTCGTGGAAGCGGGTCGTGGCGTCGAACACCGCCTGCGCGCAGGTCTGCGGGTCCACCGCGCCGAAGCGGCCCGCGGCCACGCCCTCCTCGACGATCGTCCGGAGCTGCCCCACGAGCTCCTGTACATGGTGCTCGACCACATCGCTGTTCTCGCCGATGAGCACGCCGTACGTCGCGAACAGCTCGGGGTCGCCGCCCGCCTTGCGCCGCTTGGCCGCGAACAGGGCCGACATCCACCGCAGGAGCCTGTCGGGGGCCGGCAGATCCGTGCGCGCCGTGATCTCCGCCAGCTCGATCACACTGCGCTCCAGCCAGCGCCCGGTCACGGCCTCCCGCAGCGCCGCCTTCGTACGGAAGTGCCGGTAGACGCTGCCGTGGCTGACTCCGAGCGCCCGCGCCACGTCCACGACCGTGGCCTTCGCCGGGCCGTACCGGCGCAGCACGTCCTCGGTGGCTTCGAGGATGCGCTCGGGAGTCAGTGCTTCGGGCGTCATGGCGTCTGGGCTGCCTTTCGCTGAACAGGGGGCACCGAGACGGTACCGCGCAGCTCAGTTCTCGCTGTCCAGGTGGGCCATCTGTGCTGCCGGGTAGCGCTCGCCCGCGGCCGCGCCCGCCGGTACGGCCTCCTCGATCGCGGCCAGGTCGGCGTCCGGCAGCGTGACCTCGAGGGCGCCCAGCGCCTCGGTCAGCCGGGTGCGGCTGCGGGCGCCGACGAGCGGCACGATGTCCTCACCGCGCGAGAGCACCCAGGCGATCGCGGTCTGCGCGACGCTGATCCCCAGGCCGTCGGCCACCTTGCGCAGCCGTTCGACCAGATCGAGGTTGCGATGGAGGTTGTCACCCTGGAAGCGCGGGCTCATGCCGCGGAAGTCACCGGGGCCGAACGCGCGGTCGCGGGTGACGTGGCCACTGATCAGGCCGCGTGAGAGCACGCCGTACGCGGTGATGCCGATGCCGAGCTCGCGGACGGTGGGCAGGATCTCCCTCTCGATGCCGCGCGAGATCAGGGAGTACTCGATCTGGAGGTCCGCGATCGGGGCGACGGACGCCGCTCGTCGGATGGTCTCCGCGCCGACCTCGGAGAGACCGATGTGCCGGACATGGCCCTCCTCGACCAGTTCGGCGATGGCGCCCACGGTCTCCTCGATGGGGACGTCGGGGTCGAGCCGGGCGATCCGGTACACGTCGATGTGATCGGTGCCGAGCCGCTGGAGGCTGTAGGCGGCGAAGTTCTTCACTGCGGCGGGCCGGCCGTCGATGCCGGTGAAGCCGCCTTCGACGGTGCGGAGCGCGCCGAACTTGACGCTCACGAGGGCCTGTTCCCGCGCGGCGGCGGAGGCGGTGCGCAGCGCCTCGTTGATCAGCAGCTCGTTGTGGCCCATGCCGTAGAAGTCGCCGGTGTCGAGCAGGGTGACGCCCGCTTCGAGCGCCGCGTGCACGGTCGCGACGGACTCGGCGCGGTCGGCCTCGCCGTACAGCGCGGACATGCCCATGCAGCCGAGGCCGAGTGGGAAGACCTCGGGGCCGGTGGTGCCGAGAGGGCGGAAGGGGGCAGGGGTGGTCGTCATCAGGGGTCTCCCAGGGATGTGGAGGTCGTCGGGTCGTGACACTGACGACTATGGCATTACGGATGACAGATTTCAATATCTGTCATCCGTAATGCCGATGCCGGCGCCCGAAAACGTGGTGCCGACCGCCACGCGGAGGCGGTACCGTCACGGCTATGTCTTCGTTCTTCCAGATCTACGAGTGAGAGGGCGGCGGTCATCCGCCCCCGTCCGACGTTTCCCTGAGTCACTTCTCACCATGAATGGGAGAACCCCATGGCCAAGAGCCGCAACAACCTCCTCGGCGTAGGCGGCCAGCGCAAGAAGCTGTCCCGAGCCGACCAGCAGGCGGGTGGCCCCGCCCGCGAGGCCGACCGCAAGGCGGCCGCCGACCAGAAGCAGGAGCTGCTGCGCAAGATGCGCGAGCGCGCCCTGACGAACTCGGACGACCAGCCGGAGACGGCGACGGACGCGGCTGCGCCGGAGAGCACGTCCTGACCCGAGCCGCCCGGACGTGACGGGCCCGGACCGCGTCCCGCGGTCCGGGCCCGTCGCTGTCCCTGACCCTCCCGGCGGGCGGGACCGCACGGCTGACACGCGACGCCCGCGGTGCGGGACAATGGGCGAATGACCACGCTCGCCCCCGCTTCCACGAACACGCTCCGGATCGGCCCGCACGCCGTGCAGCCGCCGGTGGTCCTCGCGCCCATGGCAGGCATCACCAACGCCCCCTTCCGCACCCTGTGCAGGGAGTTCAGCGGCGGCAAAGGCCTGTTCGTCAGCGAGATGATCACCACGCGGGCGCTGGTCGAGCGCAACGAGAAGACCATGCATCTGATCCACTTCGACGAGACCGAGACACCGCGCTCGATCCAGCTGTACGGAGTGGACCCGGTCACCGTCGGCAAGGCCGTGCGGATGATCGTGGACGAGGGTCTGGCCGACCACATCGACCTGAACTTCGGGTGCCCGGTCCCCAAGGTCACCCGCAAGGGCGGCGGCTCCGCCCTCCCGTACAAGCGGCCGCTGCTGCGCGCGATCCTGCACGAGGCGGTCACGAACGCGGGTGACCTGCCGGTGACGATGAAGATGCGCAAGGGCATCGACGACGACCACATCACCTACCTCGACGCCGGCCGGATCGCGGTCGAGGAGGGTGTCACGGCCATCGCCCTGCACGGGCGCACCGCTGCCCAGCACTACGGCGGCACCGCGGACTGGGACGCGATCGCCCGTCTCAAGGAGCATGTCCCGGAGATCCCGGTGCTGGGCAACGGCGACATCTGGTCGGCGGACGACGCCCTGCGGATGGTGCGCGAGACGGGCTGTGACGGCGTGGTCGTGGGCCGGGGCTGCCTCGGACGGCCGTGGCTCTTCGGGGACCTGGTGGCGGCCTTCGAAGGCCGGGAGGACTACGCGCGGCCGACGCTGCGCCAGGTCGCGGACGTGATGCTGCGGCACGCGACGCTGCTGGGGGAGTGGATCGGTGACGAGTCGCGCGGTGTGATCGACTTCCGCAAGCACGTCGCCTGGTACCTGAAGGGCTTCGCGGTCGGTTCGCAGATGCGCAAGAGCCTCGCGATCACCTCTTCGCTGGACGAACTGGGCGCTCAGTTGAGCGAGCTCGATCTGGACCAGGCGTGGCCGGAAGGGGCCGACGGCCCGCGTGGACGGACATCCGGGAACAACCGGGTGGTGCTTCCTGACGGCTGGCTGAAGGATCCGTACGACTGCGCGGGCGTCGATGCCGACGCGGAACTGGACACGTCAGGCGGCTGACGGACCCCCGGAAGCGGTCCGGATGATGGAATTCCGCCTCGTCCAGGGGCGTGATTCTCGCCACCCCTGATAGGGGGTGCGCTCAGATGAGCGAATTCCGGACGTCTGCATCTCTCAAAGGGTGGCACTCGGTGCCACCCTTTTGGCGTTTGAGGCATGGCGTGCCATGTCACTCTGTGTATGAGATCAAGTCGGCACCCACCGCATGGTGTGATCGTTCATTCAAGAGTTGAACTCAAGGGTGGCGGTGTCCGGGGCTTCCAGCCACTTTCGATCTGGTGGCGGACGAGTGGTTAAGGCCGCATGACGCGCAAGTGGACGTACCCAGACGCCTTCGATCTGGGTATGTTCCTCGCCGTCAGGGCAGCCACCGAGTCCTCGAGGAGTCGAGACCCGTGTCGGAAAACAAAGATCAGAAGTTCGTCTACGACTTCACCGAGGGCAACCGAGACCTCAAGGACCTGCTCGGCGGGAAGGGTGCGAACCTCGCCGAGATGACCAACCTCGGTCTCCCCGTCCCTCCGGGCTTCACGATCACCACAGAGGCGTGCAAGGTCTACCTCGAGAGCGGCGCCGAGCCGGCCGAGCTGCGCGACGAGGTGAGTGCGCACCTCGACGCCCTCGAGCAGGCGATGGGCAAGAAGCTCGGCCAGGCCGACGACCCGCTGCTGGTATCCGTACGGTCGGGCGCCAAGTTCTCCATGCCCGGCATGATGGACACCGTCCTCAACATCGGTCTTTCCGACGAGTCGGTCGCGGGCCTGGCCACGCAGGCCGGTGACGAGCGCTTCGCGTGGGACTCCTACCGCCGCC
The DNA here is from genome assembly GCF_042888225.1 of Streptomyces sp. NPDC003023. NCBI lineage: Bacteria > Bacillati > Actinomycetota > Actinomycetes > Kitasatosporales > Streptomycetaceae > Streptomyces > Streptomyces sp. NPDC003023. Next base: position 16,066 of record NZ_JBIAPL010000002.1, read on the forward strand.
TGATCCAGATGTTCGGCAAGACCGTGCTGGGCGTCGAGGGCGAACTCTTCGAGGACGCCCTCGACGAGGCCAAGGCCGCCAAGAAGGTCACCGTCGACACCGACCTCGACGCCGCGGACCTGAAGAAGCTCGTCAAGCAGTTCAAGAAGATCGTCAAGGCCGAGGCCGGACGCGACTTCCCGCAGGACCCGCGCGAGCAGATGGACCTCGCCATCCACGCGGTCTTCGACTCCTGGAACACCGACCGGGCCAAGCTCTACCGCCGTCAGGAGCGCATCCCCGGCGACCTCGGCACGGCCGTCAACGTCTGCTCCATGGTCTTCGGCAACCTCGGCCCCGACTCCGGCACGGGCGTCGCCTTCACCCGCGACCCCGCCTCCGGCCACCAGGGCGTCTACGGCGACTACCTGCAGAACGCGCAGGGTGAGGACGTCGTCGCCGGTATCCGCAACACCGTGCCGCTCGCCGAGCTCGAGTCGATCGACAAGAAGTCGTACGACCAGCTGATGCAGATCATGGAAACCCTCGAGACGCACTACAAGGACCTGTGCGACATCGAGTTCACCATCGAGCGCGGTCAGCTGTGGATGCTCCAGACCCGCGTCGGCAAGCGCACCGCGGGCGCCGCCTTCCGCATCGCCACCCAGCTGGTCGACCAGGGGCTGATCGACGAGGCCGAGGCGCTGCAGCGCGTCAACGGCGCCCAGCTCGCGCAGCTGATGTTCCCCCGCTTCGACGACGGCGCGAAGTCCGAGCTGCTCGGCCGCGGCATCGCCGCCTCGCCGGGCGCGGCGGTCGGCAAGGCCGTCTTCGACTCGTACACCGCGGTCAAGTGGTCCAGGTCCGGCGAGAAGGTCATCCTCATCCGCCGTGAGACCAACCCGGACGACCTGGACGGCATGATCGCCGCCGAGGGCATCCTGACCTCCCGCGGCGGCAAGACGTCGCACGCGGCCGTCGTCGCCCGCGGCATGGGCAAGACCTGTGTCTGCGGCGCCGAGGACCTCGAGGTCGACACCAAGCGCCGCCGGATGACGGTGGGCGGCACCGTCGTCGAGGAGGGCGACGTCGTCTCCATCGACGGCTCCACCGGCAAGGTGTACCTGGGCGAGGTGCCGGTCGTGCCCTCCCCGGTCGTCGAGTACTTCGAGGGCCGTATGCACGCCGGGGCGGACGACGCCGACGAGCTCGTCCAGGCCGTCCACCGGATCATGGCGTACGCGGACCGGGTCCGCCGGCTGCGCGTACGGGCCAACGCCGACAACGCCGAGGACGCGCTGCGTGCCCGCCGCTTCGGCGCCCAGGGCATCGGCCTGTGCCGTACCGAGCACATGTTCCTCGGTGAGCGCCGCGAGATGGTCGAGCGGCTGATCCTCGCCGACACGGACGAGGAGCGCGAGCAGGCGCTCGGCGCCCTGCTGCCGTTGCAGAAGAAGGACTTCGTCGAGCTCTTCGAGGCGATGGACGGTCTGCCGGTGACGGTCCGTCTGCTGGACCCGCCGCTGCACGAGTTCCTGCCCGACATCACGGAGCTGTCCGTGCGCGTCGCGCTCGCCGAGTCCCGCAAGGACGCCAACGAGAACGACCTGCGTCTGCTCCAGGCCGTGCACAAGCTGCACGAGCAGAACCCGATGCTGGGTCTGCGCGGCGTACGCCTCGGCCTGGTCATCCCCGGTCTGTTCGCCATGCAGGTACGGGCGATCGCCGAGGCCGCGGCCGAGCGCAAGAACGCCAAGGGGGACCCGCGTGCGGAGGTCATGATTCCGCTGGTGGGCACCGTCCAGGAGCTGGAGATCGTCCGCGAGGAGGCCGACCAGGTCATCGCCGAGGTCGAGGCCGCCACCGGCACCGACCTGCGGCTGACCATCGGCACCATGATCGAGCTGCCGCGTGCCGCGCTGACCGCCGGTCAGATCGCGGAGGCCGCCCAGTTCTTCTCCTTCGGAACCAACGACCTCACCCAGACCGTGTGGGGCTTCTCCCGCGACGACGTGGAGGCCAGCTTCTTCACCGCGTACCTGGAGAAGGGCATCTTCGGGGTCTCCCCGTTCGAGACCATCGACAAGGACGGCGTCGGTTCGCTGGTCCGCAGCGCCGTCGAGGCCGGCCGGGCCACCCGGCCCGACCTCAAGCTCGGCGTATGCGGCGAGCACGGCGGCGACCCCGAGTCGGTGCACTTCTTCCACGAGGTGGGCCTCGACTACGTGTCCTGCTCGCCGTTCCGGATCCCGGTGGCGCGACTGGAGGCGGGTCGCGCGGCGGCCGAGTCGTCCGGCAGCGACTCCAGGTAGGACACCAGACCCCGGAGCTGTCACCGGGTCCGGGGCACGAAAACCCGGAGCCCGGTAACCCGACCCTCACCGGCCACCCGGTGGCGGCTCCGGTTCACCAGAGAAGGGGCGGGCGCCTGTGCGGGGCGCCCGCCCCTTCCGCATGTCCGCCGCCGGTTGTTGAACGAGAAGTCAGTTGAATCGCGAATCAGTTGGTACCGGTTTGCTTAACAGCAATCGAATTTCTGTCGCTGGATCCGGAGAACGGACGGAGCGCGGCCGACGGATCCCCACCCGTCGACCGCGCTCCATTTCCCGTGCCGGACACGGAGCCGCAACCTCCGTCACCGCCGCCGGACGCGCAAAGCCCCCCACGGTCCTCGCTGCGTCACATCGGTGAAGTAGGTTTCATGCCCGACGTCGTACAGCTTTTCGGTTGGCCCCCAGAACCCGCGAGGCGTTTCAACTGTGGCTGAAACACCGTGGTAACAACCTGTGATTGCATGCATACTCAGTGGTGGGGGGCGATTGCGGTGGAAACAGTGGGGGTTCGGTGCTTCGTATTCATTTCAACGCGGACGACCTGGCGCGGGTGAGGATGGCTGCCAGGCCCGACGCGTTGTGGGAATCGATTCTCAGTTTCCATCGATTGCGTGACCGAAGAGGCGCTCTGGTCTTCGGGGAATGGCGGGCCGAAGCGCGAACGCGGTTGAAAGGTGAGACGCGGATGCTCTCCGCGCTTGTGCCCCAGCGCGGCTATTTCCCGGACTTTCTCACGCCGCCGGAGGGCTCCGAGGGCCTCGGCACCGGCCTCGAGGCGCTGCGGGCCACCCCGCCGGCCCGCCTGCACACCGAGGTGATTCTCGCGGCCGCCCACCGCTCACCGCTGCGGGCCCTGCCCGGCCGGCTGACCTCACTCGCGGAGGGACGGGCCGAGACGGTGTCCCGCCTCGTGGAGGCGCTGCGCGCCTACTACCGGGCGGCCGTCGAGCCCTACTGGACCCACATCCAGAGCCGGGTGGAGGCGGACCGCGCCGTACGCGGCCGGGCCCTCCTCGACGGCGGTGCGGGCGAACTGCTCGCCTCCCTGCCGCCCGTGCTGCGCTGGCGTGCGCCGGTCCTGGAGGCCGACTATCCCGTGGACCGCGAACTGCACCTGGACGGGCGCGGGTTGCTGCTCCAGCCGTCGTTCTTCTGTCGCGGGACGCCGGTCGTCTACCGCGACGCCTCCCTGCCGCCGGTGCTCGTCTACCCGGTCTCGCACTCCTGCGAGCAGGCGGCGGGCGAGGGCGTCGGCGCCTCGCTCGGCCGCCTCGTGGGCCATACGCGCTCCGCGGTGCTCCAGGCCATCAGGGGCGGCTGCACGACCAGTGAACTGGCCCGCAGGGCAGGGGTGTCACTGGCGTCCGCGAGCCAGCACGCAGCGGTGCTGCGCGAGGCCGGCCTGGTCGTGACCCTGCGCCACGGCAACGCCGTGCTGCACTCGCTCACCCCGCTGGGCGCCGCCCTGCTGAGGGGCGGCGCCGCACCGGAGCCCGTCGTCTACGCGCGGAACGGACCGCTCACCTCGTAGGTGATGCCGCCCGACGAACTGCCGCTGGTGCCCCGCTGGCTGGAGAAGTACAGCCGGCTGCCGTCGGGGGAGAAGGCGGGGCCGCAGATCTCCGACGACGACTGGCCGTTGACGCGCAGGAACGGCGCGACGACGTCGTCCGGCGTGATCAGGCAGATCTCCATGTTGCCGCCGTCCTCCGCGACGAACAGGTCACCCGAGGTGGCGCCGGTGACGTTGTCGACGCCGGTCAGCGGCGCGCTCCCGCCGACCACTAGCGAGTCGTCGTAGGCCAGTTCGTACGTGCTGTTCAGCAGGTTCAGCTGCCACAGGCGATTGTCGCCCTTGGTCGTGAACCACACGGTGTCGTTGGCGTAGTGGCAGCCCTCGCCGCCGTTGAACAGCTTGGCGCCGGACACCTGGTCGCGGGTGGCGGTCGGGGAGCCGTCGGGGTCCGGCACGGTCGCCCAGGTGAAGGAACCGGAGGTGGCCGTACCGGCCTTCAGCACCTGGAGGGTGCCGGAGGACAGGTCGCCCCAGGTGGTGGGGACGAACCGGTACAGGCAGCCGTCGGACGCGTCCTCGGTCAGATAGATCGCCTTGCGCACGGGGTCCGCCGCGGCGGCCTCGTGGTTGAAGCGCCCCATGGCGGACCGGCGTACGGCGGCGTTCACGCCCCACGGGTCCGTCTCGTAGACGTAGCCGGTGCTGACCTCCTCGCAGGAGAGCCAGGTGTTCCACGGTGTGGCGCCGCCCGCGCAGTTGCGGTTGGTGTTGGACAGGATGCGGTACGCGCCGGTGATCGTGCCGGTCGAGGAGAACTTCACGGCGCTCGCACCGCCGGTGGAGGAGATCTCCGAATTGGAGACGTAGATCCAACCTCCCCCGTCGTCGGCGAAGCAGGCACCGCCGTCCGGGGCGTTGTGCCAGGTGTACGACGTGGAGCCGACCTTCTGGCCGGACCGGGCGATCACCCGGCTGGTGAACCCGGCCGGGAGCTGGATGCCGTTCGCGTCGGCCGCACCGAGCCCTCCATAGGGGCCCGAACCGGGCTGGGCGGGGGCAGCCGAGGCGGCGCCCTGCCACAGAGTGAATCCGAAGGCCGCGGCCGACGTGCCGACGACCGCTCCACGCAGGAAGCTGCGACGTTCCACTTGTCACTCCAGGGGTGGGATGACCGCCCCGTGGCGCCGGCCGGCGCCACGGGGTCGCGCGATCTTGCAACCTAGAAGCAATGAGTGACCGTCGCCACAACGGAGGGTGACCCGGACAGGTCGGGACGTGTGAAGAATTCCCCGCCGGGACCGATGAGTGCGGCGCGCGGCGTCCGTCTACCTCTTCGAACGCACCGCACACGGCCCGCGCCACGACGGCGCCCCGAAGGAGAGAGACCACCATGACTCAGATGATCTTCGTCAACCTGCCGGTCAAGGACCTTGAGGCCGCCAAGGCCTTCTGGAGCAAGCTGGGCTACTCCTTCAACCCGCAGTTCACCGACGAGAACGCGGCCTGTCTGGTCTTCAGCGACCACATCTTCGCGATGCTGCTGACCGAGGCGCGCTTCAAGGACTTCACCAAGAAGGACATCGCCGACACCTCGACCAGCATCGAGGCCATCCTGGCTCTGAGCGCCGACAGCCGGGAGAAGGTCGACGAACTGGTGGACGCCGCGCTGGCCGCCGGCGGCACGCCGGCCAACGACACGCTGGACTACGGGTTCATGTACAACCGTTCCTTCCACGACCTCGACAACCACATGTGGGAGATCGCGTGGCTGGACATGGACGCCATGAAGCAGGCGATGGCCCAGGGCGAGTGACCCGGCGGGGAAGGTGTGCCGCTCACGCGTCGCGAAGGGTCAGGGCAGTGACAGGCGACGCGTGAGCGGAACTCTCCGTGGACTCGGCGGTTCAGCGCAGCCGTACCTCGTACGCCGTCACCGACACCGAGTCGTCGTCCAGGCAGCGCCCGGTCTCCAGGTCGAAGCGCTGCTTGAGCAGCGGCGACGCGACGAACGGCCGGCCGCCCGCCGAGCCGGTCAGACCGCGCGAGAGGACCTGCGCGCCGCTGAACGGATCACGGTTGTCGATGGCGTAGGGCCGGCCCTCACGGTCGAGGAAGACCGCGGCCTGACGGCCGTCTGGCAGCAGGGCCGCCGCACCGCGGCCCGGCGTCAGCCGGGACAGCGGGCACAGCGCTGCCCAGTCGTCGCCCAGCCGGAGCTGGATCTGGACATCCGTCGTGGCGGGGGCGAGGGTCGTCGCGGTCATCGGGCGGCACCTTCCAGGGTCTGGTCGAACGAACCAATGGACAGCAGCGGCAGGTCGGGCTTGACCTGGTCGCGCTCGGGCACGAACTTCACGGTCGGGTCCGGGACGTCGGGCGCGTTGACGAACGACACGAACCGCATCAGCCGCTCCGGGTCGTCGAGTGTCTCGGCCCACTCGTCGCGGTAGCCGGCCACATGGTCGGCCATCAGCGACTCCAGCTCGGCGCAGATACCGAGCGAGTCGTTCACGACCACGTCCCGCACGTGCTCCAGACCGCCCTCGACGCGCTCCAGCCAGGTCGAGGTCCGCTCCAGCCGGTCGGCGGTGCGGATGTAGAACATCAGGAACCGGTCGATCAGGCGGATCAGCTCGGCGTCGGACAGATCCTGGGCGAGCAGGTCCGCGTGACGCGGGGTCGCGCCGCCGTTGCCGCCGACGTAGAGGTTCCAGCCGTTCGCCGTCGCGATCACGCCGAAGTCCTTCGACTGGGCCTCGGCGCACTCCCGCTGGCAGCCGGAGACCGCCGACTTCAGCTTGTGCGGCGAACGCAGTCCGCGGTAGCGCAGCTCCAGGTCGATCGCCATCCGGACCGAGTCCTGCACGCCGTAGCGGCACCAGGTCTGCCCCACACAGGACTTCACCGTGCGCAGCGCCTTGCCGTACGCGTGCCCCGACTCGAACCCCGCGTCCACCAGACGCGCCCAGATCTGCGGCAACTGGTCGACGCGTGCGCCGAACATGTCGATCCGCTGGCCGCCGGTGATCTTCGTGTAGAGGCCGAAGTCACGGGCGACCTCACCGATGACGATCAGCTTCTCCGGCGTGATCTCACCACCGGGAATGCGCGGGACGATCGAGTACGAGCCGTTCTTCTGCATGTTGGCGAGGAAGTGGTCGTTGGTGTCCTGCAGCGCCGCCTGCTCGCCCTCCAGCACATAGCCGGACGCGCCGATCGTGGGCGCGAGCGAGGCGATGACGGAACCGACGGTCGGCTTGCAGATCTCGCAGCCGTCCCCGCCGCGGGCCGCCTCACGGCCGTGCGCGTCGAGCAGCGCCTGGTACGAGGTGATGCGCAGGGCGCGCACGATCTCGTACAGCTCCTGACGGGTCTGGCCGAAGCAGCCGCACAGGCCCTTGTCGACCTCGACGCCCGACGCCTCCAGCTCGGCGTTGACCAGCCGGTCCAGCACCTTCACGCAACTGCCGCAGCCCGTACCGGCCTTGGTGCACTTCTTGACCTCGGGCACCGTCGTGCAGGAGTGCTCCGTGACGGCACCGCGGACGGTGCCCTTGGTGACGTTGTGGCAGGAGCAGATGACTGCCTCGTCCGGCAGCGCGGACGGGCCGAGCGCGACCGGCGCACCGGTGCCCGCGGGCAGCACCAGCTGCTCGGGCGCCATCGGGGGAACGGACCCGGTGAACGCGCGCAGCGTGCCGTACGCCTCGGCGTCACCCACCAGGATGCCGCCGAGCAGCTCGCCCCCGGGGCCGACGACCAGCTTCTTGTAGACACCGGCACGGGAGTCGGAGTAGACGACGTCGAGGCAGCCCTCCGCCGCGCCGTGCGCGTCACCGAACGAGGCCACGTCCACGCCGAGCAGCTTCAGCTTGGTCGACGTGTCGGCGCCGGTGAACGAGGAGACGTCGCCGTCCAGGGCCGCCGCCGCCGTCTGAGCCATCTCGTAGCCGGGCGCGACGAGTCCGTACACGCGGCCGTCCGACGCCAGCGCGCACTCGCCGATCGCGAAGACCGCCGGGTCGGAGGTGCGGCACTGCTCGTCCACGACGATGCCGCCGCGCTCGCCGACCGCGAGTCCCGCGTCCCGGGCCAGCTGGTCCCGGGGCCGTACGCCCGCGGAGAAGACCACGATGTCGGTGGCGAGCACCGAACCGTCGGAGAGGGCCATGCCGTTGACGGCGCCGTCCTCACCGGCGGTGACCGCCTGGGTTCCGACACCGGTGTGGACGGCGAGGCCCATGCTCTCGATGGTGCGCAGCAGTGCGGCGCCGCCGCCCTCGTCGACCTGCACCGGCATCAGCCGCGGTGCGAACTCCACGATGTGCGTCTCGAGCCCGAGGCCCTTGAGCGCGCCGGCGGCCTCCAGACCCAGGAGCCCGCCGCCGACCACCGCGCCGGTGCGGGCAGTCTTGGCGTACTCCTCGATCGCCAGCAGGTCCTCGATCGTGCGGTAGACGAAACACCCCTGAGCGTCCTTGCCCGGCACCGGCGGCACGAACGGGTACGAGCCGGTGGCCAGCACCAGAGTGTCGTACGCGATGCTCAGCCCGGCCCGTGACGTGACCGTGCGGGTGGCGGTGTCGATCGCCTCCGCCGGGTCGTCCAGGTGCAGCTCGATGCCGTGCCGCTCCATGAAGCCGTCCTCGACCATCGAAAGGTCGTCGGGCGTGTTGCCGGAGAAGTACGAGGTCAGCCGGACCCGGTCGTAGGCGGGCCGGGGTTCCTCGCACAGCACGACGATCCGAGCCCGCTCGGTGACGCCCCGCTCGGCGAGGGCCTCCAGGAAACGCTGGCCGACCATTCCGTGGCCGACGACCACGATCGTGTCAGTGGTCGCGGAAGTGGACATCGCAGCCATGTCAGAGGCCTCCATCATTGGTGAGCAGGTGGAGCAGGGGGAGGGAGTCCGGCAGGGCCTCGTCGCCCTCCCAGGCCCGGGCGAGCGCGCCGACCGACGCGAGATCCCCGAGCAGTACCCCGCCGACGAGCCGGTCCCCGCGGACGACGACCTTGCGGTACGCGCCCCGGGTGGCGTCGGCGAGCTGGACGACGTCGTCCCCCGGGCGGGGGGTCGGATCGCCGAACGCGGCCAGGTCGAGCGGGCTCGATGCCGAGGAGAGCGTGAGCCGGGTCAGGGAACGGGTGCCGGTGTAGCGGGCGCCGTCGCCTCCGCCTCCACCTCCACCTCCGCCCTTCAGCACGGACGCGAGGACGTCCGCCTGCTCCAGCGCCGGGCCCGCCAGGCCGTGGACGACACCGTCGTGTTCGGCACAGTCGCCGACGGCGTGGATGTACGGGTCGGAGGTGCGCAGCTCGTCGTCGACGACGACGCCCTTGCGCACCTCGAGACCGGCGTCCACCGCCAGTCCCACACGGGGACGCACCCCGCACGCCAGCACCACGACCTCGGCGTCCAGCGCGAAGCCGTCAGCGAGGACCACCGCGCCCACCGCGCCTTCCGGGGTGGTCCGCAGTCCCCGTACGCGGCACTCGGTGTGCACCTCCACTCCGAGGAGTTCGAGGTGTGCGCGGAGCAGCGCGGAGGCGGACACGTCCAGCTGGCGCTCCATGAGGTGCTCGCCCTGCTGGGCCAGCACCACCTTCGCGCCGCGGGTGGCCAGCGCCCGCGCGGCCGAGACCCCGAGCAGCCCGCCGCCGACGACCACGGCCCGCGTGCCGGGGCGGACGGCCTCCGAGAGCGCGGCGCAGTCGTCGAGGGTGCGGAAGGGGTGGACGCCGTCCGGGAGCCCGCGCCGGATACCGCGGAGCGGCGGCAGCACGGGGTTGGAACCGGTCGCGAGCACGAGCCGGTCGTATCCGACCGTGGTGCCGTCCGCGCAGTGCACGAGCCGCCGATCGCGGTCGACGGCGGTCGCCCGCACGCCGCGCCGCAGCACGGGCACGTCGGGCAGCGCGATCACCTCGGGGCCGTACCGGCCCGCGAGCACCTCCGCGAGCAGGACCCGGTTGTAGGGCGCGTGTGTCTCCTCGCCGAGGACCGTGACGCGCGCACCCGCGCCGAGCTGCCGCGCGAGCCGCGCGCCCGCCGTCCCGCCGCCGATCACCACGATCTCCGAAGTCATGCGAGCAGCGTGCGTCGCGGGTGTTACCCGGCAGGTTCCCTTCTGTTTCCCACGGGGAACCTTGCGCTCAGCACGGTCCGCGCGCCTCTGTGAGGCCCCGCGTGGCGCCTCGATCTCCCCTTACGGCGTGGTGGCCGTGGCGCCCCCCACATCCAGCCTCGCCGGCGTTCGAGGCGCGGGGGCACGGGGGCGGAGCCCCGGAAATAGCGCGCGGAGCGCGGTGCCGGGCCCGGGGCGGCGCCCGGTTCGGGGCTCCCCCTCCGCCCGGCGGCGTGGGAGGTCCTCCCGGTCCCTGGCCGCCAGGCCAGCAGGTGCGGCCGCGGGGCCTCCACGCCGCGGTACTACGCCCCCGCTCCCCCAACCTCAGACGACCCTCAAGACTTCGGCGATCGTTGGACGGCACACGTACCTCCTCCATAGGCTCGCGACCGTGCCCGACATATCCCTGACCACCATCGTCTTCCTCTGTATCGCCGCCGCGGCGGCCGGCTGGATCGACGCCGTCGTCGGCGGTGGCGGACTGCTGCTGCTGCCGGCGCTGCTGCTCGGGCTGCCGAACACACCGGCCGCCTACATCCTCGGCACCAACAAGGCAGTGGCCATCGTCGGTACGTCGGGTGCGGCGGTCACCTACGTGCGCAAGGCCCCGGTACAGGTGAAGACCGCCGTACGGATCGGGCTCGCCGCGCTCGCCGGCTCGATGGGCGGCGCCTTCTTCGCGGCGGGCATCAGCAGCGATGTGCTCCGTCCGGTGATCATGGTCGTGCTGCTCGGCGTCGCCGCCTTCGTGATGCTGCGCCCGTCGTTCGGCAAGGCGACGGCCGACGCCGACAGGCCCCGTGCCACGCGGACACGTACCGTCCTCGCGATCGTGCTCGTCGGCGGCGGCATCGGCTTCTATGACGGACTCTTCGGCCCGGGCACCGGCACGTTCCTGGTGCTGGCGCTGACGGCCGTGCTCCATCTCGATCTGGTGACCGCGTCCGCCACCGCCAAGATCGTGAACGTGTGCACCAATGCCGGAGCGCTCGCGATGTTCGCCTACCAGGGCACGGTGCTGTGGCAGCTGGCCGCGCTGATGGCGGTCTTCAACCTGGCAGGCGGCATGTTCGGGGCCCGTATGGCGCTGCGCAAGGGGAGCGAGTTCGTCCGCGGTGTGCTGCTCGTCGTCGTCTTCTCCCTGGTCGCGAAGCTGGGCTTCGACCAGTGGACGGCCTGACGGCGGTCAGTACCTGTCGGCGGTCTCCGCGTACGCGGCGTTCGCCCGTGCGATGACCTCGGTCAGCACCCGGCCCGCGACGGCCAGGTCCTCGGCCGGGATCCCGCCGTAGACCCGCGGGCCGAACTCCGCGGCGAACTCGGCCAGCCTGCTCTGCTCGGCGCGGCCGGCACCGGTCAGGGCGACCCGCTCCTCCTCCTCTTCCCCCTCCTGGTCCGGCAGCGGCTCCGCTGCCTCCTGCCGCTCGAGGAGCCCGGCAGTCACCAGCTCTGACACGGTGTCCCGTGCGGTGGCTTCGTCGATCTTCAGTGTGGAGGTCAGCAGCTCCACGATCCGGCCGGCCCGGACGGTGCCGCCCTCACCCGCGGTGGCGTTCAGTACCAGCGACTGGTGGAAGGTGGTGCTGGTGCGGTGCAGTTCACGGTCGAGCAGGGCGCGGGCCGCGTGGTGGGCCCGGCCGAGTATCTGGCTGTTGAGCAGGACCGGGGCGTCGGACGTCATCGTTACTCCTCGGACGGGGTGGGTGTGTTCGCAGGGTCGTCGAGCGGTGCGGCCGGGGCTGCGTGCGGGGGTGCGTCCGGCGGTGTGTCCAGAGGGGTGTCGAGCAGCAGCCGCAGCTCGCGTGCCAGTTCCTCTGTGCGGGGCGCGTCGAGCCCGCCGAGCGGTGACAGCAGCCGGTCGAGCAGCGTGTGGACCTCCGCGATGGCGCGGCGGGCCGTCTCCTGTCCCTCGGGTGTGAGCGAGAGGCGCACGGCCCTGGTGTCGATCGGGTCGGGGGTCCTGCTCACGAGCCCCGACGATTCGAGTGCTCGGGCGAGCTTGGAGACGTAGAGCGGCTCCAGCCCGGTGTGGTCGGCGAGCTGCCGTTGGCTGGGGCTGTGCCCGGACCGCCATACGCCGTGCAGCGAGGCGATCAGGGTGTACTGCGCGTGAGTCAGTCCCAGGGGCGCGAGGGCGCGATCGACCGCGACGCGCCATTTCGTCGACAGACGCCAGACCAGGTAGCCGGGCGTGGGGCCCTTGGGTGCTGTGCTCATGGAACAGATACTGTACATGGATATTATGTCCATGGACAGTAATTCAGGAGGCGGAGCCGCCGCGGACCCCGATGAGGTGCCCGTAGGCCACGACGTTTCCCTGGTATCCGGTCTTCTCCGAGAAGTCGCCGCCGCAGGTGATCACCCGCAGTTCGGCCCGTTCGCCGGCCCCGTAGACCTTCTTGTCGGGGAAGGCGGCGGCTTCGTAGACCTCCACCGCGTCGATCGTGAACACGGCGGTCCTGCCGTCCGCGCGGAGCACCTCGATCCGGTTGCCCTTCCGCAGGGTGCCGAGACTGTAGAAGACCGACGGCCCCCGGGCGTTGTCGACATGACCGGCCACGATCGCGGCGCCCTCGGCGCCCGGCGTCGTGCCGTCCTCGTACCAGCCCGCCAGATTGCGGTCGGCGGCCGGCGGAACCTCCAGGCTGCCGTCGGCGGCGAGACCGAGCCCCATGACAGGGGCGTCCACGTCGATCTCGGGGATGCGCAGCCGTACGGGTGGCGACGGCGGCAGCGGATCTGCGGCGGCGTCGGTGTGCTGGTTCGGGCCGGCCGCGAAGGCCTGGGCGGCGGAGGGGACCGGCGGTGTGACGTCCCGGGCGCCGTTCTGGACCAGCCACAGCCCTACGCAGACGGCGACGGCCACGCCCCACCCCCTGGTTCTGCGACTGACACTGTGCAGGGCGGTCATCGACACTCCAGGACGACGTCTTCGCGGGGGACAAGTCGCCCCGCTCCCGTCGGCTCGAGGCCTGACGGGAGCGGGGGATCCGGCGGTACGGAGGACGGTGGGGTACCGGTCCGTCAGCCTCGCTGCGCGCCGCTCGCCCGGCGGCGCAGGAGGAGTGTCCCGCCCACGGCGGCCGCGGTCAGTACTGCCGCGCCCGCCGCGATCTGGGTGGTGTCGGGGCCCACGCTGCCGCCGACGCCGGTTCTGACATGCCCGCTCGGCTCCCTGTGGCGCACCTCGAGGTCGCCGCCGGCCTTCTTGCCGTTCTTGCAGCGCACCTCGATGCCGTACGTTCCGGGCCTGGTGTCCTCGGGGACCGTGAACCGGCCCACCGCGACCTCCTTGTGCGTACCGGGCCACAGCTTGAACTCACCGGCGCCGAGCGACCGGGCGTCACCGACGCCGTGGCCGTCCTTGCCGCATGCCGTGGTGTTCACGGTGATCTCCGTGCCGGGGGTGGCGGGCGACGGGTACACCTCCAGCTCTCCGAAGTCGCCGGCGTACGCCCCATGGGCGCCGAGGCCTATCGTGGCGAGCGCCATCGCGGTGCCGGTCAGCAGGCGGGCGGTGGTGCGCATGGGTTCCTCCGGGAGCGCGTGGTGCGGTGTCTCGTCTCCTTCGAGGTAAGGGCGCTGCCACTCCCCATGCCTGCTGATGGCCAATCAGATTCCCCCGGTCGGCGCGGCGTGTCGAGCTGGACAGCTCGTGTTCTCGCAGGTCAAGCCGGAGGGTGCCGCGTCAGGTGCGGCCGTCGGGCAAGCCGTGACCGAACGGGTGACATACCAGGGGGCCGAGACCCCGGCGAAGCCGCGAGAGGGCTCTGTCCGCGCGGCGGACGCGGTGGACGCTTCCGCTCAGGGGCGAGGTGACTCCTGCTCGGCGGGCGGCGGGGTGAAGCCGGCGGTGTCGAGATCGAAGTCGAACGGGGCGGGGACGTGCAGCGGCTTGCCGAACGGGACGGTGGTGCGGGACTGGTACCCCTTGGGGGAGGGATCCCAGAAGGCGGTGATCTCCTCGCCCTGCATGTCGAGCACCAGGTGCACCGGTACCTGTCGCCCGTAGACCTCGAGCTTGTCCTGCCGGTCGGCGTCCTCGGTGCTCACGGAGGTCGGCTCGGCGACAAGGGAGAGGGCTTCGCCGTCGGCGTGCCTGCCGTCGGTGTCGAAGGCGCCCGCGTCGGCCACGTAGAGGTCGGGCCCGAAACCTCGCTCCTGGTCGGGCATGCGGAACAGGAACGGCGCGATATCTGCGATGTGGCCCTTCGGGGCGTGTGGCTCCAGTTGCATGCGCAGCGATCGCATCGGGAGCAGGTGGCGCAGCTTCGACCACGGTGACACGACGATCTTCCCCCGGATGAGCTCGGCCTTGTAGCCGTCAGGTGTGTCCAGCTCCTCCACGATCCGGAGCTGACTGTCGAAGTCTCCGGAAGGGGGAGCGTCCGCCGACGCCGGTCGTTCGATCATGATCGTCACCGTAGTCCTCCGCCCGCCCCGGACCGTGCTGGTTCTTCCATGATGAGGGCGTGTCCCGGGGCGCGGTGCGGTTGTCGAGGTGGTTCGCCCGTTCGTGTGCAGCGTAGTCCCTTGCCGCCGCTTGACCTCAACCAAACTTGAGGTACCAGGCTCCTCCACATGGACATCAACACGCCTGACAACACGTCCCCTCTCAAGCTCGCCGTCGTCATCGGCAGCAACCGCGACGGCCGGTTCGGACCCGTCGTCGCCGACTGGTTCCGCTCCCGCACCGCGCTGCGCGAGGACTTCCAGGTCGAGTTCGTCGACGTGGCCGACGCCGATCTGCCCACTTCGCTCTCCTACAACCCCTCGCCCGAGGTTCGTGCCGAGCTCGGCAAGGTCACACCGAAATTGGCCGACGCCGACGCCTTCGTGGTCATCACTCCCGAGTACAACCACTCCTTCCCGGCACCCCTCAAGAGCCTCATCGACTGGCACTTCGGTGAATGGCAGGCCAAGCCCGTCGGCTTCGTCTCCTACGGAGGGATCTCCGGCGGCCTCCGCGCGGTCGAACAACTGCGGCAGGTCTTCGCCGAGTTGCATGCCGTCACCGTCCGCGACACGGTGTCCTTCCACAACGCCGGCGCCCACTTCGACGACGAGGGCAACCACCGCGACCCGGCCGCTCCCGACGCCGCCGCCAAGACGATGCTCGACCAGCTCGCCTGGTGGGCGGAGGCACTCCGGTCCGCCAAGTCCGTCCGCCCGTACGCCGGCTGAGGGCCGCCGACCGTGCTGTTGAAACTCGTGGCCGCCCGTCTGGGGCCCTACCGCCGGACGATCGTGCTCGTCGTCCTCCTCCAACTCGTGCAGTCCGTCGCCACCCTCTGTCTGCCCACCCTGAACGCCGAGATCATCAACAACGGCGTGCTGCGCGGCGACACCCGCCATGTCCTGGCAACCGGCGCCCTGATGACGGCCGTCACGGTCCTCCAGGTGGCCGCCGCCGGGGCCGCCGTGTACTGCGCCGCCAGGATCGCCATGGGAATCGGCCGCGATCTGCGCTCCGCCGTCTTCCGCCACGTCCAGGACCTGTCCGTACGCGACGTCGGACGCTTCGGCGCCGCGTCCCTGATCACCCGTACCACCAACGACGTCCAGCAGGTGCAGACCTTCGCCCTGCTGGTGCTGACCATGCTGGTCGCGGCACCCCTGATGTGCCTGGGCGGCATCACGCTGGCCTTTGCGCAGGACGTACCGCTGGCAATGCTTCTGCTGCTGTTCGTCCCGGTCCTCGCCCTGTCCGTCGGAGTGATCGTCCGCCGTCTGCCGCCGGTCTTCCGGTCCATGCAGGGGCGGATCGACCGGGTCAACCGGGTGATGCGCGAGCAGATCACCGGTATCCGTGTCATCCGCGCCTTCGTACGCGACAGCCACGAGCAGCGGAGGTTCGCGGGGGCCAACGACGACCTCCTCGCGGCCGGTTTGCGGGCCGGGCGCCTGCAGACCCTGATGTTCCCGACCGTCCTCGTCGTCTGGGAGGTCGCCACCGTCGCCGTCATCTGGATCGGGGGGCACCGGCTCGACTCGGGGTCCCTGCAGGCCGGCTCGATCGTCGCCTTCCTCGGCTACCTCACCCAGATCCTGATGGCCGTGATGATGGGCCTGTTCCTGATGATGCACCTGCCGCGCGCCGAGGTCAGCGCCGAGCGCATCCAGGAGATCCTCGGCACCGAACCGAGCGTCGGTCCGCCGACCGCCCCGGTGAGCCGGCTCCGCAAGCGGGGCGAACTGCGGCTGCGCGGGGTCGACTTCAGCTATCCGGGCGCGGAGGAACCCGTCCTCAAGGGCGTGGACCTGATCGCACGGCCGGGCCGGGTCACCGCCGTCATCGGCTCCACCGGCAGTGGCAAGACGACCCTCCTCGGCCTTGCGGCGAGGCTGTTCGACACGACCGGCGGCGAAGTCCTCGTCGGGGACACGGACGTGAGGGACCTGGACCCGGCGCTGCTCGCCCGGACGGTCGGGCTGGTCTCACAGAAGCCGTACCTCTTCTCCGGGACCGTCGCCTCCAACCTGCGGTACGGAAAGCCGGACGCGACCGAGGAGGAACTCTGGCACGCCCTCGAGGTCGCCCAGGCCGCGGACTTCGTGCGGCGGCTCGACGCCGGCCTGGACGCACCGGTCTCCCAGGGGGGCGCCAACCTCTCCGGAGGGCAGCGCCAGCGCCTCGCCATCGCCCGAGTGCTGGTGGCCGGCCCCGAGGTGTACCTGTTCGACGACTCGTTCTCCGCGCTCGACTACGCCACCGACGCCGCCCTGCGCGGCGCACTGGCCGCCGAGACCGCCGACGCGACCGTCGTCGTCGTCGCCCAGCGCGTCTCCACCATCCGCGGCGCCGACCGGATCGTCGTCCTCGACGAGGGCCGCGTCGCGGGCAGCGGGACCCACGACGAACTCATGCGGGACAGCACCACCTACCGGGAGATCGTGCTCTCCCAGCTCACCGAGGAGGAAGCCGCATGAGCTCCACCACCACACCACCGCGGCGCGGCCCCGTCGCGCAGCAGCGCGGTCCGGGTGGCATCGGCACCCCGTCCCTGGAACGCTCCCTGCACTTCCGCGCCTCCGGCATGCGGCTGCTGCGCATGACCGCACCCGAACGTCCCCTGCTGCTGGGCGTCCTGGCCGCGGGCGCGGCCGCCGTCGTCCTCGCCGTACTCGCCCCGAAGCTCCTCGGACACGCCACCGACCTCGTCGTCGACGGCGCGGCCGGCCCGGGCGGTGTCGACTTCCACGCCGTCGGCGAGGTGCTGGCGCTCGTCCTCGGGCTGGTGGTCCTGTCCTCCGTGCTGACGCTGGTCCAGATGCGGCTGGCCATGACCGTCGTACAGCGGGTCGGCCACCGGCTGAGGGAGCGCGCGGAGTCAAAACTGTCGCGGCTGCCACTGGCGTACTTCGACAAGCAGGCCCGTGGCGAGGTGCTCAGCCGTGCCACCAACGACATCGACAACATCACGCAGACCCTGCAGCAGGCCTTCAGCCAGATGGTGCGGGCCCTGCTCACCATCGTCGGCGTCCTGGTGATGATGTTCTGGATCTCACCGCTGATGGCGCTCGTCGCACTGGCCACCGTGCCGCTGTCGGTGTACGTGGCGGCGCTCATCGGCAAGCGGGCCCAGCCGCAGTTCGTCCGGCAGTGGTCCGTGACGGGCAGACTCAACGCCCATGTTGAGGAGATGATCACCGGTCACACCGAGGTCCGCACCTTCGGCCGCCGCGAACAGGCCGTACGGACCTTCGACGAACTGGACGAGCAGCTGTACCGGTCGAGCCTGCGGGCCCAGGTGATGTCCGGTTTCATCCAGCCGGCCCTCGGCTTCGTCGGCAACCTCAACTACGTGCTGATCGCGGTCGTCGGCGGGCTGCGGGTCGCCTCGGGATCACTGTCGATCGGCGACATCCAGGCCTTCGTGCAGTACTCGTACGAGTTCAACGGCCCGATCAACCAGGTCGCCGCCATGGCCAACCTGCTCCAGTCCGGTGTGGCCTCCGCCGAGCGGGTCTTCGACCTGCTGGACGCGCAGGAGGAGTCGCCGGCGCCCGCCGGGCCACCGCGGCGGACGAAGGACGGCCGGCCCGCAGGGCATGTGACGTTCGAGAAGGCGGCCTTCCGTTACGACCCCGCCCAGCCGCTGATCGAGGACCTGTCCCTCGACGTCGCACCGGGCCGGACCGTCGCCATCGTCGGCCCGACCGGCGCCGGCAAGACCACCCTGGTCAACCTGCTGATGCGTTTCTACGACGTCACGGGGGGACGCATCCTGCTCGACGGCGACGACATCCGGGCCATGTCCCGCGAGGAACTGCGCTCAGGAATCGGGATGGTGCTCCAGGACACCTGGCTGTTCGGCGGCACGATCGCCGAGAACATCGCCTACGGCGTCCCCGGCGACGTGTCCAGGGAGCAGGTCGTCGCGGCGGCGATGGCCACCCACGCCGACCGCTTCATCCGCACGCTGCCCGACGGCTACGACACCGTCGTCGACGAGGAGGGCGGCGGACTGAGCGTCGGGGAGAAACAACTCCTCACCATCGCACGGGCGTTCCTCACCGAACCGTCGATCCTCGTGCTGGACGAGGCCACCAGCTCCGTCGACACCCGCACCGAGGTGCTCATCCAGCGCGCGATGTCCTCGCTGCGCGAAGGGCGCACCAGCTTCGTCATCGCACACCGGCTCTCCACCATCCGGGACGCCGACGTGATCCTCGTGATGGACGCCGGGCGGATCGTGGAGCAGGGAACACACGACGAGCTGCTGGCAGAGGGCGGGGCGTACGCCCGGCTCCACGCGGCCCAGTTCGCCGCTGCCGGTGCCGAGGCATAGGGCGCGGGTGCGGCGACGCGTACGGCTTGCTCACTGCTGTGCGTACGGTGGCGGGGTGGGACCGGAGCCGGACCCGCCCCGGCCCCCCGGTCCCGTGCAAGGCCCGCCCCGGACCGGGCGGGCCTTGGACGGGACCCGGATCCGTCCAGTGCGCCGCAGACGAGCCGATGACAGAGAAGGAGCCCCGCCGTGGAACAGATCCCCGCCGCGCCGCCGCTGCTCGCCGTGATGACCACGACCGACAGCGCGGAGAAGGCCAAGCAGCTGGCGCAGGGCGCCGTGGAGGCCCGGCTCGCGGCCTGCGCGCAGGTCTCCGCGCCGGTGACCTCGGTCTACCACTGGCAACAGGCGATCGAGACCGCGGAGGAGTGGCAGGTCCTCTTCAAGACCACACCGGCCTGCTATGACGCTCTCGAGGCACATCTGACCGCTGCCCACGACTACGAGACCCCGGAGATCATCGCCCTGCCGGTGGTGCGCGGGAACGCGGCATATGTGGGCTGGGTACGGGCGGAGACCGTGGCCCGGTGAACGAGCGGCAGCGGCTTCCGTTCTTCGTCTACGGCACCCTGCGGCCGGGAGAGCGCAACCACGACCTGTTCCTGCTGGGACGCACCGGCGCGGAGCGGCTCGCCGTGCTCCACGGCGCGAGGCTCTACGAGGGCCCCGGCTATCCGTACGCCGTCGACGACCCCGGCGGGCCGTGTTCGGTGACCGGCGAGGCGATGTGGGCCGCACCCGACGAGTACGGGCGGCTGCTCGGCGTACTCGACCGGCTGGAGGAGTACACCGGCAGACCGGGCCGTCCGGAGAACCTGTACGAGCGGGTGGCCCGTGAGGTCGTCCTCGACGACGGCACGGTCGTCACGGCCTGGGTCTACGTCGCCGCCGAACGCGTGGCACGCGGGCTCCGGGCCGGCGGCACCCCCGTCGACGGCGGCGACTGGCGCGGAACCGTCAGTCCTTTGAGCCCGAGCCCGCGTCCGAGCCCGCGTCCGAGCCCGAGCCCGAGCCCGACCCCGAGCCCGAGCCCGCGTCCGAGCCCGAGCCCGCGTCCGAGCCCGCGTCCGCCGGTCCGGGCCGGACGGAGTCCGGGCCCGCCGGCTCCAGCCGGACCGCGCACACCTTGAACTCGGGCATCCGCGAGGTCGGGTCGAGCGCCGGGTTGGTCACCGTGTTGACCCGCCCCTTGCCCGGCCAGTGGAACGGCATGAACACCGTGTCCGGCCTGATCCCGGTGGTGATCCGCGCGGGCCCGGACGCCCGGCCCCGCCGGGACACCACGGCGACCGGCTCGCCCTCCTGGACACCGAGCCGCTCCGCCAGTTGCGGATGCAGTTCCACGAAGGGGCCGGGCGCGGCGGCGTTCAGCTCGTCGACGCGCCTCGTCTGCGACCCGGACTGGTACTGGGCGACCACCCGCCCCGTCGTCAGCAGCACCGGGTACTCGGCGTCGGGCTCCTCGGCCGCCGGGCGGTGCCCCACCGGAACGAACCTGGCCAGACCGTCGGCGGTGGCGAACCGGTCGAGGAACAGACGCGGCGTACCGGGATGCGGTGCCTCCTCCTCCGGGCACGGCCAGAACACGCCGTCCTCTTCCGCGATCCTGCGGTAGGTGATCCCCGAGTAGTCGGCGGGGCCGCCCGCCGACGCCCGCCGCAGCTCCTCGAAGACCTCCTCGGGGTCGGTGGGGAAGCCCTTCTCGTGGCCGAGCAGCCCCGCGAGCGCGCCGAGCACTTCGAGATCGCCGCGCACCCCGACCGGAGCGTCGACCGCCTTGCGGCGCATCAGCACCCGGCCCTCCAGGTTGGTCATCGTGCCGGTCTCCTCGGCCCACTGGGTCACCGGCAGCACCACGTCCGCCAGCGCGGCGGTCTCCGAGAGCACCACGTCCGCCACCGCAAGGAAGTCCAACGACCGCAGGCGGCCCTCGATGTGGGCCGCGCGGGGCGCGGACACCACCGGGTTGGAACCCATCAGCAGCAGTGCCCTCACCTCTCCGCCCAGCGCGTCGAGAAGCTCGTACGCACTGCGCCCCGGCCCCGGCAGCGACTCGGGATCGACACCCCACACACCCGCGACATGCGCCCGCGCCGCCGGGTCGTCCAGCTTGCGGTAGCCGGGCAGCTGGTCGGCCTTCTGGCCGTGCTCGCGGCCGCCCTGACCGTTGCCCTGTCCCGTCAGACAGCCGTAGCCGGACAGCGGCCGTCCCGCCCGGCCGGTCGCCAGGCACAGATTGATCCAGGCGCTCACCGTGTCCGTGCCCTTGGAGTGCTGCTCGGGCCCGCGGGCCGTGAGCACCATCGCGGACGGTGCGTCGCAGAACAGCCGCACCGCTTCGCGCAACTGCGGCACGCCCACGCCGGTGATCCGCTCGACCAGCTCGGGCCAGTGCGCCATGGCGGCGGCCCTGGCCTGCGCCCAGCCGCTCGTACGGTCGGCGATGAACTCGTCATCGATACGGCCCTGCGCCACCACCTCGTGCAGCAGGCCCAGCGCGAGTGCCAGATCGGTGCCGGGCCGGGGCGCCAGATGCAGGTCGGCGTGTTCCGCGGTCTTCGTACGGCGCGGGTCGACGACGATCAGCCTGCCGCCGTTCTCCTTGAGCTCGGTCAGGTAGCGCAGCGCGGGCGGCATGGTCTCCGCGGGGTTCGACCCGACGAGGATCACGCAGCCGGTCCGCGGGATGTCCTCCAGCGGGAACGGCAGCCCGCGGTCCAGCCCGAACGCCTTGTTGTGCGCGGCCGCCGCGGACGACATGCAGAAACGGCCGTTGTAGTCGATCTGCGAGGTGCCGAGCACGATCCGGGCGAACTTGCCGAGGGCGTAAGCCTTCTCGTTCGTCAGCCCGCCGCCGCCGAAGACGCCCACCGCGTCCGAGCCGTGCACTTCCCTCGTACGCCGCAGCCCGTCGGCGATCGTACGCAGTGCCTCTTCCCAGGTGGCCGGCTCGAGCCCGCCTGTGGCGTGGCTTCGCACCAGCGGCCCGGTCAGGCGCACCCGGGAGGAGAGAAGCGAGGGTGACGTACGGCCCTTGCCGCACAGCGCGCCCCGGTTGACGGGAAAGTCCGGGCGCTCCACCACCTCGACGGCCGGCCCGGCGGCGGCGTCCTGCTTCGGGACGCCGCGCAGATTCATGCCGCACTGCAGGGCGCAGTAGGGACAGTGGGTCGGGATGGTCTCGTCGCGCATGACGCCAGCGTGGAACATTCGTGTTACGCGGGCCGACGTGGCGCATTACAGACGAGGTACGCCCGGCTCCGCGGCCGGATCACGGTGGCGTGAGGAGGCCGGGGCGGGCACGGCCGTCGTCCGGCCTGTCCGGCCTGTCCGTCCTGTCCGGTCCCGTACGGCCCTCGTTCACGCACGTGGCTCGGCGCCGCGGTTCAGGCGCGGCGGCCCAGCATCGCCAGCAGGCGGGTCTGCGGGTCGTCGCCCGGCGGGGGTTCGATCGGTGCGGCGAACAGGCCGGACTTCGCCAGCTCCGAGGCGTACGGGGCGACCTCTTCCAGCGTGAAGGCCACCAGCGCGTCCGGCAGCCGCTCTTCCGCTCCGATGGCGCGCGACAGGTCCCACGCGTGCACGACCGCGTCGCTGATCATCTGGGAGCAGTACGCCGTGGTGGGCGTCTCCCCGTACGACAGCTGGACCGTCCCCTCCATCGCCCCGTCGGCGGAGAACGCCTTGCGGGCGGCGCGCGCGGCCGCGTCCCAGGTGTGGCGGGGGCGATCGCCGAGGACGTCACCGTCGTACGCGTCGCCGATGTCCTCGATCGTCGCCCTGTCGGTGACCAGGTCCGGGACCCACAACTGCTCGGCGGTGAGGTGGTTGACGAGATCGCGCACCGACCACCGCGTGCACGGCGTCGAATCGTCCCACTGGTTCTCGCGTACGGCGTGCACCCGGTCGGTGAACAGCGCGAGTGCCTCGGTGTGCCGGGTCAGCAGGGTTGCCACGTCTTTCCTCATGGGTCCACTGTTGCCTGCCGAGGGCCGCCGCGCGAGCGTGGCACGCGGTCAGCGCCGGGCGTCCGCCAGGGCCTCGTGGACACCGGGCTCCCGCGCCCCCAGGAACCGGGGGTCCGGTCGGAACACGGCGTCCACGGACGCCTTCCCCGCCGCGAAGATCTCCCGCACGCCGCCGTAGTACCAGGTCGCGTCATGCGGCTCCGCGACACCGACGCCGTACGAGTCGACCCCGGCCGACCGGCACAGCGCGACGGCCCGCCGGATGTGGAAGCCCTGGCTCACCAGCAGCGCGCGCTCCACACCGAAGATCCTCTTCGCCCGTACGCACGAGTCCCAGGTGTCGAACCCCGCGTAGTCGCTGACGATCCGGTCGTCCGGCACACCGCGCTCCGTCAGATAGGTGCGCATGGCGTCCGGCTCGTCGTACTCGATCCGGCTGTTGTCGCCGGTCACCAGCACGACCTCGACCCTGCCGGTCCGGTACAGCTCGGCGGCGGCGTCCAGTCGGTGCGCCAGGTACGGGGAGGGCCTCCCCCGCCACAGCCCGGCGCCGAAGACGACGGCGACGTCCCGGGCCGGGGCGTCGGCGACCGTACGGACCCGGCTGTCGGCGACGGCGTGCGTCCAGGTCATGGGCGCGAGCCCGAGCACGCATCCGAGCATGACCGCCTGCACGGCGGTCCGCCGCCTCCTCGTTGCTCTCATGCCCGGTCAGACGCCTGGTGCGGCAAAAAGGTTCGCCGTGCCGCCGTGCCGTTCGACATGATCAACGGATGATCGACGAGAGGGCGCGGACAGCCGCCCGCAACAACGCCGAATGGTGCGAGGCCATGTGCCGCGCACACGGGCTCCCCGGTGTCTTCGGGCCCCGTGCCTGGACCAACCCGCACCGCACTCCGCTTCTCTACCCCGACGCGGTGACCCTGGGCGAGGACGCGACGGCGGACGACGTCCTCGGCGCGATCGACACCGCCGCGATCGACACCGCCGGCGGAGGATGCTCCGTCAAGGACAGCTTCGCGTCCCTGGACCTGTCGGGGGCGGGCTTCGGCGTCCTGTTCGAGGCGCGATGGCTGCACAGGCCGGCCGGCCTGCCGGCGCCCACCGCACCGCACGGCGTCGAATGGGCCCGGCTCGGCACACCCGACGCCCTGGCCGAATGGGCGGCGGCCTGGGACGCCGGCGAGGGCCTGGCGCACCTGTTCCACGCCCGACTGCTCGCCGACCCGGCCGTCGCCTTCCTCGCCGGCCGCTCCGCCACCGGCCGTGTGGTCGCGGGCGCGGTGGTGAGCGAGGGCGGAGGAGCGGCGGGCGTCTCCAACCTGTTCACCGTGGACGGGGACCTCGACGGGGCATGGGCGGGCTGCCTGTCGGCAGTGGCCCAGGGGTGGCCGGGCGTCCCGGTCGTCGGCTACGAGCACGGTGACGACCTGGCGGCGGCGGTCCGTCAGGGCTGCGACACCGTCGGGCCGCTGCGGGTGTGGCTGGCGTCCGGGCCCGCCGGGGACCAGGCGGCCGTCAGCAGCGAACCGGCCGCCGCCGACACGTAGACCGACGCCGCGAGCCAGGCCGTCGCGAAGGCGTCCGGATCGGCCGGCAGCAGCCGGCCGAGCGCGTCGTGCCGGCGGTCGGCAGCCGTCCGGGCCAGGTCGCGGGCGAGGTCCGCACCGGTGCTCAGGCCGACCGCCCGCAGCCTGCGGGGCAGTTCCCCGTCGGCTGCCGCCGCTGTGACCGGCCTGCCGCCGGCGACCGTGCGGTCCACGGCGCGGCGCAGCAGCGACAGTTCGAGCGGGAGCGCGGGCGGTGACGCCGCCGCCGTCTCCGCGCCGGCGGTGGTCTCCGCCGAGCAGGGCACGGCGGGTATGTCGGAGCGGTTCAGCCGGCGCAGCCCCAGGTCGGCGCGGACGGGTTGGGCGTCATGACCGGTCCAGCCCGCCGCCAGTGCCAGGACGCCGTCGGGGCGGTCGGGAACGAGACGGGCGATCAGCCGCAGCGCGAGTCCGGGACACGAGCCGAGCAGCCGAAGATTCTCAGCGTACGGCAGCTCGGGTCGCTCGTCGGGGGCCAGCAGGCGCAGTACGGGGCCGCCGCTGACGGCGAAACCGCCAGGGACGAGGGTGCCGGTGAGGAACAACAGGTCGCTGCCCGCGGGACGTTCCTCCGCGGGCTGCACCGAGCGGGCCAGGGCGGAGGCCAGTTGCTCCGAGGGGGAGCGCTGCCAGAGCGCGTCGAGCGGTGGTTCGTGCCAGCCGGCTCCGGCTGCCCGTACGGAACGAAGTCCCTTGCCGCCGCCGATTCGTCCGTCCGCGGACACGGTCGGGCCGGTGAGGATCACCGCGCCGCCGTCGCCCCACTCGCGCAGCGGCAGCGCGCAGCCACCGGGCACCGGCGAACCGGCGGCGCGCAGAGCGCGCTCCGGGCCACCGGGAGTGATGTCGGAGACGGTACGCAGCCGGCCGTCGGCCGCGAGGCCGTACGCGGTCGCTCCCGCATACCCAGAAGCGGTGACCACCGGCTCAGTGAACAGGCCGTACAGACGCAGTGGTTCGGCCGGACGGTAGGCGCGCCGCGCGGGTGTGACGGCGTCGGCGGGGTGCAGGAGGACGTCGAGAAGCGCGGTGAGTTCGGCGGTGAGTTCGGCGAGCCTGAACGAGGGGTCGCCGGAGCGCGCCTCCCCGAGCCGACGGGCGATCCGCACGGCGCCTGCCGCGGGCAGGTGCAGCCCGGCGAGCCGCGCCGAGTGCGCCGCGTGCAGCAACTCGGCCCGCTGCACGGCACCGGCGCCGGACGAACCGGCGACGAGGACGGCTGTCGCGGCGCGCCACAGGGCGTGGACGGCGGTGTGGCGGGAGGTGTCGAGAGCGGTTGATCCAGAGCCGTCGGAGGGCTGGGCGTGCTGGGCGGGCGGTGCGGGCTGGGTGAGTTCGGCCGGCTCGGCGGGTCCGGTGGTCCCGGCGGATCCGGTGGGCTGGGAGCGGTCTCTGCTGCCGGTGGGTCCGTACGGTTCCTGGGGTTCCCGGGGAACCTCCGGTTCTTGTGGTTCCTCGGGGGCGGGTTCGTCCGCAGGCTCCGTAACCGCCAGCGGCGCGCTGGACAGGACGGCCGCCCGGTGGAGGCACGCGGGTGCCAGCAGGCACCCGCAGACCGCGTCCTGCGGACGGACCACCACTCCCTCCGTGACCCTGAGGTCCACGGCGGTGTCCGCGTCGACGCGGACACGAACCCCGTCCGGCAGCGGCTCCACCGCCCAGCCGGGCACCTTCGCCATGGCCGCGTCGACGCGCTTGCGGAGCCGCCCGGGCAGCAGTTCGAGAGCCCCGGCCGCCACTTCGGCGGTCACCGGCGGCAGCGTTGCGGAAGTCGTGGTCACCGGTCCGTACCTCCCACGCGTTCGCCGACCCAGCGGGCCAGCTCCAGGGGACTGAGTGCGGCGACCGGCATACCCGCGGCCACCAGGCTCCCCGCCACACCCGCCGAGTAGCGGGGGCGGCCTTCGTCGTCGAGCGAGGCGCAGCCCAGCAGGTGGCACCCCGCGTCCACCAGTGCCCGCACCTCCCCGAGGAGCGGACCGACAGGGCCGCCCTCCTCGAAGTCGCTGATCAGCACCACGAGGGTCCGCGAAGGCACTGTCACCAGGGCGCGGGCGTGGTGAAGACCGCGGGCGATGTTCGTGCCCCCGCCGACGCGGACCTCCAGCAGCAGGCTCAGCGGGTCCTCGACGTGGTCGGTCAGGTCGATCACATCGGTGGAGAAGGCCACGAAGTGGGTGCTCAGGGCGGGGACACCCGCCAGGACGGACGCGGTGAGCGCCGACCAGATCGTCGATGCCTCCATCGAACCGGAGACGTCCACCACGAGGACCAGTCGCCAGTCGGCCGTGCGCCGGGCCCGGGTGCGGAAGACGGGCCTTTCCGGCAGCACGGTCACGGCACCCGACTCCGGGTCCTTGCGCGCGGTCGACAGGTTCGCCCGCAGGGTCCGGGCCAGGTCCAGCGGACCGCCGGGACGGCGGGTCGGGCGGGGATGCGCGAGTCCCGTGAGCGCGGGGCGCAGCCGGTTGGCGAGCGCCTCGGTCAACTCCCGGACCAGCCGGGCCACCAGCGGCCGGAGCCGGGCAAGCTGCTGCTCGGGCATGCCGCCCGCGTACGACAGGACGGTACGCAGCAGTTCCACGGACGGCCGGGCCGAGGCCGGGTCGAGTTCCATCGCCGCGTCGAGCCGTCCGGCGCTCGCCGCCGCGGCGAGGACCTCCTCACGGACCCCGGGCCCGAAGAGCGAGGCGAGCTCCTCCGACCAGGAGCGCACATCGGGGTAGGGAGCCCCGCCACCCCCTCCGGGCCCGCCGAGTCCGGCCTCGCCGCGGGAGCCTTCGCCGTGCCCACGCCCGTACAACTCGTCGAGCGCGGTGGCGAATCTGACCGCATGCCCCGTCAGCTCCCGCCCCCGACCGAGCAGCAGCCGCCAACGGGTCCCGGTGTCGAGCCCTGCTGTGCCGGCGGCGGCGCCTTCGGCTCGTGCCGCGGCAACCGTGGGCTGCGGGACGTGGTGCCCACCCGGACCCAGGGGCCCGGTGCGCCCGCGCGACCCTGATGCGGCGGCCGGTTCCTCTCCTGCCGTTCCGCCTTCCCGGCCCCGCTCCTCGCCCGGCTGCTCGCCCCGCCCCGGAAGCAGCCCCTTCGCGGTCAGCGCCTGCCTTCCCGTCACGTCCGCCGCTGCCAGAGCGGCCAGCGACGCCGGGTCCGTGATCCGGCCCGTCAGCGTGCCCGCCGCTGTACCCGTGCGGTCCTCGACCATGGCGAGCAGCCGGGCGCGGGCGGCAGGGGCCAGTGTGTCGAAGCCCGCGCGCAGCGCCGGCAGCCGTTCGAGGAACGCCTGGTCCGGCAGTGCCTCCACACGCTCGAGCAGTGGGTCCAGCACCCGGCCGGTTTCCAGCAGCGGGCCTGCCGCGACCAGTGTGCCGCGCAGAAACTCCGCCAGTGCCGTCCGTGGTTCCGGGGACGACGCACTGTCCGTGCGCGAAGCCAGCTCCGTGCCGAAGTCCGCCGCGTCCCGGTGTCCGAGCAGGACCCGCGCCGCACCCGCGGCGCCGCGCATCAACGGGGTCGCTCCGGCGTCCAGGCGGGCCAGGGCGTCGGCGAGGCGCAGTCCGCCCCCCGACTCGGCCGCTCCGACGGCCAGCGCCACCAGTGCCCGAGCGTCGTCCGGTTCGGTGGATCCTGCGAGCCCGTCCAGCGCACGGGCACCGGCAGCGGTCAGCTCCTCGTGCGCGGTGTCGACGATGTCCCGCTGCCACGCCGCGTCCAGGCCGGGGAGGTGACCGGAGCGGATACGGTCCAGCAGTGCCATACCGGTGAGCAGCTCCGGCAGAGTGCCGGTGGCCGGGAGCTGCACAGTGAGCTCCGTCAGGCGCTCGCCCGCGAGCTCGGGCAGTGCGCAACGTGCGGCGTCGGCGAGACCGTCGAGAGTCTCCGCGGCGGTCGGTCCGCCCTGCCGTCGCGCTTCCGCGTCCCGTCGGCGCAGCACGCCCGCGGCGGCCTGCTCGAGCGTCACGCCGTGCACACCCGCCACGTCGAGCATCGCCGCCGTCGACGGGGACCAGGCCACGGCCCAACGCGTGGTGAGCGCGGCGGCGTCGCCCGTACCGGCGACCTCGCCCTCCTTCCCGTACGGCACGCGGCAGACGGCGAGCCGTCGCAGGAAGATCTCGCGCCGCCGGTCCAGGTCCGAACGGAGGACGTCCAGGCGCAGCTCGCGGGCGCCGGGGGCGTCCGGCCCGGGCAGCTTCAGGTCGGTCAGGAGAGTCTCGACGGCGGGGCCGAGGCCCGAGCGCGGTGTGCCGGGAGCCAGGCGGCCGAGCCGTCTGCCGACCAGGACCTCCTCCATTGCGGAGGCAACGGCCCGGCCGCGGCCCAGGAGCCGGCCCTGGGTGAGCACGGTCCGGGCGGCCTCGGCGAGTTCACCGCGTCCGGCGGCGCGCAGTCCGCGCAGCGCGGCGAGGTCCCGGGCCATCCGCACCACCTCGCGTGCGTCGGCGGGCCCGCTGGGGTGGCCGGCGCCCCGCACGGCGGCGCAGACGCGTACGGCCGTGGCGGTGAGGAGCTCATCGAGACGGCCGGGGTCGCCCGCCGCCCGGTACACGCCGTGCTGCCATTCCGGGTCCCGGATGCCGGCGGGGTAGCCGGAGCGTTCGTCCAGCAGGGCGTACGAGTAGGGCACGAGTGAGGTCACGACGTGTTCAGCGGACACGGCGGGCTCCGCAGGGTCCGCGTGCGGGTCCTTCTGCCGTGCCCCCGCGCCCGGCAGCAGCGCGGGTGCGTGGAACGCCCCGACGACGGCCGCCGCCCGCCGTCCCGCGTGCGCCGCCAGATGCCGGCGCATGTTCGCCTCGCGCCGCAGATCGCGCTGTTCGACGGTGCCCGTGTCCTGGCGCATCGCCCATCCGACCAGGAGTGCGGCCCGCCGCAGGGCCTGAGCGGCCGAGCCGGGTGCCGTCGCCTCCACCAGCCGGTCCCACAGGTCGTCACCGGGCCGCCCCGAGACCCTGGCCCGCAGTGCGTCCGTCAGTCGACCCGGCCGGTCGGGTGGACCGGGAGCACGGTGTCCGGTGTCGTCGCCGGCCCGGACGGGCAGGTCCGCGCGAGCCCCCAGCGGCAGATCGAACGGGATCACCTCCACGCCCGCCGTCCGGGCCCAGCGGATCGCCGCCAGTTCCGGTGA
Source organism: Streptomyces sp. NPDC003023 (assembly GCF_042888225.1). Classification (NCBI taxonomy): domain Bacteria; kingdom Bacillati; phylum Actinomycetota; class Actinomycetes; order Kitasatosporales; family Streptomycetaceae; genus Streptomyces; species Streptomyces sp. NPDC003023. The sequence continues at coordinate 45,496 of NZ_JBIAPL010000002.1, forward strand.
GAAATCGGCGAAGGGCAGGAACGCCGTGGTCCCGTCCCCGGCGCTGCCCGCCAGGGCGACCGGCGGCACGGTCGCCGGGTCGGCCAGGTGCTCCAGCCACGGCGTGAACTCCTCCGGCAGTTCGATGAACAGAACCTCGGGTGCCGCGTCCGACAGCAGTTGCGGCATGGCCGCCGCCAGTGCGGGGGAGTGGTGCCGTACCCCGATCAGATACGGGGTGCCGCACCCGGCGAGGTCCGCCATCGCCTTCTCCGGGGCAGAGGCCCCGGCAGCCGCCTCTGCCCCGGCCGATGCCCCGGTAGATGCCCCGGCCATGTCCCCCGTCACGGAAGTCCCCGCCGCCGTGTCCTCAGGCGAGTTCATCGCGCAGCTCCCACAACGTCCGCCACAGCGGAGCGCCGCCCTCCGCCCGGCGCCGCACCGGACCGTCCCAGTAGCCGAGCAGCCGGGCGTGGTCGGCCGGGTCGTCCTTGCGCACCGTGCCCAGCAGATGGCCGGGCAGCGAACGCACCAGATCCCGCCCGTCACCGAGATACGCGGCACCGAGCCCCATCGACGTCGCCACGTGCACCGCCTCCGCGGTCGACATGACCGTCGAGGGGCGTTCCACCTCCCAGCCTTCCGCGCTGCGCCCGCTGCGCAGATCGCGGAATGCCGTCACCAGCGCCTCCAGAACCGTGTCGTCGACGTTGAACAGAGCCCCGGAGCGCGCCAGTGCCGCCTTCGCCTGCCCGCGCACCAGCTCCGTCTCGGCGTCCAGGTCGCCGATCGGACCGACCTCCTCGAAGTTGAAGCGCCGCTTGAGCGCGGCCGACATCTCGGAGACGCCCTTGTCGCGGAGGTTCGCCGTGGCGATCAGGGTGAAACCGGGCACGGCGTGCACGGTGCCGTCGGCTCCGTCCGCGCCGGCCAGTTCCGGTACGGACATCCGCCGCTCGGACAGCAGCGACACCAGCGCGTCCTGCACCTCCGGCAGACAACGCGTGACCTCCTCCACCCTGGCGACCGCGCCCCGTCGCATCGCCGTCAGCACAGGGGAGGGCACGAGCGCCTCACGGCTCGGCCCCTTGGCGAGGAGCATCGCGTAGTTCCAGCCATAACGCAGCTGGTCCTCCGTGGTGCCCGCGGTGCCCTGGACGGTCAGCGCGCTCGTCCCGCACACGGCGGCCGACAGCAGCTCGGACAGCATCGACTTCGCCGTGCCGGGCTCGCCCACGAGAAGCAGGCCCCGCTCACCCGCCAGTGTCACCACGCAGCGCTCGACCAGGGCCCGGTCCCCGACGAACTTCCGGGAGACGGTCAACTCCCGCCCGTCGGCCGCGCGCAGCGGCTCACCGCCCGACCCGCACACGAACAGCACGACCGCGCGGGGTGTCATCCGCCAGCCCGGCGGGCGCGGTCCGTCGTCGTAGGTGGCGAGGAACGCCAGCTCCTGGGCGTAGCGGTCCTCCGGCAGATCGATCTGCCGTGCTCCGGTGCCCTCGTCCATCCCGGTCGCCCCGTTCATCGTGCTCCTCCTCGGCCGCCACGGCCCTTGAACTCCTCGAATGCCGGCGGATCACCGGCCGTGACCCGCCCCCAGGCCTCCGCGTACACCTGCGGCAGGGGCCGGTCCGGCACCACGAAGCCGTCCTCTGCCCAGCGCAGGAGCGGGACCTTCCAGCTCTCCACGGGCAGTCTCGGCGTCTTCTGCTCCAGCCAGCCGCCGGGCAGGAACAGCGAACGTCCGGCACGCGCCCGCTTGGCCTCCACCACCAGATCCGTCGCGGCCAGTTCCGCGCGGGCCTTCTTCAGCCGTGCCGGCTTCCATCCCGTCCACTCCGCCTGGCTGCGGTCGGTCGGATCGGGGAGCGCCAGCAGCATCAGATACAGCGCCGCCCCGTCCTCGGAGAGCCCGAACCGCCCGGCCGCCTCCGCCACCAGGTCGGGCACGGCCAGCTGCGGGTGCTGCGCCGCACCGGCCGGACCGTCCGCGGTGACCAGCGCGGTGAATTCGTCGCTCAGCACGTCATGCATCGCACGCAGGAACGCCGTCTCGCCGGTCACCCCCGCCAGCACCTGGAGCGCCTGCGCCGCCGACCCTCCGGCCGATTCCCCTGCCGAGCCACCGGCCATGAGAGCGGAGGGCCGCACCCACACGGATTCCCAGTTCCCCTGGTACCGCGACGGACCGAGCACGATCGCCTCCGACAACTCCACCAGACCGTCGGTGCTCCCGCGCCGGGCCCGCGAGGCATTACCGCTCTGTGGCCCGGCCTGTGAACCTGCCGATGAACCGGCCTGTGCCACGGCCACGAACTGCGGCAGTCCGTACACCTCGCGCAGCAGGTCCGAGACCGCCTTGTTTTCGTCGGTCCAGTTCTTGTCGTGGGCGAGCAGCAGACCGGGGTCGGCGAGTCGCTCGCGGATCACGCTCAGTGTGACCGGCAGAACCGTACGCAACGGGTCGCCGTACGGCAGCCGGTAGGCGAGCCAGCGGAGCATGGACAGATGGGACACCAGCTCGGCGGAGGTGTAGAGGGCCGCCGGGTCGGCGGCGACCAGACCCCCGTCCCCGCAGCGCTGTTCGGTCCGGCCGGTGAGGGAAGAGGCCTGCCGCGGATTGAGCACGGTGTCGAGCAGGGTGCCGGGTCCGACCTCCGCCACCATGCGGGCGACCAGTGCGTCGGGCGCGACAAGGCGCTTGCCCCGTTCGGCCAGCCAAAGGGCGGTCAGCGGCTCCAGATCGTGGCCCTTGGCCCACAGTTCCGTCACCCGGTCCGGCTCCGAGGGCAGCAACCGGGCGGTGAACCGGCGCCGCTGCGCCGGAGTCAGCTCGGCCAGCACCTGGCGTCCGGCTTCCGCATGGGCCGACTTGACCCCCAACGGCTCCAGGTACGCGGCGGGCAGCAGCCCTTCCCGGCCGTACCCATTGACCCCCGGCAGACCGAGTGTCAGCAGCGCCCCCGTCACCGCACCGACCCCGACCCGCTCCGCGAACTCGCGTGCCTGTTCGGGGCGGTAGGGCAGCGGACCTCGGTCGCGCACGAGGTCTGTCAGACGGCGCACGGATTCGGCCCGCAGGGGGTCGTCCGCCGCGCCGAGCACCTCGGCCCCCACGAGGGTGAAGCCCTCCCAGGCTCCGAACGCGCCGGCCGGGTCGTACTCGATGCCGTTCCAGTAGGCGTGGGTGTCGTCGACCCGCTGACAGGATGTGAGCAGCAGCCGCCTTTCGCCGGCGTGGTACACCTCGCCGAGTTGTGCGCCGTCGGTGGCCCGGGGCGCCCGCAGTTGTGCGATCCGCAGCCGGCCGCGGGGATCGAGGAGGACGGCGTCTCCAGGGCCGCCGTCCGGTCCGTCGGCCGCACGGACCTCGAGGGCGGCGTCGAGCAGTTCCAGCAGCGCGACCCGGTGCCGCTCCTGTGTCGTCGGCGACGCCGCGCGCACGGCGGCGGCCGCGAAGCCCGCGCCGGGCAGCGGCAGCCACGGGACGCTCGACGCCTCCAGTGGCGACGTCCCGGCGGTGGCCGCGGGCGCCAGGACCCGCCGCAGCACGTCCAGTTGTTCCAAGGTCCGGGTGGAACCGGTCGACCGGCGGGCGGATCCGTAGAAGTGCCGGGAGCCGGTGAACCCCTGCAGCGCCTCGTCGAGCACGTTGTCGTGCGCGTGCCTCACCACGGGTTCCTGAGCCGACGGTTCAGCCCTGGGGTCCCGCTCCACCCGCTCCGCGAGCACTCGGATGCGCCTGGAGTGCCGAGCCGCCTCCGCCAGCAGCCCGGCCACGCCCTCGATCAGCGACGGGTGGGTCAGCAGGGGCAGCGACTGGCGCACCGCCTCCACGGGCTCGGCGCCGTCCGACACCGCGGCGAGCAGCGCCCGCGCGTCGGCCTCCGTCACCGTCCGCAGCACCGCGGAGCCCGCCTCGTCCCGTGTCCGCAGCGCGTGCCAGTGCGCCAGCGGCGGTACGACCGGGGTGCCTGCCGCGTACGTCCTGCCACGGTCGCCTTCCCGGACCTGACCCACCAGCACGCCTTCCGTGTCGTGGAAGGCGATGTGGGCGTCGTAGCCGGCGCGGAAGCACGCGTGGAGGACCGCACCGGCGGGAAGCCGCATAGGGGGCAGTGGGACGGGACGCACGGCGTACCGGTTCGTGTCGTGTGCGGGCCGTGCCAGGGCCGGGCTGCGACTGCCGTCCACCGAGCAGGCCGTCAGTGTCCCGGTCCGTTGGTCGTGCCGCACCCACCAGCCGAGGAGTCCGTCCCGGGTGCCGAAGGGCGAGTGCTCGAGCCCAGGCTGGACCGGCAGCAGCCGGCAGGCGTGCTCCAGGAGTCGCATCCTGCCCGAGGCAGGCCCCTCGGCCTCCGCCAGAGCGGAGTCGAAGAACGCGGGGACCGAGACCCGTCCCCTGCGGGCCGTCGCCGGGTCGTAGTCCCACCACCGGCCCACGTGGAACACCCATACCGAGATGCCGTCGGACGCGACGGGGCGGCGCTCGTCCGCGAACGAGGTGTCGCCGGCGTGGACGGGCCGTCCGCCGAAGGTGCGGCTTCCGTCCGGTAGTTGCAGCGACGCGCTCTGGAGGGCCGTCCAGTTGTCATGCATCTCCCCGACGGGGCTGAAGACATCGGCGGGGCTGCCCGACCACACGGCACGCCGGTCGCTTCCGTGTCCGTTGGCCACCAGCCACTGGCCGCCCACATGGCGCACCGTCGGCACGTCCCACCGGGACGACCTGCCCGCGGGGAAGGTGAGGTCGCGCTCTTCGAGCACCCGGTCCGGCCCCACCAGCGCCACGCGGGTGCCGGCTCGCACGATCAGCGCGGGCCAGGCGTCCGAGAGTCGGTACCAGTCCTCGGCCAGATGGCTGTGGCGCTGCCCGGCCGCCATCGGGTTGACCTTGCCCAGGCCGTCCAGCGCCTCCTCCAGCGCGGGCCAGCCCAGCTCGTCCAGGATGCCGGCCCGCAGGGTGCGGGCCAGCGCGGCGGCGGGGGAGAAGGACGTCATACGGTTCACCGCCTCGGGTGCCGCTGCCAGTACGGACGCGGAGGAGAACCGGCTCATCCGGGTCAGCAGCTCGTCGATGGCGGGCAGCCCCATCGGCTGCGTCAGTTCCCGGGCCCGTTCGGTGAGCCAGTCGGCGAGCACGGTCCGCAGCGCCGGATGTTCGGCGATCTGCTTGAGCTGCGCCGACCCCTCGTCGGTGCCGGCCGCATGCTCGACGCCGCGGTGCAGCAGGCCGGTGAACCGGGGTTCGGCGGTCAGCGCGGCCAGATCCCGGCGGCCCTCCCGTGTGTCGCGCAGCCATGTGCCGATGTCCAGGTGCTGCGCATCGGGTGCCGGATCCTCGATGGGAACGCCTGCCGCCAGACAGAGGTCGAGCAGGTCGAGGCCCGTGGTGGCGCGCCGGCCGCCGTCCATCAGCAGCCGTACCGGGGTCCTGTCCGTGACCAGTCGTGCTGCCAGCCGTTCCACCAGGGCGAGTTCGGCCGCGAGCCGCGGTGAGGGGCGCCAGCCGCGCTGCCGGTGAGCGGCCCACGCGGACAGCCACTCGGCCGCCGGGACGCTTCCGTCCAGCAGCAGTTCGATCGCCCCGCACCGGTCGAGAACGCCGAGCCACGTCTCGTCGAACTCCTCCGGGCTGTCACCGCCCACGGTCGGCAGCAGCGCCAGCAGCCGCTCCCGTACCGTGCGGTCCTCGGCCGCGACAGCGGTCAGCGCGGGCAGCGCGGCCTTCCAGAAGCCACCGGCGGCACGGTTCATCGCGCCCGTGTGGATGATCTCCGTGACGAGTGCGCGTTCCTCGGCCGCCGCGTCGAGGCGAGCGCCCTTCGCGAGGCGCCGAAGGTCCTCCACCATGCCCGAGTACGGGGGAAGACCGGCCGCGCACCGCCCCAGGCACACCGCCTTGAACTGCTCGAACGCCGCTGCCGGCGCGAGCCGTGCCGCCAGCGCCTTGGCGTGGTCGCGCAGTGCCTTGCCGCTCAGCGCGCCCGCCCCGGCGAACTCCAGGAAGACCTCTCGCAGCCGGGCCTCGTCGACCGGGAGCGCGTGGCGCTGTTCGGCCGCGCGTGCCTTGCCGAAGAACACCGCTGCCTGCTGCCGTGCCTCCGCGGCCAGGAACAACCGCCCGGCCTGCTCGTAGAACGTGGGCAGGAAGTGCGGCACCGAACGGTCGAGCCGGGTGCCGATGTCGTCGAAGCCTTCCTTGGCGAGGCCGGGCTTGGTGACGACCAGCCGGGTCAGACGCTCCATCTCCTTGACCACCGCGAGGGCGTGATGGCCGTTGCCGGGGTCGTGCACAAGGGCCCAGGCAGGGAAGCCGAGCGACTGACGTCTGACCCGGCCCACCGGTGCGGAACCCTCGGCCGTGAAGCCCAGGTACTCGAGCGCGAGGTCCTCGGCGGGACCGATCGCCTCCGGCACGAGACGCACCACCGTGCGCCCCTCGAGCGCCGGGTGTTCGTACGCCCGCGCCGTCAGCGCGTCGTTGGGCGCCGATCCGTCATCGCCCGGCCCGAGCGGCAGCACCGCCCCGGCGTCCAGCAGTTCCTCCACCATGTCCCCCGATTCCGACGACGTGTGCCCTGATCCGACGGTGCGTGCGCCGCTCATCGCAGTTCCTCCTCGGCGTCGGCGGCGACGCGGCCCGCGTACACCAGCGCGGCCATCCGCTCGCCCTCCGACCAGGCGACCGGCCCCACCTTCTCCAGCGGCAGCCTGCGACCCTCCCCGTCCCGCCACTCCAGCGGGCCGGTCAGGGCCTCCATGTCCGGGTATTCGTCGCCGAGCCAGTAGGCCGCCTCGAGCGGCCGGCCGTCCTCGACCAGCGGGCACACCGCCTCCCCGCCGCGCACCCGGTACCCGAGCCCCACCGCGCGCGTCGTCGCGTTGCGCAACTGCTCGAACCTGCCGTTCGCGTACGCCTGCCAGTGGTGTCCCCGGGCGTCGTCCGGCCGCCGCCACACTTCACGGAACAGCTGTTCCACACTCTGTTCGACGCCCAGTTCCAGGGCGAACTCCCGGAGGTCCTCCAGGTCTTCCAGCAGAACCGGATGGGGTATCAGCAGCGCTTCGCAGTCCAACCGCACCGAGTCGCCGTCCAGGTCGACGACCCCAGGCCCCTTGTCGGTGTCCACGTCGCGCAGGAACCCGGCCCGTGCCACGTCGGGCGAGCCGTCCGCGTCCATGGGTGCCACGACGAGATCTCGCAGTGCCGTCTGCCAGGCGTCGTCCGGCCACACCCGCGCCAGCAGCGCCACCGGAACCGGCAGAGAGCGCACCAGCCAGGCGTCGACCTGCTCGCGGCACTCCTTCTCGTGCCGCTCGAGCCATTCGGCGAGCTGCCGCAGCCGGACGACCACCGCGTCGTCCCGCAGCTTCGCCGGCACCTGCTTGAGCGGCCTGCCCGCCGCATTGCGGCACAACACCTTCGTGCCTTCGAGCGTGACGGAGTATCCGCCGCCCTCCGTGTCGATCCAGCCCATGACGAGACCGCCTCCCCGACGGTCGACGACCGCCCACGACCCTGCGCGAACCGTTTCCGGTTCCATCCGTGATCACAGTAGGCGCAGGGTCCGACAGAGCCGCGGGCCGGACGTGAGCCTGTGGAAAACTCCCGTCACCCTCACGCAACAACCCGGCAACCTGCGCTTGCCACCATCGGTCCATGACGGAGCCGGAACACCTTCGTGAGTCCCCGCCCCAGCCCCGCCTCCAGCCTATGCCGCCCCCGCCCCGGCCCCGCCTTCAGCCGATGCCGCCCCCGCCCTTGCCTCTGCCCCCGCCTCAAGCCGACGCCGTCGGCGGTGCGGTCCGCGGTGCCGTCGGAGGTGCGGTCGTCACCATCGACCGGCTCGACACCGCCGTCGACCTGCTCACGCGCATCACGACTCAGCTCGGCACCCAGCTGAGTCACGTCCGACTGAACGGAACCCGCCACACATGCACGCGACTTCGGCCCACCGCACAGCCCGGCCCGTCCTCGTCGCCGTCGCCCACGGCAGCCGCGACCCGCGTGCCCTGCGCACCGTCACCGCCCTTCTCCAGCGGGTCCGCGAGCTCCGGCCCGGCCTCGACGTCCGCCTCGGGCACGTCGAGCTGAACGAGCCGCTCCTGACCGACACGCTCGCCGCCCTGCCCGCCGGCACCCGGGCCGTCCTCGTACCGCTGCTGCTCAGCCGCGGACACCACGTCAAGCACGACCTCCCGCAGGCCGTCGCCGCGATCCCCGGCGCCGGCATCCGCATCGCCCGGCCGCTCGGCCCGCACCCCCTTCTCGTCGAGGCGCTCGCCGCCCGCCTCACCGAGGCGGGCTGGCGCCCCGAGGACGGTACGAGCCCCGCCACCGGTGTCGTCCTCGCTTCCGCGGGCTCCCGCGACCCCGAGTCCGCGCAGGACACGCGGCGCGTGGCGGCCATGCTCGGTGAGCGGCTCGGCGGCGTGCCCGTCGTCGCCGCGTACGCCTCCGCTCTCGCGCCCACGGTGCCCGCCGCCGTCAAGGCGCTGACGGCCCGCGGAAGACACCGGATCGCGGTCGCCTCGTACTTCGCCGCGCCCGGCCTGTTCGCCGCCCGCAGCGCCGGTACCGCGCCCTGGATCGCCGCGGAGCCGCTGGGCACGCACCCGGCGATGGCCCGGCTGCTGCTGCACCGTTACGACGACGAGGCGCGCAATCTCCCGTTCGCCGCGCACGGGTCCCGGGGCCTGGAACTCTCCGCCGCATGAGGCGGGACGGGCCACAGTGGGCCGCACTGTCGGCCGCTCCGGTTACCTTCGGTGCATGGACGGCACCACCAGCACCTCAGGCACGGCCGGCGGCAGCGGCACCGTTTCCGACGGCTACGACGAATCCGCCGCCGAGCGCTGGGCCGCCGAGCCCGACAAACGCCCCGGCCGCACCGCCTTCCAGCGCGACCGCGCCCGGGTGCTGCACTCCTCCGCACTGCGCCGCCTCGCGGGCAAGACCCAGGTGGTCACCCCCGGCACCCGCAGCCACGCCTGGGACGCCAGTCCCCGTACCCGGCTGACGCACTCGCTGGAGTGCGCGCAGGTCGGGCGCGAACTGGGCGCGGCCCTCGGTTGCGACCCCGACCTCGTCGAAGCGGCATGCCTGGCGCACGACATGGGGCACCCGCCGTTCGGGCACAACGGCGAGCAGGCGCTGAACGAGTTCGCCGAGGACTGCGGTGGCTTCGAGGGGAACGCGCAGTCCCTCCGCCTGCTCACCCGTATCGAGCCCAAGCGCTTCGTGGACACCCCTGAGAGGGGCGAGCCCGTCAGCGTGGGCCTGAACCTCACCAGGGCCACCCTCGACGCCGCCACCAAGTACCCCTGGCCGCGCGGCGGTCACCCCACGGACCCCGGCTCGGCGAAGTTCGGGGTGTACGAGGACGACCTGCCGGTCTTCGAATGGGCGCGCCTCGGCGCTCCCGAGCACCGCAAGTGTCTCGAGGCCCAGGTGATGGACTGGTCCGACGACGTCGCGTACTCGGTCCACGACTTCGAGGACGGTCTGCACGCCGGGCACATCGATCCCAACTGCCTGCTCTCCGAGACCGAACGCGCCGCCATCTGGTCCGTGGCCGTCGGCCGGTACGTACCACCGGACACGGACCCGCACGAGCTGTCGGACGCGCTCGACCGACTGGTCGACCAGGTCTGGTGGCCGCACCACTACGACGGATCCGCCGTGGCCCAGGCCCGTCTGAAGGACGCCACCAGCCAGCTCATCGGCCGGTTCGCGCTCGCCGCAGAGGGCGCCACCCGCCAGGCGTACGGCGGCGGCAGGCTCACCCGTTACGCGGCCGAACTGGTCGTCCCCCGCTCCGCGCGCAACGAGTGCGCCGTGCTGAAGGCGGTCGCCGACCGCTACGTGATGCAGCGCGCCGAACAGGAGGCGCTCCGCGCCGACCAGCGGATCGTGCTGGCCGAGCTGGCGCAGGCGCTCACGGCGCGCGCGCCCGAGGGGCTGGAACCGCAGTTCCGCGCGATGTTCGAGACCGCGGCGGACGACCGGGCCCGCAAGCGGGTGATCGTCGACCAGATCGCGAACCTCACGGACGCCTCCGCCCGCACCCTGCACGCCCGTCTCACGAGCCGACGCTGATCACCGCACCCCCCACCCTTGGTGGGCGATTCGTCCGGTTCTGACACGCCGGAGGGGCACTCCCTCTTCCGCCATAACGCTCTGTGCGGGACGCTCGCTGAAGGCTGAGCTGCGTAGAAGCAACGAGGAGGCATCACGTGGTCGACGCACATCGGACATTCGTCATCGTCGGTGGTGGGCTGGCGGGGGCCAAGGCCGCCGAGACCCTCCGGGCCGAAGGGTTCACCGGACGAGTGATCCTCATCGGCGACGAAGGCGACCACCCCTACGAACGACCGCCGCTGTCCAAGGCGTACCTGACGGGCAAGGACGAGCGCGACAGCGTCTTCGTCCACGAACCCGGCTGGTACGCGCAGGCCGACATCGAACTGCACCTCGGCCAGACCGTCGTCTCCATCGACCGCGAGACCCGCTCCGTGCGCCTCGGGGACGGCACCGTCCTCCACTACGACAAGCTTCTGCTGGCGACCGGCGCGGAGCCCCGCCGCCTCGACATCCCGGGCACCGGCCTGGCGGGCGTCCACCATCTGCGCCGCCTCGCCCACTCGGACCGGCTGCGCCATGTGCTCGCCGCACTCGGCCGCGACAACGGCCACCTCGTCATCGCCGGCGCGGGCTGGATCGGCCTCGAGGTCGCGGCCGCCGCCCGCGGCTACGGCGCGGAGGTGACCGTCGTCGAGCCGCAGGCCACCCCGCTCCACCAGGCCATCGGCCCGGAGCTCGGACAGGTCTTCGCCGACCTGCACCGCGAGCACGGGGTCCGCTTCCACTTCGGCGCCGGCATCGCCGAGATCATCGGCCAGGACGGCATGGTGCTGGCGGCCCGCACGGACGACGGCGAGGAGCACCCGGCCCACGAGGTCCTCGCCGCGATCGGCGCCGCCCCGCGCACCGCCCTCGCCGACGCGGCAGGCCTCGACCTCGCCGGCCGGGAGCACGGCGGCGGCATCGCCGTGGACGAGAGCATGCGCACCTCCGACCCCGACATCTACGCCGCCGGCGACGTCGCCGCCGTCCGGCACCCGCTGCTCGGCGCCCGGCTGCGGGTCGAGCACTGGGCCAACGCCCTCAACGGCGGTCCGGCCGCCGCGCGCGCCATGCTCGGCCAGAACGTCAGCTACGACCGCGTCCCCTACTTCTTCTCGGACCAGTACGACCTGGGCATGGAGTACTCGGGCTGGGCCCCGCCCGGCTCCTACGACCAGGTGGTGCTCCGCGGCGACGTGGGCAAGCGGGAGTTCATCGCCTTCTGGCTCAAGGACCGGCGGGTGCTGGCCGGGATGAACGTCAATGTGTGGGACGTCACCGAACCGATCCAGCAGCTGATCCGGTCCCGCGCAGAGGTGGATCCGCAGGTTCTCGGCGACCGGGACGTGGCCCTCACCGACCTCACCGGTGTGGACCGCGTCGCCGACTGACCGGAGTGTCGCAGCGCCACCGTAGACTTCACACGTGGCAGGCAGGATCAACGATGACGACGTGAAGGCGGTCAGGGACGCGGTCCCGATCGACGCCGTCGTTTCCGAGTACCTCCAGCTGCGCAACGCCGGCGGCGGGAACCTGAAGGGGCTCTGCCCCTTCCACGACGAGAAGTCCCCTTCCTTCCAGGTCAGCCCGAGCAAGGGTCTCTTCCACTGCTTCGGCTGCCAGGAAGGCGGCGACACGATCGCCTTCGTGATGAAGATCGACCATCTCTCCTTCTCCGAGACGGTCGAGCGCCTCGCCGCCCAGGCGGGCATCACCCTGCGCTACGAGGAGGGCGGGTACAACCCCACCCACCAGCGCGGCGAGCGGATCCGTCTGGTCGAGGCCCACAAGATCGCCGCACAGTTCTACGTGGATCAACTCGACGGCCCCGAGGCGGAGATCGGCCGGAAGTTCCTCGCGGAGCGGGGCTTCGACCAGGCCGCCGCCCAGCATTTCGGTGTGGGCTACAGCCCGGCCGGATGGGACCACCTCACCCGTTTTCTGCGCGGCAAGGGCTTCAGCGACAAGGAGCTCACCCTCTCCGGGCTCTCTCAGGAGGGCCGCCGCGGCCCGATCGACCGCTTCCGCGGCCGGCTGATGTGGCCGATTCGCGACATCACCGGCGAGGTCGTCGGCTTCGGCGCCCGCAAGCTCCGCGAAGACGACAACGGCCCGAAGTACCTGAACACGCCCGAGACGGCGATCTACAAGAAGTCGCAGGTGCTGTACGGGATCGACCTCGCCAAGAAGGAGATCGCCCGCACCACCACCGCCGTCGTCGTCGAGGGCTACACCGACGTCATGGCCTGCCACCTCGCGGGCGTCACGACCGCCATCGCAACCTGCGGCACGGCGTTCGGCGGCGACCACATCAAGATCCTCCGGCGTCTGCTGATGGACAACGCCACCGCCGAAGTGATCTTCACTTTCGACGGCGACGCGGCCGGTCAGAAGGCGGCGCTGCGCGCCTTCGAGGACGACCAGAAGTTCGCCGCGGAGACCTCCATCGCGATCACGCCGGGCGGTATGGACCCGTGCGAGCTGCGGCTCGCGGAGGGCGACGCGTCGGTGCAGAAGCTTGTCGAGACCCGCACGCCGCTGTTCGAGTTCGCGATCCGTCATGTGGTGACCCGGCACAACCTGGAGACCCCGGCGGGCCGTGCCGCCGCCCTCGACGAGGCCGCGCCGATCGTCGCCGGCATCAAGAACATCGCTATCCAGCACGAGTCGGCCGTGCAGCTCGCCGGCATCCTCGGCATCCTCGACACGCAGTTCGTCGTCAAGCGGGTCGCGCAGCTCGCCCGCTGGGCCCGTGACCGGGGTGCCGACCGCGGCGGCCGCGGCGGCGGCAGTGCCCACAGGCCGCAGTACGCGACGCAGGCAGCGCCCGCCCCGGCCGCGCCGTCGGGTCCGGCCCTCAACCTGCGCAGCCCTGCCCACCGCACCGAGCGCGAGCTGCTCAAACTGGCCCTCCAGCACCCCGAGCTGGTCTCACCCGCCTTCGACGCCTACGGCATCGACGAGTTCACGGCCCCACCGTACGCCGCGGTGCGCCGGACCATCGAGGAGGCAGGCGGTGCCGAGCAGGGCACCCGCGACACCTCCGGCTACCTGGCCCGCGTCCGCGAGGCCGCCCCCGACGACACCGTGCGTGCACTGGTCACCGAGCTCGCCGTGGAAGCGGTGCACACCCGCACGGTCGACGAGGTGTACGCGGGCGTCCAGCTCGTCCAGGTCCGGCTGCGTGCCGTCGACCGCCGTATCCGTGATGTCCAGGGCACGATGGCACGGCTGGGCAACGGCGGGGACCCGGAACAGTACGCGGCGGTCGCCAACGAACTGTGGGTCCTCCAGCAGTACGCGCAGTCCCTGCGCAACCAGGGAGCGGCCGCGCTGTAGCCCGCGTCGGGCTCTGCGGGCGACCGCCGGCCGCCGGTCCATCCCGGCCCGTGGGCCACAGAGCCCGTCAACGGACGTCAACGGACGTCAACGGACGTCAGCTTCGGCATCGGCCGGGAGCCGTCCGCCCCGGCACCGGCCCGATGCGCGTCACCTCGAGCCCGGCGACCGGTTCCCCGGCGTCCGACCGGCCCCAGAGCCCTGTCTGCGCGGCGCGCCGGCACGACGCGGACGCACCGGCGGCGTCTTTGGACGCACGTACGACGGACTTCCGGGTAACCGGGCGGTCACGCACGGGTCTCAGAAAGTCGCCGCACGCCCCTCGTGGCGGTGATGTGTCGTACCCCACACTGGGGGGCGGTATGTAGGGCCCCCCGACCGGCAGCGATCACCCTGGAGGTCGCCCCGTGCAGACCCAGACCCTGACCGAGAGCCATACCGACGCCGTCGCGGCCGTACTCGCGACCGCGGTCGAGCAGGTGCCCGCGCAGGGCCTGCCCGCGGGGCATCCCGAGACAGTGCCGGGGAGTGTGGTCGAAGAAGTGGTGGAGCCTCCCGAGCCGCCGCGGCCGACCGGGCGCGGCACCGAGACCGGCGGCCCGTCCTCGGACCTCTTCCGCCAGTACCTGCGGGAGATCGGCCGCATCCCGCTGCTCTCCGCCGCGGAGGAGGTGGAGCTCGCCCGGCGGGTCGAGGCAGGGCTCTTCGCGGAGGAGAAGCTCGCCAACACCCGCGACCAGGACTCCCGGCTGGCCTTCGACCTCGACCGGCTCGTGGTCATGGGCCGGATGGCCAAGCGCCGGCTGATCGAGGCCAACCTCCGGCTCGTCGTGTCCGTGGCCAAACGGTACGTCGGCCGGGGCCTGACCATGCTCGACCTGGTCCAGGAAGGGAATCTGGGCCTGATCAGAGCGGTCGAGAAGTTCGACTACGCGCGGGGCTACAAGTTCTCGACGTACGCGACCTGGTGGATCCGCCAGGCCATGTCCCGCGCCCTCGCGGACCAGGCCCGCACCATCCGAGTGCCGGTCCACGTCGTCGAACTGATCAACCGGGTGGTGCGGGTGCAGCGCCGCATGCTCCAGGAACGGGGCTACGAACCCACCCCCGAGGAAGTCGCCCTCCAGCTGGAACTGACCCCCGAGCGGGTGAGCGAGGTGCTGCGGCTGGCCCAGGAACCGGTGTCCCTGCACGCCCCGGTGGGCGAGGAGGACGACGTCGCCCTCGGCGACCTCATCGAGGACGGCGACGCGGCGTCGCCGGTCGAGTCGGCCGCCTTCCTGCTGCTGCGCGAGCACCTGGACGCGGTGCTGTCCACGCTCGGCGAGCGCGAACGCAAGGTGGTGCAGCTGCGCTACGGCCTGGACGACGGGCGGCCCCGCACGCTGGAGGAGATCGGCCGGCTCTTCGGGGTGACGCGCGAACGGATCCGCCAGATCGAGTCGAAGACGCTCAGCAAGCTCCGCGACCACGCGTTCGCGGACCAGCTCCGCGGCTATCTGGACTGACCGGGCCCGCCCCCGCGGCCGTGATCATCGGCGGGGGCCCGTGCCGGGAAGGGGCCGGGGAAAGCGCCCGGCAGGGCGCCATTCCCCGGCCCCCGGTCCGTCACTCGACCTCGACCACCGCCTGCGCGAACTGCGCGGCGTACAGCGCCGCGTACGAGCCCTCCGCCGCCAGCAGCTCCTGGTGCGTCCCCTGCTCGACGATCGCCCCGTTCTCCATCACCAGAATCACGTCCGCGTCGCGGATCGTGGAGAGCCGGTGCGCGATCACGAAGCTCGTGCGGCCGTGCGCCAGTCGCGCCATCGCCTTCTGGATCAGCACCTCCGTACGGGTGTCGACCGAGCTCGTCGCCTCGTCCAGCACCAGGATCACAGGGTCGGACAGGAACGCCCGCGCGATCGTGATCAGCTGCTTCTCGCCGGCGCTGACCCCGGAGCCCTCGTCGTCGATGACGGTGTCGTAGCCGTCGGGCAGCGTACGGATGAAGCGGTCCGCGTGTGCGGCACGCGCCGCGGCCTCGATCTCCTCGCGCGTGACCTCGCGGGACGCGCCGTACGCGATGTTGTCCGCGATCGTGCCGCCGAACAGCCAGGTGTCCTGCAGGACCATGCCGATGCCGGAGCGCAGGTCCTCGCGGGACATCTTCGCGATGTCGAGCCCGTCGAGCGCGATCCGCCCGCCGGTCACCTCGTAGAACCGCATCAGCAGGTTGACCAGGGTGGTCTTGCCCGCTCCGGTCGGGCCGACGATCGCGACCGTGTGGCCGGGTTCGACAGCGAGGGACAGGTTCTCGATCAGCGGCTTGTCCGGCTCGTAGCGGAAGGAGACCTTCTCCAGCGAGACCCGCCCGCGCGGCCGTTCGAGACGATCCGCGGACGGCGCGTCGGCTTCCTGCTCCTCCGCGTCGAGCAGCTCGAAGATCCGCTCGGCGGACGCGACACCCGACTGCACCAGGTTCGCCATGGACGCGACCTGCGTCAGCGGCATCGAGAACTGCCGCGAGTACTGGATGAACGCCTGCACGTCGCCGATGGACAGGGACCCCGACGCGACCCGCAGTCCGCCGACGACCGCGACCAGCACGTAGTTCAGGTTGGAGATGAAGAACATCAGCGGCTGCATCATCCCGCTGTTGAACTGCGCCTTGAACCCGGCCTCGTACAGCGCCTCGTTCTGCTCCGAGAACGCCTTCGCGGACTCCTCCTGGCGCCCGAAGACCTTCACCAGCGAATGCCCGGTGTACATCTCCTCGATGTGCGCGTTGAGCGCACCCGTCGACTTCCACTGCGCCACGAACTGCGGCTGGGACCGCTTGCCGACCTTGGCCGCCACGAACACCGACACCGGCACCGTGACCAGCGCGACCAGCGCCAGCAGGGGCGAGATCCAGAACATCATCGCCAGCACGCCGACGATGGTCAGCAGCGAGTTGATCATCTGACCCATGGTCTGCTGCAGGGTCTGCGAGATGTTGTCGATGTCGTTGGTGGCCCGGCTGAGCACCTCGCCGCGCTTGGCCCTGTCGAAGTACGACAGCGGCAGCCGCGACAGCTTCGTCTGCACGTCCTCGCGCATCCGGTACACGGTCCGGTTGATCACCTTGATCGACAGCCGCGTCGCCACCAGCATCGTCAGTCCGGCCGCCACGTACACGGCCAGCGCCAGCAGCAGGACATCGCCCACGGCGGTGAAGTCGATGCCCTCGCCGGGAACGAAGTCCACCCCGGAGAGCATGTCGGCGAGACCGCCGTCACCGCTCTGCCGCAGGCCCTCCACGGTCTGCTCCTTCGAGGTGCCCGCAGGCATCTCACGGCCGACGACACCGGCGAAGACCAGGTCGGTGGCCCGGCCGAGGATCTTGGGGCCGACCACCGCGAAGGCGACGCTCAGCACGCACGCCGCGAGCATCACCCACAGCGTCGCCCGTTCCGGGGCCAGTTGCCGAAGCAGCCTCTTGCCCGAGCCCTTGAAGTCCATCGACTGCTCGACGGGGCCCGTCATCATGCGTCCACCCGGCCCGCTCATGCGGCCTCAGCCTCCGTCAGCTGCGAGAGCACGATCTCTCGGTACGTCTCATTGCTCTCCATCAGCTCGTGATGGCTGCCCGCCCCCACGACCCGCCCCTCGTCCAGAACCACGATCCGGTCCGCGTCACGGATCGTCGACACCCGCTGGGCGACGATCACCACCGTCGACTCGGCGGTCTCGCGGGCCAGGGCCTCGCGCAGCGCCGCGTCCGTCGCGTAGTCGAGCGCGGAGAACGAGTCGTCGAACAGATAGATTTCCGGCCGCCGCACCAGGGTCCTCGCGATGGCGAGCCGCTGGCGCTGTCCGCCGGACACGTTCGTACCGCCCTGGGCGATGGGCGCGTTCAGCCCGCCCTCCAGGCCCCGTACGAAGTCGCCCGCCTGCGCCACCTCGAGCGCCTGCCACAGCTCGTCGTCACTGGCGTCGGGCTTCCCGTAGCGCAGATTGGTCGCCACGGTGCCCGAGAAGAGGTACGGCTTCTGCGGAACGAGACCCACGGTCCGCGCCATCAGAACGGGATCCAGCTCCCGCACGTCGACCCCGTCGACGAGTACCTCGCCGCCGGTCACGTCGAACAGCCGCGGCACCAGCCCCAGCAGCGTCGACTTGCCGCTGCCCG
The DNA here is from genome assembly GCF_042888225.1 of Streptomyces sp. NPDC003023. Taxonomy (NCBI): domain Bacteria; kingdom Bacillati; phylum Actinomycetota; class Actinomycetes; order Kitasatosporales; family Streptomycetaceae; genus Streptomyces; species Streptomyces sp. NPDC003023. The sequence goes on from NZ_JBIAPL010000002.1 coordinate 63,099, forward strand.
TCGAGCCGATGATCGCCGTGGTCTCTCCCGGACGCGCCTCCAGGTCGATGCCGTGCAGCACCGACTCCTCCGCCCCGGGGTAGCGGAAGTCGACGCCCCGCACCTCGAGCCGGCCGCGGCTGCGCAGCTCCCGCACCGGAGCGAGCGGCGGGACCACGCTCGAGTCGGTGTCCAGCACCTCCTGGATGCGCTCCGCACACACCTCGGCGCGCGGCACCATCATGAACATGAAGGTGGCCATCATCACCGCCATCACGATCTGCATCAGATAGGCGAGGAACGCGGTGAGCGCGCCGATCTGTATGGCACCGCTGTCGATCCTGAGGGCACCGAACCAGACGACGGCGACGGAGGAGACGTTCACGACGGTCATCACGGTCGGGAACATCAGCGCCATCAGCCGGCCGGTGGACAGCGACACGTCGGTCAGCTCTTCGTTCGCCCCGCGGAAGCGCTCCTTCTCGTAGCCGTCCCGCACGAAGGCGCGGATCACGCGGTTGCCGGTGATCTGCTCGCGCAGCACCCGGTTCACGGTGTCCAGCCGTTCCTGCATGGTGCGGAACAGCGGCCGCATCCTCTTCACGATCAGCGAGACGCAGATGCCGAGCACCGGCACGACCGCCAGCAGCACCGCCGACAGCGGCACATCCTGGCCGAGCGCCATGACGATGCCGCCGACGCACATGATCGGCGCGGACACCATCAGCGTGAACGCCATCAGCACCAGCATCTGGACCTGCTGGACGTCGTTGGTGGTGCGGGTGATGAGCGACGGCGCCCCGAAGTGGCCGACCTCGCGGGCCGAGAAGCTCTGCACCCGGTCGAAGACGCCGGCCCGGACATCGCGCCCGAGCGCTGCCGCGGTGCGCGCGCCGTAGAACACCGCCCCGATGTTGCAGAGCACCTGGACGACGCTGACGGCGATCATCAGCGCGCCCAGGGCCAGGATGTAACCCGTGTCGCCCTTCACGACACCGTTGTCAATGATGTCCGCGTTGAGGGTGGGCAGGTAGAGGGTGGCGCTGGTCTGCAGCAGTTGCAGCGCCACCAGGAAGCCAATGGGTCTCTTGTACGGACTGAGGTGGGTCCGCAGCAGTCGTATCAGCACGCACTGTCTCTCGGGCTCGGCAAGATCGGGGGTCACCCAATCTTCCGGCACCCGGTCGGGAAAACTCGAAGGGTTTTCCTCAAGCCCGGGTCAAAAACAGCTTGTACGACCAGCGGTTGTCACGACCCGGTGGTGAACGCCCCCGGGTGGATCTCGTCCCGCGTCGCTCCGTACTGCTGGCGCACCGCCTGGCCCACCGCCAGGTCCTCACCCGGCTCGAACGCCTGAGCCGACGCCTCCTGCCAGGCCGGGGGCGCCTGCGGCGAGAGCGTGCCCCGGGCCGCGCCCAGCGCCCAGGCGGCCTGCCGGGCCGCGCCGAGCGCCGCGTAGTCGGCGGGCTGCGGCACGACGACCTGCGCCCCGAAGATCGCCGGAGCGAGCGCCTGTACAGCGGGCAGTTCCGCGGCCGCGCCGAGCAGGAACACCCGGCGCACCTCCACCCCCCGGCCTCGCAGCACGTCCATCGCGTCCGCGAGGGAGCAGAGCATGCCTTCGAACGAGGCCCGGGCGAGGTGCTCCGGTTTCATCGACTCACGCCGCAGGCCGGTCAGCGTTCCGGCGGTGTGCGGCAGCTGCGGCGTCCGCTCGCCCTCCAGGTAGGGCAGCAGCACGAGCCCGCACGAGCCGGGTGTCGACTTCATCGCCAGCGCGGAGAGCTCATGGAGCTCCGTGACACCGAGCAGCTCCGCGGTGCCGCGCAGCGCCCGTACCGCGTTAAGCGTGTGCACGACCGGCAGATGCATTCCGGTCGCGTCGGCGAAGGAGGTGATCATCCCACTCGGGTCGGACAGCGCCTCGTGGTGCACGGCCATCACGGAACCGGACGCCCCGAGCGACACGACCGCGTCGCCGACGGCCACTCCGAGGCCGAAGGCCGCCGCCATGGTCTCGCCGGTGCCGGCGGAGATCAGCAGCCCTTCCGGCGTCGTGCCGGCGGCCTCCGCGGGGCCGAGCACCTCGGGCAGCGCGCACTGCTGCCCGAGTGCGAGTTCCACGAGGTCCGGCCGGTACGCCCCGGTGCCCGCCGACCAGTAGCCGGTGCCGGACGCGCCGCCGCGGTCCGTGGTCCTACGGGCCGGGCGGCCCAGCAGTTGCCACACCAGCCAGTCGTGCGGCTGCAGTACGGAGGCGACGCGCCGCGCCGCCTCCGGTTCCGCGCGGGCGAGCCAGCGGAGCTTCGCCACCGGCTGCCCGGACTGCGGCACGGAACCGACCGCCTCCGCCCAGGCCTGCCGGCCGCCCAGCGCGTCGACGAGATCGGCGGCCGCGACCTGAGCACGCTTGTCGTTGCCGAGCAGCGCCGGGCGCACCAGGCCGCCCTGGGCGTCCAACGGGATCACGCCGTGCTGCTGCGCGGACACACCGATGGCCTGCACACCCTCGAGCAGGCCGCCGGTGGCGGCTTCGCCGAGGGAGAGCAGCCACGCCTGCGGGTCGATCTCGGTGGCCTTGGGTTCGACCGGGTGCGGTGCGTACCCCTGGCGCAGTACGGCTCCCGTGTCCGCGTCGCAGACGACGATGCGTGTGAACCCAGACGAACTGTCCAACCCGGCGACTATCCCCATGTCCGGAATTCTGCCGTACGCGGGAGGTGGGTGACGTCACGCGTGCCGCGGGCGGGACCGGTCGTCTCAGGTGTTGGTCGTTCCCCAGTCGTCCTCGACGCCGGCGCCCCGCTCCCGAAGCGCCCGCACCCGGCCCGCCACGGACTCCGGCACGCGGTCGCCGACCTTGTCGCTGACCACGTGGTAGGCCTTGCCGGCTGCCTCGCGGCCGCCCAGTGCGGCGGCCTCGGCGGCGTTGCGGACCGCCGGGTTCTGGGAGATCTGCCGCGCGGACTTCTTGAGCTGTTCGTAACGCTCGCGCCCGGCCCGTGTCCCGAGCACGAAGCCGATGGCCAGTCCGGCGACGAACGTGAGCTTGTACCGCATGGGTGACACCCTTCCGTTGCGTCGGTGCTGCCCGCCTACCCGTCGGGAGCGTTGATCACCCGGCGCCATACCGATTGGCGGAGCACCCCCCTGCTTGCGCTAATGTATGTGTCGCAGCGAGCGCACGCCCTCCGGGAAGCCCCGGGGTAGGTACGTTCGGTGCACACGCAGCAATCCCCTGTAGCTCAATTGGCAGAGCAGCCGGCTGTTAACCGGCAGGTTACTGGTTCGAGTCCAGTCGGGGGAGCGCGATCCCCTGTAGCTCAATTGGCAGAGCATTCGGCTGTTAACCGGAGGGTTGCTGGTTCGAGTCCAGCCGGGGGAGCACATACGGGAGAGGGCCCTGAGGGGCCCTCTTTCATGTTCCGCTCGTATGACTTTCATGTGTTCTTCCCTGCGGCTGGAACCGCGCGGGCGGCAGCGCAGTCCTCATGATCGAGTGTTGCCGACCATGCGGAGCAGGAGATCGTATGACCGGCTATGCTGCGGCAGACGGCGCGCACAAATGTGCGCGACGCGCCGTTAGGGGCGGTAGCTCAGCCGGTTAGAGCAGCGGACTCATAATCCGTCGGCCGTGGGTTCGAGTCCCACCCGCCCCACTCCGGAGTTCTCTCAGAGGACCGTTTCTACCTGTGGAAACGTGGCAACGGGGGAAGCGCGCCAGGGTGGCGACCACCGTTCATACGTTCAGACCAAGATCCACTGGGCGCGTGGTGAACGCCGCGACGTTTCAAAGGGCAGAGGCGCTCCCCCAGGCTGTCGGGCAGGGGCCGCCCCCTCGTCGCCCCTCACCTCACGCCCGTGCGCGGTCGGAGGTCTCGGCCCGGCAGGAACATGCGCGAGATGGGCCCGGGGCCCGAGCCGCTGCCGATGGGTGAAGGCGCCGTCCGGAAGCCCGCGTTGACCGACGCCAGAGCATGGGCGGTCGTCAAATGCGACGGCGAGAACGCCGGATTCGCCGCGCACTGGGGCGACGGCTTCCCCTGCCGGGAGCCAGGGGAGAAGGCCGGACCTCCGACAGAGGTCAAGCGCCAGGAGCGGCGTGTGCTGCTGCGTGAGTACGTCGCTGCGTTCGCCGACGACCAGGTGCGGCGCGGCGGCTGTACGGAGTTGCAGCTGCCGGCGGTCCCGTGAGGCGTGCTGTCCGCGGGCATGCGCCCGCTCGTTGACGTGCCTTTTCTGACCGGCGCCCCGGTGGGTCCGGACGGTTGCCGTCGTACCGGCCGCCGATGGCGGACGAGCCGCCCTTCGCTCGCCGCCGCGCCCCACCGCCTGGGACCGCTGTGGGCGAACGCCGCAACGGCCTCTGTCGGACCGTCCTGACCCGCCGAGGCGACGAACGTCATCACCCTCTCGGATCAGGACCGGCAGGACCGGCTGCGCGGGCGCGGAACGAGGGGCGTGGCCCGCGATGCCGCACCCCCGCCCGCAGGTACGACTCAGGCCTGGCTCTCGTTGATGTTGACCATCCAGGCGACGCCGAACCGGTCCACGCACATGCCGAAGGTGTCGCCCCACATCTGCTTCTCCAGCGGGACCTGAACCGTGCCGTCGGCGGAGAGCTTCTCCCAGTAGCCGCGGAGTTCGTTCGCGTCCTCGCCGCTCAGGCTCACTGCGAAGTTGGTGCCGGGCTTGTACTCCATCCCCGGCGGGGTGTCGGCGCCCATCAGTGTGAAGCCGCGGTCGGTCTCGAGCATGCTGTGCATGATCTTGTCGGCGTCGCCGGGTGCCTGCCCGCCGAACTCGCCGAAAGTGTTCAGCCGCAGGTCGCCGCCGAGGACGCTCTTGTAGAACTCCATCGCCTCGCGGGCATTGCCGTCGAAGCTGATGTACGGGTTGAGGCGAGATGGCATGGAGTGCTCCTTTTGTCCGTGCTCCGTTTCCCGCACAGTAGCGGCCGCGGCTCCGTGGGTCGGTGTTCTGTGCCGAGCGGCAGTCGCGTCCCCTCTCCCGGGTCAGCCCCCTCGGGTCGGCCTCTCGGCCGCCCCCGCCTTCACCCGGTGCGCCGCGTCGACTTCCGCCGTGGGGTGACGCATTTGCGGACTTCGTCAAGCGGCGCCGCTGCAATGCTTCGCCATTGTTGTACTTACTCGAGTTCCAGAAAGTGGAGCGCCTGCCCGGAAGATGTCTTGAACGGTGCGGAGGGAATGGTCGGCGTTCCGGAACTCTTGTTCGCAGCAGGCCAGTTGTGTAAGGGTGAGGCCCCTCGACACCCGAACAGCATCACCCGGATCAACCGTTCGAATTTCTCAGCGGCCAACTCCAAAAGAGCACCGAGCCGCTCACTCGAAGGTATGTACCAATCGGTGCACCCCTTTCGATCGCACACAGCAACCCCCCACCGCATTGCCATGGATGGAACGACGTCGATGCAGCATCCCCGTACGCCCGGAACCGCCCCTACTCCGCAGCCCGGCCGTGCCCCCGGGGTCTCCGACGAGGAGCTCGCCGCCGCGCTGCGGGCTGGTGGAGGAGCCCAGGAGGTCCAGCCGGTCGCCATGCTGCTGGCCCGGCACTGGCAGTCCGTGTTCGACTACGCCTCTATTTGTGCGGGCTCGAACAAAACAGCCTCCATGCTGACCACCACCGCTTTCGCGCAGTTGCTGGAAAACCTGGCGCGCAACGGAGCCGTAAGCGCTCTGCGCCCCCATCTTCTGGTGACCGTCCGTCATATCGCCAAGGCCTGGGCCGGCGATCAGCGCGTCGCCGCGGTGCTGACCGGACTCATTAATCCGGAAGGTCCCCAGGAGAATAGGCAGTTGATCTCGCGGGCTTTCCATGCAATGCCGCTCACCGCTCAGGTGCTGCTCTGGCATGCGGAGGTCGAGGCGGAGGGCATATCCATACCGTCTGGTTTGCTGGGAATTGATCCGCGTGTCGCCTCCGACGAACTCGTGGAGGCGCGTGAGCAGTTCAGACAGGCCTGTGTACGGGTCCACCGGGAGTACGCGCCGACGGGGGAGTGCCGGCACTACAACCGTCTCCTCGACATCTCGCTGCGCCGCGGCGGGGCACTGATCCCCGACATCCAGGTGCATCTCTCCGAATGCTCGTACTGCCGGTTCGCCGCCGACCAGTTGCGCCAGTCCGATGGGCGTCTGGGAATGCTGCTCGCCGAGGCGCTGCTCGGCGGCGCGTCCCGGCCCTATCTGGACTCGCGGCCGGGACAGCGGCGCAAAGCAGGTGTCCGGGGCGGAACCGGAGCCGGGCCGCGGCCCCCTCGCGGCAGCGGCCGGCACTCCCGTGGCGGCCCCCGGACACTGCGCGGCCTCGCCCTGCGGGGCCGGCGCGTGGCGGCGGTCGGCATCACGCCGGGCGCACTGGCCGTCGGGGTGGCCGTGGCCGTGACCGGACTGCTCGTCATCGCGCTCGCGTCGGCCTTCTGGGAGGACGACGACAACCACGCGGGCCCGGCCGTCCCCAGCGGCGCCGTCACCGGTACCGCCCCTCCGGCCACCGGCACAGCCACGCCCGTACCTTCGGCCCCCGTGCCCGGCCCGTCGGCCACCTCGGCCAACAACCCTGTCGGGCCGCTGACCACCCGCCTGCGCAACGTCGAGGCGGATCTCTGCCTCGACATCGCGGACCCCGCCCCGGCGGCGGGGGCGGAGGTGACCATGGCGGCCTGCTCCTCCGCGCCCACGCAGCAGTGGGTGTACGAGACCGACGGCCGGCTCCGCAGTGCCTTCGCGCCGGCGCTCTGCCTCGACTCCCACGGACTCGACGGCATCGTTGTCCTGGACGGCTGCACCGGCCGGTCCGCCCCTGACGCCGTGGACGTCCGCTACGACCTGACCATCCAGGGGCAGGTCGTTCCGCGCTGGAACGAGGGGCTCGCCATGGCGCCCGCGGCGAGGGAACGGGGGTCCTCCGTGGTGGTCAAGATCCGCGACGAGTCACCCGCCCAGGTCTGGCGGACCGATGGCTCCGGCACCGGGCCGCAGCAGCAGTCGGGTACGAGGGAGAGCAGTCCGTACGCGGAGGAGGTCAACGTGCCGCCGGCCGCGGACGACGACTGCGTTCCGGAGACCTGCCCGGCGCCGCGGGCGGACCCTCGCGCGGGCACGGCACCGGTCGCACCCGGCGGTCCCGCCGCCGACGACGCGCGGGGGGCCGTGCGCGACGGGGCGCCGGGGCCCGCGAGCGAGGGAGATCCACGCCGGGCCGACGACGGTCCGCCGGACCAGGGTGCGCAGCACAGCCGTCCGTCCGTGGTGCCCGCCGGCGTGATCAGGGACCTGGCCGGGGTGCCCGTCGGGCCTGCCGCCCTCGCGCCCCCGACGGTGCCGGCGAGCCCGGTCAGGTGAACCGGGGCGTCTCGCCGACGGTCCTGGTCACGTCGATCACGGAGAACGCGGCGCCCTGCGGGTCGGTCACCGACGCGTACCGCCCGTAGGGGCTGTCCGACGGGCCGCGCCGCAGTTCGCCGCCCAGCCGGGTGACCGTGGCGATCGCCGCGTCGCAGTCGTCGACGCCGAAGTACACGTTCATATAGGGATGCGCCTCCGGCGGGAAGTCGTCCGTCATCTTCAGCCGGCCCGCGACGGGCTCGCCTCCGAGGTGCCACAGGCTGAAGTCGACCGACTCGTGCTGCATCTGCCGCATCTCGTACGAGAACACGGCGGAGAAGAAGTGGTCGGCCTTCTCCACGTCCCGCGTGGTGACCTCGGCCCAGCAGTAGGCACCGGGCTCCCCGGTCGTCCCGAAGCCGGTGTGACTGCCCGCCTGCCACAGGCTGAAGAACACCCCGCTGGGTTCCTCCGCCGTGACCATCGTGCCGAAGGGGCCCACCGGCATCGGATCCATCAGCAGCGCGCCGCCGTTGTCACGGACCCGCTCCGCGGCCGCGGCCACGTCGGACGCGGCGAAGTAGAGGTTCCAGGCCGGCGGTCCGCCCGTCCCCGGCATCCGCGGGACGACCGCCGCCACGGCCCTGCCGCCCGAGAACGCCTGCGTGTAGCCGCCGAACTCCGGTGAGCCCTCGTCGAAGGTCCAGCCGAGCAACTCGCCGTAGAAGCGCTTCGCGGCCTCCACATCGGGGAACATCGCGTCGGCCCAGCAGGGCGTGCCTTCGGGGTGCGCTGCCATGGTGACCAAACCTTCCTGCCCGTCGGGGTCCTCTCCTGCGCACGCTATGCGCCTCTCCGCCGTGCCGCCCGTCGGGCGCGGCGGCGGGAGCGTCTCGCCCCCCGGCCCGTCCGGCGGGCCGGGGCGGGGCCTGCCGCGGGCGACTTCCGGCGATTGACCGCCATGGCACCCACCCGTCGGCGAACGCCGATTCGTATCCGGCCTGATCGCCCAAGGACTCGTCCCAGCGTCCGGAGCCACCCCGTTGCACCGGGCGTCCGAGGAGAGGCATCCATGACCAGAGCACCCGCGAGACGCGGAGCCCCGCTGATGGCGCCGGGGTACCGCTCGTCCTGCTCCCGGCCGGGCAGGCCGTCGCCGTGGCGGGGACCCGCGAACCGGTCCCCGCGGCCATCACGTCGGTCACAGGTGACAAGGTGGCCGTCACCGAACTCGGCGGCGGGAGGAAGCCGGTGACCGTGCAGCGCCCCCAGGGCGCCACGGGTGCGCTGCGCAGCGAGATCTCCGGTGGGCGCATCACCGTCGTGCCGGACGAGGCACGCTCCTCGGCACCGGCCGCGTCGACGTTCCCGGCCGCCGTCGGCGCCGCCGTCACCGCGACCGGCAGTGCCGGCCTCGGCGTGTTCGCCGAGTACGTGGACGGGCGCCGGGCGCTGGGCCTATCGGTGGCGGGATCTGGAGGTCTCGTTCCGACGGCGGCGTGACAAGGACGGCCGTCGCGCTCGACGGTGTCCGCGGCGGTTAGGCGGCCTGGCAGGGCACGGTCCGTATGCCGCAGGACGCGCAGCACATCTCGGTCCCGGCCTCGGTCTCGGACGACCGGGGCGGCACGGTGAAGCAGGGGAGCATCCGTGCGGTGGGCGTGATGGGCCCCGCGCAAGAGGGAGGCCCGGTACGTGCTCCGAACCGCGCCTCCCTTCGCTACGCGGGCCCCACGATGCCCCGTACGACCCCCAGTTCCACCAGGTCCTGCGGCCGCAGCCGCAGCTGGTCGGCGGTGTGCGGCACCCGCTCGGGGGAGCGTTTGAGGATCGCGGCCGCGAGCTCGGGCGCGATGACGGAGAAGTAACTGTCCGGTGTGACCCAGGTGTTGTCCGGCGCGGCCAGTGCCAGGGCCCCGCCGGAACCCCCTTCGCCGATGAGCAGGCTGGTCAGCGGCGTACGGGCGGCGGCCACGGCGGTGAACAGTTCGGCGATCGCCGCACCCGCACCACAGCGCTCCGCCTCCGCCCCGTTCGCGGCGCCCGGTGTGTCGATGAGCGTCAGCACCGGCAGGCCCAGCCGGTCGGCGAGCCGGACCACACGGGCGGCCGTGCGGTATCCGGCGGGCGTCGTCGCGGTCCCGGACTGGGCGGCGTACGCCACGGGGCGGCCGTCCCTGAGCCCGACGCCGCACAGCATCCCCGGATCGTCCCCGCCGCACCGGTCGCCGCGCAGTGGTTCGCGGCGCGTGAAGTAGGAGTCGAGATAGGCCCGGGCGCGCGGCCTTCCCGCACCGCGCGCCTGCCGCACCGCGTCCCACCCGGTCCGCGGCAGCTCCGCGCCGCCGATCGCCGGCGGCGGTTCCACGGCTTTCGGCCCGCCGGGGCCCGCCCCGTCCGCCGCGCCGGCCCCGTCCGCCACGCCCTCGGCGGACGCGCCGCCCGCCGTACCGTGAACGGGCCCGCCCGCTCCGGGGACCTCCGCGCCCAGCGTCGTCACCCAGAACGCCAGGGTGTCGCGCAGCGACTCGGGGGCGACGACCGCGTCGATCTGGCCGGAGGCGAGCTGGCTCTCGGCCGTGTAGGCCGCCGGGTCCGCGTCCGGCGGGCGCACACGGGAGCCGGCGAAGCCGACCTGGGCGCCGGGCAGTGCCAGGATCACGTCCGCGCCCGCGCCGAGTGTGGCCCAGCCGCCGCCCGTGGTCGGGTCGCGCAGCACGGCGATGTGCGCGACCCGCGCCTCGCGCAGCAGCGCCGACGCGCGTGCGACCCGCTGCAGCTGGGACAGCGCGAGCATCCCCTCCTGCATCCGGCTGCCGCCCGTCGCGATGAGCGAGACGAGCGGCAGCCGGCGCTCACGGGCGAGCGTGTACGCGGCCTCCAGCCGGTCACCGGCCCGTTCGCTCAGTGAGCCGCCCAGGAAGCCGAACTCGAAGGAGATCAGCACGCACGGCGCGCCGCCGGCCCTCGCGGTGCCGTGGACGACGGACTCCGCCGAGCCCGTACGCCGTGACGCGCGGGCCCGCTGCGCGCCGTAGCCCTCCCAGCCGAGCGGCCCGTCGCCGACCTCCGGAAGCTCGGCGATCTCCTGCTCGACGAAGTCGTCGCAGACCAGCGCGATCGCCTCTCGGGCGGACATCCGCTCAGCCATGGAGCGCCCGCTTCATGATCTTGCCCATGTCGTTGCGCGGCAGTACGTCGAGGAACCGGACCGTCCGCGGTCGTTTGTGCGGGGCGAGCTGGGCGGCGACGTGGTCCGTCAGCTCCTGCGCGGACGGCGGGTCCTGCGGGTCCGCGGCCACGATCCAGGCGACCACGCGCTCGCCGAGGTCCGGGTCGGCCTCGCCCGTCACCGCGGCCTCGCGGACGGCCGGATGGTCGAGCAGTACGTTCTCGATCTCACCCGCCCCGATCTTGTAACCGCCGCTCTTGATCAGGTCGGTGGCCTTTCTGCCGACGATGCGCACGTACCCGTCCGGTTCCCGCACGGCCATGTCGCCCGTGCGGAACCAGTCCCCGTCGAAGGCGGCGGCCGTCGCGTCGGGGCGGTTCAGATACTCGGTGAACAGGTTGTCCCCGCGGACCTGGATCTCGCCGATCGTCGTGCCGTCCATGGCGGTGATCTCCGTGCCGTCCTCCTCGACGAGCCGCAGTCCCACGCCGTGCAGCGGCACGCCGACGGTTCCGGGCCGGGCCTCGCCGTCGACGCGGACACTCGTGTTCATCAGGGTCTCCGTCATCCCGTACCGTTCCACGACGCGGCGCCCGGTCGCCGCCGCGATGCGCGCGTGGTCCGGCAGCGGCAGGGCGGCGGAGCCGGACACCAGCAGCCGCGCCCCGGCCAGCGCCTTCGCCAACCCGGTGTCCTCGTCGAGTGCTTCGGCCAGCCGGTGGTACATCGTGGGCACGCCGAAGAGCATCGTCCCTCCGGAGTTCAGCTCCCGTGCCACACCCTGCGGCGTGAAGCGGCCCAGGTGGCGCACCTCGCCACCGCGGCGCAGCGGGCCGAGGACGCCGAGGATCAGTCCGTGCACATGGAACAGCGGCAGCGCGTGCACCAGGACGTCGTCGGAGCTCCACTCCCAGGCGTCCCGCAAGGCGTCCAGTGAGGCGGCGACCGCCCTGCGCGGCAGCACCGCGCCCTTGGGCGGACCGGTGGTGCCCGACGTGTAGACGATCAGTGCGGGCGAGCCGGCCTCGGCCTCCGGCGGAAGTCCGCCCCGGGCGCTGCCGCCGGTCACCGTGATCGTGATCTGCTCCAACGGTCCGAGAGCCGCCGGAAGTTCCTCGTCCGGTCCGGACAGCACCACGGTCGGCGCGCTGTCCGTGACGATGTGCGCCAGTTCCCGTTCGCCGGTCCTCGGGTTCAGCGGCACGACCGGTACGCCCGCCAGCAGGGCGGCCACGACGCCGACCGCGGTCTCCATCGTGGGCGTCGCCCACAGGGCGATCCGACCCGCCCCACCGATCCGCAGCGCCAGGGCGCCCGCCGTGTCACGCAGCTGTCCGTATGTCAGGGACCGTTCCCCGAACCGCAGAGCGACCCGGTCGGTGCCGCCGGCCGTGGCCGCCAGCGCTGGGAAGAGGGAACTCACTCGTCGGCCTCCTGGTGTCGTCGCGTGCCGCGCTCGGCATGGCCGCCCGCGACGGCCATTGTCTCCCCCGTACGGCGGGGCCGCCGATACCGGCGGGTCCCTCCGGGGAACGATGCGCGGGCTTCCTCGAGTCCGGCAGGATCGGGGACCGACGGGGGAAGCCCGCCGTCCGGCCGGCATCCACGGGGCGGGCCGGACGGCGGTCACGCGTCAGCGGGCCGACGCGACCGGCTTCGCGCCGTACGCGTGGACCGGTGCGCCGCCGGGATCCGGCCGAGCAAGCCGACGAGCGACGGCACGGCGACGAGCAGGACCGCCGGCACCGAGCCGGGACGACTCACGGGAGCGGCAGGGCGATCTTGACCGCGTACACGGCGACGAGGCCGTACCCGACGCGGAACGTCCACGCGCGTGCCGTGTCCGAGATCCTGGCCCCGGCGAAGCCGCCGGCCGCCACCAGCAGTTGTTGCCACACGAAAGAGGCGACGAACACACCGGTGACGAACACGGCCCCGGCGACCCCGCCGCTGAGGGCACTGCCCTGGGCTGTGGTGAGGGCGGCGAAGTAGAGCGCCGTGGTGGGATTGACGAGAGTCAGCGCGGCGAACCGTGTGAACACACGGACGGCGCTCGCACCCCCCGCCTCGGTGCCACCGTCGGCCGCGGCCGCGGCCGCGTCGCGGGCGGGGAGCGCCGCTGTGCGCGACGCGAGCAGTCCGTGCGCCGCGATGGCCGCGAGGACGAGGGCGGAGGCGAGCCGCACCCACGCCTCCACACCGGAGAGCGCGGACGCGACCAGCGGGCCGAGCACCGTGGCCAACGCCGCGTACGCCATGTCGACGACAGCGACCGCCGACGCCGCCGCGACCGCTCCCCGGCGCCCGCGCATGCTCTGCTGGATCAGCAGCACGCCCATCGCCCCGACCGGCACGGCAACACCCAGCCCGGCTACCGCACCCGCGGTGGCCGTCGTCCACAGTTCGCTCATGGCACACCACTGTCGCCCTCGTGGCATGGGCCGTGCGACTCATTTACGCGCGGTCCGGGACACGGTCCCAGAGGCGTCCGCCGGGCCGGCCCGCCCCGGCCGGGCGTGGGCCCCGCCCTGTGCCGGTCGCACCCCGTTCACCGCGTCCCAGGCCGAAAACCCCAGGTCACATAAGCCAGGGCACATAAGCCGGGTCACAGCGCGTGGTACCAGGACGTCGTGGTGCCCCGCTCGCCGTCGTCGCCCAGGCCGTCGTCCGCGACCGTGAGCCGCACACCCTGCCGACCGTCCGGCAGCGTCACCGTCGCGTCGACCTCCACGTCGATCGAGGAGACCTCGCCGCGCCGGTGCGCGGCCGCCAGGGCGCTGCGCAGAGCCGCCAGCAGCTCGCGGTCGGCGGGATCGCGCACCAGTGCGTCGACGGCTCCGTTGAAGTGCACCGACGGTGAGAAACCGAGCGGCACGGCAGCGCCGCGCGTCTCCCTCAGCACCCGCCCCCGGAAGGTCGTCGGCGCGTCGGCGGGCGGCTGCTGGAGGGCGAAGATCGTGGTGCGCACCTTCTGGATGGTGGAGTCGAGTTCGTCGACGGCCCGGGCCAGCAGCTCGTCGGTCTCCCCGGCCTCGGCCCGTCTGCGCGTCGACTCCAGCATCATCTCGGTGGCGAACAGCCGCTGGACGACGAGGTCGTGCAGATCCCGGGCGATCCGGTCGCGGTCCTCGTACACCGCGAGCTGCTCGCGGTCGTGCTGTGCGTCGGCGAGGACGAGTGCCAGCGCCGCCTGTGAGGCGAACTGCGTGGCGAGCAGCCGCTCGAGCGAGGTGTAGGGGCGACCGCCGCGCCTCCGGGGCAGGGCCAGGGTGCCGATGAGCCGGCCGCCGCTCTGCAGCGGCAGCATCATGCTCGGGCCGAAACGGCTGCGGACATGCGTGGTCATCCGGGGGTCGGTCGCCGAGTCGCCGATGAACACGGGTTCGCCGCCGAGTAGTTGGGTCAGCACCGGTGAGCCGGGGAGGATGGTCGTCCCGACGATGTCCCCCGGGTCGTCCATGGTGGACGCCGCGACGATCTCCATGCCGCCCTCGGCGGTGGGCTGGAGCACCACTCCTGCGGAGGCGTCGGCCAGGATCCTGGCCTGTTCGGCCACGGTCATCAGGGCGTCGTCGGCACTGCTGCCGGTGAGCAGCGCGGTGGTGACGGCCGCCGCCCCCTCGATCCAGCGCTCGCGCTGCCGGGCCGTCTCGTACAGCCGGGCGTTGCCGATCGCGATGCCGGCCTGCGGCGCGAGCACTCGAAGCAGCGCCCGGTCCTCTTCCGTGAACGGCCTGCCGCGTCCGGCGACCAGGTGCAGCTCGCCGGACACCCCGGCGTCCACCCTGATCTCGACGCGCAGCGGCTCGACGGTCACCGCCGGTTCGTCGGTCACCGCCGGTTCGTCGGCGGTCGCCGGTTCGGCCGCGGGTGCCCCGGGGTCGGCGACGGGGCGTGCGGGCCGCTCGTGCCCCGCTTCGTGCGCCGCCTTGTCCCCTGCGGCGGTGAACCGGCGCTCGTGCGCGGTCTCGTCCCCTGCTGCGGTGAACCGCGCTTCGACACGGCCGCGTTCCGGGTCGGACAGGCCGAGCGCGGCGTACCGGGCGCCGGTCAGTTCGGCGGCGGCGTCCACGATCCGCTGGAGGGTGGTGGCCAGGTCGAGATCGGTACCGATGCCGATCACCGCTTCGAGGAGCGCCGCGAGCCGGTTGACGCCGGCGGACCGCGGCGCCGGGCGGTCGGCGTCGCCCGTGACGCCGCTGGTCACCGGTGTGGCCTCCGCCCCGACGTCAGTCGGTCTCGGTGGCCGAGACGGATGTCAGGTCGGCCGTCGGCTCGGTCTCCGCAGCGAGGTCGAGCGGCTGGATCCGGCCGTCGAGCATCACTCCGAGGCCCTGCACGACACAGGTGTCGGGTCGCTCCGCGATGGTGACGGACATTCCGGTGGCGTCGTGCAGCATCTGGTCGAGCCCCGGCAGCAGGGCGCTGCCGCCGACCATCATGATGCCGCGGTCGACGAGGTCGGCGACCAGGTCGGGCGGGCAGTCCCGCAGCACCTTGCCGATCCCGTCGAGCACCGAGGTGAGCGGGGTGTGGATCGCCTGCCGCACGGCCGCCGTGTCGACGCGCACCGAGCGGGCGAGGCCGGTGGCCACGTCCCGCCCGTGGATCTCCGTGACCGCCGGGCCCTGCTGGGTCAGACCGTTGCCGTGGAGGGCGAGCTGGAGCGGGCGCACGGACTGGCTGGGCAGCATCAGCTCGTGCTGGTGGCGCAGGTGCTGGATCACCGCGTTGTCGATGGCGTTGCCGCCGATGGGGATACGGGCGGCGGTGACGATGGAGCCGAGGGACAGGACGGCGATCTGAGTGGTCGCGGCCCCGCACACCATGATCATGGTCGCCCTGGGCTGTTCCACGGGCAGCCCGCAGCCGACGGCCGCCGCGATCAGGCTGTCCACCAGCTCGACCCTGCGTGCGCCGAGGCCGACCAGGGTCTCGACGGTGGCGCGCTGGGCGAGCGGGTCGCTGTCGTGCGGGGTGCTGGCCGCCGCGCGGAGCCGGGGCTTGCGGCGCAGTTGGCGGCGGAGCTTCTCGCCCAGCAGGTGACGCAGCATCCGCTGGGCCATCTCGATGTCGACGACGGTCCCGCCGGAGACGGGGCGCACGACCCGGATGTAGTCCGGGGTGCGGCCGGTCATCTTCTCGGCGAGCGTGCCGACAGCGATCAGCGCCCCCGTCCGGGTGTTCACGGCGGCGACGCTGGGTTCGTCGACGACGAGGCCGAGCCCCTTCACGAATACGCGGGTTCTGGCTGCGCCCAGATCGACTGCCACATGGCAACGGCGCAACTGCTCAAGGCTGACGGTCACGGCAGGTCCTCCCGAGTGCGGTACTTGTTCGCATCGTGCGATCACCGCGGGCGGGGCGCGCGCTGGGCTGCGCCGGTCGGGCGTACGTACCTGACGGACCGCCAGATCGGTCGGTCACCGGATCAGTCGGTCAGCCGTTGCAGCAGACCCCAGGTGAACTCCGCGACGCGCACCTCTCCACCGGGCAGGGTGAACGTGAGCCGCCATCTGGTCGGGGCGGAACCCTCCATGGGCCGGGCCGGCGGGAAGGCCCGCGCCACCTCGTCCACGGTGCACGACCAGGGGACGAGATCCTCCGCCGTGCGCAGATCGGGGCCGGCCGCCCCCGGGGCGCGCACCAGCCACTCGTTCCATACGGCGCCGCCGTCCGCGGCCAGCACCTCGAACCGCAGGTCCGGCCAGAGTGGAACCGGCCACGACAGCGCGTCGCACTCGAGGTCGCCGATCCGGCGCCGTTCCGCCCGCTCGGGTTCACCGAGCACCGAGCGGTAGCGGGACAGCGCACCGCGCGACCTCGGCGCCCGCACCATCGCCTGCCAGCGCCGATTCGACTCACGCATCCGCGAGAGCGGGACGCCGAGCCGATGCCGCGCGTCCTCCACGAGGCCCGGCTGGAAGTCGGCCATCCGGCGCAGCAGCACCAACTGGAAGTCGAGAGGGCCGAAGCGGGCGTCAGGGGTCATGGCCGACATCCTGCCAATCGCCGGGAGGGTGCGCGGTGTCAATCAGGACGAGCGGACTCGCCGTGGAGTTGAGCATTCCACACAGGATCTACACAGGGTCAGTCGCCTAACGGCCGCCGACGGCGCATAATCTGCGGGCGCCATGGATTACTGCCACCCGTGCGGACGGCATCTCAACGGCGCCCTGGCCTGTGCCGGGTGCGGCACCCCGGTCGAGGAGCTCCGCCACCACAGCCCCAGTGCCGTCGAGCCGGCGCACGTCTACGAACTGGACGTGACGCCCGAGCCTGCGGACGCCGCTGGGCCGCGCCGTTCGCGCCGACAGGCCGCCGCGCCGCGGCGCAAGTCCGCCGGTCGCCGAGCCCGCAAGCGCCGCGGGCGCAAGGTGCTGATCGGGACGGTCGGCCTGGTGCTGGCGGTGGGCGCGCTGAGTCTGGCGGAGCTCGCCATCGAGAGTTCCGGCGACGACGGGGCGGCGACGGCGGTCAGGGAGAGTCCCATCGTCGAGTCGGAGACGCCGGAGCCCACGGCCTCCGACGAGTCGCCCGAGGGCCCGGACCAGGTGAAGGAGTCGGCCGTCACGAAATCCGGCTCGCCGCGTCCCGGGAAGTCAGGGACGGGCTCCGGCGACGGTGAGGGCGAGCAGGGACCGGGCGGCGAGGGCTCGGACGGTGAGGCCGACGGGACGAGGCCCTCCGCGTCGGCGTCCGCCGGTGAGGGTTCCCCGTCGCCGTCGTCCTCGGGTGACCCCTCTGCGCCCGGCGAGCCTGGCGCCTCGGACGATCCGCCGGCGGATCCGGACGACCCCGAATCGCCCGGCCAGGACGATCCGCCGCCACCGCCCCCGGAGCCGACGCCCACAGAGACGTGTGAGCGCTGGCTCTTCTGGTGCCTCTAGGGGTTTGTGTCCGGATCGGGCGAGCCCGGCATGATCGCGGCGATGGGCTCTGGCCGGGTGTGGCGCCGGAGCACACGCGTGCCGGGTGCCGGTGAGCCCCTGTCCGCGCGGGCCCTGGCGGTCAGGCCCGGTCGGCAGATGACGGTTCGGCCGTCTCCTCGCCCAGCATCCGCTTGAGCAGGTCACGAAGCACCGAGCGCTCGACCGCCGTCAGCTGCGCCAGTGGCTCGCGGGCGAAGTCCAGCGACTCGCGCAGCCGCCGCGCCGTGGCGCGGCCCTCCGCGGTGGCGGCGGCCAGCTTGACCCTGCGGTCACCCGGGTCGGGGCGCCGCTCGACGAGTCCCCGCGCCTCGAGCCGGTCCACGATGCCCGTGACGTTCGACGGTTCGCACTTGAGCTTCTGGGCCATGCGGCGCATGGGGGTGGGCTCCAGGGACAGAAGTCCCAGAACACGGGCCTGCGCCCCCGTGAGGGCGTGCTCGGCGGCTGCCTGCTCGTACTCCTCGTGGTAACGGGCCACGACGGTGCCGATGAGCTCGACGACCTCGAGGGTCAGGGGGTCTGTTCGCTGGGCGGCCATGGACGACAGAATACCCCGATGCTTGACAACCTGAAATATTCAGGAGCATGGTTGTTTCAGATAATGAAGCTTTTCTAGGAGGCATGCACCATGTCCGCACTTCCCGCGTCCGGCCGTGAATGGCACCTTGTCGCCCGCCCGCACGGCTGGCCCAAGGTCGAGGAATTCGCACTGCGGGAGGCGCCCGTCGCCGAGCCGGCCGAGGGCCGCGTCCTGGTGCGCAACCTGCACTTCTCCGTCGACCCGTACATGCGCGGCCGGATGAACGACGTGAAGTCGTACGTCCCGCCCTTCCAGCTCGACAAGCCCATGGACGGCGGCGCGGTCGGCGAGGTCGTCGCGTCGAACGCCGAGGGCTTCGCCGTCGGCGACCACGTGCTGCACGGCCTCGGCTGGCGGGAGTACGCGGACGTGCCCGCCAAGCACGCCACCAAGGTCGACGCCTCCCTCGCCCCGCTCTCCGCCTACCTCGGCGTGCTCGGCATGACGGGCCTCACCGCCTACGCGGGGCTGTTCGATGTCGCGTCCTTCAAGGAGGGCGACGCCGTGTTCGTCTCCGGCGCCGCGGGCGCCGTCGGTGGCCAGGTCGGCCAGATGGCCCGGATCAAGGGCGCCTCGCGCGTGATCGGCTCGGCCGGCTCCGACGACAAGGTCAGGCTCCTCGTCGAGGAGTACGGCTTCGACGCCGCGTTCAACTACAAGAACGGCCCGGTCGCGGCACAGCTGCAGGAGGCGGCCCCCGACGGCATCGACGTCTACTTCGACAACGTCGGAGGGGACCACCTCGAGGCCGCGATCTCCTCGTTCAACGTCGGTGGCCGCGCCACCATCTGCGGAATGATCGCCCAGTACAACAACACGGAGGCGACGCCCGGCCCGCGCAATCTGGCGCTCGTCATCGGCAAGCGGCTGCGGCTGCAGGGCATGCTGGTGAACGACCACACCGCGCTCCAGCCGCAGTTCGTCAAGGACGTGGCCGGCTGGATCGCGTCCGGGGAGCTCAAGTACAACGAGACCCTCGTCAAGGGCATCGAGAACGGGTACGACGCGTTCGTCGGCCTCCTCCGCGGCGAGAACACCGGAAAGATGATCGTTTCTCTCGCCTGACAGGGCACCCGTTAGGCTCTTCCCCAGCCGTCGCGATCGTGGGCGCGAGTCGCGGCGAACCAGCAGGAGGAAGACTTCATGTCGATCCAGCAGTCCGAGGTGCTCTACACCGCTGTCGCCACCGCCGAGAACGGCCGTGACGGCCGCGTCGCAACGGACGACGGCACCCTCGACTTCGTGGTGACACCGCCCAAGGCGATGGGCGGCAGCGGTGCCGGCACCAACCCGGAGCAGCTCTTCGCCGCCGGGTACAGCGCCTGCTTCCAGCAGGCGCTCACCGTCGTCGCGCGCCAGGAGAAGGCCGACATCACCGGTTCCACGGTCACCGCGGAGGTCGGTCTCGGAAAGAACGACGACGGCTTCGGCCTCATCGTCAAGCTCTCCGCGACCATCCCGAACGTGGACGCCGCGACCGCGGCCGATCTGATCGAGAAGGCCCACCAGGTCTGCCCGTACTCCAAGGCGACCCGCGGCAACATCACCGTCGACCTCGCGGTCTGACACAGGGCACGGCAGAGGGCCGCACCCCGGTCGGGGTGCGGCCCTCTGTTTGTGTCAGCGGGTCAGCAGTGCCCGTCCGACCTGTGCGAACACACCTTTCGGGTGTGCCCGGAACAGCGGCTCGGTGCCGAACAGCGTCACCGGCGTCCCGGCCGACGAGGTGCCGGAGACGACCGAGGCGTGACCCGCCGCGTCCGCCGGGCCGCCCGTGCCGTTCTCCGCGGCACGCCAGTGACCCGACACCAGCGGGTTGCCTGCCCCGTAGGACTGGTCCGCCCGCACACCGTCACCGAGGCCGGTGAACCACAGCGGCGAGTAGACGAAGGTGTGCTCCGGGGCGCCGCCCGTGATGGCGCCACCCGCGTTGTTCACCCGCACCACACCGTTCGCGTCGCCGTTGCCGGCCACCGTCGTGACGTCGAGGAGCGCCGCGGCCCTGTTGAACGCCGCGCCCTGCTCGCCCAGTCCGACCACACCGACGCCGCTCCTCTCGAACGCGGTGCGGGCGGCCGGGGTCAGCTTGGCGTGGTCCAGGCCGGACGACACGTACAGCACATCGGCCTTCGACCAGTCGAAGCCGGCGTTGAGGACCGTGGTGCCGACCGGCACCACGTCGAAGCCCATCTCACGCAGTGCGAAGAGTTCGCCCGCCGTGACGGCCGCGGCCACCCTGGTGCGCTCGAGCTTCGCCGTGCCCCTCTCCCGGGTCGCGTGGAAGGCCACACCCAGCCGGTCGGCGAGTACGCCCGCACGTCCGCGCGCGGAACCCGGGACGATCGCCGAGCCGTCCTGCCCGCGCCTGACCTGCACCCCCTGCGCCAGCAGGGAGTTGAGGGCCGCCAGTTCCCTCGGGTCGTCCAGACGCAGCCGCAGATCGCCGCGCGGGGCGACGTAACCGGTGGGTGAGGCGGTGTGGACCGTACGCGCGCGGACCCGGAGCTCGCCGGAGGCGACGGCGTCCACGTCGGCACCCCACAGCAGGCCGAGGCTCCAGCCGGAGATGTCGTACATCGTGCCGACGTCGGTGCTGATGTCCCGGCCGTCCGCCAGGATCACATTGGCCATGCCGCGCTTGGGCTGGTGCATGTCGACGACGTACGACCCGGCGGGGTACGAGCGGCCGGCGAGCCGAAACGAGGAGAGTGCCCGCTCCACTCGCACGTCGTTGGCGACCAGGTGGTCGACCAGCCGCGCCGCGGCTGTCGCCGACCGCTGGGCGCGCCCGGCGGGGATGACGTACGCCCTGGGGAACTTCGCGGTGTACACGTCCTCGGGACCGATGCCCGGGACCCCCGGGACGGTCTCCTGCGACACCGGCCGCTGTGCCTCGCCCGCCGCGCCCCGCCGGAACGTCTCGATCTGGTCGGCGATCACCGTGGAGCGGTTCGCGTGCGTGTAGTGGAGCGTCGCGCGCATCGCCGCGCCCGCGATGTCGGTGTTGACGGCCGCCCGGCGGCGCAGCTCCTCGACCGGCAGCGTGTTGTAGGCGTTGTTGTTGACGACCATCGGGAACTCGATGGTGTGCGAGGCGACGGCGCCCTGGAAGGGCATGTACTGCGGGGTGAAGACGGGCGGCCAGTCGTCCCAGCCCTCCTCCTGGTCCCGGAACGGGATCACGGCGGGCCGCACGCCGTCCTTCTCGTCCGTGTAGCCGAGGCCGTTGACGGCCTTCTCCATGCCGAGGGCGTTGGCGTACGCGTTCTTCAGGAACAGGTCGTACTCGTAGTTCTCGCCGTGCGGCGGGGTCGTCGGCTCGATCAGCGTGCCGTTGACGTATCCGTGCAGGTCGAGCATCACGGCCGGCTGCTTGTCGATCGCGATCCGCCGGATGGCGCGGGTCTCCGGCTGTGTGGCGGTGATGAAATCGCGATTGAGGTCGAAGCCGCCGGAGTTGGCGCGGGTGCCCGCGATCCGGCCGTCCGGATTGGCGGTCACATTGAGGTAGATGCGGTTCTCGGCGAGGAGGTCCGCCGTCTTCGCGTCCTTGGCCCGGGCCAGTTCCTCGATGAGTTCCAGGGCGGCGTCCGTGCCCTCCCACTCGTTGCCGTGGATGTTGTTGTTGATGAACACGGGCGTCTTGTAGGCCGCCTTGATGCGCCGGTCCTTCGCGGCGGCGGCCGGCGAGTTCTCGATCCGCTCCCGCATCCGCTCCTGTTCGCGCGCCTGGTCCGCGCTCTCCGGTGCGGTGACGGTGACGAGATACAGCTCGTGTCCGCCCGCCGAGCGGCCGGCCACCTCGACGCTTACCCGGTCGCCGAGCCGCTGCAGCGCGTTGAGGCGCGGAGCGAGGGAGTGGTAGGGCGCGAGGCCCAGTTTTATCGATTTGTCGGCAGGGTTCTCCGGTGGTGCCTCGAGCATGTTTCTGCGGGGATAGCCGCTCTCCCCGTCGAGCTCGGGGGTCTGTGCGCCGAGCGCCTGCGCGGTGGCGGAGAACGGCGCCCCGGCTGCCCCCGGCGCGTCGTGCGCGCCCGAGTCCCGCACGGGGTGCGGGAGCGGCCGGCCCTCCGCGGGAGCGGCCGCGGCTCCGGGCAGAGGGGCGAGCAGAGCGCCGGCGAGGGTGGCGGCGAGAGTGGCGGTGATCAGGGCGGGTCGGGGTGAGACCATGCGGTACGAGCCTCCGGGTTCGGAAGAAATCGGCACAAGATCAGCAGGACACGATCAGCATGTTGATCAGCACGACGATCAGTACGCACGGTCTACCGGTTCGGCTGCCGAACAACAAGAGGCACCCCGATAGGGTGTGCGCATGCGTGATCTCGGGGCGGGTTTCGGCTATCTGATGAAGGGCCAGCGCTGGGTCGCCGGCCACGGCCGGTGGTTCGGCTTCGGCCTGCTGCCCGGCCTGGTGACCCTGCTGCTCTACGGGGCCGCCGTCGTCGGCCTCGTGTTCGGCGCGGACGACGCGATCGCCTGGGCGACACCGTTCGCCGACGACTGGTCCTCGCCGTGGCTCGGCCTCTTCCGCGGCACGCTGACGGCGCTGCTGTTCGCCTTCGGGCTGTTCGTCGCGGTGATCACCTTCACCGCCGTGACACTTCTGGTCGGCCAGCCCTTCTACGAGAACCTCTCCGAGCAGGTCGACCGCTCCGAAGGCGGCGAAGTGCCGCACTCGGGACTGCCGCTGTGGCGAGAGCTGTGGATCTCCGCCAGGGACTCGCTGCGGATCGTGCTGCGTGTGGTTTTCTACGGCGTGCTGCTCTTCGCCTGCGGCTTCATCCCGGTCGTCGGCCAGACCGTGGTCCCCGTGGCCGGCTTCTGCGTCTCCGGCTTCTTCCTGGCTGAGGAACTGACCGCCGTGGCGCTCCAGCGGCGTGGCGTGGAACTGAAGGAACGCCTCGCCCTGCTGAGGGGCCACCGGCTGCGCACGCTGGGCTTCGGTGTCCCGTTGACGCTGGCGTTCCTCGTCCCGTTCGTCGCGGTCTTCCTGATGCCGGGGGCGGTGGCCGGTGCGACGCTCATGGTCCGCGACCTGGTCGGGCCCGACGAGCGGGAGCCCTCCGCTCAGCCGTCGGAGCCCGCCGCGCAGCCGCCGCAGTCCTCGGGGCAGCCGCCGCAGCCGGGCCCCTACGGCTTCCGCAAGGCCGACTGACCCACCGCGACCTCCGCCGCCACGAGACCCGGCGCGTCCGTGCCCGCGGTGGCGAGCAGCGCGCCGTCCGGGCCCCAGACGCCGCTGCCGCCCCGGCACTCACCGACGCCCGAGGGCCCCACCGCGTTGGCGAGCAGCACGGGCAGGGCGTTGTCCCCGGCCCGCACCGGATAGACGGTACGGAAGGAGTCGTTGCCCTCCTCGAGCACCGAACTCGCCACGTACACCTGGCAGCCGTCGGCCGCCGCCCGCTCCGCGACCTCCGGGAACCGGTTGTCGTAGCAGACGGCCACCGCGAACCGCACGCCGTCGAGGGTGAAGCGGCCCTCTTCCGTACCGGCGGTGAAGACGTCGTTCTCCTCGCCGTACAGATGGGTCTTGTCGTAGCGGGCGAGCAGCTCCCCGTCCGGGCCGATCACGAGTGCCGTGATCGTGGGACGGGGGCCGGCCGTACGGGCGGCGCAGCCGATCAGCGCCGCGGTCGACGTCGCACGGCACGCCTCCCGCAGCGGTTCCAGGCGGGGGTCGTCCTCCGCCAGCCACAGCCGCGGGTCCCCGGCGAGCAGCCCCAGGTCGTAACCGGTGACGGCCAGCTCGCAGAAGACGACCAGCCGGGCGCCCTGCCCGCCCGCGGCCCGAACCAGGCTCTCCATGCTGACGACGTTCGCCGTGATGTCGCCCGGTACGGACGTGAACTGCCCAGCCGCGATCCTCATGCGCCCATCATCGTGCCCCGCCGTTCTCCGCCGCCACACGGATGATCTCCCGCACCTGGGCGATGATGTCCACCCGGTTGCGGACGAACTGCGGGTCGGTGATCTCTGTCGTGTTCCCCGCCCCGAACTGAAGCACCGGCGTGTGCACATGGCCGCCCGGGATGTCGAGGCCGAGCCGGTCGCGGAGCAGGGTGGCGCGGTAGGCGATCTCGTTGGAGAGGTAGTCGCCGCCGCCGCCCGCGCGTGCGGTCGAGCCCGGCGTCGGGCCGTTCGGCCGCACCACGGGCGTGCTCTGGCCGGCAGGGATCTCGGTCACGGAGGTGTTGTCGTACACCGGGAAGCGGCCGGTCTCCGCGGCGGTGATCGCCTTGTACGGGAGCGACGTGAGCGTCCACTGCGGCTGCGAGGCCGGATCGGTCACGGGCACGGTCTCCGTGCGGGAGACGTTGTCGTTGTCCGGGAAGCCGCCCCGCCAGGCCCCGTTGAACCGTTCGATGTCGACACGGCCCACCCGGCCCTGGCTCACGGTCGTGAACAGATCAGCCTCCGGCAGCCGCGCCTCGAGGGTGCGTTCGACCGTGCCGTCCGCGAAGTCCTGCCAGCGCACCGGGAAAACGGCCGTCTCGATCCTGGCCGGCCCGTCCGCCGTGCGGATCCAGGTGCCGTCGAGCGCGAGGGCGGTCGCCCCGGACGGGTTGCTGATACGGATGTCCCGGTCGAGCGTGAACGGGTCGAAGCCCGTCATCACGATGCGCTTGACGTCCTTGCCCAGGGGAAAGTCCATCGAGTCCTGGCCGCGCGAGCTCTGCTCCAGACGGTCCATCAGCCGAGCCCGCTGCGCCTGCGGGAGGTCGAACCCGGGCTGCCACTGCCGCAGCGCCGCCGTCATCCCGAGCCGCGCCCAGTACAGCGGCCGGTCGTCGTCGCGGCTCAGGTCGCCGCGCGCCGCGCCCCTGCCCTGAGCCCGGTCCACGGCCCGCTCCCACAGCGCGGCTCCGTGGCGTGCGACGGCACGCTCTGCCTGCCGGTAGGACCGCGCGCCCTCCAGCGCGCGCCGGAGGGCCGGCGCCACCGTGTCGAACCCGCTGCGGCGCAGGATCTCCTGGGGCACGGCACGTTCGAGCCGCTGTTCCTCCACGGTGGGCGCGGCACCCGCCGGGGCCGGCGCCGCGGACGCGACGGGGGACGCGGTGAGTGTGAGGGCGGCGGAGGCGAGCAGGGCGACAGCGGTGGCGTCCAGGCGGGCGCGTATCCGGGGCACGGTGATCCTTTCGTCCAAGTGGCGGAAGTATCGCCCGCGACGAGCCGCCGCGGAAGGCCGTCCGTTCGCCTACCCGGCCGTTTCCGGGGCCCGTGCGGCCGTGATGTTGCGATATGCGATCTCCGCCAGCCGCTGCTGGCCGTCCCTGCCGGGGTGGAACCAGTCCCAGCGGCTCAACTGATCACCGGTGAACCGGTAGTCGAAGACGGCCCCGCCGTCGTAACGGCAGCGGTCGTCCTTCGCGCACACGTCCGCGAGTACGCCGTTGTACGCCACGACCCGCTCCCGGACGCTGTCCCGGCGCTGCTGCGCCCGCTCGCTGTCGTCCTGCGCGTCCCCGAGCATCGAGGCGCAGATGCCCAGTTCCCATATCCGGCTGCCCAGCGCGTCGCTCCGGCCGACCGACCACAGCCGCTTGAGGTCCGGGACGCTGGAGACGTAGACCTGTGCCTTCGGGGCGCCCTTCCTGAGCTGTGCCATGGAGGCCTCGAGGGAGGCGCGGAAGTCCTCGACGGGCGTCATACGGTCCACCGTGTCCGCGCAGGCGTCGTTCGCGCCCACCATCACCGTGACCAGCTCCGGCTTGTGGACCGCGGCCTGCGCCATCTGGCCGGGCAGGTCGGCGGCATCGGCGCCGGACCGGGCGAGGTTCCAACTGCGCTCGGCCACCGCGGACGGGCCGAGCAGCCGCATGGCAAGGCTGTTCACCGTGGTGTCCGTGCCGGTGGCCCACGACACCTCTGGGCAGTCCGCCAGCACCATGCACGCGTCGAAGCCGCGGGTGATGGAGTCGCCGACCGCGGCGAGGGACCGCGGGCTGCGGTCCCACACCCGTGTCGGGCTCGGGCTGGGGGAGGGCCGATCGGACGCGGAGGGGGGACGCCGGGAGGACTCTGACGAGGAGTCACATGCCGCGAGCGCGCCTGCCGCCAGGGCGGCGGTGGCGAGCGCGACGGTCGCACCGGTACGTGCACGGAGCGTCCGGCTGCGCTGGCGCAAGGTCACTTCCCCCTCCACAAACCCGGCATCCGACCTCCTGCCGAGTGAAAGCTTGGTGCGTACGGGCCCCAGGACCGACATTACGTCACCCCTCGGAGGGTTCCGCACGGTAACTTTTGCCACGTCGACCCAGAGGTCCACCTCGTCCATCGGCGCCGGTAAATTACATCACGTCACATGCCGTCCCTTTTGTGGAGACTTGTCCCCGATGCTGTTTACTGAGGCCGCTGGGAAGACGAACCTCGTCCCACACTGGAGGTCCCGGTGACGACACGTGGCGTTCTGTACGTTCACTCCGCACCGCGCGCGCTGTGCCCGCACGTCGAATGGGCGGTCGCGGGCGTGCTCGGCGTACGGGTCCAGTTGGACTGGATCCGGCAGCCCGCATCGCCGGGCACCTGGAGAGCCGAGTTCTCCTGGCGGGGCGAGGTGGGGACGGCCTCCAAGCTGGCGTCCGCGCTGCGCGGTTGGCATCTCCTGCGCTTCGAGGTGACGGCGGAGCCCTGCGCCACGGCGGAGGGCGAGCGCTACAGCGCCACGCCCGAACTCGGGATCTTCCATGCCGTGACCGGCATCCACGGGGACATCCTGGTCCCGGAGGACCGCCTGCGTGCGGCGCTGGCACGGTCCACGCAGGGCGAGACGGACCTCGAGGCGGAGATCGCGAAGCTGCTCGGGAAGCCGTGGGACGACGAGCTGGAGCCGTTCCGCTACGCCGGCGAGGGCGCGCCGGTGCGCTGGCTCCACCAGGTGGTCTGACCGGAAAAGGCAACGGCCCGCGCCTCCGTGAGGGAGCGCGGGCCTCGCCCGTGCGTGGGATCCGCCCGTGCGTTGGGATCTGCCCGAGCCCGTGATCGGACCGTGCCCCGGGATCTACCCGACCCCGGGGCCGGACCGTGTCTGAATCAGACGGTGCGGAACGCCAGAACCACGTTGTGGCCGCCGAAGCCGAACGAGTTGTTGATCGCGGCGATCGTGCCCTCCGGCAGCGTCCGCGGCTCACCGCGGACGATGTCCGCGTCGACCGCCTCGTCGAGGTCGTCGACGTTGATCGTCGGCGGCGCCGTGCGGTGGTGCAGCGCCAGGACCGTCGCGACGGTCTCGATGCCGCCCGCGCCGCCCAGCAGGTGACCCGTCATCGACTTCGTCGCGGAGACCGCGACATGGTCCAGGTCGTCGCCGAGCACGGCGCGCAGTGCCTTGATCTCCGCGACGTCACCCTGCGGCGTCGACGTTGCGTGCGCGTTGAGGTGGACGACCTCGGACGGCTTGAGGTCCGTGGTCTCCAGCAGGTTCCGCATGGCCGCCGCGATACCGCGGCCCGTCGGCTCGGGCTGCGCGATGTGGTGGCTGTCCGCGGACAGACCCTGACCCAGCACCTCGCAGTAGACCTTCGCGCCACGAGCGGCAGCGTGCTCCGCGGACTCCAGGACCACGACGCCCGCGCCCTCGCCGAGGACGAAGCCGTCACGGGCGGTGTCGTAGGGCCGCGAGGCCTTCTCGGGCTCGTCGTTGCTCTTGGACATCGCCATCATGTTGGCGAACGCGGCGATCGGCAGCGGGTGGATCGCCGCTTCCGTGCCACCGGCGACGACCACGTCGGCACGGCCGGTGCGGATCATCTCGACGGCGTAGCCGATCGCCTCGGCGCCGGACGCGCACGCGGACACCGGGGTGTGCACGCCCGCCTGGGCGTTCACCTCGAGGCCGACGTTGGCGGAGGGGCCGTTGGGCATCAGCATGGGCACGGTGTGCGGGGAGACGCGGCGTACGCCCTTCTCCTTGAGCACGTCGTACTGGTCGAGCAGAGTCGTCACGCCGCCGATGCCGGAGGCGATGACGGTGCCCAGGCGCGCCGGGGCGATGGACTCGTCCTCGCCGGCGGGCGCCGTGTAGCCGGCGTCGGCCCACGCCTCGCGGGCCGCGATCAGCGCGAACTGCGCGGAGCGGTCCAGCCGGCGGGCCAGGGGGCGCGGCAGGACGTCGCCGGGGTCGACCGCGGCGGTCGCCGCGATCTTCACCGGGAGCTCGGCGAAACGCTCACCTTCGAGCAGCTTCACACCGGAACGTCCGGCGATGAGACCTTCCCAGGTCGATGCGCTGTCGCCACCCAACGGTGTGGTTGCGCCGATACCGGTGACGACCACGGTGCGATTGGTCGAGTTCACAGGAATTCTTTCTCCACGATTAGAGGGTGCTGAATTTTCACGGCGCCACCGGAGGGTGGCGACAAACGCGACTGAAGACTCAGGCCTGGTGCTTGGCGATGTAGTCCGCGGCGTCGCCGACGGTCTTCAGGTTCTTGACGTCCTCGTCCGGGATCTTGACGTCGAAGCGCTCTTCGGCGGCGACGACGACCTCGACCATGGACAGCGAGTCGACGTCCAGGTCGTCCGTGAAGGACTTGTCCAGCTGGACGTCCTCGACCGGGATACCGGCGATCTCGTTGACGATCTCGGCGAGACCGGAAACGATCTCTTCCTGCGTGGCGGCCATGTTGGCGCTCCTTCGGTGTTTTTTCAGAGGGTGTGGCAGCAGCCGTCCGGAAGATCCGTACGGTGCCTAGGGGAGGGTAACGACCGTCGCGGCGTAGACGAGACCCGCCCCGAAGCCGATGACGAGCGCGGTGTCGCCGCTCTTCGCCTGTCCGGTCGCCAGGAGCCGCTCCATCGCGAGCGGGATCGAGGCGGCCGAGGTGTTGCCGGTGGTCTCCACGTCACGGGCGACCGTGACGTGCTCCGGCAGCTTCAGGGTCTTCACCATCGAGTCGATGATCCGCATGTTGGCCTGGTGCGGGATGAAGACGTCCAGGTCGGCCGCGCTTATTCCGGCGGCGTCGAGCGCCTGCTGGGCGACCTTGGCCATCTCGAAGACGGCCCAGCGGAACACCGCCTGGCCCTCCTGCGTGATGGCGGGGAACTTGACCTCGCCGCGCGAGTTGAGCGGCAGATTCGAGACGTCACCGAGGTGCAGGTCGTCCCACGGGACGGTCTGCTTGATCGTCTCGGACTTGTCGCCCTCGGAGCCCCAGACGGTGGGGCCGATGTGCGGCTCGTCGGAGGGGCCGACGACGACCGCGCCCGCGCCGTCACCGAACAGGAAGGCCGTCGCGCGGTCCTCCAGGTCGGTCAGGTCGCTGAGCCGCTCGACACCGATGACCAGCACGTACTCCGCGGAGCCCTCGACGATCATGCCCTTGGCGAGGGTCAGGCCGTAGCCGAAGCCCGCACAGCCGGCGGAGATGTCGAACGCGGCGGGCTTGCCCGCACCGACCTTGTCGGCGATCTCGGTCGCCACGGCCGGCGTCTGCTTGAAGTGCGAGACGGTCGAGACGACGACGGCGCCGATCTGCTCGGCGGCGACCCCGGCATCCGCGAGCGCCTTGCCTGCGGCCTCGACCGACATCGCGGTCACCGTCTCCTGGGGGGAGGCCCAGTGGCGGGTGGCGATACCGGAGCGGGAGCGGATCCACTCGTCGGAGGAGTCGATCTTCTCGAGGATCACCTCGTTGGGCACGACCCGGGTCGGGCGGTAGCCGCCGACACCCATGATCCGTGCGTACGGGGCGCCCTTGCTGGGCTTGATCTTCGACATGCTCTACGGCTCCTTCTCAGGCTGAGTGCTCGGCGACGAGCGTGCGGGCCGCGTCGAGGTCGTCGGGCGTCTTCAGCGCCAGGGTCGCCACACCGGGCAGCGCGCGCTTGGCGATACCGGTGAGGGTGCCGCCGGGGCAGACCTCGACCAGGGCAGTGACGCCCCGCTCCTTGAAGGTCTCCATGCACAGGTCCCAGCGGACCGGATTGGCGACCTGACCCACCAGACGGGAGATGACGTCGGCGCCGTCGGCGACGATCTGCCCGTCCTTGTTCGAGACGTACGGGACGGCCGGGTCGACGACCGTGAGGGCCTTGGCGGCCTCCTCGAGCTTGGCGACCGCGGGCGCCATGTGGAGCGTGTGGAACGCGCCGGCCACCTTCAGCGGCAGCACCCGGCGGACGCCTTCCGGCTTGTCCTCGGCGAGCGCGGCGAGCTGCTCCGCGGTGCCGGCGGCGACGATCTGGCCGGCGCCGTTCACGTTCGCCGGGGTGAGGCCGAGCTTCTCCAGGTGGGCGATGACCGTGTCGGCCTCGCCGCCGAGGATCGCCGCCATGCCCGTCTCGGTGATCGCGGCGGCCTCCGCCATCGCCACGCCGCGGGCCCGTACGAGCTTCAGCGCCGAGATGTCGTCGACGACACCGGCGAACGCGGCGGCCGTGATCTCGCCGACGCTGTGCCCGGCGACCGCGCCGGGAGCCACCTCACCGAGCGCCGACGCGGACAGCAGTCCTGCGGCGACGAGAAGGGGCTGCGCGACGGCGGTGTCGCGGATCTCGTCCGCGTCGGCCTTGGTGCCGTAGTGGGCAAGGTCGAGCCCGATGGCGTCCGACCAGGCCGCGATGCGGTCGGCGGCGCCGGGGAGGTCGAGCCAGGGAGTCAGGAAGCCGGGCGTCTGAGCGCCTTGGCCGGGAGCGACGAGTACGAGCACCCTCACACTCTCTCTTGTGGACGGCCTTGCCCGCCCGTGAGGACAGGGACGAAGAACCGTCAGGGGAATTGTCGGTGTTCCACAAAAGTCTAGAGCTGGGCATCCCCGTCGGCCAGACGCCCGAGGATGAGAGCGATTCGCAGCGTGAAGGCGGAGCGTACATCGGAGGGTGACCAGCCGGTGACGTCTGTCACACGTCGCAGCCGGTAGCGCACGGTGTTGGGGTGAACGAAGAGCATGCGCGCCGCGCCTTCGAGGCTGCTCGCCTGCTCCAGATAGACACTCAGAGTTTCCAGAAGAGCCGAGCCGGCCTCCTCCAGTGGTCTGTAGATCTCCTCCACCAACTGCTCACGCGCCGCAGGGTCGGAGGCGATGGCCCGCTCCGGCAGCAGATCGTCCGCCAGGACCGGCCTCGGCGCGTCCTGCCAGGCGGAGCACGCCTTGAGTCCCGCCGCGGCGGCCTGCGCGGACCGGGTCGCCGCCAGCAGGTCGGGAACGATCGGACCGGCGACGACCGGCCCCGCCGCGTACGGGCCGATCAGGGCCTTCGCGACATGCAGCGGATTGTCGTTGCCACCCGCGATGACGACGAGCCGGTCGCCGAGCACCCCGGTCAGCACCTGAAGCTTGGCGTGCCGGGCGGCACGGCGGATCGCCTCGACGGTCAGCTCGCTGTCCCCGTCCGGCGCTGTGCCGAGGATCACGCACACATGCTCCGGCGAGTTCCAGCCGAGGGCCGCGGCACGGGACACCGCACCCTCGTCGGCCTCACCGGAGAGCACCGCGTTGACGACGAGCGACTCCAGGCGGGCGTCCCACGCGCCACGGGCCTCCGCGGCCTGCGCGTACACCTGTGCGGTGGCGAAGGCGATCTCCCGCGCGTAGACGAGCAGCGCCTCACGCAGCACGGACTCGTCACCTGGTGCGGCGACCTCCTCGATCGCGGTCTCCATGACCTCGATCGTGGTGCGCACCATCTCGACGGTCTGGCGCAGGGTGATCGCCCGGGTCAGCTCGCGCGGGGCGGTGCCGAAGACGTCGGTGGAGATCGCCTGGGGGGTCTCCGGGTGCCGGAACCACTCGGTGAACGCGGCGATACCGGCCTGGGCGACCAGGCCGATCCACGACCGGTTCTCCGGTGGCATGGCCCGGTACCACGGCAGTGACTCGTCCATGCGGGCGATGGCGTTCGCGGCGAGCCGGCCCGAGGACTGCTCGAGGCGGCGCAGGGTCGCGGAGTGCGGGTGGGAGGAGTTCGCTGCAGGTTCGGGCACGGGACAAGAGTGCCTTATCAGGACGCGTGGGCTGCGTCCCGGGGTTCTTGTTCAC
Source organism: Streptomyces sp. NPDC003023 (assembly GCF_042888225.1). NCBI lineage: Bacteria > Bacillati > Actinomycetota > Actinomycetes > Kitasatosporales > Streptomycetaceae > Streptomyces > Streptomyces sp. NPDC003023. The sequence goes on from NZ_JBIAPL010000002.1 coordinate 95,096, forward strand.
CGCCACGACATGTGCGCGCTCCCGGCTACCGTGGTGGCGTGATATCCGTTCGGCGCGCCGGTGAGCGCTACAGCGGCGGCGATCTCGCGGCCGGTATCGAGTCCTTCCACGCCTTCTCCTTCGGGTGGCACTACGACCCGGACAACCTGCGCTTCGGCGCGATCCTCGCCTGCAACGAGGAGCGGCTCGCGCCCGGCGCCGGCTTCGACGAGCATCCGCACAGCCACACCGAGATCGTCACCTGGGTCGTCGAGGGCGAACTCACCCACCGCGACTCGGCGGGTCACGCCACCGTCGTGCGCCCCGGCGACGTCCAGCGCCTGAGCTCCGCGGGCGGTGTGCGGCACGTGGAACGCAACGACGGCGACGCTCCGCTGGTCTTCGTCCAGATGTGGCTCGCCCCGCTGGAACCGGGCGGCGAGCCGTCGTACGAGATCGTGCCCGGCATCGCCGACTCCACTCCGTACGCCCTCCCGGAGGCGGGCGCGATGCTCCACGTACGGCGGACGGTCGCCGGGGAGCGGTGGGCGGTGCCGGACGCGGCGTCCGTGTACGTACATGTGGTGCGCGGCCGTGTGCGCCTCCAGGGGGACGAGTTGGGCCCCGGGGACGCGGCGCGGATCACGGATGCGGAGGGCCTGGAACTCCTCGCGGCCGACGCGGCCGAGGTGCTGCTGTGGGAGATGGCCGCCGGCTGACCGCCGACGGGCGGGCCGCCCGTCGCCCCGCGGCCGAACGAGGTGAGGGGATCTCCCTCCGGATCGAGGCGCGAGGTGGCCGTCGAGCGTCAGTGCGCCCTTGAACTCGGCAAGCCGAGCCGGTGGTTCGCGAGGCGGGAGGTGGAGGGCCGGACGCGACTTCCGGTCAATTCATGACAGAGAACTGTCGTCTCCTGCACGCCTTCCTGACATGCCGCAACAACGAGTTCGTCGTCGATGACGGCACTCTCCAGTTGCCGCCGCGGGCGGAATGACAAGCGAGCACGACCGCCGAGGGCGGTACCCGGAGTTCCACGGGTACCGCCCTCGGTCCCGTTGCCCACGAGGACGGCGCCGCCGGCGGGCGCCGTCCCCGGACGGGCCCGCGCGCCGCGGCGATCTCCGGCCGGGGCGCCTCAGTCCTGCCGCGTGATCCAGTCGCCGGGCAGCGCCGTCCTGAGCGCGTTGAGCCGCGCGGCGCTGCGGGCGCGGACCCAGAGCCACTGCCGGGCGTCGTCCCGCAACAGCAGGCCGTCGCCGGCGAACCACCGGACGGGGTGCCCGTCCGGATCCGCCCAAGCGGATGGTCGGGAAACGGGATGCGGTCGAAGCGGTCCTCGACCGCCCGGAGAGTCTTCTCGTCCAGCTCGCGGTTGTCGTTGACGTCGCCTTCCGTCCCGCCGCCGTACAGCAAAGCCTCCGACAGGACCATTTCCACCGTTGCCGACGAGAACCGGTCCAGGAACGGCCGCCAGCCGGTGGGGCGGGTGTGCGCGACGTTCTGGAACACCACGGGAGGATCGGCCTCCCCCAAGTGCGGCACGGGTACGCCCCACAGGGCGCAGTGCTGGTTCTCGACCCGGAAGACCAGCACGTCGTCCTCGACCCACAACCGGTCGGGCGGCAGCAGCGGATCCTGGCGGCTCGTCAGGTCCCGGCGTCCCAGAAGCCGGTAGCACGCAGTCAGGGCGTCCGGCAGCGGGAAGCCGAGGCGCTGCTCGGCAGCGGTCGTCTCGTCCGGCCGGCACCCGTCGCCCCGCGTCCGGGGACGCGTCCAACGGGCCATGAACCCTTCGGCGAACCGCGTCGCGCCGGCGGCGTCGCAGACGGCTGAGACCGCGTCACCGAGGCTGCCCTCCTGTGCCATGCGACGACCCTACGAATCACGCGACCGGCAGGGCAACCCGGCTGCTCGCGAACGTCGTGCGGCGTCCGCCCGGCCGCCGCCGCGCACGCCGATCGACTGTCAGAGCAGCCTGCCATGATCTGTGCCATGGAACTCGCACATCCTCTCGACGGCCTCGACGCGCATCCATGGGCGCACGCCGCACATGCCTACGGCAGCGCCGAGGATCTGCCGGACGTGCTGCGGGCCCTGACCGGTGACGACCAGGAGGCCGCGGACGAGGCGATCTCTGAGCTGTACGGCAGCGTGATCCACCAGGGAACCGTCTACGCGGCCAGCGCCGAAGCCGCACCCTTCCTGGCCCGTGTCGCGGCAGCGGGGTACATGACCGCCGACGTGCTGCGACTGCTGGGCGACCTGGCGGAGAGCGACGACGAGTACGGGGTCGAACCGGGCACTGTCCGGAGGGCGGTCGCCGCACAGCTGCCGTTGCTCATCCCCCTGCTGGGGGACGCCGACCCGGAGGTGCGCCGGGCCGCCGTGTGGGCGGTCGGGCACACGCGGGCCGAAGCGATCGCGCTGCCGGAGGTCCGCGGGCGCTGGGACACGGAGCGGGAGCCGCTCGTACGGGCGGAGCTGCTCGACGCGATCGCCCGCCTCGACGTCAAGGCGGCCACCGCCCTGGCCCGCGAGCACCTGGACGCGGAGCATCCGGCGCCGCTGCGGCTCACCGCTGTCCTCGTCTGCCTGGACGCGGGCGTGGCGTGGGGGCCGGAGCACCATGACGGGGTGCTGTCCCTGCTGCCCGCGAGCTCGTTGGGCGCGGAACGGTTGGACACGGACCGCGCCGAACCGCTGCACTTCGTCGTGGAGGCGCTGCTGCGCCGGGCCACGGAGGCGGACACCACCGCTGCGATCGACCTGCTGGACGCTGCTCTGCGGGACGGGCGGACCGAGGTGCAGTCGGAGGCGGTGTGGGCGGCCGAAAGTGCCGTGACGCTCTCCCGAAGCGCCGCTGACCGGCTGCTTCCCGCCGTGCTCGCGCTGCTGGGATCCGCCGGGACGGCGGTCGGCGCGCTGCGCCTGCTGACGCCGCTGGGGCCGAGGGCCGTCGCGGCCGCGCCCGCTCTGACCGCCCTGGCGGCGCATCCGAGCAGCGCCCCCGGTGACGACCTCGCCGACCGTGCGCTCGCCGCGCTGGTGCTGGTGGCACCGGAGGAGGCGGCTCCACTGCTCGCCCGTGATCTCACGCGCCGTCCCTGGGCGCTCGACGCGGCCGCCGGGTTGCGGGCGCCGGAGGACACGCCCTTCCCCTTCCACCCGGAGCTGCTCGACGCGGTGCGGGCCCGGCTGGCGGAGGGAGAGCTGCCGGGCAACGAACCCTGGCAGCTGACGCGCCTGTTGCGGCAGTGGGGAGGGAAGGCCGCGCCCGCACTGCCCGAGCTGTACGCGGTGCTCGACCGGTATCCGCTGACGGTGGGCCCCGCCGTCGCGGCTGTCGCCGCCGACTGCCCGCCCGACGAGCGGCTTCGGGCTGCGAACGCGTTGCGCCCGGCGGCCGAGGACGGACCGCTGGCCGCTGCTCGGGCTCATCACGACCTGACGGGCGACACGGGCGTGCTCCTGGCCCGGATCGGGCGGGCGCTCGCCTCGGGAGCGGACGACGTGCGGCACGCGGCCACCGTCGCCGGCGAACTGGGCCCTGAGGCGGCGCCGTTGGCCGACGCGCTGCGTGCCGCCCTCAGTGATGCGGACGCCCGGTGCGTCACTCCGGTGCTCGACGCGGACGTCGCGACAGCCGACGCGCTCTGGCGGATCACCCGGGACGCCCGGGTCGTGGTCCCGGTGCTGGACTCGGTGTTCGCGCGCGCGGGGGACGAACCGTGGTTCCGGTGGACCTCGATACGCGCCGCACGCGTGTCCGCCCTGCTCGGTCCGGCCGGGCGACCGCTGGTGCCGCGTCTCGAAGCGCTGCTGGCCGATCCCGAGAAGGTGCCGTCGGCTGTCCTGGCCCTGGTGGCCGTCTCGGCGGAGGATTCTCTCGACCGCCCCCGACTGGCCGGTCTCGTCCTGACGTCCGCCGAGGGCGGGGCGGACGCGCTGGAGGCGTGCGACGCGCTGGCGGCCCTTGGCCCGGACGCCTCGACCGACGACCACCTGCGCAGGCTGACCGACTTGGCGGAGCGGGACCTGCGTGTGGTGCGCGCGGGCATCGACGGCGAGGTCGTCCGCAAGGACGAGCTGCTGCGGGCGCGGGCCCGCGAGGTGGTCGCCGGCTGGCGTCTCGGACCAGCCTGAGACGGCGGAGGAGGGGGGAGAGCGCGGGGAGGCGGACGGCGTCCCCCGGAGCGCGCGGACCGCTCTGAGACGCCGTCGATCGGTCACCTCAGTTGTCCGTCGTGGCCAGCTTCGCCGCGAAACCGAGGAACCGGCACGAGGTGCACGGCGCCTGGCGGGCGGCGCGACACCCGCAGGTCCGCGCCGCCCGCGCCCTCCGCGCCCCGGCCTCAGCGCAGCGCGCTCTTCGCCTGCCAGTCCGCCCACGGCACGTTCCACGCGCCGAAGCCGTTGCCGGGTGCGACGACGCCCTTGGTGTCCCTGCCGTTGATCTCGAACGGGTCCCCTGGGCGGACCTGGTCGTAGAACCAGGCGGCGTTCGCGTCGCTCATGCCTATGCAGCCGGAGCTCTTGTTGGCCCTGCCGAACCACTTGGCGTTCCACGGCGCGGCGTGCGCGTACATCCCCGACCAGGTCAGCCGCATCGACTTGTCGACCATCTTGTCGTAGGCGTCGCCGAGACCGACGGTCTCGGAATTCATGTTGATCGTGCCCTCCTTGGCCATCAGCACGGCCGTGCCACGCCAGGAGCGCTTGTCGCCGCCGGGAGTGCCGCCGGAGACCGGAATCGTACGAACCGCCCGGCCGTCGCGCTCCAGAGTGAGCTGCTTGCGGTCGAGATCGACCTTGACTACCTGGCTCGCGCCGATGGTGAAGGTGGTCGAGTAGTCGCGGACGAACCAGCCGCCGTCGCCGGAGTCCGTGCCGTTCAGTTCGGCGGTCAGCGTGACCCTGGTGCCGGGCTCGAAGTACTTCTCGGGCCGCCAGTCGACCCGGTCGCGGCCGGAGTAGTCCTCGACCCAGCCCCAGGATCCCTCGGTGGCGTTCGAGGTGGTGAGCTTCAACTGCCTCTCGACGGCGGCCTTGTCCGTGACCGGGTTGTCGAAGACGAGTGAGATCGGCTGGGCGATGCCGACGACCGTGTTCGCCCCGGGCCGCCAGTCGACCTTGTTGACCTTGTCCGCCTCGGCCGTGGTGAACACGGACTTCGTGGTGCTCCTCGTCCCGGCCTTCGTCGTCGTCACGGCCGTGACCGTGTACGAGGTGCCCGGGGCCGCGTTGCGCTGCGACGTCCAACTCGAGCCCCCCGCACCCAGCTTGCCGCCGAGAGCGCGACCCTCGGCGTCGGTGGCGGTGACCGAGGTCAGCGTGCCGCCCGCCGCCGTCACCTTGACGGGCACACCGGCCTCGACGTCCTTGCCGCGAGGCGTCACGGTCACGGTCGCCGGGCGGTCCTCTGCGGCCGCCGTCCCGCCGCCCTTGGCGTCCGGGGCAGGCGTACCGGATCCGGACGAACAGGCGGCGAGCGGAGCGAGCAGCACCGCGACCGCCGCGATGCGCACACGTATGTGGCTCAACGGATTCCCCCGTCACGAGTAGTGGTTGTACCGGCGACTGTAGAACCGGGAAAGCGCAGGTGAGCGCTGCCGGAGCCATGTGACGGCGACTGCAGGGAAACGGTCGTCGTCCGGTCACATTCGGCGCGCGGACCGGTCACGGACGGCTGTGAGCATCCTCCGCGTCCCCCACAGAGAGGCTCACACCGTGTCAGCGCTGCTCGCGACGGCCGACCGCGGCCAGGAAACACAGCTCGCGCCCATCACCGCCGCCACGTACCGCGAGTTCCTGGCATCCCGCGAGGGTGCGGCTCTGGGCGCCGGGTTCCTCCAGTGCCCGTCCTGGGCCGAGGTCAAGGAGGGATGGCGCGCCCAGCTCGTCGGCTGGGGGCCTGAGCCGGCGGCCGGACGGCTGTCCGGGGTCGCACTGGTGCTCCTGCGACAACTCCCACGGACACGCAAGTACTTCGCCTACCTTCCGGAAGGACCGGTCGCCGACTGGGCTGACCCCGGCATCGACGGCTGGCTGGACCCGCTGCTGCGGCATCTGCGCGCGGCGGGCGCGTTCGCGGTACGGATCGGGCCGTCACCCGCGTACCGCCGCTGGAGCGCGGCGCGGCTCAAGTCGGCGACCGGGCCGGGACGACGGCTGGCCGACGTCCTCGCCGGCGAGGTGGACCCGCTGGGCACCGCGGTCGCCGAAAGGCTGCGGGCCCGCGGCTGGCGGCGGTGCGGCGGCGAGGAGGACGGGGACGCGCAGCCCCGCCACGTCTTCCAGGTCCCGCTCGTCGGACGCACACAGGACGACCTGTGGTCCGGGCTCAACCAGGAATGGCGGCGCAACGTCCGGCGGGCGAAGAAGTCGGGGGTGGAGGTGGTGGTCGGCAGCGCGGCCGACCTTCCCGAGTTCTACCGGCTGCTGCGGATCACGGAGGAGCGGGACGGCTTCCGGCTCGGCAGGTCGCGGGAGTACTACGAGCGCCAGTACGCGGCCCTCAACGCGGAGGAACCGGGCCGGATGAAGCTGTATCTCGCCCGCCACCAGGGCGAGATACTCGCCGCGCACACCATGCTCCGGGTCGGCCGCAGGGTCTGGTACCAGACGGGCGCCTCCGCCGACCACCGCCGCGAGGTCCGCCCCTCGAACCTGCTGCAGTGGCGCATGATGCTCGATGCCCAGGCGCTCGGCGCCGACGTCTACGACATGCGCGGGGTACCCTCCACCCTCGACCCCGACGACCGCCCGTTCGGGCTGCTGCGCTGGAAGCTCGGCACCGGGGGAGAGGTCGTCGAGACCCTGGGGGAATGGGAGAGACCGTTGGACGGCACCGCCAACCACGCGCTGTACCGCGCGTTCCGGACGTACCTGGCCCGCCGGTGACCGCGGCGGGCACCACGAAGGTCCCGTCCGGCGGGACGGCGCCGCCCCGTACACCGTCCGTGCTGCGCAGCGGCGCCGTCATGGCCGCCGGGTCCGTGGTGTCGCGGGCGACCGGGTTCGTGCGGTCGGCCGTCGTCGCCGCCGCGATCGGCGTCGGGGCGGTCGCCGACGGGTACGCCGTCGGCAACTCCGTACCCACCATCGTCTACATGCTCCTGATCGGCGGCGCGCTCAACGCCGTCTTCGTGCCCGAACTGGTCAGGGCCGCCAAGGAGCACGAGGACGGCGGCGCCGCGTACACCGACCGGCTGCTCACCGTCTGCGTCCTCGCCCTGCTGGCACTCACCGCCGGTGCGGTGTGGGCGGCACCCGCGATCATCGACGCCTACACCGACTATCCGCCGGGGCAGACCGCCATGACGGTCGCCTTCGCCCGCTACTGCCTGCCGCAGATCCTCTTCCTCGGGCTGTTCACCCTGCTCGGCCAAGTGCTGAACGCACGGGGCCGGTTCGGGGCGATGATGTGGACGCCGGTCCTCAACAACGTCGTCGTCATCGCCGTCTTCGGCCTGTACCTCGCCACCGGCGACGGCGGATCGCTCACCGCCGAGGAGACCGCCCTGCTCGGCTGGGGCACCACGGCGGGCATCGCCGTGCAGGCGCTCGCCCTGCTGCCCGCCCTGCGCGCGGCCCGTTTCCGCTACCGGCCCCGCTTCGACTGGCGCGGCAGCGGTCTCACCCGGCCGCTGCGCAACGCCGGCTGGCTGGTGCTGCTGGTGCTCACCAACCAGGCGGCGTACTGGGTGACCACCCGGCTCGCCACCGCGGCGGGACTGCACGCGCAGGCGGAAGGCATCGACGGAGGCGCCGGGTTCTCCGCGTACAACAACGCCTATCTGCTGTGGGCCGTGCCGCACGGCATCGTCACCGTCTCGCTGGTGACGGCGCTGATGCCCCGGATGAGCGCGGCCGCCGCCGACAAGGACACCGCCGGGATACGGCGCGACGTGTCCTACGCGCTGCGCAACAGCGCGGCCGCCGTCGTCCCGGCGGCGTGCGCGCTGTTCGCCCTCGCGCAGCCGGTGATGGCGCTCGTCTTCCAGTACGGCGAGACGGACGCGGGCCACGTCGCCGTCATGGCGGGCACGCTGATGGCGTTCGCGCCCGGCCTGATCGCCTTCAGCGGTCAGTACGTCCTCTCCCGCACGTTCTACGCCCTGTCGGACACCCGCACCCCGTTCCTGCTCAACCTGGTGATCGCGGGTGTCAACGCGGGCCTGTCCGTCACGGCGTACCTGCTGCTCCCCGCCCGCTGGGCCGTGACCGGTATCGCCGGGGCGTACTCGCTGGCCCTGTGGGCGGGCTGGGCGTTGACGGCGTACGTCCTCCACCGCCGCCTCGCGTCGCGGGACGCGCCGGCCCGCCCGGTCACGCCGTACGCCGGTGCCGTGCCCCGGCCCCGTCGTGCGCCCGCCCGAGCCGCGCGCTCGTCCACCGTCGTGTCGCAGGCGCGACTGCTGCTCGCCGCCGTACCGGCGACCGCCGCCGGGTACGCCGCCGCCCGCTGGGCAGCCCCCGGCGGGGCCGCCGGCGCGACCGCCGCCGGCACGGTCGCGATCGTCGCGGTGCTCGTGCTGCTCGCCCGGCCACTGCGGCTCGCCGAGGTGGAAGCACTTCTGTCCGGGGCCGCCGCGCGGCTCCGCGGGCGTCGCTGAGACCCCGGCTTCAGGGATGCCCGCCGGACCCCCGGTTCAGGACTCCGCAACACTTCGCCGGTGCCGTTCGGCTCCGGCTTCGGGACGCCGCGCGGCTTCGCCCGTGCCGCTGGATCCCAGCCCCGAACTCCTCCGATCTCCAGGGATACTTCGCACATGCCTCGCGTGCTCCTCATCGAAGACGACCCCTCCGTGCGGGAGGGCGTCGAGCTCGGACTGCGCCGCCGCGGCCACGAGGTGCGGACCGCCGCCACCGGAGAGGCCGGGCTCGCCGCGCTCGGCGAGTTCCGCCCCGACCTGGTGCTGCTGGACCTGATGCTGCCGGGCATGAACGGCGTACAGGTCTGCCGGAAGGTACGGGAGGACAGCCAGCTGCCGATCATCATGCTCACGGCCCGCGGCGACGACTTCGACGTCGTCATCGGGCTCGAGGCGGGAGCCGACGACTACATCGTCAAACCGGCCCGCACCGAGGTGATCGAGGCCCGGATCCGTGCCGTGCTGCGCCGGATCGAGACCCCCGGCGCCGGCCGCCCGGCCGTCGAGTTCCACGGTGAACTCGCCGTCGACCGCGCCGGACTCACCGTCGCCAAGAACGGCGAACGTCTCGCGCTCGCCCCTTCCGAGATGAAACTGCTCCTCCATCTGACGGCCGCGCCGGAGCAGGTCTTCAGCCGCCAGCAACTGCTGGAGCACGTGTGGGAGCACAGCTACCACGGTGACGCGCGGCTGGTCGACGCCTGCGTGCGGCGGCTGCGCAACAAGATCGAGGACACGCCGGGCAGTCCGCGCTACATACAGACCCTGCGGGGCTTCGGCTACCGCTTCGGACCACTGTGAGGCGCCGCAGGGCCGCCGGTGAGCGGCGCCGCCGCCCCTTCGGCCTGCGCACCCGGCTCGTCCTCGCGTTCCTGCTGGTGGCCGTCGTCAGCGCCGGCACGACCGCCGCGCTCACCTTCCGCGAGGCCCGCAACGCGGTCCTGAAGACGGCGCAGGACACCGCGGTCTCCTCGTTCCGCGACCAGGTGAGGCGCGTCTTCACCGATCTGCCGGTGGAACCCGTCGGTCTGCAGGAAGTACTGCGCGAGATGGCCCGCAACGGCAAACCGCACCCCTGGTACGTCTACGCCGAGTACGGGTCCGTCCGCGCCTCGTCCGCGGACAGCCCCACCTCCACCGTGATCACGCCCGGACTGCGCCGCACGGCCAGGGCGAATCCGCACGGCAGCTTCGAGCGGGTCGTCAAGAACGGCGTGCCGTACCTGACCATCGGCATGCCCGTCGTGTTCAAGGTCGGCGTGAACGGAGTCCTGCCCACCGGGCTCGTCCTGTTCGCGGTGATGCCGATGGCCGAGGAGCAGGCGAACGTGGAGGCTCTGGTCGTCGCCGCCAGGGACGGCGCACTGCCCGGCCTCGCCATCGCCCTCGTTCCCGCACTGATCGCCGCACGCAGCGTCCTGCGCCCGGTCCGGGAACTGCGCAAGGCCGCCCGCTCCATGGGCAGCGGCCGCCTCGACGCCCGTATCCAGGTCCGGGGCAGTGACGAACTCGCGGACCTCGCCCGCACGTTCAACGAGTCCGCCGGCGAACTCGAGCGCTCCGTCGACGAACTGCGGCAGGCGGAGGCGCGCGCCCGCCGCTTCGCGTCCGACGTCTCGCACGAACTGCGCACACCGCTCGCCGGGATGCTCGCCGTCACCGAGGTCCTCGACGAGGACGCGGACCGCCTCGACCCCGACACCGCGCGTGCGGTGCGGCTGATCAGCGCGGAGACCGGCAAGCTCGCGGTGCTCGTGGAGGACCTGATGGAGATCTCCCGCTTCGACGCCCGCGCCGCCGAACTCAACACCGACGAGGTCGACGCGCCGGAGACCATACGCAAGACCCTGGAGCACCGGCGCTGGACGGACCGGGTCGGCGTCGACCTGCCGGACGGCATCCGGGCCCGCCTCGACCCACGGCGTTTCGACATCGTCGTGGCCAATCTGGTGGGCAACGCCCTGCGGCACGGTGGCGCGCCCGTCACCGTACGGCTGCGCACCGCCGCCGCCCCGGACGGCACGGCTCTGCTGGTGACCGAGGTCGCCGACAGCGGCCCCGGCATCCGGCCCGAGGTGCTCCCGCACATCTTCGACCGCTTCTACAAGGCCGACGCGGCCCGTACCCGCTCGGCCGGCAGCGGCCTGGGGCTGGCCATCACCCTGGAGAACGTCCGACTGCACGGCGGCACCGTCCGCGCCGCGAACGGCCCGGACGGCGTCGGCGCGGTCTTCACCGTCGAACTGCCCCTGCGGACCGGGGAGGCGACCGCATGAGAGGACGGTCCGGCACGTCACTCGCACTCCTCGCGACCCTGCTGCTCGGCGGCTGCGGTCTCCAGGAGACGGACGTCATCGAAGCGGGCGGCCCCGCCACCATCCAGGTCTACCCGCAGGTGGCCACCGGCCTGATGCTCTTCTTCCGCTCACCGGACGGGGAGCTGATGCCGGTGATCCGTCTCCTCGAGGGCGAGATGACGGCGCCCGACTCGCCCGGTGTGGAGACGGACAAGACGGTCGTGGCCCTGTTCACCGGGCCGACGGAGGACGAACGCGCGGCCGGACTGACCGACGGCCTGCCGGAACTGCCCCGGGACGCCCTCGTCCGGGTCGTGCCGCACCCGCGGGGCGGCGTGGAGGTGAGGCTGCCGATCGCCCTCGGCGACCTCGACGACCTGGCCGTACGGCAGTTGGTCTGCACGATCGCGTTCACCGAGGAGGCGGATGGCCGCAGCGCGGTGCACCTGCGAGGGACGGACAGTGCGCTGGAGTCCACGAACTGCGACGCCGACGTCGACCTCGGCCGCCTACCGCGTCCGACCGCCGTCCCGTGACCGGCGTCCGCCCGGGCGCTCCAACGGGACCTTCACGATCCGGACCGGGGAGGAGCCGGTCGAGTCCACGGCGGCTGGAAGTTACGCCGCGCCGGTGGCGCGGTCAGGACAGCCTGTCGGCGACCACGGACGCCGCCTCCGCGATCAGCTTGTCGTCGTGCTCCGCGTCCTTCTCGCCGCGGTTGGACATGATCGCCATGACGATGGGCGCGGCACCGGGGGGCCACACCACGGCGATGTCGTTGCGCGCGCCGTAGCCGCTGCCGGAGCCGGTCTTGTCCCCGACCACCCAGCCCTCGGGCACTCCGGCCCGGATGAGCGTGTCACCGGTCTTGTTGGTGCGCAACCACTCGGTGAGCTGGGCGCGTTCGGCCTTGCCGAGGACGTCTCCCAGGACGAACGCGCGCAGATCCCCGGCCAGCGCCCGCGGTGTACTCGTGTCCCTCGTCTCGCCCGGTGCCCAGCGGCTCAGCTCCGGCTCACGGCGTTCCATCACGGTGACGTCGTCGCCCAGCTCCGCGAGGACGGCGTCCAGGCCCCTGGGCCCGCCGAGAGCGTCGAAGAGCAGGTTGGCCGCGGTGTTGTCGCTGTAACGGACAGCGGCGTCGCACAGCTGACGCAGGGTCATCCCGGTCCGGACGTGCTTCTCGGTGACGGGGGAGTGCCTGACCAGATCGTCCTCGGAGTACTTGATCACCTTGTTCATGCCGCTCAGGGAGTACTCGCGGAGCACGGCACCGGCGGCCAGTGCCTTGAACGTGGAGGCGAAGGCGAACCGCTCGCCGTCGTTCCAGGCAATCTCGCGTCCCGTGCCGGTGTCCACGGCGTGGACACCGAGCCGCGCGTCGTACTTGCGCTCCAGATCCCTGAACTCGCGGGCGAACGGCTTCGTGTCCGTGGCGGCGGAACCGCCGGGCCCCGTCGTCGCGGACGGGGACGCCGCGGCGGAGGCGGACCGTGTCGCGGACGGCGGTGAAGAGGACGCGGGAGCGCCCTGGCCGCAGGCCGTGAGCGGGACGAGGACGAGCGTGGCGAGCGCGCCGACAAGGGCGCGCCGGACACGGGTGTGCTGCATGGTCCGAACCTCCGGGTCGCCCCGCGCGCGGGGCGCATGAGGGACGGGGGTGACACGGCCCCGTCCGGTACGTGGACATGAGTGCCGGGGACCACGGTCACCCTCGAAGTGTCCCGCGGTCCCATACGCTCATGCGTTGTTCCATGCTGATCCGGCACCGGGTCGGGGCCGTGGATCCGGCAGGAGCGTGTCGCGCGTTCGCCTGCGTCGGTGCGTACGGCGGTTCCATCCCCTGGGGGGCGCGGCACTCAGCCCCGCCGCAGCTCCGCCAGCACCGCGTCCGTGAACTGCGGCCACGCCTCGATCGCCCATGGCCCGAACGCCCGGTCCGTCAGCGCCACGCACGCGGCACGCGCGTCCGGGTCGATCCACAGGAAGGTGCCGGACTGGCCGAAGTGGCCGAAGGTGCGGGGCGAGGACGAAGCTCCGGTCCAGTGCGGCGACTTGGAGTTGCGGATCTCGAAGCCGAGACCCCAGTCGTTGGGCTTCTGGTTGCCGTAGCCCGGCAGTATCCCGGACATGCCCGGGTGCACGACCGACATGGCCTCGAGGACGGTGCGCGCGTCCAGCAGCCGCGGTGCCTGCACCTCGGCCGCGAAGCGGACCAGGTCGGCCACCGTCGAGACACCGTCCTTGGCGGGCGAGCCGTCGAGCGTGGTCGCCGTCATGCCCAGCGGCTCCAGAACGGCCTGGTGCAGGTACTCGGCGAACGGGATGTCGGTCGCCTTGGCGATGTGGTCGCCGAGCACCTCGAAGCCCGCGTTCGAGTACAGCCGGCGGGTGCCGGGGGCGGCCATGGCGCGGTGCTCGTCGAAGGCCAGACCGGAGGTGTGGGCGAGCAGGTGCCGGACGGTGGAACCCTCCGGTCCGGCCGGTTCGTCCAGCTCGATCGCACCTTCCTCGTACGCGACGAGGGCCGCGTAGGCCGTGAGCGGCTTGGTGACGGAGGCGAGGGGGAAGCGGTGGTCCGTCGGGCCGTGTGAACCGGCGACGGTGCCGTCCGCTCGTACGACGGCGGCGGCCGCGGTCGGCACCGGCCAGGTTTCGATCATCGGCAGACTCTGCATACGTACGAGCGTAGACGCCGGTGGTACGCGCCCGTCCGGGGGCCGTCGAAAGCGTCCTGGTGGCCGTCCTCGGGTTCAGCACGGCGGCTCTCGGCCGGGAGAGGGCCTTGGGCAGCGGCACCCGTGCGCTTCTGTCAGCGGGTGAGCTGTTGCAGTACGGCCATGGCCCGGGGCGCCTCGGCATGGGGCACGAACAGATGATCGTGGTGGAAGCCGGCGACCACGTTGCAGCTGAGCCCGGCCCGGGCCAGGGCCTGGGCGACGGCTGCCGTGAGGCCGACGGCCTCCAGCGAGGAGTGCACTCGCAGGGTGATCCAGCCGGCCACGTAGTCGTACGCCAACCCGGCCAGGTCGGCGTCCTGCCTGGGCAGGACGAGAGTCAGGCCCTCCTCCTCGGCGACGGTGGCCACGGGACGGATCCCGGACGGGACACCACCGTCAGGGGCCACCGCGTACACGTACTCGCCCTCATTGAGCCGCGGCCTCATCGTCGCGAGCAGCTTGTCCAGATCTCTCTCTCCGGCCACGCGGCCTCCTTCTCGGTCCGTACCTCCGGTGCCGGTCACCGCACTAGAAGCTGAGCCGCATCGCCGGGTCGGGCGTGCGGACGAAGCCCAGCGAGGTGTACAGCGGCTCGCCGTCACGCGACGCCCGCAGATCCACCTTGCGGACACCACGCTCACGGAACCAGCCGAGCAGCCCCTCCATACAGGCGCGCGAGTACCCGCGGCGGCGCATGTCCTCGTCCGTCGCGACGGAGAAGACGTAGCCGCAGGTGCCCTCCGGGTTGCCGGGGCCGCCGAGCCGGTACTCGATGGTGCCCACCGCGCATGCCGCGAGCCCGCCGCCGGGCCGGTCGACGACGTACACCGTGAGACTGCTCGCGGGGTCCCCGAGCCGGTCACGCAGTGTCGCCACGGCGGCGGGCTGCCAGCTGACGTCGGGGTTCGCGCCGAGGAAGGAGTCCTGCATGACCTTGCGCAGGCGGACCACTTCCTCGGCGTCGGCGGGCGTGGCACGGCGGGAGCGACTCATGGTGGGGCAGGCTAATCCGGGCCGCGCGGAGAACGCCACCCGATTCGCTTGCTTGGAGTGCACTCCAAGGTTTTAGCGTTGAGGGCATGACGGTGATCGACAGCACCATCGAGAACACCCCGACCGCCCGGGCCCCGGCACGCGCCCGTGCGCGCGGCGCGGCCCGTGGCACGGCGGCGCCGGCCGACATCTGCCGGGCCGCCCCCCGGACCCACCCACGCCCCGAGGGACAGGACCGCTACACGATCAGCGAGGTCGTCGCCTTCACCGGGCTCACCGCGCACACCCTGCGCTGGTACGAGCGGATCGGGCTGATGCCGCACGTCGACCGCTCGCACACGGGTCAGCGGCGGTTCACCAACAGAGACCTGGACTGGCTCACCTTCGTCGGCAAACTGCGGCTCACCGGGATGCCCGTCGCCGACATGGTCACGTACGCGGAGATGGTCCGCGAAGGCGATGCCACCTTCGAGGCGCGCGCCGAACTGCTGCAGCGCACCCGGCGCGACGTTCTCGAGCGGATCGCCGAACTCCAGGACACGCTGGCCGTGCTGGACCACAAGATCGAGTTCTACGCGGACGCCCGCACGGCGTCGGAGAGGGGCTGAACCCCTGATGAGCAACAGCCGGATCACACAGGTGCGTCTGGGCACCGATGGACCGCTCGTCGGAGTCCAGGGCCTCGGCTGCATGGGCATGAGCGAGTTCTACGGGGACACCGACGAGGCCGCGGCGAGGGACACCCTCGAGGCGGCGCTCGCCGAGGGCGTCACCCTCTTCGACACGGCCGACGTCTACGGACGGGGCGCCAACGAGGAGTTCCTCGCGCCGTTCGTCGGCGCGCACCGGGACGAGATCACACTCGCCACCAAGTTCGCCATCGAGCGGAACGACGACCCGCACTACCGGGGCGTGCGCAACGACCCCGCCTACATCCGCCGGTCCGTGGAGGACAGTCTGCGGCGGCTCCGCGTCGACGTCATCGACCTCTACTACATGCACCGGCGCGACCCTGCCGTGCCGCTCGCCGAGTCGGTCGGCGCCATGGCGGAACTCGTCGAGCGGGGCCTCGTCAAGCACCTGGGGCTGAGCGAGGTGACCGGCGCGGAACTCCGCGAGGCGCACGCCGTGCACCCCGTCGCGGCCCTTCAGTCGGAGTGGTCACTGTTCAGCCGCGACGTGGAACGCAGCGCGGTCGGCGCGGCGGCGGAGCTGGGCGTCGCACTCGTGCCCTACTCGCCGCTCGGCCGGGGCTTTCTGACCGGCGCGTTCACCGATGCCGGCAAGGACCTGTCGGAAGGCGACTTCCGTCGCCACCAGCCGCGCTTCACCGGCGAGAACGCACAGGCGAACGCGGCGCTCCTGGAGCCCGTCCACAAGATCGCGGCGGCGCACGGTGTGACGGCGGCGCAGGTGGCGCTCGCGTGGGTGCACCAGCGGGCGGACGTGCACGGGCTGACGGTCGTCCCGATCCCGGGAACCCGCAGGGCCGCGCGGCTGCGGGAGAACGTGGCCGCGACGAGGGTCGTCCTGACGGACGGTGAGCTGGCGGCGCTGGAACCGATCGGGGAGAGCGTCGCGGGCGACCGCTACCCCGACATGTCGTCGACGTCGACGGCCCGCGAGTAGCGGCCCGACCGCGGCGGTTCGACTGCGCGGCCCGACCGCGGCGCCCTGACCGGGGCGAGCCGGACCGCGGCGCCCTGACCGCGGCGGCCCGCCCCGGCAGTTCCGGGGCGGGCCCGCCGCGGTCGCTCCTCAGCCCGTCCCCAGCGCGTACACGGCGAACCCCACCGCGAGAACTCCCGCCGCCGCCCTCAGACCCCGCGCCCCGCGCGGCCACGGCGTCTCGAACCGCCGCGCGTACCGAGCGATCAGCACGAGCAGGCCCGCGAACACCGGCAGCCACATCACGCGCCAGAGGATCCAGTCCAGCGAGTCCGGCGCCGTCGTCAGACCGGGCACGGACCCGAGGAAGCCCGCGGGAACGGCGGCCGTCAGCATCGCCGTCTGGTGCCAGCACAGGATCGTCATCGCCGACAGGTTGACGACGACGACCGGTGCCCACACCGCGGGCCGCCGCTTCAGCAGCCGTCCGAGCCGGTCCCGCAGCAGGATCGCCGCCCCGCTCTGCGCCGCCGCGAGCGCGAGGACGAGCAGCGACGGGGGATGGGAGTTGGTGCGGTCCGCGCCGGGGACGCCCACCATCGACGCCGGGTAGTCGAAGACGAGGAGCAGCAGCGCGAACAGCGCCGCCCCGCCGACGAGCAGCCCCCGCGCCTGCCGGCGGGCGAACCGCCCCTCGCCCCAGCTCACCCCGAGCTGATAGGCGAAGAGCCACCCCGGCAGGATGTTGACGACGCCGACCCACGACGGCACGACGTCGGCCCAAGGCCCGTACCGCAGCAGGTCGACGGCGGCGACCGACACCAGCAGGGGCGCCGCCGCCCAGGCGCCCAGGCGGCGCGAGGCCCTGACGCAGTACGGGGTCAGAGCGGTGACCAGCGTGTACACGCCCACGAACCACAGGGGCTGCACCACCAGCGTCGCCCCGGTGCGCAACGTGTCGTCGGGTACGCCGAGCCACCACAGGACCGGGATCAGCAGCGCCCACACGGCCGTCACGCCGAGCACGGGCCGCCCCAGCCGGGCGACGCGCTGCCGAAGCCACGCACCCGTCGTACCCGCGCGGCGGTGGTAGGAGAGCACGGAGGCGTAGCCGCCGACGAGGAAGAAGATCCCCAGCATCTGCAGCACCCAGCTGACCGGGGCGAAGAAGCCGAACGCCGCGAGCGGACTGGCGTTGCGCAGCGCTCCGTCCGCGTCGAGGGTGAACCCGCCGAGCAGCCAGTGACCGGTGGGCACGGCGAGCAGCGCGATCGCCCGCAGCCCGTCCACGGCCCGGTCGCGGTGGGCGGGGGTGCGTGCCTCGATCTTCTCGGAGAGTCTCATCGGACGTCCCCTTCCGCGATGGCGGCGAAGGCGCGCAGCGAGTCCGTGCCGGGCGCGAAGTAGCCGGTGTGTCCCTGGGCGCGTTCCGCCGGTACGCGGCGTGCGCCGAACGACGGATCCGCCGGGTCGTTGCCGTGCCCGAGCCCGGCGAAGCGCACATACGGCACCTTGGAGATCCAGTCGGAGGGGTCCTTGGCGGCCCACACCCGTGCGTCGCTGCCCAGGTCGCGCACGTTCCGCGCGCGCATACCGGGGGAGGCGAGCACGACGATGTCGCGGGCGTCCGCCTCGCCCGCGGCGAGCCCGCACACGACGGAGCCGTAGCTGTGGCAGAACAGCGCGGGCTTCGGCGCGCCCGTCGCGGCGAGGCCCGCCGTGAAGCGGGCCAACCGGTCCGCTCCCGCCTCCGCGAGGTCACCGGTCGCGGCGTCGAGGCCGACACCGACGGGGGTGGTGTAGCCGGTCCACGCGATGACGGCGGTGCCGCCGCCGGCCGCCGCGCGCAGGGCCTTCGCCATGCCGGCCGGGGTGCCGTACGGGTCGTTCGCCCGGTCGTAGGTCGTGGCGTCGATGTCGGAACCCGGTACGACGACGGACACCTGCCGGGCCCGTTCCAGGTCCCCGTACACCTCCACGACCTGCCCGCGGCCGCGCGGGTCGAAGGCGAGGATCTGGCGGTCTGTGAGCCGTGCGTACGAAGTGCCCGCCACGGACAGGGCGTTGGCCTGGTACCGCAGTGCCACCGGCACCCCGTCGAGGTTGCCGACGACGAGCGGATGACGGCGGAGCAGCGCCTGCCGCTCACGTACGTCCAACGAGCCGAAGAACGCGGCGACCTGGGCGGGAGTCGCGCTGCCGGGATCGGGCAGCGGCCGTCCCAGCGAGGTGTCCGCCGTCCACGCCGCGCTCCCCGGAGGGGGCCCCGTCACCGGCTGTTGACTGTTTCCCGAGGCCCAACCGGCCGTGCCCGCGACCACCGTCGTCGCGAACGCGACGGCGACCAGGGTCCTCCTGCAGCGGCGCATGGGCCCGCCTCCTTCTTCCGACTCCGTTGCTGTGACGGAGAGGAAGGTAGGAAGCGGACGGGTGACGGTACGTCACACCGGGGAGCCAACCGCGATGTGGTACCGGGGTATCACCGGGACGACATCCGAAGGGGCCGGCCTCAGCCCCCGGTGTCGCCCGGACGGACCAGGCCCGACTCGTACGCGAAGATCACGGCCTGCGCCCGGTCGCGCAGGTCGAGCTTCGCCAGGACGCGGCCGATGTGCGTCTTGACGGTCTGTTCCGCCAGCACCAGGTGCCCGGCGATCTCCTGGTTGGACAGACCCCGCGCGATCAGTTCCAGGACCTCGGTCTCGCGCGGTGTGAGCCCGCCCAGCCGCAGGGCCGGGTCACGGCGAGGGGCCGGCCGCTGGGCGGCGAAGTCCGCGATCAGCCGGCGGGTCACCGACGGCGCGAGAAGCGCCTCCCCGGCGGCGACGATCCGCACGGCGGCGATCAGGTCCGCGGGCGGGGCGTCCTTGAGCAGGAACCCGGACGCGCCCGCGCGCAGCGCCTCGTACACGTAGTCGTCCACGTCGAACGTGGTCAGCATCAGCACCTTCGGCCGGTGCACGACACCCGCCGGAGGGCTCAGCAGTTCGCGTGCGGCCGCGAGACCGTCCATCTCCGGCATCCGCACGTCCATCAGCACCACGTCGGGGTGCGTGGTGCGGCTCACCTCTACGCCCCTGCGGCCGTCCGGCGCCTCACCCACCACGTCGATGTCGCTCTGCGCGGCGAGCAGGGCGGCGAACCCCGCGCGCACCATGGCCTGGTCGTCGACGATGATCACGCGGATGGTCAACTCGGGTCCTCGGCGTCCTCTGCGGTGACGGGGAGACGGGCCGCGACACGGAAGCCGCCGTCCGGCAGCGGACCGGTGTCGAGGGTGCCGCCGGTCAACCGTACGCGTTCGCGCATACCGACCAGACCGTGCCCGGTGCCCGTCGTCTCCAGCGGGGATGTGCGTTGCGCGGCGGGGCCGTTGACCACCAGCACGGTCAGATGGCCGTCGTCCGACGTCACGGAGACCCGGGTCGGCGCACCGGGCGCGTGCCGTACGACATTCGCCAGCGCCTCCTGCACGATCCGGTACGCGGAAAGGTCCACCGTCTGCGGCACCCGGCCGAGATCGGCGGCGAGCGACAACTCGGCCGGCACCCCCGCCCGTACCGTCGCCTCCACCAACTGCTGCACCCGGTCCAGACCCGGCTGCGGCGCCCGCTCGCCCTCCACGCCCTCGCTGCGCAGCACCGCGAGCAGCCGCCGCATCTCGGTCAGCGACTCGCGCGCACTCGCCGCGATCGACGTGAACTCCTCGCGCACGGCGTCGGGCAGGCCCTCGATACGGTACGGCGCGGAGTCCGCCTGCACGGTGATCACCGACATGTGGTGTGCCACGACGTCGTGCAGCTCACGGGCGATACGGGCGCGTTCCTCCAGAAGCGTGCGCTGAGCGCGCTCGGCCTCGCTGATGGTCTCCTGCACGACCAGCCGGCGCTGCGCGTCGCCACGTTCGCGCAGCGCGCCCGTGACGACGAGCACGACGCCGCTCAGCACGAAGAGCAGCAGATGGACGCCGTCGCTGCGGTCCTGGGAGAGCAACTCGAACACAAGCCCCGCGGCGCCGGTGGCGAGCCACACGGCGAGGAGCTTGCGGCGGGGTTCGCGCAGTCCCATGCAGACCATCAGCAGCAGATAGCCGACGACGATCATCGGAGTCCACGGCCAGGTCCTGCCGACGGTGCCGTCCGCGCCCATCAGCGCGAGTGCTCCCGCCACGTCGGCGGCCATGATGATCCACCACGCCTGGAGCGGCCGCGTCACGGCGAGAAACAACGGCGCGGTCTGCGCGGTCGCGAGGGCCCCCGCGACGGCGCCGCCCAGCTTGTAGTCCTGGGTCAGCACGGTGACGGTGACGGGCAGGAGGGAGCTGACGGCTCCGAGCATCACGACGTACGGCAGCAGCCGCAGCCACGGCTTCCCCGCTCTGCCGAGGAGGGGCTCGGTCGACTGGGAGGGCGTCCGGAGCTCGTCGGCGAGAAGCCGGGCGCCGCGGGTGACGGCGGTGGTGAGGGGGCGGGGTCTCTCTGGCACTGGCATGACGGCCCCAGCGTAGGCGGGCGCTGCCCGCCCGGCGTCATACTCCGGACCGGGGTCCGGCGTCATACCGTGGTCCGACGGTGCCGACGGTGCCGACGGGGTCCGCCGGGCGGGCCTGTTCCCCCACCCGCCCCTTCCCCCTGTACCGATGTGCGGCTCCGCCAGGGCTGCAAGGAGCCTCGCCGGCGTTTGAGGCGCGGGGGTCCGGGGGCAGAGCCCCCGAAACACCGCGCGGAGCGCGGTGAACGGGTCCGGGCGGAGCCCGGTTGTGGGAAGGGGCGGGGTGGGGGAAGACCCCCCGTCACAGCTCCGCGAGCAACTCCGCCTTCTTGCGCGTGAACTCCTCGTCCGTCACCAGCCCCGCAAGATGCAGGTCTCCCAAGTGACGTATCCGGTCCGCGATGTCCGCGGGGTCGCGGCGCGTCGCGGGGGCGGTGAGGGCCGGGGCGGGGGAGGGGTTGCGTGTACGGACCGATTCGAGGACCGCCGCCGCGAACGGCAGCGACTCGTGCACCGGCCCGTACCCGAGCCCGAAGACGACCGCCGCCGGATCCTGATCCGCCTGCGCGGCGGCAGACGCAGCCGAGGCCGCAGAGGCCGTAGACGCGGCAGACACCCCAGAAGCCCCGGACACGCCGGAAGTACCGTCCGCCCCCCGCCGCAACAGCCGCAGGTAGCCGTCGAAGACCTCCGGCGAGCGCCATTCGACGCCACTCAGCTCCGACACGGCGAAACTCTGGTCCCCCGCTTTCCACTTCGTGGACGACGCCCCCGTCCAGAACCACCGGAACGCGACGCTCGACCCGTCGAAGGACGCCTTCCCGTCGTACGCCTTGAAGCCGAGTGGCGCCTCGGGCGCCGGGACGAGGTAGCGCTCCGCCGGCCGGTCCGCGTCGGGCCCGAGCCGGGCGCGCAGTTCGTCGGCGTAGTACTCGGCGAGGGTCTCCCGCTCCACCGGCAGTACCAGCCGGTACGGATCGCACCCTTCCTTGAGCTGCCCGGCGGCCGCCTCCATCAGCGGGTCCGCGCCGGGTCTGGGAGCAGCGTGCAGGACCACCGTGCCACGCTTGCCCGGGGAGACCGTCACCGATGCCAACGCCTCGAGCGGAACACGTCGTTCGCGCAGCGAGGAGAGGAGCTTCGGCGTGCGGATCCCCCGTTCGAAGCGGATGAGCACGGAGTCGGTGTCGAACTCCCAGGTGGCTTGAATTCCGGCCAGCACATCACCCATGTGCCTCATCGTATGCGGCTCGCGCTCGCGCGTCGCCCCTGGACGGGCACCGCCTTTTGCGGCGCTCTACGCGCGTCAGCCCGCTCAGGCACCGGAAATACCACTGCGGCATTTGTCATTGTCGTCTGCGCAGCTGACATTGGCGTAGGCGCCGACGGCCAGGTCGGCGAAGTTCTCGACACTCTCGGTGCCCGGCTCGAAATAGCCTGTGTGGCCGATGGCGCCCGCCGCCGACAGCAGCCGTGCTCCGAACTCCGGCAGCACCGGGTCCTCGCCGTGGCCGAGCCCGCCGACCTCCAGGTGCGGGACGCCCTCGATCCAGTCGTCGGCGTCGCGCATGGCCCACACGCGGGCCTTCGTACGGAGGTCCGCGACGTTCTCGGCCCGCATTCCGGGGCTGCCCGCGACGGCCACGTCGCCGACCCGCGCGGGCAGTTGCCGTGCGGCGACTCCGCAGACCACCGACCCGTAGCTGTGGCAGAAGAGCGAGATCCGGGAGTCACCGGGCAGCGCTTCGGTGAGCGCGACCAGCCGTACGGCGCCGTTCTCCGCCAGCCGGCCGATCGCCGACTCCATGCCCACACCGACGGGCGACGTGTAGTCGGCCCAGGCGATGACAGCGGTGCGGAGCCGGGGCGCGGCCGCCCGCTGCGCGGCGTACAGCGACTGGGCCATGCCGACCGGGGCGGTGTACTTGCGGGCGGTGCGCTGGAAGGTGAGGAGGTTGGTGTCGACACCCGGCACGATCACCGAGACGCGTTCAGCTCTGTCCAGGTCACCGAAGACTTCGGCCACCCGCCCGGATCCGGACGGGTCGAAGGCGAGGATCTGCCGCTCGGGCCGCATCAGCGCCTCGAACCGGTGCATGCGGCGAACCGCCTGCCGGTGCCCGGCGGTCGTCAGTCCGGGGGCGGTGACCCTCTCGCGTTCCCGGGTGAGAGACGTCGACAGCGCTTTGCGGTTGGCCCGGTAGCGCAGGGTGACGGGTGCGCCGTCGAGGTTCCCGACGATGCGCGGGTACTCGTCGGCGAGCTGCTCGGCACGGGTGCTGCCGAGGGACTCGAAGAACGCGGCGAGTTGACGTGCCGGTGAGTTCGGGCCGGGCAGCTCGCGGGCGCCTATCCGCTCCTTGCTCCAACCCGCCAGTTCGGCCTCGAGGGCGTCACGGGGGCCGCCCTGATGTCGCACGGCGGTCCAGCCGGTGGTCGCCAGCATCACGAACACCACCGCAAGGGCGAGCAGCGCGCGCCACGCGGTCGGGGTGGAGGAGGTGTCGAAGGAAGTCACTTCGGGACACCCTAGGAGAAGGGCGCGGGCCCACGGGGAGAGCGTGAGGCAGATCACGTGTCGGAAGGGGAATTCGTGGGGAGGAGGGTGACGTTCCGTGCGCGTCGCGTGTGCCGGCGCGCGCGCCCTCCGCACATGTCCCCTGTGTGCGCCCCTTGTTGCTCCTCGGCGGGGGTCGCTGCTCGCGGTGTCGCCACCTCAGCGGGCGGGTGGTGTACGCCAGTTCTGCGCGAGTGCGGGGCCGAGGTGGTCGAGGTAGGTCTCCGTGAGTGAGCGGATCGCCTCCAGGGTGGGGTCCTCGCCCTGCCCCCACAGCCGTCCTGTGACGCGCATCACCCCGCTGAACGCCGCCACCGCCACCCTCGGCCGAGGGTCGGTGTCCACGTCGAGCCCTTCCCGGTCGGCGATGAGACGGGCCAAGGCCTCCTCCATCACGGTGGAGCGGCGCATGTGTGCGGCGAGCAGCGCCGGAGTCGACTCGATCATCTGGAAGCTGCGCATGTGCAGATCGAGCGGAATGATCTCCTCGACCGCTTCTCCAATGGTGTCCCAGGCGGCGAACACGGCGTTGCGCAGGGCCTCGAACGGGCCCTCCTGTGCAGGGCGGCCGCGCAGTGCCGCGACGTAGTGCGACTCCACCATCTCCTGGACGGCGAAGGCGACCTCCTCCTTGGACGCGAAGTACCGGAAGAAGGTGCGCTGGGAGACCTCGACCTCGTCTGCGATCTCGTCGACCGTCGTCCGCTCGTACCCCTGGGTCGTGAACAGTTCGAGGGCGACACGCACCAGGGCGTCACGGGTGCGCTGTTTCTTGCGGGCGCGCAGCCCGGTCGGCTCGGCCGTCGTCACTTGCTCGTCCTCGTTTCGTCGTTCGGCCCTGTTCAGGGGGCTTGTGAGTCACGCGACAGTTACCGACTAGTGAACTCGTTTGTCAACTGTCAGTCGCTGACTTTAATCTCTTCACATGACTAGTCAGACCACCGTCGAAAAGGCGCCGAGGGATCCTCAGGACCCCGCACCGGCGCCGGTCAAGGGGCTTCGCGGCCACCCCTGGCTGACCCTGTTCTCCGTGGCCATCGGCGTGATGATGGTCGCGCTGGACGGCACGATCGTCGCGATCGCCAACCCCGCGATCCAGCGGGATCTCGGTGCCACGCTCGCCGACGTCCAGTGGATCACCAACGGCTATCTGCTCGCCCTGGCCGTGGCGCTGATCACGGCGGGCAAGCTCGGTGACCGCTTCGGCCACCGCCAGACCTTCCTGATAGGAATCGCGGGCTTCGCCGCGGCCTCCGCCGCGATCGGCCTGTCCGAGTCCATCACCTTCGTCATCGTCTTCCGCGTGCTCCAGGGCCTCTTCGGCGCACTGCTGATGCCGGCGGCGCTCGGCCTGCTGCGCGCCACGTTCCCCGCCGAGAAGCTGAACATGGCGATCGGCATCTGGGGCATGGTCATCGGCGCCTCCACGGCCGGCGGCCCGATCCTGGGCGGCGTGCTCGTCGAGCACGTCAGCTGGCAGTCGGTGTTCTTCATCAACGTGCCGGTCGGCGTGATCGCCCTGCTGCTCGGTCTGGTCATCCTCAAGGACCACCGTGCGCAGAACGCACCGAGGTCGTTCGACATCCTCGGCATTCTGCTGCTGTCGGGCGCGATGTTCAGCCTCATCTGGCCGCTGATCAAGGCCGGCGAGTGGGGCTGGGGCTCGGCGAACACCCTCGGCTGGCTGGTCGGCGCCGTGGTCCTCTTCGGTCTGTTCGCCTTCTGGGAGACCAAGGTCGACGAGCCGCTCGTCCCGCTCGCCATGTTCCGTTCCGTGCCGCTCAGCGCCGGTGTGGTGCTGATGGTTCTGATGGCCTTCGCCTTCATGGGCGGCCTGTTCTTCGTGACGTTCTTCCTTCAGGGCGTCCAGGGCATGAGCCCGGTCGACAGCGGTCTGCGACTGCTGCCGCTGACCGGCATGATGATCGTCTCCTCGCCGCTGGCGGGCCTGCTGATCACCAGGTTCGGGCCGCGTGTCCCGCTGGTCGGCGGCATGGTCTGCACCGCGGCCGCCATGTTCGGCATGACCACCCTCACCGAGGGCACCGGCACCTTCGCGATGTCCCTCTGGTTCGCGCTCCTCGGCCTCGGTCTCGCACCGGTCATGGTCGGCGCAACCGAGGTCATCGTGGGCAACGCGCCGCTGGAGCTCTCCGGTGTCGCGGGCGGCCTCCAGCAGGCCGCGATGCAGGTCGGCGGCGCGCTCGGCACGGCGGTCCTCGGCGCGGTGATGTCGGCCAAGGTGAGCGCCGACTTCGCGGGCAACTGGCAGGACGCGGGCATCCCGGTCCCGCCGGACCCCCGGTTGGAGCAGGCGGCCGAGTTCGGTACCGTGCCCGCGGAGCTGGCCCAGGCACCCGGAATGACGCCGGACCTCGTCACCAAGATCGGTGACGTCATCCACGACACGTTCCTGTCGGGCATGGGCCTGGCGTTCACCGTCGCGGGCATCGTGGCGGTCGTCGCGGCCCTGGTGGCAGTGCTCACCAAGCGCGGGGACAACGCGGAGGCCGGTGCGGGCGCGGCCCACATCTGACGCCGGGACTCCCGCGAGACCCGTCAACGCACAGCCCCTGACAGCCCCGCCGGGCCCTCCCGGCGGGGCTGTCGCCTATCCGGATGATTCGCCGCGGCACCCCTTCCGTCACCGGGACAACGCAGGTCAGGGTCGGTCGACCGATTCGCACGACCACACGGGGGTTCCTCATGCGCAGGACATCCGAGACACGCAAGACGCACGAGACGCCCAGGAGGCCCTGGGCACCAGGGAGGCGCGGGGCCGTCGCCACGGTGGCCGTGGCAGCCGCCGTACTGCTGCCGCCGCTCCTCCAGCCGCCGCAGACGGCGTCCGCCGCACCACCACGCCTCGGGGCCTGCGCGGCCGGCGAACTGTGCCTGTGGGCAGGCAGCGACTTCCGCGGCGCACGGCACGTCCACGAACTCGCCGGCACCGACATCGAGAGCTGTGTGCCGCTGCCGCCCGGCACCTCGGCACAGGCGCTCGCCAACCGCACCGGCCGGCCCGTCACCACGTACCAGTCGGGCGAGTGCGCGGAGACCGGTGAGTTCGAGACCTATCCCGGCGGCGGCACCTGGGTGCCCAGCTCGCCCTACCGGGTGAGGGCGTTCAAGGTCTGGGAGAACTAGGCGCGGGCACGGGGCCGGGGCCGGGGGCGTCCGCGGCCCCGGCTCCGGGCTCCGCAGCGGCCTCGAGGTCTCCCGGCCGCGGAGCGCCGGACAGGCGCGTCACCTCGGACCGCAGCGCGCGGACCTCGGCCGTCAGTGCCTCCAGGGCCGCGGTGTGCCTGCGCTCGGCGTCCTCGTCCTTCTCGAAGCGGGCGATGAACCAGGCAGCGATGTTGGCGGTCACCACACCGAGCAGTGCGATGCCCGACAGCATCAGTCCCACGGCCAGCACCCGGCCGAGCCCGGTCGTCGGCGCCATGTCCCCGTAGCCGACCGTCGTCATCGTCGTGAACGCCCACCACAGCGCGTCGTCCAGGGACCGGATCGACGCCCCGGGCGCGTCGCGCTCCACCTCCAGCACGGCCAGCGCACCGAAGATCAGCAGCCCCAGGCAGGAGCCCGCCACATACGTGGTCACCTGCACCTGCGAGGCGAGACGGGCCCGCTGCCCGGCGAGCAGCAGCATGGAGACCAGCCTGAGGAGGCGCAACGGCTGCAGCATCGGCAGCAGCACCGCGAGCAGTGCCAGCGGATGGGACCGTACGAACCGCCACCGGTCCTCGGCCAGCAACATGCGCACGACGTAGTCGGCGGCGAAGACCGCCCACACGGCCCAGTTCAGGGCGTGGCAGAGGTCGTGAACCCACGTCGCCGCCTCAGGCATCACCACCGGCACCGCGTAGGCCACGGCGAACACGACGGCCGACCACAGCAGGGGCCCCTGCGTGCGCCTCTCCCACCGTTTCCGGCGGCATCGTGTCGGTGCTGCCACGGGCTTCTCGGTCATGCGGAGCATCGTAGGCAGAGCGGCGGACACGCCGGGGCGGCGGGACCCGTCCGTCCGGTCCCGCCGCCCTGTGCGACCTTGCCCGCGCCCGCGCGTCACGCCTGGTGCGCGCGCCGACGCCTCTTCGCGCCCGTGTGCCTTCGCGCCTACGCGTCGCCGCCTGCGGCGCCCGGATCGGCCGCCGCCACGTCCAGCAGCTGGTAGCGGTCCACCGCCTGCTTGAGCAGGCCGCGGTCGACCTTGCCCTCGCGTGCCAGCTCGGTCAGCACCCCCAGCACGATCGACTGGGCGTCGATGTGGAAGAAGCGGCGGGCCGCGCCCCGCGTGTCCGCGAAGCCGAAACCGTCCGCGCCCAGCGACTGGTAGGTGCCCGGCACCCAGCGGGAGATCTGGTCGGGAACCGCGCGCATCCAGTCGGAGACCGCGACGAACGGGCCCTCGGAGCCGGACAGCTTGCGCGTCACGTACGGGACGCGCTGCTCCTCCTCGGGGTGCAGCAGGTTGTGCCGCTCCACCTCGATCGCCTCGCGGCGAAGCTCGTTCCACGACGTCGCCGACCACACGTCGGCGCGCACGTCCCAGTCCTCCGCGAGGATCCGCTGAGCCTCGACGGCCCACGGCACGGCCACTCCGGACGCCATGATCTGCGCCGGGATCGAACCCTGCTCGCCCCGCCTGAACCGGTGGATGCCCTTGACGATGCCCTCCGCGTCCACATCGGCGGGCTCCGCCGGGTGCTGGATCGGCTCGTTGTAGACCGTCAGGTAGTAGAAGACGTCCTCGGCCTCGGGGCCGTACATCCGGCGCAGACCGTCCTGGACGATGTGCGCGATCTCGAAGCCGAACGCCGGGTCGTAGGCGACACAGCCCGGGTTGGTCGAGGCGAGGAGCTGCGAGTGGCCGTCCGCGTGCTGCAGACCCTCACCGGTCAGGGTGGTGCGGCCGGCGGTGGCGCCGAGCACGAAGCCGCGCGCCAGCTGGTCGGCCATCTGCCAGAACTGGTCACCGGTGCGCTGGAAGCCGAACATCGAGTAGAAGACGTACACCGGGATCAGCGGCTCGCCGTGCGTGGCGTACGCGGATCCGGCGGCGATCAGGGAGGCCGTGCAGCCCGCCTCCGAGATGCCGTCGTGCAGCATCTGACCGGTCGGCGACTCCTTGTACGCGAGCAGCAGCTCACGGTCCACGGCCTCGTACTGCTGACCCAGCGGGTTGTAGATCTTCGCACTCGGGAAGAACGAGTCCATGCCGAAGGTGCGGTATTCATCGGGTGCGATCAGCACGAACCGCTTGCCGATCTCCTTGTCCCGCATGAGGTCCTTCAGCAGTCGGACGAACGCCATGGTGGTGGCGATCGACTGCTGACCGGAGCCCTTCTTCACAGCCGCGTACGTCTTGTCCTCGGGGAGCACCAGCGGCTTCGCCCGGACGACCCTGGTCGGCACGTACCCGCCGCAGGCCTTGCGGTGGTCGTGCATGTACTGGATCTCTTCGGAGTCGCGTCCCGGGTGGTAGTACGGCGGGGCGCCGCCCTCGAGCTGCTGGTCCGTGATCGGGATGTGCAGCCGGTCGCGGAAGCGCTTGAGGTCGTCGACCGTCAGCTTCTTCATCTGGTGCGTGGCGTTGCGGCCCTCGAAGTTCGGCCCGAGCGTCCAGCCCTTGATGGTCTGCGCGAGGATCACCGTCGGCTGGCCCTTGTGGGCCTTGGCCGCCGTGTAGGCCGCGAACACCTTGCGGTGGTCGTGGCCACCGCGGCCCAGGTGGAGGATCTGCTCGTCCGTCATGTTCTCGACCATGCCGCGCAGCCGCTGGTCCCCGCCGAAGAAGTGCTCGCGGATGTAGGCGCCGGTCTCCGTGGCGTACGTCTGGAACTGGCCGTCGGGCGTGGTGTTCAGCTTGTTGACCAGGATGCCGTCGCGGTCCTGTGCCAGCAGCGGGTCCCAGGACCGGTCCCACACCAGCTTGATGACGTTCCAGCCGGCGCCGCGGAACTGCGACTCCAGCTCCTGGATGATCTTGCCGTTGCCGCGGACCGGGCCGTCGAGGCGCTGCAGGTTGCAGTTGACCACGAACGTCAGGTTGTCCAGGCCCTCACGGGCGGCGATGGACAGCTGGCCGAGCGACTCCGGCTCGTCCATCTCGCCGTCACCGAGGAACGCCCATACGTGCGAGTCGGAGGTGTCGGCGATGCCGCGTGCCTCCATGTAGCGGTTCATGCGCGCCTGGTAGATCGCGCCGAGGGGGCCGAGGCCCATGGAGACGGTCGGGAACTCCCAGAAGTCCGGCATCGACCGCGGGTGCGGATAGCTGGAGAGGCCGTACGGCTCCTTCGACTTCTCCTGGCGGAAGCCGTCGAGCTGGTGCTCGCTGAGCCGGTCGAGCAGGAAGGCGCGGGCGTAGATGCCGGGGGACGCGTGCCCCTGGAAGAAGATCTGGTCGCCGCCCTTGCCGTCGTCCTTGCCCCGGAAGAAGTGGTTGAAGCCCACGTCGTAGAGGGAGGCGGACGAGGCGAAGGTGGCGATGTGGCCGCCGACGCCGATGCCGGGACGCTGCGCGCGGGAGACCATCACCGCGGCGTTCCACCGGGTCGCGTTGAGGATCTTGCGCTCGATCTC
Source organism: Streptomyces sp. NPDC003023 (assembly GCF_042888225.1). Taxonomy (NCBI): domain Bacteria; kingdom Bacillati; phylum Actinomycetota; class Actinomycetes; order Kitasatosporales; family Streptomycetaceae; genus Streptomyces; species Streptomyces sp. NPDC003023. The sequence goes on from NZ_JBIAPL010000002.1 coordinate 124,983, forward strand.
CTCGTTGCCGGGGAAGAACGGCTCGTCCTTGGTCGCGATGGTGTTGACGTAGTCCGTGCTGCGCATCTCGGGCACGGCGACACGCTTCTCGCGCGCCCGCTCGATGAGGCGGAGCATCAGGTAGCGGGCCCGCTCCCGGCCGCGCTCGTCGACGGCGGCGTCGAGGGAGTCCAGCCACTCCTGGGTCTCTTCAGGATCGAAGTCCGGGACCTGGCTGGGAAGGCCGCCAATGATGATCGGGTTGCGATCTGATCCGGAAGCCACGCTGTTCCTTCGCTGTTCGGGGGTACTGGGTCGGCAAAGCTGTCGCACCGCCTCCCATCGTGTACCGCGTGGAGGCTCACGTCATCTCTACCGAGAGGTAACCCTTGTTCTTCGCGACATCCGGCCCGGAGTCGGGCTGCGGGCCGGACCAAATCGCAACCTTACGCCCAACCCGTCCATGCGTTTCGTTCGGTCGTTCGGTTCCGATTGAGATGTGAAAGGGTAGGAATGCCGCGAAGGCGGCCGAAGGGTGTGGCCACTGTCGTGGCGGGGACCTGGTGCTTGCCTGGAGTTGCGCCGAGACGGCCGCAAAAGTCACCGTTTCGGCGGTCTCGACGGCCGGGTACTTGCGCGATCCGCCCCGCCCGTGTGGACTACGGCCAATGCCGCGCGTACGCGCGTGGCCGAAGCATTTGTCGAAAACGATCAGGAGGCAAGCCGTGAGCGCGACCGCGGACCACGCGGAGGAGCGGACCAACCCGGCAGCAAGGCTGGGGTTCGAGCCCGGACAGGTGGTCCAGGAGATCGGCTACGACGACGACGTCGAGCAGGAGCTCCGTGAGGGCATCGAGGCCGCTACCGGCCAGGAACTCGTCGACGAGGACTACGACGACGTCGCAGACGTCGTGGTGCTGTGGTTCCGCGACGAGGACGGGGACCTCACCGACGCACTGGTGGACGCCATCGGTCTGATCGACGAGGGCGGGGTCGTCTGGCTGATGACCCCCAAGACCGGCCGTGACGGCTACGTCGAGCCCAGCGACATCAATGAGGCCGCCCAGACCGCGGGTCTCTCCCAGACCAAGAGCATCAACGCCGGCAAGGACTGGAGTGGCAGCCGGCTGGTCACCCCCAAGGGGGCCAAGTCGGGGAAGCGCTGAGCCGAGCCGCGAAGAGCAGGCACGAGGCCCCCACCGGTACAGGCCGGCGGGGGCCTTCTGCGTAGGCTTGGGTCCGCACCGGACCGGCCAGGGGCCGGGCTCACGGACGACTCACAGACGGCTCGAAGAAGGGAAACGCTCTCCATGGCCATCGAGGTCGGCGACAAGGCGCCGGAGTTCGAGCTCAGGGACAACCACGGACGCACCGTGGCGCTCTCGGACTTCCGCGGCGAGAAGAACGTCGTACTGCTCTTCTACCCCTTCGCCTTCACCGGCGTGTGCACCGGCGAGCTCTGCGCCCTGCGTGACGAGCTGCCGAAGTTCGTCAACGACGACACCCAGCTGCTGGCCGTCTCCAACGACTCGGCCCCCACCCTGCGGGTCTTCGGCGAGCAGGAGGGTCTCGAGTACCCGCTGCTCTCCGACTTCTGGCCGCACGGCGAGACCTCCCGCGCCTATGGCGTCTTCGACGAGGAGAAGGGCTGCGCGGTGCGCGGCACCTTCATCATCGACAAGGAGGGAATCGTGCGCTGGACGGTCGTCAACGGCCTGCCCGACGCCCGCGACCTGAACGACTACGTCAAGGCGCTGGAAGCCCTCTGACCCCCGTGGGGGTTTCAGCGGGTGTCCCCCGGAAATGACACGGCGAGCGGGAACCGGTCACTAGGATCCGTTCGTTGATCCGAATAACCACGTACTACGGGGGCGCTGCCCCTGAAAAACCAATGGAGGGACTCGTGGGAGTCAGCCTCAGCAAGGGCGGCAACGTCTCGCTGACCAAGGCCGCGCCGAACCTGACCGCGGTCACCGTGGGTCTGGGCTGGGACGTCCGGACCACCACCGGTACCGACTTCGACCTCGACGCCAGCGCCCTGCTGACCAACGCCGAGGGCAAGGTCGCCGGCGACGGCAACTTCGTCTTCTTCAACAACCTCAAGAGCCCCGACGGCTCCGTCGAGCACACCGGTGACAACCTCACCGGCGAGGGCGAGGGCGACGACGAGCAGATCAAGGTCAACCTGGCCTCGGTCCCCGCCGACGTCGACAAGATCGTCTTCCCGGTCTCCATCTACGAGGCCGAGAGCCGCCAGCAGTCCTTCGGTCAGGTGCGCAACGCGTTCATCCGCGTCGTCAACCAGGCCGACAACGCCGAACTCGCCCGTTACGACCTGAGCGAGGACGCCTCGACCGAGACCGCCATGGTCTTCGGCGAGCTGTACCGAAACGGCGCGGAGTGGAAGTTCCGCGCCGTCGGCCAGGGCTACGCCTCGGGCCTGCGCGGCATCGCGCAGGACTTCGGAGTGAACGTCTGACCGTCCGATTCGGACAAGCAGTCTCCGCGCCCGGCGCCGCACTCCTCGTGCGGCGCCGGACGCGCCTGGGCCTCCTGCGGGGCCCTCGGCAAAGCCACCCAGGGGAGGACTCACCAACATGGGCGTCACGCTCGCCAAGGGAGGCAATGTCTCCCTCTCCAAGGCCGCACCCAATCTCACTCAGGTGCTCGTAGGGCTCGGCTGGGACGCGCGCTCCACCACCGGAGCGCCCTTCGACCTCGACGCCAGCGCGCTGCTCTGCCAGAGCGGCCGGGTGCTCGGCGACGAGTGGTTCATCTTCTACAACCAGCTCCAGAGCCCCGACGGTTCCGTGGAGCACACCGGCGACAACCTCACCGGCGAGGGTGATGGCGACGACGAGTCCCTGCTGGTGGACCTCGTCAAGGTGCCGGCCCATGTCGACAAGATCGTCTTTCCGGTCTCGATCCACGAGGCGGACAACCGCGGCCAGACCTTCGGCCAGGTCAGCAATGCCTTCATCCGCGTGGTCAACCAGGCCGACGGCCAGGAACTCGCGCGCTACGACCTCAGCGAGGACGCCTCCACGGAGACCGCGATGATCTTCGGTGAGCTCTACCGTTACGGCGGCGAGTGGAAGTTCCGCGCCGTGGGGCAGGGGTACGCGTCGGGGCTGAGGGGCATCGCTCTAGACTTCGGGGTCAACGTTTCGTAAAGCCGCGTGCGGCGCGGGGGAGAACCTCCCCCAGGCTTCGCCCGGGGGACAATTACACGATTGGGTAGCCAGTGGTTCTGAAAACCTTCGGCTGGTCGTTCGCCGTCACGGCGCTCGGCCTCGCATTCGCCGCCTGGCAGTGGGGCTGGGAGGCGTTCGGGATCGTACTGATCCTGTCCATCCTCGAGATCTCGCTGTCGTTCGACAACGCCGTTGTCAACGCCGGAATCCTCAAGAAGATGAACGCCTTCTGGCAGAAGATCTTCCTGACGATCGGCATTCTGATCGCGGTCTTCGGTATGCGGCTGGTCTTCCCCGTCGTCATCGTCGCCATCAGCGCCAAGGTCGGGCCGATCGAAGCGGTCCAGCTTGCCATGGACCAGCCCGGCCAGTACGAGGCCCTGGTCACCGACGCGCACGCCGCGATCGCCGCCTTCGGTGGCATGTTCCTGCTGATGATCTTCCTCGACTTCGTTCTCGAGGAGCGCGAGCACAAGTGGCTGGCCTGGCTGGAGCGGCCGCTGGCCAAGCTCGGCAAGGTCGACATGCTGTCGGTCTGCATCGCCCTGATCATCCTGCTGGTCAGCGCCATCACCTTCGCCACCAACGCGCACACCAGCACCGGCCACGCGGACAAGTCGGCCACGGTGCTCCTCTCCGGCGTCGCCGGTCTCATCACGTACCTCGTCGTCGGCGGTCTCTCCGGTTACTTCGAGGACAAGCTCGAGGAAGAGGAGGAGCGCGAGCACGAGGAGGAGGAGAAGGCCAAGAAGGAGGGCAAGCCCGTCTCCGCGGTCGGCCTCGCCGGCAAGGCTGCCTTCTTCCTCTTCCTGTACCTCGAGGTGCTGGACGCGTCCTTCTCGTTCGACGGTGTCATCGGCGCGTTCGCCATCACGAACCACATCTTCTGGATGGCGCTCGGCCTCGGCATCGGCGCCATGTACGTCCGGTCGCTCACGGTCTACCTGGTCCGCCAGGGCACCCTCGACGACTACGTCTACCTCGAGCACGGCGCGCACTACGCGATCGGCGCGCTGGCGGTCATCCTGCTCGTCACCATCCAGCACCAGATCAACGAGTTCATCACCGGGCTCGTCGGTGTCTTCCTGATCGCCGCGTCCTTCTGGTCGTCGGTCCGCCGTAACAAGGCGATCGAGGCCGCGGAAGGGAAATCCGGGGGCAACGGTCCCGGGGACAAGGCCGAGGTGTCCTCCGGGGTGTGACACCCCCCTCGACGAGGAACGCTTCCTGCGGGGCGGCCGGGTGCTCCCGGCCGCCCCGTCGCGTTGTTCATGAGGCATGGGGTACGGGGCGACCAGTGACAACTAGGGGTGGGGCATGGCCATCTGGGACAACCTGTGGCGAGGCAGGGCGGCGCAGTTCGACTCGGGCAGTGCCGCGACCAATTCCATCGAGCTGACCAAACGGAACCCGTCCGTATCGCTCACCAAGCAGGGCGCGGCGACCGGCAATCTGCGCGTCAACCTCTCCTGGCGGATGCGGACCTCCGACATCGAGGGCCGCTCGCGCCAGAGCGGACGCCTGCTGCGCAACCCGCTGAAACTGTTCCAGCCCGACGTGGTCCAGGCCCACACCCAGGGCGTCGTCAACGTCGACCTCGACCTCGGCTGCCTCTACGAACTGACCGACGGCAGCAAAGGCGTGGTGCAGCCCCTCGGGAGCTTCTTCGGCGACCTGAACGCCCCGCCGTTCGTGAAGCTCAGCGGCGACGACCGCTTCGGCGCACCGTCCGGCGAGACGATCTTCGTCAACCTCGACCACCGCGAGTCGATCAAGCGGCTGCTGTTCTTCGTCTACATCTACGACCAGACCCCGGCGTTCGACCGCACGCACGCGCACATCACGCTCTACCCGAGCAACGGTCCGCGCGTCGAGATCGAACTGGACGAGCGCGCCCCGCAGGCCCGCTCCTGCGCGGTGTTCTCCGTGGAGAACAGCAAGGGCGAGCTGACGGTGCGCCGCGAGGTGAAGTTCGTCTACGGCTTCCAGGCGGAACTGGACCGGCTGTACGGCTGGGGCCTCCAGTGGGGCCGCGGCTACAAGTCCCAGACGCGCGCCTGAGGGCTGTCCCGCCGACCCCGCCCGGACTCCGTGCCGGGCCCCGGCCGGCGAATCCGTACCGGGTCCGGACGGGTCCCGTATCGGGCTCGGCCGGGATTCCCGTACCGGGGCGTGCGCGCCCGCGCGGGTCTTTACCGCGCTCCCGGTGGGTGCGGGGGCGGCTGCCACACAGGGGGCGGGCTGCTGCCCGGGGCGAAGGACGCGATCCGGTCCCGTACACCGGTCGGGCCGGCAAGGCCGGTCCGTCGACGGGGGCATCCCCGGCCTCACCGGCGTTCGAGGCGCGGGGTTCGGGGCGGAGCCCTCACGGGCCGGCGGAGTCCGTCCGTCCGGCGGTCGCGTCAGGAGCGCTGGAACTGGGGGCCCATCGGGGGAAGGCGGAAGCTCGGGTCAGGGGCGTACGACGCCGCCGCGGCCGGCTGCGGGTAGCCGTAGGCCGGGGCGTGCTGCGCCGGGGCCGGCTGCGTCACGTCCGACGGCGGGTAGCCGTACGCCGGCGCGGGCCGCGCATCCGGCGTGGAGGGCGTCACGGGCACCGAGGGGGACACGGGCGCCGACGGGGACACGGGCGCCGACGGGGCCACGGCGGCTTCCGGAGCCTCCGGCGCCGACGCCGCCCCCGTCTCGTCCACGGAGATCCCGAACGCCGTCGCGAGCCCGACCAGCCCCGTCGGGTAGCCCTGCGCCACCGCACGGAACTTCCACCCGTCACCGCGCCGGTACAGCTCGCCGCAGATGATCGCAGTCTCCTCACCGGTCTCCGGCTTCACGTCGAAGACGGCCAGCGGCTCCCCACCGGCCGGCGAGGCGGCGTCATGGAGCAGTATCCGCAGGTCACGCACATGCTCGAAGGTGCCGCCGTCCGAGGACGCGGCGATGACCACCTGGTCGACCGACGGGTCCAGCGTCGCCAGGTCGGCCTCGACGGTGTCGGTCAGGTGCTCGGCGACGCGCTTCTTCGGCAGCCGCCGCACCAGCCCCGAGGGGTGGCGCGGCTGGTTGTAGAAGACGAAGTCCTCGTCGGAGCGCACGCGGCCGTCACCGCCGAGCAGGAGGGCGGAAGCGTCCACGTCCGGCACCCCCGCGCCCGGTGTCCAGCGCAGCACGGCCCGTACGGCCGTGGCATCGAGAGGGACGTTCGAGCCCTTCAGCATCGCGTGCGTCATGCCCGTCATCCTGCCTGCCCGAGGGGCCCCGGGACAACGCGGGGCCCGGTTCGCGGCCCTGCCACCGTTCGCCCCGCCACTCGGACGACAGGGGCGAGAAGCGGACGAGTCACCTGGATTTCATACGCTTGGGGAACTCTGGACACCTGTGCTTACGTACTATTACCGGCCACATGTTGTCAGGGCCCAACCGGCAGTACGGGGGAACATCCATGCGTCATTTCGGGCACATCTCGCCCGCCGGCCGGGCGAGGCTCTTCCACCAGCAGCCGTGCGAGTTCTCGTCGGACTCCGAGGCCCGGACGCTGGCGGCCGCCCTGGGAGCGACGCTCTACAGCCCCGCCACGCGGCCGAAGCTGGCCGACGACGTACTCAAGCAGGCGGCCCGCGGGGTGGTCTCCATGGTGCTCTGCCTGGAGGATTCCATCGACGACGCCGAGGTCGAGGACGCGGAGGCGAACCTCGTCCGGCAGTTCGCCGACCTCGATGCGCGCGGCGTGGAGGTCCCCCTCCTCTTCATCCGCGTCCGCACCCCCGAGCAGATTCCCGACCTCGTGGGGCGTCTGGGGCACGCGGGGCGTCTGTTGTCCGGATTCGTACTGCCCAAGTTCACCGAGGAACGCGGCGTACCGTTCCTGGAGGCCCTCGGGACCGCGGAGGCCGCCGCCGGACGGCGGCTGTTCGCCATGCCCGTCCTCGAGTCGCCCGAACTGCTGCATCTCGAGACGAGGACGGAGGCGCTCACGGGCATCGCCGCCACCGTCGACAAGTACCGCGACCGGGTCCTCGCACTGCGACTCGGCGTCACCGACTTCTGCTCCGCGTACGGGCTGCGCCGCTCGCCCGACATGACCGCCTACGACGTACGGATCGTCACGTCCGTCATCGCCGACGTGGTCAACGTGCTGGGCCGCTCCGACGGCACCGGGTTCACGATCACCGGACCCGTGTGGGAGTACTTCAGGTCCCAGGAGCGCATGTTCAAACCGCAGCTGCGCCGCAGCCCCTTCCTCGAGGGCAGGGCGGAGGAACTGCGCACCGCGCTCATCGAGCACGACCTCGACGGCCTGCTCCGCGAGATCGAACTGGACCGGGCCAACGGACTCCTGGGCAAGACCTGCATCCACCCCTCCCACGTACTGCCGGTGCACGCGCTGTCCGTCGTCAGCCACGAGGAGTTCAGCGACGCCCAGGACATCCTGCGGCCGGAACGCGGCGGTGGAGGGGTGCTGCGCTCCGCGTACACGAACAAGATGAACGAGGTGAAGCCGCACCGCGCCTGGGCCGAGCGGACCCTCCTGCGGGCCGAGGTCTTCGGTGTCGCCAGGGAGGACGTCGGCTTCGTGGAGCTGCTCGCGGCCGGACTCGGGGACTGATGACGACGAGGAGCGAAGAGAACGTGGTGTGGTCGGGAAGCTGGGTCGCCCAGCGGCTGGGAGTCGGACTCGTCGGCGACGAGGGGCTTCAGGAGCTGCTGGGCCTGGCCCTGCGCCGCAACCCCAAGAGGGCGCACCTGCTGGTGTCGAACGTCCTGGGCAAGCATGTGCCGCAGAGCCCCGGGGCGGTCTACGGGCACGCGTTCGCGCTCGGCCTGCGCGTCCGGGACCTGCTCGGCCGCGAGGAGGCCGCCCGCGCCGTCGTCCTCGGGTACGCCGAGACGGCCACCGGACTCGGCCACTCGGTCGCCGACGGCATCGGCCTCGTGCCCTATCTGCACTCCACGCGCCGCCCGGTCGACGGCGTGGCCTCCGCCGGCGGGTTCGAGGAGTCCCACTCCCACGCGACCTCCCACCTGCTGCTGCCCGAGGACCCGGAGCTGCTGGCCGGTACGGGACCGCTGGTCCTCGTCGACGACGAGTTCTCCACCGGCAACACCGTCCTCAACACCATCCGCGACCTGCACGAGCGCTACCCGCGAGACCGGTACGTGGTCGTGGCGCTGGTCGACATGCGCTCCGCGGCCGACCTCGGCCGGCTGGAGACCTTCGCCGACGAGATCGGCGCCCGTGTCGACCTGGTGGCCATGGCCCGCGGCACCGTCGATCTGCCGGACGGCGTCCTGGAGAAGGGGCAGGCGCTGGTCGCCCGTCATGAACCCGCCGTGAAGGACACGCCCCCCGCCGCGGACCCACGCCACACACGCGTGCACCTCGACTGGCCCGCCGGTGTCCCCGACGGAGGACGGCACGGTTTCACCCCGGCCCACCGCGTCACTCTGGAGCCCGTGCTGCCCGGCATGGCGGCCCGCATCGCCGACGCCGTCGCGGACGCCCGCAGCGTCCTGGTCCTCGGCTGCGAGGAGCTGATGTACACACCGCTGCGCCTCGCCCTCGCCCTCGAGCGGACCGGAGCCGTGCCGGAGGTGCGGTACTCGACCACCACCCGCTCGCCCGTCCTCGCCGTCGACGACCCCGGCTACGCAATACGCACCCGCCTCGTCTTCCCGGCCCACGACGACCCGGCCGACGGCCCCGGCGAGCGCTACGCCTACAACGTGGCAGGCGCCGGCTTCGACGCGGTCGTCGTGGTCGTCGACTCCACCGCCGACACCGCACACCTGCACGCCCCGGACGGCCTCCTGGCCCAGCTCGCCGCCCACACCGCGCAGGTCGTGCTCGCCGTCGTCCCCAGCTACGTACCGGAAACCAAGGAACGCACGCCCGAAGGACCTGAAAGGCCCTCCATGCTGCCCCAGCCGCTCCGCGGACCCGCCTTCTCCTCCTACGCGCCCGAGGAGGTCGGCTGGCTGCTCCAGGACCTCTCCGACGTGGAGCTCGAAGCACCGACGGAGGAGCGCGAGGAGGCGATCCAGAGCGGCGGCGCGCACTACGCGGAGTCGCTGCCCGTCGAGTACCAGCCGAGCGAGCACTACCAGCAGCTCTTCCAGACCGCGCTGACGGCGTCCGCCGCCCGTATCGCCCGCGCCGTCGGAACCGTCACCGACACCGTCCTCGCCGAGCGGACACCGCGCCCCGTGCTCGTCTCGCTGGCCCGCGCCGGCACCCCCGTCGGTGTGCTGATGCGCCGCTGGGCCCGGTACCGCCACGGCCTCGACCTGCCGCACTACGCCGTGTCCATCGTGCGCGGCCGCGGCATCGACACCAACGCCCTGCGCTGGCTCGCGGAGCACCACGACCCGGCCGACGTCGTCTTCGTCGACGGCTGGACCGGCAAGGGCGCCATCACCCGCGAACTGGCCGAAGCCCTGCGCGACTTCCCCGGCTTCGACCCCGAGATCGCCGTCCTCGCCGACCCGGGCGGCTGCGTGCGCACCTACGGCACCCGCGAGGACTTCCTGATCCCCTCCGCCTGCCTCAACTCCACGGTCTCCGGCCTGATATCCCGTACGGTCCTGCGCGCCGACCTGGTCGGCCCGGACGACTTCCACGGCGCGAAGTTCTACCGCGAACTCGCCGGCTCCGATGTCTCCGGCCACTTCCTCGACACCGTCGCCGCACACTTCGACGAGGTCACCTCCGCCGTCGACGCCGAGGTCAAGGAACTCCTGTCCGCCGACCGCACCCCCACCTGGGAGGGCTGGGGCGCGGTGGAGCGGATCAGCGAGGAGTACGGCATCCACGACGTCAACCTCGTCAAGCCCGGCGTCGGGGAGACCACCCGCGTCCTGCTGCGCCGCGTTCCCTGGAAGATCCTCGCCGACCGTGCCGCCGGCGCCGACCTCGACCACGTACGGCTGCTGGCCGAACAGCGAGGCGTACCGGTCGAGGAAGTCGACGGACTCCCGTACAGCTGCGTCGGCCTGATCCACCCCAAGTACACCCGCGGCGCCACGGGCGCCGACGGCAAGGCGGTGGCCCAGTGACGGTGCTCGTCGCCAGCGACCTCGACCGTACGCTCATCTACTCGAACGCGGCCCTCGGCCTCGGCATGCCCGACGCCGTCGCGCCCCGGCTGCTCTGCGTCGAGGTGCACGAGCACAAGCCCCTGTCGTACATGACGGAGCGAGCCGCCGGGCTGCTCACCAAACTCGCCCAGGACACCGTCTTCGTCCCGACCACGACCCGCACCCGCAAGCAGTACCAGCGCATCAGCCTGCCCGGACTGCCCCCCAAGTACGCGATCTGCGCCAACGGCGGGCACATCCTCGTCGACGGCATCAGCGACCGCGACTGGCGCGAGCAGGTCGCGGCCCGGCTCGACGCCGAGTGCGCACCCCTCGCCGAGGTCCGGGCCCACCTGAGCAGGACCGCCGACCCCGCCTGGCTGCGCAAGGAGCGGGTCGCGGAGGACCTCTTCGCGTACCTCGTCGTCGAACGGTCGCTGCTGCCCGACGAGTGGGTCAAGGAACTCGCCGCATGGGCGGAGATCCGGGGCTGGACCGTGTCCCTGCAGGGCCGCAAGATCTACGCCGTGCCCAAGCCGCTCACCAAGAGCGCCGCCGTGCGCGAGGTCGCCCGCCGCACCGGCGCCCGGCTGACCCTGGCGGCGGGCGACTCGCTCCTCGACGCCGACCTGCTGCTCGCCGCCGACCGCGCCTGGCGGCCCGGCCACGGCGAGCTCGCAGAGGCCGGCTGGCGCGCGCCGCACGTCGTCGCGCTGCCGCAGATGGGCGTGGCCGCCGGTGAGGAGATCCTGCGCCTGCTGCGGCAGGAGGCCCGCCGGTTCCGCCGCGAACGGCAGGGCATCAACTCCGTCGTGATCCCGCCCCTGGCCTGAGCAGCCGTACGGCCGCGAACACCAGGACTCCCAGCACCGCCGCGGCCAGTACCGCCTTCGAGTACGCGGAGACGTAACCGGTCACGTCCTCCCATCTCTCGCCCAGCGCGTAACCGGCGAGGACGAAGACCGCGTTCCATATCGCGCTGCCGAGGGTGGTCAGCGTCAGGAACAACGACACCGGCATCCGTTCCACGCCGGCCGGCACGGAGACGAGGGACCGGAAGACCGGGATCATCCGCCCGAAGAACACCGCCTTCGCACCGTGCCGGGCGAACCACGCCTCGGTGCGCTCGATGTCCGCGACCTTCAGCAGCGGCAGCCGGGCCGCGATCGCCACCGTACGGTCGCGGCCCAGCAAGGCCCCGATGCCGTACAGCGCCAGGGCGCCGATCACGGAACCGGCCGTCGTCCACAGCAGTACGGCGAGCAGGCCCATCCGCCCGGTACTCGCGGCGAAGCCCGCGAGCGGCAGGATCACCTCGCTGGGCAGGGGAGGGAACAGGTTCTCCAGGGCGATGGCGACACCGGCGCCGGGTGCGCCGAGGGTGTCCATGAGGCTGTTGATCCAGCCCGGTGCGCTGCTTTCGATGCCGCTGCTCATGCCGCTCATGCCGCTCATCCGCTCATGCCGCTCGTACCGCTCATGCCGTGCATGCCGTGCATGCCGTGCATGCCGCTCGTACCGCTCGTACCGCTCGTACCGCTCGTACCGCTCACGCTGCTCATGCCGTGAACGCTAGGGAACCGCGGCTGAAGGCACCCTGAAGGCGGCCGTACGGCTTCCTGTGGTTTTCCGCAGTGTGCCGGGCACCCCGCGACGGCTAGCGTGACCGATCATGAAGAGGTTGGCGGCTCAGGGAGCCCGGTACGCGGCGGGTCTCGTGCTCGGAACCCTCACCGCGGCGGCGGAGATGATCTTCGCGCTGGCCGGTGGGCTGGCACTGCTGCCCGTGCTCGCATGGCCGCGCGGCAGGCGTGCCGTCCAGCGGCCGCTCAGCCACCTCGCCGCCCGGCTCGCCGACCTCGAGCGTCGCAGACTGGGCCGCTTCCTCGGAGCACATGTCTCCGCCACGTACGCCTCGGCCGCCACCTCCGTGAACTCGTCCACCGTCGCGTCCGGGGCCGGGCGCGCCGCCAGGTACGTCGTCGCCCGCTGGCCGCTGGGACTGCTCGGCGGGCTCGTGCTCTTCTGCGTACTCGTCGGCCTGCTGTACGTCGGATACGCCGTGTTCGGCTGGACCGTCCACGAGATCAGGTACCCGTGGGCGGTCGCCGGGACCGGCCTGCTCGGCCTCTTCCTCATCTTCCTCGCCGGCCAGAGCGTCTTCGGGATCGCCCTGCTCGAAGCCCACTTGGCCCGCCGCATCCTCGGCCCGAGCCACCACGACGAACTGGAACAGCGGATCGCCGAGCTCGCCACCACCCGCGCCGGGATGATGGACGCGGTCGACGGCGAACGCCGCCGGATCGAACGCGACCTCCACGACGGCGTCCAGCAGCGCCTGGTCGCCCTAGGCATGCTCCTCGGCCGCGCCCGCCGCAGCCGAGACCCCGACCGCGCCGGTCAACTCCTGCTCCAGGCCCACGAGGAGAGCCGCCGCGCCCTCGCCGAACTGCGCGAGGTCGCCTGGCGCATCTACCCGACCGTCCTCGACGAGGCGGGACTGCGCGCCGCCCTGGAGACCGTCGCGGAACGGACCCCGCTGCCCGTGCACCTCACCTACGAGGCCGAGGAGGCGCTCGCCTCCCGGCAGGCGGAGACCGTCGCGTACTTCGTCGTCTCCGAGGCCGTGACCAATGTCGTGAAGCACTCGGGCGCCACCCGTGTCGCCGTCACGCTGCGCCGCGAAGGCCCGACGCTCGCACTGCGCGTCGAGGACGACGGGGTGGGCGGCGCGGACCCGGCGGGCGGCGGACTGACCGGCCTGGCGAGCCGGGTTGCCGCACTCGACGGCCGGTTCCGGGTGGACAGCCCGGCCGGCGGACCCACCCGCGTCATCGCGGAGCTGCCGTGCGCCTGATCCTGGCCGAGGACTCGACCCTGCTGCGGGAGGGCCTGGTGCGGCTGCTCGCCGAGGAGGGACACGAGGTGCTCGCCGCCGTCGGCGACGCCGCCGCGCTGCTGGCGGCCGTGGACGCGTCGCCGCCCGACGTCGTCGTCGCCGATGTGCGGATGCCGCCCACCCACACCGACGAAGGGCTCCGCGCCGCCCTCGAGATCCGCCGGAACCGGCCGGAGGTGGGGGTGCTGGTGCTGTCCCAGTACGTCGAGAAGCGGTACGCGACCGAGCTGCTGACGGCCGACGAGGGCGGCGTGGGCTACCTGCTCAAGGACCGTGTGGTGCAGGTCGACGAGTTCCTCGACGCGCTCGAGCGGGTCGGGCGGGGACAGGCCGCGTTCGACCCCGAGGTCGTACGGCGGCTCCTGGCCCGCAGCACCCGTACCGACCCGCTGTCACGATTGACCGCGCGGGAACGGGAGGTGCTCGCGGAGATGGCCGAGGGGCACACCAACGCGGCCATCGCGGCCCGCCTGCACGTCTCGCAGAGCGCCGTCGAGAAACACATCAACGCGATCTTCGACAAGCTGGAGCTGAGCGGGACGGCCGGTTACTCACGGCGGGTCCTGGCGGTGCTGCGTTACCTGGGCTCCTGACGCCGTCGCCGTCCCCACCTCCGCGGCACGGGGGGTGATCAGCCGCAGCAGCCGCCTCCGCAGCAGCCCCCACCACCACCGCCCGACCCACTCGGGGCGGGCGCGGTGGACGTCGTGCCGCCGACGGCGACCGCGGAGAGGAGCTTCACTGTGTCGTCGTGGCCCTCCGGGCAGTTCGCGGGGTCGGAGGACTCGGCCATGGGGCGGTTCACTTCGAAGGTGTCGCCGCAGGTCCGGCAGCGGAATTCGTAACGAGGCATGGGCGTAAGGCTAGCGGCGGGAGCGCGGCTTGCGGGAGAGCAGCCGCCGACGGCCGGCTGCCGGGGCGGACCGGGCCACGGTGGTGGGGGCGGAGCCGGTTGACGGGACTGGGCCGGGGGCCGTGCCGGGGCCGGGGGCGGCCGACCGGGCGGCGAGCGGCTGCCGGGCGGCCAGCGCGGCACGACGGCGGCTCGCGCGCTGCTCGCGCTCCGCCTCCTCCGGGTGGCGGGCCCGCCAGTACGGGTTGTCGTGCGGCAGGGTGGCGCTGACCCGTCCGTACATGCCGAAGAACATCAGCATCACGCCGACCACGAAGCTGAACATCACGTTCTGGATCCGGAACGCCAGGGGGTTGAAGCTGCGGTCGAGCAGGGCGAGGTTCACGAACCCGCTGAGGATGAACAGGATGCCGAGGATCATGTTCAGCGTCGAGGCGAAGTTGCCGCCGATCACCATGCCGACGAAGAGCAGCAGGCCGACGGCGATGGACAGGACGCTGAGCGCGCCGTTGGTGTTCAGGCCGGCGACGGTGTCGCCACGGGTGTCGAAGAAGCCGATCCGGTCGACGAGCCCGAGGACGCCGAACGCGACCAGCACCAGACCCATGAGCCCGGCGCCCACCCGGTAGAAGCGACTGAGGCGATGGTCGACGGGCAGGTGCTCGTCCAGCTTGATGCGGCGCCCGCCGGCCCGGTCCTGAGCGGTTCTCCTCGAGTGCAGTACGTGTGCGGCCATCACCGGCCTCCTTCGTACGTACGCGTACAGCGCGGAATCCCAGGATCCGCCCGGCGGCGGACCGCTACAACCGCGCGGATCCGGCCGCCGGCCCCCGTGCGCTGCGTCCCTGCCCGACGCGCCACCCGCCACATGCCCGTGCGCCGCGTGCCCCGGGCCCTGCCCGTCCCTGCCCCATGCCCCTGCCCCACGCGCCGCCCGACCACGTCCTGGGCCCACCTGCCCTGCCCGGCCGACCTCAGATGTGGCCGGTGCCCCGCTCCTCGCGAATCTGCTCGACCACACGCGCCACGGTCCGCCGCACGCCCTCGGTCTCGGTCAGGAAGTGCCAGTAGTCGGGGTGCCTGCCCTCGAGCCCGGCGAGGGCCCGCTCCAACCTGGCCACCGAGTCGTCCAGCGGGCGGGCGTGGCGCGGGTCCGGGGTGTTGCGCCCGGCCATCGCCAGGCGCTGTGCGTCGCGGATGGCGAACCGGGTCCGCTCGATCTCCTGCTGCGGGTCCTTGGCGACGGCATCCAGGCGCCGGAGCCGGTCACCGGCCGCGGAGACCGCCTCGTCCGTCGCGTTCAGCAGCGCCCGTACCGTGCTGAGCAGGGCCGTGGCGTCCGGCCAGCGCTGCTCGTCGCGCGCCTTGCCGGCCTCCTCGAGCTTCTCCTCGGCCCGGCGGACACTGACGACCGCCTGCTCGGGGACGGGCTGCAGGTCCTGCCAGCAGGCCGCGGTGAACCGTCGCCGCAGCTCACTGAGCACCGGCTCCACCTGCGCGGAGCGGGTGGTGAGCGCCTGGGCACGCGTACGGAGCGACACCAGGCGTTTGTCGATCTCGGCGGCGCGCTCGGGGAGCCGCTCCGCCTCCACGCGGACGGCCTCGGCGTCGCGCAGCACACGGTCGGCCCGCTGAAGCGTCTCCGGCACACCGTGCCGGCCGGCGCCTTCGTTGAGCCTGGTCAGCTCCGGGGCCAGCGCGGCGAGCCGGGCGGCGAGATCGTCCGCTCTCAGACCGGAGCCGCGGACCGAATCGAGAGCATTGCTCGCGGAGATGAGCGCCTGCCGCGCCCGCTCCACTGCCGGAGCCAGCCGCGCCAGCTGCGTCTCCGCCTTGTCCAGCAGCGGCCCGAGCCCCTGCTCGAACCGGTCGAGCTCCCCCTTGACCCGGACCAGCTCGTCCCTCGCCCGAGTCAGCTGCGTACGCGCCTGCGCGGCAACCGACGACTCCAGGTCGTCCCGGTCCAGATCATGCGCGTCGACGGCGGTGATGTAGGCGTGACTCACCTCGTCGATCCGCCGCCCCAGAGCGGCGAAGTCGTCCACGGCACGGCGCGCCCCCGGCGAACTGTCCACCGCCGTGATCGTCTCGATCGAGATCCGCAGATCCCGCTGCGCCGTGTCCAGCTCGTAGAACGCGGCCGCGGCGGCGTCCTTCGCGGCCTGCGCGTCGGCACGCTGGCTCTCGCCCCGCCCGCCGAACCAGCGCCGCGTCCCTCCGCTCCCGGCGAACGCGGCGGGCAACAACGCCGCGAACAGGACCGGTACCGGCACGAGCATCAGCGTCACGACGTCCCTGAGGTCGGCGCGCACACCCCTGCGGACACCCCTGACGGCGATCGCTCGTACCTTGTGGTGCGGCCGTGCGTCTCTCGCCGTCACATCCCTCTCCCGTGCTGTGTTCGCCCTGCCCGGTCCCGGTCCGGTCAATTCTCCCACCAGGAAGGACGAACACACGGGTCGGTTAGTTCGCGGCGCGCACGACGACTTTGCCGTTGTCGCTGCGAGCCTTGACCACGTGCCCGCTGCCGGCGTCGGTCGGCACGGCGACATCCACGCGCCCGTTGTCGCTCTTCGCGTCCACCGCGTACGGCGCCCCCGCAGCCGGCAGCCGGATCTCGATCCGCCCGTTGTCACTCGCGGTCTCGACCCGGTCGGGAACCCCGGCCAGCTCGAGCCGCACCGACCCGTTGTCCGACCTGGCCACGACCTTCTTCCCGGTCACCCGCTCCGCGACGACGCTGCCGTTCCCACTGTCCAGCTCGAGTGCCCCGCTGGAGTCCGTGACCCGCACACTCCCGTTGTCAGACCGCAGCTTCAGCGCAGTGTCGAACCCACTCGCGGTCACGCTCCCGTTGTCGTCGTCCACGGTCACGGAGGTGCCCCGCGGCACCTTGACGGTGTGCTGCGCCACGCAGTTGCTGGCGATGGCATCGCATTTCACCTTGAGCGTGAGCTTGCCGTCCTCCATCTTCCACGTGGCCTCTGGCCCGCTCCCGAAGAGGACCCACCCGTCGACCTGCCGGGTCACCTCCACCTCGTCGACATCGGCCGGCACGAGCTCGATGTCCGAGTTGTCGGAGTCGATGGTCAGCGTCTTCCCGCTGAGCGCGAACGACTTCTTCTCCAGGGGCGCCTCACTCGCATCCGCACTCCCGCACCCGGAGAGCCCGACTCCGAGCAGCACGACCCCGCAGACGGCGAGCCCGCCCCGCACGGCCCCGCGGTGATGACGACTGAGTCCGGTACGGCTTGTCATGACGATCGTTCCCCCAGGTAGCTCTCCGTGATGTCCCTTCACACTACGAGCGCCCCCCGCCCCACTCGATGCGGCCGCCCACCGTCTTCCTGGTGGGGCTACCCCCAGTACGTCCGGGACCCGACGGAGCGGTTTGGAGCTGCACTGCGTACGCCATGTAGGCTGTTCCCTCGTCCACGGGTGCGTAGCTCAGGGGTAGAGCGCTGCTCTTACAAAGCAGATGTCGGCGGTTCGAAACCGTCCGCGCCCACCAGTACGAAGGCCCCCGCAGCTCATCGCTGCGGGGGCCTTTGACGATAGAGGCTGACGGCAGTGCCGCCTTCGACACGAGAACGGCCCAACACCAGTTCTCTTCAACGCACCACCCAGGTTAGACGCGGGGGGTAGCGTGACAGCGCGAAGTGCCTTCGTAGGGCCAGCCTGTCTCATGCGACGACGCGGACGGACTGACGGCGTTGCGGCAGGCCTCACGAAAGGCTATTTACGGTGAAGCTATTTATGGACGAGTCAGGAAACGGAAATGCCTCTCAGTCGCTGATCGTTGGTGCAGTTGAGCTAAGCGAAGATGCGGATGATGTAGAGAACAGAATTCGAGACCTGCATAAAAGCCTATCCGCGAAGAGTAGTTTGTTCGGTTTGGGTAGCTTCGAGAATTTTCGCGAGAACGGCTTTCACAGTTCGACCGATCCGCGAGAGGTGTCCGGTCGCTTTCTAGAGCTGATGGGCAACATTTTTTTTCGGTCGTATATGGTTACAACCGATCGGACGCGCTTTCCCGGAAGGACGGAACCTGAACTAATTGAGCTTATGTATGTAAAATTGTTGAGTGATCTATCGATCAAGCATCGCCATGAAACGGAATTGCTTTGCTATGTAGAGCAGAGCGAGGGCATGCAGTCGATTATTCGGCGACTCCCTGATGGCGTGCTTAAGCAATCCCGTAAAGCGATCGGAAAAGTGACGTCGCTGCCGGATCTGAATATTACGATGGTCGCCAAACAGGATTACATGTCGACGGCCATCATCGACTACGTCATGGCGGCCGTAAGTAGGTGGCTCAAAGCGGGCTGCACCACCAGTCCGTCAGAATATTCCTATAGGTCATTTCGTGAGATTGAGGCATCCATCTCGATGCTCTATTCGCTTGAGCGTGGTCGGATCTCTAGTCGAAAGGACCCCCTTCATTGACGTGTGATACCCTCACGTACGAGGTAGGGCCGCGGTCAACTTTGTGCGCGAGTTCGCGTGCGTTGGATGATAGCCCTTGCATCGGGAGTGAGGCCCTACCTCGTTGCGCCCCATCGTAGGGGGGGGGTAATGTCATACTCGGTTGATGACCTGGCGGAGCAAGCCGGCGTATCGGTTGAAACTCTGGAATTTCTATCTTCGAGTCTGCCTGCAGGCGCAGGGCGCCTCTATGTTCAGCGGATACACCGCAAGAGGCACGGCGGAGTCCGAGAAATTTTCAAGCCGAAGATGGCTTTCCAGTTCGCCAATAAGAACTTGCATCGGAGCTTTATAGGGCTGCTCTCTTACGAGGCTCCTGATCATGTTCATGGATTTGTTCGTGGGCGTTCTACCGTCAGTAATGCTAGGCAGCACCTGGCAAAAGCATGCGTGTTGCGCATGGACCTTGAGGATTTTTTTCCGTCAATCAGAGCCGAAACCGTAAAGGGCTCGTTGATGGAGCAGGGTTACGAAGAGAAGGCCGCGGACATAGCTGTCAATCTTGTCACTATCGGCGGCAAGTTGCCAATTGGGCTTAGTACATCGCCGTTCCTATCTAACCTGGCCTTCCTGGACACGGACCGCTCCCTTGCTGAATACGCACAGTCGGAGGGTCTATCGTTTACGCGTTATGTGGATGATCTCGCATTCTCTGGCGATGTCACTGACCGGCACGCAGTGGATATCGCTCGCATTCTCGACGATGCTGGTTGGTCGGTGAATACGCGCAAGACCGCTTTCATGCGCCGCGGTGGCCCGCAATATGTTACTGGGCTATACGTCGGAGAATCAGGCGGTCCGCGAATTCCGCGCAGGGTGAAGCGGAAGATGCGATGGATCTTGCACGTGATATCGAAGTTCGGTTACGACGCTTATATGGCGGAGTTTGGCGGCTCTGACGAGGGGATGACTCGTCGTCGTTTGTTGGGTTGGGCATGTTATATCGCTGCAGTCGAGCCGGAAGTGGGTTATCCACTGGTGAGACAATTCGATGCACTGGTACCGGATGAGGAGGAAGAAGACCTGGATTACCTAGAGATCATCACGTAGCCGGTGACGAGGTTTCGGCGTTGCTCGACTCCACCAGTCGAGGGGAGTCGCCGTTCCCTCCTCGGAAGGTCGGCGACTCCGCTCCTCTCACTTCGTGCGCTTCAGGAGGCGGTCCATGTGGCCCATTGCCTCCCGCCGATGCTCGCCAGAGACATGGGTGTAGATGTTCATGGTGACGGCGATCTGTGAGTGCCCCAGGATCTCCATCACGACCCGCGCCGGCACGCCTGCGGCGAACAAGAGCGTCGCGCACCCGTGCCGGGCGTCGTGCAGCCGGATCCGGGGGAGCGCGGCCACCTCCGTAATGCGCTGGAATGAGGGGCTCAGGTTCATCGGCTCGACCGCGCGGCCTGTACGGGTCGTGAAGACGTAGTCACTGCCGAGCCAGTCCGCCCCCGCCGCGTCCCGCTGCGGCCTCCAGTACGTCAACCGTCTAACGGAGGCAAACTAGCGAAAGTGGGAGTCGGGTTCACCATCGTTACCGAACGGGCATCGATAGGTATCTGTTAATTAATCGACCTGGCGCCCCGCGCCGCGCCTACGGTGGCTTCGCGAATCAGTATTAATTATCACCCTTGGAGTCGATCAATTTTGGAGCCAATCGATGTACGAATCAGGCAGCAAGAACGCGATCAGGAAGCTTATCCAAAGCGCGGTGAGTGACATGATAAGTATCCCGTAACTAAATGCCTTTGGTGCGCCAATATCTCGGATTATCGCGCCGATTTCACCTGGTAGCACAAGCGCCTTGCGAAGGCTGCCGTTGAGTAGTGACCCTGTTGCCGAGAGCTCTTCAACGGGACCGTCGAAAAGAAGGGTGTACGACACCACTTGTCCCTTCGGAATGTGCGTTGGGGCAAGTGTCGCCCGCCCTGCCATGTCAAGCTCCAGGATTGGGGTCGCTGCTGTGCCACGCACTGTGGTGGAACCCAGAATGCTCACGACCGGCCGGCCGAAGCTGAATTCGAGAGCCGCGCCGTTCGGGAACATGTCGTCTTCGATGTCGCGCCTCCCCTGATTGGCCAGGTCGAAGACGACGACGTGGGGTGTAGCAAGAGCGACGCCGCCATGAAGCACAGCGAGGTTTAGGTGCCCTGGCAACAGGTCAACGGTCGAGCGGACATCGTACGTCAACCTGATCTTCGGGCTTGCCGCCCTCAACGTTGCCCAGGCCGTAAGGCAGGCAGCGCCCACCGCCACCA
Organism: Streptomyces sp. NPDC003023; assembly: GCF_042888225.1. Taxonomy (NCBI): domain Bacteria; kingdom Bacillati; phylum Actinomycetota; class Actinomycetes; order Kitasatosporales; family Streptomycetaceae; genus Streptomyces; species Streptomyces sp. NPDC003023. The sequence goes on from NZ_JBIAPL010000002.1 coordinate 145,716, forward strand.
CCACAGCTAGCGCCGACCAAAATATCGCGTTGGAGTACCAAGCCCCCGCCACCATCACCATGTACGGCATTCAATCGGTGCGGGCACGCGAGAGTCCACTCCACGACTGCTGCTGCAGTCATCTCATTTGGCGAGTCGGCGATAGCTGATGAGGGTGCAGGCGATGCTGGTGAAGGCGAGGAAGTGCTCGGCTTGCGCTCGTAGCGTCGGTGGAGGCGGCGGCAGCTGGCGGGCCAGGCCATGGTGCGCTCGATGGTTCAGCGGTGGCGCCCGAGCCGTTGCGAGCAAGGACGGAGTCATGGCAAGACCCTCCCGTTACGCTTGAGCTGCGCCGTCGTGCGGTGCGCATAGTCGCTGAAGTGCGCAACGACTACCCGAACGAGACGGCCGCCCTTCAGGCCCTTCTCACCGTGGGGCGCGTCGAACTCAGTCCGCTCCGCGACTGGTGGGCGTCGTGCGGTACAGCAGCGCTGTACCGCAACCCCAGCAACCGCCCCCGTCAGGTAGCGTCCCTTTGGGGCAGTGAAGCGGCCGGTATGATCGACGCTCACCGATCCCGCTGGAGCTACGGATCTACTCGGCCCACTCAAGCCATCGTTGTTGTGAACCAGCCCCAGCCCTGGTGCTGCTCGAAGAACGCCTTGCGCCCTACGACCCCAGCACGGCATCCACTACCGCGCCGAGACCAACCAGCCCGAACACGGTCAAGCCAGCGATCCAGACCCGATGGGATCGGAGCTTGACCAGACCCTTGGACGGTAAGCCGGCCACCTGGCAGCGCTCTGAAGCGGAGGCGTGGACCTCGGGTAGCCCCCTTGCCTTCTCGAATCGCTCCAGCCAGATGCTGTCAGCCAGCTCGTGATGACGATGCTTCACCAAGAGCTGCACGGACATGAAGGAGACCACCATGGAGAGCAGCCCGGAGCTAGCCTGCGCCAGTTGCCCTGTACCGGGATTGAGAGCAATGGTCATGAGGAACGCCTGAGCGGCTAGCCCCAGCCCGGGCGCTTGCCACATCATCGAATCGAATCCGCCCCGGCGGGCAGCAACGACCTGGTACAGGACAAGATCTTGCTCAGCGCTACTTGAGGTCGGAGGAGTTGGCATGAACGCAATGCAAGCAGGCAAGCAGCAGCCCTGCGGGCATTTCAATAAAAACGATGCCAGAGCGGGCGCAGTGACAGGTCATGCTGATGAGCACTGAGTGCCCGACTGCGTGACAACCGCGATAGACAGCGCCGAACGCCGGCGAAACCTTCACGAACCATGCCCGCAGGCCACAGAGGGCTCAGCCCCTGGCCATGCCACTCTCGAAGTTGCTTCGGGACGAAGAGGTCATGCGCGACCACGGTATGTCCGTTCGGCGTAGGGGTGTTGTCGGCGCTCAGTCCTTCGCTCCTCTTATGCGAAGAGGAGCGATCACGCGAGAGTCCGTGCTCAAGGTCCTGGTGGAGCGCGATGAGTTGGGGCGTGAGGCCTTCCTGAAGAAGTACGGCTTCGGGGAGGCACGGTCCTACGTCGTGGTGCACGAAGGGCGAGAGTACGACTCCAAGGCGGCCGTCGCCGGGGTGGCGCAGAGGTCGACTGTCAGTGCCCGGTGGGAGGGTGCTGCCATGCAGGACGCACTCTTCGACTTGCCGGAGACACCTCCGGAGCACGCCGTGATCGCTCGCTTCCAGCTGGGCGGCGACGGCCTTGGTGAATCTGACCAGTGGTCACAGGTGTTCGAGGCCGAGCAGTCGATGGGCGCCGCGGTCGCCGCCGCTGGTGTTGGCGAGGTTGACGGCAACGAGTTCGGTGGGGGCGAGGTTGTGATCTTCGCCTATGGGCCTGATGCAGATGCCTTGTACCGGGTGATGGAGCCGGGCTTGTGTGCGCTTCCGTTTCGGCCGGCGCACGTCGTGCTGCGCTATGGGGAGCCTGATGACGACGTTGTGAGCGTGCGGGTTGATCTCTGAGCACGCGTGCCAGATACGTGCCAGATCGAGCGGTCAGCCACGGTCATTTGCGGAACGCCAGGGCGTCTGCAGTGCTGACCTTTCCGGGAGCCACTCGCCCGTAGGCGCTCTTGCCGTCCGCCAGCGACCTCACCAGCCGCTCCAGCTCAGTCCTTGTATCCACGAAGCTCATGCTTACAGAAGCGCGGCTCTGTCGGTGGCCGTGCCCGATCAAGCTCCCACGCTCAGCGCGGCCTCGGTCTTGACGCCCTTAATCCGCCCTGACCACCTGGGTCCTTGATCACAGGCCCGAGTGAGTGCGACAAGGTGATATCGGCCGTGTCGGCCCATCTGCCTTAGCTGAGCGGCCGGTCCGTCGTACCAGCATCTTGCGTGCCTGGCAGCGGCAACGGTTCGGCAGGCTCCCGTTGATGCACTGCGCGATGAAGCTGCCCAAGACGTTCCTTCGTAAGCCGTGGACGGGTTCGCCCGTAGGATCTCTGAGGACACGGACGCGTTCGCGTTCTGACGATTACGCCTGACAGAAGGTTCCGAGTCCGCTCGTTGACCGTTCGAGCGGCAGGCTCCCATGACGTCGAGGTTCCCTGCTTCACCTGCTCCGGCTCGGCCGCCGGCCGAGCCGGACCACGGAACTCGGGGCCAAAACCGCTCACGGCACCCTCGCTGTAGCGTGAGGCCATGGATGAACCCAAGATCAAGGTGTACGGCTCGGATACCGAAATCACCGTTGCCGCCAACGCGGCCGGGTTGCGCGAACTGGCCGAGCGGCTCCTCGGTCTTGCCGATCCGGAAGTTCGGGACGGACACCATGAGCATCTCGACGGCGGCATCAATCTCGAAGACGGCTCGATCAGTTTGATCCTGGCGCGGGACGAACAGTTGTAGGCAGCGATCAGGCCAGGGGGAGTCCGGCGCCCCGGCAACAGAGCCTGAATCCCTGCCATCGGGGGCCCGACTCCGGGACTGCCGGACCCGTCCTACCGGACTCGAGTGTCAGTGGCAGTCGAAGCGCCAGTCCCACGGGAGGCCGGGGCACTCGCGGCAATGGAAGAAGTAGACGCCGCCGCAGTCGCCCAACTGTATGTCGCCGGTGATGGTCAGCAGGTGCTCCATGCGCTGTCCGCATACGCAGTTCGGCCAGTCGGCAGGCTGCGTCCAGGCAGGCCAGCCGCCGACCTTCGTCCCGATGAGGTTGCAGTCGGGTGGCCACTGGGCGCCGCCCGCCGGCAACCGGAGACGAGGTTCCCAGGCGTCCCGCATCTCCGCGGGCAGATCATGCCGACTCGGATAGTCCTCCGCGGCCGTCGGGGACAACGTTGACGGTTCCGGCATGTTGTCCTCGTCGTACTCCCCGTCGCTCACCCCGGGGATCTCGGACAACAGGCCGCCGGCCACGACCTCCGACTCGTTGCGCCAGTACAGCCGCGGCATCACCGGCCCGGGATCCTGCTCGTGTATGAGCGCGCACCACGTCAGCTGCAGCAGGTCTTTCCCCTCCGGGAACTCCAACCCCGGTACGTCCCGGGCGAACAGCTGGAGGATCGGCACCATCGGCACCGCGCCAGGGACGATCTCGCTGCCTGGGGCGGACCCGTACGTCCAGTGGTCCTCCTGCGCGCAGTACGGCCACGGTTCGTCCGCGGGCCACAGCAACTCGCCCCCGAGTGAGCTCTCCCGCACATCAGGTTCGCCCGGTCCGGGGTTGAGGAGGATGGTTTCACGGACGAGGCCCGCGTACTCCGGTATCAGGGTGAGCAGATCCTTCGCGGCCGGCTCGGGTGTCTCTCCGGGCATCGTGGCTCCTCAAGGCGTACGAACATCGACGGAACGCTGCAGGCACGCTATTACGTGCCACCGACAACGCTTCCCGCGACCCCGACGGGCTTGCGGAGCTGATGCCGACGGTTCGAAAACCGGTCCGCGTCCCACCAGCGTCGGGCTGTCCGGTCCGTCGCCCCGGTGGGCTTGCACGGGCGCGGAGTCGTCCCCCGCAGTCTCAAGGGGGTTGAATGCCCAGGTGGTCAACCGGACGCAGATGTACGACTGTCAGGGGGACGTCGATCGTGTCCCGGAGCTTCTGGCCCGGGTCGAGCGCGCGGACGACGCGGAGACGTGGGACGAGCTGGGCCACCGGCTTGTCCTCGAGGACGACTTGGTGTTCCCCGCCAGTTTTGCCGCACTGCCGCGTCTGGTGCGTCTCGCGTCACGGAGCGCGCGGGCGCGTGACCTGGCCGGGGCGATTGTGCGACGCGCGGCAGGGGGCCACGGCTGCGACGACCTGCCGGCAGGCTGTGCCGATGCCGTCGCGGAACTCCGTGACCTGCTGGACCGGTACCTGCGGACGCGGCCGGACGACTACCTGGCGACGTTCCGTTACTTGCTCGCGGTCGCGGAGTAGTATCACTGGAGTGCGGTCCTCGGGGACTTCTCCGACGACTTCTACCAGGTCGACTGTCCTCAGTGCGCCGTGGAGGTCACGATCGCCATCGGCGGTCACGGGCGCTACTCGGCGATTCGGGACTGGCACCTGGGCGACGTGGACCGGCGCGACCTGAGGCCGGCGTCCCCCGAGGCGATCTCCGGCGTCGGCCGCTGGATGCATGAGACTGCCGTCCGCGATGGGGAAGTCCTGCTCGCCGACGGGATCGCCCATCTCTTCGGCCGAGCGGAATGCCCGCGCTGTGCCGCGGCCTTCGGCATCGCGGACGAGTACGCGTCCTCCAACCGTCCCCTCATGTGAGCGACGGCGTTGCCGCGGGTGGCGGTGGTTGCGGCGCGAGCTCTCGGCAGGCGGCGTCGTTCGGGCCGTGAGGAGCGGCAGCCCTGACCGCGGGCGGTCGACCGGCCGTGGACTGATGAGGTGCGCCCGAGCAGGTCCCGATCGTCCCCGGGCGACTCGCCATCCGTGATCAGCGCCGGCGATCGGCCGCGCCCTGCCGTCGGCCGCGTACGGGACACCGCCCCCTGTGCAGCCACAGTGTCGCCCCGCCCCCGGACCCGGACTGTTTGTCGACGGCTTGGTAGTCCTCTCCACGAAGGATGGGCAGGTCGCAGCGGGCGCAGATCATGCAGTGATCATTCTCGTACGGGTTGCCCGACGCTCGCGTAACGCGCCGGGAGGGCGCTCGGATCGCTCGGAAGGATCGGTGTACGGGGCGGACTGAGCCCCCGGGGCAGAGGGGGGCCGCGTTCGCTGTCGGCGTGCTGCCGGTCGGCGCCATGACGGGGACGACCGTGACGACAGACTGAAGGACGCGTACAACGTGTGGGCGGCGGACGGTTGTTCTCGGGAGAGGCGGGGCTGCGTGAGGCCGGCCGTGGTTGACACGCCGTCCCATCGGGGCCCGTCGCGGGGGGATATGCCGTGGACGGCGCGCGGCTGATGTCACTACGGTGGGCTCATGGCAGGCCCTGAGGCGTCAAGACGCTAGCCACCGTCTCCCGGTGGCTGTTCGTCGTGTCGCGTTGCTGAGGCGCCGTCTCTGCTGAGGCCGCGTGTTCCTTCCGCGTACCCCGCCACCGGAGTGCCGTCTTACGGACCGGTTCCTCCTGGGCTCCGCGTCGCTGTCATCGCCCCGTGGTGAAGTCCGCGATGCCGCACCGGGATTGCCGTCCTTCACGCGGTGTTCCCGCATGCGCCCGCCGGCCGGCCCGTCCCGCCATTCCGCCTTTCCACGTGCTGTGCGGAACGTCCGGTCCCGGTGCGCCTCGGCCCGCCGCGGTCTCTCGTCATTCCATTGCGATGCGGTTGTGGAGTCCTGTCGTGCCAATTGCTGTCTACATGCTCGGACTGGCGGTCTTCGCCCAGGGGACGTCCGAGTTCATGCTGTCCGGTCTGGTGCCGGGGATCGCTGCCGATCTCCAGGTGTCCGTTCCCGCCGCCGGGGCGCTGACCTCGGCGTTCGCCGTGGGGATGATCGTCGGCGCACCGCTGATGACCGTGCTCAGCCTCCGGTGGCCGAGGCGACGGGTGCTGCTCGTCTTCCTGATCGCCTTCGCACTGGCCCACGTCGTGGGCGCGCTGACGACGAGCTTCGGTGTGCTGCTGGTCACCCGGGTCGTCGGGGCGCTGGCCAATGCCGGGTTCCTGGCCGTGGGCCTGGCGACGGCGGCCGATCTGGTAGCGCCCGAGGCCAAGGGGCGGGCGACGTCCGTCCTGCTCGGCGGGGTCACCGTTGCCTGCGTGGTGGGAGTTCCCGCCGGCGCGGTGCTGGGGCAACTGTGGGGCTGGCGCTCGGCTTTCTGGGGAGTCGCGCTCGTCTGCATACCGGTCGTCTTCGCGATCGTCCGGTCGGTACCGGGGGGCGCGCCGCGGCCCGGACAGGCGGTGGCGGTACCGGGGGACGCGTCGCGGCCCGGTGTCCGCCGTGAACTAGGTGCTCTGCGCGACCCCCGGCTGCTGGTGACGCTGCTCCTGGGCGCCTTGGTGAACGCGGCGACGTTCTGCACCTTCACCTATCTCGCTCCGCTGGTCACCGACGTCGCCGGATTCGGGACGGGTTGGGTCCCGGTCATGCTGGCACTCTTCGGGACCGGGGCCTTCGTCGGTGTGACCGTGGGAGGGCGCATGGCCGACACGCGGCCGAAGCGGATCCTGTTGTCGGGTGGCGCCGCACTCCTCGTCGGATGGGTGATCTTCGCGGCCGCCGCGGGCAGTACGACGGCGACGTTCCTGTTCGTGTTCGTCCAGGGGGCGCTGTCGTTCGCCGTCGGATCGACACTGATCGCCCGGGTGCTGTACGCGGCGGCGAAAGCCCCTTTCCTCGGTGGGGCGTTCGCGACCTCGGCCTTCAACGTGGGTGCGGCGGTCGGGCCGTTCGCGGGCGGTGCCGCCATCGCCGCCGGCCTCGGCTACCGCTCCCCGTTGTGGGTCAGTGCGTTGCTGGTGGCACTGGCGTGCGTGACGGCGGGAGTGGCCGGATCGGTACGGCGGATCAGGAGGAGCGGCAGCGGCGAGAAGGCGGTCGTGAACCGGCACGGGTAGCAGTCGCCGCGGGGCGGGCCGCGGTGGAGTCCTCGACGCGCCGATCGTCGCTGCGCGGGCCTTCTGCCGCGGCAGAGGTCCCGCGCAGCCAGTCGTCGAGCACGGCGAAGTCCGTCTCTGTGAGGCCGACCGCGGAGTCGACGCGGTGGAGGAGTGCCTGACCTCGATGGTGCGTCGCCACCCACGCCCGGTCCGCTTCGGTGATCTCGTCGTCGACCCATGCGAACGGCCGTCCGGCCGCCGCTTCGACGAGGGCGCGGGTTTTCCAGTGCAGCCCCCTCGCCTCGTACTCCTCGAGCGTGTCCGGCGGGTCCTGAATGCCCGGCAGGGCGGTCACCGGCAGTTCGGGCAGGCCGAGCAGCGGCGACACCACCTCGTTGGCGTCCTCCATCCACGCGGTCGCCCACATCAGCGCACAGGGCAGCGCCAGCAGACGCGGCCCGTGCGCGCGGTCGAGCTTGGCCAGTTGCGGATTCGACATGTTCTGCCAGGCGTCCCCCTTCAGGGCCGCCGGGGGCCGTCCGCCTCCTCCGCCTCCGAAGGGCAGGAGCGTTCCGTCGATGTCCAGGAACAGAACGGGAAATCCCGTACGAACGGTCATGACCGCACGGTACCGGCTTCCGCCCGGGGTATGACAGGGCTGCCGGTCGCGTGAGGTAATGCGGTCGTGGAGCGGACCGAACGTGTCATCGTGGCGCTGGATTTCGACAACCGGCGGGCGGCCGAGGAAGTGGTCGCCCGGCTCGGTGACGACTGCGGCTTCTACAAGATCGGTCTCGAGCTGCTCACCGCCGCCGGACCCGGCCTGGTCGAGAAGCTCGTCGCCGAGGGCAAGGACGTGTTTCTGGACCTGAAGCTCTTCGAGATCCCGAACTCGGTCGCCGGAGCGGTCCGTGCCGCCGGCGCGCTTGGGGCGTCCATGGTGACCGTGCACAGCATGGGCGGTACGGGCATCATGGCGGCCGCCGTCGAAGCGGCCCGGGACTTTCCCCGGTTGCGGGTGCTCGCGCTGACCGTGGTCACCAGCATGACCGGATCCGATCTCGCCGACATCGGCGTCGCGGCGGACCCCCGGGCGCAGGTGCTGCGGCTGGCCGGTCTCGCCCGGCTGGCCGGCTGCCACGGTGTGATCGCGTCGCCGCAGGAGGCCGCGTCACTGCGGAGCCTGCTGGGCCCGGACGGCCTGATCGTCACACCGGGGGTCTCGCTCCCGGGGGAGTCACCGGCCGGGCACGCCAGACCGGGCACTGCGCAGGCCGCGGTCGCCGCCGGAGCCTCGTACGTCGTCGTCGGCAGGACGGTCACCAGAGCGCCGGACCCGGTGGCCGCGATGCGGCTCGTCAGCGCGGGAATCGGGCCGGGCGTAGCCTGATTACGGGGGTGTCGGACGGGCGTGAGGAGGGCGCACCATGACCACGCCGGCAGTCTTCGCCAGGGAGGAGATCCCACGCACCTCCGCCGCGCGGGCCCGTGAGGTGAACGAGGCGGAGATACGCGCCTCGCTCGCGACGTTGGGTTCGTTGGGCCCCGACGCGTGGTCGAAGCCCACGGCCTGTGCGGGCTGGAGCGTACGGGACATGGTCGCCCACGAGGTCGGGCAGTACGAGGAGTTGCCCAAGCCGTGGCTCATGATCAGCCGGATCCGGCACGGCCGGCGGACGCATCCCGGCCTCGGCGCCCTCGACGGGCACAACGCGAGCCAGGTCGCCGACCGCAGTGGGGTGCCCGGCCCGGAACTCGTCCGCCAGTTCGCGAGGCTGGCTCCGCGCGGCACCCGGTCGCTGCGGCGGATGCCCGCGCCGGTGCGGCGGCGGATGCGGCTCAGCATGATCTTTCCCGAGGGGAAGGAGCTGCCGGAGGACTCCATGGACTACCTGAACAGTGTCCTCGTCGCCCGTGACACGTGGATGCACCGGATCGACATCAGCGACGCCACGGGGGCCGAGCTGGTGCTCGACGAGCACGACCGGGAGATCATGAACCAGATCGTCCTGGACCTGGCGCTCGACTGGACCGGCCCGCCGTGCCTGCTGGACCTGTCGGGTCCGGCCGGGGGACGCCACCGCCTGGGGAGCGGGGAACCGGTCGCCACGGTGCGTGCCGACGCGGTCGCCTTCGCCCGGCATCTGTCCGGACGGCCGCCGGGCGGCGAGCTGCGGTACGAGGGCGACGAGGACGGGATCGCGGCCCTGGTCACGGCCCGCGTCCTGTTCTGACGGCGCTCGGTGGGGGCTCCGCTCAGAGGGGCCCTGCCCGGTGGGGCTTCGCTCAGACGGCCCTGCCCCGGTGGGGGCTCCGTTCGGAGGGGGCCTGCTCGGAGGGCCTCCGAGCAGAAGGGTTGTGGCGCCCTCCGCGGCGGCTGCCTCAGTGGACGAAGCTGTAGCTGAGCCAGGGGCCCGCGTCCGGCGCGGGGACGTCCGCCGTCATGGACGGCACGTAGACCGACTCCTTGCCGGAGCAGTCGTCCGTCGGGTAGACGACCGCGTCGGTCTGGGTGTTGTTCTCGACTCCGACCGCGCCCGGCGCTTCGAAGTGGTGGCAGCCCGCGACCCGGGGGCTCGTCACCGTCGTGTGGTGCTCGTGCCCGCCCTCGTAGACGAATGTCCCCACGGCGGTCCGGTCGAGTCCGGAACAGCCCGCGGCGGTGAGGGCGAGGAGCACGGTCGCCGCGGCGACGGCGGCATGCCGTTGGGGGATCACGGACATGGGTGCTCCTCGTCCGGTCGGGAAGGCTGGCCAAGGCCACCTTGCCGCGTCACCCCTGTGGCGGCATCCGGGGAGCGGCCGGCCGGGGTACGGGGCGCCCGGCAGCACCCCGTGCCGCTGTCCGCGCCGGGTCGCTGTGCGTTGTCCGCGCGCAGCGCCCGGAGGCGCGGCGGTCGCGGCAGACGGAACGAGGAGCGGGCGGAAAACAGTGCCGGGCCCGGCCCCGCAAGGCCCCTTCAGGGGCACCGGACGGGCGTTCCCCGGCCTCGCGGCCCGGCCCGGCGGCGGGGGCCCGGCGGTGCCGCCGGGCCGGGGCAGGGCACCCGTCCAGGGCCTCCGCGTGATTGCCCGAACCGGCTCTGAGCTGGGCTTCTGTGCCCTCTGGCCGTAGCGTTCAACCATCGGGAAAGGGGGTCCGGATGGACCGGAACATACGCACGGTCGACGATGTCCTGAAGCTCATGGACGGGCTGTTCGCGCCGGAGGCCGACCGCTGGACGGCCGACGCGGCCGACTGGTGGGACGACTTCTACGACGACCGCTCCAAGCCCGTTCCGTTCTTCGTGGCCAAGCCCGACGAGAACCTGGCCTCGTACCGCGAGCGTGGCCTGATCCCCGAGGGCGGCCGGGCTCTCGATCTGGGCTGCGGACCGGGCCGCAACGCCCTGTACCTGGCGTCCCTGGGGTATGAGGTGGACGCCGTCGACCTGTCGCCGACGGCCATCTCATGGGCACAGGAACGCGCCCGTGAATCCGGTGCCGGCGACTTTGTCCGCTTCCACTGCGGCGACGCCTTCACCCTCGACCCCGCCGAATTCGGTGGCCCCTACGACCTGATCCACGACTCGGGCTGCTTCCACCACCTGCCGCCCCACCGGCGCGTCAGCTACCTCGCACTCCTCGACCGGGTCCTCGCCCCCGGCGGCAGTCTCTCCCTCACCTGCTTCGCCTCCGGCGAGATGGGCTCGGAGCTTCCCGACGCCGACTTCTACGGGCAGGCCGGCCTGCACGGCGGACTCGCCTACACGCCCGAGTCCCTTCGCTGGATCTTCTCCGACCTGGAGGAGACCGAACTGCGCCGCATGAACGACGAGCCCGCCGAGTCCCCGTATTTCGGCGAACTCTTCCTCTGGACTGCCCTGTTCCGTTGCCCGTCCTGACGGCTGCACGGGAAACGACGGCTGCACGGGAAACGGCGCCGCTCCCCGCCGGCCCGGGCGGGGAGCGGCGCCGTCACGACGGCTACGCCTTGCGGCCCACCGCGCCGTACGCGTCGACCGCCATGGCGCCGGCCGACGCGTCGTCGGCCTCCGGACGCCACCCGGTGACCTGCACGACTCCCGGATCCGCCAGTTCCAGACCGTCGAAGAAGCCGGCGATCTCCTCCACGCTGCGTACGTAGTAGGGGACCGCGCCACTGGCGTTGTACGCGGCGGATGCGGCGATCATGCCCTCGCTGGTGGCGGTGCTGTCGCTGATCACCAGGTAACTGCCGGACGGCAGGCCAGCCATGAGCCTGCCCACCAGTTCCCGGGCCTGCTCGTACTCCGCGACGTGGCCGAGGGTGTTGAGGATCATCAGTGCGACGGGCCGGGACAGGTCCAGCGTGCCCGACGCGGCCTTCAGGATGCTCTCGGGGTCGTAGAGATCGGCGTCCAGGTAGGCGGTTCGGCCTTCGGGCGTGCTGGTGAGCAGCGCCCGGGCGTGGGCCAGCACCAGCGGGTCGCTGTCGACGTAGACGATCCGTGAGTCGGGGGCGACCCGCTGTGCCACCTCGTGGGTGTTGTCCGCGGTGGGCAGACCGGTGCCGATGTCGAGGAACTGGCGTATACCCTGCTCGACCGCCAGATGCCGGACCGCACGGCCCAGGAACTGGCGGCTCGTGCGGGCGACGTCGACGAGCCCCGGGAAGATCTCCTTGATGTGGTCGCCGGTCTCCCGGTCGACCTCGTAGTTGTCCTTGCCGCCCACGAAGTAGTTCCAGAAGCGGGCGGAATGCGGCTTGCTCGTGTCGATACGCGCGCGTATGTCTGCGGCGGCGGCGAGCTGGGGGTCGTGTTCTGACACGAGAGGCCTCCTGGGCACGAACGATTCCTCGACCGAACCACCAACCTAGACCAATCGGTTGGTCGCGGGCGCGTGTCAGGGTGGTCCAACTCACGTCTTGGGCAGGGAGTTTGTCCACCCGCCCGTTCTGAGCCCCGCTCGCCCGCTCCTTCTCACCCGAGGGACGCGAGGAGTTCGTCGCACGCCCGTTCGCAGTTCCGGCACGCCTCGGCGCAGATCCGGCAGTGCTCGTGCATGTCGGCGTGGCTCTCGCACTCGTCCGCGCACGCGGCGCAGGCGGTGGCGCAGGCCCGCACGATCGCGCGGGTGATGTTCGCGTCGTACCCGGTGTGGCGTGAGAGCACGGCCGCGGTGGCGGTGCAGATGTCGGCGCAGTCCATGTCGGTGCGGATGCATTTCGTCAGGTCGCCCACCATGCCCTCCGACAGACAGGCGTCCGCGCAGGCGGTGCATGTCTGGGCACAGGCGACGCACGCCTCGATGCACCGGGTCAGGGCCTGCCGGTCGACGCCGCCGAGGTCGGCGGGGTACGTGTTCAGCATGTCCTTCACGGTCGTGGTGATGGCCATCGTGTTCTCCTGCTCGTCTCCCCTTCGCCGGGCCGGTGCGGCTTCCGCGCGGCGTGCCGTGGCTCGGCCGTCGCGCGACGGGTGCCCGTGCCGCGAACCGCGAAACGACCGTGCGGACAGCGACGGGCGCGGCCCGTCGTGGCACGGTCGCGGAGATCCGGCCCGACCGGCGTCCGCTCGCCGTCCCATCGGCGCGTCCGACCGGCGTCCGACCGGCGTCCGCTCGCCGTCCCATCGACGCGTCCGACCGGCCCGGAGCATCCAGGGCGGTGACCGGTTGTGCTCGCACGAGGGCAGGGTGTGCGGTCCGCTGTCCCGAGTTGCGCGGGGGGCCGCCGCGCGGATCGTGGAGGTGGGGCCGGTGGGTGTCGCGCCGGTGACGGGCAGGAAGGGAGTCGGGCATGGCCGACCACTGGCAGGGCGGGCGAAGGCAGGGGCGGGTCTGGAGTGTCGTCGCCGCGGTGGTGCTGCTGGTCGTGGCACTGACCGCCGTGCAGACCGGCGGGGCAGCGGCGGGCGTCCGGCAGCCGACGCCGACCGCGCCGCCGATCACGCTCAGTGGTACGGGCCAGGAGGTGACCGAGGAGTTCGCGCTGACCGAGGGGCTGGCCGTGATGCGGTCGGAGTGCCCCTCCTGCACGGAGAACTTCATCGTCGAACTCCTCGACGACGAACGCCAGGTGAAGGACCTCGTCGTCAACCGGATCGGGTCGTACGAGGGCACCAAGGGCGTGGAGGCGAAGGCGGGGAACCATGTGGTCCAGGTGAACGCCGACGCTCCCTGGACCGTCGAGATCACACAGCCCGGGGACCAGCCGGCGGCCGCGCTGCCGCAGGAATGGTCGGGCAGCGGCGACCGCCTCGAAGGCCCCTTCGACGCGGACCATGTGGTCACCGTGGCGGGGACCAACACCGGGTCCGGCAACTTCGTCGTCACGGTCATCGACGCCAAGGGCAGGGCCCAGGACCTGGTCTACAACGAGATCGGGAACTTCGAGGGCTCGACCGTCGCCAGGATGACGAGCCAGGGCCCCTACTACGTCAACGTGACCTCGGAAGGCGATTGGACACTGACGCTGACCGAGCCGTAGGGGCGCTGTGGCATGATCTGCTGACTTCGGTCCGCAGCGGGCCGGCCGGCAAGCAGGGACGGGTTCCGATGAACGTGTACGTGGGGGTCCCGCTCGGTGGGCTCGCCGTCGCCGTGGCGGTGCTCGGGGTCGTCGCCGTACGCACCGGGTGGGTGCTGCCGTCGCAGCGCAGGCACATCGTGCGGTCGAAGCTGTTCGGCTACGCGCAGCTGCTCGTCGCCACGGGCCTGGCGATGCAGGTGGCAGCCGTGCTCCTGGTGTCCGGGGAGCAGGCGCAGGCCTACGTGCGGTTCGCGGGCCTCGCCGTCCTGCTGGTGGCTCCCGGCATGATCTGGGCCGCGCAGCGGCCGGCCCGCACTGCCGCCGCCCGCTGACGCGGCCCGCCCGCCCCGGGGGCTACGACTCGTCGTCCTCCAGGTCGCCCTCGGTCTCGAGGAAGACCTGGCGCAGCTGCTCCAGCACCGCCGGGTCCGGCTTCGCCCACATGCCGCGGGACTCGGCCTCAAGCAGCCGTTCCGCGATGCCGTGCAGTGCCCACGGGTTGGCCTGCTGGAGGAAGGCGCGGTTCTCCGGGTCGAGGACGTACGTCTCGGTGAGCTTGTCGTACATCCAGTCCGCGACGACGCCCGTCGTCGCGTCGTACCCGAAGAGGTAGTCGACGGTTGCCGCCAGCTCGAAGGCGCCCTTGTAGCCGTGGCGGCGCATCGCCTCGATCCAGCGCGGGTTGACCACGCGGGCGCGGAAGACCCGTGAGGTCTCCTCCACGAGGGTGCGGGTGCGGACCGTCTCGGGGCGGGTGGAGTCGCCGATGTACGCCTCGGGGGCCGTGCCGCGCAGGGCGCGGACGGTGGCGACCATGCCGCCGTGGTACTGGAAGTAGTCGTCGGAGTCGGCGATGTCGTGCTCGCGGGTGTCCGTGTTCTTCGCGGCGACGGTGATGCGGCGGTAGGCCGTCTCCATCTCCGCGCGTGCCGGGCGGCCCTCCAGCCCGCGGCCGTACGCGTAGCCGCCCCACACCGAGTAGACCTCGGCCAGGTCCGCGTCGGTGCGCCAGTCGCGGCTGTCGATCAGCTGGAGCAGGCCCGCGCCGTACGTGCCGGGGCGGGAGCCGAAGATACGGGTCGTGGCCCGGCGCTCGTCGCCGTGTTCCGCGAGGTCGGCCTGGGCGTGGGCGCGGACGAAGTTCGACTCGGCCGGCTCGTCGAGGGAGGCGGCCAGGCGGACGGCGTCGTCGAGGAGGCCGATGGTGTGCGGGAACGCGTCACGGAAGAAGCCCGAGATGCGCAGGGTGACGTCGATGCGGGGGCGGCCCAGCTCCGCGAGCGGTACGGGCTCCAGGCCCGTCACACGGCGCGAGGCGTCGTCCCAGACGGGGCGGACGCCCAGCAGGGCCAGCGCCTCCGCGACGTCGTCGCCCGCCGTGCGCATGGCGCTGGTGCCCCACAGGGACAGGCCCACCGACGGGGGCCACTCGCCGTTGTCGGTGCGGTAGCGCTCGAGGAGGGAGTCGGCGAGGGCCTGGCCCGTCTCCCAGGCGAGGCGCGAGGGCACGGCCTTCGGGTCGACGGAGTAGAAGTTGCGGCCCGTCGGGAGGACGTTGACCAGGCCGCGCAGCGGTGAGCCGGAGGGCCCGGCGGGGACGAAACCGCCGTTCAGGGCGTGCACCGCGTGGTCGATCTCGTCGGTGGTGCCGGCGAGACGCGGCACGACCTCCAGCGCGGCGAACCGCAGGATCGCCGTGACGTCGGGGCCGTGCGAGTCGGGCACCGCGTCCGGGTCCCAGCCCGCCGCCTCCATCGCCTCGACCAGTTCGCGGGCCGTGGCCTCCGCCTCGTCGGCGGTCGTACGGGTCGCCGCGGACTCGTCGAGGCCGAGCGCCTCGCGCAGGCCGATCAGGGCCTGAGTGCCGCCCCAGATCTGGCGGGCACGCAGGATGGACAGCACCAGGTTGACGCGCTCGGGGCCGGTCGGGGCGCCGCCCAGCACATGCAGGCCGTCTCGGATCTGCGCGTCCTTGATCTCGCACAGCCAGCCGTCGACGTGCAGCAGGAAGTCGTCGAACCCGTCGTCGTCGGGCCGGTCCTCCAGACCCAGGTCGTGGTCGAGCTTCGCGGCCTGGATCAGGGTCCAGATCTGGGCGCGGATCGCGGGCAGCTTGGACGGGTCCATGGACGAGATCTGCGCGTACTCGTCCAGCAGCTGTTCCAGGCGCGCGATGTCGCCGTACGACTCGGCGCGTGCCATCGGCGGCACCAGGTGGTCCACGAGCGTCGCGTGGACGCGGCGCTTGGCCTGGGTGCCCTCGCCGGGGTCGTTGACGAGGAACGGGTAGACCAGCGGCAGGTCGCCGAGCGCGGCGTCGGGGCCGCAGGCCGCGGACAGGCCCGCGTTCTTGCCCGGCAGCCACTCGAGGTTGCCGTGCTTGCCGAGGTGGATCATCGCGTCCGCGCCGAAGCCCCCGTCGGCCGCGGCGGCGGCGATCCAGCGGTAGGCGGCCAGGTAGTGGTGCGACGGCGGCAGATCGGGGTCGTGGTAGATCGCGATCGGGTTCTCGCCGAACCCGCGCGGCGGCTGGATGAGGATCAGCAGGTTCCCGCGGCGCAGGGCGGTGAGCACGATGTCGCCCTCGGGGTTGCGCGAACGGTCCAGGAACATCTCGCCGGGGGCCGGGCCCCAGTGCTCCTCGACGGACTCGCGCAGCTCGGCGGGCAGCGTCGCGTACCAGCGCTTGTAGTCGGCGGCCGGGATGCGCACCGGATTGCGGGCCAGCTGCTCCTCCGTCAGCCACTCCTGGTCGTGGCCGCCGGCCTCGATCAGGGCGTGGATGAGTTCGTCGCCGTCGCCGGACTCGAGGCCGGGGACCGCCTCGTCGCCGAAGTCGTATCCCTCGCCGCGCAGCCGGCGCAGCAGTGACACGGCGGAGGCGGGGGTGTCCAGGCCGACCGCGTTGCCGATGCGGGAGTGCTTCGTCGGGTACGCGGACAGCACCAGTGCGAGGCGCTTCTCGGCGTTCGGGATGTGGCGCAGCCGGGCGTGGCGGACGGCGATCCCGGCGACGCGGGCGGCGCGCTCGGCGTCGGCCACGTAGGAGGGCAGGCCGTCCTGGTCGATCTCCTTGAAGGAGAACGGGACGGTGATCAGCCGGCCGTCGAACTCGGGGACGGCGACCTGGCTGGCCGCGTCGAGCGGCGAGAGGCCCTCGTCGCTCTCCTCCCACGCCGAGCGCGACCCGGTCAGGCACAGCGCCTGGAGGATCGGTACGTCGAGGGCGGCGAGCGCGCCCGCGTCCCACGACTCGTCGTCGCCGCCGGCGGACGCCTCCGCCGGGCGGGTGCCGCCCGCCGCGAGGACCGTCGTCACCAGGGCGTCGGCCTCCCGCAGTTGGTCCAGCAGCTCGGGCTCCGGGGCGCGCAGGGACGCCACGTACAGCGGCAGCGCGCGGGCGCCCGCATCCTCGATCGCACCGCACAGGGTGTCCACGAAGGCGGTGTTGCCGCTCATGTGGTGGGCCCGGTAGTAGAGCACCGCGACCAGCGGGCCCGCCGGGTTCTCCGAACGGGGCGTGCGGGACAGCCGGCCCCAGGAGGGCGCGGCGGCGGGGGGTTCGAAGCCGTGGCCGGTGAGCAGCACGGTGTCGGACAGGAAGCGGGCCAGCTGCTCCAGGTTCGAGGGGCCGCCGTGCGCGAGGTAGGCGTGGGCCTCGGCCGCGATACCGATCGGGACCGTGGAGGCCTCCATCAGCTGGGCGTCGGGTGCCTGTTCGCCGGTGAGGACGACGACGGGGCGGCCTTGCGCGAGCAGCAGGTCGATGCCGTCCTGCCAGGCGCGCAGCCCGCCGAGGAGGCGCACGACGACGAGGTCAGCGCCCTCCAGCAGGGCGGGCAGCTCTTCGAGGGGAAGGCGGGCCGGGTTCGCGAAGCGGTATGTGACCGGGCCGGTCGCGGCGCGTGCGCTCAGCAGGTCGGTGTCGGAGGTCGACAGGAGCAGGATGCCGGGACCGGCATCGGGGCTCGGGCTGTGGCTGGGGTGCGCGGGGCGTCCCTCGGACGAGTGCGACATGCGGCGTCTGGCCTTCCTCGGGGTTTCCGCGCCCCGGGCTGGTGAAGGACGGCGGGAGTTCCTGACTCACCCGGCAGGTGCCGGGCTCACAGTGGCGGGACCGCGCCGGAATCTCACCGGGCTTCCTCCCCTGACGCCGTCTTCGGCGGTGGCGGGCCGTTCGGCCCGCCGAGCAGCATAGTAGGGCGGTCACCTGCCGGGTAGGGCGCCCGGGGGCGCTCCGGGGGCGGTCGGGTGCAGCAGGGGGGGGCTTGTGTGATGGTCGGTATGCTCGCCGCCATGCCTCCGGCCCCCTCGAACCGCCCGGACAGGGACGAAACTCCCGTAACTCCCGCCCGGGACCGCGGTGATGCCTGCCCCGGCGCACTGCGTCTGCACACCGCGGACGACGGTGCGCTGGCGCGCGTCCGCGTCCCGGCGGGCGTCCTGAGCGCGGCCCAGGCGTACGCGCTCGCCGACGCGGCCGAGCGGCTGGGCGACGGCGCGCTCGACATCACCTCCCGCGGCAACCTCCAGCTGCGTGGCCTCGGGGCGGGCTGCGGAAGGGAGTTGGCCGCGCTTCTGGACACCGCCGGGCTGCTGCCCTCCCCCCGCCACGAACGGGTCCGCAACGTCGTCGCCTCCCCGTTGTCCGGCCTCGACGGGCAGGGTCACACCGATGTGCAGCCGCTGGTACGGGAGCTGGACGCCCTGCTGTGCGCGAGCGAGCGTGCGACGGAGCTCTCCGGACGTTTCCTGTTCTCGCTGGACGACGGCCGCGGGGACATGGCGGAGCTCGCGGCGGATGTGATGTTGCTCGCAGAGCGGGGCGGCGCGAACGCGCGCGTGACGGTCGGCGAGGCGACGGTCCGCGTCCGGACCGAGGACGGGCCCCGCGTCATGCTGCTCGCGGCCTGCGCCTTCCTCGACGCGGCGGCCGCGAGTGCCACGCGGGCGTGGCGGGCCCGTGAACTCCCGGCGGCGTACGCGGTGTCGGCCGCGGACCTCGCGGGGCGCACTGTCGCGGCCGGTATCGAGGCGACGCCCGTCGAGGGCGCGGACACGCCGGCCGGGGACGCGGCCCGCGCGGCTTTGCCGCTGTCCGGGGACTCACCCGGCGCGGGGGCGGTCGTGGCTCTGCCGGAGGGAGGCGGAGTGTCCGCTCCGACCGCCCCGGGAGGGAACCCGGCGGCGGATGCCGGCGGGCCCGGCAGGGACGCCGCCTCCGTCGGCGGCAGCGCGCGGCCTTCGCACGTGGGCGGCGCGGTGACCGCGGCGGGCGGCGTGACGTCCGTGCACCGGGGGGCCGGATCCGCGGGACAGGAGACGGCCCGCGCGGCTTTGCCGCTGCCCGGGGACTCACCCGGCGCGGGGGCGGTCGTGGCGAGCAGCCCGGAGAGGGCCGGTCACGAGCGGCCTGGAGCGCAGAGCGCGCCGCGAGGGCCCGGCCTCGTCCGCGGCGTGCCCGGGAGCGGTGTGTCCGGCGCGCACGTACAGGGCCGGGACGGGAACGGCGTGCCTCGCCCCGGCCACATCCGCGGGCCCGGCCGGGGCGGGCTCTACGCGCTCGTGCCGCTCGGGCGGGTCACCGCCTCCGCGTGGCGGCTGCTCGCCGCCACCGCCGAGCGGTACGGCACGGGGGAGTTGCGCGTCACACCCTGGCGGGGCGTCGTCGTGCCCGGCGCGGGGAAGGACCGGATGGGCGTGCTCGCCGGCGCCGGGCTCGTCACCGGCTCCGCCTCGCCGTGGCTCGGCGTCGGCGCCTGCACCGGCCGGCCCGGCTGCGCCAAGTCCCTCGCGGACGTACGGGCGGACGCCACCGCACTCCTCCCGGCGGGCGCGGGCGGCCTGCCCGTGTACTGGTCCGGCTGCGAACGCCGCTGCGGTCACCCCCGCGGCGCCGCGGTCGCCGTCGTCGCGGCCGGCGACGGCCGCTACGAGGTGACCGCGCCCGGCGCGCCGCCCCAAAGCGTCCCCCTTCACGAACTCGCCGGCGCCCTCGAGGCGGCGCGCGCCGTCACCACCCAGGCACCCCGGTCACAGCACACGCACCAGTCGCACCACACGCACCACACGCACCAGACGTCTACGACGACCTCCACGACCCCGACGAAGTGAGCGAGAGCACCGTGTTCGAGTACGAGAAGGACGGGGCGGCCATCTACCGCCAGTCCTTTGCCACGATCCGCGCGGAGGCGGACCTCGCCGGGTTGCCGCCCGAGGTCTCTCAGGTCGCGGTCCGCATGATCCACGCCTGCGGGATGGTCGATCTCGTCGCCGACCTCGTCCACAGCCCGGACGTCGTCGTCCGCGCCCGCGCCGCCCTGCGCTCCGGCGCGCCGATCCTGTGCGACGCGCAGATGGTCGCCAGCGGCGTCACCCGCAAGCGACTGCCCGCCGACAACGATGTGATCTGCACGCTCTCCGACCCGTCCGTGCCCGACCTGGCGGCGAAGACGGGCACCACCCGGTCCGCCGCCGCCCTTGAACTGTGGCGCGACCGTCTCGAAGGCTCCGTGGTCGCCGTCGGCAACGCGCCCACCGCGCTGTTCCGGCTGCTGGAGATGATCGAGGAGGGCGCGCCGCGCCCGGCGGCGATCATCGGCGTGCCCGTCGGCTTCATCGGTGCGGCCGAGTCGAAGGAGGCGCTCGCCGCGCACCCGCTGGGCCTCGAGCACCTGGTGGTGCGCGGGCGCCGGGGCGGCAGCGCGATGGCCGCCGCCGCAGTCAACGCGATCGCGAGTGAGACGGAATGAGCGAGCAGAAGACGGGCCGTCTGTACGGCGTCGGACTCGGCCCCGGCGACCCGGAACTGATGACCCTGCGCGCCGCGCGTGCCATCGCCGAGGCCGACGTGGTCGCGTACCACTGCGCCCGCCACGGCCGTTCCATCGCCCGGTCGATCGCCGCCCCGCATCTGCGCCCCGAGCACATCGAGGAGCGTCTGATGTACCCGATCACCGTCGAGACCACCGACCATCCCGGCGGTTACCGGGGCGCGCTGGACGACTTCTACGAGGAGGCCGCGGCACGTCTCGCCGCACACCTCGACGCCGGGCGCACGGTCGCCGTGCTCGCCGAGGGCGACCCGTTCTTCTACGGCTCGTACCAGCACATGCACAAGCGGCTCGCGCACCGCTACCCGACCGAGGTCATCCCCGGTGTCACCTCCGTCAGCGCCGCCGCGGCAAGGCTCGGCACGCCGCTGTGCGAGGCGGAGGAGGTGCTGACGATCATTCCCGGCACGCTGCCGCAGGAGGAGCTGACCGCCCGTCTCGCCTCGACCGACTCGGCCGTCGTGATGAAGCTCGGCCGCACGTTCCCCGCCGTACGGGGGGCGCTGGAGACCGCCGGGCGGCTGGACGAGGCCCGTTACGTGGAGCGGGCCACGATGAGCGGCGAACGCACCGGCCTACTCGCCGGCATCGACCCGGAGTCCGTGCCGTACTTCTCCGTCGCCGTCGTCCCGAGCCGAATCGCGAACCCCCGGCCGGCCGCCGGCCGCGGGGAGGTCGTGGTCGTCGGCACCGGCCCCGCCGGGCCGTTGTGGCTCACCCCGGAGACGCGGCGCGCCCTCGCCGACGCCGACGAACTCGTCGGCTACACCACCTACTTGGACCGTGTGCCGCAGCGCCCCGGCCAGATCAGGCACGGCTCCGACAACAAGGTCGAGTCCGAACGCGCCGAGTTCGCGCTCGACCTCGCACGGCGCGGACGGCGCGTCGCGGTCGTCTCCGGCGGCGACCCGGGCGTCTTCGCCATGGCCACGGCCGTACTGGAGGTCGCCTCCCAGGACGCGTACACGGACGTGCCCGTACGGGTGCTCCCCGGCGTCACCGCCGCCAACGCCGCCGCCGCGAAGGCCGGTGCGCCGCTCGGCCACGACTACGCGGTGATCTCGCTCTCCGACCGGCTCAAGCCCTGGGAGGTCATCGCCGAGCGACTGGCCGCCGCGGCCGCCGCCGACCTGGTGCTCGCGCTCTACAACCCGGGCTCCCGCAGCCGCACCTGGCAGGTGGGCAAGGCCCGCGAACTGCTCCTCGGGCACCGCGCGCCCGACACGCCCGTGGTACTCGGCCGGGACGTCGGTGGACCGGAGGAGAGCGTACGGATCGTACGGCTCGGCGAACTCGACCCCGCACAGGTCGACATGCGCACGATCCTGCTGATCGGGTCCTCTCAGACACAGGTCGTGCGCAGGGGCGGCGGCGAGGAGATCGTCTGGACCCCGCGGCGCTACCCGGAGTAGGCCGCCAGCCAGGCGGCGGCCTCCTCGGGACCGGTGACGACGGGGACCCCGTCGGGGACGGGCGGGCGGCGCACGATCACCACGGGCACGCCCGCCTCCCGCGCCGCCGTCAGCTTCGGCGCGGTCGCCGCGCCGCCGCTGTCCTTGGTGACGAGTACGTCGACGCGGTGGCGGCGCAGCAGCTCGCGCTCGCCGTCGAGGGTGAACGGGCCCCGGTCCAGCAGCACGTCCATGCTGGGCGGGCAGGGGCCGTCGGGCGCGTCGACGGACCTCACCAGGAACCAGACGTCGTCGATGTGCGCGAAGGAGGCGAGCCCCATCCGGCCGGTGGTCAGAAAAACCCTGCTGCCCAGCGCCCGGGCGGCCGCCGCGGCCTCCTCCAGGGAGCCGACCGGGTGCCAGTCGTCGCCGTCCGCCGCCGCCCAGCCGGGGCGGCGCAGCGCCAGCAGGGGAACATGGGCGTCGGCGGCGGCCCCGGCCGCGTTGAAACTGATCGTTCCGGCGAAAGGATGGGTGGCGTCGATGACCGCGCCGACCTCGTGCTCGCACAGCCACCGCGCCATGCCCTCGGCCCCGCCGAACCCGCCGACCCGGACCTCGCCGGGAGGCATCCTGGGGGCGGCGACCCGGCCCGCGAGGCTGCTGGTGACGCGCACACCGGTGGTGGCGTGCAGCGTCTGTGCGAGCAGCCGGGCCTCGGTCGTCCCGCCGAGGATCAGTACGTGCATCGGAGTCCGTCCATGAGCTCGGGAACAGGTGGCGGGCGTGAGGCCCAACTCAAGCACACCGGTCTGCGGCCCGGCTGGACGACCGGTGCCTGCGCGACGGCGGCGACGACCGCCGCGTACACGGCACTGCTGACCGGGGAGTTCCCCGACCCGGTGACGATCACCCTGCCCAAGGGACAGACGCCGTCCTTCGCGCTGGCCGCGGAGGAGCTCTCCGGCGACCGGGTCATGGCCGGCGTCGTCAAGGACGCCGGCGACGACCCGGACGTCACGCACGGCGCACTGGTCCGCGCGACGGTACGCCTGCTGCCCGCCGGGTCCGGTGTCGCCTTCCGGGCGGGCCCCGGGGTCGGAACGGTCACCCGTCCCGGACTGCCGCTCGACGTCGGCGAACCCGCGATCAACCCCGTGCCGCGGCAGATGATGCGCGACCACGTGGCCCGGGTCGCCGAGCGGCACGGCGGCAGCGGCGACGTCGAGATCACCGTCTCCGTCGACCACGGCGAGGAGATCGCCCGCTCCACCTGGAACCCCCGGCTCGGGATCCTGGGCGGACTGTCCGTCCTCGGTACGACGGGGATCGTCGTGCCCTACTCGTGCTCCGCCTGGATCGACTCGATCCGGCGCGGCGTGGACGTGGCGCGGGCGGCGGGCCGTACACACGTCGCCGGCTGCACCGGCTCCACGTCGGAGAAGACCGTCGTCTCGCTGTACGGGCTGCCGGAGGACGCGCTGCTCGACATGGGCGACTTCGCGGGCGCGGTGCTGAAGTACGTACGTCGCCACCCTGTCGAACGCCTCACCATCTGCGGGGGTTTCGCCAAGCTCTCCAAGCTGGCCGCCGGTCATCTGGACCTGCACTCCGGCCGCTCGCAGGTCGACAAGTCGTTCCTGGCGGACCTGGCGAGACGGGGCGGCGCGGACGAGGCGCTCGCGTCCGAGATCGCGGCCGCCAACACGGGCCTCGCCGCGCTCCAGATGTGCCGCGCGGCCGGTGTCCCCCTCGGCGACCTGGTGGCGGCGGCCGCGCGCGACCAGGCACGCGCCGTCCTGCGGGGCGCGCCGGTTTCGGTGGACGTCGTGTGCATCGACCGGGCCGGAGCGGTCGTCGGCCGAGCGGCCCCCGAGGGCGCCTGAGGCGCCCGACGCCGGGGCGCGCGCCCCCGGCGGACCGGCGGATCGGTGCGGCCGGGTGGGTCAGACGCCGCCGTCCTTGAAGACGCTGCCGTCCTTGAAGACGCTGCCGTCCCTGAAGACGCCGCCGTCCGTGAAAGCGCCGCCCCCGGCGAAGGCCAGCGCGGCGAAGCGTTCGCCGATGCGCCGGTGGGTGGCGGCGTCCGGGTGGAGCTCGTCGGGGAGCGGCAGCTCCGCGTGGTCCGCCTCGCCGTACAGGTCGCGCCCGTCGAGGTGGTGCAGGTTCGGGTCCTCGGCCGACCGCTGCGCCACGATCCCGGCCAGCTCGTCACGGACGACGCCCAGGGTCAGCTTCCCGCTCGCCCGTTCCGCCGGATCCCCCATGGCCCGGAAGCGCAGCTGCCCGCTGCCGATCGAGGCGGGATCCACGGCGCTCGGACCGGGCGTGTCCTCATGGATGGGGCACAGGACGGGTGAGACGACGAGCAGCGGTGTGGTGGGGTGGCCCTCGCGGATCGTGTCGAGGAAGCCGTGGACGGCGGGCGTGAAGGCCCGCAGGCGCATCAGGTCGGTGTTGACCAGATTGATGCCGATCTTGACGCTGATCAGGTCGGCCGGGGTGTCCCGCATGACACGGGCGACGAACGGGTCGAGCAGCGCGCCGCCGCCCAGGCCCAGATTGATCAGTTCCACGCCCCCGAGGGACGCGGCGAGCGCCGGCCAGGTCGTGGTCGGGCCCGCGGCGTCGGAGCCGTGGCTGACCGAGCTGCCGTGGTGCAGCCACACCCGGCGCCCCCGGTCCGGCGCGGGCTCCACGGGCGCGTCGGTGCGCAGTGCGACGAGCTCGGTGGTCTCGTTGTACGGCAGCCAGATCTCGATGTCCTTGGGACGGTCCGGCAGGCCGGTGAAGCTCAGGGTGCCCACCGGCCCGGACCGGTGCTCGACGGACCAGTCGCGCATGTCGACGGTCAGGGTGTTGCCGCCGCTGACGGTGGCCTGTCCGGCCGGGCGGCCGTCGACGAGCAGTTCGTACAGACCGTCCGGGCGGGGCGGGGCGCCCACGTAGACCCGCTTGGTGGGCAGCGTGTCCAGTTCCACGGTGGTGGCCCGGGTACGGAAGGCGAGCCGTACGCCGGAGGGCTGGGCCTCGGCCATCGCCAGCTGCCCGTCGGCGCACTGGGCGCGCGCCCAGGCGGGCAGTCGGTGCGGCAGCACGCCGTGCTCGGTGCGCTCCACCTCTGTCGCGCCGCGCAGAAGGTCCGCGGTGACGGGCGTGGTGATCCGGTCGTCCGCGGTGACGGGCGTGGTGATCCGGTTGTCCTCGGTGTGCATTGCCTCAACCTGTCGATCGATTGTCCGGTACGGGCTCCGGTCGGTCCTCCGGCCAGTTCCGCAGCAGGGCGTCGAGGGCGTCGAGGACGCGTGACCAGGTCTCCTGGGAGTCGGGTGCGCTGTGGCTGAACCCGCCGGCGAGCTCCAAGGTCACGTAACCGTGGAAGACGCTGCCGAGCAGCCGGACCGCGTGTGTCTGGTCCGGCTCCGTCAGGTCGTAGCCGCGCAGGATCGCCCGCGTCATCTGTGCGTGCCTGACGCCCGCGCTCGCGGCCGCCGTTTCCGGTGCGAGCCGCAGCTGCGCCGCGGCGTAGCGGCCGGGGTGCTCGCGGGCGTAGTCGCGGTAGACGTTCGCCAGGGCGGTCAGGGCGTCCTTGCCCGCCCGTCCGGCAAGCGCGGCGGCGCCGCGGTCGGCCAGCTCCTCCAGGGCGAGCAGGGCGATCCGCGTCCTCAGGTCCTGAGAACTCTTCACATGCGAGTAGAGACTGGCGACCTTGACGTCGAACCGCCTGGCGAGCGCCGAGACGGTCACCTGGTCGAAGCCGACCTCGTCCGCCATCTCCGCACCCGCGCGGGCCAGACGTTCCGTGGTGAGGCCTACGCGTGCCATGACCTTCCTCCCGTTCAACTGATTCGATTATGCATTTACCTAAAGGTATTAGGCAAGTGGCGATAGTGGTTCGGTACGCAGGGTGGCGACGCGCCGCCTTGCCGTGCGGGATCGCTGTGAGGGGCGCCAAGCGGCCCCAGAAACGGCTACGGGGCAGGCCACGGGGCGCGAGTCCCCGTGACATGCCCCGTTTGCCGGGCCCGGCTCAGCAGGCGTGGCGGTCGCGCTCCGGCGAGTACAGATGGCTGTCGCGGAAGCCGGTCGCGGCCAGTACCCGGCCGACCATGATCACCGCCGTGCGCGTCACGCCCGCGGCCTTCACCTGCGACGCGATGTCCTCCAGCGTCCCCCGCAGGACGAGCTCGTCCGGACGGCTGGCCATCGCCACCACCGCTGCCGGGCAGTCCGCGCCGTAGTGAGGGACGAGCTCGGAGACGATCCGGTCGACGTAGCGCGCGCCGAGGTGGAGGACGAGGAGCGCGCCGCTGCGGCCGAGGGTGGCCAGGTCCTCGCCGTCCGGCATGGGCGTCGCCTGCTGGGAGACGCGGGTGAGGATCACGGTCTGGCCGACGGTCGGGACCGTGAGCTCCCGCTTCAGCGCCGCGGCCGCCGCCGCGAACGCCGGGACGCCCGGCACGATCTCGTACGGCACGCCCGCCGCGTCCAGGCGGCGCATCTGCTCGGCTACGGCGCTGAAGACCGACGGGTCGCCGGAGTGCAGCCGGGCCACGTCGTGGCCCTCCTCGTGGGCGCGGACGACCTCCGCGGTGATGGCGTCCAGGTCGAGCCGCGCGGTGTCGACCAGCCGGGCGTCCGGCGGGCATTCGGCGAGGAGTTCACGGGGTACGAGGGAGCCGGCGTAGAGGCAGACCCCGCACGACGCGAGCGTACGCGCGCCGCGCACGGTGATCAGGTCGGCGGCGCCGGGGCCCGCACCGATGAAGTACACGGTCATGACGGATCTCCTGCTTTGGTGACGGACCATTGGGTGACGGGCATGGCCTGACGCCAGCCGGTGAAGCCGCCTACGGGCACGGCGTGGGAGACGGCCAGACGCACGAGTTCACCGCCGTGGCGGGCGTGACGCCCGGCCAGCAGCGCCTCCGACTCGAGGGTGACCGTGTTGGCGACGAGGCGGCCGCCGGCCGGCAGCGCGGCCCAGCAGGCGTCGAGGAGCCCCGGCGCGGTCAGGCCGCCGCCGATGAACACCGCGTCGGGTACGGGGAGTCCGGCCAGCGCTTCCGGCGCCGCCCCGGTGACGACACGCAGTCCGGGCACACCGAGGACATCGGCGTTGCGGGCGATGCGCTCCGCACGTACCGGGGTGCGTTCCACGGTGACGGCGCGGCAGGAGGGGTGCGTCCGCATCCACTCGATCGCGATGGAGCCGGAGCCGCCGCCGATGTCCCACAGCAGCTCGCCGGGCGCGGGCGCGAGAGCGGCGAGGGTCGCCGCGCGGACGTGCCGCTTGGTGAGCTGACCGTCGTGCTCGTACGCCTCGTCGGGCAGACCCGGGACGGCGGACAGCCGCAATGCGCCCGGTTCCCGCCGGCATTCGAGGGCGACGACGTTCAGCGCATCACCGGGCGGCGCGGTCCACGTCGCCGCTTCGCCGTCCACGACACGCTCCGACCCCGCGCCGAGCTGTTCGAGGACCCGCATCCGGGTCGGCCCGAAGCCGCGGTCCCGCAGCAAGGCCGCCACCTCCGCGGGCGTGTCCGCGCCGGCACTGAGCACCAGCAGCCGGCGGCCGTCGTGCAGCGCGGCGGCCAACTGCCCGGCGGGGCGGCCGACGAGGGTGACGGTCGAGGTGTCCTCGACGGGCCAGCCGAGCCGGGCACAGGCGTACGAGACGGAGGAGGGATGCGGGACGACGTGGAGTGCGTCGGGGCCCAGCTCCTCGGCCAGCGCACGCCCGATGCCGTAGAACATCGGGTCGCCGCTGGCCAGTACGGCGAGCCTGCGGCCCTCGTACGCGGTGAGCAGCCCGGCGACGGCGGGCCGCAGCGGGCTCGGCCAGGCCACGCGCTCGGCGGCGCAGCCGTCGGGCAGCAGCGCCAGCTGACGTGCCGCGCCGATGACGACCTCCGCGCCCCGCAGGGCCCGCTGGGCGGCCTCCGGCAGTCCGGGCCAGCCGTCGGCACCGATCCCGACGACGGTTACTGCTGGTGAACGTGGTGCGGGGGTCACTGAGCGGTACCTCGTCGGTGGAACGGCAGGGGGACGCTGCCGCACTCTACTGGCCGCCCCAGCGGGCGTTCGCGGGCCCCTGGGGTTACCGCGGTGCGCGGCGCCGCCGAAGGCGGTGCGGGCAGCGCCCTCCGTGTGTCAGTGGTGCTGCGGCACACTGGAGTCATGTGCCGCAGCATCAAGACCCTCCGCCCGCCCGTCCTCCCCGAAGAGGCCACAGAGGACGACATCCGCGCCGCAGCCCTGCAGTACGTGCGCAAGGTCTCGGGCTTCCGCGCCCCGGCCGCGCACAACCGCGAGGTCTTCGAGCAGGCCGTCGAGGAGATCGCGGACGCGACCCGCAGACTCCTCGAAGGGCTCGAGGTCCGCGGCTCCGGCGGACATGCCGCTAAGCGGCAGGATCAGGAGCCGGCGCCGCAGCCGGACGCCGCATGACATAGGCGGCGAGCGAACCCGCGCCGAACAGCGCCAGTACGGACACGGCGGCGCCGATCCAGCTCGCGCCGAGCCACTGCCCGCCGAAGTAGCCAAGTCCTACGGCGTATCCGGCCCAGGCGACACCGGCCAGGGCCGACCACGGCAGGAAGTCGCGCACCTTGCGGTGCGCCGCGCCCGCGCCCAGCGAGACGACGGAGCGGCCGGCCGGTGCGAAGCGCGCGATGACGACGAGCGCACCACCGCCGCGGCTGAGGGCGGCGCCGAGACGTTCCTGCGCTCGCGTCAGCCGACGCGACCGGGCGATGGCCCGGTCCAGACGGTCTCCGCCGCGCCAGGCGAGACGGTAGGCGACGAGGTCGCCGAGCACGGAGGCGGTCGCCGCGCACAGCACCAGCACCAGCAGTGACGGGACCTCGCGCGGTACCTGACCTGCCGCGACCGCGGCGGTGCCGACCGTGCCGGCGGTGGACCCCGCCGCGGCCGCGGTGGCGGCCGTGATCACCAGCACACCGCTGGGCAGCACGGGCAGGAACACGTCGAGGAGTACCGACAACGCCACCACGGCGTAGATCCATGGGCTGCCGGTCAGCGACCCAAGACTCTCGAGCACCTTGACTCTCCCCGTCAATCACGAGGCCACGGTGTCGCGGGGGAGCGGCAGGGCGGCCAGAGCGCTGTACAGCGTACGCCCGACGCGCGCCGGAGATCGACAGGGGTCGTTCGCCGGGCGGTCATTGAAGCGAAACCGGCCGTACGGAAGGAGCGCCCGGCACTCGTCGACGAGTGCCGGGCGCTCCTGCGCGCCGTTGTGCGCGCCGTTGTTGTGCTGCGCGCCCGCTGTCGTGCCGCGCCCGCTGTCGTGCGCGCCGCTGTCGTGCGTGCCGCCGGGTCGGTGGCGGGTCAGGCGGCGGCGGGGGTCCGCTCCTCGTGCTGTTCGGCCGCGCGCTCACCGCCGCGCGGGGTGAACAGCCGGTCCAGCGCCGCGGCGCCGGGCCCGGTGAAGACCAGCAGCAGGAACGCCCAGCAGAACATCGCGGACGCCTCGCCGCCGTTCTGGAGCGGGAACAGCGACTCGGGCTGGTGCACCTTGAAGTACGCGTACGCCATCGAACCGGAGGCGACGAACGCCGCGGTTCGGGTGCCGAGGCCGAGCAGCACCAGGGAGCCGGCGACCAGTTGGATCACCGCGGCGTACCACCCGGGCCAGGTGCCTGCCGGGATGGTCGCGCCGTTGACGCCGCCGAGGACGCCGAACAGCGCGGCGGCTCCGTGGCAGAGGAACAGCAGGCCCACGACGACGCGGAACAGGCCGAGCGCGTATGGCTGGGCCTGGTTCAGGCGTGCGGCGAGAGTGGGGGTGGCCATTGTGGGGGCTCCTTCGGTTTCGGGGACAGAACCGATGAGGGGGGCCACACGTTAGGTCGGCCTAATCATTGCTTGCAAGTTCAACATTTGGTCGCGAGTCGAATTCGGCCGAGGGCCCGCTTTCCGGCACCCCGTGAGCAGACCGTCGACAGTCCGTCAACAGGCCGTCAACAGGCCGTCAACAGCCCGTACGGGCCCGCCCCGCACCCCGCGAAACGGACGTCGGGGGAGATGACGGTCGGTCCCCTCCGGTTATGTGACGCGCGCGACGGAATAGCGGGCGCTCGACGAAGAGGCCGACCTCGGCCGGGTGTTCGATGTTTGGCGGAAAATCGTGCTCGCGGATCGCGCGTCGCGGAACGGCTCAGGACCCTGAGGTCAGCCGGCGCTCGAACCGCTTTGTCAGCCGCCCTCGTTCGCCCGGACCGTCGGCGCGTGCCTGGTCCAGCCGGAGCGAGGCCGCACGACCCCGCAGGCTCAGGGTCATCAACTGGTTGCCGAACCACGGCCCGCCGGTACGCCCCCAGCGGACGAGGGGCCTTCCGGTGCGGCCGTGCCAGGCGAAGAGGCGGCCGAGGCGCCGTCCCGCCCTGCTCCAGCCGAAGCGGAAGCCGATCCTTATCGGGCGGGGAATGGAGTTGTGCACGGGCGAACAGGTCAGCTGCAGCACCCGGGCGTCCGGCCGTTCGATCAACTCGCCGGCCTCCGTGCGCCGGGCGCGCCGGGAGCCCGGCCCGCGCCGTCCGTCCGGCCCCCGCTGGGGACCGTCCGGCCACTGGGGCTCGGCCACGTACGCGTGATGGACGTCCCCGGACAGCACGCACACCGTCGCCGGAGCGTCCGGGCCGCTGCCCACCTCCGTGAGCAGCCGTGTCAGTTTCTCGAACGACGACGGGAACGCCGACCAGTGCTCCAGATCCGCGTGACGGCGCACCTTCTCCCCGAAGCGCGACCACCACGCTCCCCGCTCCCCGCGGCACAGTGCCGCGTTCCAGCTCTCCGCGTGATGGATCAGGGGCGGCAGCAGCCAGGGCAACGAGGTGCCGACGAGCAGATGGTCCAGCGAGCCCGGATCGTCCGTCGCCTGCTCGCGCAGCCAGCGGGCCTCGCCCTCGTCGAGCATCGACCGCTTCTGCTCGTCCAGGACGCGGGCGGCACGCGTGTCGACCATCAACAGCCGGGTCCGTCCGAAATCGCGGCGGTAGCTCCAGCGCACCGCCGTCGCGTCACGGTCCGCCGCCTCCGCGAACCGCCGCAGCGTGTCCGTGCCGTCGGGCGCGGACCGCACCGCCTCGTAGACCGGGTCCGCGGCGAGCTCGGCGGGGGAGAGGTTGCCCAGGTGCTGGTACACCCAGTACGACATCAGCGCGCTGAGGATCCGCTCCCGCCACCACGGCGTCGCCCGCATGTCGGCCAGCCAGGAAGTGCTGGTGTTCCAGTCGTCGATGACGTCGTGGTCGTCGAAGATCATGCAGCTGGGCACGGTGGAGAGCAGCCAGCGGACGTCCGGGTCGCCCCAGGACTCGTCGTACAGCCAGGTGTACTCCTCGTAGTCCGCCACACCGGAGCCCGGCGGTACGTCGGGGTCCCGCTTGGCCGCCAGCCGTGCGGCGGTCGCGTCGGAGGTCTCGTCCGCGTACACCTGGTCGCCGAGGAGGAGCAGCACGTCGGGGCGCTCCTCGTCCGGGGCGGAGGCGAGGCGCACGGCGAGTGTGTCGAGGGCGTCCGGACCCACCGGGTCGTGGCCCCGCGCGGGACGCGCCGCCCAGCGGCAGGAACCGAACGTGACCCGCACGGAGTCGGAACCCGCGGCGGGGGTGCGGATGGTGCTGGGCGGAAGGTTCGAGCCCTCGAGAGGCCAGACCCGCTCGCCGTCCAGCAGTACCTCGTACTCGGTGGAGGAGTCAGGTGTCAGGCCCGTCACCGGGATCAGGGCGTAGTGGTGTCCGGCGACGAGGAACGTACGGGCGGAGCCGCCGCCCCGGCCGCAGCGGACCTCGGCCGTGCACGGACGCTCGGTCTCCACCCAGACGGTCGCACTCGTGCCCGTCTCCCAGTCCACGTGCCGCAGCAGTGGTCCCAAGCGCAGCCCGGTCATGTGTGCCACCTTCCTTCGACCCGTACGGTACGGAACGTCCGAGGTGGGCGGAGGGGTTCCGCCAGGAGCGGTCCCGGCGTGTCGGGTCCTCGGGCCTGCCCCTCACGGCCGGTGGCCGCCCGGCTCATGCGGCGGGCCGGAACGCCGCTGTGCGCGGCGGACCGGCCCGCGACGGGGACCGGGCGGCCGGGATCAGCAGCCGTTCAGGACCGACTGCAGCGCGCTCTTCTCAGCGGAGTCGACCTTCAGGTTCCAGTAGTACTTCGTGTGGACCCACATCCGCGCGTAGTAGCAGTGGTACGAGCTCCGCGGCGGCATCCACTCCGACGGGTCCTGGTCGCCCTTGGACTGGTTGACGTTGTCCGTGACGGCGATCAACTGCGGCCGGGTGAGGTCGTTGGCGAACTGCTGGCGCTTGGAGGTGGTCCAGCTGCTCGCGCCGGAGCGCCATGCCTCCGCCAGCGGGACGATGTGGTCGATGTCGACGTCGGAGGCCGCGTACCAGGTGGCGCCGTCGTAGGAGGAGTACCAACTTCCGCTGGTGGCCGCGCAGCTGGAGTCCTGCTGCACGTTCGAGCCGTCGCGCTTGAGGACGACCTCGCGGGTGTTGCAGTTGCCCGACTGGGTGATCCAGTGCGGGAACAGGTCGCGGCTGTAGCCGGAGGTGGAGCCCTCGGCGGCCACGGTCAGCTGGCTGAGGTAGCTGCGGGCGGTGGAGGCGGTGACGGGGGTGGGCGGCGCGGCCTGCGCGGCGGGGGCGGTGGCCAGCAGACCGGTCGTGGCGAGGGCCGAGGCGGCGGCGAGCACCGCTATTCGGCGGACGCCGCGGGCACCGGCGGCACCGCGGATTCGACGCGCGTAGACACCTGACATGTGAACTCCTCTGAGGTGGGGGGAGCTTGGCCTTCCTGGCATGGCCATGCTGGCGGCGCCGGATTGACTGGGGATGGGCGCCAGGTAACAGAGTGGCGACATGCGCACGTCACATCAAGAGTTCTGACGAACCGGCATGATCCCCTCGGCGTCGTAGGGTTGCCGCGTGCTGCTCCCGGTCAACCTCACCCTCGGGGCCGTGCTGGCCGTCCTGCTGGCCGTCGCGGCGACCGTCGCGGCCCTCGCCCACCTGGGCCGTTCGCGGGAGATCGCCGTCGCCGGCGTGCGCGCGGCCGTTCAGCTCGCCGCCGTCTCCGCGGTGATCGTGTGGGTGGTCCGCTCGGTCCCGCTGCTGCTTGCCTTCATCGCCCTCATGTACTCGGTCGCCGTCCGTACCGCGGGCCGGCGCATCACCGCCAACGGCACCTGGTGGTGGGCGGGCCTGCCGATCGCCGCGGGTGTGGTGCCCGTCGTCGCCGCGCTGATCCTGACCGGTCTGGTGCCGGTGAAGGGGATCACGCTCATCCCCGTGACCGGCATCCTCATCGGCGGGGCGCTGACCGCGACGGCGGTCGGCGGCCGGCGCGCGCTGGACGAGCTGGAGCAGCGCCGTGGAGAGGTGGAGGCGGGCCTCGCCCTGGGGCTCACCGAACGCGACGCCCGGATGGAGGTGGCCCGTACACCCGCCTCCGACGCCCTGCTCCCGGGCCTCGACCAGACCCGGACGGTGGGGCTGGTCACGCTGCCGGGGGCGTTCGTCGGCATGCTGCTGGGCGGCGCGTCGCCGGCGGAGGCGGGCGCGGTCCAGCTGTTCGTGCTGGTCGCGCTGATGGCGGTGCAGGCGGTGGGGGTGGCGCTGGTGCTCGAACTGGTGGCGCGCGGACGTCTGCACCGGGCGGGCCGGGACCTTGGTCCCTGACGGCCGTCCGGGTGCATGACGTAGGCTGTGCAGCGCAGAAGGGGAGTAGCTCTTCGCCGGACCGTCGACATACTGCTGGGCCTCGTGCCCGGCCGGCGCCCGGAGGCGGCCTCGTCACAGAGGTTCGCCAGCGAGACCTTCGGCCGCAGTGCCCATGTACGTATTCATGGCGCTGCCGTGCCGAAGCGACCCCTGGAACGCTCAGGACTCTCGGCAGGGCCGCGCCCGACCGATTGAGGTTTCACCCGTGATCAGCTTCACCGTCATGGCGATCACGTTCGGCGTGGTCTTCCTCGCCGAGCTGCCCGACAAGACCGCCCTCGCCGGTCTGATGCTGGGCACCCGCTACCGCGCCTCGTACGTCTTCGCCGGTGTCGCGGCCGCGTTCGCCGTGCACGTCGCGCTCGCCATCGCCGCGGGCAGCGTGCTGACGCTGCTGCCGCACCGCCTCGTGCAGGCCGTGGTGGGCCTGCTCTTCCTCGCGGGCGCGCTGATGCTGCTGCTGAAGAAGGACGACGACGACGAGGAGACCATCAAGGCCCCGGCCGACCAGTCCTTCTGGAAGGTCTCCGGGGCGGGCTTCATGCTCATCCTCGTCGCCGAGTTCGGCGACCTGACCCAGATCATGACCGCCAACCTGGCGGCCCGTTACGACAACCCCGTCTCGGTCGGCATCGGTGCGGTGCTGGCGCTCTGGGCGGTCGCGGGCATCGGGATCCTCGGCGGCCGGACGCTGATGAAGTACGTGCCGCTGAAGCTGATCACCAAGGTCGCGGCCTGCCTGATGCTGGCGCTCGCCGGGTTCAGCCTCTTCGAGGCGATCACCGGCTGAGCGCCGGAAGGCGTTCTCCGGGACAGCCCTCAGCGACCCGCGCCGACGGCACGCAGCTCGATCGTGCCGTCCGCGGCGGCGGTCACGGCGAGGTGGGTGAGGTCCGGTACGTGGAGGTCCGGCGCCATCGCCAGGGCGCGGGGCCCCACGCCCACCACGCGCATGCCGGCCGCCCGGGCCGCCGTGATGCCGGCCTCCGAGTCCTCGAACGCCACGCAGTCCTCGGGGGTGAAGCCCAGTTCGGCGGCGCCCTTGAGGAAGCCCTCGGGATCCGGCTTGCTCGCGCCGACGCTCTCGGCCGTCACCCGGACCCGCGGCATCGGCAGCCGGGCCGCGTCCATGCGGGCGGTGGCCAGGGCGAGGTCGGCCGATGTCACCAGGGCGTGCGGCAGGCCGGCGACGGCGGACATGAAGGCGGGGGCGCCGGCGACGGGGACCACGCCCGTGGTGTCGGCGGTCTCCTGCGCGAGCAGTACGCGGTTGTCGGCGTGGTTCTGCTCCATGGGGCGGTCCGGGAGCAGCGCCGCCATCGTGGCCCACCCCTGCCGGCCGTGGACGACCTTGAGCGCGTCGTCGGCGTCCAGCCCGTGCTCCACCGCCCAGGCCCGCCACACCCGCTCCACCACGGCGTCCGAGTTGACGATGGTGCCGTCCATGTCCAGCAGGAGGGCGCGAGCGGTCAGGGCGGTCGTCATGAGGACTCCGATGCTCTGGAAAGCAAGAAAACAAGCGGCTCCGCCCGCCGGTCAGGGAGTACGGGCGGAACCACTTTGTTCCTTCACGATACAAAAAGCTGGGGCCCGACGCCAACCCGTCTCACGGATCGCGCGTTTCCGCCTCCAGCGCACGGCGCGTGTGCGGCCCGTAGACGCCCAGCGGATCGCGCTCGATGCCGCGGTCCCACTGGTAGACCTTCACGGCCTGCTCGACGTCCTCGTCGAACCGCCCGTCCGCCTCGTCGTACGGGTACAGCCACAGCTGCCGCAGCCGCTGCTGGAGCTCGGTCACCGCGGGACCGCTGTCCCCGCGCCGCAGCGTGCCCCCGTTGTTCTGCGGCGGAGCCTCGGACACCGTGCCCGTGGCTCGCGCGGTGGAGGGCGGCGGGGCGGAAGGGGCGGCCGGCGCGTCGCCGGCGCTCGGGGACGTACGCGGCGCGGATCGCGACGGTGAGGGCGACGAGGACGGCGATGCCGACACGGACGCCGACGGTGAGGCGGACGCGGACGCCGAAACGCCGGTCGAGACGGATCCCGAGGGAGCGTCCGGCTCCACGCTGGCACTCGGGGCGCTGCTCCGGGTGTCCGGCGGCAGGGCGCGGTCCTGTGTGTCGTCGCCCGCGAACAGCCCGCCGGCCAGAGCGGCCGTCCCCGCCACGGCGACGGCCGCCGCGCCCACGACGATCCCGGCGAACGCCCGCCGCCGCCGGGCGCGGCGCTCCGCCTCGGCGTCGCCCGCTCCCGGACCGGCGACGTAGAACGCGGCCTCTTCCTCGTGGTGCATGGCCACGGCGTCCGGCAGCGGTCCCGGCCCGGCGGCGGGCGGATGCGTGCCGCTCCGGTGGTCCTGGACCGCCTCGTAAGGCCCCGGTCCGTGGGACCACACAGGGGTCCCGGCATCTGTGCCCGGCGTGGCCACGACCCGAGGGAGCGGCGCGGTGTCACCGCTGCCGGAACTGCCGGAGGCGGCCGGGCCCGGGCCGTCGTCTGCTCCACGGCCGCCGCCCCCCGCGGCGAACCCCTTCGCAGCGCCCAAGGCCGCGCCGCCCCCGGCCGCCGGCCCGGCTCCGTCCTCTGACCAGGCCGGGTCCTCCTGCCAGGCTCCGGACTCCGGCCCGGACCCGAACGGAGGTTCGGACGAGGACCCTGCCACGGACGCTGCCCCCGGCCCGCCCCCGTCCCCTGGCGTGAGCCCCGGTCCGCCCCCGTTCCCTGGCGTGAGCCCCGGTCCGGCCCCGGCCCAGGACTCCGCCCCGGACGCGAACCCCGCCCCGGGCGCGAACTCGGCCCCGGACGCGTTCCCCTGCCCGCCCACGACCGCCGGCCCGCCCCGGGGCTGCACGCCCGGCCCCGCCGCGGCAGCGCCCGGAGGCTCAGCCCGCCGACCCCGACCCGCGGGCTCGTCGGCCTCCATCGGCGGCAGCGGCAGCCGCGCCGGAGGCCCCGCGTGTTCGGCCGGACTCGGCACGCCGCCCGACGGCTCGTCCAGGCGCAGCCCTTCCAGCGTCACGTACGGTCTGATCCGCAGCGGATCGAAGTCCTCCGCCGCCGCGATGTCCGCCTGTCGTTCCGCCCGCAGCGCGGCCCCCGCGCGCTCGGCACAGTCGCAGCCGGTTCCGGCGCTGCCGTCCGGGTTCCGCGGTCTGTCGCACTCCGGACATCTGCTTCCGGTCATTGCCGGTACCCCTCCCCTTCGAATGCCGCCGATTATGCAGCCGCCCCATGCCGCACCCAACGCCCACCGGGTGCCACGCGCGTCTCGGCAGGCCATAACCGGACAGACCAACCACGATGGGAGGGGACAGTGCGTCACGGAACCGAGGAGACCGGCATGGCCCAGGAAGTGAGCACGGCGCGGACGGGGCCCGCCCCCGGCCAGGGGCAGGACCGGCGAGGGGTCCTCCTCGCCATCGGCGCGCTGCTGCTGGGCATGCTGCTCGCCGCCCTCGACCAGACCATCGTCGCCACGGCACTGCCGACCATCGTCAGTGAACTCGGCGGCATGGACCATCTGTCATGGGTGGTCACCGCCTACATGCTGGCCTCCACCGCCGCGACCCCGCTGTGGGGCAAACTCGGTGACCAGTACGGCCGCAAGAAGCTGTTCCAGACGGCCATCGTCATCTTCCTCATCGGCTCCGCCCTGTGCGGCATCGCGCAGAACATGCCCCAGCTCATCGCCTTCCGGGCGGTCCAGGGCCTCGGCGGCGGCGGGCTGATGGTGCTGTCGATGGCCATCGTCGGCGACCTCGTCCCCCCACGCGAGCGCGGCAAGTACCAGGGGCTGTTCGGCGCGGTCTTCGGCGCGACGAGCGTCCTCGGACCGCTGCTCGGCGGCTTCTTCACCGAACACCTCAGCTGGCGCTGGGTCTTCTACATCAACCTGCCCATCGGCGTCGTCGCGCTGCTCGTCATCGCCGCCGTACTGCACATCCCGGCACGCCCGACCCGGCACACCATCGACTACCTCGGCACCTTCCTCATCGCGTCCGTCGCCACCTGCCTGGTCCTCGTGGCGTCCCTCGGCGGGACGACCTGGGCGTGGGGCTCGGCGCAGATCGTCTCCCTCGCAGTCCTCGGGGCCGTACTGCTCGTCGCGTTCGTCGCCGTCGAACGCAGGGCCGCCGAACCGGTCCTGCCGCTGAAGCTGTTCCGGATCCGGACGTTCACACTCGTCGCGGTCATCAGCTTCGTGATCGGCTTCGCGATGTTCGGCGCGATGACGTATCTGCCGACGTTCCTCCAGGTCGTCCACGGCACCACACCGACCATGTCCGGTGTGCACATGCTGCCGATGGTGTTCGGCCTGCTGATCACCTCCACCCTGTCCGGGCAGATCGTCAGCCGCACCGGCCGCTGGAAGGTCTTCCCCGTCGTGGGCACCGCCGTCACGGCGATCGGCCTGCTGCTGCTGCACCAGCTCGAGGAGACCAGCTCCACCTGGCAGATGAGCCTGTTCTTCTTCGTCTTCGGCGCGGGACTCGGCCTCGTCATGCAGGTCCTCGTCCTCGTCGTGCAGAACTCGGTCGGCTACGAGGACCTGGGCGTCGCCACGTCGGGCGCGACGTTCTTCCGCTCCATCGGCGCCTCGTTCGGCGTGGCCGTCTTCGGCACGATCTTCACCAACCGCCTGGAGCACAAGCTCACCGACGCCCTCGCCGGACAGACCGTCCCGCCCGGCGCCGGGGCCGGCGAACTCGCCGCCGATCCGCGCGCCATCGCCGAACTGCCCGCCGACCTGCGCCCTTCCGTGCTCCACGCGTACTCGACCGCGATCACGGACGTCTTCCTCTACGCCGTGCCGATCGTCGCGCTCGCCTTCGTCATCTGCTGGTTCCTCAAGGAGGACAAGCTGCGTGCCTCGGTCACCGCGCCCGACCCCACGGAGACCCTGGCCTCCAACCCCGTCGAACGCTCCTCCCACGACGAGGTGGCACGGGCTTTGTCCGTGCTCGGCTCCCGCGAGGGCAGGCGGCACATCTACGAGAAGATCACCGAACGGGCCGGCTACGACCTGCTCCCCGCCTCCAGCTGGCTGCTGCTGCGCATGAAGCGGCACGGTGTCGTCGAACCCGCCCTGCTCGCCGACACCACACCCGTGCCGCTGCGGGCGATCACGGCGGCCTCCCGTGAGGTCGAGGGGCGCGGCTACGCCCGCCGCGAGGGCCTCGACCTGATGCTCACCGACAAGGGCGCGGAAGCGGCCGTACGGCTGGCAGACGCACGGGAGGAGTCACTGGCCGAACTGCTCGGCGACTGGTGGGGTCCCGAACGGCCGACGGACCTGGTGCAACTGGTGCACGAGCTGAACGAGGAACTGTGCGGCTCTGACGACGAGCGGCCGCACAGCCCGGAACCGCGCCGGGACCACGAGGCGCCCAGGGGTCACCACCGCGCACTCTGACCCTTCAAGGGCCCCCGGATCAGAGGTCCTTGCCGTACCAGACGTCCATGTACGGGCCGGTGCAGTACGCCGGTGTCTCGACGTAGCCGTGCCGCACGTACAGCGCGCGGGCCTCGACCAGGTCGAGACGGGTGTTGAGCACCATCCGCCGGGC
Source organism: Streptomyces sp. NPDC003023 (assembly GCF_042888225.1). Lineage (NCBI taxonomy): Bacteria > Bacillati > Actinomycetota > Actinomycetes > Kitasatosporales > Streptomycetaceae > Streptomyces > Streptomyces sp. NPDC003023. Next base: position 184,671 of record NZ_JBIAPL010000002.1, read on the forward strand.
GCCGAGCGCCCGCGCCTCGTGCTCCAGCGTCTCTATCAGCAGACCGGCGCCACCACGGCCGCGGAACTCGTGCCGCAGGAAGACACGCGTGAGTTCGGCGCGCTCCTGGTCCAGCATCAACACCCCGCCGCAGGCGGCCGCTTCCCCGCCGTGACGCCCGACGACGAACATGCCGGTCGGCGCCGTCAGCCGCTCGACCCCGTCGCCGGCGAGCCCCTCGTCGACCTCCGCGGTGGTCGCCGGCCGGCCCCAGTAGCGGCTCGCCACGTCGTGGTAGTACGCGCGCCGCAGCGCCGTGGCGTCGGGGGTGTCGAACGGTTCAGCGGTCAGGGTCCACTCGGTCATGAGGCCTCTGTATCCCGCGCGACCGTTGTTTGGCCAACCATTTCCCGGTTACTCGCGGCAAGGCACGCTCGCGAACAGCGAGCACCCGCCCACGGGTCGGACCCGGAAGGTGAGTCATGTCAACCCTGACCACAGTTCTGATCGTCGTCGCGGTGATCGTGGTCCTCCTGATCATCGCCGGCGCTCTCCTCGCACGTCGCCGCGGCGGACAAGGCGGCGGCCGGCGAGCACTGCGCCGGCGCTTCGGACCCGAGTACGACCGGGTCCTCGCCCGCCACGACGGCGACGCCAAGGCCACGGACCGCGAACTGCACGACCGCGTCCGGCGCCACGGAGACCTCAGGCCGCAGCCGCTCGCGCCCGGTGTGCGCGAGCAGTACGACGCCGAATGGGCAGCCGTACAGGAACGCTTCGTCGACTCCCCGCACAGGGCCGTCGCCGACGCGGACCAACTCCTCGGCCGCCTCGCGGGTGACCGCGGCTTCCCCGCCGCAGGGCGCTACGAGGAGCAGCTCGCCGCGCTGAGTGTCCACCACCCGCGCCACATCGAGGGATACCGCGAGGTGCACCGCGCCGCGCGCTCCGACTCCCGGGCGAGCACGGAGGGACTGCGCGAGGCGATGGTCGACGCCCGCGACCTCTTCGACGACCTGGTCGCCGACCGCGCCGCGGACCACGGCCGCCCCCGCCACGGCCAGGGGCACGGCCGCGGCCACACCCTGCGGCCGCGGGGAAGTGGCGCGTGACGAGGCACCGGAACCGCCATGAGCCGCCCACGACTGCCGTCCCGCCCGACGCCCTCGGCGCCGCGGGAGACAACCACGCCCCCGCCGCGCTGAGCGGGCGGGACGGCAAGCAGACCGAACGCGGCGCGTCCCACTCCGCACGGACCGGGCCGGTCGACGAGCCGCCGCGGCCGGTGCGCGAGGCGCCCGGCGTGGGCGACGAGGAACCCCGCCCCGCCGGCATCCTGCCCCGGCACGACCGCGATCAACTGGGGCAGCGACTGAGGCACGCCGTGGCCGACTTCGTCGACGACCCGCGCCGCGCCGTCAAGGAGGCGGCCGACGTGCTCGACGACACCGGCGACCGGCTCACCGCGTCCCTCGACGAGCACCGGCGCACGCTGCGCGCGTCCGCGGAGGCGGGCGCACAGGACACGGAGGAACTGCGGCTCGCCCTGCGGACGTACCGCGAGATGACGGAACAGCTCCCGCGGATCTAGTGCTGTGACCGGCGGGGCCGGCGGCCGTCGGGCCCTGGGAACGGCGGTCCGGCGGGGCCGGCGGCCGTCGGCCCCGGGAAGAGCGGCGCTCCGGCCGGGCCTGCGGCCGTCAGGCCTTGGGTACGGAGGCCCGCCGCCGTCAGGCCTTCGGAGCGGCCTGCTGCACGACCTCGAACGACCACACGGTGGACCCGGTGGCGGCGGGCCTGGGGCGCTCGCCGCCACCTTCCTGCGTGCCGCCCTGGTGGGCGGCCTTCATCGGCCCCTCCATCCACGCCTGGAACGAGGCCTCGTCACGCCACCGCGTGTAGACCAGGTACTGGTCGGTGCCCTCGACGGGCCGCAGCAGCTCGAACCACTCGAACCCGTCGGAGCCCTCGACGGCGCCGGCGCGGGAGGCGAAACGCTTCTCGAGGACCTCACGCTGCTCGGCCGGGACGGTGAGGACGTTGATCTTCACGATGCTCATGCGCCCATCCTGCCCCACGGCCTCGCCCCCCTCCCCACCCCACCCCGCGGCCTGCGGCCCGAGCGTCCGTCACGCGAGTACCCGCGCCACCACCAGCCCGTCGTGCCCCTTCACGCCCACCGTCTGCACCGCCGTGGCGTCCAGCCTCGGCTCACGCGCGATCAGTTCGAACATCTCGCGCGTCCCGACGATCGCCGGGTCCTCGCTCGAGCCGTCGAGCACACCGCCGCCCCGCACCACGTTGTCCACGACGATCACGCTTCCGGGACGCGTCAGGCGCAGGGCCCACTCGACGTAGCGCGCGTTGTTGCGCTTGTCCGCGTCGATGAAGACCAGGTCGAACGGGCCCGCCCCCGGCTCCGCCTCGATGCGCGGCAGGGTGTCGAGCGCCGCGCCCGTACGCACCTCCGCGACCTTGTCCAGTCCGGCCCGCGCGATGTTCGCACGGGCCACCTCCGCGTGCGCCGGGTCGTGTTCGAGCGAGATCAGCCGGCCGTCCGCGGGCAGCGCCCGCGCCAGCCAGATCGTGCTGTAGCCGCCCAGGGTGCCGATCTCCAGCGCCGTGCGCGCGCCCTGCACACGGGCCAGCAGATGCAGCAGCTTGCCCTGGTTGGGCGCGACGTTGATCGCGGGGAGCCCCGCCGCGTCGCTCGCCGCGAGCGCGGCGAGCAGTGCCTCGTCCTCGGGCACGAGGAGATCGTTGATGTAGCCGTCCACGGCCTGCCATTGATCCTGAGTCATACGGCTCAACCTACTTTCAACGACGCTGCCTCACCCGGATCCGCCGCGACAGCAGCACGGCGAGGGCGACCGCGGCCGGACCGCCGACCACCGTGAGGAGCCACACGGGCGCCCCGCCGGCAGTCAGCAGGTCGTCGTCCCAGACCACTCGCCGAAAGGGTGTGTCCTCGGCGGTCGCCACCAGCTCGTGGTCGCCGTCGATCCGGCCCGGATCGGGAAAGCGCTGGTCGAGCACGGTGAGGAAGCGCTCCTCGCCACCCGTCAGCCGGCCCACCGCCCCACGCGGTTCGAGTTTCCCGGCGTACGTCACCTCCGGCTCCGTCCCGCCGATCGCGGAGCGCGGCTCCATACGGTGCCGCGCGAGCACGAACAGACCGAGCGACTGGGCCGACTTCGCGCGCCGGGACAGCCGCATCGGGTAGACGAGCGTCTCGCTCTCGAAGCTCAGCCGCAGCGGGTCGAGCGTGCCGTCCAGCGCCGTGCCCTGCTCGCTCGGCGCCAGCCGTACGGCCACGTACTCCCAGCCCTGGTCGACGTACGGCCGGAGATCCTCGCCGAGACCCTCCGGCATCTCGAAGCCGTTCTCCGCCAGCCAGTCGCCCAGCGCGTCGGGGTCGGTCGCCGTCAGCCGTGCCACGTCGAAGTCACCCAGCCGCTCCCGGCCGACCACCCCCACCCCGGAACCCTCCGCGCCCGGCGCCGGGGCCGCGCCCACCGCCCCGTCCACGCTGTCGAAGGGCCAGTCGCCGCCCCGCGGCCAGAAGTAGTGGCGCGTACGGTGTTCCGGCGCCGCGATCCGCACCAGTTCGTCGAAGACGGAGGCGTCGGCGAGTTCCACGGTGGCCCGCCCCGGAACGGGCATGATCCACGCGGCCTCCGGGGCGTCCGAGTCGACCGTGAAGCGCATGACGATCTGCTCGGTGCGGCCGTCCCAGTCGATCACGGAGGACTCCCGGTTCACGGAGAACTCCGCGTTCCGGTCCACCACCATCGCCCCGCAGCCACACGCGTACGCCGGGCTCACCAGCGATCCGATCTGCAGCACGAGCACCGCCAGCAGCACCGTGAGCAGGCGCGCGCGTGTGCCGAATTCTTGTATGTTCCCCCGCATACCTCCAGTGACGGTGCCGCGAACGTTCGTGGTTCCGGCCCGGACCGGTCATCTCCGCCACGACAGCCGACGCGATTCGGCCGGCAAACGGGGTGACAGCCAGGCGAACAGGGGGTTGCGTGGGTCTTCCTCAGGGGGCGGTGCGACGCTCTGCGGACGCCCTGTGGACACCAGAACAGCAGACAACAGGACGACTGAACGGTGGGGAGGCTCGGCGCGGCGTGGCGAACACGGAACGCAACGTACGGGGGAGTGCGGCGGTGGATCGGGCGGCGGATCCGAGGATCGGTGCCGCCAGGGCCGCGCTGTGGCTCTTCGCGGCGGTCCTCGCCGTGCGGCAGACGGCGGCCGTACTCACGACGCCGCCGGGCAAGCGGCTCATCGACCTGGAGACGTGGGTCGGCGCGAACGGCGTCCTGCACGTCCCCGGCTCTCTCTACGAAGAGGGCAGATTCACCGGCACCCCGTTCGCCGGACTGGTGCTCAGACCGCTCACCAGCGCCGCCGAGCAGAGCCTCGGCGTCGCATGGACCTTCGGCACCCTGCTGCTCGTGGTGCTGCTCGGTCTCGTCGCGGGCCGCGCGCTGCCGATCCCCGTCTCCCGCCGCAGCGCACTGCTGGCCGCGCCCGTCGCGATCAGCCTGCTGATGCTGTCGCTGCCCGTCCGCAACAGCTTCCATCTCGGTCAGACCAGCATCATCCCCGTCCTGCTCGTCCTGCTGGGCTGCCTCGCGGTGCGCGACGAGAGACCCGCCGGGCTCCTCATCGGTGTCGGCGCCGCCCTCCAGCCGACCGTGCTGCTGTTCGCGCCGCTGCTGTGGCTCACCGGCCGGCGCCAGGCCGCCGTGACCTCCGCGGGCACCTTCGCCGCCCTCTCCGCGCTCGCCTGGGCCGCCATGCCCGGCGATTCGTGGGCGTACTGGGTGCACCACGTCGCGGGCGCCGGACTCGGCGAGAACCCGGACAGCGCGGCCAACCAGTCCCTGCACGGAGCCCTCCTCCGTTTCGGCCTTCACGGCCCCGCCGAGATCGCCGTCTACCTGCTGCTCGCGGCCGCGGTCGTCTTCGTCGGGCTCCGCCGCGCCGTCCGCTACGCCCAGGACGGACAGCTCCTCCTCGCCGTCGCCCTCACCGGCTGCGTCGCCGTCGCCGTCTCACCGACCGCGTGGCAGCACCAGCTCCTGTGGGTGCTCCTCGCCGTCGTCGGCCGGGTGGGCAAGCGGGCGTCCGACCGGATGCTGTGGCCCGTCCTCGTCGTCCTCGCCATAACGCTGCCGGGCCACATGATGCTGCCCGAGATGACGGTGTTCCACCCCATCAGGGACAACACCCTCCTCATCGCCGCGCTCGCGGCGTCCTGCGCGGTGCCGTTCCTGCCGCTCAGCTCACCGCACTTCCGCCGGCCCGTCCCGACCGAGTACGCCACGCCCGCCCCGGCCCGCTGGGGCCGCGTCCCGCTGCTGCCGTTCTGGCGGCGGGTGCTCAGCCGCCCCAACCTGCTGCTCGAACTGCTGGTCATACGGGTCGGCTACTCCGTCTACTCCCACATCCGCGCCGCGGCGAGGGGCAGCGTGGCGGCAGCCGAGGAACACGCCCGGCAGATCCATTCGCTCGAGGGTGTGCTCGGCATCGACATCGAGCACTGGGCCAACCAGGCGGTGGTGAACACCAGGTGGGCGGAGGCGTTCCTCAACTTCCACTACACGTCGTTCCACTTCCTGGTCCCGCTGTCCATCCTCGGTGTCCTGTACGTGCGCAGGCCCTGCGACTACCGCTGGGCCCGTTCGTCGCTCGCCTTCGCGACGGTGCTCGCGCTTCTCGGCTTCTGGCTCTACCCGCTGGCGCCGCCGCGCCTTATGCCCGGTATGGGCTTCGTCGACACGGTCCACGGCCCGCAGGATCTCGCCAACCCGGACTACGGGGCGATGACCGCCGTCACCAACCAGTACGCGGCCATGCCGTCGCTCCACTTCGGCTGGTCGCTGTGGTGCGGACTCGTGATCCTGATGCTCGCGCCCAAGCTGTGGATGAAGCTGCTCGGACTGCTGCACCCGCTGATCACCGTCTGCGCGATCGTCGCCACCGCCAATCACTGGGTGCTCGACGCGGTGGGCGGAGCGGCGGTGGTGGCAGCGGGCTTCGGTCTCACGTACGTGCTGGCGGGACGCAGGCAACTGCTGGTCCCCACCGGCTTCGTCCCGGCGGCGAGGTCGCACACGGAGAAGGCGGACAAGCAGGTGGCGAGCACCCGCACATGAGCCCCGGCGGGTGCGGGGGCTCGCGCCTCCGCACCCGCCAGGCTGGATCGTCGCCTCATCAATGGTCCGCGAACCCGGCGGCTTCCGCCACTTGAGCGACGCCTGACCGGATGACGGCCCTTGCCGGGGCGCCGGCCCGGGTCGCCCGTACCGGCCGCCGTCCGGCTGGGTCGCCCGTACCGGCTGCCCGGTCCGCCCGCCGTCCCTCTGTCCCGCCCTCCGTCAGCCGTGGGTGACCCTCAGTTCCTTGATGCCGTTGAGCCAGGCCGAGCGCAGACGCCGGGGGTCGCCCGCCATGCGGAGGTCCGGGAGGGTGTCGGCGATCGCGTTGAAGATCAGGTCGATCTCCATCACCGCCAGTGACTTGCCGAGGCAGAAGTGCGGGCCGCCGCCACCGAAGCCCAGGTGGGGGTTGGGGTCGCGGGTGATGTCGAATCGTTCGGGGTGGTCGAAGACCGACGGGTCGTTGTTGGCCGAGGAGTAGAAGAGGCCGACCCGGTCGCCCTTCTTGATACGGGCTCCGCCCAGTACGACGTCCTGGGTCGCGGTGCGCTGGAAGGAGACGACGGGCGTGGCCCAGCGGACGATCTCCTCCGCCGTCGTGTGCGGGCGCAGCCGCTTGTAGAGCTCCCACTGCTCGGGGTGGGTGAGGAACGCGTGCATTCCGTGGCTGATCGCGTTGCGGGTCGTCTCGTTCCCGGCCACCGCGAGGAGGATGACGAAGAAGCCGAACTCGTCGGAGGACAGGTTCCCTTCGCCCTCCGCCGCCACCAGCCGGCTCACGATGTCCGCTGCCGGGCACTCCTTGCGTGCTGCCGCGAGGTTCATCGCGTACGAGACGATCTCCATGGCCGCCTCTGTGCCGACCTCCTCGGTGATGGCGTACTCGGGGTCGTCGTAGGCGGCCATCTTGTTGGACCAGTCGAAGATCCTGGCCTGGTCCTCCTGGGGCACACCGATGAGTTCGGCGATGGCCTGGAGGGGGAGTTCCACCGCGATCCCGGTGACGAAGTCGAAGCTTCCGTCCGGTTTCGCGCCGGCCGCCGCCGTCTCGACGACGGATCGCGCGCGGCGGCGCAGTGCGGACTCCAGGGAGCGCACGGCACGCGGGGTGAAGCCGCGCTGCACGATCTGGCGGACCCTGGTGTGTTCCGGCGGGTCCATGTTGAGCATGATCAGTTTCTGGACCTCGATCTGGTCACGGCTGATGGACTCGTTGAAGCGGATGACGGCCGTGTTCGTGTTCGAGGAGAAGAGCTCGGGGTGGGTGGAGACGTGCTTGACGTCGGCGTGCCGGGTGACGGCCCAGTAGCCCTCGTCGTCGAAGCCGGAGATGCCTGTGGGCTGTTCGCACCACCAGACGGGCGCGGTGCGCCGCATCTCGGCGAACTCGGGGTGGGGGATGCGGGCCTGGAGGAGGTCGGGGTCGGTGAAGTCAAACCCTTGGGGGAGATGGGGGCAGGACATCGGCAGCTCCCGCTGAGTCGTCGACCTGATGGGTCATCAGGAAGTGGCCGAAAGGTAGTAACGAGTTCTACAAGTGGCAAGGCTCGCGGCCCCAACTGTTGCGTGAGGGGGGCGGGACAAGCCGCAGCATGAGGCGTGCAAGACCCTTGCGTACCGGCGGTAGCAGTCATAAGACTTCTTGCGGAACTAGAACGCGTACTAGTTCCCGAGTCTTGAGAGTTCGGCCCGTAAGGGCGCCGGGACGCCCGGACGGCCGCCAGGAGAGGACGAGCTCATGGCCGCGGAACCCGTCATCGTCGAAGCCGTACGCACCCCCATCGGTAAACGGGGAGGGCTTCTCGCCAACCTCCACCCCGCCTACCTGCTGGGCGAGACCTACCGTGAACTCCTCGGCCGCACCGGCCTCCAGGCCGACTGCGTCGAACAGATCGTCGGCGGCACCGTCACACACGCCGGCGAGCAGTCCATGAACCCGGCGCGCACCGCCTGGCTGACGGTCGGGCTGCCGTACGAGACGGCGGCGACCACCGTGGACTGTCAGTGCGGCTCCTCGCAGCAGGCGAGCCACATGGTCGCGAACATGATCTCGGCCGGTGTCATCGACATCGGCATCAGCTGCGGCGTGGAGGCCATGTCGCGGGTGCCGCTCGGCAGCGGGTCCAAGCACGGTCCGGGCAAGCCGTTCCCCGACGAGTGGAACGTCGACCTGCCCAACCAGTTCGAGGCCGCCGAGCGCATCGCCCGCCGTCGCGGCCTGACACGGGAGGACGTCGACCGGCTCGGGCTGATGTCGCAGCAGCGTGCCGCGACGGCGTGGAGCGAGGAGCGTTTCAAGCGTGAGACGTACGCGGTGCAGGTGCCGACGACGGAGGAGGAACAGGCCGCGGGGCAGGGCATGTGGCGGCTCGTCGACCGGGACGAGGGGCTGCGCGACACCTCCGCGGAGGCGCTGGCGGGACTGAAACCGGTCATGCCGACCGCGGTGCACACCGCCGGCAACTCGTCACAGATCTCGGACGGCGCGGCGGCCGTCATGTGGGCGTCCAAGCGCATGGCACGGGCACTGAAGCTGAAGCCCCGCGCCCGCATCGTCGCGCAGGCGCTCGTCGGCGCGGACCCGCACTACCACCTGGACGGCCCGATCGACGCCACGCGTGCCGTGCTCGGCAGGGCGGGCATGTCGCTCAGGGACATCGACCTGGTCGAGATCAACGAGGCGTTCGCGTCCGTGGTCCTCAGCTGGGCGCAGGTCTTCGACCAGGACCTCGACAAGGTCAACGTCAACGGAGGCGGGATAGCACTCGGGCACCCGGTCGGTGCGACGGGTGCCCGGCTCATCACGACGGCGCTCCACGAGCTGGAGCGCCGGGACAAGGAATTCGCGCTGATCGCCATGTGCGCGGGCGGCGCGCAGGCGACCGGCACGATCATCCAACGGATCTAGGCACGCGTGCAGGTCCGGGTCCGGCGGGGACCCGGCGGACCCGGGGTCCGGCGGGTACGGGCCGGGTCCGGCGGAGAGGTGCCGGGCCTTCCGTGCCGGGGCCGGGCCGGCCGGTCAGTACCAGCCCTGGGACTGCCAGGCGGACCAGGCGCCGCACGGGCTGCCGTAACGGTCCTCCATGTAGTCCAGGCCCCACTCGATCTGGGTGGCGGGGTTGGTCTCCCAGTCCGCGCCCGCGGAGGCCATCTTGCCGCCGGGCAGGGCCTGGACCAGGCCGTACGCGCCGCTGGACGCGTTGGTGGCGTCCACGTCCCAGTTGGACTCGTGGGTCACGATCTTGTCGAAGCAGGCGAACTGCGCGTCGTTCTCGATCATCTTCTGGGCGATCGCCTTGGGGGAACCGGACGGCGCGGCGGGTGCCGCGGAGGCCGTGGCCGGGTTCAGGCCGAGGGCCATGCCGGCGGTGCCGAGTACGAAGACGGAGCCCGCGAGGGCGGTCTTCCGGCGGGCGGCGATGCTGCGGATGACGGAGCGCGACACGTGGTGATCCTGACTTCGGGGGCGAGGGCCGTCGCGTCCGGACGTGCCGGAACCCCGTCCGTGGGGGGTGGGGTTCCGGCCGCCGGGTGGGCGCTGCCGCTCCGTCAGGATCACGGCGTCGCGCCTTGCGACCCGACCAGTTTCAGCAGCTTCTCCGGCGTGGCGCAACGACCCCGCTTACTAGGCGGAATCGGATTCGGGTCGAAATGTCCCCAAGGCTTGACGGCACGGGACACCGCAGGTGGCGGCCGTGTACGAGGGGTCCGTGGCCCGTGCGGAGGGACTACTACCCCGTGTCGTACGGGACGAAGGCCCTGTGGGGGGTCTCACCCCCGCGGCGCCGCTTCGGGCTCCTTGAATGTGACGCGGGCCTCGAACGCGGCCCGCCGCGTCGCCCGGCGCAGCGCCTTGAGGAGCGTCGCGCCGAGGGTGAGCGTGAGGACCACGGTGAGCACCGCACGGCCGAGGTCCCAGCCGAGGGACGTGGCGGCGCAGTAGGCGAGGAAGCGCACCAGGTTCTCGTGGACGGGGTCCCCGGGGTGGAACGAGATCCCGGACGACACGGCCGTGATGATCGTCCAGCCCTGGAGGTTCATGACCGTGCCGTAAGCGAACGCCGCGACCGCCCCGTACACGGCGAGCATCAGCAGCTCCGCCCTGCCGCGGACGCGGTCGGCCCCGGGCAGCAGGCCCGCGCCCATGGCGAACCAGCCCATCGACAGCATCTGGAACGGCATCCACGGTCCGACGCCGCCGGTCAGCAGCGCGGACGCGAACATGGTCACCGCGCCGAGCACGAAACCGAAACCCGGGCCGAGGACACGGCCGCTCAGCACCATCAGGAAGAACATCGGCTCCAGACCGGCCGTCCCGGCACCCAGCGGTCTGAGCGCCGCGCCGACCGCGGCGAGCACACCCAGCATCGCCACCGCCTTCGCGTCCATGCCGGAGTCGGCGATGGTCGCGACGACGACGGCGACCAGGAGCGGGAGCAGCGCCGCGAAAAGCCACGGCGCGTCGCCCGAGTGCGAGGCGATGCCCGACCCGGCGTCGGCGAGCAGGGGCCAGCCGAAGAAGGCGACGCCGATCGCGCTGATCAGGACCAGTGCGGCGGCGGATCGGGGACCGAGGCGGACGGGGCGGTCCGTGGTGCTCATCGATTCGCCTCAAGGGCCGTCTCGACCTGGGAGACGGTCAGCCACGGCGCCGGCGCGAGGATCTTGGCGATCTGCGGCGCGAAGGCCGGGGAGGAGACCACGACCTCGTGCGTCGGACCGTCCGCCACGACCTCGCCGTCGGCGAGGATCACCACCCGGTGCGCGAGATCGGCTGCGAGCTCCACGTCGTGCGTGGCCAGGACGATGGCGTGCCCGTCGCGGGCGAGGTCCCGAAGGATCGCGACCAGCCTCGACTTGGCCGCGTAGTCCAGACCGCGGGTCGGCTCGTCGAGGAGAAGGAGCGGCGGCCGGCCGGTGAGCACGATCGCCAGTGCGAGAGCGAGACGCTGTCCTTCGGACAGGTCACGGGGGTGGGTGCCGTCCGGCACTCCGGGGAGGAGCGCGGTGACGAGCGCGCGGCACGTGCCGCGCGCCGCCTGCGCGTCGCTGTCGGCCGCGGCGCACTCGGCGGCGACGGTGTCGGCGTAGAGCAGGTCACGGGGCTCCTGGGGAACGAGCCCGACCTGACGGATGAGGTCGCGGGGCCGTGTGCGGTGGGGGGTGCGGCCGCCGACCGTGACCGTGCCGGTGGTGGGCTCGATCATGCCGACGAGCGTCGAGAGCAGCGTGGACTTGCCGGCGCCGTTACGGCCCATGAGCGCGACGGTCTCGCCGGGGGCGACGGCGAGGCCGATGTCGCGGAGCGCTTCGACGCGGGCGCGGCGGACGGTGAGGCGGGTGGTGGTGGCGACGGTGGCTGTGCCCGGGGTGCTCGGAACCGGCGCGCCCGTACTGGTGCTGTCGACCGTGCCCGTGCCCGTGCTCGCGCCTGTGCCCGTGTTCGTGCCCGTGCTCGTGTTCGCGTCTGTCGCCGGGGCCGTGGCGGGTGCGGTGCGGCGGAGCCGGGCGAGCAGACGGCGGGTGGGGCCCGGTCCGCTGTGCGGGGTCGGCCTGTTCTCCCCGCCCTGCGGCCTGCCGGCATACGGGGAGGGCGGGACGGGCGAGAGTCCCTCCAGACGCTCCCGCAGGCCGGCCGCGTGCCTGCGCGCGTCCCTCACGGACAGCGGCACCGGCGACCACCCCGCCGCCCTGGCCAGCGCGACCACCGGCGGGTGGACGGGGGAGTCGGCCATCACCGCGGCAGGCGCTCCGACCACCGGACGCGCGCCGCGCGCGGGCAGGAGCACGACCCGGTCCGCGTACTGCACCACCCGCTCCAGGCGGTGCTCCGCCATCAGCACCGTGGTGCCCAGGTCGTGGACGAGGCGCTGCAGCACCGCCAGCACCTCCTCGGCCGCCGCCGGGTCCAGCGCGGACGTCGGCTCGTCGAGGACCAGCACCTTGGGGTGCGGGGTGAGCACCGAGCCGATCGCGACGCGCTGCTGCTGGCCGCCCGACAGCGTCGCGATCGGCCGGTCGCGGAGCTCCGCGAGGCCCAGCAGGTCGAGCGTCTCCTCGACACGGCGGCGCATCACCTCCGGCGCGAGTCCGAGGGACTCCATCCCGTACGCGAGCTCGTCCTCGACCGTGTCGGTGACGAAGTGCGCCAACGGGTCCTGGCCCACCGTCCCTACGACGTCCGCCAGTTCACGGGGCTTGTGCGTGCGCGTGTCGCGGCCGTCGACGGTGACGCGGCCGCGGAGCGTCCCGCCCGTGAAATGCGGTACGAGCCCCGACACCGCACCCAGCAGTGTCGACTTGCCGACACCGGACGGGCCGACGAGCAGCACCAGTTCGCCCTCGGGGACGGTGAGATCGACGTTCTCCAGCGTCGGCGCGGCGGCGTCGCCGTACGTCACCGAGACGTTCTCGAAGCGGATCACGAGGTCGACTCCTCACGGGGAACGGGCGCGACGAACGCGGGAAGGAGGCCGATCAGCACGGACAGGGCCGGCCACAGCGGCAGCGTCGGCGCGGTCAGCGGTACGACACCGGGGTGCAGCGCCTCACCCCCGTACACGGCCGCCCGGATCATCAGCGCGGCGACGGCCGCACCGGACGCGGCCACCAGCCAGGCCCTTGCTCCCCAGCGGTCGGGACGGTAGCGCGTGCGCACGGAACGACGGCCTCCCAGCCACAGGCCGACGACCGCCGCGAGCAGTCCGGCGATCAGCAGCGGCACGCCGTACCGCGCGCCCTGCGAGGCGAGCAGCCCGTACGAACCCGCGCACACGCCCAGCAGCCCGCCGAGGGTGAGCACGGCCGTGGTCCGGCGCACCGAGGGCGGCACGTCGGCCGTACGCCCGTACCCACGGGCGTCCATCGACGCGGCGACCGCGATCGACCGCTCCAACGCGCCTTCGAGGACCGGCAGTCCGATCTGGGCGACGGCCCGTACACCACCGGTGGGGCGGCCGCGCAGACGTCGTGCGGTACGCAGCCGCAGGACGTCCGCGACCATGTTCGGCGCGAAGGTCATCGCGACGACGACGGCCACGCCCGCCTCGTACAGCGCGCCGGGCAGCGACTTCAGGAGCCGCGCCGGATTCGCGAGCGCGTTGGCGGCGCCGACACAGATGAGCAGCGTCGCGAGCTTCGCGCCGTCGTAGAGGGCGAAGACGAGTTGCTCGGCGAAGACACGGCCGCCGATGCGCACCCCGTCCGCCCAGCCGGGCATCGGCACCTCGGGGAGTGTGAACAGGATGTGCGTACCGGCGATGGGGGAGCCGAGGGCGACGGAGAAGACTACGCGTACGGCGATGACGAAGAGGCCCAGCCTGACGAACGCGCCGTAGGAGCGGGCCCAGGGCGCGTCGGTACGGCGAGCGGCGACGACGTATCCGGCGACGCCGACGAGCATGGCGAGGAGGAGGGGGTTGGTGGTGCGGGAGGCGGCGACGGCCAGTCCCAGAGCCCAGAGCCACCAGGCGGTGGCGGGCAGGGCGTTCCCCCGGTTCGCGCCGGGTGCGCGCAGCGCGCGCAGGTACGCGGTGGCCCGCGGGTTCCGCCGGCCGGCCGGGGCGGGGGCCGGGCCGCTGCGGGTGCCGGTGCCGGTGCCGGTGCCGAGGACGCGGTGCGCGGCGCGGATCTCCTGCGCCGCCGCGAACGTTGCTGCCGCCGCCGAGTCCGGCCCGGACGCCGAGCCTGGTTCGGACTTCGAGTCCGGTTCGGATGCCGAGTCCGTCCTGGTTGTCGAGTCCGGCCCGGAGGCCGACACCTGCCCGGACGTCGAGTCCGGCCCGGTCGCCGAGTTGGGCACGCTTTCCGAGTCCGGTTCGGACGCCGAGCCCGGCCCGGAGACCGAGCCCGACGGGGAGACCGGCGTCGCCCCGAACGCATGAGCCGATGGGGCAGGTGTCACCTCGCCGGTCGGCTCGGGGGCGGTGACCGCTTCGTCGGCCGGCGGGAGGCCGGGGACGTCACGGTCGTGCGGGTCGCCGGTCATCGGTTGCGGCGGCGGGAACGCCACACTGCCGCCGCGCCCAGCGCCAGCACCGCCGCGAGGCCGGCGTACACGCCGACGGACGGGCCCTCGCCCCGACTCGTGGTCTTCTCCGCCGCCGACGGCTGCTCGGCCGTGCCGGAGACCTGCTCTCCGCAACCCGACCCGGGGTAGCCCGAGATCGCGCACAGCAGGGCCTGGCTGTTGTAGCGCAGTGGCTTCGCCACCTGGGCCAGGGCCTCGGCCGTGGTCGCCGATTCGGCGACCTGCGCGCACGCCGTGCGCTGCGCGGGCGGGGTCTCGCCCTCGGGCGCGTCCGAGGGCGTGCCCGGGTCGATGACGAGCGCGACGCGCTTCCGTCCGTCCTTCGGGGGCGTGTTCGCGCAGATGCCGGCGAAGTCCGGTGCCGTGCGCGGCTTCGCCGCGTCCCCGCTGTTCTCGCTCACGGAGAACCGGAAGCCGCCCACGGATCCGTCGGCGGGCCGCGCGGTGGCCGGTCCCTCGGTGGCGTACGTCCACTGGCCGCCGCTGCTCTGCCAGAACGACCAGTAGCGGTAGCCCGCCGCCTGCGCGGGGGCCGCGGCCAAGGCCGTGAGCAGGACGCCGAGGACGCCGAGGCCGAGGAAAGAGAGGAGGCGCGGCCTTCGCATCAGCTCTTGTTCTTCCTGCGGCCGCTGAACAGGAAACCCACACCCACGGCTGCGACGAAGATGACGCCCACGAACCACCAGCGCTCGAAGAAGTTGTCGTTCGTCATGTCTTCCTGCCGGCTCTGAGGTGCCTTTTCCGGCGCCGGGCCGGTCGCGTTCAGCGCCGACACCAGGTCGGTGCCGCCGAAGTTCTTCGGGTCGGCGCCGGCCGCGCGCGCGGCGAAGACGAGCTGGGCGTAGGCGGCTGGCCCGTTCTCCTTCGCCCATGCCGCGGAGTTCTTCTCCAGCCAGGCGAGCGGCTTCTTCGCCTGCTCGTGAAGGCCCTGCACGGACAGGGCGACGACGGCATCGGCGGTGTTGCCGAAGTCCGGCTTCGGGGAGGCGTCGTCGGCGCCGGGCATCGGCGGGGTGTCGAGATGACCGGTCGCGGCGAGCTTGTTCGCCAGGTGCACCGCGCCGTTGTGCGCCGCGTCGTCGAGTGAGGTTCCCTGCACACAGGTCGGGCCGTGGCGGTCCGCTTCGTGGCTCCGGCCTCCTGCCAGACCCTCGTTGTGCAGGGCGAGCACGGCGGCGGCGGTCGAGTCGGCCACCATGCCGGGGGAGGCGATCTGGTAGACGAACGGGCCGCCGTCCTTGCCGGTGCACGGCTTCGCGAAGGTCAACAGCGCGTCGTACGGGGTCTTGCCGCCCTTGGAGAGGATGTCGGCGGGGGGCTCCCCGGCGGCGGCGAGCGCGCCGATCACGACGGAGGTGGAGTTGGCGTCGCTGGCGCTGCCGGGGTTGTAGCCCCAGCCGCCGTCCTCGTTCTGCACGGACCTCAGCCAGGCGGTCGTCTTCTTCGCGACGGCGCCCTTACCGCCCATTCCGGCCAGCGCCTGCACCGCGGCGGCACTGGCGTTGGTGTCGAGCGGCAGGTCGGCGTCGCAGTCCTTCGAGGTGTCCGCGCGGTACGAGGGGAAGCCGCCGTTCGCGCACCGCTGGCCGATCAGGAAGTCCACCGCCGCTTGCGCGGGCTTCAGGTGTTCCTCGTTCTGCGCGATGAGCGCGAGCGACTGACGCCACACGCCGTCGTACGTCGGGTCGCTCTTGCCGTACAGCCCGGCGGGCAGTTCGGCGGACGGCGTCGGGGAGGGAGCCGCGAGGGCGGCGGGCGCGGCGGTCAGGCCGAGCACGGCGGAGGCGACGAGCGCGGCTGCGCCGCGGCGAACGGTGGTCATGGCGGGCTGGTGCCTCTCCTGCGGTACTCCCGGCGGGAGCCGGGCACGGGCACGCTCAGGCACCTGGGCTCCGGCTCCGTATGCCTCGACGGTGCCGGCCACCGGCGGCTGCCGGTGACACGAGCCGGTCACGACCGCGTACGGGGCATTCCGACTCGCGGCCCAGGGGGCGGCGAGCGGTATGGGGCATCCCCAGCCGGCGCGGAGCGCATGCGAGGGGAAGGGGTCGGTGCCGGAATTGCACCGGCTTCCCCCCGTACGGGTAATGATGACGACTGCGCCACTCTACCGGCTGGTCGCGGACGTGAACGTGGGGCGCTGGTCACACGGCCACGTACCGGGCGGGCTCCCCGCCCGGTACGGCCTGTGCCCGCCCCAGTTTCACCAGCCGCCGCAGATGGGCCTCGGCCTCCGAGACCGCGATGTTCCGCGAGCCGTACGGGATCTGCGCCCAGGGCCTGTTCCACTCCATCCGCTCGGCGACCTGCCACGGCGTCAGCGGCTCGGCGAGCAGCGCCACCAGGCCGGTGAGTCTTTGCTCGTGGTGGGCGAGCAGTTCCCGTACCCGGTCCGCGGCGCCGGTGAAGGCGTGCTGGTGGGCGGGGAGCACCTCGGCCGGGGCGAGGCGGCCGACACGTTCGAGCGAGTCGAGGTAGTCACCGAGGGGGTCGGTGACGGTGGTGTCGTCGGGGTCCTCGTAGAGACCGATGTGAGGGGTGATGCCGGGGAGCAGGTGGTCGCCGGAGAAGAGGCGGCCGTTGCCGGGGCGGCCCGCCGGGTGGGCCTCCTCGAGGTGGAGGCAGACGTGTCCCGGGGTGTGGCCGGGCGTCCAGACGGCCCGCAGTCTGCGGCCTGCCAGATCGAGCAGTTCGCCGGGGACGATGTCCCGGTCGGGCAGGGCGGGGCGCAGGCCGGGCAGTGGGCCGGCGCCGCCCTTGGCGCGCGCGGCGCGCAGCGGGTCGATGTGCGCGTCGGGGGCCCCGGCGCGTTCGAGTTTGGCGGCGAGGTAGTCGAGCCACAGGCCGGGTTCCGCCTCGCGGGTGCGGCGTACGACGTCGGCGTCGGCGGCGTGCATGGCGATCCACGCGCCGGACGCGTCACGGACCCGGCCGGACAGGCCGTGGTGGTCGGGGTGGTGGTGGGTGACGACGATGCCGTGGATGTCGTCGACCGAGGTGCCGCATGCCGCCAGTCCCGCCTCGAGGGTGTGCCAGGCGGTCGGGTCGTCCCAGCCGGTGTCGACGAGGACCGGTCCCCGGTCGGTGTCGAGCAGGTGGACCAGCGTGTGGCCGAGCGGGTTGTCCGGGATCGGGACGCGCAGCGAGTGGACGCCGCCGCCGTGGTCGCGTGCGAGTGGGGCCGGGGTTCCGTCCGTCGTCGGCCTCATGCCCATTGCCCCCTGCAACTGGAACTGGTATCAGTTCTGAAACTGTGTCAGATAGTGCGCCGCGGCGGGAGGCAGCAGTCGTGACCGAGCTCGTGGAACACGGAGAACTGTTCATCGGGGGCGAGTTGACGGCCCCGCTCGGCCCGGACGTGATCGAGGTGATCTCCCCGCACAGCGAGCAGGTCGTCGGCCGCGTCCCGCACGCCTCACGGGCGGACGTGGACCGCGCGGTGGCCGCCGCGCGCCGCGCCTTCGACGAGGGGCCCTGGCCGCGCACGAGCATCGAGGAGCGGATCGAGGTCGTCGGCCGGATCAAGGACGCGATCGCCGTGCGGCACGAGGAGATCGCCCGGTCCATCAGCGCGCAGAACGGCTCCCCCTACTCGTGGAGCGTTCTCGCGCAGGCGCTCGGCGCGATGATGGTGTGGGACTCGGCCATCGCCGTCGCCCGCGACTTCACGTACGAGGAGCGGCGCGCCGGCGTTCTCGGCCCCGTCCTCGTCCGGCGGGAACCGGTCGGCGTCGTCGCGGCCGTCGTGCCGTGGAACGTCCCGCAGTTCACCGCCGCCGCGAAGCTCGGGCCGGCGCTGCTCGCGGGCTGCTCGGTGATCCTCAAGCCCGCTCCGGAGACGCCGCTGGACGCGTACATCCTCGGCGAGATCGCGCGCGAGGCCGGACTGCCGGAGGGGGTGCTGTCGATCCTGCCCGCGGACCGGGAGGTCGGCGAGTACCTGGTCGGGCACCCCGGCGTCGACAAGGTCTCCTTCACCGGCTCGGTCGCGGCCGGCCGCCGGGTCATGGAGGTCGCCTCCCGCAACCTCACCCGCGTGACGCTGGAACTGGGCGGGAAGTCGGCGGCCGTGATCCTCCCCGACGCCGACCTCGCCACCGCCGTCGCGGGGATCGTCCCCGCCGCCTGGATGAACAACGGCCAGGCGTGCGTGGCCCAGACCCGTATCCTCGCGCCGCGCAGCCGCTACGACGAGTTCGCCGAGGCGTTCGCCGCGGCGGCCTCCGCGCTGGTCGTCGGCGACCCCCTCGACGCGGCGACCCAGGTCGGCCCGCTGGTCGCCGAGCGCCAGCAGCGCCGGTCCCTCGACTTCATCCGCATCGGCCAGGAGGAGGGCGCCAAGATCCTCTGCGGCGGCGGCCGTCCGGCCGGCCTCGAGCGCGGCTGGTACGTCGAACCGACCCTCTTCGGCGGCGTCGACAACTCCATGCGCATCGCCCGCGAGGAGATCTTCGGCCCGGTGATCTGCCTGCTGCCGTACGGGGAGGAGGACGAGGCCGCCGCCATCGCGAACGACTCCGACTACGGCCTGAGCGGCAGCGTGTGGACCTCCGACGTCGAGCACGGCATCGACTTCGCCCGCCGCGTGCGGACGGGGACGTACAACGTCAACACCTTCAGTCTCGACATGCTCGGCCCGTTCGGCGGCTACAAGAACAGCGGCATGGGCCGGGAGTTCGGACCCGAGGGCTACGGCGAGTACTTCGAGCACAAGATGATCCACCTGCCCGCCGGACACGGGAGCGACTGATGGCAGACCGCTGGTACATCGAGGTGGACCGCAGCCTGTGCATCGGCTCCGGCATGTGCGTCGGCCACGCCCCGGACGGCTTCGACCTCGACTCCGCCCGCCAGTCGCACGCGCGGACCGATACGGCCGACGCCAACGAGAAGCTCCTCGCCGCGGCGGAGAACTGCCCAGTGGAGGCGATCACCTTGACCCTGGCGGACGGCGGCGAGGCGGTCTTCCCCCCGGACGAGTAGAGGAGGCGCCGGCTGCCCCGGTACGGGCGCGGCAGCCGGTTCACCGGCCCGTGAAGAGGCAGGTTCAAGCCGGCGTACGGGGGGCGTCCGGCCCGGCGATAATGCGCGCGTGAGTGATCTCCCTCTTCCCCTGCAGCCCGACCGGATACCTCCGGGAGTGCCCGACTGGCGGTCCGCCCAGGGCGGACAGTGGCTGGCTGCCGCGCCGGCGCGCTGGGCGCATCCGCTGTGGCCCGTGTGCCTGCTCGTCGTCACGGCGGTGTGGTCCGTCGCCGAGGCGCCGGTCGCCGCCTGCACCACGCAAGCACCCTGCGGGGCCGACTGGTGGGCGTTGTCACTGGCCGGCGCGGGGCTGCTGAACCTGTACTGGATCTGGCGGCTGCCCCGACTCGCGCTGCTGGGCCTGGCGACGACCACGGTGGCGGGTCTCCTCGACTCCGGGCTTCCGGCCGCCTTCGACGGCCCGGCCGACATCGCCGTGCTGTGCGCGCCGGCCTACGCCATGGTCACGATCGTCCACAGGCTGGCCGCTGCCGGCCGGCAGCGTCTGCTCGCCGAGCGGGCGGCCGGGCCCGTCCGGCATGCCCTTCCCGCGACGGCCGGACGCTTCGGGCGCGGTCGTCTCGGCTTCGTGCTCGCGGCGCTGCTGCTGACGGTGGGCGTGTTCGCCTTCTGGCAGGCCCAGCAGGTCATCGGCGAGTACGAGGAGCACGCCGCGCACGGCACCCGGATCGCCGCGGAGGTCACGCGGATCTTCGAGGACGACGAGGGAACCACGCTCATCGAGGCCAAATCCCCGGAGGGCGGCACGCACACCGTGGAGACGGCCTACCCGGAGGACCACCCGGTCGGCAGCACCGTGGACCTCGTGGTGGACGGCGAACAGGTGCTCATGGTCGCCGAGCCGTACGACATCTTCGGCTGGGAGCTGTTGCTGCTGGCGGCCGCGGCGTCGGGACTCGCCTTTCTGGCCAACGGTGTGACGGGGCACCTGCACACGCTCCGACTGCGACGCGAACCCGTGCCGGCGCTCAAGGTCCTCGTCCGCGAGGGGCACATGGACGGCCGGACGTGGGTGTACGCGGCGGACGACCTGGCGGGCGAACGTCCGTTGCTGCACTTCCACTCCATGTACTTCGACCCCGACGGCGAGGACGAGGGCGACGAGGACGAGGACGAGGACGAGGCGCTGATCGCCTCGGAGTGGGACGAGTCGGAGGAGCCGGAGGAGGAGGCACGGGCGCACGAGGCGGCGAAGGCGGCTGCCGTTCTCAAGGGCACCGATCCCGTGCCCCCGTTGTGCGAGGCCGTCCTGTTCGGGGCTCCCTGCACCGGGGCGGAGGTCGTGTTCATCGCCGCGGAGGAGGACGGCGAGGCGGCGGCGGAGCACAGCGTCACGCCGGTGCGGCCCGCCACGGCGAAGCTCTTCGGCTCCCCCGGTTCCCCCGGCGACCGCGTTCGTCCGCAGGGCCGTCCTGCCGACGAGGTCGCCGCCGGGATGCAGCCCGTCGTCGACCCGCGCACATGGTCGGCGGACGGCGGTTCGCGGGCCCTCGGGCTGTTCCTGCTGCTCGTGCAGGGCGGCGGCATCTGGGCAGTGGCCGACGACGGCCTCTCCTGGCGCTGGCTGCTGCTGGCACTCGGCCTGCTGTGGCTCATCGGTGCGGTGTCCACCGCGCTCAACTGGCGGGTGACGGCCGACCACGGAGGGCTGTGGGTGGCAGGACCCTGGCGGGTCGAACATGTCCCGTGGGCCCGGATCACCGGTGTCCGCCACGCCGACGACGGCATCCGGATCTCCGTGTCGGAGGGCAGGGACGTGTCTCTTTCGCCGACCGGTGCGGCCTGGCTGGAGCGCAGACTCGGACGCCACCCGGCCGCGGTGCGGGCGGCCGAGGAGGCCGACGCCCTGCGGCGCGATCCGGCCCTGCGCCCGGTACGCGACGCCGAACCGGGCGAACAGGGCATGCCGCTCGGCCCGTTCGTCCTGGCCCTTGGCGTGCTGTGGGGTGCCGCCGTGCTGTTGCTCTGACCGTGACGACCGGCCCCGGAACACCTGTGCCCGTGCCTCACGCCGGGCCGTGGACCCGCGGACCCCCGGCCCGCACCGGCGAGCGCAGCCGGGCGGGCCGCGTCGCCGGGCGGCTCACGTCCCCTCCGTGCCGCTCCGTTCCGCCCGCCCCCGCCCGCGCCCCTTCGAGGGCGGGGCCGGGGGCGGTGGCTGGGACGGGGCCGGCACGGCGCCCGTGTCCGGAGCCGTCAGGTCGATCAGGCGGCAGACCGTCTCGATGTCGATCTTCACCTGCGCGATCGACGCCCGCCCCGACAGCCAGGTGATCAGCGCCGAGTGCCAGGTGTGCTCGATCACCCGGACGGCCGAGAGCTGCTCGGGAGTCGGGTTCTCGATCCCCATCGCGTCGAGGATGATCACCGTCGTCTGCCGCGAGACGGTGTCCACCTCGGGGCTCACGCTGCGGTCCGCGAAGGTCAGCGCCCGTACCATCGCGTCCGCGAGATGCGGCTCGCGCTGCAGTGCGCGGAAGGCCCGCATCAGCGTCTCCGCCACCCGCTCCGCCGCGCTGTCGCCGCCCGGCGGGCGTTTGCGCAGCGTCGTGTGCATGTGCTGGAGCTGGTCCTGCATGGTCGCGACCAGCAGATGGATCTTGGAGGGGAAGTAGCGGTACAGCGTGCCGAGCGCGACGCTCGACGACTCCGCGACCTCACGCATCTGCACCGCGTCGAACCCGCCCCGGCTCGCGAGCTGCGCGCTCGCGTGGAGGATGCGACGGCGGCGCGCCTCCTGGCGTTCGGTGAGGGGCGGTGACGCGGGGCCCGCGGCCCGCGTCGGTCTTCCGTCCGCTGTCATCTGTCCCGTCGTCCGTTCCTGCACGAGCCCGCCGTGGCGGGAATCACCTGATCCGCCGGTCACAGTTGCGCTACCGCCCGGTAGATTCGAAGCTCCTTGAACGATCAAGTCTGAAACTTGTTCTAGATTAGCGCGACCGAATACGCTCCGCCGGAACGCAGTGAGAAGGGGGCCCCGGGTGACCGCAGAGGCCATAGAGGCCGGCCCCCGCGCGGGCACGTCCGGCGCCGACGACGCTCCGCTGCGGATCGCGCTCCTGACGTACAAAGGGAACCCGTTCTGCGGCGGCCAGGGTGTCTACGTACGCCATCTGTCCCGCGAGCTCGCCCGTCTCGGCCACCACGTCGAGGTGATCGGGGCCCAGCCGTACCCGGTCCTCGACGAGGGCGTACCGCTCACGGAGCTGGCCAGCCTCGACCTGTACCGCAGCCCCGACCCGTTCCGCACGCCGGCGCGCGACGAGTACCGCGACTGGATCGACGCCGTCGAGGTCGCCACCATGTGGACCGGCGGCTTCCCCGAGCCGCTCACCTTCTCCCTCCGCGCCCGCCGTCATCTGCGCGCCCGGCGCGGGGACTTCGACGTCGTCCACGACAACCAAACCCTCGGCTACGGCCTACTCGGCGACGTCGGCGCGCCCCTCGTCACCACGATCCACCACCCGATCACCGTCGACCGGCAGCTCGACCTCGACGCCGCGCAGGACTGGAAGCGCCGCGCGTCCGTGCGCCGCTGGTACGGCTTCACCCGCATGCAGAAGCGCGTCGCCCGGCGCCTGCCGTCCGTGCTCACCGTCTCCGGCTCCTCGCAGCAGGAGATCGTCGACCACCTCGGCGTACGGCGCGACCGCGTACATGTCGTCCACATCGGTGCCGACACCGACCTTTTCTCGCCCGATCCGGCGGTCGCGGAGGTCCCCGGCCGGATCGTCACCACCTCCAGCGCCGACGTCCCCCTCAAGGGCCTCGTCCACCTCGTCGAGGCACTCGCCAAACTCCGCACCGAGAACCCGGACGCCCACCTCGTCGTCGTCGGCAGGCGCGCGGAGGACGGTCCGGTGGCGCAACTGATCGAGCGCTACGGCCTCGAGGACGCGATCGAGTTCGTCAAGGGAATCACCGACGCCGAACTCGTCGACCTCGTACGCAGCGCCCAGATCGCCTGTGTGCCCTCCCTCTACGAGGGCTTCTCACTGCCCGCCGCGGAGGCCATGGCCACCGGCACCCCGCTGGTCGCCACCACGGGCGGCGCGATCCCCGAGGTCGCCGGCCCCGACGGCCGGACGTGCCTCGCCGTGCCGCCCGGCGACGCGGACGCCCTCGCCGCCGCCCTGCGCCGGCTCCTGGACGACCCGGACCTGCGGGTCCGGCTGGGCGCCGCGGGCCGGGCCCGGGTGCTGGCACGCTTCACCTGGAAGCAGGCCGCGATCGGCACCGCGGAGCGATACCGCGAGGCGATCGCCGCGTCCACCGGCTCGGCCGCTGCTCCCGTACGTACCTCCTGAACCACCCGCACCTCCCCGTTCCGCCCCCAGGAAGGCAGACCCCCGTGCTGACCGTCGACTTCTCCCGCTTTCCTCTCGCGCCGGGCGACCGTGTGCTCGACCTCGGCTGCGGCGCAGGCCGACACGCGTTCGAGTGCTACCGGCGCGGCGCGCGGGTGGTGGCCCTGGACCAGAACGGCGAGGAGATCCGCGAGGTCGCCAAGTGGTTCGCGGCCATGAAGGAGGCGGGTGAGGCTCCCGCGGGTGCGACGGCCACCGCGATGGAGGGCGACGCGCTCAACCTTCCCTTCCCCGACGAGTCGTTCGACGTCGTCATCATCTCCGAGGTGATGGAGCACATCCCCGACGACAAGGGTGTGCTCGCCGAGATGGTCCGCGTCCTCAGGCCCGGCGGCCGCATCGCGGTCACCGTGCCGCGCTACGGCCCCGAGAAGATCTGCTGGGCACTCAGCGACGCCTACCACGAGGTCGAGGGCGGTCACATCCGCATCTACCGGGCCGACGAACTGCTCGCCAAGATGCGGCAGGCGGGCCTGCGGCCGTACGGCACCCATCACGCGCACGCGCTGCACTCGCCGTACTGGTGGCTCAAGTGCGCCTTCGGCGTCGACAACGACAAGGCGCTGCCGGTGAAGGCGTACCACAAGCTCCTCGTCTGGGACATCATGAAGAAGCCCCTGGCCACCCGGGTCGCCGAGCAGGCGCTGAACCCGCTGATCGGCAAGAGCTTCGTGGCGTACGCGACCAAGCCGCACCTTCCCGTGGACGCCGTCAAGTGACGTTGCCGGGACGTACAGAGCACCTTGTCCTGCCCGGGGTCCTCGACGCGGCGGAGGCCGCCGAGACCGTCGCCGGGATCCTCGCCGCGCAGCGCGACGACGGCGCCATCCCGTGGTTCCGGGGCCACCACCTCGACCCGTGGGACCACACCGAGGCCGCCATGGCACTCGACGCCGCCGGCGAACACGACGCCGCCGCACGCGCCTACGAGTGGCTGGCCAGGCACCAGAACGACGACGGCTCCTGGTACGCCGCCTACCACGACGGCGACGCGGGCGCCGTCACCGACCACGGCCGTGAGACCAACTTCGTCGCCTACATCGCGGTCGGCGTGTGGCACCACTACCTCGCGACCGGCGACGAGTCCTTCCTCGACCGTATGTGGCCCGTGGTGTACGCGGCGATCGAGTTCGTCCTGGCGCTGCAGCAGCCCGGCGGGCAGATCGGCTGGAAGCGCGAGCCGGACGGCACGGCGGTGAACGACGCCCTCCTGACCGGCAGTTCGTCCATCCACCACGCGCTTCGCTGTGCGCTGGCCGTGGCGGAGGAACGCGAGGAGCCGCAGCCCGACTGGGAACTCGCCGCGGGCGCGCTGGCGCACGCCGTCCGCGACCACCCCGAGCGTTTCCTCGACAAGAACCGCTACTCCATGGACTGGTACTACCCGGTGCTGGGCGGTGCCGTGACAGGCGCGGCCGCCAAGGCCCGTATCGAGTCGCGCTGGGACGAGTTCGTGGTGCCCGGACTCGGTGTGCGCTGCGTCCTGCCGAACCCGTGGGTCACCGGCGGCGAGAGCTGCGAACTGGCGCTCGCGCTCTGGGCGGTGGGCGAGTCCGACCGCGCGCTGGAGATCCTCCAGTCCATCCAGCACCTGCGCGCCGAGGGCGGCCTCTACTGGACGGGGTACGTCTTCGAGGGCGAACGCGCGGTGTGGCCCGAGGAACTGACGACGTGGACGGCGGGGTCGCTGCTGCTGGCGGTGGCCGCGCTGGGCGGCGACGAGCCGACGACGGCGGTGTTCGGCGGGGAGCGCCTGCCGGTGGGGCTGGCGCCGGACTGCTGCGGGGCCCGCTGACGCGGGCGGAGCGCGCGACCGGTCCGCCGCGCGGGAGCGTGTTCCCCGCCCTGCCCCTTCCCACGACCGGACTCCGCCCGGACCCGGTGCGGCCCTGCGGGCCGCTGTACCACCCATGTGCCGCGCTTCGTGCGGTGGCCGCAAGCACCACCCACGGCCCGGCGGTCGTGGGTGGTGCTTGCGGCCGCACCGGATTTGCCGCTGTGCGGCAGGCACTCAGCCCGCCAGGGGCCGACTTCAGCCTCGCCGGCGTCTGAGGCGCGGGGGGCACGGGGGCAGAGCCCCCGAAACACCGCGCGGAGCGCGGTGAAAGACCCTAGCGGCGGCGCAGCGCGCCCGCCGCCGCGTGGCCGAGGAACAGGTAGACGACCGCCGCCAGGCCGTATCCCGCGACGACCCGTGCCCATTCCTCGTCGAAGGTGAACAGGTCGTGCGACCAGCCCGCCAGCCACCGCGCGGTCTCGCGGACGAACTCCACGAGGTCGTTCGCGCTGTTGGCGTCCAGCAGGTACATCAGGATCCACAGGCCGATGACGAAGGCCATGACGTCCGCGACGACGGCGATGATCCTCGCCGCGGCAGTGGTGTTGCTTGCGCGTGTTGTCATGTACGGCGTCTTGCCGCTTGTGCGTGTGTGAAACCCGTTCGGGCTCGCCCGGCTGGCGGCCCCCGTGCTCCGGAGTGACGCTCGAGGCAGTCTGCCCTGGCCCTGCCTGGAGGTTTCCCGTGCTCAAGTCCGGATCCGTCTCATCAGCCGGCCCCGCCCGCCGTGCCCTCGTCGCGTCGGCCGTCTGCTGCTCGCTGCTGGGTGGCGCCGTGGCGTGCGGAGGCGACGAGGGTGCCGACTCCGCCGCGGCGACGCCTTCCGGTACGTCCACCGCCGAGAAGCAGAAGTTCGCCAAGGCCCGCTTCGTCGCCAACGCCGGGCTCGCCGCCGGGGCGACGTACCAGTGGATCGTGAAGCCGTACCGCGCGGGCAAGTTCAAGAAGGGCGCCGACGGCCGGACGGTCGCCCTCGTCAAGGCCGGTCTCGCGGGCGCCTTCACCTACAACCGGCTCAAGGCCGCGGTGAAGAACGCCAAGGGCGACCCGCTGCTCTCGAAGGCGGTCGCCCCGCTGGACAAGGGCATCGAAAAGCTGAAGAACATGGGTGACCAGCTGCGCAAGGGCGACATCAACGACAAGGACATCGGCAGCTTCGAGTCCGTCATCAAGAACGTGAAGGACGCCGGGAGCAGTGCCGGTGCGCCGGTCAAGGACAAGGTGCCCTCCGTGTCCGAACTCGGCGGCTGAACACGCCGGACGGCGTCACGAGTTCAGTTCGGCGAGGACCCGCAGGGTGTGCGGGTCCGGCGCGGTGACCAGCAGGTCCGTGACCGGTCCTGCGCGCCACAGTTCCAGCCGTTCCTCGATGCGCCGCCGCGGGCCCACGAGGGAGATCTCGTCCGCGAAGTCGTCCGGCACGGCGAGCACGGCCTCCTCCCTGCGGCCAGCGAGGAAAAGCTCCTGGATCCGCCGGGCCGCCGCCTCGAAGCCCATCCGGGCCATCAGGTCCGCGTGGAAGTTGCGGGCCGCGTGGCCCATGCCGCCGATGTAGAAGCCGAGCATCGCCTTCACCGGCAGCAGCCCCTCCGCGATGTCGTCGCAGACCCGGGCGCGGGCCATGGGCGCCACCATGAACCCCTTGGGCAGGTCCACAAGGGACGCCTCGTACACGTCCGTCCGCAGCGGGGACCAGTACAGGGGGAGCCAGCCGTCGGCGATACGGGTCGTCTGCGCGATGTTCTTCGGCCCCTCCGCGCCCAGCAGGACAGGCAGGTCAGCCCGGAGCGGGTGCGTGATGGACTTGAGCGGCTTGCCCGTACCGGTGCGGCCGTCCCCTGTGTACGGATGGGCGTGGAAGCGCCCCGCCAGCTCCACGGGCCCCTCTCGGGCCAGGACCTGGCGGATCACGTCGACGTACTCGCGGGTCGCGGTGAGCGGGCTGCTCGGGAAGGGGCGGCCGTACCACCCCTCCACCACCTGCGGACCCGACAGACCGAGTCCCAGCATCATGCGGCCGCCGGAGAGGTGATCGAGCGTCAGCGCGTGCATCGCCGTCGCCGTGGGCGTGCGTGCGGCCATCTGCGCCACGGCCGTGCCCAGCCGGACACGGGACGTGTGCGCCGCGATCCAGGTGAGGGCGGTGAACGCGTCCGAGCCCCACGCCTCCGCCGTCCACACGGAGTCGTAGCCGAGCCGCTCGGCCTCGCGGGCCAGCTCGAGATGGCCGGGGTCGGGGCCGCGGCCCCAGTAGCCGAGGGCGAGTCCGAGCCGCATCCGACCTCCTTCCCGCACAGCCGTTCTGACGGGGCGTCAGGGTACGGCAACGGCCCCCCGCCCGGAAGGGCGAGGGGCCGTGCGGTGCGGAAGGAGGGGTCAGCCGCGCTGGATACCGGTGGTGTCCTGCAGGACGCCACGACGGCCGTCCTGCGTCTGGGCCACCAGGCCGGGACCGCGCTGCTCCACCGCGAGGTACCAGGTGCCGGGCGCGAGCTCGGCGATCGGCGTCGGCGAACCGTCCTCGCCGTACAGCGGACGGGCCACGGGCACGGCGAACCAGAACGGCGTGAAGTCCGACGGAGCGCCACC
Source organism: Streptomyces sp. NPDC003023 (assembly GCF_042888225.1). Taxonomy (NCBI): domain Bacteria; kingdom Bacillati; phylum Actinomycetota; class Actinomycetes; order Kitasatosporales; family Streptomycetaceae; genus Streptomyces; species Streptomyces sp. NPDC003023. The sequence goes on from NZ_JBIAPL010000002.1 coordinate 212,694, forward strand.
CTGGGAGGCGTCGGCCGGAGCCGGCTGGCCGACGGCCTGCGGCTGCGGGGCGGCCTGCTGGGCGCCGTAGGGCTGCGGCTGACCCGGCTGGCCACCGTACGGCGCCTGCTGGGCGCCCGCGCCCGGGTACCCGTAACCACCCTGCGGCTGGGGCTGCATGCCGTACGGCTGCGGGGCGGCCGGACGCGGGGCGCCGACGAGCGGGGCCTTCAGTGCCGGGACCAGCGGAGTGGCGATGGCACCGCCCGCGAGGGCGATCGTGCCGAGCAGGCCGAGAATGGCGCCCGCGCCCGCGCTGTTCATGTCGATGATCGTCCAGAACATCGTCCAGAGCGCGAAGATGGTGAGCGCCAGCCCGAACTGGCCCAGCTCGATGCCGGCGACCTTGCGGCCCGGCATCGAGCGGCTGAGCACCAGCAGCGCCGCGCCGACGATCCCGGCGATGTAGATGGACATCAGCGTGCTCAGGTATTCCCAGGCATTCGGCAGGTCGGCGCCGGAGCAGTCGACACCGCTGGGGCAGTCGACGCTGGTGAAGCTGAGGAACGAGGCGATGAACAGCACCACCGCTGCTCCGATCACCACGCCGTCGCCTCGAGTGAGGGAGCGGATGTTCACGTAAAAATCCTTCGTCGTCGTCTCATCATCGGGGCGGTCTTCGCCGCCGCCTGTTCGGCGGTGTGCGCTGACGCGGAGCTCGGGGGTGACTCCCCGTCGTAGAGGTGAATCTATCGTCTGACGGTTCCCGGCGTCCGCCCGGTATCGCAGTCACTGCTGCAGGTAGCTGCCGATTCCGTCCGCCATTCCCCGGGCCGCCTTCTGCCGCCAGCTCGGGCTGGTGAGCAGAGCGACGTCCTCAGGGTCCCGCATGTTGCCGCATTCGATGAAGACCTTGGGCACGGTCGAAAGGTTGAGTCCGCCGAGGTCTTCGCGCACGTCCAGGCCGGTGCCGCCGCCGACGTAGTTGGAGGGGGAGCTTCCGGTCGCGCGCAGGAACCTGCCGGCGATGCGCTCTCCCAGGTCACGCGAAGGGCCCACGATGCTCGCGGTGTCGGCGGCGCCCGCCTTGACCCGGCCGGGAAGGATGACGTGGAAGCCGCGGTTGCCGGCCGCCGACCCGTCCGCGTGGATCGAGACGACGGCGTCGGCCTTCGCTTCGTTGCCGAATCGTGCCCGCTCGTCGACACAGGGACCGAACGGCCGGTCGTCGTTCTGGGTGAACAGGACCTTCGCGCCCTGTTCTTCCAGCAGAGTGCGAAGACGCCGTGAAACATCGAGGGTGAAATCCGCCTCGCGGTATCCGGCGTCGGTCGCTGTCCCCGTGGTGTCGCATTCCTTGCGGTTGGTCCCGATGTCCACGTGCTTGTTGATCTCGCGGGTGTGCGAGAAGTTGCCGGGGTTGTGCCCCGGGTCCACCACGACGACCTTCCCCGCGAGCGGTCCTCTCCTCCCGGCCGAGGAGGGGGACGGGGCGGGGGAGGAGGTGGGCGGTGTGAGGGTGCCCGGCCGGGTGCTGCCTGCGGCGGGGCCCGGGGACCGGGAGTCGCCCGGCTTGCCGGCGCTGGTCGCGGACCCCGCGGGGGCGCCACCACCGAAACCGTCGGTCCGCCAGGCCAGCCATCCGCCCGCGCCACCCACGACCAGTGCGGCGCCCGCGACGGCGGCGACGAGGCCGCGCCGGGAACGGCGAGGCCGGGGATCGAGGTGCTGGTTCTCGTCGTACGACACGTCGCGATGCTAGCGGGCGGCGGGCCCGGAACTCAGAAGCCGGGGCCCGTCCGTCGCAGGACGCGGAGCGATTCCGTGGCCGAGACCTCGGTGAAGGCGCCGGACGCCAGAGCGCGCAGGTAGATGCGATACGGCGCCTGGCCGGTCCACTCGTCCACCGGGTCGGGGAAGACATCGTGGATGACGAGCAGGCCGTCCTGGGCGACGTGCGGGGCCCAGCCCTCGTAGTCGTTCGTCGCGTGCTCGTCGGTGTGGCCGCCGTCGATGAACACGAGACCGGCCTCGCCGCCCCACACCTTCGCCACCTGGGGTGACCTGCCGACGACGGCCACGACATGGTCCTCGAGGCCCGCCCTGTGCAGGGTGCGGCGGAAGGTGGGCAGCGTGTCCATCAGCCCGACCTCTGGGTCGACCGTCTCCGGGTCGTGGTAGTCCCAGCCCGGCTGCTGCTCCTCGCTGCCCCGGTGGTGGTCGACGGTCACGGCGACCGTGCCGGCCTCGCGGGCCGCGTCGGCCAGCAGGATCGTCGAGCGCCCGCAGTACGTTCCCACCTCCAGCAGCGGCAGCCCGAGCGCCGCCGCCTCGACGGCGGCCGCGTACAGGGCGAGACCCTCGTTCACAGGCATGAAGCCCTTGGCGGCCTCGAACGCGGCGAGGGTCTCCGGCTTGGGGGTGGCGGCGGCCATGGGGGTCCTCCTGAGCGGACGTACTGGTGGGAGCCCATCGTGCACCACGCGCCGGCGTCTCCTCCTCGCCCGGCCTTCCGTCCGATTAGAACGTGTTCTACTCTGGCCCGCGCCCCTCGGCCGTTCCGCCCGAGACAAGGAGCCCTGGAGATGAAGGCGTACATCGTCGGCGTCGGCACCACGAAATTCGAGAAGCCCGAGACCCGCGACTGGCAGTACTGGGACATGGCGCGGGAGGCGGGCGCGGGCGCGCTCGCCGATGCGGGCGTCGCGTACGAACAGGTGGAGCAGGTGCCCGTCGGGTACTGCTTCCAGGCGTCCACCGCCGGGCAGCGGGCGGCGTACGAGCTCGGTCTCACCGGCGTCCCCGTCTACAACGTCAACAACAACTGCGCCACCGGCGCGACCGCGCTCATGCTGGCCCGGCAGTTCGTCGAGGGCGGCGCGAGCGATTGCGTACTGGCGCTGGGCTTCGAGAGGATGAACCGCGGCGCGCTCGGCGGCGGGTCGGGGCAGGGGGACTTCGCGACCTCGCCCGTCGCCCGGCACTACGGCGTGATGGCCGCGCGGCACGGCTTCGCGCAGTCACCGCCCACCGCCCAGATCTTCGGCAACGCGGCCCGGGAGCACATGGAGCGGTACGGGACGACGAAGGCGCAGCTCGCCGCGGTCGCGGCCAAGAACCACCGGCACTCGGCGGACAACCCCGACGCCCAGTTCCAGGACGTGTACTCCGTCGACGAGGTTCTCGCCGCGCGGACGATCCATGATCCGCTGACGAAGCTGCAGTGCTCACCCACCTCCGACGGCGCGGCCGCCGCACTCGTCGTGTCCGAGCGTTTCGTCGTCCGGCACGGGCTGCACGGCAGAGCGGTCGAGATCGCCGCGCAGGCGATGACCACCGACACCGAGGAGTCCTTCGCCTCCGGCTCCTGCGTCGACGCGGTCGGCAGGCCGATGTCCCGGGCAGCGGCGCAGGCGGCGTACGAGTCGTCCGGACTCGGGATCGAGGACGTGGACGTCGTCGAGCTGCACGACTGCTTCTCCGTCAACGAGCTGCTCACGTACGAGGCGCTGGGCATGTGCCCCGACGGGGCGTCCGGCAAGCTCGTGGAGAGCGGCGCGACGACGTACGGCGGACGGTGGGTCGTCAACCCGTCCGGCGGGCTGATCTCCAAGGGGCATCCGCTGGGCGCGACGGGGCTCGCGCAGGCGGCCGAGCTGGTACGGCAGTTGCGCGGGGAGGCGGGCGCGCGGCAGGTGGACGGGGCCCGGGTCGGTCTCGCCCACAACATCGGACTGGGCGGCGCGGCCGTGGTGACGCTGCTGCGGCGCTGACGCCCCCGGGCGGTTCCGAGGCGGTTTCCGGGCGGTTCCCAGGCGTTGCCGTCGGGTCTCCTGGCGCCGCGCCGGTCCCGTGAGGCGCCCGGCCACGGGCTGGAGACGGCAGCCGGTTCGTGCCCCGGCCCGCCTCGTCGGGACCTACGGCCAGGGTCCTGGTCCCGTGCCCCGTGGCATACGTCGAAATCCCCATGTACGGACCGCCCGACGGCTGCGACCATGACACGCATGGCCCAACCCGCATCGAGGACACAAGAGTCCGTCCTGCCCGCGCCCGTCGTCCCGTCCCCGCGTACGTGGGCGGTGATCGCCGCCGCGTGCGCCGGTCAGTTCCTCGTCGTACTCGACGTCTCCGTGGTCAATGTGGCGCTGCCGTCGATGCGTGCGGACCTGGCGCTCTCCGCGACCGGGCTGCAGTGGGTGCTCAACGCGTACTCGATCGCGTTCGCGGGATTCATGCTCCTCGGCGGCCGCGCGGCGGACATGTTCGGGCGCAAGCGGATGTTCGTCGTGGGGCTGAGCCTGTTCACCGCCGCGTCCTTCGCCGGCGGACTGGCCCAGGAGGGCTGGCAGTTGCTGGCGGCGCGAGGCGTGCAGGGGCTCGGCGCGGCCGTACTCGCGCCCGCGACCCTGACCATCATCACCGCGGCCGTGCCGCCCGGACCCGCCCGTACCCGCGCCATCGCGACCTGGGCCGCCGTCGGCGCGGCGGGCGGAGCCGCCGGCGGGCTCGTCGGCGGGGTGCTGACCGATCTGCTGTCCTGGCGCTGGGTGCTCCTGATCAACGTCCCCGTCGGTGTGCTGGTGCTGGTCGCCGCCGCGGTGTGGCTGACCGAGAGCCGGACCGGCGGGAGCCGCCGCCTCGACCTGCCCGGCGCGGTCCTCGCGACGGGCGGTCTGGCCGCCGTGGCGTACGGGATCGTGCAGACGGAGGAGGCCGGGTGGGGCGCGGGGGAGACGATGCTGCCGCTGCTCGGCGGGCTCGCGCTGCTCGGTGTCTTCGTGGCGGTGGAGGCCAGGACGAAGGCGCCGCTCATGCCGCTGAAGGTGTTCCGATCGCGGGCGGTCTCCGCCGCCAACGTGGCCATGCTGGTGACGGGTTCGGCCTCCTTCGCCATGTGGTTCTTCATGACGGTCTACGCCCAGAACGTCCTCGGCTACACGCCGCTGGAGGCCGGGCTCGCTCTCATCCCCAGCTCGGTCAGCGTCATCGTGGGCTCCAAGCTCGCGCCGCCGCTGATGGCGAGGGCCGGCGCCCGAGGCGTCGCCGTCCTCGGTGCGCTGATCGCCGCGACCGGATTCGGCTGGCAGTCGACGATGGGCGCGCACGGGGAGTACCTCACGGCGATCGCCGGTCCCGGCGTGCTGATGATGGCCGGTGTCGGCCTGGCCGCCACCCCGCTCGCCTCTCTCGCCACGTCCGGTGCCGCCCCGGACGACGCGGGCCTCGTCTCCGGCCTGATCAACACCTCCCGCACGATGGGCGGCGCGCTGGGCCTGGCGATCCTGTCCACGGTCGCGGCCTCCCGGTCCGGCGGCGCCACCGATCCGCAGTCCCTGACGGCCGGTTACGCGCTGGCGTTCCGCACGGGTACGGGCGTGCTGCTCGCGGCCGCGCTGCTCATGCTGCTGTGGCTTCCGCGCCCGGAGGCCGACCGGGCGTAGGGCGGCGGGGACGCGGCCCGTTCAGCGGGACGCGGGAGGCAGGACGCAGGGCGCAGGGGGCGCGGGGCGCAGGGCCTTCGGCCGGACGCGGGGCGGCGGTGCGGGGTGCGGCTTGCGGTCGCACCAGTGCCCTTCCCGGCGGGCTCCGCCCTGTCGCGCCGCCCAGGGCGCCCACGGGAGGTGCCCCCGGCACCGGACGACGCTCCTTGACGGGCGGGCATCACTGGTCAGGACACTGGAGCCAGCCCTGCCGGTGTGCGGCCCGCACCGCCTCCATGCGATCGCGGGTGCCCGTCTTGCCGATGGCCGACGACAGACAGTTCCGTACGGTCGACTCCGGCAGGTCCAGCTGCGCCGCGATGTCGGCGACCGTCGCCCCGTCCACAGAAGCGTTGAGCGCGTCGCGTTCCCTGGCCGTGAGCGGGCTCGGATCCGCGCCGAGCGCCGCCGCGGCCAGCGCCGGATCGACGACCGTCTCACCGGTCAGCACCCGCCGGATCGCCTGTGCCAGCTCCTCCACCGGACCGTCCTTCACGAGGAAGCCCGCCGCCCCCGCCTCCATGGCCCGCCGCAGACTGCCCGGCCGGCCGGAGGTGGTGAGGATCAGCACCCGGCAGTCCGGGACCTCCCGCGCCAGGTCCGCGGCGGCGTCCAGGCCGCTGCGGCCCGGCAGCTCGATGTCCAGCAGGGCTACGTCCGGCCGTGACGTGAGCGCCGTGTCCACGATCTCGTCACCGCGTCCCACCTGGGCGACGACGTCGAGGTCCGGCTCCATTCCCAGCAGCAGCGCGAGCGCGCCGTGCGTCATGCCCTGGTCCTCCGCGAGCAGCACCCGTACCGACTTGGCGGGTCTGTGGTCGCGGGGCATCTCGTCCATGGGCTCAGGTTACGGCCGCGACCGGCAGTTCGCGGGTCACACGGAAGCCGCCCGGCGGGCCGGGGCCCGACGCCGGCGTGCCGCCCGTCGGGGCGAGCCGTTCCGCCCAGTCCCGCAGAACGCTGCCGGGCGTGTCGACGGGGTGGGGCCGCGGCCGTCGCCGGTGACCGTCAGACGGGTGTGCTCGCGGGCGGCCATGACCTGACGTACCGTCAGACGCCTTCACAACTTCCGGGGGCCGCGCTATACATGAAGGCCATCGGCCTAGAACGCGTTCTAGAACGGGCTCGCCCGGCCGGTCCCGTACGACCTCGGTGCGGCCGACGGTGCGGACGGCCGTGCCGAGGTCTTCCACTCCTCGAGGAGCAGCAGCCCCATGCCCATCGATGCCGCCAGGGCCGTCGCCGCGAAGCCCCGATCCACCACCATCACCTGGGACCACAAGGACATCCAGCTCTACCACCTCGGTCTCGGCGCCGGCCGCCCGGCCACCGACCCCGACGAACTGCGGTACACCCTCGAGTCCCGGCTCCATGTGCTGCCCAGCTTCGCCACCGTCGCCGGAGCGGGCATGGGCGTCGTCGGCGGCCTCCGCGCCCCCGGACTCGACATCGACCTCGCCTCCGTCCTCCACGGCAGCCAGCGCGTCGAACTGCACCGCCCGATCCCGGTCAAGGGCACGGCCACCTCCACCTCGCGGGTCGCCGCCGTGTACGACAAGGGCAAGGCAGCGATCCTCGTCCTGCGCACGGAAGCGGCCGACGACGACGGGCCGCTGTGGACGAGCGACGCCCAGCTCTTCGTACGCGGCGAAGGCGGCTTCGGCGGTGAACGCGGCCCCTCGGAGCGACTGGAGCTGCCGGAGCGGGCGCCGGACCGCACCGTGGAGCGGGTAATCCGCGAGGACGCGGCGCTCCTCTACCGGCTCTCCGGAGACTGGAACCCGCTGCACGCGGACCCGGAGTTCGCGAAGCTCGCCGGTTTCGACCGGCCGATCCTGCACGGCCTGTGCACCTACGGCATGACCCTCAAGGCGGTCGTCGACACCCTCCTCGACGGGGACGTCGCCAAGGTCCGCTCGTACGGCACCCGCTTCGCCGGAGTGGTCTTCCCCGGCGAGACGCTCCGCATCCGGATGTGGGCGGACGACGGCGGCCGGGTCCAGGTGACGGTGACCGCCGCCGACCGGGACGACGCCCCCGTGCTCGCCGACACCCTCGTAGAGACCAGTGACAGCGAGATCTTGTGACAGCCTGCTGAAGGGACCCGTCATGCGCGCAGCCGTAGTGCACGAGATCGGCCAGGACAAACTCGAAGTCCTCGACGACGTCGAGGCGGTGGGCTTCGGCCCCGGCAAGGTGCGGATCCGGATCAGGGCCACCGGCCTGTGCCACTCAGACGTCTCCGCGATGAACGGCGTACTGCCGCAGCCCGCGCCGTTCGTCCCCGGCCACGAGGGCGCCGGCGAGATCCTCGACGTCGGCGACGGCGTCGAGGGCCTCGCAGCCGGCGACCGGGTGCTGATGTGCTGGCTGCCGGCGTGCGGCGGCTGCGCCTCCTGCCGGCGCGGGCAGGGCCATCTGTGCCTGTCCGGCCTCATGAACGCCGGCACGCCCAACTTCCGGCGGGGTGACGGCGACGTCTTCGGCTTCGCCGGTACCGGCACGTTCGCCGAGGAGGTCGTCGTCGACGCGGGCTGTGCCGTGCCGATACCCGACGACGTGCCCTTCGACATCGCAGCCCTCATCGGCTGCGGTGTCACCACCGGCCTCGGCGCGGCGATCAACACCGCGAAGGTGGAGGCCGGTTCGTCGGTCGCCGTCATCGGCTGCGGCGGCGTCGGCATCTCCGCCGTACAGGGGGCGAAGCTCCAGGGCGCGGCGCAGATCGTCGCCGTCGACCCGGTCGAGTCCCGGCGGGAGGCGGCACTGCGGTTCGGCGCGACTCAGGCGGTGGCGCCCGACGGTCTCGTGGACGCCAAGCAGCGGATCACGGCGGGCGAGGGCTTCGACTACGTCTTCGAGGTCGTCGGCAGGTCGGCGACCGCGCGCACGGCGTACGAGGCGACCCGGCGCGGCGGGACGCTGTGCATCGTCGGCGCCGGGGCCATGGACGACAACCTGCAGCTCAACATGTTCGAGCTGTTCTTCGACGAGAAGCGCATCCTGCCCTCGATGTACGGCGGCGGGGATGTGCTCCGTTCCTACGAGCGGGCCATCGCGCTGTGGCGGGCGGGCCGGATCGACCTGGCCGGCCTCATCACCCACCGGGTGCCGCTGGCCGGCGTCGGCGACGCGGTCGCGCAGATGCGCAGCGGTGAGGCCCTTCGTACCTGCATCGAGCTGTGAGGAGCCTCTTCATGTCCCTTCCCCTCGAAGGCCGGAGTGCGATCGTCACGGGCGCCGGCCGCGGTCTCGGGCGGGCCGAGGCCCTGGAACTCGCCCGGCTCGGCGCGGCGGTCGTCGTCAACGACTACGGAGCGCCGCGGCGCGACGGCGTCACCCCCTCGGCGGAAGACGGGGGAAGTGGCGGGCGGACATCGGCGGCGCCCGCCGGATCCGTGCCCGCCGAAGCCGCGCCCGCCGAATCGGTGGCCGAGGAGATCCGCGCGGCGGGCGGCCGGGCCGTGGCCCACGTCGGCGACGTCGCCGACTTCGAATCGGCCGCCGACCTGGTCGACCTGGCGGTGCGCGAGTACGGCCAACTGGACATCCTCGTCAACAACGCGGGCATCCTGCGCGACCGGATGATCTTCTCGATGAGCGAGGACGAGTGGGACTCGGTGATCCGGGTCCATCTCAAGGGCCACTTCAACACCACACACTTCGCGGCCGCGTACTGGCGTTCACGTTCCAAGGCCGCGGGCGGCGGGCCGGTGTACGGACGGATCGTCAACACCTCCTCCGAGGCGTTCCTGGCGGGCTCGGCGGGGCAGCCGAACTACGCGGCGGCCAAGGGCGGCATCGTCGGCCTGACGACGTCGACGGCGCTTGCCCTGGCGAAGTACGGCGTCACGGCGAACGTGATCTGCCCGCGGGCCAGGACACGCATGACCGAGGACGTCTTCGCGGGCTTCGCCGAACCGGAATCGGGCCGGCTCGACCCGCTGTCGCCGGCGCATGTGGCACCTCTGGTCGGCTACCTCGCGTCGCCGCAGGCGGCGAACGTCAACGGCCGGCTGCTGGTGGTGCACGGCGGGATGGTGGCGGTGGTGGAACGCCCCCGAGTGACCGCGAAGTTCGACGCGGAGAAGGAGATGTTCGGCTTCGAGGAGCTGGCGGACGTACTGGGCGAGTACTTCCTCGGGCGGCCGAAGGGCGAGACGTTCGCGGCGGCGGAGGTGCTGGGGCTGAAGCGGGGGTAGGAAGCACGGGCCGCCGGGCAGGGCCCCGTCCTCCCGCCGCGGCTGCCGAGCCGCCGCGGGAGGGGCGGGAACCGTGCGGCGGACCCGTCAGGCCGTGTCGGTCCCCGACGGCCTCCGGTGACGGCCCTGCGACGGCGCGGACGAGTCGTCCCGTGCCGCCGCACCGCCCCGGTGCCGACCTGCACCGCCGCCGGCGTCGGCCCCCGCCGCCGCGGGCTGCGGCCGCTCGTGGGTCGTGTCGGTTCGGGCTTCAGACATGTGGGAAGTCACCCCGTGTGATCGCTGCGTACATGTGTCGCAGGGCCCCGGGCCGCACCTGTGGAAGTCACTGCCCGGTCGCCCCGGCCCGTGAGTCTAACCACGGGCTCCGCGGCCGGTGAGCGGCGCCTGCTGCAAGGGGACCGGCCTGCACACAACAGGACTGACGGAGTCTTTGCACGGTTCCCCACCTGCGGCTTCCGGTTGTGCCGGTTCTGTGGCCGTCTCGTGGGGACACGTTTGCGCGGGAGGAACGGAAGCCGCCGGCGCCTTGGCCCGTACCACCGCGCACGGCATCGACTCCGTCGCGCACGGCAGTTGCAGCACACCCTCCCGGTTCCAGGTGCCGGACCCCGCCAGCCACCCCGCCGGAGCGGGCAGTTGACGCAGCCGCCGGTCGGCCGGGCGCCACATGCCCACCCAGCTGCCGGCCGCGCCGTCGATCCGCAGGGCCACGGCGCAGCTCTCCGGCATCAGGACCTGGCCCGGCTGAACGGCGAACGGTGTCACCAGCGCGTCCGGCAGCCGCAGGCTCCGCGGGAACCGCACGGGACGCAGGCTGCCGAGCACGCCCCAGCCGAGCAGGTCCTGGCCAGGGCCCGGCGCGTTCGAACGGACCAGCAGCAGACCGCTGTCGGGGTCCGCGAGCAGCAGCCGGTCGTCGCTGTCGTCCGTGATCTGCAGCAGTGGCGTCACCTCGCCGCCCCGTGCCAGGTCGACCGCGACCGTCTTCACCGGCCCGCCGTCCGGCTGCCTGCGGTCCACGGCGAGCAGCCGTCCCGTGCGGTCCAGCCACGCGCCGCCGGAACAGTGTCCCGCCACGTCCGCGACGTGCTGTGGTCCAACCGCGCCGCCGCCCGCCACCAGCCAGATGCCGGTCGTACGTGCTCCGGGTGCCAGGGCATAGGCCCGGGCGCCGTCCGGCGACGGCGGCAGCAGCGTCAACTCCTCTGCGGTGACGGCCCCGAGGGCCAGCTCGCCCGTCGCCGGACCGGTCGGGTACAGCAGCGAGAACGTGTGCCGCTCGGCGACCCGGCGGCGGATCAGCACCCGGCCGTCGGAGAGCGGCAGCACCTGGGTTCCGCGCTCCTCGGGCTGGTCCAGCGGGAGCGGAACGGCGTACGGCTCCGGGCCGTCGAGCGTCCAGCGCTCCGGGAACAGCGCGTCGCCCTTCCCTGCGAGGCGGGCTCCGTACGTTCCGTCCGCGGTGATCGTGATTCCCGGGTCCCGGGCGACCGCCGGGGGCCGTGCGTCCCCCGAGCCACGCGTACCGTCCGTACCGTCCGTGCTCGCCACCGCCCTGTTCGCCGCGGCGGTCTCGATGGCCAAGGCTGTCATCGATGCCTCACCTCCGGCCACCGAAGCTAGGTTTGTGGTTCCCGCAGGACAACGGGAGACACGGGTCTTCACACATAAGGGTGGCCATGCCCCGATTTGCATGAGATCGGCAGGGTGGTTGTGCTCGACGGTGTGGTCGTGATTAAGGTAAGGACCACCTAAGTTTCTTGATCTGGAGCACGCCATGTCCCCACGCCGCCGCGGTGCCGCCGCAGCAGTCGCCCTCGCCGCCGTCCTCTCCCTCGCAGCCTGTGGCACCGGCGGCGGGGCCGGTGAGGACAAGGGCGCGAAGGCCGACACCGGCGGCAAGGAGGCCGTGGCCCAGGGCGGGAAGGACTTCGGCGACGCCGCGGCGAAGACCGCCGCGATGGGCACGGACGCGAAGCCCGGCGAATTCCCGCGCACCATCACCCACGCGCTCGGCAAGACCGAGATCAAGGCCGCTCCCCAGCGCGTCGTCGTCCTCGACGTCGGCGAGCTGGACAACGTCGCCTCGCTCGGAGTGAAGCCCGTCGGCTACGCGCCGACCGAGGGCGACGACGGCGTCCCCGGCTACCTGAAGAAGGAAGCCGGCAACCCCAAGAGCATCGGCACCATCAACAGCCTCAACCTCGAGGCCATCGCCGCGCTGAAGCCGGACCTGATCCTCGGCAGCCAGCTGCGCGCGAGCGACAAGTACAAGGAGCTGTCGCAGATCGCGCCGACCGTCTTCTCCATCCGCCCCGGCTTCACCTGGAAGGAGAACTACCTCCTCAACGCCGCCGCGCTGGACAGGACGGCGGAGGCGGAGGCGAAGCTCGGCGCCTACGAGAAGAAGGCGAAGCAGCTCGGCGCGGACCTCGGCGAGAAGAAGCCGACCGTGACCATGCTCCGCTACATGCCGGGCAAGATCCGCCTCTACGCGCAGGCGTCCTTCATCGGCACGATCCTGCGCGACGCGGGCGTCCCGCGACCGAAGAACCAGCAGATCGACGACCTCGCGGCCGAGATCAGCCCGGAGAAGATGGACGAGGCCGACGCCGACTGGATCTTCACCGGCGTCTACGGCGACCCGGCGAAGACCAAGCGCGACACCGCCGAGTCCAACCCGCTGTGGAAGAACCTGGGGGCCGTAAAGGCCGGGCAGGCCAAGGACGTCCCCGACGAGACCTGGTACCTGGGCCTCGGCGTCACCGCCGCCGACAAGGTCCTCGACGATCTGCGCGGCTTCCTCGTCAAGTAGGGGCAGACCTCATGGACGGGCGGGGCAGGTAGCCTTTGCTGCGTGCCCCGTCTGTCTGAAGTCATCGCCGCGCTCGACGCCCTCTGGCCCCCTGAGCGGGCCGAACAGTGGGACGCCGTCGGCACGGTCTGCGGAGACCCCGACGCCGAGGTCACCCGTGTGCTGTTCGCCGTCGACCCCGTCCACGACGTCGTCGAAGAGGCCGTGAAGCTCGGCGTCGACCTGCTCGTCACACACCACCCGCTGTATCTGCGCGGTACGACGACGGTCGCGGCCGGCCACTTCAAGGGCCGGGTCGTGCACACCCTGATCAAGAACGACATCGCCCTGCATGTCGCGCACACCAACGCGGACACCGCCGACCCGGGCGTCTCCGACGCCCTCGCCGGCGCGCTCGATCTGCGCGTCGTACGGCCCCTGGTCCCCGACGCCACCGACCCGAACGGTCGGCGCGGCCTCGGCCGGGTGTGCGAACTGGACCGTCCCGAGACACTGCGGGAGTTCGCGGCCCGCGCCGCGAAGCGGCTCCCCGCCACCGCGCAGGGCATCCGCCTCGCAGGTGACCCCGAGGCGACGGTCCGCACCGTCGCCGTCAGCGGCGGCTCCGGCGACAGCCTCTTCGACCGGGTACGGGCCGCCGGCGTGGACGCCTTCCTCACCGCCGACCTCCGCCACCACCCGGCGTCGGAGGCCACCCAGCACTCACCGCTCGGCCTGGTCGACGCCGCGCACTGGGCCACCGAATGGCCCTGGTGCGAACAGGCCGCGGCGCAGCTCGACGAGATTTCCGACCGGAACGGCTGGGACCTGCGGGTCCACGTCTCCAAGACGGTCACCGACCCCTGGTCCTCCCACCACGATTCCTCTGGAGCCCCCAACTGAACGCCGCGCCCGCCGACCAGATCCGACTTCTCGACGTCCAGTCCCTCGACCGGCGCCTGGCGCAGCTCGCGCACAAGCGCAAGTCGCTGCCCGAGCACGCCGAGATCGAGTCGCTCGACAAGGACCTCACTCAGCTGCGGGACCTGCTCGTCGCCGCGCAGACGGAGGAGAGCGACACCGCCCGCGAGCAGACCAAGGCCGAGCAGGACGTCGACCAGGTGCGCCAGCGCGCCACCCGCGACCAGCAGCGCCTCGACTCCGGCGCCATCACGTCGCCCAAGGACCTGGAGAACCTGCAGCGCGAGATCGTCTCCCTCGCCAAGCGCCAGGGCGACCTGGAGGACATCGTCCTCGAGGTCATGGAGCGCCGTGAGTCCACGCAGGAGCGCGTCGCGGAGCTGACCGAGCGTGCCGCGTCCGTGCAGGGCAAGGTCGACGCCGCCACCGCCCGCAGGGACGCCGCCCAGCAGGAGCTCGACGCCGAGTCCGCGTCCGTCACCAAGGAGCGCGAGGTCGTCGCCGGTTCCGTCCCCGCCGACCTGATGAAGCTCTACGAGAAGCTCCGTGTCCAGCAGGGCGGCGTGGGCGCGGCCCGGCTGTACCAGCGTCGCTGCGAGGGCTGCCAGCTGGAGCTGAACATCACCGAGGTCAACGAGGTCCGCGCCGCCGCGCCCGACACGGTGCTGCGCTGCGAGAACTGCCGCCGCATCCTCGTCCGCACCTCGGAGTCGGGTCTCTGATGCGGGAGTTCGTCGTCGAGGCCGACGGCGGCTCCCGGGGCAATCCCGGCCCCGCAGGTTACGGCGCGGTCGTCCTCGACCCGGTCTCCGGCGAGACGTTCGCGGAGGCCGCCGAGTACATCGGCGTGGCGACCAACAACGTCGCCGAGTACAAGGGCCTGATCGCCGGCCTCAAGGCCGCGTTCGCGCTCGACCCGGACGCGGTCGTCCGCGTACGCATGGACTCCAAGCTGGTCGTCGAGCAGATGTCGGGCCGCTGGAAGATCAAGCACCCCGACATGAAGCCGCTGGCCGCGGAGGCGGCACGCGTCTACCCGCCCTCGCGGGTCACGTACGAGTGGATCCCGCGCGAGCGCAACAAGCACGCGGACCGGCTCGCCAACGAGGCGATGGACGCGGGCAAGAAGGGCAGGCAGTGGGAGCCCTCGCGTTCCACGGCGGCGCTCGACGCGCGTGACGCGGAAGCGGCACGCGTGGTGGGCGACGCGGCGGCGGGCGCGGCGAAGGCACGGGCGGCACTGGGCAGGGCCGGCCGGCCGGCCGCCGCGGTCGGCTCCGCGGAGCCCGCCGAGCCCTTGGAGCTGCCGGTTTCCGCGGAACCGGGCACGGGCGCCGCCGGTACGACCGCCTCCCCGACCGTCGGTTGGGGCCCGCCCGACATGGGGCTGCCCGCCACCTTCGTGCTGCTCAGGCACGGCGAGACGGTCCTGACCCCCGAGAAGCGGTTCTCCGGCAGCGGCGGCAGCGACCCGGTGCTCTCCGCCGTCGGCCGCGGCCAGGCCGACGCCGTCGCCGCGGCGCTCGCGGAGCGCGGCACGATCCAGGAGATCGTCAGCTCCCCGCTGCGGCGCTGCCGCGAGACGGCGGACGCGGTCGCCGCGAGGCTGGGCCTCGCCGTGACCGTCGAGGAGGGCCTGCGGGAGACCGACTTCGGCGCGTGGGAAGGCCTGACGTACGCCGAGGTACGGGAGCGGTACCCGGACGACCTCGACGCGTGGCTCGCCTCTCCGAAGGCCACGCCGACGGGCGGCGGCGAGAGCTTCGCGACGGTGGCACGCCGGGTCGCGGCGACCCGCGACAAGCTCGTCGAGCGGCACCAGGGCCGCACGGTCCTGCTCGTCACACACGTGACCCCGGTCAAGACCCTGGTCCGCCTGGCACTGGGCGCCCCGCCGGAGTCCCTGTTCCGCATGGAACTCTCCGCGGCGTCGCTGTCGGCGGTGGCCTACTACGCGGACGGCAACGCGTCGCTGCGCCTGCTGAACGACACGTCACACCTGCGCTGAGGCGGTGCGGGGCCCGCCGCACGGGGGCGTTTCCCCCTACCCGCCCCTTCCCCAACCGGGACAGGCCCCGAGCCCCGCGCGCCGTCCCCGGCGGGTCGCGGGTCTCGTGTGTTGTCCCGATGGGTCGCTGGCCTGTGCGCTGTCCGGGAGGTCCCGGGCCCCGCGCGCTGTCCGGGAGGTCCCGGGCCCCGCGCGCTGTCCCGGCGAGCTTCCCGGCCCCGCGCGCTGTCCCGGCGAGCTTCCCGGCCCCGCGCGCCGTCCCGGCGGGCCCCGGTGCCGCAGTGCGGGCCGGGCGGTTGTACCGCCCTGGCGCGCGGTGGCCTCGAACTCTCCCTACGGCCTGGCGGCCGTGGGTGTTCCAGGCCGGGCTGGATTCGCCGCTGCGGGGCATCTTCAGCCTCGCCGGCGTTTGAGGCGCGGGGGTCCGGGGGCAGAGCCCCCGAAACACCGCGCGGAGCGCGGTGAACGGGTCCGGGCGGAGCCCGGTTGCGGGAAAGGGGCAGGGAGGGGAACAGGCCCGCCGCAGGCGCTCCCCCCGGCGCCACCCGGCAGGCCCACCCGCCAACCCCTACCCCAGCGCCGCCGCCCCCCGCGCCAGCGACTCGACCCGCCCCCAGTCCCCGGCCCGTACCGCGTCCGCCGGCAGCATCCACGTGCCGCCCACACACGCCACGTTCGGCAGCGCGAGATACGACGGCGCGGACGCGAGCGACACCCCGCCCGTCGGGCAGAACCGGGCCTGGGGGAGGGGCCCGGCGAGGGATTTGAGGTAGGGCGTGCCACCCGCCGCCTCCGCCGGGAAGAACTTCATCTCGTGCACGCCCCGTTCCAGCAGCGCCACGACCTCCGACGTCGTCGAGACCCCCGGCAGGAACGGCACTCCCGATCCCCGCATCGCGTCCAGCAGCGTGTCGGTCCACCCGGGGCTGACCAGGAAGCGCGCTCCGGCCGCGACCGCCGAGGAGACGCCCTCCGCCGAGATCACCGTGCCCGCCCCGACGACCGCCTCCGGCACGTCCGACGCGATCGCGCGGATCGCGTCGAGCGCGGCCGGTGTCCGCAGTGTCACCTCGATCGCCGGCAGGCCGCCCGCGACGAGGGCGCGCGCGAGGGGCACGGCGTCGGAGGCGTCGTCGATGACGACGACAGGAATCACAGGGGCGAGGCCGAGCACGGAGGTCATGCCGCCATCCTGCCCACCGTGAGCGTCACGTGCAACGAACGTTGCGCATGGTGCAACGATCAGTGGATCTCGGACACCACCACGTCCAGCGCCCACGGCTTCCCCGCCTTCGCGGGCGCCTCCGCCTCCACCGCGTACCCGAGGTCCCGCAGCGCCTCCACCAGCGCCGCGGGGGACTTCGGCGCCGCCCCGGCCTCCAGCAGGCTCCGGACGATCCGGCCCTTCGTCGCCTTGTTGAAGTGGCTGACCACCGACCGCTTCTCGACTCCGTCGACCAGCTGTGAGTGCAGCACGCGCACCGTCGCCGTGCGGCCCGCCACCTCCCCCTTCGGCTTCCACGCGGCCGCGTAGGCGGACGAACGCAGGTCGAGGACCAGCCCGTCGCCCGCCGCGTCCGGCAGTACGGCGGACATCGGGCCGCGCCAGTGCGC
Organism: Streptomyces sp. NPDC003023; assembly: GCF_042888225.1. NCBI lineage: Bacteria > Bacillati > Actinomycetota > Actinomycetes > Kitasatosporales > Streptomycetaceae > Streptomyces > Streptomyces sp. NPDC003023. Next base: position 229,695 of record NZ_JBIAPL010000002.1, read on the forward strand.
CCCCAGCGCGCCGAGTCCGGGCAGCTTCACGCCCATCGAGCAGCGGTACGACGGGATACGGTCGCCGACCCGGACCGCCCCCCACAGCCCGGAGAACACCAGCAGGGACTGCCGCGCCCGCCTGCGCGCGGCGGGATCGAGCGTCGCCAGGTCCAGCGCGTCGTACAGCACGCCCGTGTAGATCTCGCCGGCCGGCCGGGTGCCCGCGGTCCGCAGCTCCACGTTCTTGGCGATCTCGCCGCGCAGACCCTCGCTCAGCCCGAGGACCTGCTGGGCCTTCGACTCGTCCGCGGCGCAGAGCTCGACCAGCTCCTCCAGCACCGCGGCCCGTGCCTCGGCGAGTCCCGGCAGCGACAGCGACTCCGGCTTCAGCGGAGCCCCGCGGCCGGAAGCGGCCTTGCCCTCCGACGGCGGCAACAGGACGAGCACGGCAGGTCTCCTTCGTACGAACACGGGCGGGGGTGCGGCCCCGCGCCAGGGTACAAAGGTCCGGGCCCGCCGAAATGCCACCACCCCCGCCCCGCCCTACGCTCGGTCCATGCCCCGCCGCCAGATGAACGTGACCGGCGCAGCCGAGGCCCCGCTGCGCGCCGCCCTCAGTGAGCTGCGTACGACGCTCGACGTCCCGGGGGACTTCCCGGCGGCGGCGCTCGCCGAGGCCGACGCCGCCGCCAAGGCTCCGCGGCTGCCCGAAGAGGACGCCACGGACATCCCGTTCTTCACGATCGACCCGCCAGGCTCCGTCGACCTCGACCAGGCGATGCACCTCGCCCGGCGCGACGGCGGCTACCGCGTCCACTACGCGATCGCCGACGTCGCCGCCTTCGTCACGCCCGGCAGCGCGCTGGACGCGGAGGCCCACCGCCGGGTGCAGACCCTGTACTTCCCGGACGAGAAGGTCCCCCTCCATCCGCCCGCCCTCTCCGAAGGCGCCGCCAGCCTCCTCCCCGGCCAGAGCGCTCCCGCACTGCTGTGGCGGATCGACCTGGACGCCGAGGGCCGTACCGTCGAGACGGACGTGCGCCGGGCGCTCGTCCGCAGCCGGAGCAGGCTCGACTACGAGGGCGCGCAGCGGCAGATCGACACCGGCACCGCGGAGGAGCCGCTCGCGCTGCTGAAGGACATCGGCAGACTGCGCGAGGCCCTCGAGATCGCACGCGGTGGCATCTCCCTCAACGTGCCGGAGCAGGAGATCGCGCAACGCGACGGCGCGTACGTCCTCGAGTACCGCGCACCGCGCCCCGCCGACGGCTGGAACGCCCAGATCTCCCTGCTCACCGGCATGGCGGCCGCCGATCTGATGGCTGAGTACGGCACGGGCGTCCTGCGGACCCTGCCCACCGCGCCGGACGGCGCAGTGGCGCGGCTGCGCCGCTCGGCGAAGGCCCTGCACGTCGAGTGGCCGCACCACGTCTCGTACGCGGAGCTCGTCCGTTCCCTCGACCCGGACGAGCCACGCAACGCAGCCTTCCTCCAGGAGTGCACGACGCTGCTGCGCGGCGCCGGGTACACGGTGTTCACGGGCGGGGTGCTGCCCGTACCGGCCGTTCACGCGGCGGTCGCGGACGAGTACACGCACTGCACCGCCCCGTTGCGCCGGCTCGTCGACCGTTACGCGGGCGAGCTGTGCGTCGCCGCCGTGGCGGGACAGGACCCGCCGGAGTGGGTGACCGCGGCGCTCGACGCGCTCCCCAAGGAGATGGCCGAGGGCTCCCGGCGCGGCAACACCGTCGAACGTGAATGCGTCGACATCGTCGAGGCCGTGGTGCTGCAAGGCCGGATCGGCGAGACCTTCGACGCCGTCGTCGTCGACGTGAAGGAGAACGACCCGTCGGCCGGCACCGTCCACCTCGAGGACCCGGCGGTGGTCGCCCGTGTCGACGGCGGCGAGACACTGCCGCTCGGCGAGCGGCTGCGGGTGCGGCTGGCGGAGGCGGATCCGGGGCGGGTGAAGGTGCGCTTCACGCCGGCGTGACCGGTGCCTTCGCCGGGCGCTCCCCGTCGACCGCCTCCCGCACCGCCCTGGCGAACGCCCTCGCGTCGTCGGCGTGGACCCGGACCGTACGGACGGGCCGCTCGCGTCCGAGCAGGCCGACGTGAAACACCGGCTCCGACAGCTCCAGCGTCACGGACGTCTGTGTGGCGACCTTCAGGTCGAGGACGCCGTCCCGCTTCTCGTGCGAGAAGAGCAGCTCGTGCCGGACGTCGGCGATCCGGTCCAGCGGTATCCACAGGTCCACATGGCCCGCCTGACGCAGCCGGAGCCCGTGCGCCGACAGCACATGGGGGCGGGTCACGGAAGCGGCCTGCAGACCCAGCATGAACAGCACGGTGTAGACGTCGACGAAGAGGAGCACGGCGTGCGCCGCCGGCCAGTGCCTCAGGAGATACGACACGGCCACCGTCTCCACGACGCACACGAAGGTGAAGCCGTACATCAGCGCGGCCTGGTCGCGGGCGTGCCCGAAGGGCCTGTCGCCGGGCCCGACGCCGTCGCGGCGGCGCCCCACCCAGAGGAACAGGCTGCGCATCAGCCGCAGTTCATGCCCCACCAGCCGCAGTACGGGCACGGGCACCAGGTCCGCCAACGCCTCCCGCCGCTCGCGGCCGCTCCGGCGCAGTGTGATGTACGCGTACACCTCGGCGGCGAGCAGCAGCGCGACGGCGGCCTCCGCGGCGGCGAGGACCGGCAGCGGAACCGTCACGCCGCCCACCAGACAGACGACGAGCAGCAGTTCCGCGGGCAGCACTCCGTACGCGAGCGCCCGCAGCGCCCGCAGCCGGTTCACCGGTCACGCTCCATCAGCAGTTCCAGGGCGCGGGTCACGACGGCGGCCTGGGCGGCGGAGAACTCGGCGAGGAAGGCGTCCATGAAACCGTCGTCCGGCGCGGAGCCGGACCCGAGGTGCGTCGTGATCTCTTCGGGCAGCAGGGCGGCGAGGGTCCGGGCCGCCTCCTCGACGCGCGGATCGGCCGGGTCCGCGTCCGCGAGAGCGTCGAGCTCCGCGTACAGCGCGTAGGCCCTCTCCATCGCCCCCGGTGCCTCGGTCATCCGGCGCATCGCCCCCATCAGTTTCTCCTGCTCAGGCCCGGGCGCCACGGTGTCGAGCAGCGCCAGCATCTCCCGGTCCCTGGCCGCCATCGCGGGTTCCGGCCCGGGCAGCCCGGCGGACGCGCGGGCCATGTCCGCGAACAGCTCCGCCAGCCGGGGCGACACCGGCCCCTCGGCGGTCAGTTCTCCGCTCCTCGCCTGTACGAGGAGGTCGGCCAGCCTCGCCCGACGGGTGTGGACCAGCGCCTCCTGGCGGGCCAGGTCCTGGTCGAGTTCCTCGAGCACCTCGACGAGATCGCGCCCCGCCTCGTCCGCGAGCACGTCCCGCACCTCGTCGAGTCCCAGACCCAGCTCGGTGAGCCGCCGGATCCGGGCCAGCAGCACGGCATCGCGGAGGGAGTACTCGCGGTACCCGTTGGCCCGTCGTACGGGCTCGGGAAGCAGCCTCAGATGGTGGTAGTGCCGCACGGCCCGCGGGGTCACCCCCACGAGCGCGGCGATCTCTCCGATTCGCATGCCACCAGTAGAAACGTTGACGCCGCGACAAGGTCAAGCGTCGTCGGCCCATGGACGGGGGGCTCTGTGCCACGATCGAGGGAACAACCCCGATCACACGGACGGCGGGTGCCTCGATGTCCGACGCTGACGACATGACGGCCATGACGCACGAACCGATCACGCAGGACGCGGACGTCCTGCTGGAGGGCTTCCTGGCGCTGGACACGCCGGAGGGCTCCCGGGCGGAACTGATCGAGGGGGAGATCGTGGTGACACCGCCGCCGGACGGGGATCACGAGGACTGCATCGGGCTGATCGTGGAGCAGGTGTACAGGCACTCGCGAACGCCCATGCAGTTTTCCGGCAACAAGGGTCTGACGCTGGGGGAGCATCTCGCCGGCCCTGAGGACCATGTCATTCCGGACGGCACCTTCGCCCCGAGGGAACGGCGGCTCTACCGTGGCGCCGACCCCTGGATGCCCTGTGACGGGGTGGCCATGGTCCTGGAGGTGACCTCCACCCGCGCCAAGGCCGACCGCGAGACCAAGCGGCGCTGCTACGCCCGCGGGCTGATCCCGCTCTGTCTCCTGGTGGACAGGGACACCGCCGCCCTGACGCTTTTCACCGACCCCGAGCGCGGCGACTACCGGGAGCAGCACACGGTTCCCTTCGGCAAGGCGCTCCCCGTTCCCGGCCCCTTCGGCTTCGATCTGGAGACCGCCGACTTCCTCTGAAACGCCAGGTAGCATGGTCCTCACGGCAGACGAGCCGGGCGGACGGCCGCGTGAGGTCCCGAGAGGGGTCTCCCGAGGAACGTCCGGGCTCCACAGGGCAGGGTGGTGGCTAACGGCCACCCGGGGTGACCCGCGGGACAGTGCCACAGAAAGCAGACCGCCGGGGCTGCGCTCTTCACGGAGGGCGGTCCTCGGTAAGGGTGAAACGGTGGTGTAAGAGACCACCAGCGCCTGAGGTGACTCAGGCGGCTAGGTAAACCCCACCTGGAGCAAGGTCAAGAGGAGCCACCGCAAGGTGGTTCTGCGCGGACGACCGAGGGCTGCCCGCCCGAGTCCGCGGGTAGACCGCACGAGGCCGGTGGCAACGCCGGTCCTAGATGGATGGCCGTCGCCCCGACGACCGCGAGGTCCCGGGGCACAGAACCCGGCGTACAGCCCGACTCGTCTGCCGCCTTAGGCCCCTGACCGGTGAAATTGCTATCAGGGGCGCTTTTCTGTCGAATCTGAGACGCAGCCAGACCTCGTCCCGTACCGGTTTGAACGGGGTCGCACGGCTCCGTAGGTCGCCATGAAGGTAGCCATGGCCGACAACACTCAAGTGGACGCGCTTGCCGCCGTGCTTGCCGAGTCGATGACGATCCCGGACGTTGAGCGCGATGAGCTTCAACGGCGCCGCCGAGCCCTCGCCGAGGCGGGCAGGAAGGGCGAGACCACTGGCGGGAGTTCTCAGAACCGACTGGACTCTCGGAACGGCCGCGTCACGTCCATACCCGCCTCCGGAACCGAACCCCACGATGCGTCAGGTGTGGACGAAGGGGCAGCTGAGCGAGCTGTCTGCAGCGAAGCCGGAGAGGGCTTTGTCGTCAGGTCATGCGGGTGGGCCGCGTGCGTGGTGGTGATGAGCTCGTCGAGTAGCTGCTCCAACAGATTGTTGTCACCGAGGAAGCTCTTCACCGAGGCGTCCTCGTTGCGTTGAGGGTCCATGCCCGACCAGTTCAGGGCGTATCCCGCGTCGCGCTCAGCTGGGCCAGGAACGCCCGCTGGGCACGGCCGTTGCCCTCGCGGAACGGGTGTAGGACGTTCATGTCGCCGTACAACGTGGCCAGTTGGATGACGGATTCCTGCCGAGGGAGACTCCGCAGCCGGCCGGATGAGGCGAGACGGCCGAATACCTCTCCGGCGTAGGGCACCAGGTTTCTCGCCGGGCAGAAGGGTGTGCGCTTGGCGATGTTCACCGTGCGTAACTCGCCTGCCCACGGGTAGATGTCGCCGAAGATCGCGGCATGGAACGCTTGGAAATGGCCGAGGTCGTACGCGCCGGGTAGGGGGCGTTCGGCGAGCATGACGAGGCGCGCCCGGGTGATGTCCGCCTCTGCTGCCGCGAGCAGCTGATGGTCGGTGATGCCGAGCTTGTTGCGCAGCACGCCGTTGGGCATGGCGTACGGATCGTTCACCCTGCCCGCCGCTCCGACGTCTGTCGGTGGCGGGCGATCGCGCGGGCGACCAGGGTGTCCGCGTCGACGTCGCCCTTCACATACGCCTCGGTATCGCGGTCGGAGGCCTCGGAGGCATGGAGCCCTTCGGCCTCGATGGAGCCGGTGGCCGAGGCGACGGCCGCACGTCGTGCCGCCCGGCCGCTCAGCGCTTCGAAGGCCTCGACGGACAGGAGGACGCCCTGGGGCTTGCGGTGGGCGCCGATCAGGACCGGGTCGGCATCCGCGCCGGACTCTGACAGGTCAGCCAGGATCCGCGACAGTCCCGCGCGGGCGTCGCTTACGGTCACGACCTCAGGGATCACCATGCTGTCACCGTACCCATATAGAGGCTTGATTCTGTACAGATTCTAGTACGGATTCCGGTGAGTGTCCCGTCCGGGCGGGTTCGCCGTCCTGGAAGCGGAGCTGGACAGCGGGCCGGTAGCGCCACAGGGGGCGGCCAGGTGCCGAAATGAGCCGGGACTGAGATGTTCTCGCCGATGGCGGCGGGGTTGAACCGGACTACCGGCACATCGCGCCGGTTGAGTTCGGTGATCTCCATCCTTACGTAGCCATCAAGGTAGCCGCGGAAACGCCCTCCACGGCGGCCTCGGTCCACCGCGCCTGGGCGGTGCGGCCGCTGTCCTGTCCGTGCCGGAGAGACGGTGCGGGACAGGACAGCGGCCGTTTCAGCGCGTCACCCCTGGGTGCCCGGGGGCGGACGGACCGATCAGAGCGCGCCCCGGGTCCAGGGTCCGGTGATCGCGAACGTGATGCCCGGGGTCTGGATGTTCACGAACAGCCAGTTGCCGTTCTTCGGCTCGAACACCGAGCCGGCCCACTCGGAACCCCTGTTGTCGGCGGCCGGGACGTTCTTGCCCGCGGTCCCGCCGCGCAGGTCCACGTTGTTGGTCGCGAAGCGGAAGATCTCGCCGTCCACGGTCAGCCCGTGGACGTACTCCGTGCCGCCGCCGTCCTCGCAGAGCACCAGGCCGCCGCGGGGGCTGACGCACATGTTGTCCGGTGCGTTGAGCACGTCGGCGTTCGGGGAGGCGAAGAGCACCCGGAACCGGTCGGTGGCCGGGTCGAGTTCGAAGACCTGTCCCTGGCGGGCGGGACCGCCGTCGGTCGTGATCACGTAGATGCGGTCGTTGCCGTACCAGGCTCCCTCGAGGCGGCTGAACACCGCCGCGCCGTTCGCCTGGGCCTGGTAGCGGACCGTGTCCGCCACCGGGTCGACGTCGTCCACGGGGACCCAGGAGACGGTGCCGTACTCCTTCTCCCCGTCGAGGCGGGTGTCGTACCGCATCTCGCCGATGCGCATGGCCTCTAGCCGACCGCCCTTGGCCAGGTCGCCGGGCACGGACGGAACGAAGCGGTACAGGGAGGCGTCGCCCCGGTCCTCCGTCTCGTAGACGTAGCCGGTGGCCGGGTCGACGGCCACCGCCTCGTGGTTGAACCGGCCCATGGCCTTGTAGGGCTCAGGGTTGCCCTTGCCCTCCGAGGCCACCTCGAAGATGTAGCCGTGGCGCTTGCCTGCGGTCGTGGAGAAGGTCTCCTCACAGGTGAGCTAGGTGTTCCACGGCGTGGGGCCGCCGGCGCAGTTGCGCAGGGTGCCGCCGAGGCTGCCGTAGGACTCCAGCCACTGGCCGCCGTCCGGGTCGAACACCATGGTGGTGGTGCCGCCGCCGGCCTCGGGGTTGTACGCCGGGGCGGTGAAGGCGGGTGCGGCGCCGCGCTCGTGGTTGCGGACGATGTTGACCCGGTCGCCGTACCGGAAGGCGGCCATGCCGTCGTGCATCGACGGGGTGCGCACCCCGTCGTCCATGAGGTCGTTGGTCCAGCCGTACGAGATGTACTCGAACCCGCGCGGCAGATGCAGGAGTTCCAGGCCGGTCGTCTGGTCCTTGACCGGGCTCAGCGGGCCGTAACCGGCATCGAACGTGGTCTTGACGGGCGCGGCCGCCGCGGTCCGCGCGGCGAGGGCCTGGAACGGGATGGACGCGGCCGCGGCCACGGCGGCTCCGCGCAGGAGGGTGCGTCGCTCGAAGCCGGAGCCGGAGCCGGTCGAATTTCCCGCGGACATGCCTGTCATGAACGTTCCTCTCGGTGCACCGGGCTGGGGAGCGGCACGGGGCAGCCTAGGAGCGGAACGTCGTCCGATTCCCAATGGAAGGTGACCGTTGGAAGAACCTCTTTCCGGCCATCGGCCGGAAGGCATCGGAGGCATCGGAGGCATCGGAAGGCATCGAAGGGCGTGGGTGGGCGTCGGAGGCGGATGGGGGCGGCAGGTCAGTGTCGTTCGGACACGTTGCCGCGCGCCGTGCCACCACTGGGTGAGCAGCGCCGGGGAGCCGGGGACGCGGAAAGTGCCGGGCAGACGTCGAAGTGGCTGACGCGACAGGTGTCGGAGGGTGCGGCGGCACGCAGGGCGACGGCGGTGCCGTCGCCCGCGATGTGCCAGCGGCGGCCGGCGGGGACGGACCTCACGGGGAAGGTGCCCGGCTCCATGAGTATCCAGCGGCCACCGGTCGTCCGGTGCCACTCGGCGGTGGCGTCGCAGTACCGGCAGGTGGTGGGGCGGTGGCGGGTGTGGTCGGGGGCGGTGAACCTCAGGGCTCCGCCGGTGACCGTCAGGATGTCGCCGAGCCGGACCGGTTCGCGGGTGGGCGGGCCGGCATGCTCGCACGAGGTGCACAGGGCGGAGCGCCGACCGGCGTCCCACCGGGCGTCCGGGCCGTCGCACGCGGTGCATCGAAAGCCCAACTCCGGCCCCCCACTGGTCCGTTGTGGTCCCTCTCCGTAGGGATTCTACCGAGAGTGACGGAGTTGAAACGTGGTGTACGGCCCCGTCGGCAGCGGGTGGGGCCGGGTGGGGCCCGGCGGGACCGGCGGTTCGTCGGGACCGCCTCGTCAGGCGGGACCGGCCGCCTTGCCCGTCTCCGTCGTGTCCGTCCCCGCCGCGCCGCCCAGGGAGCGGCCCGCCACCCGGTCCAGGTGCGAGGCGAAGACGGCCGCCGCTTCCGGGTTGAGCGTGCGCAGCGCCACCATGGCCGTGATGATCACGTCGCACAGTTCGGACTCCACGTCCTGCCAGCTGTTATCTGGGGTTGTACTCAAATACATGCTGGTCAGAGCGCTCTACAGATGTCAGTTACGTGAGGCACGTCTTCTCCTGGTGACCGGATGCCATCACCGCGTGCTCCTATGTAGGGCAAGCAAGCTCATCAGCTTGCGAGTGAATCGGTGCATGTGGGGGTCGAGGGTGTCCTCTGGTGTGGCGAGGACCCGGTCCAAGGTGAGCCACTTGATCGCGTCGAACTCGGTTTCGTCGAAGGAAGTGACCTGGCCTGCCTCTCCCCGCAGGACGTACCACAAGGACACGTCAGTGTGCTGCCCCTGTCCGCGAGTCCGTGTGACGGTGAGGAAGGTCGGGCGGTCCCCGGTGATCGAGGCGGGTACGGCTTCGATGCGCAACTCTTCGAGGCATTCACGACGGACCGTGTGCCATGGATCCTCTGCCGGCTCGACGTGACCGCCGCTGGGAAGCCACAAGCCGGCCTTGCGGTGGGCAACGAGTAGGAGCTCCTCGCGCGTCTCATCGAGCACGACGAAGTAGCTGACCAGGTGCTTCGCGGGGATGGCAGGCTTAAGCGTCCTGTAGAGAGGTGCTCCGCTGGTGATCCACTCTGCTGCTGCAGCGAGGTGTGTCTGCTCCTGATCGTCCCAGGGCTCGATGCCGCTGAGCACCTGCATCAGCTGGGCACGGAGTAGTTGGTCGGGGGCGTTTGACGAATCCATGGTGACCACGGGCACATGATGGCAAGGAGCCGCAACCTCTCGCTGGTCAAGTCAGCCAGCGCTAGCGGACGGGGCCCTGCTCGTCGATGAAGAAGTCAGGCGTTCCACAGAACAGGTCAGTGGTCACCGGTCCGTAGGCGATGTTGAAGGTGTCCAACCAGTAGGACCAGTCCCGGATCCCCAGTGCGCTGCTGAAGCGGTAGTTCAGCTGCCAACGGACCCACTGCCCGGGAACAAGTCGCACGGCCGGCAGGCGTCGTCGCCGCGGCGGCGGCAGGGCAAACAAAGGCTGCACTCGCGGGAAAACCCGCAGGCGTCCTTCGACTTCACGGAGTTGGACATCGACCTTGCCGAGGTCCTCAAGAGTGTCATGAGGCTGAAAGCCGTTCTCCTCACGCATGCGCACCACGTGCGCCAGCGAACTCGACGCATGTGGAAGAGGGAACCCGATCGGGGCGGCATTCCTGCGTGCGGCACTCACACCTCCCCGCGACACCTTGGTCCACGAGGTCCGTACCCACTGCACAGTGATCTCCACGCCGTCTCACTCCCCACTCAGTTCGTCGAGGATCTCGCCGTAGTAGCGGCGCCGCTGGCTCAGTGTCTGGGCGACCTCCTTGTCTGTGACCTGGGAGATTTTCCCGAGGTGCTCTAAGAGGTTGTCCCGCTGGGGATGGTCAGAGCCTTTGACGTACTCCGTGGTGATGGACACTCCGGCAGTGAGCAGCAGGTGGTGGGGAAGGCCGCACCAGGTGTCGAAGCTCCGGCAGACGGCTTCCCACAGGAGCCAGACGTCCTCGACGCGGCGCTCTTCGGCGACCCGCAGGGCGGCGAGTTCGATGCTGTGGCTGAATCCCCAGGAATGCCCATGCCAGCGTGTCTCCTGAAGGAGCAGGAACCGGGCGAAGTTCCCGTCTTCCTGGCAAGGGTCCCGGACCAGGGCTTCGAGGACCTGCTGCCTGTCCTCCCAGCGGGCGTCCATGGGCAGCCCATCCTCAGTGTGCTGCCCGTCGAACTCCAGAAGTTCCCATCGCTCGTGGTCCCCGCGCCACCATGCCAGGTCGGGTATCGCGGGACGGCTCATTGGCGTGTCCTTCGTGCGGGGTAGGGCGACATCGTTGCATGTGCGTGATCAGCATCGACTAGGACGCCCCAGCTTCGCATGGCTGCTGCTACGGCCAGGGCCGCCTGCGAGCAATCTGAGGGGCGATTACGTTAAGTCGCGTTCTGGTCGCGCATCATGTTCCGCAGGGCCGTCCGGGCGGCGGCCAGGTCGTCCTGTGCCTCGGCCAGATCATCCTTCAGGCTGTCGCGGTCTGCTTCGGCTCGGGCCAACTCTGCGGCGAGCCGTTGGTTGGCGATGGACAGCTCCTGAACACGGGCGAGTAAGTCCTTAGCCGAGACGGCGTCGACCCGCTCGCCGAGGCTGCGCTGCACTGCGGCCCTGAGCCGGTCACGTTCTTCGGTGAGCGTCCGGACCTGGGCACGCGCAAATTCAAGGTCGGTCGCCAGGCTCGCGGCGCTGGCCACCGCTCCTTCCTTGCGCTGTCGAGTTATGCCGCCCGCCTGGCCCGCGCGAGCGGCTTCGATGTGCTCGCGAACCCCTTCGGCGTAGACAAGCCAGTTTGAGACGCCAGCCCGCTTGGCGACTGCGAGGAACGTGATCGGGTGGCCGTCGGCCTTCATCTCATCCACTACAGCGAGCACCCTTGCGCGCTTCTCCCGGCTGGCCTTCTGCCGGGATTCAAGCAGCACTTGAGCTCGTGTACGCGGCTCCGCCGTCATGCGACTACCTCCGGAGGACCGAACGCAGGCATGCCCAGGCTGACAGCCCCCGTTGAGGCCCCAGCACGGAGCTTTCGCAGAACCTTGCTGGCCTCCTCGACCTCGTGTCGCATCTCATCGGGCATCGAAGCCAGTTTCTCCTTCTGGCTCTCACGGACGGCCTGGAACGCAGCAATCTGGTCGTCCAGGTTCCGGATGACGAACTCGGCTGCTCCGGCGGCGGCAGCGACCTCACGGTCCGCCTTCAACGCACGGATGTGCTCCTCAACGGCAGGCAGGTAGGAGGGATCGGGTCGGTACGAGCCGCAGCCAGCGCATTGGAACCGGATGGGGCACGCCTTCCCGCCGGCCTTCACGTTGGTGGGTTCAATGCAGTTTCCGAATGCCACCGCTACCGACCGCATCTCGTACGCCGTGCTCGATCTCATCGGAGCAGGAGTGCCGAAGCGGTCGGTGGTCAGACTCTTGATGGTGTTGATGGCCTCCCGCTTCATTTTGATGCTCACCTTGTAGTAAGCCGCAGTGGTATCGGCGGACTTGTGATCCATCAGGTCCTGGAGGACGTGCTGTGGCATACCGGCGTCGGCGTATCGCTGGCAGAAGGTGTGGCGGAAGGCGTACGGGTAAATCAGCGACCGTTCGAAAGGCAATGGTGCACCGTCCGGGTCGAGTTCTTCGGAGTGGATCTCCGGGATCGAGTCGGCCCATGTCCGGATGGCAGCACCGATGTTCCCGGTAGTCAGGTGGCCGGTGGCGGCGTTGTCGGTGATCGCAGGGAACAGGAAGGGGAGGGTCCGAGAAGGCAGGTCGAGTCCCTCCCGGACCGATGTCCACTCTTTGACCGCGCTGACCGTGTCCCTGTCCAAGGGAAGGCGTCGCCGGAGCCTACGTGCCTTGGTGTTGTCCCAGATCAGCTGGTACTCACCGTCGTCGCACTCCAGGCAGCCCAGGCCAAGAGCGCCGATCTCGTTGGGACGGCGTCCGGTGTCTCTCAGCAGCACGTAGACCGTGCGGAACATGGCCCGGATGCAGTCCGTCGGCATGCTGCCGTAGGTCATCCCCACACCGATGAGGTCGACGTGCTTGTCGAGCTGAGCAACGACCGACTCGGGAAGGGCCTTGCCGATGTTGTCCTCATCAACTTTGTCCCGCTTGATGCGGTGCTCGTTCGTATGGAGAACGAACCGGGGAGAGAGATCATCAAGGACTCCTTCGATTCGGCCGAATTCCAGGAGCTCCGTGAAGAGCTTCAGTAGCCGGGCCCGGGAGTCGTTGCTGCGGGGCTTCCCGTCTCTGCGAACGGACACCCTGAACTCGTTGACGACCGCCGTCATGTCCGCGAAGCCCAGTCCGGCTGGGTCGGAGCCAGCACGTCGGGTAGCGAGGGCCCGAGAGGCGATCGTGCAGGCCAGGAGCCGGTCACGAAGAGCCGAGGATCCCGGACTCGTCGTGCGAGCCCAGTGCATCGCTACTTCCCTTAGCCATGGCTGGAGGATGGGTGTGAAGTCGATCTCGCCCTCACGCACGCGGAACCCGGTCCGCGTGCGGGCCGGTAGAGGGGTATCGAGCGCCCGCAGGTCCCACACCGGTTTGGCGGTCTCGTCGATACCGCGGTACGCGTCGAGGCCCCTGGTGATGTCCCGCTTGACCTCCTTGATCAGAGACTGAGTCGCCGTGCATGTGGTGTCGGAGGGGCCAGGCGTGGCGCCAACCGCGAGAGCCACAGAGGGGATGCCGGCGAACAGCTTGACGATCTTCCTGACCTGGGTCGGGCGGAGAACCTGGCCCCGTGCGTCCCTCTTCTGGAGGGCGTAAAGCAGCTCAAGGCGCGTCGTCTCCTCAAGAGGAACGAGGCTGAACTCGTTCTGGAGGAGGAACGGCACCCGGGTCTCGGTCCACCTGGCCAGGTCCTCGCTGCTGTCCCGGCCGCTCTCACGGGCGCGCGCCGCCCACAAGTTGCGGTGCGCATAGCAGAGGTGCGTCGGAAGGCTCTCCTCGCTTCGGCACCCTCGGACCGCGCACAGAGGCAGCCCGGGGAACGGCTCTTGTGCGGTTGCCCATGCCTCACGCTCAGCCGCGTAACGGCTGATCCTGGCATCGTGGCCGTAAGTCCTGCGTACATGGCTGCGCCAGACCGAGTAGTGGCTGTGGCAGAGCTGCCCTTTGATCCCGTCACGTCCGCAAGCGGGGACAACGCATCGCTCAGGCCTGGCGTGGAACCTCCGGTTGCGTCGCGGGACGAAGGTCTGGTCGAACTCTGTTTCCGTCAGTTTGGAAGCGCGGTAGTCGATGTTGCAGCTTCCGCAGTACGTCGGCCCCTCGGTCGGGGAGTCGCAGAGAGGATGACGGCAGCGTCGAGATCCCGTGAGGGGGTTGTCCGGGTCTCCGACGAACAGCAGATCGTGAGGACTCCATTCACCGGGCCTCCAGCACATGTCGATGGCGTCCTGAAGCCAGGTGTTCCAGGACCGGAGCAGGTGATCACCAGTTGGCAGAGCCGCGATGCCTACGTTCCTCGCCAAATTGACCCTGTCATTCACCGCTGTGCGGCCCTTCGCATCTCCGAGACCGCCGTCACAGCGTCCCGTTTTTCCTGGTCGCTGGCGTGCAGGTAGATCTCCATCGACTGCTCGCTGACATGCCCGAGCAGGTCCTGAACCACATGACGCTGCTTGCCCTGGCGAATCCACCGCGTCGCGGCCGAGTGCCGGAACATGTGCGGCCGTGTGGCGAAGCCCGCCCGTTTGGCAAGCCGCGCGAACAGGTCGTACGTGGCTTGGTACTTCATCGGCGAACCCAACGGCTCACGGAACAGGTTGACGAACGTCATGTCGCAGGACGCGGCTTCGGGCACGGCCTCTCGTTCCCACTGGTAGTCGGCGTAGAGACCGACCAGGCTGTCGCTGACCGGGACCGACCGTGGGTGCCGCGACTTGGCCAGGGCTCCGTTGGAGTTCTGGCGACGGCGCACATGGATGTGAGGACCGACCGTGCGGCACCCGAGTGTCGCCGAGTTCGACAGCAGATGCATGTCCTCCCGTCGCAGACCCAGGGCTTCCCCGATGCGCACACCTGTTTCTGCCAGGAGCGTCACCAGGAACCTGTCGCGAGAGTGGCATGTGAGGTCGATGATGCGGAGGATCTGCTCGTCGGTCAGGTACTCGTAGCCGGAGATGGCGACTTTGAACTTTAGCTTCCGTGCACGCACAGTGCGGTACTGATCGTCCTCGCCGGTGTTGTAACCGGTCGGCATGTGGTGGAGGAGCCTCGGCTCGGTCAGCAGAGCGATCAAGTCTGCGGCGACCCACCCGTGCAGGGAGCAGTGCCTGAGGAACTGGCCTGTGGTGGTCATGATCGCGTTCGCGGTTTTCTTGCTGCGGTGCCGGGGCTCGGCGAGCACCCTCTGACTCCTGGCCGGCAGGGGTTCGTCAACCAGCCAGTGCAGGAACTGAGCAAGCTGAACGACGGTGGGTGCCGCCCAACAGATACCGAACTCCGCACAGTAGGACAGGTACAGCGCCACCCGGCCCGCGTAGCTGCGCAGGGTATTGACGGATGCGTCCTCCCGGGAGGCCAGCGCGGTCAGGTACGAAGTCGCCTCAGGGTGGATCTCGTAGTCCTTGCTGATGACGATCCACGTCGTTGCCTCATCGGAGGGCCTGATGGCCTTCTCAGCCCGGTAGGCGCGGGGCTTGGAAGAGGGTCTGGCTGACGTCACTGAAGTCCCCCAAGATAGTTGTCTGTCACGTAGAGAACGCGCAAACGTCACTTAGGTAACTGAACTTCAGGACTTACTAGAGATAACAGCTGTGCGACGTTCCCTTGCGCGGGTTCTGGCCCTTGGCGCCGATGACCGCCTGGGCGACCTCGCCGACCTCCTCCGAGAGCTTCAGCACCCGCAGCAGCACCTCCTGCTCCGGCGGGTACCTGCTGTTCTCGTGCAGCCACGAGTGCAGACGGCCGACGGTCTCCCAGGTGCGGTCCGCACAGTCCGCGCCACCCGCACCGTCCGCACCGCCCGTGTGCTCCATGTGCCGTGCCCCCGTCAGCCGCGCCCGATGAACGGCATGTTCGTGGCGAGCACCGTCGCGAACTGCACGTTCGCCTCCAGCGGCAGCTCTGCCATGTGCCGTACGGTCCTGGCCACGTCGCTCACGTCCATCACCGGCTCCGGGGCCAGTTCGCCGTTGGCCTGGAGGACGCCCGACTGCATGGCGTTCGTCATGTCGGTGGCCGCGTTGCCGATGTCGATCTGGCCGCAGGCGATCGAATAGGGGCGCCCGTCCAGGGACAGGGACTTGGTCAGTCCCGTGAGCGCGTGCTTGGTGGCCGTGTAGGGCGCGGAGTTCGGGCGCGGTACGTGCGCCGAGATCGAGCCGTTGTTGATGATCCGGCCGCCCTGCGGCTCCTGCTCCCTCATCTGACGGAAGGCGGCCTGCGCGCACAGGAAGGCGCCGTTCAGGTTGGTGTCGACCACCTTGCGCCAGGCGGAGTACTCCAGGTCCTCGAATCGGACACCGCCGGGCCCGAAGGTGCCCGCGTTGTTGAACAGCAGGTCCAGCCGGCCGTACCGCTCGCGCACCGTGGAGAAGAGCGCGGCGACCGCCTCGGGGTCCGACACGTCCGTCGGGACGCACACCACGTCCGCGTCCGGCCGAACGGCGCGGATCAGCGCCGCGGTCTGCTCCAGCGTCTCGTTACGCCGACCGGCGAGTGCCACGGCCCACGTCGGGGTGACGCTCGAACTGACGGCCGCGTCCTGCACTGTCTGTGCCAATTCGAGTGCGACGCTCCGGCCGATGCCTGAGCCGGCGCCCGTCACCACCGCGATCCTCACTGCTGCCTTCATGGCCCGCAGCGTACGCGGACGTGCCGTGCGCGGATCTCATCCGACCGACATTCGGATGTTGTGTCCCCGACAACGCGGATTCGTCGGCCGCGACTCCAATGCGACTGACAACAGCCGTCAGGGGAGGGCCATATGACACCCGCGCACACGACCCACTCGCCCGAGCTCAGAGCGGCGGCCAGGTACCTCGGCCGCCGGACCTTCCTCACCGCCACTGCCGCCGCCGCCACGCTCGCCTTCTCGGTGAACCTGCCGGGCACCGCACACGCCAGGACCGTCAACGGCCGGAAGATCACCGAGGACCCCTTCACTCTGGGCGTCGCCTCCGGTGACCCCCTGCCCGACTCCGTCGTGCTGTGGACACGCCTCGCGCCCAAGCCGTACGAACCGGGCAGCGGGATGCCGCAGGCCAACGTCCAGGTGCAGTGGGAGGTCGCGTACGACGCCGCCTTCGCCCGGATCGCCAAGCGCGGCTCCGTCACCGCCCACCCCGAGTTCAACCACAGCGTCCACGTCGAGGCCGTCGGCCTGGCGGCGGACCGCGTCTACTACTACCGCTTCCGCACCGGCACCTGGATCAGCCCCACCGGCCGCACCCGCACCGCGCCCGCGCCCGGCGCCGTCATCGGCGAGCTGAAGCTGGCGGCCGTGTCCTGTCAGGCCTACCACGACGGGTACTTCACCGCCTACAAGCACCTCGCGGCCGAGGACCTCGACGTCGTCTTCCACCTCGGCGACTACCTCTACGAGTACGCCGTGAACTCCGCGGGCGGCGCCCGCAACTACACCGATCGCGTGCTGCCCGCCCACTTCGCGCGCGAGACGGTCACCCTCGAGGACTACCGGCTGCGCTACGGCCTCTACAAGTCGGACCCCGACCTCAGGGCCGCCCACGCGGCGCACCCCTTCGTCGTCACCTGGGACGACCACGAGACGGAGAACAACTACGCCGACAAGATTCCCGAGAACGGCGTGCCGCCGGAGGAGTTCCTGCTGCGCAGGGCCTCCGCGTACCGCGCCTACTGGGAGAACCAGCCGCTGCGCTCGCCGCAGCAGCCCGTCGGCGCCGACATGCGGCTGTACCGCCGGCTGCAGTTCGGGCAGCTCGCCCAGTTCGATGTGCTGGACACCCGTCAGTACCGCTCGGACCAGGCCTACGGCGACCGGGCGCACGTCTCGGGACCCGAGTCCGAGGACCCGTCGCGCACGATGACCGGTGCGCAGCAGGAGCGGTGGCTGATCGACGGCTGGCGCGCCTCCACCGCCACCTGGAACGTCGTTCCGCAGCAGGTCAACTTCTCCAGGCGCGGGCTGGACCTCAACGCCGACCCCAAGCTCAGCATGGACGCCTGGGACGGCTACCCGGCCTCCCGCGACCGCGTCCTGGACGGGGCGCGGGACGCCGGCGTCGAGAACCTGATGGTCCTCACCGGTGACGTGCACGTCGCCTACGCGTACGACATCAAGCGCGACTACGAGACGCCCGGTGCCCAGGTCGTCGGCACCGAGATCGTCGCCACCTCCATCTCCAGCGGCAAGGACGGCGCCGACAAGCCGGCCACCTGGGACACCTACACCAGGGCCAACCCGCACATGAAGTTCTACAACGGCCGCCGGGGCTATGTGACGGTCACCCTCGACGAGCAGCAGGCGCGCGCCGACTTCCGTACGGTGGCCGCCGTGACGACGCCGGACGCGCCGATCTCGACGGCCGCCTCCTTCGTGACACAGACCGGTGACCCGGGCCTGCGGCCCGCCTAGAAACCGACCGGAACACCCTCGCCCGGGAAGCGGACGCCGATGCGCTCACGCACCGCGTCGAGCGTCCGCATCACGGCGAGTGTGCCGTCGAGGGGGACGAGCCGGGACTCCGACTCGCGCGCCCGTACGGCACGCATCACCTCGGCCGCCTCGTACTCCAGGGTGTCCCTGCGGCCGTCGAAAAGGAACTCCTCGGGCTCCTTGCCGTCACGGTGCAGGACGAACCGCTCGGGGTAGAAGAAGCCGTCCGGGACGTCGATCCGGCCGGCCGTCCCGGTCACGGACGCCGTGACCGGGGTGCCGGCCGTGATCGAGCACGACAGCAACGCCGTCGCGCCCTTGTCCTGCCAACCGAGCAGCATGCCCGTGTTGAGGTCCACGCCCTCCGGGGACAGCAGGGCGTCGGCCTGCACCCGGTCGGGCTCGCCGAGCAGCAGCTGGGCGAACGAGACGGGGTAGACGCCGAGGTCGAGCAGTGCGCCGCCGCCGAGTGCCGGGTCCCGCAGCCGGTGGCCCGGGGCGAACGGGCCCGCGAGCCCGAAGTCCGCCTGCACAGTCCGCACGTCACCGATCGCGCCCTCGTGGACCAGTTCGGCGATGCGGCGGACGGCCGGGTGGCAGTACATCCACATGGCCTCCATGAGGAACGTGCCGCGCGAGCGGGCCAGTTCGACCAGCTCCGCCGCCTCCGCGGCGTTCAGTGTGAACGGCTTCTCGCACAGGACCGGCTTTCCGGCCTCCAGGCAGAGCCCGGCCGCGGCACGGTGCGCGGAGTGCGGTGTCGCGACGTACACCACGTCCACGTCCTCGTCGGCCGCGAGCGATGCCCAGTCGCCGTACGCCCTCGGGATGCCGAACCGGTCGGCGAAGCCCTTCGCGGACGCCTCCGTACGGGACGCCACGGCCACGACCTCTGCGTCGGGCATCCGCGTCAGATCCTCGACGAACCGGGCGGCCATCCCGCCGGTCGCCAGGACGCCCCATCGCACTGCTGTGTTCATTTTCGGTCCACCTGTGTCGTGGTTCACGTCACGGCCCGCCCCCGGGCTCGTGTGCTGCCGCCGCCGACCTGAGAGCATAGTTTGTTGAAACCCGGAACAAGGAGAGTTTTGCCGATGCCGTCGTTGCCGGAGACAGGCCCGAGCAGCAGCAACCGCACAGTCCGTCCCGACGTCACGGCACCGGTCCCCATCGCGCCCCCGGCGGGCAACGCCGCGGCCCGCCGGGCCGGGCTGGTCGTGACCCTGGTTCTCGGCGGCCTCACCGCGCTGCCGCCGCTGTCCATGGACATGTACCTCCCCGCACTGCCCGCCGTCACCGACTCGCTGCACGCGCCCGCGGCGACCGTCCAGCTCACCCTCACCGCATGCCTCGCGGGCATGGCCCTCGGGCAGCTCGTCGTCGGCCCGATGAGCGACAAGTGGGGGCGTCGCCGGCCGCTGCTCGTCGGAATGCTCGTGTACGTCGTCGCCACGGCGATCTGCGCGTTCGCCCCCACCGCCGAAATGCTCATCGGCTTCCGGCTGTTGCAGGGCCTCGCCGGAGCGGCGGGCATCGTCATCGCCCGCGCCGTGGTGCGCGACCTGTACGACGGCGTGGAGATGGCCAGGTTCTTCTCCACCCTGATGCTGATATCCGGCGTCGCGCCGATCATCGCGCCGCTCATCGGCGGCCAGGTGCTGCGGGTGACCGACTGGCGCGGCATCTTCGTCGTACTCACCGGCGTCGGCATCCTGCTCACCCTCGTTGTCGTCAAGTGGCTCGGCGAGACACTGCCGGTGGAGAAGCGGCACTCCGGGGGAGTCGGCGAGGCGCTGCGCACCATGCGCGGGCTGCTCTCCGACCGGGTCTTCACGGGCTACATGCTGACCGGCGGGCTCGCCTTCGCGGCACTGTTCGCGTACATCGCCGCGTCGCCGTTCGTGGTGCAGGAGATCTACGGGGCCTCCCCCCAGACGTTCAGCCTGCTCTTCGGGGTCAACTCGATCGGCCTGATCATCGTCGGCCAGATCAACGGCAGGCTCCTCGTCGGACGGGTCAGCCTGGACAAGGCCCTGGGCTTCGGCCTGGTCGTGATCGCGCTGGCGGCGACCGCGCTGTTGCTGCTGACGTCGGGCGTCTTCGGCGAAGTGGGCCTGTTCCCGGTCGCGGCAGGGCTGTTCGTGCTGATGTCCGCGATGGGGCTGGCGATGCCGAACACGAACGCGCTGGCACTGCTGCGCACACCGCACGCCGCGGGTTCCGCGTCCGCGCTGATCGGTACGTCGTCGTTCCTGGTCGGCGCGGTCGCGTCGCCTCTGGTGGGCATCGCGGGGGAGGCGACGGCGGTGCCGATGGCCCTCGTACAGCTGGTGTGCGCGGTAGGGGCGATGGCGTGCTTCGTCGGGTTCTGCCGCCCGTGGCGACGGCGAGCGGAGTCGGTCTGAGGGCCGGTCAGGTACGGCAGCCGGCGCCCGTCCCGATCTCGGGGACGGGGGGAACGAGAGGAACGGGCGAGCGCGCGGGGTGCGGGGCGGTGCCAGGCCGGGCCGTGCCGGGTGGCGGTGCGGGTGCCGGGTCGGCTCCGCGCAGCGGCCCCCGCCGCCCCGCGTACACTCGCTCGGTGAACGTCACCGCCCCCACCGCCGACACGCTCCGCGCCGCCCTCGCCGGGCTCGTGGACGGGCTGCCGCCCACACAGGCCGCGCAGGCCGTAGAGCGGCTGATCGCCAGCTACCGCGGGGACACCCCCACCGGCGCGCCCATCCTGCGGGACCGCGGTGACGTCGTCGCGTACGCCGCGTACCGCATGCCGGCGACCTTCGAGGCGGTGCGATCCGCGCTCGCCGCACTGCGCGCGGCGGCGCCGGACTGGGTGCCGGCCACGCACACCGACATCGGCGGCGGCACGGGTGCCGCGAGCTGGGCCGTGAGCGAGGCGTGGGACGAGGCCGCGCCGAGCACGACCGTCCTGGACTGGGCGGAGCCCGCTCTCGCGCTCGGCCGGGAGTTGGCCGTCGCATCGCAGGTGCCTTCGCTGCGCGACGCGAAATGGCAGCGCTCGCGGATCAGTTCGTCGCTCCGTGTCGAGAGCACCGATCTCGTGACCGTCTCGTACGTCCTCAAGGAGCTGACCGCCGCCGACCGCGCCGCGGTCGTCGCGGAGGCGGCCCGCGCGGCCCGCGCCGTCGTGGTGGTCGAGCCCGGCACACCGGACGGGTACGAGCGGATCATCGAGGCCCGTGACGCGCTGATCGCCGCGGGGATGCACGTCGCCGCGCCCTGCCCGCACAGCGCCGCCTGCCCGATCGAGCCGGGCACCGACTGGTGCCACTTCGCCGCCAGGGTCTCCCGTTCCTCGTTGCACCGGCAGGTCAAGGGCGGTTCGCTGCCGTACGAGGACGAGAAGTTCAGCTACGTCGCCGCGACCCGCTTCCCCGTGGCACCGGTCGCCGCCCGGGTGACGCGCAAGCCCCAGATCCGCAAGGGTCTGGTGCTGCTCGATCTCTGCACGGAGCACGAAGGGCTGCGCCGCGACACGGTGACCAAGCGGCACGGGGAGCTGTACAAGGCCGCCAGGGACGCCGAGTGGGGAGACGCCTGGCCGCCCCGCGGGGCCGACGGCGACGAAGCGGAAAGCCGTGACGGCCGCAGCGAGTGAGACGAGACGTCTCGACTCTGCGTTGCTAGATTTGCCGCATGACCGAGACGAAGGCCCCCGACGCCTCCCGCCGCAGCGAGCGCTCCCGCCGTGCCATCTACGGCGCGGCCCTCGCCCTCGTCGGTGAGATCGGCTACACGAAGACCACCATCGAGGGCATCGCCTCGCGCGCCGGTGTCGGCAAGCAGACGATCTACCGCTGGTGGCCCTCCAAGGCCGCCGTCCTCCTGGAGGCGTTCCTCGACCTCGCCGAACAGGCGTCGGACGCGGCCGGCCCCGGCGGTTACGAGATCCCCGACACCGGCGACCTCGAGGCCGATCTCCGCCTGGTCCTGCGCGCCACCGTCGACGAGATGAACACCCCCGTCTACGACGCTCCCGCCCGCGCCCTCACAGCGGAGGGCGTGGTCGACGCGGCGGTCGGCGCCGAGTTCGTGAAGAAGCTGCTGGAGCCGCAGCTCCAGCTCTACGTCACACGCCTGCGCGCGGCCCAGGAGGCCGGGCAGGTACGCGCCGGGATCGACCCCCGTATCGCCCTCGAGCTGCTGGTCGGGCCCATCACGCACCGCTGGCTGCTGCGTACGCTGCCGCTCACCCACGAGTACGCCGACCACGTCGTCGACTGCGCCGTGAACGGCCTCGCACCGCGCGACTGACCCGGCCGACCGCCCCGGCGCCACCGGGCCATGGGCCGACGACCGAACGGACCGGTGACCGGCCCGCGGCCGGACCGGTGACCGGCCCGCGGCCGGCCCATGGACCGGCGGTCGAATGGCCCGGTGACTGGCCCGGTGCCACCGGCCATGGGCCGGCGGTCGGACGGACCGACCGGTGACCGGCCCGTGGCCGGCTCGGTGGCCGGCCCGCGTCCGGCCCATGGACCGGCGGTCGAATGGCCCGGTGACTGGCCCGGTGCCACCGGCCATGGGCCGGCGGTCGGACGGACCGACCGGTGACCGACCCGTGGCCGGCTCGGTGACCGGCCCGCGGCCGGACCGGTGACCGGCGGTCGGACGGACCGCCGACCGGCCCGCGTCCGCCCCGGTCACCCGCCTCGCCGCCCCGCCGCCGACCGTGCCCGGCCCTGCGCCCCGCCGGTGATCCCTGCGCACCTCGAATGCCTCTGCGCGCCCCCGGGAAGATGCCGTGCCCCACCCCGGTTGAGGACTGTGGACTCCCGAGGCGCAGGATGGTGGGACCATGGCATTGTCCGCGTGAGGCTGGCGTGAGGTGTGAGGGGATAGATGGGCGACGGTATCGGCCGCTACCGCGGCACGGAAGGCAGGTCTTCCCGGGAGGGCAGGCTGGCCCAATGGCTGCGCCGCCGGAGCGGGAACACCGAGGCGGAGGACTCGCAGCGCGAGGACCTTCTGCTGGCCGCCGCCGCCGTGGGACTGCCGCTCGCGCCCGCCGCCCACCCCGTTGGCTACCGCTGCTCCTGCGAGCGCATCGGCTGCCCGACCCCCGCCACCCATCCGATCTCGTTCGCCTGGCAGACGCAGTCCACGACGGACAGGGCCCAGATCCAGCGGTGGGTCCAGGGCCAGCCGGAGGCGAACTTCATCACCGCCACCGGCATGGTTCACGACGTGCTCGACGTCCCCATGGAGGCCGGGCGCGGGGCGCTCGACCGGCTGCTCGAGCTGGGGATCGACGTCGGTCCGGTGGCCGAGCTGGGCGTGGATCGGATGCTGTTCTTCACCGCGACCCGCGGCACCCCGGAGGACGAGGACGAGTGGTGGCCGTGCGCGCTGGACTGCCACCCCGAGACGATGGACGAGCACCCCGGCCTGCGCTGGCACTGCCGCGGCAGCTATGTTCTCGTGCCCCCGGCCCGGCTTCCCGGTGACGGTGACCTCGGCGTCGCCTGGGTCCGCGGCCCGGAGCATCCGCTGCCCGATCCGCTGACGCTGCTGGAGACGCTGACCGACGCGTGCGCGAAGTACGCGGGCGAGAACGAGGACGTGGACCACCACGCGGCGGCCTGGCCTCTCGGACGCTGAGGCGACCGGCCGCGCGGCCCACGGCCCCGGGGGAGCGGTCACGCCGCCGCAGGCGTCACGCCCCCTTGGCGGCGGTCAGGCCCGTAAGACGACCCACCACATCCACCGCCCGGCCGGGTTCTCCACCGTTGCCGGGCGGCACGATCACCACCTGGCTCGAGACCCGTTCCTTGGTGAGGGTCGACTTCACCTCACCGGTCAGCAGCGCCTTCACGTCCGGTACGACCTTGAGACGCACGCCCTTGGCGGCCGTCTGGCGCTCGAAGTTGCGGACCGAGAAGAAGACGAACGCGCTGCCGTTCTGCGTGGTCAGCCCCAGCGGTGCGAAGTCGCCCGTGTCCAGCGGCTGATCGATGTACTGCGTGCTCGTCCCGAGCAGCCTCGACCGCTTCTTGCGGTCGTCCCGCCACTTGGACGTGTGCGGGCCGGGCTTGAAGTGGTCCGGCTCCCCGCTCTGCATGTAGGTGGCGTACTCCTCGCTCAGGTTGCGCGGAGCGACCGCCAGTGCCGTGCTGTCCGGGGCGACCGCCTCCGCGTATCCGTCCTTGTCCGTCTTGAACGCCGGGATCTGCCGCGGAAGCATGATGGCCAGGTAGGCGGCCTTCCACCCCTCGTCGACGCCCGAGCGCACGAAGACGAGCACCCAGCGGTTGTCCTGCGGACTGTCGTCCCGGTCACGGTTGGAGTCGGCGTCGGCCACGAACCACCGGGGCCAGCCGGCCTTCTTGGGGATGGTGAACTTCGGGTCGGTCAGTTCCAGCGGCACATGGTTCGGGTTGCCGTTCGGGAAGTTGACCTGCCGGGCCTTGAGGCCGGCCTGGTTGATCGCCCCCAGCGCACCGGTGACATGGGCCGCGTCCAGCGCGGGGTCGTAGGCCTTGTCGGCCTTGTTGTACGCCTCCGTGAACGCGGCGAGCGCCTGCGCCGCCTCGTCCTTCGTCGCCGACGGGACGATCTCGAGCTCCCCGTGCACCGTCACGCACGCGCTCGCCGTCAGGGACAGTACCGCCGTCGCCGCGAGCCCCGTCGCCGCCCGACCCAGCCTTCTCATCGGTTGCCTTCTGCTCCTCGACCCCCATGGACCGTCCGAACCCTACCGGGAGCGGGAACAGGTCGAGCGCCCGGACCGGATAGAGCACCCACACCGTGACCCGGCGGACGGTCGGACACGGCAGGAAGCCAACATGCCTTCCGGCGGCGTCCCGTCGTCCCCGCCGGGTGCCGCCCCGGTCCCCGCCGGACGTCCGCTGCCGCGAAGCCGCCCGTTCCGGAAACCGGGATGCTTGAATGCCTGCGTGAACGAACTCGACGCGCTCGGCGTGAACGGCGTACTCGACGTCCTCCACGTCTTCTGTGACGGCGACGGGCGACACGGCAACGCCCTGGGTGTCGTACGCGACCCCCGTCGCCACCCGGACCAGGAGTCCCGGCAGGCGCTCGCCGCCGAACTCGGCTACAGCGAGACGGTGTTCGTCGACGACCCGGAGCGCGGCGTCGTCGACATCTACACCCCCACGCTCCGCCTGCCCTTCGCCGGGCACCCGCTCGTAGGCACCGCGTGGCTGCTGGACCTGGAGGCGGTCAACCCGCCCGCGGGCGAGGTGTGGGCGCGCAACGACGGCGAGTTCACCTGGATCACCGCCCGAGCCGAATGGGCGCCGCCGCGGCAGCTCGAGCAGTACGCGTCCCCCGCCGAGGTCGATGCCCTGCCCGCCCCGCCGCCGGGCGAGGGCCGGCTGTACGCCTGGGCCTGGGAGGACGAGGCGGCGGGCCGGGTGAGGGCCCGTGCCTTCCCCCGGCGCGGGGACGGCATCGTCGAGGACGAGGCGACCGGCTCGGCGGCGCTGCTGCTCACCGACCTGCTGGGCCGGGCGCTGAACATCACCCAGGGGCAGGGGTCGCAGATCCTGACCGCCCCCGGTCCTGACGGCATCGTCGAGATCGGCGGCCGCGTACGCCTCGCGACGCCCCCGTCCGCTGCTGCTGCCGCCGCTGCCGCTGCTGCCGCCGTCGTTCCGGCGCACGCCCCGCTGCGGATGACCCTGCCGCGGGGCGGGCGGACCCGGCTGCCGCACGCGGTGACCATGCCGGGCCTCCCGTCCTGACGGTCAGGCGCTGAGCGGGAACTCCCGCTCCAGCTCCCGCAGGATGGCCACGTTGTGGTCGAACGCCAGCCTGCACTCGTCGACCATGCGCTGCTTCTCCAGGTCGTCGGCGTCCACCGAGTCCAGCAGCTCCCGGTAACCGCGCTTGAACGCCGCCGGGTTGGGGATCTGCTCGAAGACGTAGAACCGGACGCCGTCGCCCCTGCGGTCGAATCCCCAGGTCTTCTCCGCCATGTCCCGCAGCACCTGCCCGCCGGAGAGGTCACCGAGATAGCGGGTGTAGTGGTGTGCCACGTAACCCGCGGGCCAGGTACGCGCGCATTCCTCGATCCGGGCGGCGTACGCGGCGGTGGCCGGCAGTGGCACGAGTCGGTCCGGGCGGGCGCCCGCGCCGCGCAGGTGCTTGAGATCGCGCTCCAGCTCGGCGGTGCGCATCAGCTCGGGCCGGATGAACGGACCGGCGACCGGGTCGTCCTCCAGCGTCTTCGCCGCGCCCTCCAGCGCCCGGTACACGAACCACAGTTCCTCGGTGTACCGCGCGTACGCCTCGACGTCGAGACGGCCCGCGAGCAGGTGGTCCATGAAGTGGGACGTCTGCACCGTGGTGTGCCGCTCGTGCGAGGCGAGCCGGATCAGCGTCGAGAAGGGAGTACCGGTTGCGTCCAAGGCGGGCCTCCAGGGACCGAGAGGAACGGGAACGGACGGTGACGGCTGCTGCCGCCACCTGTCCTGCTGCTCAGGCTTGCCTGAGCAATATGTTCCCGACGTCCTGTCGGTAAAACGCCACCCGCCTCCGGGATCAGGGCAGCGTGAGGATTTCCGCGCCGGAGTCGGTGACCACCAGCGTGTGCTCGAACTGCGCGGTGCGCCTGCGGTCCTTCGTGACCACCGTCCAGCCGTCGTCCCACATGTCGTACTCGTACGTCCCGAGCGTGAGCATCGGCTCGATGGTGAACGTCATCCCCTGCTTGATGACGGTGGTCGCGTGCGCCGCGTCGTAGTGCGGGATGATCAGTCCGGAGTGGAACGACGAGTTGATCCCGTGCCCGGTGAAGTCCCGGACGACCCCGTAACCGAAGCGCTTGGCGTACGACTCGATGACCCTGCCGATGATGTTGACCTGGCGGCCGGGCTTGACCGCCTTGATCGCGCGGTTCAGCGACTCCCGGGTCCGCTCGACGAGCAGCCGCGACTCCTCGTCGACGTCGCCGCAGAGGTAGGTGGCGTTGTTGTCGCCGTGCACACCGTTGATGTACGCCGTGACGTCCAGGTTCACGATGTCCCCGTCCTTCAGGACGGTCGAGTCCGGGATGCCGTGGCAGATGACCTCGTTGATCGAGGCGCACAGCGACTTGGGGAAGCCGCGGTAGCCGAGCGTCGACGGATAGGCGCCGTGGTCGCACATGAACTCGTGCGCGACACGGTCCAGTTCGTCGGTGGTCACGCCCGGTGCGATGTGCTTGGCGGCCTCCTCCATCGCCTGCGCGGCGATGCGGCCCGCGATACGCATCCGCTCGATGGTGTCCGAGTCCTGGACCTCTGGCCCGGAGTACGGGGTCGGCGCCGGCTTCCCGACATACTCGGGACGCCGGATGTTGCCGGGGACGGAGCGGGTGGGAGAGAGCTCCCCTGGTACGAGCAGCGACTGGCCAGACATGCCAGCGAGTCTAACCAGCCCCGCCGGGGCAGCATGGCCTGAGAGGAAGGAGCCCACGATGGCCCTGTTCAAGAAGCGCACGGCGGGCAAGCCGGGCGAGTGGTACTACTGCCTGCAGCACAAGAAGGTCGAGGAGGGGCCGGAGTGCCCGGCCAAGGACCGCTTCGGGCCCTACGCGTCCCGTGAGGAGGCGACGCGGGCGATGGACACGGCGCGTGAGCGGAATCTCGAATGGGAGAACGACCCGCGCTGGCACGAGGCGCCGCGGGGCGGGGGCGACGAGTCGTAGGTCCGGGTCCGGGGCCGGGGCTGCTGCGCGCGGGGCGTGTTCCCCTGCCCGACCCTTCCCGCTGTACCGATGTGCGGCCCCGCCGCGTGGCGGGCTCCGCCCGAGACCCGGTACGCCGCCCGGTGGGCGGCGTACCGCGCGTCACGCGGTGGCCTCGAACTCCACCTGGGCCCGGCGGCCGTGGGTGGTTGCCCCAGCCGGGCCGGTTTTGCCGCTGCCCGGCACCCCCGGCCGTGGGTGGTGTCCCCAGCCGGGCCGGATCTGCCGTTGCACGGCACCCAGCCCGCCAGGCGGCGACTTCAGCCTCGCCGGCGATCGAGGCGCGGGGGATGCGGGCGGGGGCACCTCCCACTTGCCGCCGGGCGTAGGGGGGAAGCCCCTGAAACACCACGCCCCGCAGGCGTCACGCCGCCCGCGCGGCCCGCCGCGCCACCGCGTCCTCGTCCGTCTCCGCGTCGTAGGTCACCAGCTTCGGCAGCACCGCCGCCAGCAGCCCCACCGACACCACGCACGCCACACCCCCGGCCCAGATCGCCGGTCGCGTGCCCGTCCAGCCCGCCATCGCGCCCGCCCGCACCTGGCCGAGTTGCGGGCCGACGCTGTACGAGAGGACCTCGATGCCGGCCAGGCGGCCCCGCAGGGCGTCGGGGATCGTCTGGTTCCAGATCGTCGAGCGGCCGAGTCCGCTCAGCATGTCGCCCGCGCCCGCGAACGCCAGGCACAGCAGCACCAGCCACACGTTCGAGAACCAGCCCGCCGCGGCCACCGCCAGCCCCCAGCCGGCCGCGCCGAAGACCACGAACAGGCCGTGCCGCCGTACCCGGGACGTCCAGCCACTCGTGAGGCTCAGCAGCACGGAGCCGAGAGAACCCGCCGCGTACATGAGACCCAGCGACCACTCGGCGTCCAGGTCGTCCGCCAGGAACGGGAAGATCGTGTGCGGGAAGGCGAGGACCATCGCCGCCAGGTCGATCGCGTAGGTCCCCAGCAGTACCGGCCGCGACCACGCGTACCGCGCACCCTCCGCGATGCCCCGCAGGGACGGCTTCTCCGCGTCGTGGGCCGGCGGCGCCGGGGCGACGCGCATACAGAGCAGCACGGAGACGGCGAAGCCGGCGACCGTGAGCCCGTACGCCGTCGCGTGTCCGGTGTACGCCACCACGACGCCCGCCACCGCCGGGCCGGCGATCGCGCCGAGCTGCCAGCGGATGGAGTTCAGGGCGGCCGCCGCCGTCAGCTGGTCGTGCGGCACGATCCGGGCCAGCAGCGAGTCGAGCGCCGGGCGCTGCAGCCCGGAGCACGCGGAGACTCCGGCGGCGACCAGGTACAGCGGCCACAGCATCGGTTCCGGCAGCGCCGCGTTGACGAGCAGGACGCCTGCCAGCACACCGAGCGCGGCCTCGGTGCCGAGGATCATCTTCCGGCGGTCCACGGCGTCCGCGAGCGCGCCGCCGTAGAGGCCGAAGACGACCAGCGGTACGAGTTCCACCGCGCCCATCGCACCCACCGCGAGCGGCGAACCCGTCAGGTCCTTGATCTGGAGCGGCAGGGCGATCATCGCCATCGAGCTCGCGAAGTAGGTGACCAGACCCTGCACCCACAGCAGCCGGAAGTCGCGGGAGGACCGCCAGGGCGAGAGATCGGGCAGAACGGCGGAGAGCTTGGAGGTCACAGACGGCCATGCTCCAGCGGTCCCGGAGCCCCGGGCAACCGAATTACCAGCGGGCAGGCGGCGGTGACGTCAGCTGGTCCGCCAGCCACGACAGCCGGCCCCGCAGACGGGACCGGCCGCGGGGCGGGGGCACGCTGTTCTCCCCGGCCGCCGCACTCACCAGGTGCTGCACCGTGTCGATGTCGATCTCCGCGGCACCCGCCTCGTGGTCCGGACCGGGCACGGTCAGCGCCTCGTGCGCCAGTCCGCGCACCTCGGGGTCGCCACCGTCCAGGGCCAGGACCGTCGCACCCGCCCGCCGTGCGTCGTGGACCCTCTCCAGCAGGTCCCCGCCCGGCGTCGTGGGCGCCACCACCAGCAGCGTCTCCCCGCGCCTGGCGGCCTCGAGACGGCCGAGCCCGACGGCCAGGTGCGCCGGGTCGGCGGCGCGCACCCGGTGGCGTACGAGTGTGGGCGCCAGCTCCGGCTGCCCCGACCACGCCGCCTCGTCGACCAGGTGCGCGGCCATGTGCCACGGCTCGTACTCCGCCGTTCCCACCAGCAGCAGCCCGCCGCCCCGCGGCACCACGGACGAGCGCAGTGCCTGGGCGAACCGGCGGGTCGCCGCGGGCCACTGGGTCCCGGCGAGGACTTCGCGCAGCAGCGCGACGCGTACGGCATCCATGGCGCAGCATCCTGCACCGGACCGGGGCCGGGCGGGGCCGGGTCGGCCTCGTCTCACCCGATCGGGAGGGGCCGGGGCCGAAACCGGGGCGGTCGGGGCTTTCGAAACCGGGGCGGCCGGGGCCGAAACCGGGGCGGCCGGGGCCGAAGCCGGGGCGGCGAGGCCCGAAGTAGGGTCGGCGCATGACACTTACGGGTACTGACAGTTCCGGCACCGCGCCCAAGGCCCCGGCGAAGGACCCCTGGGATCTCCCCGACGTATCCGGCCTGGTCGTCGGTGTTCTCGGCGGCACCGGGGACCAGGGCCGTGGCCTCGCCTACCGGCTGGCCAGGGCCGGCCAGAAGGTGATCATCGGCTCCCGTGCCGTGGAGCGCGCGGAGGCCGCCGCGGAGCAGCTGGGTCTCGGTGTCGAGGGCGCCGACAACGCCGAGTGCGCCCGTCGCAGCGACGTGGTGATCGTGGCGGTGCCGTGGGACGGACACGCCGAGACGCTGGAGACCCTGCAGAAGGAACTCGCGGGCAAGCTCGTCGTCGACTGCGTCAATCCGCTCGGCTTCGACAAGAAGGGCGCGTACGCGCTCAAGCCGGAGGAGGGCAGCGCCGCCGAACAGGCCGCCGCCCTGCTGCCCGACTCACGGGTGACCGCGGCCTTCCACCACCTCTCGGCGGTGCTGCTGCAGGACGAGTCGATCGAGGAGATCGACACCGACGTGATGGTGCTGGGCGAGGTCCGTGCCGACACCGACATCGTGCAGGCGCTGGCCGCCCGTGTCCCCGGTATGCGCGGAGTCTTCGCCGGCCGGCTGCGCAACGCGCACCAGGTCGAGTCGCTGGTCGCCAACCTGATCTCGGTCAACCGCCGGTACAAGGCACACGCGGGGCTGCGCGTCACCGACGTGTGAGCCTCCCGGGGCATGGGGGACACTGGAGGGGCCGAACCTCCCCTGCGCCATGGCGGGCGCGGGAGGCGCCCCCATCCGCAGGACCCGACAGGAGCCGTACCCCATGCCCCGCCTCGCTCTCTACTCCCTCGCTGTCTGCGCCCTCGCCGTCGTCGCGGCGGTGATCTCCTTCGTGCAGGGCATCTGGCTCGGGATCGTGTGGGTGCTGCTCGCCGGGGTGTCGTCGAACATGGCCTGGTACTACATCCGCCGGGCGAAGGCCGAGCGGGCGGCCGGTTCCGGTTCCGTCTGACGCGTCAGGCGGACGCCGCGCAGAACTGGTTCTGCCCGTTCCAGAACTCGAACAGGTCCCGGCCGCAGTAGATGCCGTTCTCGTTCACGCCGAGGGCCTGCATGACCCCGTACACGGCGTCGAAGAAGACGGTGTTGACCTCGGGGATGAAGAGGATCACGAAAACGATGATCAGGCCGAAGGGCGCGATCGGCTCGACCTGCCGGCGCACCTTGTACGACAGCCAGGGCTCGATCACGCCGTAGCCGTCCAGTCCGGGGACCGGCAGGAAGTTCAGGATCGCGGCGGTGACCTGGAGCATCGCGAGGAACGCGAGCGAGAAGCGGAACGCGGCCGGCACACCGTCCAGCGCCCCCAGCCAGAACGGGGCGGTGCACACGGCGGCGAACAGGACGTTCGTCAGCGGGCCGGCGGCCGAGACGACGCTGTGCTTCCAGCGGCCGCTGATGCGATTCCGCTCGATGAAGACCGCGCCGCCCGGCAGGCCGATGCCGCCCATGATCACGAAGACGACCGGCAGCACGATGCTCAGCAGGGCGTGCGTGTACTTCAGCGGGTTCAGCGTCAGATAGCCCTTGGCGCCGATGGAGATGTCGCCGCCGTGCAGCGCGGTGCGGGCGTGGGCGTACTCGTGCAGACAGAGCGACACGATCCACGCGGAGACGACGAAGAGGAAGACGGCGAAGCCGGGGACGGCCGAGAAGCCGGTCCACACCGCCCAGCCGGTGACCGCCATCACCGCGGCGATCCCGATGAAGACCGGACTGACGGCGCGGTCGCTGTGGCGCCTGGCGGCGGTGGTCATGAACGCGGCTCCTGAAATGCGGCGGAAGTACGGGCGTGTGGAACGAGCGGAACGGGCATACGGGCGGGTCGGCAGAGCACGCGGAGCGTGCGGAACGAACCCGCGGCACGGAGTGGAACGATCCGGAAGGCGCTCCCGGTTCCTGCTCCTGCCCCGCCGGAACGGTACCGACACCGCGGCCGCCCCACCGCAGGGGCAATGGGCGGGTGCGGCGTCTCCTGCTCGGCACCACCCAGGCCGTCCACGACGACGGCACGCCCGTCGCGCTCGGCGGGGCCCGGCTGCGCGCCCTGCAGGCGGCGCTCGCGTTCCGCGCGGGGCGCCCGGTCCCGGTGAACATCCTGGTCGACGAGGTGCTGGAGGACGACCCACCCGCGGAGCCGGCAGAGGTTCTCCCGGCCGGAGAGCTTCTCGTCGACCGAGGCGTACTGGCCGGTGAGGCCGATGGTCCGGTGAAGCTGCCGGCCTGCTTCACCCCGTCGCAGCCGGCGACCGTCGCACGGCTCGCGTCGGGGAGGACCAGCGTGGACAGGCAGCGCACCAGGTGGTCCTGCCGGCGCCGTTGGGACCGAGGACACCGAGCACCGTGCCTTCACGGACGTCCAGGTCCACCCCGTCGAGCGCCTTCGTCACGGATGGCCGCAGGCCGCCGGCGCGCGGTCGGCGGCCTGTGGTTCCGGCCGTTCAGGTCTTCGCGTAGTCGCCGAATCCGACCCAGTCGAGCATCACGCACGGCTCGTCCCCGACCACGTACGCGTCGTGTCCCGGCGGCACGGTGACGAACTGGCCGGGCCGTACTTCGGCCGTCTCGCCGTCGTCCATGACGATGGTCATCCGGCCGCTGACGACGTAGCCGACATGCCCCGCCATACAACTGTCGGTGCCTGCGATGGGCTTGACGTGGGTGGACCAGCGCCAGCCCGGTTCGAACACGGCCCGGCCGACCGGCCCGTGCTCCGTGTTGAGGAGATCCAGCTTCCCTTTCCCGTCCTTGAACGCACGGGTCTCGTCGGCCGAATCGAAGGTCCTGGTCAGGATTTTGGCCATGATGTTCCGCCTCCTGGCGGCGTGCGGGGATCCCCGAGGCCACTCCTCACACTACGCCGACAGCCCGCCGACGGGGGACGATCGGCGGGCTGTCGTTGGTGCCGGTAGTGGCTCAGTGGAAGCTGTGCTCCTCGGCGGGGAACGCCCCGCCCGCGACGTCGTCGGCGAACGCCTTCGCCGCGTCGCCGAGGGTCCGGCGGAGGTTGGCGTACTGCTTGGTGAAGCGCGGCACCTTGCCGCCCGTCAG
This sequence comes from Streptomyces sp. NPDC003023, assembly GCF_042888225.1. Taxonomy (NCBI): domain Bacteria; kingdom Bacillati; phylum Actinomycetota; class Actinomycetes; order Kitasatosporales; family Streptomycetaceae; genus Streptomyces; species Streptomyces sp. NPDC003023. Next base: position 262,973 of record NZ_JBIAPL010000002.1, read on the forward strand.
ACCGGCCATGTCCGTCCACACCAGGACCTGCGCGTCGGTGTCGGGACCGGCGCCGATGCCGATGGTGGGGATGTGCAGGGAGCGCGTGACCTCGGCCGCGAGCTCGGCGGGCACCAGCTCGAGGACCACCGCGAACGCGCCCGCGTCCTGGGCGGCCTTGGCGTCGCGGATCAGCTTGTGGGCGGCCTCGTCGCTGCGGCCCTGCACCCGGTAGCCCATGGTGTTCACGGACTGCGGGGTCAGGCCGAGGTGCGACATGACCGGGATGCCGGACTGCACGATCAGGTCGGTCTGGGCCAGCGACCGCTCGCCGCCCTCCAGCTTGATCGCGCCGACGCCCGCCTCCTTGACCAGCCGGGTGGCGTTGCGCAGGGCCTGGACCGGGCCCTCCTGGTACGCGCCGAAAGGCAGGTCGCCGACGACGAGGGCGCGTCTGGTGCCCCGCACGACGGCGGCGGACAGCAGTGTCATCTCGTCCATCGTGACGGGCACGGTGGTCTCGTAGCCGAGGTGGCAGTTGCCCATCGAGTCGCCCACGAGCACCACGGGGATGCCGGCCTCGTCGAAGACGGACGCCGTCATCGCGTCGTAGGCGGTGAGCATGGGCCACTTCTCACCGCGCTCCTTGGCGGCGGCGATGTCGTGGACCGTGATGCGGCGAGTCTGCTTACCGCCGTACAGCGCTTTGCTGCTGCTGTCGGAGGCGTTCTGGGCAGGCTGAAGCGTCATGAGTATTCGGCTCCTTCTTCATCTCGGGGCACCCTGACGGCGTCCCCGGATCGCTTCCATGGTGGCACCTCATGCCGCCCGTACGGAAGAGGACCCCGTCACACCCCCGCGTGCCGCGCGGTCGCCGTGGTCGGCCCGGCCGCGGCGCGGCAAGTGTGCCCGTTCTGTCACAGCGTCCTCATCAGGCCCGATGCCAGGAACCCGTCGTGCCGCCCCGTCGTCATCGAGGCAGTACGGCCGTCCCCGCGCGGACGGCGGAGTGACCACCGGTCATCGCCTAGTGTCCCTATGGACGACGGCGAGGCGGCGTGACGGCAAGGCAGTGAGGGACAGCTTTATGGCGCAGGCGTACACGGCGGACACGGGGAACGGCGCGACACGGACGCGGCCCACCGGGCCTCTCGCCGGGAGGCTCCGACGCCTGTCCGCCCGGTGGCGCGGCGACCGCGGCATCTGGCGCCGCGGCATCGTCCTCGCGCTCTGCGCCGTGCTGGTCGCCCTGCTCATGGCCCTGCACGCCCGGATCCCCAACCGGATCGGCAACCTCGGCAGCCTGACGGAGACGTTCCTGCCCTGGTTCGGCGTCTTCGTCCCGCTGATCGGCGTCGGGGCGGTGCTGCGGCGCTCCGCGACCGCGCTGATCGCCGTGCTGCTCCCGCTGGTCGTCTGGCTGAATCTCTTCGGCGGGCTGCTGACCGGCAAGTCGGCGGCCGCGGACGCGGAGAGCGGCGATCTGACCGTCGCCACGCACAACGTGAACGCGCAGAACCCGGACCCGGCGGGCACCGCACGGGACGTGGCCGCCTCCGGCGCCGACGTCCTGGCGCTGCAGGAGCTGCCGATCGGGCAGGTCGGGACGTACGAGCAGGCGCTGGCCGGTACGTACCCCTATCACGCGGTCGAGGGCACGGTCGGCCTGTGGAGCAGGTACCCGCTGACCGGCACGACCCCCGTCGACATCGGGATGGGCTGGATCCGTGCCATGCGGGCGACGGTGAGGGCGCCCGGCGGGGACGTCGCGGTGTACGTGGCGCACATGCCGTCCGTACGCGTGAAGCTCGAGGCCGGCTTCACCGCCAATCAGCGGGACAACAGCGCCGACGCGCTGGGCGAGGCGATCGCCCGCGAGCGGATGGACAGGGTCGTACTGCTCGGAGACCTGAACGGCACGATGAACGACCGCTCGCTGAACGCCGTCACGTCCCAGATGCGTTCCACACAGGGCGCGGCGGGCGACGGCTTCGGCTTCAGCTGGCCGGCGGCGTTCCCGATGGCGCGGATCGACCAGATCATGGTGCGGGGTGTGGAGCCGGTGTCCTCGTGGACGCTGCCGCGGACGAACAGCGACCATCTGCCGATCGCGGCAAGCGTCGATCTGTGACCCCGCCGGCCTCGTCCCGCGGTGGTGCCGGGGGCACGGGATGCCGGACGACGTTCAGCGGGCTCGGCCCGGGTGGTCCGACACCGGCGCGGTGCGGGGCCCGGCGGTGGGGACGCCGAGGGCGAGCAGGGCCGTGTCGTCGTCGAGACCGTCGCCGAAGCTCTCCAGCAGTCCGGCCAGTGCGGTGATCACCTCCCGGGGTGCGGCGGGCGCGCGGTGCGTGGCGAACGCGTGCAGGGCTTCCTCGCCGTACAGGCCGTCGCGGGCCGGGCCGGTGCGGGCCTCGGTGAGGCCGTCGGTGTAGAGCAGGAGCGTGTCGCCGGGAGCCAGAACGGTCTCCGCGGTGCCGACGGGTGCGTCGGGCAGCACCCCGACGAGCATTCCGCCGGGGGTGGGCAGGAGGTCGGCGTGGCCTTCGGCGCGCAGGACGAGCGCCGGAGGGTGGCCGCCGGAGGCGAGGCGGACCGTGATGCGGTCGCCCTCGTCGAGTACGAGGAGGCCCGCGATGCACGTGCAGTACTCGGGTTCGTCGTCGCCGGCACTGTGCCGCGCGTACAGGGTGGCGTTCAGCGTGGTCAGCGCCGCGGCCGGGTCGGGGTCGTGGAGCGCGGCGGCGCGCAGGGTGTGGCGGGTCAGCGAGGTGAGGGACGCCGCCTGCGGACCTTTGCCGCACACGTCGCCGAGGAAGAACGCCCACCGGCGCTCGTCGACGGCGAAAAGGTCGTAGAAGTCGCCGCCGAGCTGGTCGGGACAGGCCGTGTGGTAGTGGGCGGCCGTCTCCAGCCCCGGCAGGACGGGCAGGGTGTCGGGCAGCAGGGACTTCTGCAGCACGGCGAGCACGTCGGCCAGCCGTTCCCGGTCGGCCTCGGCCTGCCGCCGCACCTCCTCGGCCTCGGCGCGGGCCCGTTCGGCCTCGGCGCGGGCGCGTTCGGCCTCGGCGCCGGCCTCTTCGGCCTCCTGGCGGCGGTGCAGGAGTTCCTCTTCGTAGGCGCGGCGGTCGGAGGCGTCGAAGACGGTGGTGCGGATCAGCAGCGGCTCCCCTTCGCTGCTGTGCTTGACCTGTGAGGAGACAAGCACCGGCAGCCGGCCGCCGTCGGCGTCCCTCATCTCCAGAGCGATACCGTGCAGTTCGCCCTGCATTCTCAGCAGGGGCGCGAAGTGAGTTTCGTGATACAGCTTCCCCCCGACCGTGAGCAGGTCGGCGAAGCGTCTGTGCCCGACCACCGCGTCGCGCTCCATGCCGAGCCACTGGAGCAGCGTGCTGTTGATCTTGGCAATCGTGCCGTCCATCAACGTGGACAGGTAGCCGCAGGGAGCCGAGTCGTACAGCTCCTCGGCGCTGTCCTCCAGCAGCCCGGTGAACACCGCGTCCGCGTCCTCGTCACCGCCCGCGCCGAGCGGCTTCGGGTCCCTATCCGCGCGGCACATCGCGGATGTCCTCCAGGAAGTCGAGAATCGCTTCCGCGGTGGCCTCCGGGGCGCTCAGCTGCGGGCAGTGCCCGGTCGCGTCCAGCGTGACGAGGCGGGAGGAGGGAATCGCCGCGTGCACGTACGCGCCGACGTCGCGAGGGGCGATGGCGTCCTGGGAGCACTGGAGCACGAGCGTCGGCACGCTCACGCTCTCCAGGTCGTCACGGTTGTCGGACAGGAACGTGGTGCGGGCGAAGACACGAGCGATGTCGGGATCAGTGGCGCAGAAGCTGTTCGTCAGTTCCTGCCCCAGCTCCGGCCGGTCGGGATTGCCCATGATCACCGGGGCCATGACGGACGACCAGCCCAGATAATTGGACTCCAGGGACGCCAGCAGTTCGTCGATGTCCTCCGTGGTGAAGCCGCCGCGGTAGTCGCCGTCGTCGATGTAGCGGGGCGAGGGAGTCACCATCACCAGCGTTCCGATACGCCGCGGCGCCGCCCGCGCCGCCAGTACCCCGACCATGGCGCTGACCGAGTGCCCCACGAACACCGCCCGCTCGAGGTCGAGCTCCTCGCAGATCTCGATCACGTCCTGCGCGTAGCCGTCGATCGAGGAGTAGCGCTCCTCGCTCCAGGCCGACAGGTCCGAGCCGCCGCAGCCGACGTAGTCGAACAGCACCGTCCGGTACCGCTTCGCCAGGGCCGGTACGGTCAGGCGCCACAGGTTCTGGTCGCAGCCGAACCCGTGCGCCAGCACCATCTCCGGCCCGTCGGCGAGACCGGTCACCGTCACGTTGTTCCTGCGGCGGATGTCCATACCGGTCATGTTTACACCTGACCGACATGCCCGAAAGGCGTCATGTGATCCCGGTGTCTCCGCCGCCGGGGGTCCGAGTGGTCGGCGGGTCCGGAAAACGTCACCGCAACCAGGTGTTCACCGCCGGGAACAGAATCTCTGAGAAGATTTGTTCCGAGAACAAACTTACTCGGAAAGGCTCACCCCACATGCCCCTGGCGCTGCTCGCCCTCGCCGTGTCCGCCTTCGGCATCGGTACCACCGAATTCGTGATGATGGGCCTCCTGCCCAACGTCGCAGACGATCTCGGCACCTCCGTTCCCACCGCCGGCCACCTGGTCTCCGCCTACGCCATCGGCGTCGTCATCGGCGCACCCCTGCTCACCGCTCTGGGCTCCCGCGTCCCGCGCAAGCGGATGCTGCTGCTCCTGATGGCGCTCTTCACCGTCGGCAACCTCGCGTCCGCGCTCGCCCCCGGCTTCGGCACCCTGCTCGCCGGACGGGTCCTCGCCGGACTGCCCCACGGCGCGTTCTTCGGCGTCGGCGCCGTCGTCGCCGCCCGCCTCGTGAGGGAGCACCGGCAGGCCCGTGCCGTCGCCACGATGTTCCTCGGGCTCACCGTGGCGAACATCGTCGGCGTCCCCGCCGCGACCGCGCTCGGCCAGCAGCTCGGCTGGCGGGCGACGTTCCTCGTCGTGACCGCCATCGGCCTGTTCGCCATGGCGGCCCTCGCGAAGCTCGTGCCCCACATGCCGCTCGACACCCGCCAGGGCATCGGCCGCGAGATCCGCGCCCTCGGCGACCGGCAGGTCCTGCTCGGCCTGCTGACCGCCGTCTTCGGGTTCGCGGGCGTCTTCGCCGTGTACTCCTACCTCGCGTCGATGACGACCGAGGCGATCGGCCTCGGCGAGTCGTCCGTCACCCTCGTCCTCGCCCTGTTCGGCATCGGCATGACCCTCGGGGCGCTGGCCGCGGGCCCGCTCACCGACCGGGCGCTGCGACCGACGCTCTACGGCTCCCTCGCCGCGCTCGCGCTCGTCCTGGCCGCCTTCCCTCTCACGGTCCGCACACCGTGGCTGGCGCTCACCACTGTCGTCGTCCTCGGCGCGGTCGGGTTCCTGACCACCACGCCGCTGCAGATGCTGGTGATGCGCAAGGCCAAGGACGCCCCGACGCTCGCGTCCGCCTCCAACCACTCCGCGTTCAACCTCGCCAACGCGGGCGGCGCCTGGCTCGGCGGCACGGCCATCGCGGCGGGCTGGGGCTGGACGTCCCCGGCACTCGTCGGAGCGGTCCTCGCCGTGGTGGGCCTGGCCGTCGCCGCGACCGCCGGCCTGCTGGACCGCGACCGTACGGCGGAGGGGGCCTCCCGCGTCGTCGCGGGAAGCCCCCTCGCACCGGAGCGGCCGGTCAGCCCGTCGTCTCGCGCCAGCGGTTCGTGATCGGCAGCCGCCGGTCCTTGCCGAACCCCTTCGCCGAGATCTTGGTGCCCGGCGGGTACTGACGCCGCTTGTACTCCGCCGTGTCCACCATCCGCAGCGTCTTCGCCACCAGCGCCTCGTCGTAACCGGCCGCCACGATCGCGTCCTTGCCCTGGTCCCGGTCCACGTACAGCTCCAGGATCCGGTCCAGTACGTCGTAGTCCGGCAGCGAGTCGGTGTCGACCTGGCCGGGGCGCAGCTCGGCGCTCGGCGGCTTGGTGATCGACGCCTCCGGGATCGGCGGGGTCTGGCCGCGGTCCTCCGCGGCACGGTTGCGCCACTTCGCGAGCCGGAACACGGTCGTCTTGTAGACGTCCTTGATCGGCCCGTACGCGCCGACCGAGTCGCCGTACAGCGTCGAGTACCCCACCGCCAGCTCGGACTTGTTGCCCGGCGCGAGCACGATGTGACCCTCCTGGTTGGAGATCGCCATCAGCATCGTGCCGCGCAGCCGCGACTGCAGGTTCTCCTCGGCGAGGCCGGTCAGCCCCAGCGAACCCATGTAGGCGTCGAACATCGGCTCGATCGGCACGGTGCGGAAGTTGAGCCCGGTACGGCGGGCCAGCTCGGCCGCGTCGCCCTTGGAGTGGTCGGAGCTGTACTTGGAGGGCATGGAGACGCCGTACACGTTCTGCGCGCCGAGCGCGTCGCAGGCGATCGCCGCGACGAGGGCGGAGTCGATGCCGCCGGAGAGCCCGATGAGCACGGACCGGAAGCCGTTCTTGGCGGCGTACGCGCGCAGGCCCACCACCAGGGCGGAGTACACCTCCTCGTCGTCGTCGAGCCGGTCGGCGTACCCGCCGGTCAGCTCGGCCTCGTACGCCGGAAGCGGTTCCTCGGAGAGGATCACGCGGTCGATGCGCAGCCCGTCGTCGACGACGCCGGTCGGGGCGTCGGCCGCGGCCGCCGGCAGTTCCAGATCGAGTACGACGCTGCCCTCGGCGAACTGCGGGGCACGGGCGATCACTTCACCGTCGGCGCCCACGACGATCGAGTCACCGTCGAAGACCAGCTCGTCCTGCCCGCCGATCATCGCGAGATACGCGGTGGTGCAGCCCGCCTCCTGGGCGCGCTTGCGCACGAGCTCGAGGCGGGTGTCGTCCTTCTCCCGCTCGTACGGCGAGGCGTTGACCGAGATCAGCAGCCCGGCCTTCGCGCTGCGCGCGGCCGGCACCCGGCCGCCGTCCTGCCACAGGTCCTCGCAGATCGCGAGCGCGATGTCGACGCCGTGCACGCGCACCACGGGCAGGGTGTCGCCCGGCACGAAGTAGCGGAACTCGTCGAAGACGCCGTAGTTGGGCAGGTGGTGCTTGGCGAAGCTCAGCGCCACCTCGCCGTGGTGCAGGACTGCGGCGGCGTTGCGCGGGGACCCGGCGGGGCGTCCGTACCGGGGGCCGTCCGTCTCCGACCGGTCCAGATAACCGACGACGACCGGCAGCTCGCCGAACCCCTCGGCGGCGAGCCGCGAGGCGAGCGCGCGCAGCGCGGAACGGGACGCTTCGACGAAGGACGACCGCAGCGCGAGGTCCTCGACGGGGTAGCCGGTCAGCGCCATCTCGGGGAACGCGACGATGTGCGCCCCCTGTTCCGCGGCGTGCCGGGTCCAGTGCACGATCGCCTCGGCGTTGCCGGCGAGATCGCCGACGGTGGAGTCGATCTGATTCAGGGCGAGACGTAGTTGAGGCACGGGGCCAGTGTAATCGTCTTTCTGACGCGATGTCCTTCCGGCCCCGAGCCCCGTGTCCGCCCTCGCCTGGCCCCGTCAGGTCATCCGTCCCGCATCGGCCAGCCGCTCCGTGCCGCTCTCCGCGTAGACCCGCTCCGCCCAGCTTGCCAGCTGCTCCTCGCTCAGATGCTGCGCGAGGTCGGCCTCGCTGATCATGCCGACCAGCCGCTTGTTCTCGATCACCGGCAACCGCCGGATCTGATGGCCCTGCATCTCCCGCAGGACGGCTTCCACGTCCGCGCCGGCGTCGATCCACCGCGGCGTGCCCTTCGCCATGTCGCCCGCCGTGGTCCGGGCGGGGTCGTGGCCCATCGCCACACAGCCGACGACGATGTCGCGGTCGGTGAGGATGCCGCACAGGCGCTCGTCGGCGTCGGCGATCGGCAGCGCGCCCACGTTCAGTTCGCGCATCAGCTGCGCCGCCCGGTCGAGGGTCTCGTGTTCGGGGATCCAACGGGCCCCCGCGTGCATGATGTCCTTCGCAGTGGTCATGGGTCGTGCCTCCTGGATGCCGTACGGCCCCGAGCCACCCCATTGTCGTTGCGCCTTCCGGGGTGTGCGACCGCAGTCGCACACCCCGGAAGGCCACGCGCGTCAAGCGCGCCAGATGCAAGCCAGATGCGCGTACGCGTCAGGTGCGCGGCTGAGCACCGCGCTTGCGCAGCAGGTCGACCATCAGCTCGACCTCCGACGCCTGCGCGTCGACCATGCCCTGCGCCAGATCCCGTTCCACCCCGACCTCGCACTGCTCGACGCAGCCCTTGGCCATGGCGATGCCGCCGTTGTGATGGATGATCATCAGCTGCAGGTAGAGGATCTCAGCCTGCTTGCCGTTCAGCCGGGAGAGCTGCTCCAGGTCCGACTTGGTCGCCATGCCGGGCATCAGCGACCCGTCCTCGGCCTGGTGCCCGCCGTGCCCGGAGTGGGCGGTGGCATCGCCGCCGCCCTCCGGGCCCATCCACTCCATCGGCTCCGCGTCCGCCGACACCTTCGGCAGACCCCACAGGTCGAGCCAGCCCAGCATCATGCCGCGCTGGTTGGCCTGCGTGTTGGCGATGTCGTACGCGAGCCTGCGCACCTCTTCGTCCTGCGTACGGTCCCGGACGATGAAGGACATCTCCACCGCCTGCTGGTGGTGGACCGACATGTCGCGGGCGAAGCCGGCGTCCGCGGACGCCCCCGTCGGCGTGCGGTCCGCGGACGCGCCCCCGCCGTCCCCCGCGGAGGCCACCGTGGCGGCCCCCGCGAACAGCAGCGCGAGCACCACCGCCGTGACGGCGGCCCAGTGCGTACGCGTCATGCCCGTCACTTGCCGCTCAGCCCGCCCGTGCACGCCGCGCCCGGCTCGGGCGTCTGCGCGCCCTGCACGTACTTGGTGAAGAACTGGCTGACCCGCTTGTCGTCGGCCGAGTCGACGACGACCTGCTTGCCCCAGGCGCTCAGCATGATCGCGCCCTGCTGGTCCTTGTACGGGCTCATCAGCGTGTACGGCGTCTTCTTGACCTTCTCCGCGAGCTTGTCGACGTCGGCCTTGGCCGCCTTGTCGGTGTAGGTCACCCACACCGCGCCGTGCTCCAGGGAGTGCACGGCGTTGACCTCGGGAATCGGCTCCGAGTAGACGTCGCCGTTGCAGTTCATCCACACCTGGCTGTGGTCACCGCCGACCGGCGGCTTCATCTCGTACGAGACGGCCGTCTCCACATGGTTGCGGCCGAGCTTCTTCGCGTCCCAGGTCTTCTCGTCCACGACGGGGGCCTTCGCCTCCGCGACGCGCTGCTCCTTCTCCTCGGACTCCTTGTTGAGCACGAAGACCCCGAAGCCGACGAGGCCGGCGACGACGACGCCGCTGATGCCGATGGTGAGGATCCGGTTGCGGCGCTCGCGGGCCTGCTCGGCCCGGCGCATCTGCTCTATTCGGGCCCGGCGGTCGTTGTTGGTGTTACGGCTGGCCATGATGGCGGTGTCCTTCGTGGAGTCTGCGGAATGGGGGTTCGGCAATGCCTGCGAGGTCGTGCGGGCGTCTCACGTCCGCAGTACCTGAAGGACGTGCAGGTCAGGGGCGCGGGCGAGCGCTCCGGAACGGTTTTGACGGCCGACGTCGGCGGCCCGCCCGGCGTACAGGGGCCGGGCGTCGGCCTCCAGAGGGGCGTCCGGCGGCGGCACGGTGAGCACCGCGGGGCTCAGCACGGGGAGCAGTCCGCAGCCACCGTCGTCGTACGGGCAGCTGTACGCGGTTGTCGTGGCCGACTCGTACGGCGAGTGGGCGGTGGTGCCGTGGTGCGGGCGGGCCGGGCCCAGACAGACGAAGAGCGCGCCGAGGAGCGTCGCCACGGCGCTCAGCAGAGCCGTGGGACGCTTGGCGCCCGAGAGGCGGCCGGGCCGCGAACCTCCCATGGCCGCAGATCGTAGTAGGCGTACGCGTCCGGTACGCCAGTCGGGCGGCGATTTCGGGAGACCGGCGACGAGCGGGCGGGGTCCCGCCGTGCGTACGGCGGGACCCCGCGCGGGCCGTGTGCCCGGGCCTCAGACGTGTTCCGGCGCCCGCCCGGCCGTCGAGGGACGGCCGACCGCGGCAGCCGGGACGGCCCCGCCGACCCCGCCTGCCCCGCCGGTCCTGAACAGCCGGCCCGGCCACCAGAACCAGCGCCCCAGGTCCAGCGCGAGCGCCGGCACCAGCACCGTACGGACCAGGAACGTGTCCAGCAGGACGCCGAGGCCGACGATCACGCCCATCTGGGCCATGGTCACCAGCGGGAGTCCGGCGAACACCGCGAACGTGGCCGCCAGCACGACGCCCGCGCTCGTGATCACACCGCCCGTGGTCGTGAGCCCCTCCAGCACGCCGCGTGCGAGGCCGAGGCGCTCTGACTCCTCCTTGACGCGGTGCATGAGGAAGATGTTGTAGTCGATGCCGAGGGCGACCAGGAACACGAAGCCCATCAGCGGGATCGACCAGTCGACACCGGCGAAGCCGAGGACGCGCTCGAAGAGGAGGTTCGAGGCGCCGAGCGCCGCGAAGTACGAGAGGACCACCGTCGCCAGCAGCAGCACCGGCGCGACGATCGCCCGCAGCAGCCACACCAGCACGAGCAGCACCACCAGCAGCACCACCGGGATGACGGTCCGCAGATCACGGTCGGCCGCCCGCTGGGTGTCCAGCGTCTGCGCGGTCGTACCGCCCACCAGGGCGTCCGCGCCTTGGACCCGGTCCACGGAGGAGCGCAGCGCGTCGACGGTGTCCTTCGCGGCCTCGCTGTCCGGGGCGTGGTCGAGCACGACCTTCACGGTGGCGAGCTCCCCGTCCCGCGTGCGCTCGCCGTCCTCGACCCGTGCCACGCCCGGCACCGCCGCGGCGGCCGCCTTCACCTCACCGGCCCGCGCGGACTTCGTCACGATCGTCGCCGGGTCGGAGGCGCCCGACGGGTAGTGCGCGGAGATCCGTTCCTGGGCGACGACCGACTCGGGCCTGGTCTGGAACATCTCGGACTGCGTCAGGCCCATGTCGATGCCGAAGGCGCTCAGCGCCAGCACACCCGTCACGCCGACGGACATCAGCCACGACCAGCGCGGACGCCGGGCGACGGCGTTCCCGATCCGCGCCCAGACCGTGACCGGCCCGCGCGCCGGCCCCGCGGGCCCCACCGCCCCCGCCGCGTCCGGTGCGCCCGCCGCGTCCGGTGCAGGTGCCGGGGCGAAGCGCGGCACGAACGGCCAGAACACCCAGCGGCCCGCGACCGCCAGCAGGGCGGGCAGCACGGTGACCATCGCCAGGAACCCGCACACGACGCCGACGGCGCCCACGAGGCCCAGCGAACGCGAGGAGTTGATGTCGGCGAGCGACAGGCAGGCGAGACCGACCGCGATCGTGCCCGCGGAGGCGAGGATCGCCGGACCCGAGCGCCGCAGGGCCAGCCGCATCGCCGTGTGCCGGTCCTCGTGGCGGTGCAGCTCCTCCCGGTAACGGGCGATGAGCAGCAGGGCGTAGTCGGTGCCGACACCGAAGACGAGCACCATCAGGATGCCCGCGCTCTGCGGATCGACGGGCAGCCCGGCGTACCGGGCCAGCAGATAGGTGCTGACCTGGGTGAGGACGGCGGCGAAGCCGACGGCCAGCAGCGGAAGGAGCCACAGCACCGGGCTGCGGTACGTGATGAGCAGCAGAACGGCCACCACGAGCGCGGTGGCGATCATCAGGGTGGCGTCGAGCGTGTCGAAGACCGCGACCTGGTCCATCAGCGAACCGGCCGGTCCGCCGACCGCCACATCGAGGCCCGGGGGAGCGTTGGCGCCCGCGATCTCGCGGATCTCCTCCACCCGGTTCCCGAGGTCGTCCGACAGCGGCACCACGACCATCAGCGCCAAGCCGTCGTCGGAGGGCAGCACCGGGGACATCCGCTGCCCCTCGGCGACATGACCGGCGAACGCGCGCCGGTCCGACTCCGCCTTCGCGCGGGCGTCGGCACCGGCCTCCGTACCGTCCGTGCTGCTGTAGACGGCGACGACCGGCATCACCTCGTCGGTACGGAACTTCTCCAGCTGGGTGTTGACCTGGGCCGACTCGGCTCCGCGCGGCAGGAACGCGTTCGGACCGGTGTCCTCGACCTCGCCGAGCTTCCCGGCGAGCGGACCGAGGGCGACCGCGAGGATCACCCAGCCGGCGAGCACGAGCCACTTGGTGCGCCGGCCGCCGGGCGCCGAGGCCAGGCGCTTGAGCAGCGCTTTCATGAGTAGTCTCCTGTGTGTGGAGTTCGGGGCGCACGGGTTCCGCACCGCGGCGTGAGGGTTTGCGGACCTGCCGCGGCGCGGGTGATGTGCCTGGGATGTGTTCTCCATGGGTACGGCCGGGAGTTGCCGCTCCTGGCCGTACCGCCGCGGCGTGCAAGCCGCGTGCGTTCGAGCGCTATTCGATCTCGCGCATCATCTTCTCCATCGACGTGAGCGAGGTGCGCGTCTGCGTCAGTTCCTCGAGCGTGCGCCGGTGCAGTTCGGTGGTGTCCTCCAGCAACTGCGCGTACTTGTCCGCGAGTTTGCGGTACTCGTTGTCACGTGTCGCCAGCACCCGGGCCCGCCAGGTCGCCGCGACCTGCCAGACGATGACGATGCCCAGCAGGAAGACTCCGGCGGCCCCGACCGCTCCGACCAGGTCCCCGTTCATTTCGCCGTCTCCTTCATGGTGTCCTTCTCCTCCTCCGTGAGCGTTCTCGCCGCTGCCGCCACCGCTTCGGGCGTGAGCGCGACGCAGAACGGCGTGAGCTCGAAGTACTTCATCGCCTTGCCGCCGTCGGACAGTTCCAGCTCGCCGCGGACCAGCCCGGCCGCCTCGAGCCGCTGCAGATGCATGTGCAGCAGGGGCCGCCCGATGCCCAGCTCGCGAGCGAGCCGGCTGACGTAGTCGCGGCCGTCGAGCAGCGCGGCCACGATCCGCATCCGATGGGGATTGCCCAGCGCCGTGAGGACCTTCAGCAGCGCGTCGCCCGTCAGCACCGGCTCCGGCTCCGGTTTCGACGCCGACGCCGACGCCGACTTCGACGCCGACCCCGATGCCGATCCCGACGCCGGATCAGGCTCCGGCACGAGGTCCCGATCCGGGTTCTCGCCCATCGCGCCCCCTTCGCCTCGGTGTGTCAGTTCAAGCTGACACCCCCGCGGGGACGTGTCAAAGAAATCTGACACATGTCCGGGGGCGGTGAGGGTCCCCTCAGGGTCGTCTAGGGGTCGGCCCTGACACACAATGGGCTCAGCCGCGTGCGCAACCTCCCCGAAACCCGCGGATGGGATGCTCCAGGGAGCAGGCACGCGCCGTGACCGGCAAGGATGGGTAGGAACGCAGACATGGACAAGCAGCAGGAATTCGTGCTCCGCACGCTCGAGGAGCGCGACATCCGCTTCGTGCGCCTGTGGTTCACCGATGTGCTCGGCTTCCTGAAGTCGGTCGCCGTGGCCCCCGCCGAGCTGGAACAGGCCTTCGACGAGGGGATCGGCTTCGACGGCTCCGCGATCGAGGGCTTCGCGCGCGTCTACGAGTCCGACATGATCGCCAAGCCGGACCCGGGGACCTTCCAGATCCTGCCCTGGCGCGCGGAGGCGCCCGGCACGGCCCGCATGTTCTGCGACATCCTGATGCCCGACGGCTCACCGTCCTTCGCGGACCCGCGCTTCGTGCTCAAGCGGATCCTGGCCAAGACCTCGGACCTGGGCTTCACCTTCTACACCCACCCCGAGATCGAGTTCTTCCTGCTCAAGGACAAGCCCGTCGACGGCAGCCGCCCCACGCCCGCCGACAGCTCCGGCTACTTCGACCACACCCCGCAGAACGTCGGCATGGACTTCCGCCGCCAGGCGATCACCATGCTCGAGTCCATGGGCATCTCGGTCGAGTTCAGCCACCACGAGGGAGCCCCCGGCCAGCAGGAGATCGACCTGCGGTACGCGGATGCGCTCTCCACGGCCGACAACATCATGACGTTCCGCCTCGTGATGAAGCAGGTCGCGCTCGAGCAGGGCGTCCAGGCCACTTTCATGCCGAAGCCGTTCTCCGAATACCCCGGCTCAGGCATGCACACCCACCTCTCCCTCTTCGAGGGCGACCGCAACGCGTTCTACGAGTCGGGCGCCGAATACCAGCTCTCCAAGGTCGGCCGCTCCTTCATCGCCGGACTGCTCAAGCACGCCGCCGAGATCTCGGCCGTCACCAACCAGTGGGTCAACTCCTACAAGCGCATCTGGGGCGGCTCCGCCCGCAGTGCCGGCGCCGGCGGCGAGGCCCCCTCGTACATCTGCTGGGGCCACAACAACCGCTCCGCCCTGATCCGGGTCCCGATGTACAAGCCGGGCAAGACCGGCTCGGCCCGTATCGAGGTCCGCTCCCTCGACTCCGGCGCCAACCCGTACCTGTCCTACGCGGTCCTGCTCGCCGCCGGCCTCAAGGGTATCGAGGAGGGTTACGAACTCCCGGCCGGCGCCGACGACGACGTATGGGCCCTCTCCGACGCCGAACGCCGCGCGATGGGCATCGCCCCGCTCCCGCAGAACCTGGGCGAGGCGATCGACCTGATGGAGCGCAGCGAACTGGTCGCGGAGACGCTGGGCGAGCACGTCTTCGACTTCTTCCTCCGCAACAAGAAGCAGGAGTGGGAGGAGTACCGCTCCGAGGTCACCGCCTTCGAGCTGCGCAAGTCCCTGCCGGTGCTGTAAGCCCAGGTCAGCCCTGGCTCCACCGCTGTACGGCACTCCGGGCCGACGGTCACCGACCGTCGGCCCGGAGGCGTCTCAGCCTCCCTGGGCCGTCTGTGGGCCGTCGGGTGTGGGAGAGGCGGCCTCGTACATGGTGTCCACGGCCTGTCGCGCCCGGCCGTCGCTGCTCGGCATCAGGTGCGTATAGACGCGCAGGGTGAACCCCGGGTCGCTGTGTCCGAGGTACGTGCTCAGCGCCTTCACGTTCTCGCCGGCGTCCAGAAGAACCGACGCGTAGAAGTGCCGGAGCGCATGCATCCCGTGCTCACGGGCGGCCTGGTGACGCTCGCCGGCCGACGGCTCCGGGATGACGCCGGCGGCCACGAGCGCGGGCTTCCACACCCGCGTGTTGAAGTCCGTGCGCCGCACGGCTCCGCCTCCGTCGATGCGGGTGAACAGCAGGTGCTTTGTCACGAGCGGGCCATCCGGTCGGAGCCACGGGAGACTGACAGCGACCGGCGGGAACCGCTCCATGTGTCCCTTCAGGACGTGCGCAACGCGGTCGGGGAGTGGCACATCCCTGACCTTGTTGCGCTTCGGCGGTCCGAAGACGAGGTGCCCGTTCGCCACCTTCACCTGGCACGCGACGTGCAGCCAGCCCGTGTCGAACCTGACCTGGTCGTCCGCGAGGCCAAAGATCTCGCCCTGACGGAGACCGCACCCCGCTCCGAGGTCAACGCGGCTTCCGAGGCCGCTTTGAACTGCATGTGACGTGATTCTAGTCGGTTACGCCTTACAGCAGCTAACACAATGAACTGCTGGGCCACCGGCTACAGGCATCCCGGCTCGCCATCGGCGACGAACCGTGTCAGGGATTGCTCCAGCAGCTCGAGAAACTGCCGTAGGTCATCGGCCACCTGGTCGAGCTCGAGTTCGTCCAAGGGCACAGTTCGCGTCCGGTAGATCACTCCGCCAGGGCTAGCAAAATAGGACAGGCCGCCACCGTTCGAGCCGATGACCAGGCCACCGTCCTTCTGATCCGCGCCGACACCGACAGCTCCGTCCTGCTGGAACCGGAGCAGGACATCGGCTGCCGGGTCGACGAAGTAGCCGTTGCCAACATCCGCCCAGGTGACGTCGCCGATGCTGTCGTAAAAGGTGCCCAGGTCGGCAGGCATGTTGCTGACCTGGGCAAGCATGCGAGCCGCGACTTGGTCGGCGTGGTCGGCCAGCCGAACCTCATTGGCTCCTGGGGGAAAGCCGTGCCGGCGCTCGAACTCGTCTGTCATTGCCTTCAGGGTCTCCGAGACCCTGCTGGTCCACGAGGTCAGCCAGGCGGGCGAAAGCGAACGGTCACTCATGATTCCGGATCATGGCACGAGCTGCGGACATCCATACGCGCCCGGCAATCCTGCGTTGAAGGTCAGCGCAATGCCCTGAGCTGTCGATGGGTGATGAGGCAGCAGGCAAGTTTGAGGAAGGCTTCGTGCATGTCGGCCCGGCGTTCCCAACGGATGCGCAGGCGCCGGAAGCCGTGCAGCCAGGCAAACGTCCTCTCGACCACCCACCGGTAAGTGCCCAGGCCAGTGCCGTGCCGTGTTCCTCGCCGGGCGATCGCCGGGATGATGCCACGAGCTCGGACCTGATCACGGTAGACGTCATGGTCATAGCCGCGGTCTGCGAACAGCGAGTCGGGCTTGCGGCGCGGCCGTCCGACGCGGCCCCGGACAGGCGGAACCGCGTCGAGTAAGGGCAGGAGCTGGGTAACGTCGTTGCGGTTGCCGCCAGTCAACAGGACCGCGAGCGGAGTGCCGTGTCCGTCGGTGATGAGGTGGTGTTTCGAGCCAGCCCGCCCACGGTCGACCGGCGACGGGCCCGTGTGGCTCCCCCTTTTAGCGCCCTGACGTGCGAGGAGTCGACCACGCAGCGGGACCAGTCCACCCGGGAGGCCGCGTTGAGCTCGGCCAGCAGGACCTCATGCAAGCGTTGCCAGACGCCGGCCTCGTTCCAGTCCCGCAATCTGCGCCAGCACGTCATGCCGGAGCCGAAGCCGAGCTCTTGAGGCAGATGCTCCCACTGCACTCCGGTGTGCAGCACGTACAGGATCCCGCAGAGCACCTCCCGATCCGGCAGCGGCTTGCGGCCGGGATACCGACAGCGTCGCTCGCGCTGTGGCAGCAACGGCTCCAAGCGGCCCCAGAGCTCATCCGACACGATCCACGGTGACGTCCCCACACAGGGTCGAACGCTCACCCCTCGCCCCGGACACGGCCGTCACTGCCTGCCCACCTCATTGTGTTAGGCGCTGTTAGGGCGCGTCAGCGCCCCCAATTACCAAAGCGTTTCGTCCCTCTAGCATCTGCTTGTGGAGCTCTCGACAGATAAGTGACTGGTCGCTACCGTGCCCGGCCGTGGCGGTATAAATCCTGATGGTTTCTGACATGAGTGAAATTGCGGCCTTGCGCTCACCAATCTGGTACGTGCATACTGCGACCTTCTCAAGACACTGAGCAACCCTGAAGCTTTCAGCGCCAAAAGTCTCTTTCGCGATCTCAAGCGCCTTGTTTAGCCACTTAAGAGCCGCCTTTGGATTCCCGGCCAGCATCAATGCGCCCGCCAGGTTGTTATAGTCGGCAAGCAACTCTGGATGACCCTCGCCGTAGACACCGACGTCGATTCGTAGAGCTCGGAACGCCGCTTTGGAAGCGTTGCCGAACAAGCCCAGAACCGTATAGGCGACTGCAAGGTTGGCCAGGGTAGCAGCGACTTCTCGATGATCAGCACCGATGATCTCTTCCTGGATGCGCAGGGTCTTTTCCAAGGTTTTCCTTGAAGCTTCTGCGTCACCCTCGGCTAGTTGCGCTCGACCGAGGTTCATGAGAGCGATGAGGTAAAGGGTGGTTCTCTCTCCGCCCAACCTCTCGTGAACTTCGAGCGATGCCATGAAAGCTTTCTTCGCTTCACCTGTATTTTGGAGCTCCAGAAGTGCGAGGCCAGCATTATTCCAGTCCCTCGCCGCATCTAGATGGATGCCGTCTGAATCCGCAAAGTCAATCTCAAGGGCTTCCTGTGCCGCGGTCAAAGCTCTCGTATAGTCGGTGGCATCTAGGTACGCGAGGCATAGGTTGCTGTAGAGAGTCGCCAATCCGTTCTTAGTGCCATCGGATGGATAATCGGCGATCATGGCTTCATAATCAGCAGCTGCTCCACGAGCGTCTCCGCTTTCCCTGCGAAGGTTGGCTCGATTGGCTTTAATGACCCTTCTGATCACGGTGGTCTCTGAGTTTTCAATTGATTCTATTGCTTCTTCAATCTTGTCAAACTCTTTCAGCGCTTCTTTCAGTTTCCCCTGTAGGTGCAGCACCGCAGCCTTCTTCGAGTGCAACACGGCAATCGAAGTCGTATCCACTGAGGAGCTCGCGGAGAGTTTGATCCCCTCATCAGCTGTTCGCAGCGCCTCGTCCCACCGGTCTGCGCGCGTAAGGGCATCGACGAGGAGGGTGCGCGCGAAGATAGCCGTTTGGATGCTGGCGTCGTCGAGCAATTCAACGGCAGTAACGGCCTTTTTGGCGTTCACGAGACATAGTTCTATGCCTCCTCTCGCGCTCGCGTGCATCGCGATTGCCCCGTAGAACATGAGCCGACTAGCAGGCAGCACGTCCCTCGTCTCAAGATGATCAATGAGGGCTTCGAAGTGCGGCATCATGTATCGATAATGCGGCCAGTACTTTGAATCCAGAGCAGGCAGAATGGCCACTTTATTGAGAAGTGCCGTAGCGACTTCAATGCCGGAGTTTGCCTCCGCATGGTCAAGCGATTGCCGGACGATTCCTTGCGTCAGGGCATGGATAGCAACGTCGTCTGATCGGCAATCTGCGATTGAGAATCTTCTAAGGTCTCCAATCGCGTCGGAAAGTGACAGCTCATCCTTGAGCTTTTCTAGAAGGCTGACAGCTTCAGGAGATATCCCTTCCAGTTCCGCAGCCGCACTCTCGTCGACTTCAAATCTGAGATTGCTGCTTTGGTCTTCCGGGCTTTCAGGATCGAGG
Organism: Streptomyces sp. NPDC003023; assembly: GCF_042888225.1. Taxonomy (NCBI): domain Bacteria; kingdom Bacillati; phylum Actinomycetota; class Actinomycetes; order Kitasatosporales; family Streptomycetaceae; genus Streptomyces; species Streptomyces sp. NPDC003023. The sequence goes on from NZ_JBIAPL010000002.1 coordinate 281,721, forward strand.
GTCGGCGTCATCAGAAACAGGGCTGATGGGAAAAAGTGAGGGGAAAGATATGAAAGCGCGTGGAGCACTTTGAGGGCGTCCGGGTACTTATCCCGTAGCGTTTCGAGTGTGATGGACATTGCCGCACTCAGGCCAATATGTTCTAGTGGTGCCGATCTTCTCATCAGATCTTTGGCCCTTGCCTGCACCATCGCAGAGTATTTTGCCAGAGATATGTTCGAAGTCTTGATGTAGCCGGCAGCCTGCCTAATTGCTAGAGGGAGTCCCTTTAGTGCCTCATTCAGCGGCACAAGCTCATCGGTCGAATGCTCCTGAAGCAGCTCCGAAAGCAGCAGTCCGGCGTCGTCTTTCGACAAGGGGGCGAGTTGCACAGCGGTCAGGTGTGCCGCCCACCCCTGGTCAACACTAGAAACCAGGAAGCGCGTGGCAGCCGTCTTAGGGAGGAAGCCGATAATTCTGGGATCTGCCGGAGCGTTATCCAGAAGGATCAATCCGTGCTTCTCCCGGAAGAATTGCTTGATCCTTCGGATACCCGATTCCGAGTCAGGTGCCGGAATGCCAAGCTCATCGGCGAGGAGGGTCAGGTCAGAGATCATGGATTCCCAAGACTCAGCCCTAATCCACCAGGAAAACTCAAATGAGTCTTTATGCTGCCAAGCGTACTGAGCGACGACTTCGCTCTTCCCTACCCCGCTCATTCCCAGCACGGCCAGTGCGGGACTGCTCGTGGACTCGGCAGCTAGAAAAGATTCGATCTCTTCTAGCTCTTGGTTACGTCCTATGAATACGCTGCTTGGCTCTCGGACCCATAGATTGGTGGGCGCGTCAGGTGCGCGGGTCGGGCTAGAGGGTTCGGTAATGGTGGCGACTACGTCGACGCGGTGGATCGTCCTCCGTAGTACTTTGTTCGAGGTGAGTGTGGCAGTGTCCAGTGCATCTGGCTGTGCGAAGTCTATAGATGAAAATTGGCGATTATCTTGATCCCGTGACTTTGTGGCGACGAGTCCCACTACGGCATCCCAAGCGCGAGCCGGATTAATGTCGGCTAGGTCTGAATTTCGCAACGCGGGCTCTACCGTGTTAATGATCTGATCCGCCCGAAGCGTTACTCTATCGGCAATCCCAAACTCGATGCGAAGTGCAAGAAGGAATTGCTTGGCGATTTCGGCTGTGCACTTCAGCTTCTCGCTGCAGATCTCCACGTAGTCGTCCACGTTCTGTGCGCTCAAGGCGTCACAGAAATCCCGCGCGTTCCCTTTCCCTGTTTTCATGAACCCGTTGGTTACGAGTCGGCATTTTACTTCCGGAGAGACTTGCCAGCGTTCATAAAGAGTGTTCAGGCCCCCTTTCCCCCAAAGTTCCCCTAGCGGCCAGGGCCCCAGGGCTGGCTCGCGATGCTTGACGGAGACAAGATGGGTTTCTCCGTTCTTGTACGTAAGGATGTAATCCACATGCCATTCGCAAATTATGGAAGTCAGAGTTGCATCGTTAAGCATGGCAAAACAGTGTCGTGCTGCACACTGGTGCTGGAAGTTGTATCGCGAAGCTGTATCACTGCCCGAGTCTTCGACCGGTTCCATCGTTAGGGATTTGGCCAGGCTGGATACGTCTCCAGATTGCACGATGCCTCCCAGTGCGCGAGCTGCTACGCAACGTAGAGTCTCACAGCGGGGGCGGGGACCGAAGAGAGGTTGCGAAGTCTCAGGCGGCCATGGAGGCCCGAGGCATCAGCGTGGCCCTTACGCGGGCGATCCTCCGAAAGTTGAGGCCATGCACTACGGGCCTGCGCGGCAGGCAAGCGGCATACCAAGATGCTCCGCGCACCCGCACTGGTCGGCTGATGGGGCAGCGGTGCGTGGGTAGTCTCGTGCGCCAGCGCCAGCGCTTGGGCGTGGGCGCGAGGCGGGTGATCGCTGCGGATAGTCAGCGTCGGTCCTGAGCACGACGCGCTCGTCTGGAATTCCTCCGGCACGTGGGTTGTACATGCGTGCGTCCCACCCGAAAGGGACAGGGCTGGGCCGTCTGTGGGCCGTCCCAGGGCTGCCATCGTTAGCCACAGCTACCCAACAACCACCACGTGGGAGACGATCTCAAGTGCTTGTTTCAACTGGAGCTGAGGTGACCTCAGCGTCTCGTCACTTCCTGCGCAACAAGAAGCAGGAGTGGGAGGAGTACCGCTCCGAGGTCACCGCCTTCGAGCTGCGCAAGTCCCTGCCGGTGCTGTAGCGGGCATCTGAGGGCCGCTGACCTTGCCCATGTACACGCCAGTGCCTCGCGCGTGCGTCGGTACCTCGCCGAGCTTCGGGGTTGCGGCGCCACGGCAGATCCCTTGCGCGCCGAGGCACCGAAAGGGCGGGCCGGAAGAATGTTCCGGCCCGCCCTCGGCACTCTCCTCGTCGGTCAGCCCCAGATGCTGCCGTAGTCGTACTGCCGGTGGTAGCGGGGCGTCCACAGGCTCGGGTACGGCTCGGTGATGTTGCCGCAGGGGCGGAGTTCCACCGGGTTGCGGCGGCCGGTGTCGTGCAGGCAGAGGCCCGACTGCGCCTCGACGATCTCCCAGTGGTTGTTGCCCTGGTCGACCCAGCGGAACAGCTGGCCCGGGCCCTGGCAGTAGCCGGTCACGACCGTCTTGTAGTAGTCGGGGCCGGCCGTGAGGTTGGCGCCGATGCAGTACCGGCCCAGGGTCCCGATGGTGAACAGCCCCGGTGTACCGCTCGGCGTGAAGTAGAAGCGCTGATGAAGCTTGCCGTTGCAGTCGTAGCGCTGAATGATCGCACCCGGGCTGGTGGACCCGCCGCGCACGTCCATGCACTGCCACGAGTAGGAGGCACGCATCTCGTAGATCGAGGCGTTCCTCAGTGAGGTCGTGTAACTGATCGGCGGGTCGGCGGCGTTGGCCGTGCCGGGCATCAGCACGGCCAGCAGGGACGCCAGGGCGGCGACCAGGATTCCTGCGCGAGCGGTTCGAGCCACTGTGGCTTCCTTCTCTGTCCGGATTTCGGCGTGCATGGTGATGCCGGCGATGATCTGATGGCTCGTCGCCGGAGGTGCCGACCTGAAGCTAGCGGGGACGGGTGAGCGGCAGTACCGCCGGTTCAGGGGGGTTGCGTGCGGCTTGACGGCGTGTACTGGGGAGGCGCGCGGTGAGCTTGGGATCGGGGCTTCAGCGGGCACAGCGGTTCATGGTCCTGGCCACGGCGCTGTACCGGGCCAGCCATCTGGCGGCCGGCGTGGTCGCGGTCGCCCAGCACCAGCGGGGACGGCCGTTGGCGTGGGCGGCGCTCGGGGTGGCGCTGGTGGGCAGTGCCGCGGTGTTCGGTGCGGCGAGGCGACGCGGCTGGTTCGAGGCCGGGCCGGCGGTGGCCGACGTCGTCGTGGTCGGCGGGGTGCTGCCGTTCGTCGCGGGTTCCGGTGACGCCACGACCGCAGAGGTCGCGTGGGTGATGATGCTGGGAGGCTCGGCGAGCGCGGTTGCGGCGGTGGCGTTCACCCGTTGGACGGTGGTGGGCATCGTGGTCGGCCTGTGCCTGGTCCATGCGGTCGGCTACCGGCTGACCGGCGCGGAGGCCGGGGTCGTGGCGGGCAACCTCAACTCGATCGTCTTCTCGGCCGTGCTGGCGGCCGTCTTCTGGTGGTATCTGCGTCGCCAGGGCTCCCTGCTGGACGCGGCAACAGCGCAGGCGCTCACGGCTGAGGCCCGCCGGGCCCAGCTTGCCGAGCGGATCGCCCATCACCGGGCGCTGCACGACACTGTGCTTGCCACGCTGACCGCGATCGCGAGCGGCCGGGCGGACCCCGGGGCGGAGCCCCTGCGGGAACGGTGCGCCAGGGAGGCCGCGTATCTGCGGCGGCTCGTCCAGCAGCAGGCCGACGGCGCTCCCGCGCCGGGTACGGCGGCGGCGCTGGAGCGTGCCGTGCGGTCGGCGGAGAGCCTCGGGCTGCGGATCAGCGCCCAGTACCACGCGGTGCCGGAGATACCGGCCCGCGCCGCCGCCGCTCTTGCCGACGCCACCACGGAGGCGCTGAACAACGTGCTGCGCCACTCCGGCACATCGCACGCGTACGTCACCGTGACAGGTCGGCCGAAGGCGCAAGGTCACGCCCTCGTGGTGACCATCGTCGACCGAGGTGCGGGATTCGACCCCGAGGTCGAGGCGAAAGGTTTCGGCCTGCGGTGTTCGGTGCACGGGCGGATGCAGGAGGCGGGTGGTACGGCCGACGTCGACAGCGCGCCCGGGGAGGGCACGCGGGTGGAGCTGCGATGGCCGGCGTGATCGAGGTGGCCGTCGTCGACGACGATCGGATGCTGACAGACGGGCTCCAGGTGTGGCTGGGCAGCACTCCGGGCCTGCGCCTTGGGACGACGTCCGACACGGTGGACGGGCTGCTCGCCGCCGAGGGGCGGTTCGACGTCGTCCTCCTCGACCTGTTGCTACGGGACGAGTCCGTCCCGGCCGACAACATCCGGCGGCTGCGGGAGACGGGCGCACGAGTGCTGGTCATCAGCACGGTGGCGGACCGAAGACAGATCGTCGACGCCATCACGGCCGGCGCGGACGGCTATCTGACCAAGGACCACGATCTGCCGACACTGGTACGGGCTGTCGGTGAGGTCGCCGGGGGTGGCACGGTGCACTCGCCGGAGCTGGCCTTCGCGTGGGCCCACGACGAAGGCCCGGCCCGCCCGCACCTGTCGCCCAAGGAGATCGAGATCCTGCTCGCCTACGCCTCCGGCCTCACCCTCAAAGCCACCGCACGCCGCACGGGGATCAGCCCGCACACGGCCAAGTACTACCTGGACCGGGTCAAGGACAAGTACCAGCAGGCCGGCAGGCCCACCTTCACGAAAATCGACCTGGCACACCGCGTACGCGAGGACGGCTGGGCCTAGGCGAGGTCCTGTCCCCTCGCGGGGCGGGCCGTCGGTGGTCGTGGCGGTGACATGGCGAGATGCCGAACAGGAGCAGGTTGCGTCCTTGGTGAAACGCCCCGTGCGGATGCGAAACGCGCCCAGGGCGGTGACAGTGGAGGGGCGGGGGACCCTGCGTCAAGGAGGACGACCCCATGTCCATGATGGACAAGCTCAAGAACATGCTGAAAGGCCACCCTGATCAGACGAGCCAGGGCATCGAGAAGGCCGGCGACTTCGTGGACGGCAGGACTCAGGGCAAGTACAGCCGCCACGTGGACACCGCCCAGGAAAAGCTGAGGGACCAGTACGGCGGCGGTGGTCGCACCGGTGGGACGGAACGCCGCGACGAGCCGCCCCAGTGACCCGTCCCGTGTGAACGGCCCGGCCCGGCCCGGTGGGCAACGCCCCCGGCCCGGGCCGCCGTATGTCGTGACCTGGTGTGAGCCGGTGCCGACGAGGCGCCGGACCACGCGCGGCACGGCCCTACGCCGTGCCGCGCACCCATGTGCGGTCGAGGAAGCCGGCGATCAGCGGCGCGATCTCCGGCAGGTTCTCCTCCAGGGCGAAGTGTCCCGTGTCGAAGAGATGGAGCTCGGCGTCGGGGAGATCCCGCAGATAGGCGCGGGCGCCGGGCTCGGGGAAGAAGGGGTCGTTGCGACCCCAGGTGATCAGCGTCGGCGGCGTGTGCTTGCGCAGCCAGGCCTGCCACCGCGGGTACTGCTCCACGTTGCTGCGGTAGTCGAAGGCGAGCGCGACCTGGGCGTCCTTGCGGCCCGGCAGGTCCAGGAAGTGCTGGTCCAGGGTCCAGCCGTCGGGGGAGACGAGCTCGGGGCGGGAGGTGCCGCCCTCGTACTGGCTGCGTGTGCCGGCCAGGGTCAGCAGCGCCCTGACGGTGTTCTCGGCGCCGGGGGTTCCGGGGCGCAGACCGATGAAGTCGCGGGCGCCCGCCGACAGGCCCGCTTCGTAGGCATTGCCGTTCTGGACGACCAGGCCGGCCACCCGCTCGGGGTGACGGGCGGCCAGCCGGAAGCCGACGGGGGCGCCGAAATCGAAGACGTACATCACGAACCGGGTCAGGCCGAGCCGCTCGACGAACCCCTCGACGGTCTCGGCGAGGCGGTCGAACGTGAAGCGGAACCCGTCCGGCGCCGTGGTGTGTCCGAACCCCGGATAGTCGGGGGCGATCAGCCGGTACCGCGCACCGAGCGTGTCGATGAGACGCCTGAACTGATGTGACGCCGAAGGGAATCCGTGCAGGAGCAGCAGGACCGGCGCGTCGGGCCGGGTCGGGATCGACTCACGGTAGAAGACCCGCACGCCGTCGACGTCGACTGTGCGGTGGAGGGTTCGGGGTGCAACGGGAATCTGCATGTTCACATGCCTCCTCGACTGAAAGACCCATTAGTTCTAACCCGGCCCTGCCTAATGGGTCAAACAGGGAATGTAGAGTTAGGCCCATGAGCGATTCCGTGCCGCTGACCGGTGAACCGCCGGCCCTCGACCTGGTGAACACCCGCGCACGCGGCGCCGACGGGCCCGTCGACCACCTGGGGGACCTCGCGGGCATGCGCTCCTGGCTGGCACTCCAGGCCGACCGGCTTCCCGAGGCTCAGGCGGCCGCGCGGGCGACACTCGACGAGCAGGACCTGGCCGCAGTGCACGCCGTGCGGGAACACATCGCCGCCGCCGTGCGCGCCGGGATGGAGGGGAAAGAGCTCTCCGCGGGGGACATCGACGGGCTCAACCGGGCGCTGGCCGCCGCACCGGCCGTCCGCCGTCTCGCCCGGGACGGCACCGCGGTCACCGCCGCCTTCCTCCGGACGGGGAGCATCGGTGCGCAATTGGCGGCACGGTTCGCCGAGGACGCCGCCGACCTGCTCGGCGAGGCGAGCAGGATCCGGCAGTGCGAGAACGAGGACTGCGTGATGGTCTTCCTGCCCGCCCACCCTCGTCGGCGCTGGTGCGCGCCCGACCGGTGCGGCAACCGTGCACGCGTCGCCCGCTACTACCAGCGCCACAAGACATGATGACGTCAAGCGACGTGCTTCGGCCGACCCGGCCTACCCGTCCACGAGCGGGCCGAGCGGGCCCGAGCCGCGCTGCTCGAAAGGCAGCCGCCTGTGGCGGCGGAGCCGTACTCTCAGCGCTCGGCCGCGTAGTCGACGAACGCGGTCCAGGCCGCGGGGCCGAGGGCCAGGCCGGGGACGGCCGTGTCCTTGGAGTCGCGGACATGGACGGTGGCGGGGCTCGTCGCGACCTCGACGCAGTCTGAGTCCGGCTCGCCGCTGCTGTGACTGCTCTTGAACCATTCCAGCTTCGTCAGCTGAACGCTCATGTCTCCCTCAGCACCTTCTCGATGAAGTGCATCGACTCCCGTGGGGTGAGAGCCTGCGCCCGGATGCTTCCATAATGCATCTCCAGGAGCTGCACCTCCCTCGGCTCGGAGAAGAGACGAGTGACCTGCAACACCTCTGTGTAGCCAAGGGTGTTGCCGCTGCGCAGTTTGAAGATGCGGAAGCCGCCGCTGAGTCCGGCGTGGTCCTCGAGATCTGTCGGCAGAACCTGCATCTCCACGTTTCTGAACTCCGCGACTGCCTGCAGACGTTCGAGCTGCGCACGGTGCACCGTCCGGCCGCCGAGAGGGCGGCGCAGTGTTGCCTCGTCGTGAACGAAACTGAATACCGGCAGGGTCCTGGTACTGTCCACGATCTCCTGACGCGCCATGCGGGCGGCGACTTCCCGCTCGATCACGTCCTCGGTGAGCAAGGGCCGCCGCGACCGGTAGAGCGCCCGCGCGTATTCCTCGGTCTGCAGCAGGGCGTGCACCGACTGGCTCGTGTACGCCGCGAGTTCCACTGCCTCGGCCTCGAGCTTGGCCAAATTGCGGACATTCTTCGGGTATCTGGCCTCGGCCACGTCCTTCTTCATGGCGGCGACGATCCCGCCTGCGTCGAGGACCTCGTCCGCCTTGTCGAGGAACTCCGGGCTGGGCACGCGCCGACCGCGCTCGACGGAAGAAACCTGTTCCTCCCCGTATCCGATTGCTGCGCCCAACTCGCTCTGGCGCAGCCCGGCCCGCTCGCGCCATGCCTTGACCTGACGGCCGACCATCTTGAGAACAGCGGCGGACTCGTCGTCAGGAACTCGTGATGCTGCATCGTCCATGTGATGTCACCTTCGGGATCGGTGAACGGGGCGGCCGGTCCGGACACCGGCCGACCGCACCCGGACAGAGGTAGCGCGTCCCGGCGGTACCCCTGTTCAGCGTAGGCACCGTCCGGACACGCTGAGTGACGTGAACCAGGAAATCACCCGAAATGGCACCACCGTCCGGCACTTCACCGTCCTGCTCTCCGCGACACGGCGCGGCGCGCGGCTCGCGCGGCGGCTGACTGTCGCGCAACTCGCGGACTGGGGAAGGCCGTACGAGGCCGCCGAGCAGATCGTCGCGGAACTCGCCGCCAACGCCGCGACCCATGGGCGCGTACCCGGCCGGGACTTCCGGCTGAGCGTGCGCCTCGACGCCACCGGCGTCGTACGGATCGAGGTGGCCGACTCGCGCGGCGACCGACTGCCGGTGAGCGGCGGGCGGACCGGGCCCGACGCCGTCTCGGGACGCGGGCTGGTCATCGTGGAGGCGCTGGCCGACCGGTGGGGCGTGGACGCGGGGCCCGTACCCCGTAAGACGGTCTGGGCGGAGATCGACCCATCGGCGCCGGTTGAACCGGAACAGGCTCAGGAAGTCCCCGTCCCGGCCCCTCTCGGCACCGCCGCTGAGACGACGGTGCCCCTGCCGGTGATCGGGAGGGGCACCTCGTGCATCACTGGGTTCAGCCGAGAGTCTTGAGGCTGGTCCACCCGCCTTCACCGACGAGCGTCCGCGTTCCGTGAGTGGTCCGCCCACCCTGGTAGAGCTGGAGTGTCCCGTCGGCCATGACACCCCAGAAGTCGGGTACGCCGTCTCCTGTCACGTGGGGAGTGCCGAGCATCATCGGGAATGCGCTGCGGCCCCACCCGCCGGTGCCGTAGACGACTTCTGCTCCACCGGCACCGGAGGTCGGGTTGGCGAACGAGGTGAAGTCGACGCCTCTCCCTGTGGCGGGCTTGCCCTTGCGGAGCAAGAGGCCCCGGTCCGGGTCGGGTCCGCGTATGAGGAGGTCCACCAGGCCGTCGCCGCTGATGTCACGCACACTGATCACGTCGTAGCTTGCCCAGCCACCGATACCGATGAGCTGCGCCTTGCTGAAGCTGGCGCCCGAATATCCGGTGAATGCCCAGAGTTCCTGGCCGGCCAGGGCAACGGCGTCGGGCTTGCCGTCTCCAGTGACATCTTCCGTGGCCACGATCTGGGTGAGGGCGGCAGGGTCCGGGGCACCCTCCGGAAGCAGTACTTCCAGGCGCGCGGTGACGTCATAGCTGCCGTAGCCGTCGCCCGGATGGAGGTAGAGCTTGCCTTCAGGCATCCGGGCCAGGAGATCGGTTATGCCGTCTCCCGGGTGCCAATCGGTGGCATGGCCGATCAGGGCAGGGCTGCCGCGGGATCAGAGTGGAGGCCGCACCGTTGCTGTTGACGTCGAGCGTCTTGTCGAGCACGACCTTGGTGTTGTCCGTGGCCCATATCTTGAAGTGCAGCGACTGCAGGTCGCCGTCCCTGTCCCGGCCGGTTCCGCTGAACCTGAGATCGCTCTTGCCGACCGTCATGTACGGCTCTTCCACATCGCACACGCCGCCGGGTTCGATCTTCATGGCGTCCCGGCGGGGTTCGTCCGGCGGGTGGTTGTAGACGATCTCGACGTAGGGAGCGCTTTCACCGTTCGCCTGGAACTTCTTCCACGCGTTGGTGTCGCTTTCGTTCGCTGCGCGCAGCCCCAGCGCGAGTATGGTCCATGAACTGGTTGCCGCTCGTTGTGCCACGGATTGGATGTTCAGGCCGATCCACCTGTCCGGGCATGTGACGGATTTGTAGCCGTAGCCGTTGGTTGCGCTGGTCGCGGTTTCGCCCCAAGTCGGCTGGTTGTTCCAGGTGTTGGAACTGGAAACCGGGCTGGTGAGATGCAGATTGTACTGTCGGGACGAGCATCCCCAGGAGTACGTCTGAAGTGCCCGGAAGTAGGCCGAATGAATTTTGGCCCCGTGTATCCCCGAACCTATCTCAAAGTTGAAGACGGACCGTGACAGGCCACCAGAGGTGGATTCGTATCCGACGCGCGCTTCGTTGGTGCCGTCGTTGAAGTTCTGGCCGTTGTGGAAACTGGAGCTCGGGTACTTGCTGTAGAGCAGCGTCCAGTTCAGCTTGCGTCCCCTGAAGGAGGGGTCGATGAAGAGGGGGTAGACGGTATCCGGGTCGTCCAGCCCTTTTCGGTCGACGGTGAGGGCGAGAATTCCCGTCTGGAGGGAGGCGCCCAGTACCTCGTCATGACTGCCGGGCTGTGGACCTGCCAGTCCCGGTAGGCCGAGGGCATTTCCAGGAGAGGAAGAAGGCGTCGGATCGTCCTCGCCCAACGCTCGGCTCGCCTGCCGAGTCCCACAGATAAGGTGTGGGCGCGAAGGTGACTTCCTTGCCGTTGGCGTCGACGGCACTGACGGCCGTCGACGTCTTGTCGAGATGGAAAACCAAGTCGGGCGACGAAAGCCGGTAGTTGAGCGCGCCGAGAAGTGGATCGTTGGCGGCTTCGCGGTTGTGGACGATGAGGACGTGCGAGTAGCCGCCGTAGCGGGCCGTGAGGAGCAGGTCGATACCGGGGCGAACGCCTTCGTAGAGAGCGCGGCTTCCGCTCACCACCGGGGCGGGGAGGGCGCCGGGCCAGCGGACGACGATCTCATGACCGCCGGTGGCCAGGCGGACGAGGTCGCTCCAGCCGTCCTCCGAAGCGCTCAACGGTGCCGCGCCCAGACGTGAGCGAGTGAGGTCGCGGGAGGCGCGTTCGGATCCGGCTGAACCGGCGCTGAACAGAAGCGGGTCGTTGACCGCCTTCGGCGCGTAGCCACCCTCAACACGTCGCAGTGTGGTGTCGATCGGCTTCCAGGCCCCGTCGACCTTGGCGGGAATCGTGTCGCTGTGCTTTCGCATCCGGAACATGCCGTCCGGCCGGGCATAGGTGGTCGAGTCGTCGGTGCGCTCCGCGACGACCACGCCAGTGCTCGTGCACAATGACAGTGGATTCGACTGGGAGGAAGAGCTCGAGAATCTCAAGAAGAACTGGGACTCGGGTGATCTCGATGACGACGGCTACCATGCGCCGCGAGGAAACCAGGAAGAGAACAAGGAATTCAAGGATGCGCTGCGCGAGATCCAACGAAGCCTCGGTCGGGAGATAACGCCCGCAGAGCGTCGATCCCTGCACGATAGAATCACTGGGCAGGGGGTACGGCTATCACCGAATCGTAGAAGAGGGAAAGGGGTTGTTCGGTGGCTGTTAACGATCAGATGGCTGAGATCCAACGACTCCTCCAGGGCGCGAAAGTTCACTCTGTCGGTAGGGCTGCAGACTTGGGTGTGGTTGAGTTTGCCGGGCTTCGTGGCGACGTGATCAATTTCCACATACAGTGTCCTTTCCGGATCTTGCAGGAAGGGAAGGTGATTCTGGGGTCTCGCGACATGAGGTACCCGCAACAGGGAGCGGGTGCGGAATCATTTGAACAGTTCAGGACCGTCTATGATTCACGGGCCGCGACGTTGAATGGGATCTTCGAGCGGCTTCGACCGGCCGTGTCGGAGGTGGCCTTCGGCGACTCCGGACATCTCGCTGTGGGTTGGGAACCTCGTTTTCGAATCGAGGTCTTTCCTGACTGTTCGGGCCGCATGGAAGCCTGGAGAGTTTTTCGGCGGGGAGGTCATCACTACGGGTTTCCCCAGGGCGCCATCTGAGCTGGGGCCGAAGGATTCATCCGAGCTGAATCCTCCAGCCCGAATACTGTCTCGAACAGGGATTCACCGGTTGCGTTCTCGACCGGCGACTCGGAATGGCTGGCGGAAGTCTCGTAGCTGTTGAAACGAGGCCCTCCCGAACTCCTCGGGAGGGCCTCATGCCGTTTGGGTGACGGCAACGTCAGCGGACGCCTGCCGCGGCGAGTGGCCCGTCGGGGTTGTCGTTGACAGGACCGAGGGCGCCGTTCAGGGCGTCGATGGCTTTGCGTTGGAGGCGGAGCCGGACGTGGGTGTAGATGCCGGCGGTGACGCCGATGTGAGCGTGGCCGAGGAGTTCCTTGATCACGACGAGTTCGACGCCTTGTTCCAATAGCAGGGTGGCGGTCGAATGTCGGAGGTCGTGGAAGCGGATGCGGCGGAGGCCGGCCGGCCCGGCCGTACGGCGATGGCCGGGCCGAGCCCCGAGGGGGCCTTCCCCCGTTGAGGTCGGGGGCTCGCTCCATGTCCTGGCCAAGCGGCCGACGGACATGATCCGTGCATGACTTCACCGCGAACAAAGCTCCGGATACTGGCTGCTGCGGCGGCCCTCGGCAGTGTGTCCGCCCTGCAGGCCCCGGCCTCGGCGACGGCCGGTTCCCACGGCGATCGGGCACACGGCGGGGCCGTCGTCTCCGTCGAGCAGGCGGCCGACCTCACCGCGGAGGAAGTGGCCGGGGAACTTCAGGGAAAGATCGACTCGTCCCAGGTGCGCTACGGCGTGACTGCCTATCGGGTCACCTACCGCACCACTGACAGCGCGGGCGCCCCAACGGTCGCGAGCCAGCTCGTCGTCCTTCCCAAGAGTGGGGCGCGCCATCTGTCCACCGTTTCCTGGTTGCACGGCACCACCGTCTACCGCAAGGACGTCGCCTCGGAGAATCCGAAGTCGAACGACCGGCTCGTCGCCCTGTTGTTCGCCTCGACCGGGCGGGCCGTTTCGGCGCCCGACTACATCGGCCTCGGCTCGGGCGAAGGGTTCCACCCCTACGGTGACCCTCGGGCCACCGTCGCGGCCTCGGTGGACGGCCTGCGCGCGGCCCGGACCCTTGCTCACCGGAAGGGCCGGGAGCTGAAGCGGAAGGTTCAAGTCAGCGGGTTCTCGCAGGGCGGGCCGGCGACCATGCTGCTGGGCCGGGAGCTGCAGCAGGAGGGCGGCGAAGGCTACTTCAGGCCGGGGGCACTCGCCCCGGTCAGCGGCCCCTACAACCTCTCGGCCTTCGAGGCCGCCGCGGCCGACGACAAGGTCGCCAAATCCGGTATCTATCTCGCCTACTTCGTTACCGCCTGGAACAAGGCGTATGGCATCTACACGTCACCCGGCGACGTCTTCCGCTCTCCCTACGACAGCAAGGTGGAGGGTCTCTTTGACGGCTATCACACTGCCGGGCAGATCGTCAGCGAACTCCCGGCGGCCTCCAAGGACCTGTTCACCGAGGACTTCCTGAACAAGATCCGCCACCCCGAAGGTGTCCTGAAGGAGAAACTGCGCCCGATGGACAACACGTGCGACTGGCGGCCGAACGTACCGGTGGAGATCTTCCACAGCAGGGGCGACAGGGACGTCGACTTCAGTCACGCGACCTACTGTGCCGACCAGTTGACGAGAAACGGTGCCGCACACCGGCTGACCGACGTCGGCGACTACGACCACAACGGAACGGTGCGGCAAGCCCTGCCGCAGATCGTCAGGTTCTTCGACGAGTCGGCGAAGGGCAGCTGAAGGCGGGCCACCGGCAACGGCTGGTCGAGAGACGGCCGTCGGAGGTCGGGTTGCCACATGCGTGAGGGCGTCGCGGGACACGCGCGTCACGGTGGCGGGAGCCCGGGCTGCGGAGGTAGGCGCAGGCACAGTGTTCCCCATTGTGCCGTAACTGGACCTGAAGCCTGTAGGGTCAGGTGAGGAAAGGGTATTCCAGGGCGGCTACGGGAGCGCGGGTGCAGCAGTTCTACTCGGTGGAGCAGGTGGCGGGGTTGCTGGATCTGCATGTCAGGACCGTGCGGACGTACGTACGGGAAGGGCGGCTCAAGGCGACCCGGATCGGCAAGCAGTACCGGATCGCGCGGGAGGACCTGGAGGCGTTCACCGGCGGTCCGGTGGCCCCGCCCGCGCGGTCGGTCCGGCATGCGGAGGCGTCCACGATCGTGCAGATCGACGCGATCGACCGCGAGGCGACGATCCGCCTGAGCAACACGGTCATGGCCGTGGTCGGCGGCCGGCGCGACGGTGGGGGCGGGGATCCGCTGCGGGTCGAGACGGTCTACGACGAGGAACGGGCCGCCCTGAAGATCATCGTTCTGGGCGGCCTCGACACCACCGCTGACCTGCTGAAGGTCATCGACACTCTGATCAAGGAAGTGTGATCGCACATGCCCGACCGGATCGAGCGCCTCGGCGACACAACCGTTCTCATGTGCGCGGCCGACGGCGCCCCGCTGCGTGACGAGCGGGACGCGACCGACGTCATAGGGGAGGGGATGTACCAGGGCGCCTCCTGGGTCGTGGTCCCCGTCGAGCGGCTCACCGACGACTTCTTCCGGCTGCGCACCCGCGTCGCGGGCGACATCGTCCAGAAGTTCGCCAACTACCGGATGAAACTCGCCGTCGTCGGGGACATTTCCCGCCATCTGGAGTCCGGCACCGCGCTGCGCGACTTCGTCCGTGAGTCCAACCGGGGAACGCAACTGTGCTTCGCCCCCGACATGGACGCGCTGCGCGCGCGGCTCGCGGGGACCCCGTCCGGTTGATCAGCGCTGCGACAGCGGTGCCGGCGCCTCCTGGACGCACCAGCTGTTGCCGTCCGGGTCCTTGAAGAACATGAACGAGTTCCACTCCTCGCCCGTGCCCTCCTCCCAGCCCGTCGCGCCCACGTGCTGGATCGAGGTCACCGGGACTCCGCGCGACATCAGCTCGGAGTGGGCCTTCGCGATGTCCGTGACGCAGAGCTGCAGACCGTGGAGGGTGCCGGGGGCCATCATGGGCTGCTCGGGGTGCTCGGGCATGCCGCTCATCAGGGCGATGGAGCAGCGCGAGCCCGGCGGGGTCAGCTGGATGATTCGCATACCGGGGGCGACCTCCGAGTCGAGGTCGACCTTGAAGCCGCAGGCTTGTGCGTAGAAGGTCTTCGAACGGTCCATGTCCGTGACCGGGACCGGGACGACTTCGAGGGTCAGTTCCACAGGGTGGTTCCTTTCACCGGGTCGTGGCTCAGTGTGTGAAGCGCCAGCGGGTCTGGCCGAACGAGGTGCCCTTCGCGAAGCCGAACGCCGTGCGCGGCGCCACCCGGAATACCAGTGCCTCGCCCGCGTCGTGCACGAACACGCCGCCCCGGACCGCGAATGTCCAGTCCGGACCGTACTTCGCCACGTACTGCTCCGCCAGGGCGCGCAGCGTCGGCTCGTCGGTCACCCTGACGGCCTCGCCCTCGACGACCACGTCCGTCCCCTCGTTCAGCGAGGGGACACCGGTGGTGAGGATCACCTCGCGGTTCTCCCGTAGGTTCTTCGCCTTGCGTTCACCGGCTCCCGTGCAGAAGTGCAGGGCGTCGTCGTGCCAGACGGCGATCAGCGGAGTGACGTGCGGGCGACCGTCCGGTCGCACGGTCGTCAGCCAGAAGACCTCGGCGTCGCGGAGCTGGGCGGCCGCGGCGGACCAGTCGGCCGCCGAAGCCTGTGGGTCGCTGAAGCGGGTGTCGAGTTCGGACAGGGGCTGGGTCTGCCGCATGGCGCGGGTCCTCTCGCATCGCGTGCCGGTCGGCCAATGGGTAGACCGCGCCCGGTGCCCGTAATCATCGGTGCGTACGCGCGGGGCGAAGGTCAGCCGACCGGCTGCCAGCCGCCGCCGTCCGTCGCCGACCAGTACAGGCGGCCGTCGAGGCCGACGGCGCCGACCCCCGTGTCCGCGCCGGCCGGTGCCCCGGCGAACAGAGGTCCCGACGACTCCCAGCGGGGCGGGACGGCCGTGCGGCCGGCCGTGCCCGTGCCGGGGAGGGCCACGCCGGGCGTGCCGGTGCCGGAGCGGACCGCCGGAACCGAGAGGCCCGGTCCGAAGGCGCCGACCGGGCCGAAGCCGGCCGGGCCGCCGAGTTCGGTGACGGGGGAGGCCGACGAGCCGGAGAACAGGGCTGTGCGGACCGCGCCGGAGGCGGGCCTGCGGAACCAGAGACGTACGCCGTCGCCGTCCGGCGCGGCGCTCAACGCCAGCGTGGTCGGCGGCAGGCCGGTCGGCACGGGCCCGCGCAGCGGAGCGCCGGGCCTCGCCTGCGTCCACGTCACCACCGAGCGGGGAGTCCCGACGAACACCTGCTGCCGGCCGTGGGCGTCCGACGCCACGGCCGGGTCGCCGTGCAGGTCGCGGCCGCCCCGCTCCCGCCACGACGGCTCCCAGGTGCCGTCCGTCCGCTGGGCGAGAGAGCTCAGCGAGTGGCGGGCGTTGCGCAGGTAGACCGTGATCCGGCCCGCCCTGTCGACGGCCGCCGCCGGGGCGCTGAAGTCGAACACACCGGAGTCCTCGTCCCGTTCCGGCATGCCCAGCGACTCCCATGGCCCGAAGTCGCCGCCGGGGGCGCTCTGTACGGCGGTGACGACGTCCCTGCGGTAACCGCCGGGGCCGTCGCCGAGCGTCGTACGGGTGGCGAGGACGGCGATCCGCCCGTCGGGCAGCCGGACGGACGAGACACCGCTGTCCAGCCCGGCGCCCGGCAGCAGCTCGGGCCCGCTCCACGTTCCGCCGGCCGGCCGGTGCCAGACCGCCAGGCGGGTGTCGAGAACGGAGAACGCCCAGGTGCCGCCGTCCGCGTCCCGCCGCACCCACGACGTGGACTCGCCGCGGGTGTGGCGGACGGTGTTCGTCCAGCCCCGGCCTTCCGGGCGGGCGGCCACCTTGCGGTCGCCGCAGCCGGCGAGGAGGTCGCCGCAGTGGTACTCGTCGTCCATCCACGCGTACGTGCGCACGATGTCCAGCTTCGCCGCGGCGGTGTGCGGGTCGAGCGTGCCCGGCAGGCCGCTGGTCGCGTAGCCGAGATAACTCTGGACGGAGAAGGCCGGGTGGTCGGGCATCGCCGCGTAACGGGCGAGCGCCGCCTGCGTGAAGCGCGCCGCGTACGTGTGGTCCTGGTGGTCGGAGGGGTGTCCGGTCGAGGGGACGAGCCCCGGTGTGGGGTCCAGGATCCGCACATGGGTCGGTGCGTACCGCTCCAGCAGCCCGGTCACCGTGTCCACGACCTGCTGCCGGCTGTACGCGAAGTCCTCCGCGGCCGGGCTGCCGGAGGCCGGCTGCGAGCGCAGCCTGTCCGTCCGTCCGTCCCACAGACCGTGCAGGCTGTGGGGCCGGTCGCCGTGGATCGAGCCGGCCTCGCGCAGCTGCACCCACACGAGATTGACCGACGGGCGGGCCACGAGGATGTCGACCTCCGCCATGGCACCACCGGCGGTGTGCAGGGCGGTGCGCCGCCAGGGGCTGGTGCGGTCGCCGGTGGCCATCTCCGCGTACGCGGCCCGTATGCCGTTCTGCCGGGCCTCCGCGTAACGCTCCTTGTCCGCGCCGGGCCGCGTGGCCGGGGCCAGCGGGCCGGTGCGGGCGGCATTGACCCCGTCGGACTCGCCGGCGGTGAGGTAGACGGAGGTGAGACGGCTGCCGGACACGACGGACTGATGGGTGTCCGGGTTCATGAAGAACAGGTCGTCGTCCGGGTGCGCGACGATCTGCATCACGGACGTGACCGCCGGACGGGGCGGCCGGACCGGTACGGCCGCGGCCCGCGCACTGTCGAACGCCGTCTGTCGTGCCGTCGGGGGCGGCGGGCCGGGCAGCGCGCCGTCGGACGTGGCGATGCCTGCCCCGAGCACCGAAGCCGCGACGACGAGCGGTGCGGCCACGAGCGGTGCGACGACGAGGACAGCCGCCGTCGGGCCGCGACGGGACAGCAGGGCGAAGCGGCGGCGGAGCCCGTAGGAGCGCATGGGGTGATGCCTTCGGTGTTCTGATCGGTCGGGGTTCTGACCGGCGAGAACGTTCGGGGGCACCGCTGGTCGGCCATGAGGACGGAGATGTCGAGCATGCGGTTCATCAGGTCCGAAGTGCGAGGAACATGGCGTATCTCACGCGCCGGGTACGTCACTTGTGGGGTGGATCACCGCTGCCCGGGCCCGCGGCCGAAGCGTCGACCGCGACGTCGGCCGCGACGTCGGCCGGACGCGCACCGGCGTGGTGCGCCGGGTCGGGTGCCGCGGCCTGCGACTACGCTCGGGCGCACAAGGCGGCACGGCGGCGAGGCGGCGCGGCCGCACGGCAGACAGGAGTCCGGGATGACGGTTCCGGGGCGCAGGAGCAGCACCTTCACGCGGCTGCTGAGGCGTGGCTTCACCGACCCCTCCGCAGCCGGCCGGCTCCTCGACCTCCCCGACATGTCGTCCGTGCGCAGCGACCCCGTCCTGCTCGACGCCCTCGGTGACACGGCGGACCCCGACCTCGCCCTGCGCTCCCTCGTCCGTGTCGTCGAAGCGCACGAAAGCGGTGAAAGGCGAAGGTTCCTGGACAATCTGATCACCGCCAAGCCGCTGCGTGACCGGCTGCTGGGTGTCCTCGGCGCGTCGGAGGCGCTCGGCGACCATCTCGCCCGCCACCCCCGCGACTGGCAGGCCCTCGCCACCTACGAATCGGCCGACCTGCACCCGGGCGTCGCCGACTTCGAACGCGGACTCGCCGACGCCGACGACCCCGTGTCCCTGCGTGTCTCCTACCGCCGCTGCCTGCTCGCCATAGCCGCCCGCGACGTGTGCGGCACCACCGACGTGGCCGAGGCCGCCGCCGAACTCGCCGACCTCGCCACCGCCACCCTGCGCGCCGCCCTCGGTATCGCCCGCGCGGCCGCCCCCGACGATGCCGCGGCCTGCAAGCTCGCCGTGATCGCCATGGGCAAGTGCGGCGGCCACGAACTCAACTACGTCTCCGACGTCGACGTCATCTTCGTCGCGGAACCCGCGAACGGCACCGAGGAGGCCAAGGCGCTGCAGGCCGCGACCCGGCTCGCCTCCCACCTGATGCGCATCTGCTCGGAGACGACCGTCGAGGGCACCATCTGGCCCGTCGACGCCAACCTCCGGCCCGAGGGCCGCAACGGACCACTCGTACGCACCCTCTCCAGCCACCTCGCCTACTACCAGCGATGGGCGAAGACCTGGGAGTTCCAGGCACTCCTCAAGGCCCGTCCGGTCGCCGGCGACACCAAGCTCGGCGAGGCGTACATCGAGGCCGTCGACCCCCTGGTCTGGCAGGCCGCGGAACGCGAGAACTTCGTCGCCGACGTGCAGAAGATGCGCCGCCGCGTCGTCGACAACATTCCCCCCGCCGAGATAGAGCGCGAACTCAAACTCGGCCCCGGCGGCCTGCGCGACGTCGAGTTCGCCGTCCAGCTGCTGCAACTCGTCCACGGACGCAGCGACGCCACCCTGCACAGCGGCAGCACCCTCGAAGCACTCCAGGCCCTCGCCGCCGGGGGATACGTCGGACGGGCCGACGCGGCCCAACTCGACGAGGCGTACCGCTTCCTGCGCGCCATGGAGCACCGCATCCAGCTCCACAAACTGCGGCGCACCCACCTCGTGCCCGAGGACGAGGCCGACCTGCGCCGCCTCGCCCGCTCCCTCGGCCTGCGCACCGACCCCGTCGCCACCCTGGGCCGCGAGTGGAAGCGGCACGCGTCCGTCGTGCGCCGCCTGCACGAGAAGATCTTCTACCGGCCGCTGCTGGACGCCGTCGCCCAGCTCGCCCCCGGCGAGACCCGGCTCAGCCCCAAGGCCGCGGGCCAGCGCCTCGAAGCTCTCGGGTACGCCGACCCCGCGGGCGCGCTGCGCCACCTCGAGGCCCTCGCCTCCGGGGTCAGCCGCAAGGCCGCCATCCAGCGCACCCTGCTGCCGGTGCTGCTCGGCTGGTTCGCCGACTCGGCCGACCCCGACGCGGGCCTCCTCGGCTTCCGCAAGGTCTCCGACGCGCTCGGCAAGACGCCCTGGTACCTGCGGCTCCTGCGCGACGAGGGCGCCGCCGCGGAGAACCTCGCGCGGGTGCTGTCCGCGGGGCGGCTCGCGCCCGACCTGCTGCTGCGCGCGCCCGAGGCCGTCGCCATCCTCGGCGACCCCGAAGGGCTGCGGCCACGCGGCCGCGACCACCTCGAACAGGAGGTTCTCGCCGCCGTCGGCCGCGCCGACACCGCGGAGGGGGCGGTCACCGCCGCCCGCGGCGTACGGCGCCGGGAACTGTTCCGTACCGCCGCCGCGGACCTCATCGGCTCCTACGGCACCGAGGACAGCCCGGCCGAGGGCGATCCGGGCGCCCTGGTCGACCGGGTCGGCGACGCCGTCACCGAACTCACCGCCGCCACCGTCTCGGGCGCGCTGCGCGCCGCCGTACGCGACAAGTGGGGCGACACCCTGCCCACCCGCTTCGCCGTCATCGGCGTCGGCCGCTTCGGCGGGTACGAACTCGGATACGGCTCCGACGCGGACGTCCTGTTCGTCCACGAGCCGCGCGAGGGCGTCGACGAACAGGAAGCGGCCCGCGCCGCGAACGCCGTCGTCGCCGAGATGCGCAGACTGCTGCAGCTGCCGACCGCGGACCCGCCGCTGCTGATCGACGCCGACCTGCGGCCCGAGGGCCGCAACGGTCCGCTGGTGCGCACACTCCCCTCCTACGAGGCGTACTACCGCCGCTGGTCGCGGGTCTGGGAGAGCCAGGCGCTGCTGCGAGCCCTGCCCATGGCGGGCGACGCCGAGCTCGGCGCGGCGTTCATCAGGCTGATCGACCCGCTGCGCTACCCCAGGGAGGGTCTCGGGGACGAGGCCGTGCGCGAGATCCGCCGGCTCAAGGCCCGTATGGAGTCCGAGCGGCTGCCGCGGGGCGCGGACCCGACACTGCACACCAAACTCGGCAGGGGCGGTCTGAGCGACGTCGAATGGACGGTCCAGCTCCTCCAGATGCGGCACGGCGCGGACGAACCGGGCCTGCGGACCACGCGCACCCGCGAGGCCCTCGCGGCGGCGCACTCCGCCGGCTTCGTGTCCGCCGAGGACGCCCAGACCCTGGACGAGGCCTGGGTCCTGGCGACGCGCGTCCGCAACGGCGTGATGCTCGTCCGCGGCCGCGCGGGCGACACGTTCCCGTCGGACGCGCGTGAGCTGGCGGCGGTGGGCCGGTACATGGGGTACGGGCCGGGGCACGTGGGCGACATGCTGGACGACTACCGGCGGGTGACACGGCGGGCGCGGGGCGTGATGGAGTCCCTCTTCTACGGCGCGTAGCCCTGGGGCGGGCGGCGGGTGGGGGCCGCTGCGCGGGGCCGTTTCCCCACCCCGCCCCTTCCCGAACCGGGCTCCGCCCGGACCCGGTGCGGTCAGGACAGATGGCCGCCGCTGCCCACCGGAGCCGGGCTTCGCCCAGAGCCGGGCTTCGCCCTGGCCGGGGGTTGCTTGGACCTGTTCCAGGGCGGCGTGCCGGGCTTCGCGTGAGGGGTGGGGGCCCGGAGCCGGTGTCGTACGGGCAGATGGCTGCCGCTGCCCACCGGAGCCAAGGGTCGCTTGGACCTGTCCCCGGGCGGCGGTGGGGGGCGCTGCGCAGGTGCGGGCTTGTGCGGTGCGGATTCCGTCTTCGCGGAGGAGCGCCCCGCGGCCGTCAGGTCGGAGTGGGAGGTCGCACCCGTGCGGGGCCCGGGGGCGTTTCCGCGGGAGTCAGCCGCGGGCCGCGGGGAGGAAGCGGCGCAGGCCGCCGGTGTCGCCGCCGGCCGCGGTTTCCTCGACCACAAGCCGCGGCAGCTGGTGCGGAAGCGCCCGGTACCACGCGTAGGAGACCGCGAAGCCGAACGCCAGGCAGATCATGCCGCCCACCGCGTCCAGCCAGAAGTGGTTCGCCGTGGCGACGATGACGACCAGTGTCAGGGTCGGGTACAGCAGGCCAAGGATCTTCGCCCACGGCGCGGTCGCCAGCGCGAAGATGATCAGTCCGCACCACACCGACCAGCCGATGTGCATGGACGGCATCGCCGCGTACTGGTTCGACATGTTCTTGAAGTTGCCCGAGGCCATGGAGCCCCAGGTGTCGTGGACCAGCACGGTGTCGATGAAGCTCTGGCCGTTCATCAACCGGGGCGGTGCGAGCGGGTACAGGTAGTAACCGACCAGAGCCACACCGGTTGTGGCGAAAAGGACGAGTCGGGCGGCGGCGTAACGGCCCGGATGCGCACGGTAGAGCCAGACGAGCACACCGATGGTGACGACGAAGTGCAGCGTGGCGTAGTAATAGTTCATCGACACGATGAGCCATGTGACCGAGTTGATCGCGTGGTTGACCGAGTCCTCCACCGCTATGCCGAGGGTGTTCTCCACCTGCCAGATCCAGTCCGCGTTGCGCAGGGCCTGGCTCTTCTGCTCGGGTACGGCGTTGCGGATCAGCGAGTACGTCCAGTAACTCACCGCGATCAGCATGACTTCGAACCAGATGCTGGGGCGAGCGGGTGTCCGTGGCAGCCGGGGCCGGGCGGGCGCGGGCGAACTCGCCCCGTCGCCCTCCACCATGGGTGACGGGGTCGCCGTCCGGCTTTCAAGAGTCTTCACGGTCGATTCACCCATGAGAGAGGAGTTTGCCAGATGAACGGCTCCCTCCGATCATCCCTCCGTCGGGTTCGTACCGCATACTCTCCCCCTCACGGACGAGAGGCGTCTCAGGGGCGGCGTCCGGGGCCGGAAGCCGTCGAACCCCGGACCACCAGCTCGGGCATGAAGACGAACTCGCCGTGCACGGGAGCCCTCGGCCGGTCCGGCGCGGATGCCGAGTGGATGTCCCCGATCTCCTCCAGGAGCGCGCGCACCGATGCCTGCCCCATCGCCTGCACCGGTTTCCGGACGGTGGTCAGCGGCGGATCGGTGAAGGCGATCAGCGCCGAGTCGTCGAATCCCACGACGGAGATGTCGTCCGGTACTTCGAGGCCCCGGTGCCGGGCCGCCCGTATCGCCCCGAGGGCCATCATGTCGCTGGCGCACACCACGGCCGTGCATCCCCGGTCCATCAGCGTCGAGGCCGCGGCCTGGCCGCCCTCCAGGGTGTAGAGGGAGTGCTGGACGAGATCCCCCGAGGCCTCGGGCGTGATGCCCAGCTGTTCCTGCACCGCGCGTCGGAAGCCCTCGATCTTCCGCAGTACGGGTACGAACCGCCGGGGGCCGAGCGCGAGGCCGATCCGGGTGTGACCGAGGGAGACGAGGTGGGTCACGGCGAGTTGCATCGCGCCGCGGTCGTCCGCGGAGATGAACGGCGCGCGCACGTCCGGCGCGAAACCGTCGACGAGGACGAACGGGACGCCCTTGGCGCGGAGCCGGTCGTAGCGCTCCATGCCTGCGGTGGTGTCGGCGTGCAGACCCGAGACGAAGATGATTCCGGAGACGCCCCGGTCGACCAGCATCTCGGTGAGCTCGTCCTCGGTTGAACCGCCGGGCGTCTGCGTGGCCAGCACCGGCGTGTAGCCCTGACGCGTCAGGGCCTGGCCGACGACCTGGGCAAGGGCGGGGAAGATCGGGTTGTCGAGGCCCGGCGTGATCAGTCCCACCAGGCCCGCGCTGCGCCGGCGCAGCCGGACGGGCCGCTCGTAGCCGAGCACGTCGAGGGCGGCGAGCACCGACTGGCGGGTGGTCGCGGCGACGCCTGGCTTTCCGTTGAGGACCCGGCTCACCGTCGCTTCGCTGACCCCCGCCTGGGTCGCGATGTCGGCCAGGCGTGCGGGAGCGGTCACGGATCGGACTGTACCCGTCACGACTTCACCTGCCCACCGGGCCTCGGATCAGGGGGTGTTGCCGGGGTCGGCGCCTGCCCGCCCGAGCGGCTTCTCGAGCAGCAGCACGCCGTAACGGCTGCCGTCCGCGGCGACCTTGGCCGGTTCCTCGCCCACCACCCGGTACCCGGCGGCCTCGTAGTAGGCGCGCAGCCGCGGATTGGAACTGAGGCAGTCCAGCCGGGCCATCTCCCGCCCGGCAGCGGCGATGCGCCGCTCGGCATGGGCGAGCAACGCCAGGCCCGAGCCGGCCGGAGCGTCGTCGCGAGCGGTCATGAGACGGTGCACGTAGCCGGCGACCGGCGGCTGGACTCCCCATGCGGCGGTGTCGTCCCACCACACCTCGTACGCACCGGCAGGCCGTCCACCGCTCTCCCACAGCCACACCTCGCCCTCCGCGATCCGCCGCCGGAAGTGGCCGGCCTCCTTGTCGCCGGGCTTCCACTGGTCGATGCCGTTGCGCAGCATCCAGCGCGCGGCGCCGTCGAAGAGGGCGACGAGGATGTGCACGTCGGAGGCGGTGGCGAGGCGGAAACCGGCAGTGGTGATCATGACCCGATGATGCAGGACCGGGCCGGCCGCCTTCTGCCGAAGGCGCTACCGCAGGCGCCGCCGCAGGCACTAACGCAAACGCTGGGAGGGCACCTTGACGATCGAGGGCACCAGCTCCGTGAGGCGGCCCACGAGGTCGCCGAACGGGCCGTCCATCGGCTCGTCCGCGAGGATGCGGACAAGGAGGTCCGCCATCTCCTCGTCGTAGGCGGCGCTCACCGCGGCCAGCGCCGCGAAGTCGTGCACCAGCTGCAACTCCAGCTCGGCGCGGGGGATCCGCCGGCCGTCGAGCCAGATCAGCGCCGTGGACTCCGCGAGCGACACCCAGGAACGCACGACCAGCTCCAGGCGCGCGGACGGGGAGCCGGCCCCGAGATGCCTGAGGATCTGGTCGTACGCGGCCTGCCGCACCTCGTCGATCACCGCGGTCGCGGTGGACGAGCCGACGGCGGGGCCGCCCCGCATCAACGCGGAGAAACCGGGCCCGTGTTCCTCGACGAAGTCGAAGAACCGTCCCATCACCCGCAGCAGCCGTGCGCCCAGCGGACCGCTCGGCGGCTCCAGGAAACGGGCGGCGAGTTCGTCGGCCGCCCGGCGCAACGCCGCCTCGTACAGGCTCTGCTTCCCGGGGAAGTAGTGGTACACGAGGGGACGCGAGATGCCCGCGGCCGCCGCGATCTCGTCGATGGAGACGTCGTCGGGGGAGCGGTGGCTGAACAACTCCAGCGCCACGCCGATCAGCTGCTGTCTGCGCTCCTCGACGCCCATCCTGCGCCGCACCCCGGTCGTCATGCCCACACCCTACCCATTGGCCTGATCCGCACCGGTACGAGGACCCGCCCTCCCGAGGGGCGGACGTGTTCCAGGGTCGTCAGCCGGGACCGGCCCTCCGACCGCCGGGGCGGGCGTTCAACGCAGTGAGCCCACCCGAGTGCCGTCCGCCAGGCGGCCGTTCAGTTCGGGCCGGGCACCCTCTTGAGCACGTACCGCCACCACATGGTCCGCCGCTCCGCCCTCGACCCCGTCGCCGGAGACCGTGAGTGAGGTGAGCTGCCCGCTGCCGGCCGCCAGCACGTACCACTGCCCGGCCCGCGACTTCCACAGCACACCGGCCAGCACCCGCGGCTCGCGCGCACCGCAGGCCGGGGAGTCCTCGGCCCGTGCCACCACCGTTCCGGGCGTTCCCGGCCGCGGGGCGGGCGGGTGGAACTGGGCCATGACCCTGCTGCCCGTGCCCCGCCAGGTGTCCGCCCGCGTACACATCCAGGTGGCCGTGCCGTTGGCCTCCGGCAGCCGCTGCCGCGCGTACTCCCACGAGTTGACGCTGCGCACACCGTGCGCCCTGACACCCGGCAGCAGACAGGCCGTGCGCGCCCAGGACTCGCGCGCGGCGGCGCTCGTGACCTCCGTGGGAGCGCCGGGCGGGCCGTAGGTGAGGTGCGCGGCGGTCAGCTCCCCGAGGTCCGTCACCACGGTGGTCCCGCTGCCGTCGGTCAGCTCCAGCGCCTGCCAGGCCAGGCACTTCCGCGCGCCGACCGGGCTCGGCAGCCGCTCGGTGAGACCGCTCGCGTCCCGGCGGAGCGGACGCGGCTTCCCGGCCGGGTCGACCAGGTCACGTACCGAGGCCCCGCGCACCCAGGGGGCCGTCAGATAACGGACGCTGTCCCGTGAACGTCCGGCGACGAGCGCACCGGAGGCGGCGGCGTCCGCTCCGTCCGTACGCGCGAAGTCGAGGGACGTACCGCCCGCCGCACCCCGCGATCCGGCCGACTCGGCGTAGCGGACGACGCGCAGCCCGTCGTGCAGGACGACCACGCGCGCGCGGCCGACGTCACCCGCGAACAGCAGCTGCGGCGGCCCCATCGGAGGCCCGGAAGGCGTTCCGGGGGTCGCGGTGACCCGGATCCCGTCCCCGGGCCCGGCCCAGGCCGCCAGCGCCCGGCTCAGCAGTGCCCGGTCGCCGGTGAGCGGCCCCCGGGCGGGCCAGACCGAGAAGTCCCTGCGGGTCGACACCTGCCAGGCGGTGGCGCGGACGCGTACCAGTCTGTCCGGATCGAGCGCCGCCTCGACGGAGGCGTGACGGGTGTACGGCACGGTCGCCGCGCCGCCCTCCCGGCCGTCCGGCAGCGCGAGCAGCGTCCCGCACACCGCGAGCGCCGCCGCTGCCACCAGCGCCGCCGTGGCATGACGGCGGCGGCGCAGCAGATCGGTGGGCCGCACCTGGAGCGAGCAGGCGTCGAACTCGGAGGAGCCGAGCAGTTGCGCACCCCGCCGCCCGCCCGGCACCCCGCGGGCCTCCGACAGCGCCTGCTCCGCCTCCGCGGCCCCGGCCCGCTCCAGCGCCTCGCGCACCTCACGGTCGGACAGCTTCTCCAGACCGCGCAGCACGTACGCGGCCCTGGCCGGGCCGGGCAGCGCGGACAGCCGCTGATCCAGCGCCAGTTCTTCCGCACCGCCCGAGCGGGGAAGGACACGCAGGCCCCACATGTGCGGCAGCAGCGGCGGGAACCGGGTTCGCCGGGGCCACGCCCATGGCCGCACCGGCAGCGACGCCTTCAGCGCCTGGCGCAGCACCCGGTCCCGTACGTAGGTGTAGCCGGGTGTGCACGGAGCCTCGGGCCGGCGGGCGCGCGGCACCGCCGGCGCGGGCGGGGGGAGCCGGGCCGTACTGTCGCCGCGGGGCAGCGAACGCTGCACGACGGCGTGGGCGGTCAGCACGCGGCGGCTCACGCCCAGGGACGACGGCAGCAGCAGGTAGGCGATCCTGACGAGGCGGGGGTAGTGCTCGACGAGCGCCGCCTCGGCCTGACGCACCGCGACCCCGCCTCCTCCGGGCACGGCGTCCGCCTCGGGCAATGCCTCGGACACCTCGGGTACGACCCCGGCCCCGTGGGTCTGGGGCACGGCCCCGTGGGTCTCGGGCACGGCCCCGTGGGTCTGGGGCACGGCCTCGGCATCGGGCGCGGCCTCGGCTCCGGCATCGGGCGCGGCCTCGGCTCCGGCATCGGGCGCGGCTCCGGGCGCGGGTCGGGGCACGGAGGAGCCGGAGGAGTCGGAGGAGGGGACGACGTCGTGTGGGCGCACGTTCAGCAGAACGAGCGAATCGTCCTGTGGTCACCAGGCGCGCACGGTGCCGCCCGTGGTCACGCGGGGACGACGAGCCGCTCGCGGATGCGCTCCACCGCGGCGGCCGTGACGCCCAGGCCCTCGCTCACGTACTTCTCCATCGAGCCGTGGCGCGCGTCGACCTCGTCCAGCGCGGCCCGCAGATAGCCCGGCACCACACCGATCATCGCGAGTGCCGTCTCCGGCTGCCCGCCCTGGAGCGTGTAGCCCTCGACGAGCGGTGCGAACGCCTCGCGCACCGCCGCGTTGACGGACAGGTACTCGGCCTCGACCGTCTTCGGTGCCGCGCCGAGCAGGGTGAGCACGATCGTCGCCGCCCAGCCCGTACGGTCCTTCCCCGCCGTGCAGTGGAACAGCAGCGGCCCGGAGCCGGGGTCCGCCACCTCGTCGAGGAAGGCCCGGTACGCGACGCGCGCCGAATCGGTCGTCACGAACGCGCGGTAGATCTCGCCGAACAACTCCCGGCCTCTGCCGCCGCCGAGTTCCTGCTCGGCGACGGCAGGATCGGCCAGCAGTCGCCGCAGCCGGGCCGCCGCGGGCATCCGGCCGGAGGCGACCTGGTCGGCGAGGACGTCCGCGAGCAGCAGCCGTCCGCCCTCCGGCACCCGGTCGGGGCGGGCGTCGCGTTCGGCCTGCGTACGGAAGTCGACGACGGTACGGATACCGAGGGCGGCGACGGCCGGGTCGGACGCGGCGTCCATCCGGTCCAGTTGCCCGGACCGGAACAGCAGGCCGCCGCGCACCGACCGGCCGCCGGACAGCGGAGTACCGCCCAGATCGCGAAGGTTCGCGACGGTGGTGGAGGGGATCGCGTTCATGAGTGGGACCCTGGGCCCTTTCGTTCGGATCATGCCGGGCTCGACCGGATCATGCCCGGCTCGACCCTGACGAAGACCCTGGACCCACCGGCGTCACCCGGCGGCCGCGACACCTCCCGTCACGGACCAGCCGCTGAACCCGACCGTCCCGCGCGCCCCGCTCCCGCCGTTCGTGGCGCTCATGAAGAACCCGGTGTCCTGTACGGCGGCCGTGCCGGGGACGGACACCGTGGCCACCGTCCGCCAGGTGGTGCCGCCGTCGGTGGAGCACGCGCCGGTGAAGGACGTGCCCGCGTTCCTGGTCAGCCGCAGCAGGACCGGGGCCTTGACACCGGTGATGCGGCGGTAGGTGTCGAGGGTGCCGTCGCCGTTCGTGTCGTACGACATCACGACGCCCTGCCCGGGGGTCACCGCCAGGTTCAGGAAGCCCCTGTCGCCGGGTGCGGCGAGCGAGTTGCGCACCACGATGCCGGCCCGTGCCCAACTGCCCGTGTTCTCCTGCGAGTCCACCCGGAGCAGCACGCTGCCGCCCGAGGCGAGCGCCGCCTCCCGGTACGCGGTGGCGAAGTGCGTGGTGCCCCGCCACAGGTCGTTGCCGGCTCCGTTGATCGCGAGCCGGTCGCCGACCTGCCCGAACACGGCGGCGTTGGAGGTGAACGTGCGCCACCGGGGGTCGAGCGGCGAGGCCAGATACACGCTGCCGGGCCGGGTGACGGCAACCCGCTCCTCACCCCGCGGCCCGTATCGGGTGCTCAGCCGGTAGGGCATGGGGACCAGCGGTTCGGTGAGGGGCTCGGGAGACGCGGTCACCCGCCAGGACACCGAGTCCGTGTCTCCGGCCGCCACGCCGTCCAGGTGTGCGTCGCCCTGCGGTTCGGCGTCGAGTCCGGTCAGCTCGAAGTCGACCCGTCCGGTGGCCCGCAGCCCGTTGAGGTTGCGGAAACCGGCGGTCACCGTGCCGGTGCTGCCCGGTGTGAACGACGGCGGTTCCACGTCCACCGTGACGTGCCCCTGGTACGGGGCGCGGGCCAGGGTGTCGTACACCCGCAGTGCCGTGCGGTGGGCGTCACCCGTCGGGCGGACCGGGTAGGGGCGGCGGTCCTTCGTCCACGCCTCCTCCGCCGGGTACCAGTCGAAGGACCTCGGCGTCCGGCCCTCCGCCATCGCGTCGGCCTGCTCGGTCAGGTACGCCTCCCACTGGGGGAGGTGGACGTCGTTGATGAGCCCCTGCCAGTCCCGGCCGGCGTAGTTGCTGAGGTGGTTCGCGGCGCTCCGGTCGGCCCACGTCGTGACCAGTACACGGGCGGTGCGCTCCAGTTCGACCGCCTCCTCCGGGTCGGTGGCGAGCCGCTTGGCGTCCTCGAGCCAGGGACCGAGCAGGAAGGAACGGTGGCAACCGGCCATGGTGTCGCTCAGCCGCATCAGCTTCAGCCACAGCGCGGTGATCGCCCGGAAGGTCTCGGTGTCCTTGTCGACGTACGCGGCCCGCAGAGGCAACTGCAGCGTGCGGGAGCGGTTGGCGAGTGCCTGGCGGGCCAGGTCGGTCAGATCGTGGCGGTAGGCGTCCGAGTCGCGCAGCGACGGCCGAACGCCGAGCAGCGCGGCGAACGCCCGGTCGAAACCGGCCGGATCGAAGGCCGTGCCGATGGACGTGGTGAGTGACGGACGGCGGCCGAACAGTGAGTGGTGGGGGCGGCCGTCGGTGCTGGTCAGGCTGTACGCGGTCGTGGCGAGCGCGGCGAACGCGGCGCGTGCCGAACGGTCCTCGGCGCCGTAGCGGAAGTCCGCGTACCCGGCGAACCAGGCGTCCCGGTCGGTCTTCTCCTCGCGCCAGGCCAGCTCGCTGAACAGTTCCAGCGCCGCCGGGTCGCGCTCCGCGGCCTCCGGCATGTACGCGGTGCCCACCAGCGCGCTGCCGGGCTTGTCGCGCCAGGCGGTGAACTTCTCCGTCCAACGGTCGGTGTTCGCGCCGATCGTCGTGCGGCCGCCGAAGTTCGGGATGGTGCCGAACGCGTACGGGGTGCCGCCCCACTCCGTCTCCCGGTCGGTGACGGAGTCCAGGTCGGAGAGGCCGTCGACGATGAGCACCTTGGAGGTGTCGATGGCGTTGAGCAGCGCCGGACGCGGGTTGGCCTGCCAGCCGAGGATCACCCAGGTCGCGTCGGGGCGGGCCGCGCGCAGTGAGGTCTCCACCGCGCGGGCGGCGTCCGGCACGGGTACGTCACCGGCCGTGCCGCCCTCGTGCAGCAGGTCCATCTTGAAGTGGTCGATCCCGCCGAACAGCTCCTGCTGGTGCCGGTAGAAGGCGGCGGCGACGTCGGCGAACGCCCGGGTGCGGGGGTCGAGCCAGTCGGGGCGGCGCAGCCCGTTCCAGCCGCCCTGCCCGATCACCCGCGCGTCGCCCGGGTTGCGGGCGACGAAGCCGTCGGGGACGGTTCCGAAATAGCCCGGCAGGACGGGGTGCATGCCCAGTTCGCGCATCCGGTCGGTGATGCGCCGGCCGAGGGCGGTGCGCCGTTCGATCAGGGCGGGCGACAGGGGCCCGCCGTACTCGCTCATGTTCTGGAGCAGCCACCAGGGCTGGTGCGAGGGCGCGGGCAGCCAGGTGCGGGCCTCGGTGTCCGAGTAGCCGAAGTCCATGAGAAGCCGGTGGTAGACAGCTTCCTGGCCGGGCGTCACCAGGATCTCGTTGCAGCCGTGCAGGGCGAGGACGTCGATGTGCCGTTCCCAGCGC
Organism: Streptomyces sp. NPDC003023; assembly: GCF_042888225.1. NCBI lineage: Bacteria > Bacillati > Actinomycetota > Actinomycetes > Kitasatosporales > Streptomycetaceae > Streptomyces > Streptomyces sp. NPDC003023. The sequence continues at coordinate 312,577 of NZ_JBIAPL010000002.1, forward strand.
GGCCAGTCGGCGTAGGGGGCGGTGTAGCCGTCGTGGGTGTCGTTGTACGCGAACCGGTGCGGGACGGTCGCGCTCCGCTCCAGCGGACGGCGGGGAGCGGGCAGCCGGTGCGGCAGGTCGAGCTGCGAGCCGGACCACGAGATGTGGGCCCGGCAGACGTACTTGAGGTACCAGTGCACCCCTGTCAGCAGGGCCACCGGGCCGGTGCCGGCGACCTCGATGCGGCCGGTGGAGCCGGATACGCGGAAACGTTCGGCGCCGGTGACCAGGGTGAGGCGGAACTGGTCCGCGTGGTCGGGCAGCAGGCGGCGCAGGGCTGCGAGGGCGGGTCCGGTGGCGGGTCCGGTGACGGGTCCTGTGGCGGATCCGCCGGAGGGTTCGGCGGGTTCGGTGCGCGTGCCCCCGGGCGGCCGGGCCGGGGCGGGCAGGGCGACCGCGGGGCTCTGCCCGGCGACCAGCGCCCCGGCTCCCAACGCTCCGGCGGTTCCCAGGAGAGTACGTCTCGACAGCTCGTGCATCAGCGCTCCTCCATGTTGCTGGGGCGACAACGGCTGCGTGCGGAGCGCACGTTACCCGTGGTTCGGCCGCGCGCAGAGGGGCCGGGAAGGCACCATGGCCGGATGCGGACGAGTACGAGTACGAGCACGTGGCGGGCGGCCCGGACAGGACTGGCAGTTGTGGTCCTCGCCCTGGCGGCGGCCTGCGGCTTCGGTGACGACGGCGACGGGCGTGTCGCGGCCGACAAGGGCGCGAAGGCGCCGAGAACGGCGACCGGCAGCCTGGAGGACCTCGCGCGGCGGGCCGACTGTGAACCGAACATCCAGACGGACGCGGAGGAACTGCGCCAGGCGAATTGCCGTACCGACGACGGCAGGTACGTCCTGGCGACGTTCGCCACCGACCGCGGTCAGCGCGAGTGGATCAACGAGGCCAACGACTACGGCGGCACGTATTTGGTCGGGCGCAAGTGGGTCGCGGTCGGCGACGAGAGGGTGGTGGAGGCACTGCGCGGCCGGCTCGGCGGCGAGGTGGAGACCGGGGCGCGGCACGGATCCGGCGAGGGCAACGGCGAGGACACCGGTCGCGAAGGCCACGAAAGCCACGGCGGCCACGAAGGGCATTGAGGAGCCGGCCCGCCACGAGTAGCACGGCGCGCGGAACGGGAACCGGCCCACCCCCGCGCCGGCACCACCGTCACGACCACCACCACCGTCACGACCACCACCGGTCCGGTCCGGGCGCTCCCCGGACCGGACCGCGAGAGGCAGCGCCGCTCCGTCCGCAGACACGAGCAGGCCGGGCCGGCCCGGGGGACTCCCCGGGCCGGCCCGGCCTCTCGCGGTTCAGCGGGTCACTGACAACGGCGGCCGTCGTTGATGCAGTCCACCATCCGGTCCATCAGGTTGTCGTCGAAGACGTTGATGAAGTCACCGTGGTCCGTGATCGGCTTGTGCAGCTGCTCCGGGAACGAGTCGACCGCGAAGGTCGAGGCGTTGTCCCCCTCGAAGACCGGCGGCGGCACGTCGTAGACGATCCGCTGCACGAGCTGCGGGATGGCCCGGAAGCCGTTCGGGCAGCTGCCGTCCTCCTCGGCGAAGGAGACATGGGTGCGGTGGTTCGCGCTGTCGGTGTTCTGTCCGTCCCAGCAGCTCTGGAATTTGAAGCTCCGTACCACCTGGCTGCCCTCGGGGCAGATCGGGTACTTGTCCTTCAGCTGCCGGTCCTCGAATCCGGTGCAGCTCCAGGACGCGTTGGCGTTCGCGTCACCGTTGGTGAACGACTTGGCGTCACCGGTGATGATGCGGAGGAACTTCGGCATCGCGGTGACCTTGCTCCGCGGATTGCCCTCGAACCTCAGCGTGACCTCGGTAGGCGTCTGGATCTCACCGACGTTCTGGTCGTTGCCGCCGCCGTCCGCGCCGGCGTCGAACTCGTTCTGGCCGTTCTGCACGCGCAGCACGGGCCAGTAGTAGGTCGACTTGTCGCCCTGGTTGTTGCAGGTGGTGTCTCCGTTCGCGAGGTCGTCGTCGGCGGCGAAGGCGTTGTTGGCCTGGTTGCCCACGTAGTCGTGCATGTGGTGGGCGCCGTTGCTCACGCCGGGGGCGGCGATGACGTTGTCGGAGTTGAACAGGCCGTTCTCGTTCACGCCGCAGTTGGTGGTGAAGGTGCCGCGCGAGGCGCCTCGCCGCTTGCGCGGCCTGTCGACGTTCGGCTGGACGGACTCGATCTCGACGAAGTCGTCGGCCACGGGGCCGTTGCCGGCCTGGCCTCCGTTGTTCCCGTTCCCGCCGTTGCCGTCGCCCTGGTCCCCGCCGTCCTGGCCCTGGCCCTGGTCCTGGCCGCCGTCGTTGTTCCGGCCGTCGTCCTGACCACCGTCCTGGCCGTCGTTCTGACCGTCGCCGTTCTGGCCGCCGTCGTTGTTCTGATCGTTGTCGTCGCCGCGCAGCGTGCACGGCGCCGTCTCCTCCAGCCCCTGGGGGCGTGCGGCAGAGCGGTCGATCAGCGCGACGATCCGCTGGATGATCACCAGTCGTTCGTTCTTCAAAGGGTTCAGCAGCTGGTTCTGCGCGAAGCCGCGGTCGTTCTGGACCCGCTCCCTGTTGTCGGCGAACCGCTGGTAGTACGTGGTGATCTGGTTGTCCAGAGTGGCAAGTTCGCGGTCGACGGCGTACCGCTGGTCGTCGGGTATGTCCTTGATGGAATTGACGACCTCCGGACAGTCGATGGTGGAGACCGGCTGCCCGGCGCTCTGGGTTCTCGGCCGGCTCCGTTCACCGTCGCCGCCCCATCCTTCATGGGCGGAAGCGTAGAAATTGGCTGCCACCAGCCCACCCCCGCCCAGAAGAAGGGCAGCCGAGGCAGCGATCGCCCGGTTTGCCAGCGTTGAGCGTTTTCTCGATGTGCGTCCCATGGAACTCCAATCCCGGGGGAGGGAAGTACGCGCCGTTCCATACGGACACCGTCTCTCAGGTGTTCAGTCATGTGCGGAAGTCACGGCAGTCACGGAAGTCACGGAAGTCACGGCAGTCACGGAAGTCACGGGAGTCGCGTGAATCGCAGAGGACTTCGGGCGCCGAACCTTCTCGGACCCCGACGGAGACGGGCCCCCGTCGCTCAGGCCCGCGTAGCCCGCCCGTGGTCGAGGTAGGCGAGCACCGCGAGCACCCGGCGGTTGTCGTCGTCGGAGACCGGCAGGTCCAGCTTGGCGAAGATGTTCGAGGTGTGCTTGGCCACCGCCCGCTCGGTCACCACCAGCCGCTCCGCGATCGCCGCGTTCGAGCGCCCCTCGGCCACCAGTTCCATGACCTCCAGCTCACGCGGTGTCAGGCCGTCCATCGGCTTGTCCTGCGAACGCCGCGACAGGAGCTGCGAGATCACCTGCGGGTCCATGGCCGTGCCGCCCGCCGCCACCCTGCGCACCGCGTCGACGAACTGCTCCGCGTCGAAGACCCGGTCCTTCAGCAGATAGCCGACCCCGCCGCGCCCGTCGGCCAGCAACTCCCGTGCGTACAACTGCTCCACGTGCTGCGACAGCACCAGCACCGGCAGGCCGGGTCTCGCCCGCCGCGCCGCGAGCGCGCACTGCAGACCCTCGTCCGTGTGCGACGGCGGGAGCCGGACGTCGACGACGGCGACGTCCGGATCCAACTCGGCCAGTGCCCGGCTGAGTTCGGGACCGCTCTCCACGGCGGCCAGGATCTCGCAGCCGAACGCCTCGAGCATGCGGACCAGGCCGTCCCGCAGCAGGAACAGGTCCTCGGCTAGTACAACTCGCAAGGGATCTCCATGGTGACCATGGTGGGACCGCCCGCGGGGCTGCCGACGGCCAGGACTCCGTCGAATGTACCGAGCCGCCGTTCGACACCGCTCAGGCCGGACCCCGCCCCGATCACCGCCCCGCCCCTGCCGTTGTCGGTCACCGCGATGCGCAGCGAGCCCTCCGCGTACGTGATGTCCACCCAGACGCGGTCGGCACCCGAGTGCTTGACCGCGTTGGTGAGCGACTCGCTCACCGCGAAGTACGCCGCCGACTCCACCGGCGCGTCGACCCGGCCCGGCAGCTCCACCTCCACCTCGGCCGGCACGGGCAGCCGCAGCGCCAGCGCCTTCACCGCGTCGCCCAGGCCGCGCTCGGCCAGTACCGGCGGATGGATCCCCCGCACCAGGTCCCGCAGTTCCGTCAGCGCCTCCGCGGACGACTCGCGGGCCTTGGCGATCAGCTCCTTCGCCTGTGCGGGGTCCTTCTCGATCAGCGCCTCCACGGTTCCGAGGCTCATCCCCACCGCGACCAGCCGCGCCTGGGCCCCGTCGTGCAGGTCCCGTTCGATGCGGCGTAGTTCGGCCGCCGACGAGTCCACCGCGTCGTGCCGGGTCTCTGTCAGCCGGTCGATGCGCTGCTCCAGCTCCTCCTGCCGGTTCGGGGCGAGGACCGCGCCGGCGAGCCTGAAGTGGCCGCGTACGAGGGCGGGGTTGACGTGCAGCGCCACGATCATCCAGGCGGCGCCGAGCAGGGCGGCCAGACGGGCCGAGCCGCCGTCCGTGACCGGCAGGAACGTGTACCAGTAGGTGCCCTGTGCCTCGACGATCGGCTTCCACAGCCCCGCCGCGAGCAGCAGCCCGAAGACGCCCTCCAGGATCAGCGCCGGAGCGAGGATCGCGAGGACCGCGCCACCCGTCATGTCCGTGAGCAGCCACTGCATGTCCCGCCAGGTCGCCGGGTCCTTCAGCATCCGGGAACAGCGCTCGACCCGGCCGGCGACCCCCGTGAGGGGCCGTCCGGGGAAGTGCCGGTAGCGGACCGGGATGCGGACCTCGGACCACCGCGCCGCCAGCAGCCGTCTGCGGCCCGCATGCGCCCGCACCAGCGTCATCACCCAGGGGGTGGTGAACACGCCGACGCCGACCGGTATCAGGGCGATCGACACCGTCGCCAGGGTGAAGAGCACGACGGATCCGATCAGTCCCATCAGGGCCAGCCCCAGCCCCCGCGCGCCGGCCACCACCGCGCCGTGAACCTTCTCGATCATCTACAAGTCCCCCTCGTCCTCCGGTCTCGATCACCAGTGTCTCGGGCGTCGCCCGCGAAACGCACTGGTGCCCGGCACCGGACCAGGGGTGTATCTGAGTACACCCGCCGCCGCCCGCGGCACGGAACCGACGGCTGGGCGCGGGGCGTCAGCCCGTGTCACCCCTTGCCGAGCAACCGCTCCTCCACCTCCGGTGACAGCCCCACCTTCGCGCGATCGGGCCGCTGCGGCGCCGCGCCGCCCAGCGCCGTGAGCCAGGCCCACGTGTCGCGGACCGTGTCCCCGACGGGGCGGCACCGCAGGCCGGCCGCCAGCGCGCGCTCCACGCCCACCCCGTGCAGTGCGCCGTACCCCTCCTGCGTCGGCGGCACCCAGATCGGCAGATCGGACCACGGCTCCACCCCCGCCGCCAGGATGGTTTCGGCAGGCGTCCACCTCAGCCGCGCCGACGAACCCGTCACCGCGACGCAGGCGTCGAGGAGTTCACCCGTCGTCGTGTGACCCGGCTCGCTCACTACGTTGTACGGGCCGCCGCGCCCGGCCTCCGCCGCGTCGAGCATCCACTCGGCGAGATCGCGGACGTCGACGTACTGCAGCGGCGTCTCCCGCTGTCCCGGCGCGAGTACGTCACCGCCGCGGGCGATCCGCCCGAGCCACCACGGCAGCCGTCCGATGTTCTCCCACGGCCCGAGGATCAGTCCCGAGCGCACCAGCAGGGAACGCGCGTCCCCGAACGCGTCCAGCACCGCGAGCTCACCGCCCCGTTTGGCCTCGGCGTACGGCACCTCCCCGGCGTCCGGCGAACTGGGCACGGTGGCCGTGCTCTCGTCGTACCCGGCCGCCGGCGGCCACACGTACACCGAGCAGCTGGAGACGTAGACGTACCGTCCGGCCCGGCCCGCGAGAAGCCGTGCCGTGTCCCGCACCGCCGACGGGGCGCCCGACCAGGTGTCGACGACGACGTCCCACTCGCCCTCGGCCAGCGCCGCCAGCCCGCCTTCCGCGGTGCGGTCGCCGGTCCGTACGGCCACGCCGGCCGGTGCCGCGTGCCGTCCCCTGTGGAAGACCGTCACGTCCCACCCGCGGGCGAGCGCCGCCTCCGTGACCGCGCGCCCCGCGAACTCCGTACCGCCCAGAATCAGAAGTTTCATGATCACGACTCTGCCCCACGGGCTCGCGCCGACGACAGCGGTTCTGCTGCCGGGAGAACGTCCCGTACCCGCGGTCACTCTCCCGGACCCGGCCCCGAGCTGGCAGCATGTGCCGACGATGACGGATGCCCGGTCGCCGATGCGCGCCCTGCGGGCCGCACTCTTCGCGGCGGTTTCGGTCACCCTTGCCGCTATGGGGCATTCGTCCCTGTCCGCGCATCACATACCTCCCACGGCCCTGCTCACCGCGCTCGGAGTGACCGCGGGCGCGGGCTGGCTCGCGGCGGGCCGCCGCTGCGGCGCCCGTTCCATCGGCGCCGGAATGCTCGCCGTACAAGGAGCCCTGCATCTGATCTTCGCGGGCGGCGGACAGAGCGCCGCCCACCACGGACACCAGCAGACGCCCCCGGACGCCGTCACCGACACCGGCATGCTCACCGTGCACCTCGCCGCCGCCGCAGGCTGCGCGCTGTGGCTGGCGCACGGCGAGGCCGCGTTCTTCCGCCTCGCGCGCAGCGCGCTCTCCTTCGCGTTCACCCCACTGCGACTGCTGCTCACCACCGTCGTACGCCTTCCGGAGACGGTCCCCGCACCCCGCCCGGCCACCCGGCCGCACTTCGCGCCCGGCGTACCGCTCGCCCACACCGTCGTCCGCCGCGGGCCGCCCGCGCCGGCCCTCCACCGCGCCATGGTCCCCGGAGCCGCTGCTGTCCGACCGGGGGCCGCCTTCCCCATGTCGACACACCAACTCCGAGGACCCCCATGTCCATCGACGCCCCCGACCAGGGCACGGCGGAGAAGACCGCCGCCACCGCCCCGGCCGAACCCGCCGCAACCCGCGGCGCGCTGCGCCCGCTCGTGCTGCGGCTCCACTTCTACGCGGGGCTGCTGATCGCCCCGCTGCTCCTCGTCGCCGCCGTCAGCGGTCTGCTCTACTCGCTGTCGTTCCAGGCGGAGAAGTTCGTCTACCGCCATCAACTCACCGCTCCCGTCTCCGGTCCCGCCCTCCCGCTCGAATGGCAGGTCGACGCCGCCCGCGCGGCGAACCCCGACGGCACCGTCACCGCCGTGTGGCCGTCGTACGAGGACGGGGCGACCACCCGCGTCCTGATGAGCGACCCCGGCGTGGCGCAGGACAGATCCCTCGCCGTCTTCGTCGACCCGTACACCGCCGACATACGGGGGCAGCTCCCCTCGTACGGCAGCTCCGGCGCACTCCCGCTGCGGGCGTGGCTCGACGAACTCCACCGCGACCTGCATCTCGGCGACTTCGGGCGGCACTACAGCGAACTGGCCGCCAGCTGGCTGTGGGTCGTCGCACTCGGCGGACTCATGCTCTGGGCCGGACGCCGACGGCGTACCAAGCGGGCCCTGTTCCTACCCGAGCGCGGCACGAAGGGCCGCCGCAGGACCCTGTCGTGGCACGGCACCGTCGGCCTGTGGACGGTCACCGGCCTGGTCCTGCTCTCGGCCACCGGCCTGACCTGGTCCCGCTACGCGGGCGAGAACATCGGCGCCGTGCAGGACCAGCTCGGCGGAGCCACCCCCACCGTCTCCGCCGCGCTCGGGGCGGACGCCGGCGGCGGGGACGAACACGAGGGCCACGGCGGCAGCGGCCACGGCACGGAGCACCGGGGCACGGACGTCGGCATCGACGCCGCCGTGGCCGCCGCCCGCGGCTCAGGCGTGGACGGCAGACTCGCCGTGACCCTGCCGGCCGACGGCAAGGGATACGTCGTCCAGGAGACCGACACCCAGTACCCGGTCCACCTCGACTCGGTCGCCGTCGATCCCGCCGACGGCCGCGTTGTCGACGAACTGCGCTTCGACGACTACCCGTTGCTCGCCAAACTGACCCGTTACGGCATCGACGGCCACATGGGTGTGCTCTTCGGCCTGCCCAACCAGCTCGCGCTGGCCGCCCTGACGGCCGCCCTGATCCTGCTCGTCGTGTGGGGCTACCGGATGTGGTGGCTGCGCCGCCCGACGAAGGAACACAGGCTCGGCCCGGGCCGACCGGTGCCGCGCGGAGCGTGGCGGAAGGTGCCGGTGACCGTACTGCTGCCGGTCGCCGCGGCGACGGCCTTGGCCGGCTGGTTCGTACCGATGCTCGGCATCAGTCTGCTGGTGTTCCTGGCCTTCGACATCGCGCTCGGCGCCGCGTCGAAGGCCAGGTCACGCTCCCTGCCCGAACGGCACGGCCAGGGCGTGTACTTGTAGCCGACCCGCCGCACGGTCCGGATCGTGCGGCGGTGCTCGCCGCCCAGCTTGCGGCGCAGCCGCGCCACATGGACGTCGACGGTGCGGCCGTCGCCCACATGCCCGTGACCCCACACCGTGGTGACCAGCTGGTCACGGGTGTGGACCCGGTGCGGATGCGCCATGATCCCCACGACGCCGCCACCGCCACCCGCACGTGCACGTCGGCCGCCCCCACGGGGGTCGTGACCCGGAGCGACAGGAGGGCGCCCGCCGTCACGGCGGACGCCCTCCTGATCAGGACCGGTGCGCTCAGACCTGGCCGGCCTTCTCCAGCGCCGAGCAGCAGGTGTCCACCAGCAGGCGGGTCACCACGTACGGGTCGACGTTGGCGTTGGGGCGGCGGTCCTCGATGTAGCCCTTGCCGTCCTGCTCGACCTGCCACGGGATACGGACGGAGGCGCCGCGGTCGGAGACGCCGTAGCTGTACTCGTTCCACGGGGCGGTCTCGTGCAGACCGGTCAGACGGTCGTCGATGCCCGCGCCGTAGTTCTTGACGTGGTCGAGCGGCTTGGAGCCCTCGCCGAGCGACTCGCACGCGGTGATGATCGCCTCGTAGCCCTCGCGCATCGCCCGCGTGGAGAAGTTGGTGTGCGCGCCCGCGCCGTTCCAGTCGCCCTTCACCGGCTTCGGGTCCAGCGTCGCGGAGATCTCGAAGTCCTCCGCGGTGCGGTAGAGCAGCCAGCGGGCCACCCACAGCTGGTCCGCGACCTCGAGCGGCGCGAGCGGGCCGACCTGGAACTCCCACTGACCGGGCATGACCTCGGCGTTGATGCCGGAGATCCCGAGGCCCGCCTGGAGGCAGTTCTCGAGGTGCGCCTCCACGACGTCACGGCCGAAGATCTCGTCGGCGCCGACACCGCAGTAGTAGCCGCCCTGCGCTGCCGGGAAGCCACCTTCGGGGAAGCCGAGCGGGCGGGAACCCTTGAAGAAGGTGTACTCCTGCTCGATGCCGAAGATCGGCTCCTGCGCGGCGAACCGCCCGTACACCTCGGCCAGCTCGGCACGCGTGTTGGAGTCGTGCGGGGTCATGTCCGTGTTGAGGACCTCGCACAGCACCAGGATGTCGTCGCCGCCGCGGATCGGGTCGGGGCAGGTGAAGACCGGCTTGAGGACACGGTCGGAGGCGTGGCCCTTCGCCTGGTTGGTGCTGGACCCGTCGAAGCCCCAGATGGGCAGGTCGGCGAGGGCGGCGGCGGAGCCCGTCATGATCTTCGTCTTCGAGCGAAGCTTGGCGGTCGGCTCGGTGCCGTCGATCCAGATGTACTCAGCCTTGAAGGTCACGGGGTCTCATCCTTTGCGGGTGCAGCGGTATGCCGCGCAGCTTGGCAATCCGCGATTTCCCGGCCGTTGCCCATTTGTGAACCCCGCGTTACGCGCCATACCGGCCGGTCACGACCCGGCCCGCCGGTCGAGCCCCGCGGGCCGCCCCCCGCGCGCCCGGCCACGCGGCGAAGCCGGCGGTCCCGGCCACGGCCGGCGGCCCGTAACCGCTGGTGGCGAGCGCTCTGGCGGTGCCCGCCGAGTCCCGGTCCCGCTCGTGCCGCAGGCTCGACGGATGCCCTCGCAGGGGCCCGTGCACCGGAGTGCCGGGACGTCCCGAGACATGCGACACATCCTTGTGCCGCGACGCGTTCTCCCCGTTCTCGCCGCCGTGCACACTGGTGCGCATGAAGAAGCAGACGCAGCAGCCGCGTATCGGGCTCCTCGGCGCCGGGCCGTGGGCCGGGATGACGCAGGCACCGGCGCTGGCCGGGCACCCGGATGTCGTGTTCAGCGGGGTGTGGGGGAGGCGGCCGGAGGCGGCCGCGGCGCTGGCCGACGCGCATGGCACGGCCGCGTTCACCGGGGACGAGGGCATCGACGCCCTGTTCGCGGTCAGCGACGCGGTCGCCTTCGCGCTGCCGCCGGACGTCCAGGCCCCGCTGGCGGCCAGGGCCGCGGCGGCGGGATGTCATCTTCTGCTGGACAAGCCGGTGGCCACGAGCGTCGCCGCGGCGCGGGCGGGCGCCGACGCCGCCCACGACGCGGCGGTGGCCTCCGTGGTCTTCTGCACGTTGCGGTTCGCCGCGGACACGGCCCCGTGGGTGGCGGAACAGGCCGCGTCGGGCGGATGGTTCACGGGGCACGCGCAGTGGCTCGGTTCGCTGTACGCGGATGACTCGGACAGCCCGTTCGCGGCGTCGCCGTGGCGTCGTGAGAAGGGTGGCCTCTGGGACGTCGGCCCGCACGCGCTCTCGGCCCTGATCCCGGTCCTCGGCGATGTGACAACGCTGTCGGCCGGGCGGGGCCCGGCGGGCACCGTGCACCTGGTGCTGCGTCACGACTCCGGCGCGTCGAGCACGGTGACGCTCGGGCTGGGCGCGCCGGGCAAGGCGGCGGGCACCAGCCTCGTGCTGCTGGGCGAGCACGGGAGGGCAGAGCTGCCGGAGGGCTGGGGCGACCCCGTCGACTCGTTCCGCAGGGCGGTGGACGCGCTGCTCGAGGCGGTACGCACGGGGCAGCCGCACGACTGCGACATCCGCTTCGGGGTGCGGCTCACGGAGATCCTCGCGGAGGCGGAGCAGGTGCTGGCGGGCACGGCCCCGTAGCGGGACGGTCGGGAAGGGGCCGTAGCCGCAGGGCCGGCGGGGGCATCACGGCTGTCTGCGGCTACGGCGTCCGGGGGCGGCCGTCCGGGCGGGACGACGGCGTGGCCGCCGCCGGGTGTGCGGCCCGGCGGCGAATGCTCCTCCTGGGACAGTGGAAGGGGAGCGGCCACGGCGTCCGTTCCGGGATCCGGCGGCCGGGGCCGGTCAGCCGACGCGCTCGATGCGCGCGTTGCGGATCAGGAACTTGCCCGCCTCGCGGACCTGCTCGAAGGCCGCGTTGTTCAGCAGGGCGCAACTGCCGGAGACCGAGGTGACCTCGACGGTCGTGGACTTGTCGTTGTCCAGGTTGGTGACCTTGAGCTGCGTTCCGACGGGGAACTCGCTGCTGGAGGCGGCAGGGGCGCCGCCCTCCCCGGAGAGCGTCACGGTCGAACCGGCGCAGACGACCTCGCCCGCGGCGCCGCCGCCACCCGCGCCCTGACCGGCTTCGTCTCCCTGACCGGCCTCTTCGCCCCGGCCCGCGTCGCCCGTACCCTGGCCCGCACCCGCACCCGCACCCGCACCCGCACCCGCGTCCTCGCCGGCCTGGTCGCCGGTCTCGCCGCCCACCTGGTCGCCCGCCGGGGGCGCGGCCGCCTGGCCGCCGTCACCGCCGCCGCCTCCGTCCCCGCCCGCGTCACAGCCGGCCGCCTTCTGCTGGACCCTGATCTGCGTGATCACCGCCTCCCGGTTGGCGATGCGGGCCGCCGACTGGGCGTCCGGGGACGCCTGTTGACCGGCGATGAAGTTCTCGTTGTTGCGGACCGCCTGGGCGAGCCCGTCGCAGGCGACAGACGCATTGCTCGTCCCGGTCATGGCGATCGCGGTGCCGCCGGCCATGGCCGCGGCGCCGACGAGGAGAGCGATCTTCTTCCTGCCGCTGAGGGTCTTCTTGCGTGACACGTAAGGGCTCCTGTCCCCGGCCGCGGGGGCGGCCGGATGGTTCCTTGTGCCTCTACATACGAGTGGCCGCGGCCCACTGCTCATCCGCCCCGCCGCCTTCTTCCTCAACGTTCGTCAAGGTGCCGGGCTTTCCGGCCTCACGGCTTCGTGCTGTCGGAGGAGGGAGCGGAAGTGGGAGCGGGGGACGGGGCTCCGGGACTGTCGGGAGCGGGCAGCGCCCGGCACAGCGCGTCCAGCGCGTCCCCGTACAGATGCTCCGGCGGCGTCGCGTACCCGACCACCAGACCGTCCCCGCCCCGGCCGCCCGCCGCCGGATGCCGGTAGCCGGCCAGCCCCTCCAGCGCGAGCCCCTGCCACGCCGCCGCCTTGACCACGGTCCGCTCGGTCCCCGCCGGAAGCTCCAGAACGGCGTGCAGCCCCGCCGCGATGCCCGACACCTTTACCTGCGGCGCACGTTGTGCGAGCACGGAGGCCAGCCGGTCGCGTCGCCGCCGGTACCGCTGCCGCATCCCGCGCACATGCCGGTCGTACCCGCCGCAGGCGATGAAGTCCGCGAGCGTCAGCTGCTCCGTGGCGCTCGAGAACTGCTCCCGTTCGCCCTTCGCCGCCACCACGTCGTCCACCAGCCGTCCCGGCAGCACCATCCAGCCGATCCGCAGCGCGGGGGACAGGCTCTTGCTCACCGACCCCATGAACACCACGCTGTCCGGGTCCAGGCCCTGTACGGCGCCGACCGGCTGCCGGTCGTAACGGAACTCGCCGTCGTAGTCGTCCTCCAGCACCGTGCCACCCGTCGACCGCGCCCAGTCCACCACGGCGGCACGCCTGGACGGGCTCAGCGGTCCGCCCGTGGGGAACTGGTGCGCGGGAGTGAGGAGTACGGCGGCCTCCCGGCCCAGCCCGCCCGTGTCCGCGCCCTCCTCGTCGACGGTCAGCGGCACGGAGCTCACCCCCGCGTCCGCGAGCAGACCGCGGTGGAAGGGCAGGCCGTACGCCTCCACCGCCCACCGCCCGCCCACGACCGCCGCCAGCAGGCGCAGCGCGTGCGCGGTCCCCGAGCAGAGCACGATCCGGCTCGGCTCGGTCCGCACCCCGCGCGCCCGTGCCAGATAGCCGGCCAGCGCCTCCCGCAACTCCGGCCGCCCGCGTGGATCCCCGGGCCCGAACGCGTCGTGCGGTGCGGCGGTCAACGCCCGGCGCGCCGAGGCCAGCCACGCCGCGCGCGGAAAGGCGGACGGGTCCGGCTGTCCCTGCACCAGGTCGTGCAGGGGCCGGACCGGCTTCGCGGGCGGGCGCCTCGTGGGGGCGGACGCCACCGGCGCGGCCCGCTCGGCGACGCGGGTCCCCGAGCCCTGACGCGCGGTGAGCCAGCCCTCGGCGACCAGCTCTGCGTACGCGTCGGCGACGGTGTTCCGGGCGATCCCGAGGTCGGCCGCCAGTGAACGGTACGGCGGCAGCCGAGCACCGGGAGCCAGCCGCCCGCTCCGTACGGCCTCACGCAGTGCCCGTATCAGTGCGGCCCGCCGGCCACCGGTTCCGGTCAGCTCCAGATGCAGATCGGAACCCAGTCGCTCCGCGAAATTGACCCATGATTCCGCCACGGAAATGCACCCTACAACCGGTCGCTCCGGCTCCTAGATTTTTTTCCATGACGACGACGCAGACACCGCACGAGACCGTGACACCCCACGAGACCGGAACCCCCCACGAGACCGGAACCCCGCACGAGACCGGAACCCCGCACGAGACCGGAACCCCGCACCGGGCCCCCGCCCGCATCGACTTCGCCAAGGCCGCCCCGAAGGCGTTCCGGGCCGTGATCGGTCTCGACGCGGCGGCCCGCGAGGGCCTGGACCCGGTACTCGTCGAACTGGTCCAGATCCGCTCCTCACAGCTCAACCGCTGCGCCTACTGCCTCCATATGCACACGGCCGACGCCCGCAAGGCGGGGGAGAGCGAGGAGCGCCTGCACATGACGGCGGTCTGGCGCGAGGCCCCCCACTTCTTCACGGAGAAGGAACAGGCCGCCCTCGCCCTGACCGAGTCGGTGACGCTGATCGCCGACGGCGGTCTGACGGACGACGTCTACGCGCAGGCCGCCCGCCACTTCGACGACCGTGAACTGGCCCGGCTCCTGGCTCTGATCCTCACCATCAACACCTGGAACCGGATCGCGCTCGCGACGACCAAGCGGGCCGGCACGGACGGGCGCTGACGTCCTCCCGGAGCGCGAAGCGTGCCGTGGCCGGTCAGCGGCGCGTCATCGCGTCCCGGACCGCCTCGTCCGTACGAGCCACCACGGCGGTGCCGTCCTCCGCCGTGATGATCGGGCGCTGGATGAGCTTCGGGTGCTGTGAGAGCGCGGCGATCCACCTGTCGCGCGAACCGGCCTCCCGCGGCCAGTCCCCCAGGCCCAGCTCCTTCGCCACGGCCTCGCCCGTGCGCGTGATGTCCCACGGCTCGAGGCCGAGGCGCTCGAGGACCGCGCGGATCTCGTCCTCGGTCGGCACGTCCTCGAGGTAGCGGCGCACGGTGTACTCGGTGCCCTCCGCGTCGAGCAGTTCGAGCGCGCCGCGGCACTTGGAACAGGCGGGGTTGATCCAGATCTCCATGCGCTCCACGGTACCGCTCGCGGACTGCTCAAACACCGTCTGGCCAGGGGAAATTGTCAGTGCCCCCCGGTAGAATGAACAGTAGTTCGGGATGGTCCCGCCACCGCGCCAGGAGGTTGCCGATGGCCGTTGCCACACTCACGACGAAGCCCTTGACCCCGCCCAGGAAGAAGCCGCTCCCGGCCGGACAGCCGCGCGAGTGGTACGTGTCCCACAACCGCCGGCTGAAGGCCATGCGCCTGACGATCGCCCTGCTCGACTCGGGCGTCTACCACCCGGCCACCGCCGACAACCGCCGGATACGGGCGACCGCCGAGCGCATCGGCGTCCACGCCCCGTCCGACACCACATGCCGGATGGTCAGGGCGCTGATCCGCTACGGCCGCTGAGCCGGCCGGTTCACGGGGAGGCGGGGCGCCGGGGATCCGGCGCCCCGTTCCCGTACCGGTCCACACTCACCCTGTCCCCGACCGCCACCGTGCCCGTGCGGACCACGGCCGTCTTCGCGCCGAAGCTCACCTTGTTGTCGTACGAGGGCTCCCGCCGGTACGTCGCGAGCGTGCGCACCGGCTCCGGACCGGCCCGCGACCCCGTGCGCTGGTCCACCAGCACCACCGAGCAGCGCAGCGCCCGCACGGAGTGGGCGAGTTGCATGCTCCCGGCCTCCAGCCGCCGCATGAGGTCCTCCTCGTGGGGCTCCGTGCACCCGTCCAGCACGATGTTGGCGCGGAAGCGGTCCATCGGCACCGGCTTCCCGCCGGCGGCCTCGATCCGCGCGTTCAGCCCGTCCAGCGACGCCTGCGACACGACGAGCACGGCGTGCGCGTCCGCGAAAGCGATCTTCCCCGGGGTCTCGCCCCAGCCGTTCCGGTCGAAGCCCCGGGGCACCCGCACCAGCCGCGACTTGCTGCCGAGAACGTCGGAGAACCACTCGGCGGCCTCCTCGCCCTGATCCGGGACCTGACCGATCGCCCTGTCGAACAGGGTCACCGGCCGGGGTTCGCCCTCCGGGTCGACCGGTACGACCAGGCTCTCGACCCCTTGTGCGCTCAGCCGCAACGCCCGCCCGCCGTCGAGGACCTCCGGCCGGATCGCTGCCAGGGCGGGTGTCTTCCGCTGGCTCCGGAAGGTCCCGTCGACGGCGTCGACGACCATGAACGTCCGGTCGTGCTCCAGCCCCATGACGCCGACACGCGCCGACGCCACGGGCGTTCCGGCGCAGCCCTTGACGGGGAAGTACGTCAATGCCTGAACGGTGATCTTCATACTTCCCGATCGTACGTGGGCGTCCGCCCGTGGTCCGCCGGTCACAGCCTGGCCTCCAGTCGTTTCCTGGTGTCCTGCCACTCGTCGGCGAGGAGCGAGAAGTAGACACTGTCGCGCCACGTCCCGTCCGGCCGCCGCCGGTGCCGCCGCAGCACACCCTCCCGCCGCGCCCCGAGCCGCGCGATGGCGTCCTGCGAGCGCCGGTTCATGTGGTCGGTCTTCAACTGGACGCGTTCCATGCCGAGTTCGTCGAAGGCGTGGGACAGCAGCAGCAGCTTCGCCTCGGTGTTCACCGCCGTCCGCCAGTACGCCCGCCCGTACCAGGTCCAGCCGATCTCGAGGTGTTCGTCCTCCTCGCTGACGTCCAGGTACGCGGTCCAGCCGGCGGCCCGGCCGGATCCGAGGTGGATCACGGCGAACGGCACGTACCGGCCCTGCCGCGCCCCCTCCAGCACCTCGCGGAGTGTCTCCCCGAGCTCAGCCTCGGTCCGCGGGGCGGGCCTGCCCAGCCAGCGCCACACCTCCTCGTCGTTACCGCCCGCGAGGAAGAGGTCCGGGAGATGGTCCACGGTGAGCGGCTCGAGCCGTACATGGCGGCCGGTGAGGGTGGTGGGGGAGGGGGCCTTGGCAGTCATGCCGCCAAATCTAACCGCCGTATGCACTACTGACAACAGCTTTATGTACTAGTGCAATTCACGTTCGGTTCATCGTTCAGTTCATCGTGGTCGCGGAAGACGAGCAGGAGAAGACGAGCAGGAAACGCCAGAAGAGCAGCCTCCGGACACGTGCTCCGGGGAGCAGGTCCGCCGCCTGGCGGCGGATGTCGGCCAGGGCCGTCACGGGCGGCCGCACCGGAGCTCCGGTCCGCCCGGTCGCGTCAGCCGGGCGGAACCTTTCGGCCACGGCGACACCGAGCCGGGCGCCGGCGTTGACCGGAACGGCCGCCAGGCTCCAGGCCCAGTCGACCGGTGTCCTTTCCGGATAGCACCCGAGGACCACCAGTACGCCCCCTGGTGCGAGCGATTCCCGCAGCGCGGTGACGGTGTCGAACGGCATGTGGTGCAGGCTCGCCAGGCACGAGACGAAGTCGTAGTGCCCCTTGGGCAGTTCCATCTCCCTGATGTCCGCCCGCGCGAACCGCGGGCTCCTGGCGTCCGGGGACAGCGCGCGTGCCTCCGCGATGACCTCGGCGGACGGATCGACGGCATCGACGTCCATCCCGAGGCCGGCCAGCCGCCGCGCGAACCGTCCCGTCCCGCACCCCACGTCCAGAGCCGCGACGGCGTTCCGCGGCACATGGCGCAACAGCAGGCGGTGATAGTGGTCGTTGTGATCGAAGGGCATGCCGCGACCCTGCCACAGCACCGGACGCCGGTGTCCGCGGCGGAGGCCGGCCCACCGGAGACACCCGCCGGGTGTGACGATCCACGGCAGCTGCGACTCGGCCGTCGATGAGGCCGAACTGCCGGTGTGTCCCAAGGTGCGTGTTGTGGACCGATGGGGCCGACCACGCGACGCGGTCGTCCCGGCGTGAACGCCGGTGCCTTTTGCGGGAGTCCCGGTCGCTTCGCCGGCTCCGAAGCCGGGACGAGAGCCCGGGGCGGACGTGGCGTCACGGCCCCGAGGCGCGGACCGATCCGGAGGCCGCTTCCTCCGGCGCCCCGGTCAGTCGGCCTCTCGGGTTGTCCGTCCGGCCGGCGGAAGCTCGTCGAGGAGTGCGGCGAGACCGTCGAGGAGACGCTGGAGGCCGAACTCGAAGAGGGCGTCGCGGTCGAGGTCGTAACCGACCTCGGAGAGGCGGGAGAGTGCGGGGAACCGGCCGGTTGCCAGAACCGCCAGGAGCGCGGGCACCTGGGTGTCCATCCACTCCTCGGTGTCGAGGCCGCTTTGCGCCTCGGCCTCCCGCTCCGCCTCCAGGTTGACGGCGACCCCGCGGACGTAGTTGAGCAGCGTGAGATGCGCGGTGAAGGCGCTCTGCAGATCGAGTCCGTGCGCGTGCAGGGTGGAGACAGTCCACTCGCTGTACGGCAGTCCCGACGCGATCATGTGAGGGCGGGTCACCGACAGGGCCGGAGCGACCCACAGGTGGTGGCGGAACACACCCCAGAGCTGCCGGGCTGCGAACTCGATCGTCTCCCGCCAGCCTGCCGGCGGGTCGGCTGGCAACGGACGCTCCCCGATCGCCGCGTCCATCATCCGCGTCAGCAGATCCTCCTTGTCGGCCACATGTCGGTACAGCGACATGGTCGCCACCCCGAGCTCGGCGGCGACCCTGCGCATCGAGACCGCGGCCAGCCCTTCCGCATCGGCGACCGTGACACCGGCGGTGACGATCCGTTCCAGCGTCAGCGCCCCCTGGACCGACGGCGCTTCGAGCGGCCTGACCGGCCGCGGGGCGGTCGCGGGGCGGGCGGTGCGTCCCGGGCGGCTGGGGGCCTCGACGACCGTCCCGACCCCTGGGACGGCGCGGACCAGGCCCTCGCGGCGCAACTCGGCGAGCACTTTGGTCGCGGTCGCCATTGCGACGCCCCACTGCCTGGTGATCTCACGGGTCGAGGGCACGCGATCGCCCGGCGTGAGTTCGCCCGTGTCGATCCGTTGCCGCAGTTCAGCGACGATCTGGCTGTAGCGCGGTACCGCCTGTCCGCCCACGACACCCTCCGCACTAGTGCACCTGGATGGACGCCATCCTAGCCGCCAACTCGGGCATTGCGCGTTCCCGAGTGCCTCCGGAACGCCAGTGCACTAGTGCGTCTATGGCCAAGCAGGCTTATTGGGCAAGGGTCTAGTGCTTGCGAAGCACGATGCGTACGGCGTATTTTCACGCTCATGACCAACAAGGAGATACTCGTCTGCGGTGCCGGCATCGCAGGTCCCGCGCTGGCGTACTGGCTACGCATGGGGGGCTTCTCGGTCACCGTCGTGGAACGCGCGCGGGGACCCCGGCCGGGCGGACAGACCGTGGATCTGCGCGGCGCCGGCCGCACCGTGATCGAGCGGATGGGGTTGATGGACCGAGCCAGGGCGGAGAGCGTGGACCAGCGCGGCCTCGCCTTCGTCGACAACGCCGGCCGGACCACCGCGCGGATGCCGGCCGACAGCTTCGGCGGTGAGGGGATCGTCTCCGAGATCGAGATCCTGCGCGGCGACCTCGCCCGTCTGCTGTACGAGGCCACCCTGCCGGACACGGAATACCTCTTCGACGACACCATCACCGGGATCGATCAGGACGCGGACGCGGTCACCGTCACCTTCGAGAAGGCCGCGCCGCGCCGGTTCGCGCTCGTCGTCGGCGCGGACGGGCCGCACTCCGTGGTGCGTGCGCTGGCCTTCGGCCCGGAGCGGGACTTCGTCCACCCGATCGACGTCTACACGACGTGGTTCACCGTCCACGACGACCTGGACCTCGACGGCTGGTACCTGATGCACAACGCGCCCGGTGGGCTGGTCGTCTCCGCACGGCCCGGCCGCCTCCCCGGCGAGATCAAGGCGGGATTGAGCTTCCGCTCGCCACCGCTCGCCTACGACCGCCGGGACGTCGCCGGCCAACAGGAGCTCGTGGAAAGGCGTTTCGCACACGTCGGCTGGGAGACCCCACGCCTGCTGCGGGCGATGCGCACCGCGCCGGACTTCTTCTTCGACTCCGTCGGCCAGGTCCGCCTCGACAGCTGGTCGCGCGGCCGCGTGGCGCTGCTCGGTGACGCCGGATACTGCGCGACACCGCTGACCGGCCTCGGGACCAGCCTCGCTCTGGTCGGAGCCTACGTCCTGGCCGGTGAGATCGCCGCCGCCGAGGGCGACCCCTATGTCGCCTTCCGCCGCTACGACGCGGTGATGCGCCCGTACGTGAGCCAGGCCCAGCAACTCCCTCCGGGCGGCGCCAGGATGCTTGCGCCCATGGGCCCTTCCGGTATCCGGCTGCGAGACCTCTTCATGCGGCAGATGACCCGCTGGCCGGTGCGGAACCTGCTCGCCGCACAGTTCGCCAGGGCCGGGAACATCGCACTGCCGGACTACGGTCTCGCCGCGGACATGCGGAATCGGCCCCGGCCACGGGTCAGCGAAGCCGCCGACAGGATCGAGGGCACACCGGACGGCCTCGGCTCACACCACCGGACGAGTGTCAGGACACAGGACTGATCGAAGGCCTGCCGTCACCCTGCCCCAGCACGGGGCGGGGTGGTGCACCGCTGATCCTGGCCGGTGCTCCTGTACCGCAGGCCCTCGCGCTCATCCCGGCGGCGGCCGAGCGGACGTGGCGCTCCGCCGGAAGGGCAGTCGTCAGGCGCGCACAGCGCGTCGAGCCCGCCACCGCGAGGTGGGCAGGAATCTCCCGGCTTCAACCGGGAGAGCGATCAACGGTCGTAGTAGACGGTCATGGTCGGCTGACCGTCGCCCGGGTCCGGCCGGAACACGATGTCGAAGACCTCGGCCCCGTCGATCGACTCGATGCTGTCCGCCACCCGCCGCAGCAGCGCCGGAACATCCGTGCTGCCCGGTCCGGCCGGGTTGGCCTGAGAGAAGTGGTACATCGAGTACTCGGGTATCTCTGCCATGTCCGCTCCGTCCCGCCGCGGCGGGTGGGCCGCCGCCGCTTCTCGTCACCCGACGGCTCTCCGGCTCCGGTCGGCGACCGGGCTCGCCCGGATGGCGAAGATCATGGCACCTGACAGCGGCCCCGGACCCGCACCGCGGGGCGCGGCCGCGACGGCATGGGCGGATGGGCGAGCCGGCCCGCCGTAGCCCCCCGTCAGCGGACCCCTAGCGTCGCCCGCTGCCAGCGGGGCGCCCTCGTGAGGCTCCGGAGGCCAGAACGATCCCCGCCGACACGGCGGCACAGGCCGCCGAAGCCGCCGCCGTCGCCCGGACGCCCGGTGACACGTCCGCCACCTCCCTGCGGCTGCCGTCCTCCATGACGCACACGGTGCGCAGGGTGAGGAACTGGACCTCGTAGTCCACCGCACCATCCAACTGGGCTCTGCACGGGTGGTCGTAGGGAAAGGGAGCCGAGTCCGCGCCGCCGTCCTGTGCCACGGCCACGGTCGATATCAGAGCCATGGCTCCCAGTGCGTAGGCGGCCGTGGCCGTGGCCGCGCAGGCGAAGGCGGCGGCGACCACCGCACGGCGCCATCCGGTCCAGTGCCTGTCACCCGGCAAGGCGGCTCCGACACTCCGGACCAGGAGGAACAGGACCAAGGCGACGGCAGCGAGGAACACCACCGGTATGAGGAGGATCAAAGCGGCCCCTTCTCCTGGAATTCGCCGTCACGGTCATCAGCGACAGCGGACGAGGTCCGCCCGGCGAGGAGGCTCGACCCCCCGTGCCGGGCGCTGCGTTCGTCCAGGACGGCGCAGCGGTGCGGTTCACCGATCGCCCGGCAGCCGTCCGGGTCTGTAGACCAATTCGACCACGAACGCGGCGGCCATCAGCCATCCGCCGATTCCGAGAACCCAGACCGCGTTGAAGACGGAGCCGCAGAGGATCAGTACCGAAGCGGCAAGGCCCAGCGTGTAGACGGCCCGACGGATGCCGCGATCGGCCTCAGTGACCCTCACGTCCGTAGCCCTGGGCCACCGTGCTGCCGGAGGGTGCGTCCTGTGGGAGCGAAGTCGTCATGAGGACACGGTAGGGGCGGCGTCGACCGCGGCGCCGGTCTCGCGCGTCAGGGCTGCGTATGGGTGTGCGGCGCGCGCGTCAGAGGTGCGTGTCGAACGGCCGTCGGCCGTGCCTTCCGGTGAGGGAAGAGCACGGCCGACGGCCTGCGCACGGGGCCCGGGGGAGCGGAGACCCGCTCCGGCCCGCGGTGATCTCTAGAGGTCGAAGTACAGCTCGAACTCGTGCGGGTGCGGGCGCAGCTGGATCGGGGCGATCTCGTGGGTGCGCTTGTAGTCGATCCACGTCTCGATCAGGTCCGAGGTGAAGACGCCGCCCGCCTGCAGGTACTCGTTGTCCGCCTCGAGGGCGTCGAGGACCGCCGGAAGGGAGGTCGGGACCTGGGCGACGCCCGCGTGCTCCTCGGGGGCCAGCTCGTAGAGGTCCTTGTCGATCGGCTCGGCCGGCTCGATCTTGTTCTTCACGCCGTCGAGCCCGGCGAGCAGCAGTGCGGAGAAGGCCAGGTACGGGTTGGACGACGGGTCCGGCGCGCGGAACTCGACGCGCTTGGCCTTCGGGTTCGAGCCCGTGATCGGGATGCGCATCGCGGCGGAGCGGTTGCGCTGCGAGTAGACCAGGTTGACCGGGGCCTCGAAGCCGGGCACCAGGCGGTGGTACGAGTTCACCGTCGGGTTGGTGAAGGCCAGCAGCGACGGTGCGTGCTTGAGGATGCCGCCGATGTAGTAGCGGGCCATGTCGGAGAGGCCCGCGTAGCCCTGCTCGTCGTAGAACAGCGGGACGCCGCCCTGCCACAGCGACTGGTGGACGTGCATGCCCGAGCCGTTGTCGCCGAAGATCGGCTTCGGCATGAAGGTCGCGGTCTTGCCGTTGCGCCAGGCGACGTTCTTCACGATGTACTTGAAGAGCATCAGGTCGTCGGCCGCGGCGAGCAGCGTGTTGAACTTGTAGTTGATCTCGGCCTGACCGGCAGTGCCCACCTCGTGGTGCTGGCGCTCGACCTGGAGGCCGTTCCGCTCGAGCTCCAGGGACATCTCGGCGCGCAGGTCGGCGAAGTGGTCGACCGGCGGGGCCGGGAAGTAGCCGCCCTTGTAGCGGACCTTGTAGCCGCGGTTGTTCTCCACGGCGCCGGTGTTCCAGGCGCCCGCTTCGGAGTCGATGTGGTAGAAGGACTCGTTCGCCGAGGTCTGGAAGCGCACGTTGTCGAAGACGTAGAACTCGGCCTCGGGGCCGAAGTACGCGGTGTCGGCGATGCCGGTGGAGGCGAGGTACGCCTCGGCCTTCTTGGCCACGTTCCGCGGGTCACGGCTGTACTGCTCGCCGGTGATCGGGTCGTGGATGAAGAAGTTGATGTTGACCGTCTTGTCGCGGCGGAAGGGGTCGACACGGGCCGTCGACAGGTCGGCCCGCAGTGCCATGTCGGACTCGTGGATCGCCTGGAAGCCGCGGATCGAGGAGCCGTCGAAGGCGAGCTCCTCGGTCGGGTCGAACGCCGACGCCGGGATCGTCAGGTGCTGCATCACGCCCGGAAGGTCGCAGAAGCGCACGTCGATGAACTTGACGTCCTCGTCCGCGATGAACTTCTTGGCGTCATCGGCGTTCTGGAACATCCAACTCCTCCTACTCCCACCCGGGAGGGGCGGGGTTGCAGCTCGTCCGTGAGGCCAGTGCGGTGGCACACGCTGGTATCGACCGTAGGCGGACGGGATTTCTCCAGCATGACCCATTTGTTTCGACGAAGTTAACCGGACGAGGGTCACAGCGTGGGAACGGCCCCGCAAGCAGGAGGGTGAAACAGGGCGCAGTACCGTGGACGGGTGGACAACAGGCAAGCAATCGGATCGTGGCTCTCCGGGCCCCGCGCGGCCGCAGAGGACATGGGCGTGGACCTCGGGTACAGGGGGCAGCGGCTGGGTCTGCCGGAGCAGGGACCGGGCTCCGTCGCACCCCTCGGGCGCCGCTTCGGAGCACTCTTCGTCGACTGGGGACTTTGTTTCCTGATCGCATACCAACTGTTCGCGGGCCGTGACCAGCAGGCAGCCGGGAACTGGGCCCTCGGCATCTTCCTCGTGCTCAGTCTGCTGACCGTGGGCACCATCGGGTTCACGCCCGGTAAGCGGCTCCTCGGCCTTCGGGTGATCTCCGAGAGCGGCGACCGCCTCGGCTTCGGGTGGGCCCTGGTCCGCAGTGTGCTGCTCTGCCTCGCGATCCCCGCTCTCATCTGGGACCGGGACGGCCGCGGACTGCACGACCGCCTCGCCCGCGCGGTGCAGGTACGCATCTGACCATCGGCCGCGCCCACGGGACCGGCCGCGCCCACGGGACAGCCGGCCACGGGACAGCCGGCCACGGCGACGGGCGGCAGCCGGCACACGGCATCGAGTCGGCGCGGCAGCGAGCCGCCGCACAGCGGTAATGGGGCGGGGGCCCCCCCCCCCCCCGGGCCCCCCCCCCAAACCCCCGGGGGGGGGGCGCCCCCCCTGGCCCCCCCCGCCCCACCCCCCCCCCGGGGGCGCCGGCCCCCCGGCTGGTGGGCGGCGGGGCCGGGGGCCCCCCCACCGGGTTATGGGGGGGGGGCCGGCACACGGCCGGGCCCCCGCCCCATTACCGCTGTGCGTGCGTCAGCGCATCTTGCCGCCGCGCGGCATCCGCATGCCCTTGGGCATCGGCCCCTTGGGCAGCGGCATGTTGCTCATCAGGTCGCCCATCGCACGCAGTCGGTCGTTGGCCGACGTGACCTGCGGGCCGCTGAGCACGCGGGGCAGCTTGAGCATCGTGGTGCGCACCTTCTTCAGAGGCACCTGGCCCTCGCCGTTGCCGACCATGATGTCGTGCACGGGGACGTCCACCACGATGCGGTTCATCTTCTTCTTCTCGGCCGCGATCAGGGTCTTCAGCCGGTTCGGGTTGCCCTCGGCCACGAGCACGATGCCGGCCTTGCCGACCGCCCGGTGCACGACGTCCTGGTTGCGGTTCATCGCCACGGCCGGAGTCGTGGTCCAGCCGCGTCCCACGTTCTGCAGGACCGCGGCGGCCGCGCCCGGCTGGCCTTCCATCTGTCCGAAGGCGGCCCGCTCCGCGCGTCGCCCGAAGATGATCGCCATCGCCAGGAAAGCCAGCACGAAGCCGAGGATGCCCAGATAGATGGGGTGACCGATCAGGAAGCCGATCCCGAGGAAGACACCGAAGGTGACGATTCCCACACCCGCGACGACAAGACCGACCTTCGGGTCTGCCTTCCGGGTCATCTTGTACGTCAGGGCGATCTGCTTCAGTCGCCCCGGGTTCGCAGCAGCGTCAGCGCTGTCTGAATTTGCCTTCCTCGCCATACCGGAAGTTTACGTGCCCTACGAGCTTCGGGTAGCCACGGCCTCGAGCACGTGCTGAGCCTCGACCCGGTCCTTGGCGCGGCGGCGGTCCTCGAGGACCGCGGTCCACGCGTTGCGGCGGGCGGTGCGCTGGCCGCCGCCGAGCAGAAGGGACTCCACGGCGCGCAGGGCACCGGTGACGGACGGGATCGGGTTGGCACTTACACGGCGTACCGGCGCGGCCTGCATGGTGGCGGTTCCCCCTCGGGGTGAGCGGTGATGAGCGGGAGCTGTGCGTGAATCGAGCGTCACTGATTGGTGTTACCAGGGCGTGACCGGCCGGTCAAACGCTGATGAAAGGCGGATTCGCGCGTCGCGGACCCCGAGGAACGAGGACGCGGCCCGCACCACGCCCCCGACCTGCGGGGGGAGTGCGGACCGCGTCCAATGGGCCGTTACTGCCCGGTAGTTGCTTGTGCTCGAGTTCACACAGTCATGGGGCGGGCCGGTGGTCGGGCGTTCGCCCGGCGGACCGGGGTCACACGGCCTGGGCGGCCGCGGTGTCGGCCGCGGCTCCGCGGGCCTCCATGGCCTGCTGGAACAGCCGGCCGGCGCGGTACGAGGAACGGACCAGCGGGCCGGACATCACGCCGGAGTAGCCGATCTCGTCGGCCTCGTCCTTCAGTTCCACGAACTCCTGTGGCTTCACCCAGCGCTCCACGGGGTGGTGGCGCACGGACGGACGCAGGTACTGCGTGATGGTGATCAGCTCACAGCCGGCGTCGTACAGGTGCCGAAGCGCCTCGCTGACCTCCTCACGGGTCTCGCCCATGCCGAGGATCAGGTTCGACTTCGTCACCAGACCGGCCTCGCGGGCCCGTGTGATGACCTCGAGCGACCGCTCGTAACGGAAGCCGGGGCGGATCCGCTTGAAGATCCGCGGCACCGTCTCGACGTTGTGCGCGAGCACCTCGGGGCGGGAGGAGAAGACCTCGGCCAGCTGCTCCGGCACCGCGTTGAAGTCGGGGATCAGCAGCTCGACCTTGGTGCGGCCGGCCTCACGGTCCGCCGTCTGCGCGTGGATCTGGCGCACGGTCTCCGCGTACAGCCAGGCGCCGCCGTCCTCCAGGTCGTCGCGGGCGACGCCGGTGATCGTGGCGTAGTTCAGGTCCATCGTGACGACCGACTCGCCGACGCGGCGCGGCTCGTCACGGTCGAGGGCCTGCGGCTTGCCGGTGTCGATCTGGCAGAAGTCGCAGCGCCGGGTGCACTGGTCGCCACCGATGAGGAAGGTCGCCTCGCGGTCCTCCCAGCACTCGAAGATGTTGGGACAGCCCGCCTCCTGGCAGACCGTGTGCAGACCCTCGCTCTTGACCAGTTTCTGCAGCTGGTTGTACTCGGGGCCCATCTTCGCCCGGGTCTTGATCCACTCGGGCTTGCGCTCGATGGGGGTCTGGCTGTTGCGGACCTCCAGGCGCAGCATCTTGCGTCCGTCGGGTGCGACTGCGGACACGACCGGCTCCCTACAGCTTCGATTCTTCGGCGGACACCAGGGTACGCCCGTTAAAAGTGCGGCCTTACGTTCGGCCAACCTGTGGCCCGAGGTACGCATTCCCCGGGGCTCCGGCATGTGTCAGACGGGCGCCTTCTCGGTGGCTGCCTTCTCGGTCCTCTCGATCTTCCGGGGCCGTGGCTCGGCGTTCTCCAGCACGTCGCGCAGATGCTTCTCCAGAACCGGGAGCACCTCCTCGATCGTGATGTCCCTGCCCAGCTCGTTCGCGAGGGAGGCGACGCCCGCGTCCCGGATGCCGCACGGCACGATCCTGTCGAACCAGGTGTTGTCCGGGTTCACGTTCAGTGCGAAGCCGTGCATCGAGACGCCCTTGGCGATGCGGATGCCGATCGCGGCGAGCTTGCGGTCCTCGCGGCGCTGACCGGCGTTGGACGGGGCGTACTCGGGACCGTTCAGCCGCGGGTCGAACTCGTCGTCGTGCAGACGCGGGTCGAAGTCCAGCGAGAGACCGCCGAGCGACGGACGCTCGTCCACCGGGTCGCCGAGCACCCACACGCCACTCCGCCCCTCGAGCCGGCTCGTCTCCACGCCGAACTCGGCGCAGGTGCGGATCAGCGCGTCCTCGAGACGGCGTACGTGGGCGATGACGTCCACGGGGCGCGGCAGCTTGAGGATCGGATAACCCACCAGCTGGCCGGGACCGTGCCAGGTGATCTTGCCACCGCGGTCGACGTCGACGACGGGTGTCCCGTCCAGGGGGCGTTCACTGTCCTCGGTGCGCCGCCCCGCCGTGTAGACGGGCAGGTGCTCCAGCAGCAGACATGTGTCCGGGATCTCGTCGGCGAAGCGGGCGGCGTGGACGTCGCGCTGCTTCTGCCATGCCTCCTGGTACTCGACGGCGTCGTCGCCGAACCCCAGTCGGACGAACCGCAGCTCACTCACGGCTGTGCCTCCCTAGAACCTGCCCGGAGGTGAACCGGGCCCCAGCCACTGTACGGCGGGTGGAAAAGGGGCTGCCGAGCAGGTCGTGCCCGTCAGCCCCGTGGTCACTGCTGCCGCCAATCCTCACACGATCGGATGAATGTGGGGCGAAGGCGGCGGAATGGCCGAGGGAGGGAGTTAAATTCGCGCCGTTCCTCCCCCAGGGCTTCTCCCCCAGAGCTACGCCTGAAGGACCCCCAGGAGGTACCCCCATGGGCTGCTCCCGGCCCGGAAGGCAGGAGACGCCACAACCGATGACGGAACGGACCGCCCAGCGCACCCCCAACCGGCAGCTCGCCGCGCTCATCGCGGAGGCCGGCTTCTCCCACGCCGGTCTCGCCCGCCGGGTGGACCAGCTGGGCCTCGAACACGGCCTCGACCTCCGCTACGACAAGACCTCCGTGACCCGCTGGCTGCGCGGCCAGCAGCCTCGCGGCACGACCCCCGCGCTGATCGCCGAGGTGTTCACCCGCAGACTGGGCCGCCGCCTCTCCGCCCAGGACCTGGGGCTCGACGCATGCGCCCCCGTCTACGCGGGGCTCGAGTTCGCCGCGACCCCGGAGGAGGCCGTCGACATCGTCAGCGGCCTGTGGCGCAAGGACTCCGGCAGCCACGCCGAACTCCGCAAGATCGCCTTCACTCCGGCCGGACTGGTCGTCCCCAGCCGCGACTGGCTGATCGGCCGGGCCGACGAGCGCGTGGGCCGCGGCGACGCCGCGGCGCCGCGGGTCCCCCCGCAGGGCACCAGAGCCGCCGTCCCGCGGCAGCGCGCGGCCACCGACCGGGGGCCCGGCCAGAAGGTCTCGGGCGGCGACATCGCCGCGCTGCGCTCGGTCGGCGACCTGTTCCGTGCCCTCGACAACGCGTACGGCGGCGGACACGCCCGGCAGGCGCTCGTGCGCTACCTCGAGCACGAGGCCGAGCCGATGCTGCGCGGCACGTACGGCGAGACGACCGGGCGGCGGCTGTTCGCCGCGGCCGCCGACCTCACCAGGCTGGCGGGCTGGACCTCGTACGACATCGCGGCCCACGGCCTCGCCCAGCGCTACTTCGTCCAGGCCCTGCGCCTCTCCCAGGCGGCAGGGGACCGGGCGTACGGCTCCTACGTGCTGGTCACCATGAGCCGCCAGGCCGTCTACCTCGGGCACGGCCGCGAGGCCGTGCAGCTGACGCGGGTGGCCCAGCAGGGCGTGGGCTCGTCCGCCCCGCCCCTCGTGCAGGCGCTGCTGCACTGCGCGGAGGCCCGCGGGCACGGCGTGCTCGGCGAGGCGCGGGCCTGCACGGCCGCTCTGTCGAGGGCGGAGCGCGCGCTGGAGGCGGCGCGGCCGGGGGACGACGTGCCGCACTGGGCACGCTTCTTCGACGAGGCCCAGCTCGCGGACGAGTTCGGCCACTGCCACCGGGACCTGCGGCAGTACCGGAGCGCGGTGCAGCACGCGGAACGCTCCCTCCAGCTGCGTGCCCCCGCGTTCGCCCGCAGCCGGCTCTTCTGCCGGGTCGTCCTGGCGTCGGCGAGGCTGGGCCTGGGGGAGCTCGACCAGGCGTGCGCGCTGGGAGCGGAGGCGGCGCTCCAGGCATCGGAGATGCGGTCGGTGCGGGCGGCGGAGTACGTGCGCGAGTTCGAACGCCGGCTGGAGCCGTACCGGGACGCGCCCCCGGTCCGCACCTATCGCGACCGGGTGGCCGCGTTGCGGTGACCTCGCGCCCGGGGGATGTCCCCGAGCCCCCCGCGCCTTTGCGGCCGCCAGGGCCGGACGCGGCCCCGTCCGCAGGGGCGCAGGGGGTGGGCGGGGTGGCGGCCCCGCCCGCGGCCGGGGCTCACGCCGCCGCGGTCAGCGGCTCGGCCGCACGATCCGGCCGGACCCCGAGGTCGTTCAGGATCGCGAGCGCGGCCCTCCGGCCCGAGAACAGCGCACCCTGCACCGTCCCCGTGTCCCGGTGGCCGCCGCAGACGTACAGGCCGGACAGGACCCGCACCGGCCGCCGCAGATCGTGCGGCGCGGGCATCGCGGGTACGGCCTCCGGGTCGTGGTGGACGGCGAGCAGTTCCCAGCGGTCCGTGCGCGTCCCGTACAGCGCCGCCAGTTGCCCGCGCACACGGCGGTCCAGATCCTTCGGCGGCTGCCCGAGCACCGTCGACGAGATCAGGACACGGCCGTCCGACGCCCGCGACGGGTCGACCTCGCTCATCACCGCGGTGTGCGACACCGGTCCGCTCCGCTCGGCGTCCAGGATCAACGACGGTTCCCTGAGCGGCGGTTCGGGCGCCGTGTGGTGCACCACCGTCACCGGGTGGAACGACGGCACCCGCAGGCCCGGCAGAAGCACGGCCGCGGCCCGCGCCCCCGTGGCCAGCAGTACGGAGCGGCAGCGGATCTCGCCGACTTCCTCCGTGGTCACGGAGGTCGTCGACATGTCCGTCACCCGAAGTCCGGTCCGTACGGTCCCGGCGGGCAGCCCGGCCGCCATGAGCTCGGGCAGCGTCGCCGCGCCGCCCGCCGGTACGCACAGACGGCCGAGGGCGTAGCCCCGCAGCGCCAGGTCCGCGCAGCGGCTGGAGGTGGCGGTCAGGTCCGGGTCGCTCAGGAGCGCGGACAGCAGCGGGCGCAGGAAGCCGTGCACCGTGCGCGAGGGCAGGCCGCGCCCGTACAGCGCCTCCGCGGCGGACCGTTCCGGCCTGGCGAGGAGGCGGTCCACGGGGGTGGCGGCGAGCCGGGCGAGACAGGCCCCGAGCCGTGCCTGGTCGAGTTGCCGGGGGCGAGGGGCGCTCGCGAGAGCGCGCGCGACGGTGAAGGCGACCCCTGCTCCCGCCGGCGTGTGCGGAGCCGCCCGTCCACCTGCCCTGCGGGCGTGCGAGGAGATCCACCGGGGGCTCGAGACCTCGCCGGTCCGCTGCAGCCGGCCCCCGCTGTGGACCAGCACACCGGGCGAGAACATCCGCAGGTCGGCATCCCTGAGCACCGCCGTGCGGCGCAGTTCCGGATACGAACTGCAGAGCAACTGGCCCGTCCGGTCGAGCCGGAAGCCGTCGAGTTGATCGGTCGCCGTTCTGCCGCCCACGACGGGGGCGGCCTCCACGACGCAGACCGTGATTCCCGCACTGGTCAGCCGGTGTGCCGCCGAAAGCCCGGCGATCCCGGCCCCGACGATGACGACATCCGCATCATGAGCGGTGCTGCTGAGCACGTGCCCCTCCCCGAGGTCGGCGCGGCCGGTGGGGAGCTCATGCCCCCAACAGGCTCGAGGAATACCCGAGTTCGGTTCGAGACTAAAGAGATTCACGGGCGGCGGAGGTAGCGCACATCGCGGAGCACCGGAGCGCGGGGGCGCACAGCTTCTTTGCGCACGCCCTCCGTGCGCGCTCTGCGCACGCCCTCCGTCCGTCCGACGCGCACGCCCGCGCGCACGTCCCTCCGCGGCCCCGCGCCGTTACCGCAGTGCCGCCCGGATCGCGTCGTCGACGCGCGGAAAAGCGAACGGGAAACCCGACTCGAGCAGCGCCGCGGGCAGCACCCGTCCGCTGCTCAGCACGTCCTCCGCGAGTCCGCCGAGCGCCAGCCGCAGCGCCGGCGCGGGCACCGCGAACGGTGTGGGGCGGCCCAGCACCCGGCCCATCGCCGCCGTCGCCTCCCGGTTGGTCACCGGCTCCGGGGCGGTCAGGTTCACCGGCCCCGACAGGGACTCGGTGGCCACGATGTGCCGCAGCGCCGCCACTGTGTCGTGCAGCGCGATGAAGCTCCAGTACTGCCGGCCGCTGCCCAGTCGGCCGCCGAGCCCCGCCCTGAACAGTGGGAACATCCGCCCCCACGCGCCCCCGTGCCTCGCCACCACAAGTCCTGTCCGGGCCATGGCCGTTCGTACCCCTGCCTCGCGTGCCGGGGCCGTTGCCTCCTCCCACTCGACGCACACCCCGGCGAGGAACCCGTCCCCGGGCGGCGCGCTCTCGTCGACGGCCCTGCCCCCGGTGTCGCCGTAGTAGCCGACCGCGCTGCCGCTCACCAGCACCCGCGGCGGCACGTCGAGCGAGGCGACCGCCTCGGCGATCGCGGTCGTCCCGAGGACTCTGCTGTCGCGGATCTCCTTGCGGTACGCGTTTGTCCAGCGGTGGTCGCCCACCCCCGCCCCCGCCAGGTGCACGACGGCCTCGCAGCCGACCAGACCGGCCACGTCGACGTGCTGACGCACGGGATCCCACTGGACCTCGTCCCCGGCCCCCGCCGCCCGCCGGACCAGGCGCACCACCTCGTGCCCGTCCGCGCGCAGCGAGTGCACCAGCGCCCTGCCGATGAGTCCGGAGGCACCGGTCACGGCGATTCGAGATCTCTGCATGCGCCCCATCCTGCCCCCGCCACCCGTCATGACACAGTGACCCCATGCCCGAGTCGCACATACGTCCTGCCCGGAGCGCCGACGAGGCGCAGCTCGGCGAACTCGACCGCGCCGCCTGGTCGCCGCTGCACGCCGTGACGCCCCGGCCGCAGCCGCCGTACGACCCCTTCTTCGACCGCAACCACCGGCCGGAGCAGTTCCTTGTCGCCCAGGACGCCGACGGCTCGGTCGTCGGCTACATCCGGCTGGCCCCACCGACCCCGCTGGCCTGCAACGAGCACGTCCGCCAGGTCCAGGGCCTCGCCGTGGCCGAACGGGCCCGCGGGCGCGGTGTGGGGCGGGCCCTGCTGCGGGCGGCGTGCGCACAGGCCCGGCGTCAGGGCGCGCTGCGCATCACCCTGCGGGTGCTCGCCCACAACGCCCCGGCGCGAGCGCTCTACGAGGCGGAGGGCTTCGTCGTGGAGGGGGTGCTCCCCGGCGAGTTCCTTCTCGAGGGGCGTTACGTGGACGACGTACTGATGGGCCGGTCCCTCACGGACGCCGAGTAGTCACCCGCACCGGGTTCGGTGTCCCGGCCGGCGGAACGGGCCGGCGCACCGGTCCACCCGCCGGCCCCGGGGCGCACCGTCGCCCCGTCACAGACCGCCGAACCGTTCCCACAGCTTCGGGAAACGTGCCGCCGGCGCCATGTCGTCGTCGAAGTCGAACGGCGTACCGGCCGGCTCGGCCGACTGGACGGGGATGCCGAGGTCGGGGGCGTCGGCGCCGGTCAGCTGCTCGTACGCCTCGTCCGCCGCGTACCCGAGCTCCTCGCCGTCGCCGTCGATGTCCTCGTCGAACTCGTCCAGCAGTTCGGCCAGCGTGTCCGGTTCGTGCACCCCGCCCTCGAAGATCTCCCGGCCCTGCCCGATCAGCCAGCAGCGGAAGTAGTCGAACGCGTCGTCGCTCGCCCCGCCCAGCAGGATCGCGGCGGCCCCCCACAGATCCCAGGTGTACGCGCGGTTGTACCGGGCCTCGAAGTGCCGGGCGAAGTCGAGCACGGAGTCGGGGTCGAGCTGCAGCAGCCGCTCGACGAGCAGCTCCGCATGGTCCTCGGGGTCGCCTTCCGCGGCCTCGCGAGTGCTGTCGATGATCTCCCAGAACTCCGTTTCGTCCATCACGGGTCCAGCATCGTGGCTGGCACCCGCCCGCGCACGCGGAGCCGCCGAAAAGCGGCTGTTTCGCAATCGGGGGATCCGCCCCGCTCAAGCCGGACAGTAGATGTCCGGTTTACGTGCGACGGTCGGCCCATGACGACGAACAAGCCGCTCGACGGCAGAATCGCATTGGTCGCCGGTGCCACCCGGGGCGCGGGACGCGCCATCGCCGTACAACTCGGTACCGCGGGTGCGACGGTGTACGTGACCGGGCGGACCACCCGCGCACATGTCAGCGAGGTCGGCCGCCCCACGGAGACCATCGAGGAGACCGCCGAACTGGTCACCGCGGCCGGCGGTGAGGGCATCGCCGTGCCCACCGACCATCTGGACGTCGAGCGGGTACGGGCGCTGGTGGAACGCATCGACCGCGACCACGGCCGGCTGGACTTCCTCGTCAACGACGTCTGGGGCGGGAACTTCCTGCTCGACTTCGACACCAGGATGTGGGACGTCGACCTGGACCGCGGACTGCGGATGCTCGATCTGGGCGTGCGGACCCACATCATCACCAGCAGCGTCGCGCTGCCGCTGCTGGTGCGCGAGCCCGGCGGTCTGGTGATCGAGGTGACCGACGGAACGGCGGAGACGAACAAGGAGTACCGCGAGAACTTCTACTACGACCTCGCCAAGAACGGCCCCATCCGGATGGCGTTCGTCCTCGGTGAGGAGCTGAAGTCAGTCGGCTGCACCGCGGTCGCGGTCACCCCCGGTTTCCTCCGCTCCGAGGAGATGCTCGACATCTTCGGGCTCACGGAGGAGACCTGGCGCGACGGCATCGAGAAGCAGAAGCACTGGGACCTCTCGGAGTCCCCGACGTACATCGGCAGGGGCGTCGCGGCCCTCGCGGCCGATCCGGAACGGGCCCGCTGGAACGGTCTTTCGCTCGACAGCGGCAGGCTGGCCAGGGAGTACGGCGTCACCGACGCGGACGGCAGCAGGCCGGACGTGTGGGGGTTCATGCTGGCGGAGAAGGCCGGCCGGACACCACGGCCCGAGGACTACCGCTGAGAGGCGGCCACGTCCGGGCCCGGTGACCGGTCCGGCACCTCGCTCCGGTCCGGGTCCTGCCCCGGACCGGAGCCGGCGTACAGCTCACCCATCAGCGCCGCCGCCCCGGCGAACCGCTGCCTCAGCTCCTCGGGAGCGAGCACCTCCACTTCGGGCCCCAGCACCAGGAGTTGGCTGTACGCCACCTCCAGTGACTCCACCGGCAGGGTGCAGGTGACCCGCCCGGCGCCGTCCGGCGCGTCCGCCCCCGCGAGCGCCTCCTCGGCGGCCGCCCGGTCGGTGACGCCCGGCAGCCGCCGCGCGCCGGTCTCCGACACACGGATCACGACCTGCCCGCGCAGGATGGACCGCGCGAACTGCGCCGCGCGCTCCTCCCAGAACGCGGGCAGGTCGAACTCCGGTGCCCGCTCGAAGAGTTCGGTCATCGGGGTGACGGAGGAGAAGCGGTCGATCCGGTACACCCGGAAGTCCCCCTCCGACCGCGCGCACAGGTACCAGACGCCCGCCTTGAGCACGAGCCCGTACGGCTCCAGCTCCCGTTCCACCTCCGTGTCCCGGCGGATGTACGTCGCCCGTACGCGGCGGTCGTCCCACACGGCCTCCGCGATCGCCGGCAGCAGGGCCGGCGTCCTGGGCTCCTGGTACCAGCCGGGCGCGTCCAGGTGGAACCTCTGCGCCGCCGAGTCGGACGCGTCACGCAGCGAGGGGAGCAGCGCCGCGGACACCTTCAGACGTGCCGCGGACGCCGCGTCCTCCAGGCCCATGTCGCGCAGCGCGCCCGGCAGCCCGGACAGGAACAGGGCCGCCGCCTCGTCGCGCGCCAGTCCGGTGAGCCGGGTGCGGTAGCCGCCCACGAGCCGGTAGCCGCCGGCCCTGCCCCGGTCCGCGTAGACCGGGATCCCGGCCTCCGACAGCGCGAGCGCGTCCCGGGTGACCGTGCGCTCGGAGACCTCCAGCTCCTGAGCGAGCTCCGCCCCGGTCATCGAGGGCCGGGCCTGCAGCAGGAGCACCATCTTGATCAGCCGGGCAGCACGCATGTCCTCATCATGGCGCAGCCCGCCACGGCACTGCTCAGGCCAGCGGGACCTGGAGCTCCGTCACCCACTTGTCCTGGTCCGGCGGGCACTCCAGGCCGACCTCGCGGGCGTAGCCGACCGCGCGGTGGCCGCCCGCGTCGATCCAGCGGGCCAGGGCCTGCTCCGTGGGCATGACCGTGTCCATCGGCCCGCGGTGCACGATCGTCGCCGCGCGCTCGACCGCGGGCAGCTCGACGATCTCGAAGTCAGGGCCGGGGACCCGGCCGGGCTGCCGGTCGGCCGCGACGGTGCACCCCGCGTGCACCAGGACCGCGCCGCCGCCCTCCGGCGCGTCCTCGTACCAGGCGATGCCGGGACCCGCCGGGGTGACCCCGGCGGCCTTCAGCCGGGTGAACAGCTGGTCGTACAGCGGGCTGATCACCGGCCCGATGTCCTCGGGGGCGTAACCGGCCGCGACGGCGGACAGCACGGCGACCCGTACCGCCGGGATGCTTTTGATCATGACGTCCTGGGTGGGCATGTGCCCCTCGCTCTCGATCGACCGGAGCCTGGCCTCGACATGCGCGAGCCTCGCGGCAGCCGCGGCCATCGCCTGCTCCAGCTCCGCCCGCCGCAGTTCGAGCATCCCGCGCAGCTCGTCGGTCCCCAGCCGTTCCTCGAGGATCTCGCGCACCTGCTGGAGCGTGAACCCCAGGTCCTTGAGGGCGACGACACGGTTGAGCGTGGCGAGCTGTGCGGCGGAGTAGTGGCGGTAGCCGGTGGACGGGTCGACGTGCTGCGGCCGCAGCAGCCCGATCGCGTCGTAGTGACGCAGCATCCGGGCGGACACACGGCCATGCCTGGCGAAGTCTCCGATGGTGAACATGATTCCTCCACTGAACGGCCTCACACGATGTCAAGGTCAAGTCCGGCGACCCGTTGGTTCATACGGCACAACGCCGCCGCGCCGAGGCGCGCACTTCGCGTTAGCGTGCCTCAGGTCGGTTCTGGACAACCGCGAGAACCCGAGGACGGACGATGACGCACCAGCTGACGGAACCGCCACGTGAACAATGGTCGAGTCGTACCGGCTTCCTGCTGGCCGCGATCGGCTCGGCCGTCGGGCTCGGCAACATCTGGCGGTTCCCCGCCATCGCGTACGAGAACGGTGGCGGCGCCTTCCTGCTGCCGTATCTCATCGCGCTGCTCACCGCGGGCATCCCTCTGCTGATCATGGAGTACGCGATCGGGCGGAAGTACCGGAGGTCGCCCCCGGTCGCCCTTCGGCGGATGGCGCGGCCGGCGGAGGCCATCGGATGGTGGCAGGTGGCCATCTCGTTCGTGATCGCCACCTATTACGCCGTCATCATCGCCTGGGCGGTGCGGTACGTGGGCTTCTCGTTCGGACAGCAGTGGGGTGACGACCCGGAGGCGTTCCTCTTCGGGGACTTCCTGCGAGCACCCGAGACGCCGGGTTTCCTGGACGGCTTCGTGTCCGGTGTCCTGGTACCGCTCGTCATCGTGTGGGTGGTCGTACTGGTCATCCTGGCGCTCGGCGTCCGGCGCGGCATCGAACGCGCCAACAAGGTCTTCATCCCGCTGCTCGGCGTCCTGTTCGCGGCGCTGGTGATCCGGGCGCTCACCCTGGACGGCGCGGCCGCAGGGCTCGACGCGCTCTTCTCGCCGAACTGGTCCGAGCTCGGCAACGGCAGTGTCTGGGTCGCCGCGTACGGACAGATCTTCTTCTCGCTGTCGATCGGCTTCGGCATCATGGTCACGTACGCGTCGTACCTGGGCCGGCGGTCCGACCTGACCGGGTCCGCGATGGTGGCGGGCTTCGCCAACAGCTCCTTCGAGATCCTCGCCGGTATCGGCGTGTTCGCCACTCTCGGCTATCTTGCGACCGCCGCCGGGGTCGGGGTCGACGAGGTCGCCAGTGCGGGCATCGGGCTGGCGTTCGTCGCCTTCCCGGCCGTGATCTCGGAGATGCCGCTCGGCGGCCTGTTCGGGGTGCTGTTCTTCAGCTCGCTGGTGATCGCGGGACTCACCTCGCTGATCTCCATCGTGCAGGTCGTCGTCTCCGCGATCCAGGACCGCACCGGAATGGGTCGCATGCCGGCCGTTCTCGGTGTCGGCGGACTGATCGCGCTGGTCTCGATCCTGCTCTTCCCGACCGAGTCCGGCATCTTCCTGCTCGACGCCTCCGACCACTTCATCAACCAGTACGGCATCGTGCTGGCCGCGCTCGTGGCGCTGGTCGTCATCGTCTGGGTGCTGCGGCGGCTCCCGTCGCTGCAGCAGAACGCGAACGCGACCTCGGCGGTTCGGCTCGGCATGTGGTGGCGGATCTGTCTCGGGATCATCACACCGCTCGTGCTCGCCTGGATGCTGGTCGACAGCCTGCGGGCCGAGTTCGACGCGAACTACGAGGGCTACTCCACCGAATTCCTGCTCGCCGCGGGCTGGAGCGTCGCCGTCGGAGCGCTTCTCGTCGGGGTGATCCTCACCTTCGTGCCGTGGCCGGCCGGCGGTGAGCTCCCGGATCCCGACACGGAGCCGTCGGCAGAACGGAAGGATCACTGATGTCCGCCAGCGCCATCGTCATGATGACTATCGCCATGATCATCATCTGGGGCGGCCTGCTCGCCGCCATCCTCCGGCTGCGCAAGCATCCGCACGAGACGGACCCGTCGTCCCCGGGAGCGCACACGGCCGATTGACCGTCCCCGCGTGCCCCCGGGGCAGATACGCAGGGCCGTCGGTCCGCTGCCATCGAGCAGCGGACCGACGGCCCTTCTCACACCCTGTGCCGGCCTTACAGGCCGTAGCGCTCGCGCGCCTCCTTCACAGCGGAGGCCGGGACCTCGCCGCGGCGGGCCAGCTGGGCCAGCGCGGCGACCGTGATCGACTGGGCGTCGACGCCGAAGTGGCGGCGCGCCGCGTCACGGGTGTCGGACAGGCCGAAGCCGTCCGTACCGAGCGAGGACCAGTCCTGCTGGACCCACTGGCTGATCTGGTCCGGCACCTGGCGCATCCAGTCGGAGACGGCCAGCACCGGGCCCGGCGCACCGTCCAGCGCCTGGGTGACGTACGGCGTGCGCTCCTCGCCGCGCAGCAGGGCCTCGTCGGCCTCCAGCGCGTCGCGGCGCAGCTCGCCCCACGAGGTCGCGGACCACACGTCGGCGGCCACGTTCCAGTCGGTGGCCAGCAGCCGCTGGGCCTCGAGCGCCCAGTGGATGGCCGTGCCGGAGGCGAGGAGCTGCATCCGCGGCGCGTCGGCGCCGGCCGAGCCCTCGTTGAAGCGGTAGAGGCCCTTGACGATGCCTTCCTCGACACCTTCCGGCATCGCGGGCTGCGGCTTGGGCTCGTTGTAGACCGTGAGGTAGTAGAAGACGTCCTCGGCGTCGGGGCCGTACATCCGGCGCAGACCGTCCTTGACTATCACCGCGATCTCGTAGGCGAACGCCGGGTCGTAGTTCAGCGACGCGGGGTTCGTGGCCGCGATCAGGTGCGAGTGGCCGTCGGCGTGCTGCAGGCCCTCACCGGTGAGCGTCGTACGGCCCGCGGTCGCGCCGACGATGAAGCCCTTGCCGAGCTGGTCGGCGAGCTGCCACATCTGGTCGCCGGTGCGCTGCCAGCCGAACATCGAGTAGAAGATGTAGAACGGGATCATCGTCTCGCCGTGCGTCGAGTACGACGTCGCGGCGGCGATGAAGTCGGCCATGGCGCCGGCCTCGGTGATCCCCTCGTTGAGGATCTGGCCGTCCTTGGCCTCCTTGTAGTACATCAGCTGGTCGCGGTCGACCGGCTCGTACGTCTGGCCCAGCGGCGAGTAGATGCCGGCCGACGGGAACAGCGACTCCATACCGAAGGTGCGGGCCTCGTCGGGGACGATGGGGACCCAGCGCCTGCCGGTCTCCTTGTCCCGCATCAGGTCCTTGACCAGGCGGACGAACGCCATGGTCGTGGCCATCTCCTGCTTGCCGGAGCCCTTCTTCAGAGCCGCGAACGCGCGCTCCTCGGGCTGCGGCAGCGGCGCCACCGGGTGCACCCGGCGGGCCGGGGCGGGCCCGCCGAGCGCGGCACGGCGCTCCTGGAGGTAGCGCACCTCCGGGGAGTCGGCGCCCGGGTGGCCGTACGGCACGAGGCCGTCGGCGAAGGCGCTGTCCGCGATCGGGAGTCCGAGCAGGTCACGCATGCCCTTGAACTCGTCGACCGTCAGTTTCTTCATCTGGTGGTTGGCGTTCTTGGACTCGAAGCCCTTGCCGAGGGTGTAGCCCTTCACCGTCTGCGCGAGGATCACGGTCGGCGCGCCCTTGTGGGCGAGTGCCGCGCGGTACGCCGCGTACACCTTGCGGGCCTCGTGGCCGCCGCGGGAGGTGTAGAAGCACTCGCCGATCTTCGCGTCGGAGAGCAGCTTGGCCAGCTCGACGAGCGCGGGCTCCGCGCCGAAGAAGTGCTCACGGATGTACGCCACGTCGCGCGTCGCGTACGTCTGGAACTGGGCGTCCGGCACCTCGCGCAGCCGGCGCACCAGCGCGCCCGTGGTGTCCAGCTGGAACAGCTCGTCCCAGGCGGAGCCCCACAGAGACTTGACGACGTTCCAGCCGGCGCCGCGGAACTGGGCCTCCAGCTCCTGCACGATCTTGAAGTTGGCGCGGACCGGGCCGTCGAGGCGCTGCAGATTGCAGTTGATCACGAAGGTCAGGTTGTCGAGCCGCTCGCGGGAGGCGAGCGCGAGCGCGGCGGTCGACTCCGGCTCGTCCATCTCGCCGTCGCCGAGGAACGCCCATACGTGGGAGTTGGCCGTGTCCTTGATCCCGCGGTTGTGCAGGTAGCGGTTGAAACGCGCCTGGTAGATCGCGGAGAGCGGGCCGAGGCCCATGGAGACGGTCGGGAACTCCCAGAGCCAGGGCAGCCGGCGCGGGTGCGGGTACGACGGCAGACCGTTGCCACCCGCCTCCTGCCGGAAGTTGTCGAGGTGCGCCTCGGAGAGGCGGCCGTCGAGGAAGGCGCGGGCGTAGATGCCCGGCGAGGCGTGGCCCTGGATGTAGAGCTGGTCGCCGGAGCCGTCGCCCTCCTTCCCGCGGAAGAAGTGGTTGAAGCCGGTCTCGTACAGCCAGGCCGCCGACGCGAACGTGGCGATGTGGCCGCCGACGCCGTGGCGGGCGCCGCGGGTGACCATGGCGGCCGCGTTCCAGCGGTTCCAGGCCGTGATGCGCTGTTCCATCGCCTCGTCGCCGTCGAAGGCGGGTTCGGCGGAGGTCGGGATGGTGTTGACGTAGTCCGTCTCCAGCAGGCGGGGCAGGGCCACGCCCGCCTTCTCGGCGTGCTGGAGGGTGCGGCGCATCAGATACGCGGCGCGGTGCGGGCCTGCGTGCTCCGCGACAGCGTCGAGGGACGCCGCCCACTCGGCGGTTTCCTCGGCGTCACGGTCCGGGAGCTGGTCGAGCTCGCTCGGAAGCTTGCCTA
This sequence comes from Streptomyces sp. NPDC003023, assembly GCF_042888225.1. NCBI lineage: Bacteria > Bacillati > Actinomycetota > Actinomycetes > Kitasatosporales > Streptomycetaceae > Streptomyces > Streptomyces sp. NPDC003023. The sequence goes on from NZ_JBIAPL010000002.1 coordinate 352,862, forward strand.
CGGGGTCGGTCATGATCGCCGCCTTCCGGACAGGAGGGGGGTGGAGATGGGGGTGCCGTGTCTGGCAGGACAGGGCGACGGGTGGGTGAACCCACCTGGGACTGTATGTCGCTGATCGATGATCGATCAAAGTCTGGGGAGAAATTGGCATCCGGTGCCGCAAAAGTGGGCACGCGGTGCCGGGTCAAACCGGCTGTTTACGGACGCGGTGCGTTCCTCGCGGGGGCGCGGTTGTTCCGGGTTGTGGGTGGGTGCGGGGGTCGGTGGCTGCGGAGGGGGGATCGCGGACTGCTTTCCCGAGCCTGCGTTTGCCTAGGCTTACGACGCTCTACGTCCGCTCACCCCCCTCCTCCGCCCCCGCCCCCCTCCCGCCGGTGGGCCCGTGCCAGTCCTGGTCGTTCCCAAGGCCCGTGCGGGGTATCGGGGAGTGGTCCCTTTCCGGCTCTTCGGCTCCCGTCCCGAGCGAGGTAGCGATTTCGTCGCTGGGGATACGGGGCGCGCGCCCTCACCGAGCCACGGGCGGGGGCTCAGGGGGCCGCCCGGGCGCAATAGGCTGACGGTCCCGTCACCGGGGGCCGGCCCGCCCGCAGGGGCAGATCCGCTGCCGGGGGGTATGGGGCAGGCGCCTGCACCGGCGCTCCGGCGGGGGCGAGGGGTGCGGGCCGGGGGAGGGGGACGCGCAGGGGGCGTGTTCGGGACGTAAGGCGTCGTGAGCCTAGGGGGAGGCAGGTTCGGGAAAGCAGTCCCGGACATGCCCCCGGAGCGGCACCCGGACACCACACGACATGGACCGGGCCAAGCCCGAGACGCGAACAACCGGGCCACGCCCGGCAGCCGCGCTCAAGCGCTGCGCGGGGCGCAGCCCAGGACGTGCGCCTTCACCAGGGCGCCGATCTCCGGGTCGCGTCGGCGGAAGGCCTCCACCAGGTCCTGGTGCTCCTCCGCATACGACTTCTGCACCGTCCCCAGCCAGCGGATCGACAGCGCCGTGAAGACCTCGATGCCCAGGCCCTCCCAGGTGTGCAGCAGTACGCCGTTGCCTGCCGCACGGACCAGCTCGCGGTGGAAGGCCACGGTGTGGCGGACCTGGCCCGCGGAGTCCCTGGACGCGTCCGCTTCGTAGAGCGCCGTCACATGTGGTTCCAGCGCCGAGCAGTCGTCCGCCAGGCGGCTCGCCGCGAGTTCCGCCGCGATCTGCTCGAGGCCCGCCCGGACCGGGTAGCTCTCCTCCAGGTCCGCGGCGGTGAGATTCCGTACCCGCACCCCCTTGTTGGGGGCCGACTCGATCAGCCGCAGCGACTCGAGCTCGCGCAGCGCCTCGCGCACCGGGGTCTGGGAGACCTCGAGTTCGGTGGCGATCCGGCGCTCGACGATGCGTTCCCCGGGCTTCCAGCGGCCGCTGACGATCCCCTCCACGATGTGCTCGCGGATCTGATCGCGCAGCGAGTGGACGACGGGGATGGTCATGGAGCGCTCCTTAAAGCCGCGTCGACCTGTGGCCCTTAGACAATACGGCTGCGCCCCCGCCGGGATGTACTCCCGAGCGGGGGCGCAGCAGGTGAGGCTGGTTACAGCCGAGCAGCTCAGAGGCCGAGCTCGACCTCGAACTCACCGGCCTCGAGGATCGCCTTGACCGTCGTCAGGTAGCGGGCGGCGTCGGCGCCGTCCACCAGACGGTGGTCGTAGGAGAGCGCGACGTACGTCATGTCGCGGATCGCGATCGTCTCGCCGAGGTCCGGGTGGTTGACGACCACCGGGCGGCGGACCGTGGCACCGATGCCCAGGATGGCGACCTGGTTCGGCGGCACGATGATCGTGTCGAACAGCGCACCGCGCGAGCCGGTGTTGCTGATGGTGAAGGTCGCACCGGCGAGGTCGTCCGGCGTGATCTTGCTGGCGCGCACGGCGCCGGCGAGCTCGGCGGTCTTCTTGGCGATGCCGGCGAGGTTGAGGTCGCCCGCGCCCTTGATGACCGGCGTCATCAGACCCTTCTCGGAGTCCACGGCGATGCCGATGTTCTCCGAGTCGAAGTACGTGATGGTGCCCTCGTCGCCGTTGATCCGGGCGTTGACGACCGGGTGGGCCTTCAGCGCCTGGGCGGCCGCCTTGACGAAGAACGGCATCGGGGAGAGCTTGACGCCCTCACGGGCCGCGAACGAGTCCTTCGCACGGGCGCGCAGCTTCATCAGCTTGGTGATGTCGACCTCGACGACCGAGGTCAGCTGCGCCTGGTCGTGCAGCGCCTTCATCATGTTGTCGCCGATGACCTTGCGCATGCGGGTCATCTTGACCGTCTGACCGCGCAGCGGGGACGTCTCGAGGGCCGGGGCCTTCGCGGCGGGGGCCGGAGCCGCAGCCGGCGCCGGAGCGGCGGCCTTGGCGGCCTCCGCGGCGGCGATGACGTCCTGCTTGCGGATACGGCCGCCGACGCCGGTGCCCTTGACCGAACCGAGGTCGACGCCGTTCTCGGCGGCGAGCTTGCGGACCAGCGGGGTCACGTACGCGTCGCTCGACTCGACCGCGGCGGGCGCTGCCGGGGCGGCGGGAGCCACCGCGGCGGGAGCCGGGGTCGGGGCGGGGGCAGGCGCCGGAGCCGCCGGGGCGGGAGCCGGAGCCGGGGCCGGGGCGGCGGGCGCGGGAGCCGGTGCCGCCGGCGCGGGGGCCGGAGCAGCGGCCGGGGCGGGAGCCGGAGCCGGGGCGGGGGCGGGGGCGGGCGCGGCCGGAGCGGGGGCGGCGGCCGGAGCCGCACCCTTCGCACCGATGACGGCCAGCTTGGCGCCGACCTCCGCCGTCTCGTCCTCGGCGACCACGATCTCCAGCAGCACGCCGGAGGCGGGGGCCGGGATCTCGGTGTCGACCTTGTCGGTGGAGACCTCGAGCAGCGGCTCGTCCTCCGTGACCTCCTCGCCGACCTCCTTGAGCCAGCGGGTGACGGTGCCCTCGGTGACGCTCTCGCCGAGCGCGGGAAGGACGACGTCGGTGCCCTCGGCGGAGCCACCGCCGGAGGCGGCCTCCGCGGTCGGGGCGGGGGCCGGGGCAGCGGCCTCGGTGGACGGCGCGGCCTGCGGCGCCTCCTGGGCCGGAGCCGGGGCGGCGGGCGCCTCGGCGGGGGCCGCGGCGGCGGCCGGGGCCTCAGCCGCGGCAGGTGCGCCGGAGCCGTCGTCGATGACGGCCAGCTCGGCGCCGACCTCAACGGTCTCGTCCTCTGCGACCTTGATGGACGCCAGCACGCCGGAGGCAGGGGCGGGGATCTCGGTGTCGACCTTGTCGGTCGACACCTCGAGCAGCGGCTCGTCGGCCTCGACGCGCTCTCCCTCGGCCTTCAGCCAGCGGGTGACAGTGCCCTCGGTGACGCTCTCGCCGAGCGCCGGAAGGGTTACGGAAACCGCCATGGTTTCAGTTGCTCCTTAACGATGTGCGGAAGTGGTCTGTCGCGCCCGTGACTGACTAGTCGTGGGAGTGCAGAGGCTTGCCGGCCAGCGCCAGGTGCGCCTCGCCGAGAGCCTCGTTCTGCGTCGGGTGCGCGTGGATGAGCTGCGCGACCTCGGCCGGCAGAGCTTCCCAGTTGTAGATCAGCTGAGCTTCGCCGACCTGCTCGCCCATACGGTCACCGACCATGTGGACGCCGACCACGGCGCCATCCTTGACCTGGACGAGCTTGATCTCGCCCGCGGTCTTGAGGATCTTGCTCTTGCCGTTGCCCGCGAGGTTGTACTTCAGGGCGACGACCTTGTCCGCACCGTAGATCTCCTTGGCCTTGGCCTCGGTGATACCGACGGAGGCGACCTCGGGGTGGCAGTACGTCACCTTGGGGACACCGTCGTAGTCGATCGGGACGGTCTTCAGACCGGCCAGCCGCTCCGCCACCAGGATGCCCTCGGCGAAGCCGACGTGCGCGAGCTGGAGGGTCGGGACCAGGTCACCGACGGCGGAGACGGTGGGCACGTTGGTCTGCATGTACTCGTCGACCAGGACGTAGCCGCGGTCCATCGCGACGCCCTGCTCCTCGTAGCCGAGGCCCTGGGAGACCGGGCCGCGGCCGATGGCGACCAGGAGGACCTCGGCCTCGAAGGTCTTGCCGTCGGCGAGGGTGACGCGCACGCCGTCCTGGGTGTACTCGGCCTTCTCGAAGAAGGTGCCCAGGTTGAACTTGATGCCGCGCTTGCGGAACGCACGCTCGAGCAGCTTGGAGCTGTTCTCGTCCTCGACCGGGACCAGGTGCTTGAGACCCTCGACGACGGTGACGTCGGTGCCGAAGGACTTCCACGCGGACGCGAACTCGACGCCGATGACGCCGCCGCCCAGGATGATCGCGGACTGCGGGACGCGGTCCAGCGTCAGGGCGTGGTCCGAGGAGATGATGCGGTTGCCGTCGATGTCCAGACCCGGCAGGGACTTCGGCACGGAGCCGGTCGCCAGCAGGACGTGACGGCCCTGCACGCGCCGACCGTTGACGTCGACGGAGGTCGGGGAGGACAGACGGCCCTCACCCTCGATGTAGGTCACCTTGCGGGAGGCGACCAGACCCTGCAGACCCTTGTAGAGGCCGGAGACGACCTCGTCCTTGTACTTGTGGACACCCGCGATGTCGATGCCCTCGAACGAGGTCTTGACACCGAACTGGTCGGCCTCGCGAGCCTGGTCCGCGATCTCGCCGGCGTGCAGCAGAGCCTTCGTGGGAATGCAACCGTTGTGCAGGCAGGTGCCGCCCAGCTTGTTCTTCTCGATCAGTGCGACGTCCAGGCCCAGCTGAGCTCCGCGCAGCGCCGCAGCGTAACCGCCGCTACCACCGCCGAGGATCACTAGGTCGAAAACGGTGCTGGCGTCGTTCGCCACGTCACGTCCTCCATGCATGTGCGCCGTTCGCCGGGCCCCCGTCTGGGAGATGACCGGCCGGTCGGCTGGTGTTCGGCCGCTGGTTTCTTCGGCCCTGTGGTGGGGGCCCTGTCCTGCCGGGAACCCATCTTCGCATTTGTTGACGGAAGGCGGGACGCGGGGCCGTGCCTTGAGATGGTGACCTTGACCGCGTTTCGGTGTTACCCGGTGGTAGGCAACGCGCTCGGTGCGGGCCTTGTTCCCGGCGGGGTGTGCTCACGCCGCCGGGCGCCGGGGACCGGTGCCGCGGGGGTCGGGGGTGAAGCCCCCGAACCGGGTCCGGGCGGACCCGGTTCGGGAAGGGCCGGGGGCGGGTCCGCGCGGCGGACCCGCCCCGTCAGCCCAGGTCGCCGTCGGCCGTGCGCTCCGCCAGCCTCACCAGCGTGCGGACGGCGGAACCGGTGCCGCCCTTGGGCGTGTAGCCGAACGGCGCGCCCTCGTGGAACGCCGGGCCCGCGATGTCCAGGTGCGCCCAGGTGATGCCCTCGCCCACGAACTCCTTCAGGAACAGGCCGGCCACCAGGCCACCGCCCATCCGCTCACCCATGTTCGCGATGTCGGCGGTCGGCGAGTCCATGCCCTTGCGCAGGTCAGAGGGGAGCGGCATCGGCCAGGACGCCTCGCCGACCTCCTCCGCGATCTCGTGGATCGAGGTACGGAACGCGTCGTCGTTCGCCATGATGCCGAACGTACGGTTGCCCAGCGCCAGCACCATCGCACCGGTCAGGGTGGCGACGTCGACGATCGCGTCGGGGTTCTCCTCCGACGCCTTCGTCAGCGCGTCGGCGAGCACCAGACGGCCCTCGGCGTCGGTGTTGAGCACCTCGACCGTCTTGCCGCTGTACATGCGCAGCACGTCACCCGGGCGGGTGGCGCTGCCGGACGGCATGTTCTCGGCGAGCGCCAGCCAGCCGGTGACGTTGACGGCAAGGCCGAGGCGCGCGGCCGCGACGACCGCGGCGAACACCGCGGCCGCGCCGCTCATGTCGCACTTCATCGTCTCGTTGTGGCCGGCCGGCTTCAGGGAGATGCCGCCCGAGTCGTAGGTGATGCCCTTGCCGACCAGCGCGAGCGTCTTGGCGCCCTTGGAGTGGGTGTAGGACAGCTTCACCAGGCGCGGCGGGTTCTGCGAACCCTGACCGACGCCGAGGATGCCGCCGAAGCCGCCCTTGAGGAGCGCCTTCTCGTCCAGCACCTGCACCTTGATGCCGTGCTCCTTGCCGGCGGCGGTGGCCACGGCGGCGAAGGCCTCGGGGGTGAGGTCGTTCGGCGGGGTGTTGATCAGGTCGCGCGCGCGGTTGATCTCCTCGGCGACGGCGACGGCGCGCTCCGCACCGGCCTTGAACGCCTTGTCGCGGGGCTTGGTGCCCAGCAGGGCGACCTCGGCCAGCGGCTTCTTCGCGTCCTTCCCGTTCTCCTGGTACGCGGTGAAGGCGTACGCGCCGAGCAGCGCGCCCTCCGCGATGGCCTCCGCGTCCTCGACGGACTCTATGGGCAGCGCGAAGGCGGCCTTCTTCGCACCGGCGAGCGCACGCGCGGCGGCACCGGCCGCACGGCGCAGAGCCTCGGTGCCGTAGGCCTCGTCGTCGTCGGGCGCCGCACCCAGACCGACCGCGAGCACGACCGGGGCCTTGAGACCGGAGGGCGCGGGCAGCTTGGTGATCTCGCCCTCGGCACCGCCGGCGCCGAGGGTCTCCAGGACGGAGGCGAGCTTGCCGTCGAACGCCTTGTCCACGGCCTCGGCGCCCGGCGCGACGACCGGGCCCTTGGCGCCCTTCGCCACACCGACGACGAGGGCGTCGGCGCGCAGCGTCGCAGCGCCTGCAGTGCTGAGAGTGAGAGCAGTCACGGTGGTGAAATCTCGCTTCCGTTGAGTTCCGAGGGTCCGGCGAGGCGGATCGACACCTCGCACGGGAGGAGAGCCTACGCGCGGCGGTGTGCGACGCTCACGGCGGCAGCGGCGTCCCGGGCCCGTGAAGCGCCGGGGGAACACCGCGTCGGCGTCCGCCGGCGACGGCGTAGCCGCTGGCCACAGGCTTGACGCCGCGGCTCCGTCCGCCCTCCGCGGGCCAGGTGACCGGTACGGGTCGCCCTTGACGGAATCGAGGCCCCGGGTGTCCGGTGCCGAACGCTGTGGGCGAACACCGCGGCGTCGTGGGGCCGTTCGCACGGCACCGCCGCGGCGTCCGTGACCCACGGTGACGAGAGCGGACGAGAGCGGGCGATCACGCCGGTCCGGGCCCCTGCCGCCCCGCCCGCCGGTCACGGACCGGGACGTCAGCCCAGCACCAGCGCCACCAGCGTCACCGTCGCCGCCGTCTCGGCCAGGGCACCGAACACGTCGCCCGTCACGCCGCCGAAGCGCCGTACGCAGTGCCGCAGCACGAACTGGGCCGCCAGCAGACCCGCCACCACCGCGAGCCCGTGCCGCGCCGCGTCGTACGGGCCGAAGAGCGCGCCCGCGCCCGCCGTGCCGGCCGTCACGACGAGGGCGGTGACGATCCCCGCGCCTGCCGGGACGGCTCCCGCGACCGCCGCTCCCAGACCCTCGGGACGGGCCGCCGGTACGGAGGGGCGGCAGGCGAGGGTGAGCGCCAGACGGGCGGTGACGGCGGAGACCGCCGCGGCCGCCGCACCGAGCGCCCAGCTCTGCGCGTACAGCTCCGCGAGCGCCGCCACCTGGCCGAGCAGCACGAACAGCAGGGTGATCACACCGAACGGCCCGATGTCGGCCTGCTTCATGATCCGCAGCGCGTCCTCCGCGGGCTTGCCGCTGCCGAGCCCGTCGGCGGTGTCGGCCAGCCCGTCCAGGTGCAGCCCCCGCGTGAGGGTCGCGGGCACCGCCGCGGTGGCCGCCGCGGCGAGCAGCGGACCGGCGCCCAGCAGCGTCAGGGCCCCGCCCACCGCCGCGGCGAACAGTCCCACGACCAGCCCGGCGAGCGGCGCGCAGAGCATGCCGGCGCGTGCGGCGTCGCGGTCCCACCGGGTGACGCGGACGGGGAGCACGGTCAGGGTGCCGAAGGCGAAACGTATGCCGTGCGCGAAGCCCGGAGCAGCAGTCGGAGGAGTCATCGCGCGAAGGGTAGCGGGGAGCTCCGGACGGTAAATTGCGCATAACGCGCGAATCGGGAGCGGGTGGCATGGGTCACTGGTGGTACCGCAACATCGTCGAGCCGGGAAAGCTCCCGATGCTCCTCGCCCTTGCCGCCTTCGTGGCCACGTTCCTGGCCACCCGCGTCATCACCCGGATGATCCGGGCGGGGAAGGGTCCCTTCCGGAACGTCTCACCCGGCGGACTCCATATCCATCATGTGGTCCCCGGCGTGATCCTCACCGTCATCGGCGGATTCGGCGCGGTCGCCGGCAGCCGGAACGGCGCCACCCTCGCGGTCTGCGCCGTCGTCTTCGGCATCGGCGCGGGCCTCGTGCTGGACGAGTTCGCGCTGATCCTCCATCTCGCCGACGTCTACTGGACCGAGCAGGGCCGCCAGAGCGTCGAGGCCGTCGTCATCGCCGCGGCCCTCGCGCTGCTGGTCCTCGGCGGCTCCACGCCGCTCGGCGTCGACGAACTGACCCCCGACGAACGTCAGGACCGCACCACGCTGGTCCTCACGCTGGTCGCCAACTTCCTCTTCGTGCTCGTCGCCCTGTTGAAGGGCAAGCTGCGGATGGCGCTCATCGGTACCTTCGTCCCGCCGGTGGCACTCTTCGGCGCACTTCGCCTCGCCCGTCCCGGCTCACCCTGGGCCAGGCGCTTCTACCGCGACAGACCCCGGGCCCGCGCCAGGTCCGCGCTGCGCGGGATCCGGCACGACCGGCGCTGGGGCCGGCCGCGCCGCGCGTTCCAGGACCTGATCGGCGGCGCGCCGGACCGGCCGCCGCCCCGCGAACCGTGAGCCCGGCGCGGAGCCCGCGTCACCCCGCGTCGGACCCCGCCGCCGCGTCGGACGCCGTCGCCGTCCGGGTCTCGGCCGTCGTGTCCGACCCGGTCACCGTCGTGTCCGACCCGGCCACCGGCTCGTCCGCCCCGGTGGGCTCGGGCGCCGCCGCCGGATCGGGCCGCTCCGGGAGTTGTGCCGCCAGCGCCGACGCCGCCCGGACGATCGGCAGCGCGAGCAGCGCGCCCGTTCCCTCGCCCACCGTCACACCGTGATCGAGCACCGGCGTGAGGGCCATGCGGTCGAGCGCCTTCGTCTGCGCCGGCTCACCGCTGACCTGCCCCGCGATCCACCAGTCCGGTGCCCGGAACGCCGCCCGCTGCCCCACGAGGGCGCAGGCCGCCGAGACCACCCCGTCCAGGATCACCGGCATCCGGCGCACCGCGCTCTGCAGCAGGAACCCGGTCGTCGCCGCCAGATCCGCACCGCCCACCGCCGCCAGCAGCTCCAACTGGTCACCCAGCACCGGCCGGGCCCGCCGCAGGGCGTCCCGGACCGCCGCGCACTTGCGCATCCAGGCCAGATCGTCGATGCCCGCGCCGCCGCGCCCGGTCACCACGGAGGCGTCCGTGCCGCACAGCGCCGCGATCAGCGTCGCCGCCACGGTCGTACCACCGACGCTCAGATCGCCGAGCACCACGAGGTCGGTCCCCGCGTCGGCCTCCTCGTCGGCGATCGCCATGCCGAGACGTACCGCCTGCTCCGCCTCCTCGACGGTGAGCGCGTCCTCGATGTCGATACGGCCGCTGCCGCGCCTCACCCGGTGCCGCGTCACGTCCTTCGGCAGCAGCTCCGGATCGCAGTCCAGGCCGGCGTCGACGACCCGCACCGGTACGCCCGCGAGCCTGGCCAGCACGGCCACCGGACTCGCGCCCTCGAGCACGTCCCGCACCAGCCGGTGGGTACTGCCCGACTCCCGGGCGGAGACGCCCAGTTCGGCGACCCCGTGGTCACCCGCGAACAGCACCACGCGCGGTTGCCCGATCAACCTGACCGGGACGGACCCCTGCGCGGCGGCCAGCCACTCGGCCAGCTCGTCGAGACGGCCCAGCGCACCGGGCGGCACGGTCAGCCGCTCCCGGCGTTCCTCGGCGTCACGCCGCGTTCCGCTGTCCGGGCGCTCGATCAGATCGGAGAAGTCGTCGAGATTCAGCCTGCTCATTCGCCGAACAGTACCGGCACGGGTGCCGGCCGGTCCGCCCCCGGTGCCGGTACGGTCCGCGACCGTCCGCAGGCTCAGCCGCGCAGTACGAGGGCCTGGCCCGCGACCACCAGCAGCACGTGTTCGCACTCGTCGGCGAAGGCGGCGTTCAACCGGCCGAGCTCGTCGCGGAACCGCCGTCCGGACGCGGTGGCCGGTACGACCCCGGAGCCCACCTCGTTCGTCACGGCCACGACCGTACGCGCCGTCTCCCGCACCGCCGCGACGAGTTCACCGACCCGTTCGCGCAGTGCCCGCTCGCCCTCGGCCGCCCACCGCTCGTCGTCCCAGGCGCCCGCCTTGTCCATCGCGTCCGTGAGCCACAGCGACAGGCAGTCGATCAGGACCGGCGGACCGTCCTCCGCCAGGACCGGCACCAGATCGCACGTCTCCGCCGTACGCCACGACCCGGGCCGGCGCTCGCGGTGCGCCGCGACCCTGGCCGCCCACTCCGGGTCGTCGCCCCGGCCACCGCCCGTCGCCACGTAGAGCACGTCGGGGAACGCGTCCAGCCGCCGCTCGGCCTCCAGGGACTTCCCGGACCGCGCCCCGCCCGTGACCAGCGTCCGCCGGGGCACGTCCGGCACCGCGTGGTACTCGCCGACGATCAGCGTCGTCCCGTCCGACACGGCCCGGGCGCCCGCCGCCGCCAGACGCCGGCTCAGTTCACGGCCACCGGCGACATCGTGGTCGAGGTGCACGGCGATCACGTCCGTCGTCGCCCCGATCGCCCCCGACGCCCGCAGCCGGGCGATCGCGTCCGGGCGGCCCACGACGTCGGCCACGACCATCTCGTACGCGGCCAGCCCCTCCGCGAGACCGGCGGGCGCCGCGCCCGGCGGCAGGTAGAGCAGCCGCTCGCCCTCAGGGGACGTCACCTCGTAGCCCGTGCCGAGGTGGTCCACCGACACGGCCCGTACGCGGTGCCCGCTGATCAGCGTCAACTCCCGCCCGTCCGGCACCCTCCCCGCCGTCGGCAGTCCGGCCGGCAGATCCACCGCGGGCCCGTCATGGGGGTGCGTCAGCAGCACCTGCCGCACACCCGCGAGCGAATGCCCGGCGCGTGCCGCGGCGAACGCGGCGCCCGGTGTCAGGTCGAGGAGCAGCGCCCCGTCCACGAGCAACGCGGTCGCGGCCCGTGCCTCGGGCCCTCGAGCGGTGGCGCACACGGCGCAGGGGCAGTCGGGCCGGGGGAGGCCGGCGGGGGCGCCGGTGCCGAGCAGAGTCAGTTCCACGCCTCTGATCCTGCCGTCTCCCCGCGGGCGGTGCGCGCCCGGCTACGCTGCGGACAGCAAACTGATCAGCTTGCCCTAGGGACGTGGGAGGCGCACATGGCGTGGACGTGGCGGTTCGAGAAGTCCGACGGTACGGAGGTCCGGCCGGCGGTGGAGCCGGAGGAGTTCACGACGCAGGGTGACGCGGAGTCGTGGATCGGTGAGTACTGGAAGCAGCTTCAGGAAGGCGGCGCGGACCAGGTCGTCCTCTCGGAGGACGACACGAAGATCTACGGCCCGATGAGCCTCCACGAGTCCTGACGGTCGCCCCTGACGGGGTGTTCTCCGTGGCCGGGGCGCCGGGCGCGCGCCCCGGCCCCCCGTTCCCGTCAGTGCGGACGGCCGGATGCCACCGGCGGTGGGGGCGTGTTCCGTGACGTGAAGCGTCGCAGCTCGCGCGAAGCCCGGTGAGGACGGCGGTCCCTGACCCGCGCCGGTCGGGTCGGCGCATCGATCGGTCCCTGCCCGGTGACCGTGCCTCGGTCGGGTGGGCGAATCGGATGCGGCCACGCCCAGGAGCGTGTCCCGAACGCCTGGACGGCGCGAGGCGCATGTGCTTCCACCGGCGTCCGGCGCGCGACGCGCACCAGCCCGCCGGGGCCCGTTCCGCATCGGACCGGGCTACGCCCGTGAGTGCGACCCCCGTTCCGCATCGGACGGGGCCACGCCCGAGAGCCTGCCCCCGGGTCCGCCGCCCGCCCGAGGGCCCGTCAGATCTCGCCGAGCGTTACCTGCACCGTCCGCTCCGCACCCGCCCGTTCCACCGTCACCCGGACCTTCTCGCCCGGGCTCCGGGACGCCAGAGCCTCCGCCAGCGACGTGATCGTCGTGATCTCCGTGTCGCCGATCCTCGTGATGATGTCCCCCGCCCGCAGGCCCGCCTTCTCGGCGGCCCCGCCTCTGGCCACGGAGACCACCGCCACGCCGGACGGCCGGTAGTCGTCGTCGAGGACGGTGCGGGCCGTGATGCCGAGGGCGGCCCGGCCGGAGTCCCGTACCTCCCCGTACTTGATGATCTGGTCGGCCACCGTCCGCACCATCGAGACGGGGATCGCGAAACCGATGCCGGGTGCCGCGCTGCCCTCGAGGCCGGGATCGGACGCGGCCAGCGTCGGGATGCCGATGACCTCGCTGCTCAGGTTCACCAGCGCTCCGCCGCTGTTGCCGGGGTTGATCGCCGCCGAGGTCTGCACCATGTTCCCCAGCGTCGCCCCGGTCCCGCCGCGGTCGTTGCTCTCGCTGACGGTGCGGCCGACGGCGGAGACGATGCCCTGGGTGACGCTGCTCGAGAGGCCGAGCGGCGAGCCCATGGCGAGGACGATCTGGCCGACCGCGACCTCGGAGGAGTCACCGAAGCGCGCCGCCCGGAGGCCGGGCGGGACCGGGTCGAGCCTGATGACCGCGAGGTCCTGCTCCGGGAAGGTGGACACCAGCGTGGCGGTCAGCGGCTGCTCGCCCGTGGCGACGGTGACCCGGAAGCGCCGTCCGTCACCCACCACGTGCGCGTTGGTGACGATGTGCCCCTTGTCGTCGTAGACGATGCCGGAGCCCAGGCTCTCGCCCGCCTCGATCTGCACGACGGAGGGCAGTACGTTCGCGATGACCTCGCGGTAGTCGTCCTCGAGTTCACTGGCGGCGGCGGGGGCGGCGGCGCGCGCAGCGGGCCGCGACGAGGACTGCGTTCCGGGCCCGGCGACCGGCGTGCAGCCGCTCGCCAGGGCGATCGCGCAGAGCACGGCCGTCGCGGGCAGCGGCAACCGGTGGCGGGAGGATGCGTACATGCCCGGAGTATCCCTTTTGTCGCCATGTCGGTGCCTGCGGTACGCCGCCGATCAGGGGGCCTCCGCCGCCGCGCCGGGAGCGGACGCCAGGAACTGGGTCGCCGCGAGTTCCCCGTACAGGGGATCCGCCGCCACCAGTTCCTGGTGCGTGCCCACCGCCCGTACCCTCCCGCCGTCCATCACCACGATCCGGTCCGCCAGCGTCACGGTCGACAGCCGGTGCGCCACCACGAGGACCGTCACCTCGCGCGACACCTCCGCGACCACGTCCCGCAGCGCCATCTCGTTGACCGCGTCGAGCTGCGAGGTCGCCTCGTCGAGCAGCAGCAGACGCGGTCTGCGCAGCAGCGCACGGGCGATGGCCACCCGCTGGCGCTCCCCGCCGGACAGCTTCGAACCGCGGTGTCCGACCAGGGTTTCCAGCCCGTCGGGAAGCCGCTCGACCAGGGCGTCCAGCCTGGCCCTCACGAGCACCTGCCCGATCTGCTCGTCGTCGGCGTCCGGCGCGCCGAAGACGAGGTTCTCGCGCAGGGTGCCGGCGAGCACCGGGGCGTCCTGCTCGACGTAGCCGATGGAGGCGCGCAGATCGGCCAGAGGCCAGTCGCGTACGTCCTTGCCGTCGACCAGGACCCGGCCGCCGGTCGCCTCGTAGAACCGCTCGATCAGGCCGAAAACCGTCGTCTTGCCCGCACCGGACGGCCCGACGAAGGCGGTCATCCCGGCGCCCGGCACCGTGAACGAGACACCGTGGTGGACATGGGGGAGCTCGTCCCGGTAGCGGAAGGTGACGTCCTCGAAGGTGACGGCCGCCGGCCCGCCGGGCGCGAAGGCCGCCGAACCGGCCCCGGAGTCCGGCGCTGTCAGCGGCTCCGTCTCCAGCCGCTCCGCCTCCTGGATCCGCGCGATCGCCGCCGCGCCGATCTGATACTGCGTCGCCGCCTCCATCAGCCGGGAGATCGGCTCGATCAGATAGAAGAGGAACAGCAGGAACGCCACCAGCGTGGAGACCGGGATCGTGCCGGAGGCGACCCGGGCCCCGCCGATGCCCAGCACGGCCAGGAACGACACCTGCACCGCCAGCCCCACGGACGACCAGGCGACGGCCTCCCACTTCGCGGACCGCAGACCGTGCCGCCACGCCCGCTCCGCGGCGTCGTCCACGACCGCGGTCTCGCGGTCCTCCGCACCCGACGCCTTGACCGTACGGAACGCCCCGAACGCCCGCTCCAGCACGGTCGAGATCTCGGCGACCGCCTCCTGGGAGCGCTTCGTGGCCTGGGCGATCCGGGGCATCACCAGCGCGACCGCCCCGCCGATCAGCACGATCACGCCCAGCGTCACACCGAGCAGGACCGGGTCCATCACGCCCATCAGCGCGATGGTGGCCAGGAAGGACAGCCCGCCCGTGGCCGCGGACACGACGGACTGGGTGGTGACGGAGCGCAGCAGGGTGGTGTCGGAGGTGACCCGCGACATCAGGTCGCCGGGCTGGGTGCGTTCCATCTCCGGCAGCCGCAGCCGGAGCAGCCGCCCGATCAGGGTGCGTCTGGCGGCCAGGACCACCGACTCCGCGGTGCGGGCCAGGATGTACGCCCCGGCCGACTCGATGGCCGTACCCAGCACCACCAGCGCCGTCAGCAGCATCAGGATCCCGGTGATCGACCCGTCGTCGCCGAGCCGGTCGACCAGCGCCTTGGTCGCCAGCGGCTGGGCCAACGCGCTCGCCGCGCCGACGAGCGCGAACGCGGCTCCCAGTGCCACGAACCGGCGGTGCGGCCGGAAGTGCCGGTACAGCGCCCGCCACGTCTCCCCGGTGGACAGCCGTGGGGCGTCCGCCCCGGCGATCTCTGCTGTGGTCATGCCCCCAAGGACGCCGAACGCCCCCGGTCGCCTGACCGGGGGCGTCGTACAGCGGGCGGTGTGGCGTGATCTCGCCGTAGGCGGTCAGATCCGCCGTACTCCGCACAGGTGCAGCAGCGCGGCCACACCGCGGTACGGGTCCGAGCGGCCGGCGCGTTCCTCCAGCGCCAGCACCTGCTGCAGTTCCTCGGCGGCGGGGAGCTCGACGTCGTTGCCGACGTTGTCCGTGAAGATCCGCACCCCGTACCAGGCGTGCAGCGGTGCTGCGATGCCCGCGAGCGTCGCGGTCAGCGCCTCGAGCCGGTCGGCACGGACCTTCAGTCCGAGCCGGTTGGTGTACGTGTCGGTGTCGAAGGCGTCCAGCGCGGTCTGCCAGTCCCCGGCCGCGCCGGGCCGCATGGCCAGGGCGTCCCCGTTGCGGACGAGCAGCGAGAGCAGCCCGCCGGGCGCCAGCATCCTGGCCAGGCCGGCGAGCAGCGCGTCCGGCTCCTCGACGTACATCAGCACGCCGTGGCACAGCACGACGTCGAAGCTGCCCGGGAGGAAGTGCACACCGGTGTCCCGGCCGTCTCCCTCGACCAGCCGGACCCGCTCGCGGATACCGGCGGGCTCGCCCGCCAGTGCCTCACGGGCGGCCTTGAGCATCACGGCGTCGGACTCCAGGCCGGTGACCGTGTGGCCACCGCGGGCCAGCCGCAGGGCCTGGGTGCCCTGGCCCATGCCGACGTCGAGCACCCGCAGACGCTGGCCGACGGGGTACCGCGCGGCTATCTGCTCCTCGAGCTGACGGGCGACGAGCTCCTGGCGGACGGTGTTGCGCAGACCGCCGGCACCGGCCAGCCAGTTCGCAGACGCCTCCGGAGTGAAACCGGAGGGTTGCGACGAATCGCTGCTCAGGGTCGCTCTCCGCGCTTGACCTGCGGCTTGGGCAGACGCAGTCGACGCATCTGAAGCGTACGCATCAGGCCATAGGCCACCGCGCCGCGCTTGGGCTCGTTCGGGAAGCGCTCGCGGAGCTGCTTCTTCAGGCGGATCGCCAGGCCGATCGAGTCGACGACGATCAGCACGATCACACCGAGCCAGAGCAGCAGCGCGACGTTCTGCAACTGGGCGACCCGGATCATGCTCAGCACCAGGATCACCACCGCGAGCGGCAGGAAGAACTCGGCGATGCAGAAGCGGGAGTCGACGAAGTCGCGGACGAAACGCCGCACGGGGCCCTTGTCGCGCGCCGGCAGGTAACGCTCGTCGCCGCTGGCGAGGGCCTCACGCTGCTTGGCAAGGTCCGCACGGCGGGCCTCGCGCTGGCGCTTCATCGCCTCCTTGCGGTCCATCGGCGCACCGCTGGACGCACGACGGCGCTGGCCCTGTGCCTCACTGCGCTTCGGCGTCGGGCGGCCCTTGGGGGCCTCGGGGTCGCGGGGCTGCTTGGAGAGGTCCGCCGTCACCTTAGAGGTGGGGGCCTTCTCTTCCTTGGAACGGCTACGGAACACAAAACCCAAGGGTACGGGTTGCCGGGCATGGACCCCACCCCGGTGGGGAACGATCCCGCAACGGCGTGCGTCCCACAGGGGGACAGAACGGGACGGCGAGCACGGTTCCCCTGACGGCCACCTACTCCTTGCGCCGGATCGGAGCCGTCGGCAGTCGTCCTTGGGGATGAGCACATCCGCGCCTGAACAGTGCGGTAATGGATGCAGGGCCCGTACGCTGGGTTCTAGTTGGAGTGCCGAAGCCGTAGTCCGTCAGAAGGGGGCGCGCGAAGCCCATGAGCGGTGTCATGAAGCGTATGGGGATGATCTTCCGCGCGAAGGCGAACAAGGCCCTCGACCGGGCCGAGGATCCGCGCGAGACCCTCGATTACTCGTACCAGAAGCAGCTGGAACTGCTGCAGAAGGTCCGCCGCGGAGTGGCCGACGTGGCGACTTCCCGCAAGCGCCTCGAGCTGCAGCTGAACCAGCTCCAGGGCCAGTCCTCCAAGCTCGAGGACCAGGGCCGCAAGGCGCTGGCGCTCGGCCGTGAGGACCTCGCCCGCGAGGCACTCTCCCGCCGTGCCGCGCTGCAGCAGCAGGTCACCGACCTCGAGACGCAGCACCAGACCCTCCAGGGCGAGGAGGAGAAGCTGACGCTGGCGGCGCAGCGGCTGCAGGCCAAGGTGGACGCCTTCCGTACGAAGAAGGAGACCATCAAGGCCACCTACACCGCGGCCCAGGCGCAGACCCGGATCGCCGAGTCGTTCTCCGGCATCTCCGAGGAGATGAGCGACGTCGGCGTCGCGATCCAGCGGGCGGAGGACAAGACCGCGCAGCTCCAGGCACGGGCCGGCGCGATCGACGAGCTGCTGGCCTCCGGCGCTCTCGACGACCAGTCGGGACTGGCGAAGGACGACATCCAGGCCGAGCTGGACCGCCTCTCCGGTGGAACGGACGTCGAGCTGGAGCTCCAGCGCATGAAGGCGGAGCTGGCCGGCGGCCCGGCGCCGCAGCAGGCGATCGAGGGCGGTGCGGGCGGTTCGACGGACGCCGCACAGCGGCAGAACAGCCCGCACAAGTTCGACAAGCAGTGAGGACTGACTCGTCATGATCGTACGGATCATGGGGGAGGGCCAGCTGGAGGTGGCCGAGCGCCACCTCCCCGAGCTGAACAAGCTCGACGACGAACTGCTCGCGGAGATCGAGAGCGGTGACGGTTCCGGCTTCCGCCGGACCCTGCACGCGCTGCTGGAGAAGATCCGCGACCTGGGGGAGCCACTGCCGGACGCCTCGCTGGAGCCGTCCGAACTGATCCTCCCGGCGGCGGAGGCGACGCTCGAGGAGGTCCGTGAGCTCCTCGGCGACAACGGACTGATCCCGGCCCCGGACGCGGCCGCGGACTGAGCACCGGCTGATCCCCTCCCGTCCCCCGCGGTCCTATGGCCGTGGGGGAAGTCCCGAGCGGCGAACGGTCCCGCGCTGCGGCCCGGCTCCCGCGGCGCGGCCCCACGCGTAACGTTGCCCGACGTGACCTCACTCGCCGCCCGGTACGACCGCACCCGTGACTGGCTGCGCGCGCACCCGCTGGCCTTCGACGGGGCCATCGCCCTGGCCGCCCTCGTCTGCATGGTCGCCGGCTCCTTCGCCGACCCCCATGGCCCGCACGGTCCCAGCTTCGGAACCCGCACCCCCGACCCGCGCAGCACGGTGCTGATAATCGTCGCCGCCGGGGCGCTCGTGCTCCGCCGTCGTGAGCCCATGGGCGTGCTGCTGATCACCGGTGCGGTGTCCCTGGTCGAGCTGGTGGCCGGCGATCCGCCCGCCCCGGTCGCGATGAGCGCCGTGATCGCCCTCTACACCGTCGCGTCGCACACCGACCGGCCCACCACCTGGCGGGTCGGCCTGCCCACGATGGCCGTGCTGACCGGCTCCGCGATGTTCTTCGGGTCGAGCCCCTGGTACACGCAGGAGAACCTGGGGATCTTCGCCTGGACGGGCATGGCCGCCGCCGCCGGTGACGCCGTACGCAGCCGCCGCGCCTTCGTCGACGCCATCCGGGAGCGGGCGGAGCGCGCGGAGCGGACCCGCGAGGAGGAGGCCGGGCGCCGGGTCGCGGAGGAGCGGCTGCGGATCGCCCGCGATCTGCACGACGTGGTCGCGCACCACATCGCGCTGGTGAACGTGCAGGCCGGGGTCGCCGCCCACGTCATGGACAAACGTCCGGACCAGGCCAAGGAGGCCCTCGCCCACGTACGGGAGGCCAGCCGTTCCGCCCTGAACGAGCTGCGCGCCACCGTCGGGCTGCTGCGCCAGTCGGGCGATCCGGAGGCGCCCACCGAACCCGCGCCCGGTCTGGCGGTCCTCGACGAGCTGGTCACCACCTTCCGCCAGGCCGGCCTCCCCGTGGAGGTCGCACGCGCCGACGCCGGTGCGGAGCCGCCCGCGGCCGTCGACCTCGCCGCGTACCGGATCGTCCAGGAGGCGCTGACCAATGTGCGCAAGCACGCCGGCCCGGACGCCAGGGCGGAGGTCAGCGTCGTACGGGTGGGCTCCACGCTGGAGGTCACCGTCATCGACAACGGACACGCCGACCCCGAGGGCACCGCGGACGGGGGCGGCCACGGGCTGCTCGGCATGCGCGAACGCGTCACCGCGCTCGGCGGCACCCTCACCGCGGGCAGCCGCTACGGCGGCGGATTCCGCGTCCACGCGATACTGCCGCTCAAGACGCGGACATCCCGCGCGGGGAGGGACCGATGACGATCAGGGTGCTGCTCGCCGACGACCAGACGCTGCTGCGCAGCGCGTTCAGGGTCCTGGTGGACTCGGAGCCGGACATGGAGGTCGTCGGTGAGGCGGCCGACGGTGCGCAGGCGGTGGAGCTGGCCCGCTCGGAGCGGGCCGACGTGGTCCTGATGGACATCCGGATGCCCGGCACGGACGGCCTCGCCGCCACCCGGATGATCAGCGCGGACCCGGAACTGTCGCACGTACGGATCGTCATGCTGACCACCTTCGAGGTGGACGAGTACGTGGTGCGGTCGCTGCGGGCCGGTGCTTCGGGCTTCCTCGGCAAGGGCGCGGAGCCGGACGAACTGCTGAACGCCATCCGTGTCGCGGCCGCGGGCGAGGCGCTGCTGTCGCCGGCGGCCACCAAGGGCCTCATCGCCACGTTCCTGGCGCAGGGCGGCGACCACGAGCAGGACGGGCGTCAGGCGGGGGACCACCAGGAACGGCTCTCGGCGCTCACCGGGCGTGAACGCGAGGTACTCGTGCTCGTGGGCGGCGGGCACTCCAACGACGAGATCGCAGAACGGCTCTCGGTCAGCCCGCTCACGGTCAAGACGCACGTGAACCGCGCCATGGCCAAGCTGGGGGCCCGTGACCGGGCCCAACTGGTGGTCACCGCGTACGAGTCGGGACTGGTACGCCCAAGGGCGGAGTGAGGCGATGCGAAGGGGCGCCCCGCCTTCCGGCGGGGCGCCCCTGTCATGCGCACGGCTCTGCTACGGCAGCGCCAGCATCCGCTCCAGCGCGAGCTTCGCGAAGCTCTCGGTCTCCTTGTCGACCTCGATGCGGTTGACCAGATTCCCCTCGGCCAGCGACTCCAGCGCCCACACCAGGTGCGGCAGGTCGATGCGGTTCATCGTCGAGCAGAAGCAGACCGTCTTGTCGAGGAAGACGATCTCCTTGCCCTCGTCGGCGAACCGGTTCGCCAGGCGCCGGACCAGGTTCAGCTCCGTGCCGATGGCCCACTTCGAGCCGGCCGGGGCCGCCTCCAGCGTGTTGATGATGTACTCGGTCGAGCCCACGTGGTCCGCCGCGGCGACGACCTCGTGCCGGCACTCCGGGTGCACCAGGACGTTCACTCCGGGGATGCGCTCACGCACGTCGTTGACCGAGTCCAGCGAGAACCGGCCGTGCACCGAGCAGTGGCCGCGCCACAGGATCATCTTGGCGGCGCGCAGTTCCTCCGCCGTGAGCCCGCCGTTCGGCTTGTGCGGGTTGTAGAGGACGCAGTCCTCGAGAGACATCCCCATGTCACGGACGGCGGTGTTGCGGCCCAGGTGCTGGTCCGGCAGGAACAGGACCTTCTCGCCCTGCTCGAAGGCCCAGTCCAGCGCGCGCTTCGCGTTCGACGACGTGCAGATCGTGCCGCCGTGCTTGCCGGTGAAGGCCTTGATGTCCGCGGAGGAGTTCATGTACGAGACGGGCACGACCTGCT
This sequence comes from Streptomyces sp. NPDC003023, assembly GCF_042888225.1. Taxonomy (NCBI): domain Bacteria; kingdom Bacillati; phylum Actinomycetota; class Actinomycetes; order Kitasatosporales; family Streptomycetaceae; genus Streptomyces; species Streptomyces sp. NPDC003023. Next base: position 373,488 of record NZ_JBIAPL010000002.1, read on the forward strand.
CGGCGACGCCCGCTTCCGTCAGCACGTCCCAGCACTCGGCGACCTGCTCGGCCGTGGCCATGTCGGCCATCGAGCAGCCGGCCGCCAGGTCGGGCAGCACGACCTTCTGGTCGTCCGAGGTCAGGATGTCGGCGGACTCGGCCATGAAGTGCACACCGCAGAAGACGATGTACTCGGCCTCCGGCCGGGCCGCGGCGTCCTTCGCCAGCTTGAAGGAGTCGCCGGTGACGTCCGCGAACTGGATGACTTCGTCGCGCTGGTAGTGGTGGCCGAGGACGAAGACCTTTTCCCCGAGCTTCTCCTTGGCCGCGCGGGCGCGCTCCACCAGGTCCGGGTCGGACGGCGAGGGCAGGTCGCCGGGGCACTCCACGCCGCGCTCGCTCCGCGGGTCGGCCTCGCGGCCGAGCAGCAGGAGGGCGAGCGGACTCGGCGATACGTCGAGGTCGGGGCGGGTTTGGGCGGTGGTCACGACACGCACCCTTTCTTCGTCTGGCAGAGGGTTCTCGTCTATTTGACGCTATCTATCATAACCGCTTCACGTCACTTTGACGATGGCCATAGCGTCTATGTGACGCACCCCCCGTCCACAGGCCGGTGCCTCGATTCGGCCCGGTGTGCGAGCATGAAGAGACACAACAGAGGCATGCGAACCACAGACGGGCCGGCCCGGAATGAATCCGCGGCCACGCCGGTTTGCACCGTCGGCAAGCAGTCCGCACAACCCGGGAGAGAAGCAGATGTCCGTATCGGACGAGACCACCACCGTGAGCGACGGCATCCTCCTGTCCGACGCCGCCGCGGCCAAGGTCAAGGCCCTGCTGGACCAGGAAGGCCGGGACGACCTGGCGCTGCGCGTCGCGGTTCAGCCCGGCGGCTGCTCCGGCCTGCGTTACCAGCTGTTCTTCGACGAGCGCTCGCTCGACGGCGACGTCGTGAAGGACTTCGACGGCGTCAAGGTCGTCACCGACCGCATGAGCGCCCCGTACCTGGGCGGCGCCTCCATCGACTTCGTCGACACCATCGAGAAGCAGGGCTTCACGATCGACAACCCGAACGCCACGGGTTCCTGCGCCTGCGGCGACTCCTTCAGCTAGTGCCCCTCCCGGCAAGCTTTGCCCTGTCGCGCAAACATTGCCGGTCACGGCACTAGGAGTTCGGCTGTTCATGCCGAAGGCGGCGGACCGGGACCGGTCCGCCGCCTTCGGCATGAACAGGGGCCGCGCCCCGATCAGCGGTGCGCGGCCGAAGCGGAAGAGGTCACCCCTTGCGCGGCAGCGGCTTGCCCTCGGCGTCGACGACCTTCCGGCCGTCGAGCGGCTCGGCCAGCGTCACGGACTCCGTGAGCTCCTTCGCCATCATGATGCAGACCCGCTTCGGGTCCGGATTCGACTCCACGATCCGCACCTTCACCTGGTCCGCGCTCTCCGTCGCCTTCGCCTCGTACGTGCTGCAGACGCCGCCCCAGAAGGTGACCTTCAGGGTCCGGCCCTCGACGCTGTACGAGATCTGAGCCGGACCGGGCTCGTCCGCCGGGTCCTTGGGCTCCGTGGGAGTGACGTCCCGGGCCGGCGGCTCGGCGCTCTTGAGGAACCGCTCCTCCACCGCTGTGTGCGTCATCGTGAACGGCCGGCCGCCGCCCTCGGCGGTCACCTCGAACAGCCATGAAGGCACCAGTGCCTGCCGCCCGTCCACGTGCTGCGCGGCGAGCCCGAAGACCGCCTTGCCGATCGTCAGCCGCTCCGGTGCCGCGGTGGAGCCCTCGGGCTCGCACGGGGTCTCGGCCGTGAAGTCGTCCTGGTGCGGCACCGGCGTGGCGCATCCGCCGATCCCGATGCGGCCGCTGTCCTTGCCGGCCTCGTTGAGCTGCCGGACCGCCTCGTCGGCGGAGATCACGGGATACGTGTCGCTCTTCGCCGGCTTCTTCAACTGGCCGCTGCCGCCGACCACGGTGCCGTCCGGGCCCACCTGCACGCCCGTCGACCAGCCGTACGTCGGAAGGCCGCTCACGACCGGGTTCGCGTTCACCACCCGTACCGCGCCCATCAGCTGGTTCGCGGTCAGCCCCGCGTCGCTCTGGCCCACCGCCTCGAGCACGGGGGCCGCCGCCTTCTTCGCCTCGGCCTCGCCGACGGCCGGGCCGGGCTCGGCGGAGCCGCCGGACGGGCACGCCTTGCCCTTCAGGCAGTTGTCACCGCCGGGGGAGGCCGTGAACCTGGCGAACGTCCATGTGCCCGGCGCGTCCTTGTTGACCTGCAGCGTCGGGCCCTGGCCGTCCTTGGACGGACCGACCTTCCAGGCCGGGCCCTCGAGACGTGGCCCACCCTGCAGGCCGAGTGCCTTCGCCAGACGCGCCACCTCGGCCTCCGTGACCGTGCCCGTGGCCCGGTACACGGCCGCGCTGTCGGGCCCCTCCGGCAGATCGCCCTTCGCCCGGTACACGATCCCGCCCCCGGTCGGGTCGGGCTCGCCCGGTGCGATGCCGTTCCCGGCACCCGGTGCGCCGGCGTCGAGGGCGAGCACCGGGGGCGTCCTGTCGCTCGCCGCACCGCCCTTGGCGTCAGCGGCGCCCGAGTTGTCGCCGCCCTCGAAGCCGGACGTCGCGAAGTACGCACCGCCACCGCCCGAGATCAGCACCGCGGCCGCCACGGAGGCGACGACCAGCGGGGAACGCCGACGGCGCGGACTCTCGTGCGTGTTCTCCGTGCTGCTCACCGCATCGCTCCTTGTCTCGTGCCTCCTGCTGCGGAGGACACGGGTGGGACGGAGCGGGGTCGCGCACGGTTCCCTTCGCCCCTTCCCCGGTGACGGAGCCCGCGGTGTCCGGCGTCAGTCGCCGTAGTCGGACATCGCGTCCACCAGCCGGGCGGAGGCGGGCGGCACCACGACACCGTGGATGAGGGACGGGTGCACGGGCGCGGTCGCCGCAGCCGCCGGTACCACCCAGTGTGGTGCCATTCGGGCGCAGTCGCCGCGAAGCTGGGCCAGACTGATCTCGAATTCACGCGGATCCCGCTGCTCACGAGGCTCGAGCGCGGCGATGTGCTTCGTCATGACCGCACCGTATGCACCTGGGAGTCAAGGAAAAAAGCCCTACTATCGGGTAGTTTCCGCACTTGGCAGGTGCTCACGACCCGGTAGCGTGAACTGTCACTGCCAAACCGCCTCAGGAGCGCCTCACCGTGCGTATCGCAGTCACCGGTTCCATCGCCACCGACCACCTCATGACCTTCCCCGGCCGCTTCGCCGACCAGTTGGTCGCGGACCAGCTGCACACGGTCTCCCTCTCCTTCCTCGTCGACACGCTCGACGTGCGCAGGGGCGGAGTCGGAGCGAACATCTGCTTCGGCATGGGCCAGCTGGGCACCGGCCCGATCCTGGTCGGCGCGGCGGGCTCCGACTTCGACGAGTACCGCGCCTGGCTCGAGCGCCACGGTGTGGACACGTCCTCCGTCCGTATCTCCGAGGTCCTGCACACCGCCCGCTTCGTGTGCACCACGGACTCCGACCACAACCAGATCGGCTCCTTCTACACGGGCGCCATGAGCGAGGCCCGCCAGATCGAGCTCAAGTCGGTGGCGGACCGCGTCGGCGGCCTCGACCTCGTCCTGATCGGCGCGGACGACCCCGAGGCGATGCTGCGCCACACCGAGGAGTGCCGCTCGCGGGGCATCCCGTTCGCCGCGGACTTCTCGCAGCAGATCGCCCGTATGAGCGGCGACGAGATCCGCATACTGCTGGACGGCGCCGCCTACCTGTTCTCGAACGAGTACGAGAAGGGCCTCATCGAGTCCAAGACCGGCTGGGGCGACGCGGAGATCCTCGGCAAGGTCGGCCACCGCGTCACGACCCTCGGCTCGCGCGGCGTCCGGATCGAGTCCGCGGGCGCGGACCCGATCGAGGTCGGCTGCCCCGACGAGGAGGCCAAGGTCGACCCGACCGGCGTCGGCGACGCGTTCCGCGCGGGCTTCCTCTCCGGCCTGTCGTGGGGCGTCGGCCTGGAGCGTGCGGCCCAGGTGGGCTGCATGCTGGCGACACTGGTGATCGAGACGCTGGGCACGCAGGAGTACACCCTGCGGCGGGCGCACTTCATGGACCGCTTCACCAAGGCGTACGGCGACGAGGCGGCGACAGAGGTCCGCGCCCACCTCTCCTGACGCAGAGGGCGGAGCGGGGGAGGCAGGCGCCCGCCGCGGATGTCACCGTGTGCGGCGCACGAGGTACGCCACGCCCCGCTCCGCCCCGCGTTCCCCCACGTACTCCTGTCCCCGCATCCCGCACCACGCCGGGATGTCCAGTCGCGCCGCCTCGTCGTCGGAGAGCACCGTCACCGTGCCGCCGACCGGCACGTCGTCGATGACCTTCGCCAGCTCGATCACCGGGATCGGGCAGCGCCGGCCGAGCGCGTCCACGACGAGGGACCCGGGCTCCGCGGTGGGAACAGCGGGCTCGGCCGGGGGCGTGGACGCGGCCGTGGGAGCCCCGAACCGCTCCCGTACGCCCGCCACCAGTCCGGGCAGCACGTCGAGGAACCGGTCCACGTCCTCCTCCGGCGTGGCGAACGGCGGCAGCGACACCCGCACGTTGCCCTCCGACAGCACCCCCATCGCCTTCAGGACATGGCTGGGAACGAGCGTGCTGCTCGTGCACGAGGAGCCGGAGGAGACGGAGAAGCCGACCCGGTCCAGCTCGTGGAGCAGGGTCTCCCCGTCGACATAGAGACAGGAGAACGTCACCACATGCGGCAGCCGCCGTACCGGATCGCCCACCACCTCCACATCGGGCACCAGCTCCGGCACCCGTGCCCGGATCCGGTCCACGAGGGCCCGCAGCCGTACCGCCTCGGCCGTCGCCTCCGCCCGTACCGCGCGCAGGGAAGCCGCCGCCGCCACGATCGCCGGGATGTTCTCGAAACCGGCGGCCCGGCCCGACTCCCGTTCGCCGGCCGGGCCTTGCGGGGCGAATCGGACACCCTTGCGTACGGCGAGGAGCCCGACGCCCGCCGGGCCGCCCCACTTGTGCGCGCTCGCGGTCAGCAGCGACCAGTCCGCGTCCACCGGACCCCAGGCCAGGGACTGCGCCGCGTCCACCAGGAGCGGTACGCCGACGGCGCGGCACGCCTCGGCGACCTCGCGCACGGGCTGCTCGGTGCCGACCTCGTGGTTGGCGGACTGCAGACAGGCGAGCGCGGTGCTGCCGCCGAGCTCGGCGGCGTACGCCTCCGGTGCCACCGCCCCGAGCCGGTCGACGCCGACCTCGGTCACCGAGCCACCGGCCGACTCCCAGGCAGCCGCCGCGTGGAGGACCGCGGAGTGCTCGACGGCCGAGACGACGAGGCGCCGGCCGACGCGCCGGCGGCCCGCGAGGGCTCCGGAGATTCCGGAGTGGATCGCGTGCGTCCCCGAAGGGGTGAAGACGAGCTCGTCCGCGCGGCACCCCACGGCCTCCGCCGCGGCTTCCCTGGCGGCGTCGAGGAGCAGTCGGGCCCGGCGGCCCTCGCGGTGGAGCCGGGCGGGGTCGGCCCAGCCCTCGTCGAGGGAGGCCTGCAGAGCCTGGCGGGCGACGGGGTGCAGGGGAGCGGAGGAGGCGGCATCGAAATAGGGCACGTCGTCACGCTAACCCCGGCCAGGAGAAGGAGCGTCAGCCGGCAGCCGGAAGCGGGCATTCCAGGGCGCTCCGTACCTCCCCCGAAGGGGCCGGCCACCCCTTCGGGGTGTCGGACGGCGCGTTGGGCACCCTCCCCGCGCGACCCCAAATTGCGTCCAGTAGGGTTTGGTCCGCATAAACATCCAAACCCCTGCCCGCGTCAGGGCCGGCGACCGACCAGCTAGACGGCCGCAGCCGGTCGCGCGGGCCGAGACTCTCGGGAAGGCGCTACGTGAGTCCCAACGGCTCCGACCTCCCCCGCAGCCATGGCGCGGGTGGTACCCCCGCGTCGCGGCGCCCGATGCGGCGGAAGCTGCCGCAGGTGCTGACTGCGGGCCTGATCCTGGCTACCGCCTCCGGTTGTTCGTACAACTGGGAGGATTTCCCCCGCCTCGGAATGCCCACTCCCGTCACGGAGGAGGCGCCGCGGATCCTCTCCCTCTGGCAGGGCTCGTGGGCGGCCGCGCTCGCCACGGGCGTGCTGGTGTGGGGTCTGATCCTGTGGAGCGTGTTCTTCCACAGGCGCAGCCGCACCAAGGTGGAGATCCCTCCGCAGACGCGGTACAACATGCCCATCGAGGCGCTGTACACCGTGGTTCCGATCATCATCGTGTCGGTGTTCTTCTACTTCACCGCACGGGACGAGTCGAAGCTCCTCGAGCTCTCCGACAAGCCCGCCCACACCGTCAACGTGGTCGGCTACCAGTGGAGCTGGGGCTTCAACTACGTCGAGGACGTGGACGGGAACCCGGCCACCGGAGACGCGTCCGCGGACAAGCAGCTGAACGCGATCCCGGACAAGTACAGCGACAGCTTCCCGGCTGGTGCGGAGGGCGTCTACGACGCCGGTATCCCCGGCACCACGAACCCCCAGACCGGCAACCCGGGCCCCACGCTCTGGCTGCCCAAGGGGGAGAGGGTCAGGTTCGTCCTGACCTCGCGTGACGTCATCCACTCCTTCTGGGTGGTCCCCTTCCTGATGAAGCAGGACGTCATCCCCGGCCACACCAACGTGTTCGAGGTGACTCCGAACCAGGAGGGAACCTTCCTGGGCAAGTGCGCCGAGCTCTGCGGCGTCGACCACTCCCGGATGCTCTTCAATGTCAAGGTCGTCTCCCCGGAGCGCTACCAGCAGCACCTGAAGGAGCTTGCCGAGAAGGGGCAGACCGGCTTCATCCCGTCGGGCATTGAGCAGACGGACCCGGCCAGGAATGCGGAGAAGAACCAACTGTGAGCATCCTCAACGAACCCCAGGGTGCCGCCGCGGCAGATGAAGACTCGTACGAGAACGAGCTGCCACTGCGGCGCAAGCAGCCGGGCAACGTCGTGGTCAAGTGGCTGACGACCACCGACCACAAGACGATCGGCACGCTGTACCTCGTCACGTCGTTCGCGTTCTTCTGCATCGGTGGCCTGATGGCGCTCTTCATGCGCGCCGAGCTGGCCCGGCCGGGCACGCAGATCATGTCGAACGAGCAGTTCAACCAGGCGTTCACGATGCACGGCACGATCATGCTGCTGATGTTCGCGACGCCGCTGTTCGCCGGTTTCGCGAACTGGATCATGCCGCTGCAGATCGGCGCGCCGGACGTGGCGTTCCCGCGGCTGAACATGTTCGCGTACTGGCTGTACCTCTTCGGCTCGCTGATCGCGGTGGCCGGCTTCCTCACCCCGCAGGGTGCGGCCGACTTCGGCTGGTTCGCCTACTCCCCGCTGTCGGACGCCGTCCGCTCGCCGGGTGTCGGCGCCGACATGTGGATCATGGGTCTGGCCTTCTCCGGCTTCGGCACGATCCTCGGCTCGGTCAACTTCATCACCACGATCATCTGCATGCGCGCTCCCGGCATGACGATGTTCCGGATGCCGATCTTCACCTGGAACGTGCTGCTGACCGGTGTGCTGGTCCTGCTCGCCTTCCCGGTGCTGGCGGCGGCGCTGTTCGCCCTGGAGGCGGACCGCAAGTTCGGCTCGCACATCTTCGACGCGTCCAACGGTGGCGCGCTGTTGTGGCAGCACCTCTTCTGGTTCTTCGGCCATCCAGAGGTGTACATCATCGCCCTGCCGTTCTTCGGCATCGTCTCGGAGATCATCCCGGTCTTCTCCCGCAAGCCGATGTTCGGTTACATCGGTCTGATCGGTGCGACGATCGCGATCGCCGGTCTGTCCGTCACGGTGTGGGCACACCACATGTACGTCACAGGCGGCGTGTTGTTGCCGTTCTTCTCGTTCATGACGTTCCTCATCGCCGTACCGACGGGCGTGAAGTTCTTCAACTGGCTCGGCACGATGTGGAAGGGCTCGTTGTCCTTCGAGACGCCGATGCTCTGGACCATCGGCTTCCTGGTCACCTTCACCTTCGGTGGCCTGACCGGCGTCATCCTGGCGTCGCCGCCGCTGGACTTCCACGTCTCCGACTCGTACTTCGTCGTCGCGCACTTCCACTACGTCGTCTTCGGCACCGTGGTCTTCGCGATGTTCGCCGGCTTCCACTTCTGGTGGCCGAAGTTCACCGGCAAGATGCTGGACGAGCGGCTGGGCAAGATCACCTTCTGGACGCTGTTCATCGGCTTCCACGGCACGTTCCTGGTGCAGCACTGGCTGGGCGCGGAGGGCATGCCGCGGCGTTACGCGGACTACCTCGCCGCCGACGGGTTCACCGCCCTGAACACCATCTCGACGATCGCCTCCTTCCTGCTCGGTATGTCGGTCCTGCCGTTCATGTACAACGTCTGGAAGACGGCGAAGTACGGCAAGAAGATCGAGGTCGACGACCCGTGGGGCTACGGCCGCTCGCTCGAGTGGGCCACGTCCTGCCCGCCGCCGCGGCACAACTTCCTCACGCTGCCGCGCATCCGCAGTGAATCGCCGGCGTTCGACCTGCACCACCCGGAGATCGCTGCTCTCGACCAGCTCGAGCAGGGTGGCCACGGCGCCGGCGTGCTGGCCGGTGGCAAGGAGGAGAGCAAGTGAAGATCCAGGGCAAGATGTTCCTCTGGCTGAGCGTCTTCATCCTGGCCGTCGCCATCCTGTACGGCGTCTGGTCCAAGGAGCCGGCCGGAACCACCGCGCTCTTCCTGGCCTTCGGCCTGAGCGTCATGATCGGCTACTACCTGGCCTTCACGGCCCGGCGAGTGGACGCCATGGCCCAGGACAACAAGGAGGCCGATGTCTCCGACGAGGCCGGCGAGGTGGGGTTCTTCTCCCCGCACAGCTGGCAGCCGCTCTCGCTGGCCGTCGGTGGCGCCCTCGCCTTCCTCGGCGTGGCGATCGGCTGGTGGCTGCTGTACTTCTCGCTTCCGCTCCTCCTGGTCGGCCTCTTCGGCTGGGTGTTCGAGTACTACCGCGGTGAGAGCCAGAACCAGTAGTACCGCCTGAGCACGCGGAACAGCAGAACTCCGCGGGGCGGCGGAACGAACGAACGGGCCCGGATCACCTCACTCCAGTGAGGTGATCCGGGCTCACTCGTTCGGAGTCACCCGGCGCGCCGCGGCTGACGAATCTTCATACCGTGTGCTCATGAACCACACGCCTCGTATCCGTGCCGTCAGCTGCATCGCGCTGGTCGTGTCCCTCGGCGTGGTCGCGACCGCCTGCGGCGAGCCGGACCGGCACCCCCTGTCCGCCGCGCCGTACGACGCCGCACGGCAGGTGAGCTTCAACGCCGGGTCGGGAAGTTCGAAGGTGAACCCCGACAAGCCCCTGGAGGTCACCTCCAAGGGCGACGGCGGCCGGATCACGGACGTCACCGTCATGGACGAGGCGGGCCACTACCTCGCCGGCGAACTCGCCGCGGACGGCGCCCGCTGGCGCTCCACCGCCCCGCTGGCGGCCGGCGCCAAGTACACCGTCAGGGTCTCCACGGAGGACGACGAAGGCGCTCCGGGGCAGCGCACCCTGTTCTTCGAGACGGCGCCCGCCAAGAAGTTCCTCACCGCGGAGTTCGGTCCGCAGGCGGGAACGTACGGTGTGGGGCAGCCCATCACGGCCAAGCTCAGCCTCGCCGTCGGCGAGGGCAAGGGCAGGGCGGTCGTCGAACGCGCCCTGAAGGTCACCTCGAAGCCCGCCGTGGAGGGCGCCTGGTACTGGGTCGACGACAAGACCCTGCACTACCGCCCCAAGGAGTACTGGCCCACCGGCGCGATCGTGAACGCCACCAGCAACCTCTCGGGCGTCAAGGTCGCGGGCAAGCTCTACGGAGGCGCCTCCAAGCCGCTGAAGATCACCATCGGCGACCGTCTGGAAGCGGTCACGGACGCCGCCACCCACACCATGACGGTGCTGCGCAACGGAGACGTGATCAAGACCATGCCGGTGACCACCGGCAAGCCCGGCTTCGAGACCCGCAACGGCATCAAGGTGGTGCTGGCCAAGGAGTACTTCGTACGGATGCGCAGCACCAGCATCGGCATCGCGGAGGGCAGCTCCGAGTCCTACGACCTCCCCGTCTACTACGCGACCCGCGTCACCTGGAGCGGCGAGTACGTCCACGCGGCACCCTGGTCGGTCGGCTCGCAGGGCTCCGCGAACGTCAGCCACGGCTGCACGGGGATGTCCATGGAGAACGCCGAGTGGTTCTACGAGACCGTTCGGACGGGGGACATCGTCAAGGTCGTCAACAGCTACGGCGACATGATGGACACGTTCGGCAACGGATTCGGCGACTGGAACCTGTCCTGGGACAAGTGGCGCGAGGGCAGCGCGCTGGTCCCCGGGTCCGAAGCCTCGAACGGCAACGTCACCGCGGTCTCCGCGCGGCTGCGGCCCAGGGTCTGAGGACCGGGCCCCCGGGCCGCCCTCCCGTCACGCCTCGATGGAGAGCCGGCTGCGCAGCAGCGATGCGAGGGACGCCGCGAACTCCACCGGGTCCACCGGCAGGGTCACCGCGGCCTCGGCGCGGCTCCAGGTGGCCAGCCAGGCGTCCTGCGGGCGGCCGATCAGCAGCAGCACGGGCGGGCAGTCGAAGACCTCGTCCTTGATCTGCCGGCACACGCCCATACCGCCCGCCGGGACCGTCTCACCGTCCAGTACGCAGACGTCGATGCCGCCCTCGTCGAGGGCCGACAGGACCGCGGGCAGGGTCGCGCACTCCACGAACCGCACCGGGGGTACATCGGCCGCGGGCCTGCGACCCGCCGCGAGCCTGACCTGCTCGCGGGTGTTCGCGTCGTCGCTGTAGACCAGGACCGTGGCGCTCGACTGCATGGTTCCTCCGCACTCGTTCGATCAGGCTCGTTGCGCCGGATGCTACTCCGTCCCACTGCCTGTCAACACCGGTTCGGACATGGCTTCGATGGGCCGTTCGGCTCCGCCGGAAGGCCCCGCGGGGAGTGGGAACACTCCGAACGGCACCCCCCGGAGTGAGGGCGGGATAAGCGACCGACATAATGTCGGTCGTGGCGACAGCAACGACAGTAGAAACCGGGCACGCGCACCCGTCGGTCAATCGGCCGAACCTCACCAGCGTCGGAACCATCATCTGGTTGAGTTCCGAGCTGATGTTCTTCGCGGCCCTCTTCGCGATGTACTTCACCCTGCGATCGGTGACGGGTGCCGAGTTCTGGGCAGAGAAAGCCGATGCGCTGAACTTCCCGTTCTCGGCGACGAACACCACGATCCTGGTGCTCTCCTCCCTCACCTGCCAGCTCGGCGTCTTCGCCGCCGAGCGGGGTGATGTGAAGAAGCTCCGCACCTGGTTCATCATCACGTTCGTGATGGGTGCCATCTTCATCGGCGGTCAGGTCTTCGAGTACACGGAGCTGGTCAAGCACGAGGGGCTCTCCCTCTCGTCCGACCCGTACGGCTCCGTGTTCTACCTGACCACCGGTTTCCACGGCCTGCACGTGACGGGCGGTCTCATCGCCTTCCTGCTGGTCCTCGGAAGGACCTACGCGGCCAGGAGATTCACCCACGAGCAGGCAACCGCCGCCATCGTCGTGTCCTACTACTGGCACTTCGTCGATGTCGTCTGGATCGGCCTCTTCGCCACGATCTACATGATCAAGTAATCGGCGCGGGCGGCTCGCCCGCGAGCGGGCACCGCCTGAAGCAGACATAGTCCAGAAGCACCGACGCAGAAGATCCTGACACCGGGGTAATCCGTGAAAAAGCTCTCCGCACGACGACGCCATCCGCTGGCGGCGGTCGTCGTCCTACTCCTCGCGCTGGCGGCCACTGGGGGGCTGTACGCCGCGTTCGCACCCGCGGACAAGGCGCAGGCCGATGAAACCGCCCAGTCCCTCGCCATCAAGGAGGGGCAGAAGCTCTACACCGTGGGCTGCGCAAGCTGCCACGGAACCGGCGGTCAGGGCACCTCAGACGGCCCGTCCCTGGTCGGCGTCGGCTCCGCAGCCGTAGACTTCCAGGTCGCCACCGGCCGTATGCCCGCCCAGCAGCCCGGCGCGCAGGTACCCAAGAAGAAGAACATCTACTCGCAGGCCGAGATCGACCAGCTCGCGGCGTACGTCGCCTCCCTGGGCGCCGGTCCGATCACGCCGACCGAGAAGCAGTACAGCCCGGAGGGCGCGGACATCGCCAAGGGTGGCGAGCTGTTCCGCAACAACTGCGCCCAGTGCCACAACTTCACCGGCGAGGGCGGCGCGCTGACCGAGGGCAAGTACGCCCCGAGCCTGGAGGGCGTCAGCCCCAAGCACCTCTACGAGGCCATGCAGACCGGCCCGCAGAACATGCCCTCCTTCCCCGACACCACGATGCCCGAGCAGCAGAAGCGGGACATCATCGCGTACGTCAAGACCGTGAACGGCGAGGAGACGCCGACCCCCGGCGGCTTCGCGCTGGGTGGCCTGGGCCCCGTCAGTGAGGGTCTGTTCGGCTGGATCTTCGGTCTCGGCTCGCTGATCGCTGTTGCCATCTGGGTCGCGGCCCACACCGCTAAGGCCAAGAAGTCATGAGTAGCCAAGACATTCCAGAAGAGAACCTGCCGGCAGAGCAGGGCGCCGCGCACGACGCGACCCACGGTGGCACCACCGCCGTCGCACAGCGCCACGACGATCCGTTGGCCGACCCGGGACTGCCGGCCCACAAGCCGCGCATCCAGGACATCGACGAGCGGGCCGCCAAGCGCTCCGAGCGCGCAGTGGCCTTCCTGTTCACGCTGTCGATGCTCGCGACGGTCGGCTTCATCGCCGCGTTCGTGATCTTCCCGGTCGACAAGATCGTCTACATCTGGCCGTTCGGGCACATCAGCGCCCTGAACTTCTCGCTGGGTACGACGCTGGGTCTCGCCCTGTTCTGCATCGGCGCGGGCGCGGTCCACTGGGCACGCACCCTGATGTCCGACGTGGAGGTCGCCGACGAGCGTCACGCGATCGAGGCGACGCCCGAGGTCAAGGCCAAGGTCATGGCCGACTTCGCGGACGGTGCCAGGGAGTCCGCGATCGGACGGCGCAAGCTGATCCGCAACACCATGTTTGGCGCGCTGGCCATGGTGCCGCTCTCCGGTGTGGTGCTGCTGCGCGAGCTCGGCCCGCTGCCGGAGAACAAGCTCCGCAAGACCCTGTGGGCCAAGGGCAAGCAGCTCATCAACATGAACACGAACGAGCCGCTGCGTCCCGAGGACGTCGTGGTCGGGTCGCTGACCTTCGCCATGCCCGAGGGCCTGGAGGAGAGCGACCACAACTTCAACACCGAGATCGCCAAGGCGGCCCTGATGATCGTCCGGCTCCAGCCGGACGACATCAAGGACAAGCGTGAGCTCGAGTGGTCCCACGAGGGCATCGTGGCCTACTCGAAGATCTGCACCCACGTCGGTTGCCCGATCAGCCTGTACGAGCAGCAGACGCACCACGTCCTCTGCCCGTGCCACCAGTCCACCTTCGACCTCTCCGACGGCGCCCGCGTCATCTTCGGTCCGGCCGGTCACCCGCTTCCGCAGCTGCGGATCGGTGTGAACGCCGAGGGCAACCTCGAGGCGCTCGGCGACTTCGAAGAGCCCGTCGGTCCTGCCTTCTGGGAGCGCGGATGAGTACTGCAACAGACACGAAGCGGAAGGCTCCGGCCGGCGAGAAGGTCGCCGACTGGGCCGACGGCCGGCTCGGGATCTACTCGTTGGCCAAGGCCAACATGCGCAAGATCTTCCCGGACCACTGGTCCTTCATGCTCGGCGAGATCGCGCTCTACAGCTTCATCATCATCATCCTCACGGGTGTGTACCTGACGCTGTTCTTCCACCCGAGCATGAACGAGATCGAGTACCACGGCTCGTACGTGCCGATGCAGGGCATCCGGATGACCGAGGCGTACGCCTCGACGCTGGACATCAGCTTCGACGTCCGCGGTGGTCTGCTCATCCGGCAGATCCACCACTGGGCCGCGCTGATCTTCCTCGCCGCGATGTTCGTGCACATGATGCGCGTCTTCTTCACGGGCGCGTTCCGCAAGCCGCGTGAGATCAACTGGCTGTTCGGCTTCCTGCTGTTCGTCCTCGGCATGTTCACCGGGTTCACCGGTTACTCGCTCCCGGACGACCTGCTCTCCGGCACCGGTGTCCGCTTCACCCAGGGCGCGATCCTGTCGATGCCGATCGTCGGCACCTACATCTCGATGTTCCTGTTCGGCGGGGAGTTCCCGGGCCACGACATGGTGGCGCGGTTCTACTCGATCCACATCCTGCTGCTGCCGGGCATCATGCTCGGCCTCGTGGTGGCGCACCTGATCCTGGTCTTCTACCACAAGCACACCCAGTTCGCGGGCCCCGGCCGTACGAACAAGAACGTCGTCGGCATGCCGCTGCTGCCGGTGTACATGGCCAAGGCCGGAGGCTTCTTCTTCCTGGTCTTCGGTGTCATCGCGCTGATCGCCGGCATGTTCACCATCAACCCGGTGTGGGCCCTCGGCCCGTACCGGCCGGACATGGTGTCCACCGGCGCCCAGCCCGACTGGTACATGGGCTTCGCCGAGGGTCTCGTCCGAGTGATGCCCGGCTGGGAGATCAACCTGTGGGGCCACACGCTCGTCCTGGGCGTGTTCATCCCGCTGATGCTCTTCGGTGTGGTCCTCGCGGCGCTGGCGGTGTACCCGTTCATCGAGTCGTGGATCACCGGCGACAAGCGTGAGCACCACATCCTGGACCGTCCGCGCAACGCCCCGACGCGTACCGCCCTGGGTGTCGCCTGGGTCACCGGCTACGTGATCATGCTGCTCGGCGGCGGAAACGACATCTTCGCGACGCAGTTCCACATGTCGATCAACGCGATCACCTGGTTCGTCCGGATCACGTACTTCGTCGGACCGGTCCTGGCGTTCATCATCACCAAGCGGATCTGCCTGGGTCTGCAGCGGCGCGACAAGGAGAAGGTGCTGCACGGACGCGAGTCCGGCATCATCAAGCGCCTGCCGCACGGTGAGTTCGTCGAGGTCCACGAGCCGCTGTCGCAGGGCGACCTGTACAAGCTGACCGCGCACGAGCAGTACGCGCCCGCCGAGATCGGCCCCACGGTCGACGAGAACGGCGTGCGCCGCAAGGTCAAGCTCACCGAGAAGCTGCGCGTCAAGCTCAGCAAGGGCTACTACGGCGGGGACAACCAGATCCCCAAGCCGACGACCGAGGAGTACAAGGAGATCACCAGCGGCCACGGCCACCACTGATCACCTGACTGAAGCGTCGCCACAGCGCGGGCCCCGTCCACTCGATGGACGGGGCCCTTCGCTGTCCCCGCAGCCTCGATAGGGTGGACCCTGCCCGCCCCCTACGGCCTGGCGGCCGGTGGGGGGAACCAGCATGTGGACCCAGGAGCGGACCATGAACGTATGGACCCCGGTTGGCGGCGACAGCGCGGCGGCCTACTCCTGGCCCGGCGTGCTGAACGCCCTCCTCGACAACCGCGACCAGAGCGCCGACGCCACCGCCTGGGCCATGGACCGCATCCTGAGCGGCGAGGCCACCAACGCCCAGATCGCGGGCTTCGTCACCGCGCTGCGCGCCAAGGGCGAGACCGTCGAGGAGATCTCCGGTCTGGTGCGGACGATGTACGAGCACGCCAACCTGATCGAGGTGCCCGGTCAAAGCGTCGACATCGTCGGCACCGGCGGCGACGGCGCGAAGACCGTCAACATCTCCACCATGTCCGCGATCGTCGTCGCGGGCACCGGTGCCAAGGTCGTCAAGCACGGCAACCGCGCCGCGTCCTCCGCGAGCGGCGCGTCAGACGTACTGGAGAAGCTTGGCGTCAACCTGGAACTGACCCCGCAGCGCGTCGTCGAGGTCGCCGCGGAGGCGGGCATCACCTTCTGCTTCGCGGTCAGGTTCCACCCGGCGCTGCGGCACGTCGCCGTCGCCCGCAAGGAACTCGGCATCCGCACGGTCTTCAACTTCCTCGGACCACTCACCAACCCCGCGAAGGTCAGGGCACAGGCCACCGGTGTGGCCGACGCCAGGATGGCGCCGATCGTGGCGGGGGTGCTCGCGGAGCGCGGTTCGTCCGCCCTGGTCTTCCGCGGCGACGACGGTCTCGACGAGCTGACGACGACGGCCACGTCCCGTGTGTGGGTCGTCCGGGACGGCGCCGTGCGGGAGGAGACGTTCGACCCGCGTGACATCGGCATCGACCTCGTACCCGTGGAGGCGCTTCGGGGAGCGGACGCGTCGTACAACGCGGACGTGGCACGCCGGCTGCTGGGCGGCGAGACCGGCCCCGTACGGGACGCGGTGCTGCTCAACTCGGCGGCGGCGCTGACCGCGCTGGAGCCGACGGACGGCACGCTGAACGAGCGACTGGCGGCCGGCATGGCCCTGGCGGCACGGTCGATCGACTCCGGCGCGGCCAGGGCGGCGCTGGAGCGCTGGGTGGCGGCCAGCAACTCCTGACTGTGACGAGGGCGCGGTCCGCATCGCGGACCGCGCCCTTGCGCTGTGCGGAACGTGTGGCAGGATGCTTCCCAAGGTCATGAGTGACAGCGATTACGGCCCCGGCCCGCTGTCCGGCAACCCTCCGTCCGTGGCGGGGTGCCCCGGGTGAAGACCAGGCCGCAGGCAGCGAGGTCTGTGGCAAGCGCGGACCCCCGCGGCATCGTCGAATGCCGCGTCCCTGGGGTCCTGGTCCTCAAGGGAGCAGTCTCGTGAGCAAGCGAATGCGATAGGGCGTTCCAGCCCCTTCTTCATCACGCCCTCGCACGGCGACGTCCGTGCGCAGAGGCACACCCGTATCCGGGTTTCCGAAGCCGATTCGCCTTTCTCCCCCCCACCTTCGGTGGGGGTACCCCAGCTGGGAGACACCGCCATGTCCGCGTACCCGAACACCGCCGAGACCGCTGTCGCCGACACCGCCGCCGACCCCTCCCACTGTGCCCCGCTGCCGGTCCTCGGCCGGGACGTCACCGTCCCGCTCGTCACCGGCGGCGAAGTCACCTACGCGGCCCTCGACTACGCGGCCAGCGCCCCCGCCCTCCAGCGCGTCTGGGACGACGTCGCCGCGTACGCCCCGTACTACGGCAGCGTGCACCGGGGTGCCGGGTACCTCTCGCAGCTGTCCACGGACCTGTTCGAGAACAGCCGGGTCCAGGTCCACGAGTTCCTCGACTGCCGGGAGGGCGACCAGGTCGTCTTCACCCGCTCCACCACCGACTCGCTGGGGCTGCTCGCCGCGGCGCTCCCGGCCGGCTGCGAGGTGTTCGTCTTCGAGACCGAGCACCACGCGTCGCTGCTCCCGTGGAGGGGCGCCCGCGTGACCTACCTGAACGCGCCCCGCACGCCGGACGAGGCCGTGCGCACGCTCGAGAGCGCGCTCGCCGCCCGCGACCCCCACGGGCCCGCGCTGGTGTGCGTCACCGGCGCCTCGAACGTCACCGGTGAGCTGTGGCCGGTGAGGGAACTGGCGGCCGCGGCCCACGCGCACGGCGCCCGCATCGTGCTCGACGCCGCCCAGCTGGCACCCCACCACCCGGTGTCCGTCCGGGAACTCGGCGTCGACTGGGTGGCTTTCTCCGGGCACAAGCTGTACGCGCCGTTCGGTTCCGGAGTGCTTGCCGGGCGGGCCGACTGGCTGCGGGAGGCGGAGCCGTACCTGGCGGGCGGCGGGGCGTCGCGCACGGTCGCGCGGCGGGCCGACGGCGGCGTCGACGTCGAATGGCACACCACTGCCGCACGGCACGAGGCGGGCTCCCCGAACGTGATCGGTGTCTACTCGATCGCCTCCGCGTGCAAGGCGCTCACGGAGGCGGGCTTCGAGGCACTGGTCGCCCGCGAGCAGCACCTGATCGCGAAGGTCCGGGCGGGTCTGGCCGAGGTGCCGGAGGTCAGGGTGCTCTCGCTGTTCGGTGACGACGCCCCCCGGGTCGGCGTGATCTCCTTCGTCGTGGACGGCTGGAACAGCTCGCACTTCGCCGCGGCGCTGTCCGCCGAGTACGGCATCGGTGTACGGGACGGCCTGTTCTGCGCGCACCCGCTGGTGCGCACCCTGCTGGGCAGCGACCCGCAGGACGTCGGCGAGTGCGGCGCGCCGGAGGCGGTGCCGGGGGAGAGGTCCCTCAACGCCATCCGCGTCAGCTTCGGCGCGGGCACGCCGGACGAGCACGTGGAGCGGTTCGTGCGCGCCGTGAGGGAACTGGTCCGCGACGGCGCGCAGTGGAAGTACCGCACGGAGGACGGCCGCTGCGTCCCCGACCGGGGCTGAGTCAGGCCGCGAGACGGGTGCCGACCAGCACCATCCGCAGCGCCCGCTCGGCGGCGTCGGCGAGGAACTCGCCTGCCCGGTCCAGGGCCTCTGGCAGCGCCACGGGCGCCGGCACGATCGAGCCGTAGGCGTCCACGCCCGCGGCGGTGATCTCGCGGACGCCGGCGCCGAGCGTCCCGGCGAGCGCCAGTACGGGCTTTTCGGCGGCGCGCGCCCGGTGCGCCACCTCGGCAGGGACCTTGCCGCGCACGGTCTGCTGGTCCAGGGCGCCCTCCGCGGTGATCACCAGATCGGCGCGGGCCAGCCGGGCGTCCAGATCCACATGGTCCAGCAGCACGTCGAAGCGTGGCAGCAGCCGGGCGCCGAGCGCGGCGAGCCCCGCGCCCAGACCGCCCGACGCCCCGGTGCCGGGGGCCGTCCGCAGATCGACCGGGACCGGCAGCGTGTCGGTGAGCAGCGCCGCCCACCGTTCGAGGGCCGCCGACAGCATCTCGACCTGCGCCGGTGTCGCGCCCTTCTGGGGGCCGAAGACCCGGGCGACACCGTGCCGTCCGCACAGGACGTTGTACGGGTTGCACGCCACCAGGATCTCCGCACCGGCGACCCGCGCATCGAGGCCGGCGGTGTCGATGCGGTCCAGGCGCCGCAACTCCCGCCCCCCTCGGGGCAACTCGACTCCCTCGGCGTCCAGGAGCCGGACGCCGAGGGCCTGAAGCGCGCCCGCCCCGCCGTCGGACGTGCCGGAGTCGCCGCAGCCGACCAGGATCCTGCGCGCACCGGTGTCCAGCGCGGCACGGACCAGCTCTCCCACGCCGTAGGTGGTGGTGGCGCACGGGTCGCGGCGGTCCGGCGGCACCAGAGCAAGCCCGGCGACGGCGGCCATCTCCACGACGGCGGTGCCGTCGCCCAGCAGCGCGAAGTGCGTGTGCACGGGGCTGCCGAGCGGCCCGGTCGCGATGCGTGGCACGAGCCTGCCGCCGGTCGCGGCCGCCAGCGCCTCCGCCGTACCCTCACCGCCGTCCACCAGCGGGATCAGATCGATGACGGCGTCGGGTACCACCCTGCGCAGGCCCCGCGCGATCGACTCGGCGGCCTCATGGGCGGTCAGCGACTCCTTGAAGCCGCTCGGTGCGACGGCGATGCGGTAGGGGGTACGGCTCATGGCTGGGTCTCCAGAAGGACGGGCACGCCGAACAGCGGCCAGACGGCGAGGGCGAACAGCAGCACCACGGCGGCGCTGAGCGGGGCGAGCAGGGCGGACAGCCGCAGCAGATCGCGGGAGGTGAACGTGGGCACACCGTCCGGCGGGTCGAAGAAGAGCGTGACCGGCTTGGCGGAGGCGGGCAGCGTGTGACAGAAACCGGCCGCGGCGGTGGACGCGAGCGCCGCCGCGACCGGATTGACCCCGGCGCCGACGGCCGCGGCCACCACCAGCGGGACAAGGACGGAGGAGCGGGCGGAGCGCGACTGCAGGACGAGATGCGCGGCCGTACTGACCAGCACGATCACGGTGAGGAACAGCCAGGCGGGCAGCCCGTCCGGCAGCCGGCCCACCAGCCACCCCGCCGCGCCGGAGTCGGACAGCGCCACCCCCATCGCGGTCGTCGCCGCCATGAAGAGCAGCAACGGCCACGGCACCGTTCGCAGCCCGTCCTTCAGACGTACGGTCCCCAGAGCGGGCGAGGCCGCCACGACCGCGCCGATCAGTGCGACCAGGGCCGGCGGCACCCCGTGCAGCGGTTCACTGCACCACAGGGCCACCACCGTGCCCAGCAGCATCACGCACCGGGCCTCCGGGGTGGTCAGCGGACCTGTCACGGGGGTGGGGGAGTGTTCCTGGAGCGACTCGGCCGTGATCTTCACCGGCCCGCGCCGCTCCGCCCGCGAGGTCGTCGTCAACAGGACCGTCTCAGCGGCCAGATGGGACGAGACGACCGCCAGCGGCAGACCCAGCAGCAGCCACTCGACGAACCCGAGCCGCTCACCGGTCTGCTCCCACAGCACGCTGACGGTGATCAGGTGCGCACCCGCTCCGATGAGGGTCGCGACCGCGGAGAGCAGAACGACCGTGGGGAAGAGCAGCGCCAGCATCACCACCAGCCGCCGCCGGTCGGCCAGCACCTTGGCCAGCGCGAGGAACACCGGCATGGCCAGTGCGGCACGCCCCGAGGTGGCCGGTACGGCGAAAGCCGTGACCACCAGCGCGGCAGTCGTCAGATGCACCAACTGCCGTACCGTGCGCGCCCCACTGACCAGGAAGGCCGCCGCACGGCCGGCGAGCCCGGTCCTCGCGACCGCGGCGGCGAGGACGAACGCGCAGATCAGCAGCCAGATCGTCTCGTCACCGAGGGTGGCGAACAGCGTGTCGGCGCTGATCACCCCGGTCGCGGTGAGAGCCAGCCCCGCCCCGAGCGCCGTGTAGGTGTCGTCGACGGGAGCGGCGATCCAGGCGCAGGTGGCGAGGGCGAACACGACGAGCGTGAGCCGGGCTTCACCGTTCAGCGAGGGGAGGGCGGAGGGGACGGCGAGCAGCCCGCAGACGCTGAGCGCCGCGCACAGCCAGACCGCCTGGCGGAGGGAGAGGGTCACGACGATCAGTCTGCGAGCGGGCCGTGAGCCGCCGATGAGGCCCGGATGAGGGAAAGTTCATCCCGGTCCGTGCCGTTCTACGGCATACGGTAGCCCATGCCCCGTACGGTCTCCAGGCGCTCGGCGCCCAGCTTCTTGCGCAGCGCCCTCACATACACGTCCACGATGTTCGAGCCGGGATCGAAGTCGTACCCCCACACATGGGACAGGATCTGCTCGCGGGACAGCACCTGGCCAAGATGGCGCAGGAACAGCTCCAGCAGCACGAACTCACGTGCCGTCAGGTCCACGGTGCGCTCGGACGCCCGGGCCCGGCGGGTGCGCAGATCAAGGCTCAGGTCCTTGCTGCGCAGCACCGTCACCTCCGGGGCGCGGGCCGCGGTGCGCAGCCGCAGCCGCACCCGGGCCAGCAGCTCCTCGAACCGGAACGGTTTGGTCATCCAGTCGTCGGCCCCGCCCTCCAACCCGGCCACGGTGTCCCGTACCGAGTCGCGGGCCGTCAACACGACGACCGGCAGCGTCACCCGCGCCTCGCGCAGCTCGCGCAGCACGGTGAAACCGTCCCGGCCCGGCAGGCCGATGTCGAGCAGCATCAGGTCGAAGCCACCGGTGACGGCGTAGTCCAGCGCAGTGTCGCCGTCGGCGGCGACCGTGGTGGTGAAGCCGTTGGAGCGCAGCCCCTTCTCGACGAAGGACGCGATCCGGTCCTCGTCCTCCGCGATCAGAATGCGGTTCACAGCGCTTCCTCCATGACGAGTACGAATGTCGCTCCGCCGCCGTCGGTGCGACGCAGTTCGACACGGCCGCCGCGATGCCCCTCCGCGATGGCCCGGACGATGGACAGGCCGAGTCCCGCGCCACTGGTGCGGGTGCCGCGGCGGGCGGTGCCGCGGCGGAAACGTTCGAAGATCACCTCGGCGTCCTGCTCCTGGACGCCGGGCCCGCTGTCGGCGACGTACAGCTCGACCCGCCCGTCGAGATCGCGGGACCCGATTCCTATCCGGGCGCCGGGGGCCGTGTGCTGGACGGCGTTCTGCGCCAGCTGCACCATCGCCTGGGTGATGCGCTGCGGGTCGAGCACCGCCTCGCGGTCGGCGACCTGGTCCAGGACCCAGTCCCGCTCGCCCAGCGCCCTCGCCTTCACGAACACGTCGGCGGTCAGCTCGCCCAGCTGCACCGGCTCGGGGCGGATGAAGTCGGGGCGCTCGGCCTTGGCGAGCAGCAGCAGGTCCTCGACGATCCGGCTCATCCGGTCGAGCTCGTCGGTGACCAGACGGATCGTCTCGCGCTGTTCGGCCGGGTCGTCGCCCATGACCTCCAGATGACCGCGGACGATGGTGATGGGAGTGCGCAACTCGTGCCCGGCGTCGTCGACGAACTGGCGCTGGCCGGCGAAGGCCCGCTCCAGCCGGTCGAGCATGGCGTTGAAGGTCTCGGCGAGCGCGGCGATGTCGTCGCGGCCCTGGACCGGGATCCGCTGGGTCAGGTCCTGCTCGGTCAGCTGCTCGGCGGTCGCCCGGACCACGCGTACGGGCGCCAGGATCCGGCCGGCGACCGCCCAGCCGATCCCCGTCGTCAGCAGCAGCGCCACCCCCGAGATGACCAGCAGAGTGCGGAACGCGGCGTCGGCGACGGAGCGTTCGCGGTCGGCGTGGAAGGCGACGACGAAGGCCGCCGGGGCGTCACCCACCGCGTCGATCGGGACCTTCGCCCAGCGCACCTCGCCGGCCGGCCGCCGCAGCACACCGGAGGAGGCCTTCGAATCGAGGATCGCGGAGAGGGAGGCCCGGTCGGGGTGGAGCGCGACGGAGGCCCGGATGTCGCGGGACTGCCGTATGACGTGCAGGCCCTGCCCGCTGGGCCGGGTCAGCCCGAGCAACTCCTCGTCGGGATCGGAGTACTGGCGCTGCAGGAAGACCCGCAGCAGCTTCTCGGGGTCGGTGAAGGTACGGCCGGTGTCCGGGTCGACGCCCTGCGGGACGAAGTTGCCGAACTCCTGCGTCTCCTGGGTGAGCAGCTGGTTGATCCGGTGGTCGATGTCGCGCAGCAGGATCGAGCGGGTGGTCGTGGCGACGGCGGCGAGGGCCACCGCCATCATCAGCAGCAGCCAGAGCAGGATGCGGACCCGTGCGGAGATCCGGCGGTCAGTTCTCTTCACCGACGTCGTCATCGTCGTCGTCGTCGGTGGCAGCGGGGCCGGGCACGACCGCGTCGGTGCCCGGGCCGGGGCCGGTGGACGGGGCGGACGGTGTCCCGGACGGGCTGCCGACCGGGCTCCCCGACGCCGGGGAGGCCGGCCGCGGGGTGGCGTCCAGCTCGACGGCGGGCGGCACCCGGGGCGTCTCCGGCGCTTCGGTCAGGGCGTAGCTCGTCGCGGCGATTCCGAGCGGGATGGCGACGACTGCGGCGAGCGTCATCAAGCGGTGGGTGAAAGCCATGTCTGTCAGCCTTGCGGCGGGGGAGTAAGCACGGATGAGCCCTGGATGAGGACTTCTTCATCTTCGGCTCCCGGACGCGGGCCTCTCGGGCTCGACCGGGCGGCACGCCTGCCTTGCGGCCGGGGCGCCCGCGACCGGGACGACCGGTCCGCCGTCCTCCCCCGGCACGGGAGGTACCCCCGAGGCCGGGGTCTTTCGTTCGGATCCTGCCGGGCTCGCGTGCCCTGGCACCGCACCTCGCTGCGTTGCCGTCAGTCGCCGACTCCTCCGTAGCCCTCCTGGCACGGGAGGTGCCCCCTCCGCGTGGGCTCCTTCCTCCGCCTTGCGATGCACGGCACCAGACCCTCCCCCTGCGCCCTGCGGGCGTGGGGGACCCCCACTCGCTGATCCGGCCTGATCCAAACGAGAGATCTAGGCGTCCAGGCCGATCGCGAACGCGGCCTCCAGGTCGTGCTGCGAGTAGGTGCGGAAGGCGACATGGGTGTCGGTGCCCTCGACGCCCGGGATCTTGCTGATCCGGCCGGGGATGACGTCCGCCAGGTCGTCGTGCCTGGCCACCCGCACCATGGCGATCAGATCGTAGGTGCCGGTGACGGAGAAGACCTCGCTGACACTGTCCAGCGCGGCGATCGACTCGGCGATCTCGGGGATACGGTCCACGCTGGTCTTGATGAGCACGATCGCGGTGATCACGGCTGGCTTTCTCCCTCGGTCGCTGCAGTTGCGTTCACTCTAGTCCCACGCCCGTAGCGGCCCCACGCGTAGACGAAGCCGACCCCGAACCCGACCAGGTGCGCCAGATACGCGACGCCCGGTCCGCTGTCCGCGCCCCTGGCCGCCAGCCACTGCAGCACGAACCAGAAGATCAGCACCGCCCACGCGGGGAAGCGCAGCGGCAGGAAGAAGAGAAAGGGGAAGAGACTGGTGACACGGGCCTTCGGGAAGAGGAAGAGGAACGCTCCGAGTACGGCGGAGATCGCCCCCGAGGCCCCCACCAGGGTCTGCTCGGAGTCGGCGTTGACCGCCGCGTAGACCAGGAGCGCGAGATAGCCCGCCACCGTGTAGAAGACCAGGAACTGGACCTGCCCCATCCGCTCCTCCGTCATCGCGCCGAAGACGAAGAGAAAGAGGAGGTTCCCCAGCAGGTGCAGCCAGCTGCCGTGGACGAACAGCGCGGTGAGCGGGGTGAGCAGGGCGCTCAGGGAGTTCCCCATCAGCTCGGCCGGGATCACACCCCAGCGTTCGAAGTACCCGGCCTGGGCCGCGAGCAGCCGGTCACCGAGGCCGTACGCCGGGTTGAGGCCGGAGACGGGACTGATGACGAAGATCGCGCAACAGACGGCGATCAGGCCGTAGGTCACCGCGGGCCCCGTCGCCGCGTTTTTGAGCGCATCCCTGGCCGTGGTCCACCGACTGATCATGGACAGAGCATGGCGTAGCGGGAGCGAACGGTACAGAGCGCCTCGCCGCGACACCCGGTACCCTCCACCGAGCCCGGCTCCGCGTGAGCAACGGGTACCCCCTTACCCGTAGGGTTGCAAGCAGTACATCCGCAGTTCGACGGCGCACCGCGGTACCCGCACTCGCACGAGACAAGAGGACGGCACCATGACGACGGTTCCCTCGCCGACGGCAGACACCCGGTGGCGCTGCACGCTTTGCGGCAACCTCACGCGCTTCGACGTCACACGCTCGTCCAAGGTCGTCGAGTACGTCCATCTGGACCTGGCCGGAGAGCCGAGCGTGGAGGAGCGCGAGGTCGTCAGTGAGACCATCGAGTCGGTCCGCTGCCGGTGGTGCAACGCGGTGGACCAGATCGAGCTGGTGGACAGGCCGGGAACAGCTTCCTGACGGAGCGGCCCGCATGGGTGGTTGGGGTGACGGATCGTGGGGCAGCCGGAGAACGGCGCGGAGCCGGCCGGTGCGGCCGGTGACGCCGCCGAGGCGCTCGACCGACCGCTGCCGGAAGGCGTACGACGGCGGGTCGTCGCTCTGGTCTCCGACGCGTTCGGCGGCCTGACGGTCTCCGAACTGCCCACCCAGCTGCGCCAGTACGCCCGCTTCACCCCGACGCGGCGCGCCAAGTTCGCCGGGAACGCGATGGCCGCCGCGCTGGAGGCCGACGCCGTCTTCCGCCAGCGCATCGGCGAACGGCTCGGCAAGACGCAGCCGGAGCTGGCCAAGGCACTCGAGTCCGGCTCGCCGCCGGCGGCCGCCGACCCGGTCGACGTGGCGGCCGCCGCCTATGTGCTGCGCCCCGTGGGCTGGGTCAAAATGGTCGCCGCCGCCGGTGAGGAGGTCCAGCGGGCCGACGCGGAGCGTGCCGACGAGGCCGGCCGCCGCGAGGTCGACCGGCTGCGTGAGGAACTGGCGGAGGCCCGCGGCCAGGTAAAGGCCGAGACCGAGCGGCTCCGGGCCGAGCTGGACGGCGCCCGCAAGGAGAGCGAGTCCGTCCACCGCAAGCTGCGCAGCGCCCAGGCCGATGTGAAGCGCGGGGAGGCCGCCCTGCGCCGCAGGGAGGCGGAGATCGACGGCATCCGGGCCCAGGCCGCGGCCCAGGTGTCGGCCGCCGAGAGCGAGACGCGGCGGCTCAAGGCGCGGCTGGCGGAGGCCGAGGCGGCGGTCGAGGCCGGCCGCCGGGCCGCCCGTGAGGGTCGTTCCGTCGAGGACATGCGGCTGCGGCTGCTCCTGGACACGGTGCTCGACGCGGCCCAGGGGCTGCGCCGCGAGCTCGCCCTCCCGCCGGCGGGTATGCATCCGGCCGACACCGTGGACGCCGTGGAGCCGGGGCGGATGTCGCCCAAGGACATCGCGGCGAGGGCGCTCTCCGAGACGGATCCCGCACTGCTCGACCAGCTGCTGGCGCTGCCCCAGGCGCATCTGGTCGTCGACGGCTACAACGTCACCAAGACGGGTTATCCGACGATGCCGCTGGAGAAGCAGCGGCTGCGGCTCCTGGGCGGCCTGTCGATGCTCGCCGCCCGTTCCGGCGCCGAGATCACCTGTGTCTTCGACGGTGCCGAACTGGCCGCGCCCGTACTGCTGGCGCCACCGCGCGGCGTCCGTGTGCTGTTCTCCAAGGCCGGAGTGACGGCGGACGAGCTGATCCGTCAGCTGGTGCGTGCCGAGCCGCCCGGCCGACCCGTGGTGGTGGTGTCCACCGACCGCGAGGTTGCCGACGGCGTCGCGAAGGCGGGTGCCAGGCCGGTCGCGTCCGCCTTGTTGCTGAAGCGGCTTTCGCGCGCCTCGTAACTACCGCGACTTATGCCCGATTTGGTGCGCCGCGGGCGGGACGTTGCGTCAAGTTCCCACTACTACGCGTGTGATGAGAGTAAAGAATGGTCTCCGTGGGTAAGATTTTCCCTGTGGGGATTTGAACTGATCACAAGAAGGTCACTAGGGTCATGCCTCGAACCTTCGCGCGGTTGATCGCCCATCCGGGGTGACAGCGAAGGAACCGCCGAGTTCGTGCAGTTCGACCCCATTTCCCCCAGGGACACGATGCGCGGACGCCGGGGATCCACGTCCCCCCACTGCCCGGTAGGCGGCTCGAGGAAGAAGGAGCTCGCCTTCGTGGCGTCCCACCGTCGTCCCAAGCAGCCGAGCCGCACCCGCGTGACCGTGCTCACCGCGACCGCCGCTGCCGCCGTCGCCCTGACCGCCCAGACCGCTCAGGCCGACCCGAAGCCGAGCAAGAGCGAGGTCAAGGAGAAGGTCGACAAGCTCTACCAGGAGGCGGAGCAGGCCACCGAGAAGTACAACGGGGCCAAGGAGCAGCAGGAGAAGCTCGACGAGCAGATCGACGCGCTGCAGGACAAGGTCGCCCGCGGACAGGACGAGCTCAACACCCTGCGGGACAGCCTGGGTTCGGTCGCGAGCGCCCAGTACCGCACCGGCGGCATAGACCCGTCCGTGCAGCTCTTCCTCTCCGGCGACCCGGACACCTACCTGGACAAGGCCTCCGCGCTGGACCAGCTCGGTGCCAAACAGACCGAGGCGATCCAGGAGATCCAGGCCAAGCAGCGCACCCTCGCGCAGCAGCGCCAGGAGGCCCAGAGCAAGCTCGGCGACCTGGCCGAGACGCGCAAGACGCTGGGTGAGAAGAAGAAGGAGGTCCAGGGCAAGCTCGCCGAGGCGCAGAAGCTCCTGAACTCCCTCACCGCCGCGGAGCGTGCGGCGCTCGCCGCCGACGAGAGCCGCGCGAACCGCGCCAGCGCCCGCGTGGACCTCGGACCGGCCGTGCCGGCCTCACAGCGCGCTTCCGCCGCGTTCGCGGCCGCCCAGAGCCAGATCGGCAAGCCGTACGTCTACGGCGCCTCCGGCCCCAACTCCTTCGACTGCTCCGGTCTCACCTCCTGGGCGTTCAGCCAGGCCGGTGTCTCCATCCCGCGCACCTCGCAGGCCCAGGCCAACGCCGGTACCCGCATCTACTCGCAGAGCCAGCTGAAGCAGGGCGACCTGGTCATTTTCTACGGCGACCTGCACCACGTCGGCTTCTACGCGGGCAACGGCCAGGTGCTGCACGCCCCGCGCAGCGGAACCAACGTGCGCTACGAGTCGATCAACAACATGCCCTTCCAGTTCGGCGTGCGCATCTGACGCACCTGGGCCGGGAGGCCGGGCGGATCGTTCGGGCCGGGTGCACACCCGCCCGAACGGGGGAATTCGCTCTCTTCGTTCTGACGTGGCGCCCCGCCGGTGACCTGTGGTCTCCGGCGGGGCGTCACTTTGTATGCCCGGTGGGGTTCTTGGTCACCCCGTGTTCACCCGGCTACTGTCTGCCGCGCACCGAACCGGTTTCTCCCCGGCAGTACTGCGGAAGGGAGCGCGGCACGTGGTTTCCCACCGCCGAACCTCACAACTCGGACCCGGCCTCACCCGAAGTGCCAGAGGCGTCGTCCTGTCCGCCGCGGCGGCGACGGCCGCCGCGGCCCTCGGCGCCGGTGCCGCACCGGCCGGCGCCGAGCCCGCGACCGGCGCGGAAGCGGCCCGCGCAGAGGTCGACCGGCTCCACGAGGAGGCGGAGCGCGCCACGGAGCGGTTCAACGAGGCGGGCGAGCGCGTCGAACACCTCAAGGACCAGGTCGCACACGCACGGGACAGGGTCGCCAGGAGCCAGGAACGCATCAACCGGATGCGCGAAGCGCTCGGCTCCGTGGCAGGAGCGCAGTACCGTTCCGGCGGCATGGACCCGGCCCTGGCGCTGCTGCTCTCCCAGGATCCGGACGGCTACCTCGAGGCCGCTGCCGGACTGGCCCGCATCAGCGAACGGCACTCCGTCGCGTTGAGCGACCTCCGCCGGGAGCAGCGCAGCCTCGGCCAGGACCGCGCCGAGGCGTCGCGGGACCTCGCGGAACTGGAACGCACCCGGAGCGCGGTGACCCGCCACAAGCGGACCGTCGAGCACAAGCTGGGCGAGGCCCGCCGGCTGCTGAACACGCTGCCGGAGGAGATGCGCGAGGCGTACGACCGGCCCGCCCGCTCAGGCCGCGACGGCCTGCCGGACCTGTCCGCCCTGTCCGGGCTCACGGCCGCTTCCCCGCACGCGGCGGCGGCGACGGCGGCGGCGCGCGGCGCCGTCGGGCGCCCCTACGTGTGGGGCGCGAACGGGCCGTCCGGCTTCGACTGCTCCGGCCTCGTGCAGTGGTCGTACGCACAGGCGGGCGTCGGCCTCCCCCGCACATCACAGGCCCAGGCGAACGCGGGCCACCGCGTGCCGCTGTCGCAGGCACGGCCGGGGGACATCGTGACGTACCGGAGCGACGCGAGCCATGTGGGCATGTACGTGGGGAACGGGCAGGTGGTGCACGCGCCGTACCCGGGAGCGGCGGTGCGGTACGACCCGGTGGGGATGATGCCGGTCCACGCGGTGACGCGGGTGTAGTGGGTACGGTCACGCCTGCGGCGGGCCGTTTCCCCACCCCGCCCTGCCCTCCCCTTTGGCCTGGCGGCCATGGAGGCACCCCCGTCCCGCAACCGGGCTCGGCCCGGACCCGTTCACCGCGCTCCGCGCGGCATTTCGGGGGCTCTGCCCCCGTACCCCCGCGCCTCGAGCGCCCGGCCGGGGCACCATCCACGGCCGCCGGGCCGTAGGGGGAGATCGAGGCCACCGCGCGAAGCGCGGTACACCGCCTGCCAGGGCGGCACGGGTCCGGGCGGAGCCCCCGTGCGGCGGAGCCGCACATCGGTACAGCGGGAAGGGGCGGGTGGGGGGGACAGGCCCGCGCAGCGGCCACCCGTGCGCCCCGTTGCGTACCATCGCAGGATGGCCCGTCACCGCCGCGCGCAGCGCACCGCAGGGGTCGGAGCCGCCGTGCTCGTGCTCGTCGGCGGGTGCGCCGTCGCCGACCGGCCCGTCGATCCCGCCGCGGCGGAGATCCGGCACACCCTGGACGCCCGCGCCGCCGCCCTGCTCGAACACGACCGCGTCGCGTACCTCGCGTCGCTCGAGCCCGGTGCGGCCGAGCTGAGGGCCGCGCAGGGCACCGAGTTCGACAACCTCGCGGACGTGCCGCTGAGTTCCTGGGAGTACCGGATCAAAGACGTGCGCCGGCACGGCGCCGAGGCCGTCGCCGACACCGAGGTGCGGTACCGCGTCGCCGGTTACGACACCGCCCCCGTGACCGCCTCGCGCACCGTGGAGCTGGCCGTGCGCGACGGCCGCTGGTACGTGACCGCCGACCGCCCGGGCACCGGCGCCCCCCAGCAGCTGTGGCAGCAGGGCGATGTGGACGTCGTACGCGGCAGGCACAGCCTGGTGCTCGGCGTCGGCCAGGACGAGAAGCGGCTGCGTGCCCTCGCGGAAGCCGCCGACCGTGCCGTGCCCGCGGTCTCCCGCGCCTGGCCGTCCGAGTGGGCGGGGCGCGTCGTCGTGCTCGTACCGGACTCGGTGGACGCGATGGGCAGGCTGCTGGGGGGGCCCGCCGCCGGGTACCGGGGTATCGCGGCCGTGACCACCGGCGAGACGGACCCCGGTGCGACGGCGCCCGCGGACCGGATCGTGGTGAACCCGCAGGCGTACGGACTGCTCGGCGATTTCGGGCAGGGCGTCGTGCTGACCCATGAGGCGACTCATGTGGCGACCCGGGCGCACACCTCGGCCGTGACCCCGATGTGGCTGTCGGAGGGGTTCGCCGACTGGGTCGCGTACCGGGGCACGGGGCGCACGGCCGCACAGGCGGCGCCGGAACTGCAGCGGGCGGTCCGGGCGGGCGACGTACCGGCCGGCCTGCCCGAGGACCGGGACTTCTCCTTCGGCGGGGACACCGGCGCGCTGGCCCGGGCCTACGAGGGAGGAAAGCTGGCCTGCGAGATGATCGCCGACCGCTGGGGCGAGGAGGCTCTCACGGAGTTCTACCGGTCCGTCGGCGCCGGCCGGCACCGCGACGGTGCGGTGGAGCGCGCGCTGGGCGCGGAATTCGGCGTCACCCCGGCCGAGTTCACCGTGATGTGGCGGGACTATCTGACCGCTCGTCTCGGCTGAGCGCGGATCCTGCCTGCTCCCCGCCCGTGACCGTCTGCCGCCGGAGCCGCAGGCACGCGTCGGCCGTCGCGGCCACGAGGAGCCCGTTGCGCACCACGAGCAGCGCGATCCCCAGCGGATCGCTCGCCACGACGTGGGAGAACCACATCGGGAACTCCAACTGTGTCACCCCGGTGGCCGCCAGCACCAGGACGGCCGGCCGGACCATCCGACTCGACCGGTGCACCAGGCACACCGCCGCCAGCCCGACCAGCCACACCATGTACTGAGGGCTGATCACCCGGCTCGTGGTGGTGAACAGCAGCACGGCGGCGAAGGCGGCGTCGCACGGTGTGGCGGGCGTGAACCGCCGGGCCCGTGCCCGCCACACCGCCAGCCCGCCGAGCGCGGCGAGCGACAGGGCCAGGGCCAGTCCGCTGACCAGCGGCACGTACGGGCCGAGGAACTCGACCGAGCCGTAGTTGAGCAGGACCTGCCCCTGCCAGCCCAGGTGGCGTCCTACGTGGAACACCAGGGCGCCCAGCGACTCGATCTCGGTGCCGCGGTCGCGTTGGGACAGCAGGAAGGCCAGGGCGCCCGGCATCGTGGCGGTCAGCAGCAGAGCGGGCAGAACGACCGCCACACCCGCGGCCGACCACGACCGGCGGGTGACCGGCCCCCGCGGCGTGCCGAGGAGGACCAGCAGCGGCCACACCTTCATCAGCGCGCCGAGGCCGGCGAGCGCGCCCATCACCTTGGGGCGGCGGACTCCCGCGAGGAGTGCGGCCACCGCGAGCGCGGTCACCATGAGGTCGTACCGGGCGTAGACGGTGGGGCCGAGCAGCGGTACGCCCGCCACCCACACCCAGCTGCCGCGCCGGGCGGCGGCACGGCGTTCCGTGCGCAGCAGCAGTACCAGGACCAGCAGGTCGCACAGCAGGACGACGAGGAAGAACGCGGAGGTGTAGCCGAGGCCCGGCACCAGCCCGGGCGCGAGGATCGCGAGCGCGGCGCCCGGCGGGTACTGCCAGGTGACGTCGTTCAGCGGGTAGCTGCCCGTCCGCAGCACCTCGTGCCAGCCCTGATAGATCACGGAGACGTCGGTGGTGACGTCGGGCCCCGGGTACGTGACGACCTTCAGCACGCACAGCAGCAGTGCCGCCCGCGTCAGGACCCACACCGCGACGTGACAACGGGCCGGACTCGGCAGCACCATGGCCGTATCGCCCCTTTCGTACGGTAATGGGCGTTCCCATGATGCCGGGAGGGCCGGCGCCGGAGGCCGAGGCGTGGCCGGGCGGGGGCCGTGGAGGAGCCAGGGGGCGGAGTCGTTCGGTACTGTCGGCGGCGATGCACAAGACCTTGATCGTGACCAACGACTTCCCGCCCAGGCCCGGCGGCATCCAGGCGTTCCTGCACAACATGGCGCTGCGGCTGGATCCCGGGCAGCTCGTCGTCTACGCGTCCACGTGGAAGCGTGGCCGGGAGGGCGAGGAGGCGACCGCGGCGTTCGACGCGGACCAGCCTTTCACGGTCGTACGGGACCGTACGACGATGCTGCTGCCGACCCCGCGGGTCACCCGCGCGGCCACCCGGCTCCTGCGTGAACACGGCTGCGAGTCCGTGTGGTTCGGGGCGGCCGCCCCGCTCGGGCTGATGGCGCCCGCCCTGCGCAGGGCGGGGGCGCGGCGCCTGGTGGCCACCACGCACGGCCACGAGGCGGGCTGGGCTCAGCTGCCCGCGTCCCGGCAGTTGCTGCGCCGCATCGGCGAGGGCACCGACACGATCACGTATCTCGGCGAGTACACGCGCTCGCGTATCGCCGCGGCGCTGACCGCGGACGCCGCCGGCCGGATGGTGCAGCTGCCGCCAGGTGTGGACGAGAAGACCTTCCACCCAGGCTCCGGCGGGGATCTGGTCCGGCGCCGGCTCGGTCTGAGCGACCGGCCGGTCGTGGTGTGCGTCTCCCGCCTGGTGCCGCGCAAGGGGCAGGACACCCTGATCCGCGCGATGCCCGCGATCCTCACGAAGGTGCCGGACGCGGTGCTGCTGATCGTCGGCGGCGGACCGTACGAGAACGAACTGCGGGGGCTCGCTGCCGAGACCGGCGTGGAGGGTTCTGTGCGCTTCACCGGCGCCGTCCCGTGGTCGGAGCTCCCGGCGCACTACGGCGCGGGCGACGTCTTCGCCATGCCGTGCCGTACCCGCAGGGGCGGTCTGGACGTCGAGGGACTCGGAATCGTGTACCTGGAGGCGTCGGCGACCGGACTGCCGGTCGTGGCGGGCGACTCGGGCGGTGCGCCCGACGCGGTGCTGGACGGGGAGACCGGCTGGGTGGTGCGCGGAGGCTCGGCCGAGGAGTCGGCTGAGCGCATCGTCGCGCTGCTGGAGGACCCGGAGCTGCGCCGGCGGATGGGGGAGCGGGGTCGGGCGTGGGTCGAGGAGAAGTGGCGCTGGGACCTGCTGGCCGAGCGTTTGAAGACACTTCTCTGAGCTGCGTAAACCATTTTTGACGGGTCGTCATGTCCGGTGCCGCGTGACGGCTGGGCGGATTCCGGAATTGCGCCCATGCTCCGGACATGACACCACATCTGACGCGTCGTCATCTGTTGGGCATCGCCGCCCTGCAGGCCGCATCGGCGCTCGGCTTCACCCGCATCGGTCTCTCCTCGGCGGCAGCCGTGGAGCCCCCCGCCGTCGACCACTCGACCGCCGTCGTGGTCGGCTCCGGATACGGCGCGGCCGTCGCCGCGCTCCGCCTGGGCGAGGCGGGCATCGACACGCTCGTCCTCGAGATGGGCCGCCTCTGGAACACCCCCGGCCCGGACGGCAAGGTCTTCTGCGGAACGGCCGCGCCGGACCGGCGGGCCATGTGGTTCCGCACCCGTACGGAGGCGCCGCTCGCCACCTTCCTGTGGCTGGACGTCGTCAACAAGGACATCAGCCCCTACCCCGGCGTCCTCGACCGGGTCGCCCACGACGGCATGTCCGTGTTCGTGGGGCGCGGCGTCGGTGGCGGGTCCCTCGTCAACGGCGGCATGGCCGTGGCACCCCCGCGGGCTTACTTCTCCGAGGTGCTGCCGCGGGTCGACGCGTCGGAGATGTACGGGACCTGGTTCCCCAGGGCCCGGCGGATGCTCGGCGTCAACACCGTCGACCCCCAGTGGTTCGAGTCCACCGAGTGGTACCGCTTCGCCCGGGTCTCCCGCAAACACGCGGCCGCCGCCGGACTGCGGACCGTGTTCGTGCCCAGCGTCTACGACTTCGGGTACATGCGGCGCGAAGAGGCCGGGCAGGCGGCGCGGTCGGCCCTCGCGGGCGAGGTCATCTACGGCAACAACCACGGCAAACGCAGCCTCGACAAGACGTACCTGGCCGCTGCGCTGGGCACCGGGCGGGTCACGATACGGACCATGAGCCGCGTGCGGGACGTGCGCCGGGAGCCGGACGGCACCTATGTCCTCGGCGTCGACACGCTCGCTCCGGACGGCCGCGTCACAGGGACCTCGGAGATCGGCTGCCGGCGGCTGTTCCTCGGGGCGGGCAGCCTGGGCACCACGGAGATCCTGCTGCGGGCCAGGGAGACCGGAGCCCTGCCGGACCTCGACGAGGAGGTCGGTGAGGGGTGGGGACCCAACGGCAACGTGATGACCGGCCGCGCGAACCATGTGTGGGACACGGTCGGTGCGAACCAGGCGACGATGCCCGCGCTCGGCATCGACGACTGGACCAACCCGTCCGACCCCGCCAACCCGGTGTTCGCGGAGATCGCACCGCTGCCGATGGGCTTCGAACACTGGGTCAGCCTCTACCTGGCGATCACCAGGAACCCGGAACGGGGCCGCTTCCGCTACGACGCGGCGACGGACTCGGCTCGGCTGGAATGGACCCGCTCCCAGAACGAGCCCTCCGTGGCGGCCGCGAAGGCGCTCTTCGACCGCGTCAACCGGGCCAACGCGACGATCTACCGGTACGACCTGTTCGGGGCCAACCGCGTCTTCGCGGACGACTTCACCTACCACCCGCTGGGCGGCTGCCTCCTGGGCCGCGCGACGGACGACTACGGCCGGGTGCGCGGGGCGAGGGGGGTGTACGTGACGGACGGGTCGCTGATACCGGGCTCGCTGGGGGTGAACCCGTTCGTGACGATCACGGCGCTGGCGGAGCGGAATCTGGCGCGGGTGGTGGGGGAGGCATAGCCGTACGTGTTCCCCTCCCCGCCCCTTCCCGAACCGAGCTCGGCCCAGGGCCCGGGCCCCGTTGCCCCTGCGGGCGGCGTACCGCGCTTCGCGCGGTGGCCTCAATCTCCCCTTGCGGCCTTGCGGCCTTGGGTGGTGTCCCCGTCCGGGCTGGGATTGCGGCTGCGCGATCCCTTCCGTATCGGGCTTCGGCCGGGTCTGTTGTTGCGCTGGGGGCGGTGTACCGCGTTTGGTGCGGTGGTTTGAGTCGCCCCTTGCGGCCGTGGGTGGTGTCTCCGTGCGGGCTGGGATTGCCGCTGCGCGAGGGTGGCTTCAGTCTCGCCCCGCGGCCTGGCGGCCGTGGGTGGTGCCCCCGGCCGGGCTGGAATTGCGGCTGTGCGGCTTCCTGTACCCGGCTCCGGCCGGGGCCGGTGTACCGCGTTTGATGCGGTGTTCTCGGACTGCCCCACGGGGGGGGCGGGAGCCTCCCGCACGCCGTCAGGCGTAGGGAGAGTTCCCCCGGCCGGCTGGAGAAGCCGCTGCGTGGCACCAGCGCGCCGGCGGGGGCAACTTCAGCCTCGCCGGCGTTTGAGGCGCGGGGGTACGGGGGCGGAGCCCCCGAACCGGGTCCGGGCGGAGCCCGGAAGGGGCGGGGAGGGGGCAGACCCCTCAGCCCCGGTAGATCGCCTCGATCTCGTCCGCGAAGTCCTTCGCCACCACGTTCCGCTTCAGCTTCAGCGACGGAGTGATGTGCCCCGCCTCCTCCGTGAACTGCGAAGGCAGGATGCGGAACTTGCGCACCGACTCCGCCTTGGAGACCGCCGCGTTGCCGTCGTCGATCGCCTTCTGGATCTCGGCCTGCAGGTCCGCGTCCTCGCGGAGCGCCGCCGCCGTCGAGCCGGTCGGCTTGCCGTGTTCCGCGGCCCAGCGGCCGAGGAACTCCTCGTCGATGGTGACCAGCGCGCCGACGAACGGGCGGCCGTCGCCGACGACCATGCACTCGGCGACCAGGGCGTGCCCGCGAATGCGGTCCTCGATCACCGCGGGGGCGACGTTCTTGCCGCCGGCGGTGACCAGGATCTCCTTCTTGCGGCCCGTGATCGCGAGGTAGCCGTCCTCGTCGAGGGTGCCGATGTCACCCGTGTGGAACCAGCCGTCGGCCAGCGCCTCCGCCGTCGCGGACTCGTTGTTCCAGTAGCCGGCGAAGATGTGCTCGCCGTGCAGCAGCACCTCGCCGTCGTCGGCGATGCGCACCACGGAGCCCGGCAGCGGCTGGCCGACCGTGCCGATCTTCTGCCGGTCCCACGGGTTGAACGCGGTCGCCGCGCAGGACTCGGTGAGGCCGTAGCCCTCGAGAACGGTGAAGCCGATGCCGCGGAAGAAGTGACCGAGCCGCTCGCCCAGCGGCGCGCCGCCGGAGACCGCGTACTCGCCCCGCCCGCCGAGCACGGCCCGCAGCTTGCTGTAGACGAGCTTGTCGAAGACCTTGTGCTTGAGCTTGAGCCCGATCGGTACGCCCTGCGGGCTGCCGATGGCCCGGCTGTAGGCGATCGCCGTGTTCGCGGCCTTGTCGAAGATCTTGCCCTTGCCGTCCGCCTGGGCCTTCGCCCGCGCGGAGTTGTAGACCTTCTCGAAGACGCGCGGCACGCCGAGGATCAACGTCGGCCGGAAGGAGGCCAGTTCGTCGGTGAGGTTCTTGATGTCCGGCACGCAGCCGAGCTTGATCGGCGCCATCACGGCGGCCAGTTCGACCATGCGTCCGAAGACGTGCGCGGCCGGCAGGAAGAGCAGCACCGAGCTCTGCCCCGTACGGAACAGCGGCTTCAGGCGCTCGACCAGGTTGCCGCACTCCGCGAAGAAGGCGCGGTGGGTGAGGACACAGCCCTTGGGGCGCCCGGTGGTGCCGGAGGTGTAGACGATCGTCGCCGGGTCGTCGGCCTTGGCGGTGGCGCTGCGCTCGTCGACGGTCGCGTCCAGGACCTCGGCGCCCGCGGCGGTCAGTTCGTCGACCGCGCCCTTCTCGATCTGCCAGACGTTGCGCAGGGCGGGCAGCGATTCGCGGACGGACTCCACGGCGGCGGCATGCGCGGTGCCCTCGACGATCACGGCCGAGGCGCCGGAGTCACCGAGGATCCACTGCACCTGCTCCGCGGAGCTCGTCTCGTACACCGGCACGGTCACCGCGCCGACGCTCCAGATCGCGAAGTCGAGCTGGACCCACTCGTAGCGGGTGCGGGACATCAGGCCGACCCGGTCGCCGGGCTGGATGCCGGAGGCGATCAGTCCCTTGGCGGCTGCCCGGACCTCGGCCAGGAACTGGGTCGCGGTGACGTCGGTCCACGCGCCGGCGACCTTGCGGCCCATCACCGCCACATCCGGGTGCTGCGCGGCATTGCGGCGGATGAGATCCGTCAGGTTGCCGTCCGTGGGGACCTCGTACAGGGCCGGAAGGCTGAACTCGCGCAAGACTGCTGCTCCTCATCGGGCGCCGGCGCCACGGCTCTGTGTGATGCACCGGCTGCGGTCCAAGATCGGGCAGGTGCTCGGTGGGGGTGAGCACGACTGGACTGCCCGGACGTTACCCACCAGTAGTCGGTTCCCGATAGGGGTTCCCGGCCAATGTTCTGTGCGTCACACGTTGATGGCTGTACTTCGCGCAGAGTATTCCACTCCCCCTGCGGAGCCCAAGTAACCGCAGGTAGGCCCCCTCTACCCAGGGCTCGCCGGGGCGCTCTAGGGTGATCGTCATGCGAGGCATGCGAGTCAACGTGGTCAGTGACGTGCACGGCAATGCAAGAGATCTCGCCACGGCGGGTGACGGCGCCGACGCTCTGATCTGCCTCGGTGACCTGGTGCTTTTCCTCGACTACGCCGACCACTCGCGCGGCATCTTCCCCGACCTGTTCGGCGTCGAGAACGCCGACCTGATCGTGGAGCTGCGCACGGCCCGGCGCTTCGAGGACGCCCGCGAGCTCGGGCGGCGGCTCTGGGCGGAGCTCGGCATGGACAAGGAGACCGCCATCGAGGCGGCGGTGCGGCGCCAGTACGCCGAGATGTTCACCGCCTTCCCCACCCCGACGTACGCCACCTACGGCAACGTCGACATTCCGGCCCTGTGGCACGAGTACGCCCGCCCCGGCACCACCGTGCTCGACGGCGAACGCGTCGAGATCGGCGGCCTGGTCTTCGGTTTCGTCGGCGGCGGGCTGCGCACCCCGATGCGCACGCCCTACGAGATCTCCGACGAGGAGTACGCCGCCAAGGTCGAGGCGATCGGCGAGGTCGACGTGCTCTGCTCGCACATCCCGCCCGACGTGCCCGAGCTGACGTACGACACCGTGGCCCGCCGCTTCGAGCGGGGCAGCCGCGCCCTGCTGGACGCCGTCCGCCGCACCCGGCCCCGGTACGCGCTCTTCGGCCATGTCCATCAGCCGCTCGCCCGCAGGATGCGCGTCGGCGCGACCGAGTGTGTGAACGTCGGGCACTTCGCCTCCGCCGGGCGTCCCTTCTCGCTCTCCTGGTGACCCGGTTCCTCTCCAGGGCCACGCGCAGTCCCGTGGTCGTGGCGCGATAGCCTGCACACCACACATCAGCCCGGTCCG
The DNA here is from genome assembly GCF_042888225.1 of Streptomyces sp. NPDC003023. Taxonomy (NCBI): domain Bacteria; kingdom Bacillati; phylum Actinomycetota; class Actinomycetes; order Kitasatosporales; family Streptomycetaceae; genus Streptomyces; species Streptomyces sp. NPDC003023. The sequence goes on from NZ_JBIAPL010000002.1 coordinate 412,026, forward strand.
TACCGCACTGTGAGGAGCCGCAGAGATGGCGGAACACACCAGCTCGAGCATCACGATCGATGCGGCGCCGGCCGAGGTCATGGGGGTCATCTCCGACTTCGCCCGCTACCCCGAGTGGACCGGAGAGGTGAAGGAGGCGGAGGTGCTCGCCACCGACGCCGAGGGCCGTGCAGAGCAGGTCCGACTGGTGCTCGACGCCGGCGCGATCAAGGACGACCACACGCTCGCCTACACCTGGCACGGCGTCGACGAGGTCAGCTGGACGCTGGTGAAGTCCCAGATGCTGCGCGCCATCGACGGCTCCTACAGCCTCGCGCCGGTCGGTGGCGGCGACCGTACCGAGGTGACCTACCGGCTCACCGTCGACGTCAAGATCCCGATGCTCGGCATGATCAAGCGCAAGGCCGAGAAGGTCATCATCGACCGTGCCCTGGCCGGACTGAAGAAGCGCGTCGAGAGCGGCGCCGGCGCCTGATGCGCAAGGTCCTCGTCACCGGCCTCGGCGGCGCGGGCCGCACCACCGTCGCCGCGGCCACCGCGCTCGCCGCGGCCGAAGGCGGCAGTCGCGCACTGTTCCTTTCGGCCGGCCCCGGCGAAGTGCTCGGTGCCCCCGTCACCGCCGGCGTCGAGGAACCGGTCAGGGTTCACGAAGGGCTGTGGGCCGCCCGCGTCGACGCCGCCGCGGACTTCCGCGCCGAATTCCTCGACCTCCAGGAGCGCGCCTCCGCGGCCCTCGACCTGCTGGGTGCGGCCCGGCTCGAGGACGAGGAGCTGACCCGGCTGCCCGGCAGCGAGCAGTTCGCCCTGCTCCGTGCGCTCACGGTGGCGTCGCGCGGCGAGTGGGACGTGGTCGTCGTCGACATGCCGCCGCTGCCGGAGACGATCGCGCTGCTGGCCCTGCCGGAGGAACTGCGCCGTTATCTGCGCCGCCTGCTGCCGGCCGAACGCCAGGCCGCCCGCGCCCTGCGCCCCGTGCTCGCCCAGCTCGCGGGGGTTCCGATGCCCGCACAGTGGCTCTACGGGACCGCCGAACGCTGGGACACAGAGCTGGCCGGCGTGCAGTCGGTGATCGAATCCGCGAACACCACCCTGCGCGTGGTCGCGGAACCGGGCCCACGGGCCGCCGCGGACCTGCAGGAGGCACGTACAGGGCTCGCGCTGCACGGGCTGCGCGTCGACATGCTCGTACCGAACCGGAACCTGCCCAAGGAGACGGCGGACCCCTGGCTCGCCGGTCTCGCCGTCCAGCAGGAGAAGTGCCTGCGGGACTGGTACGAGACCTGGCTGCCCGGCTCCTCCGTGTGCGAGGTGCCCCACCTCGGCCGCGACCCGCAGGGCCTCGACGACCTGGCCCTGCTCCACACCGGGGCAGTCCTCACCCACGGGGACTCCCGGGACACCGGGGACGGCACCGGCTCCGGTGCGGGCAGCGGGCTCGCACCCGGACATCACCCGGACAGGGAGGCGCCACGCGGCGGCCCCGGCCGGGTCACCCGGCAGGACGCGGACACGGACGCAGACGCGGACACGGGCGCGGACACGGGCGCGGACACGGGCGCGGACACGGGCGCGGACACGGGCGCGGACACCCTCTTCGTGTGGGAACTGGAGCTGCCGGGCGCCGTCAAGGACGAGCTCTCGCTCGTCCGCCGAGGGGACGAACTCCTGATCGACGCCGGGCCGTTCCGCCGGATCCTGCCGCTGCCCTCCGCGCTGCGCCGCTGCACCGTCGCAGGCGCCGGACTGGCGGACGGCCTGCTGAGGGTCCGATTCGCGCCCGATCCCGCCCTGTGGCCGCGTACCCGCTGAACGCCGTACCGCCGTTCGGGTAACGTCGAGAGCACACGACATCTCGAAGCGGCTCCAGGAGTACGTCATGAGCGAAGCGACCGAGCGCCCCGACGCCGACGCCTGGGCGACCGCCTGCGAGGAGGACCTTCGCGAGGAGCAGGCCCGGCGCCGTGCCCAGCACGGCCCGCCGCCCGGCTCGGCCGCGGAGGAACTGCGCAAACTCTTCGACGTCGTGGCCGAGAAGGTCACCTCCTTCCAGACCTCGCTGCCGGGCGTTGCCGCGCAGAGCGCCGTCCAGCAGTTCGTGAACCAGGCGAAGGCCGCCGTCGAGCCCGTCATCGAGCGAAACCCGCAGGTCTTCGACCATCTGGCGGCCGCCGGCGGTGAACTTCTCGCCGCCTACCGGTCCGCCGTCGAGGGCCAGGAGCGCCGCTGGACCCAGCGGCCGGCCGGTTCCCGGGACACCGAGGACACCGACGACCCGCGTGACGAGGGCCCCGGCGGCAGCGAGCACATCGACCTGGACTGACCAGGGGATGCCCGCCCTCGGGTACCGTTGGCCCCAGCGGGGCTCGACCGAATACTGAGGGACACATGGGACTCACCATCGGCGTCGACATCGGCGGCACGAAGATCGCAGCGGGCGTGGTCGACGAAGAGGGCACCATTCTCGAGACGCACACCGTGCCCACCCCGTCGACTCCCGAGGGAATCGTCGACGCGATCTGCTCCGCCGTCGCGGGCGCGGGTTCCGGGCACGACATCGAGGCGGTCGGCATCGGAGCCGCCGGATACGTCGACGACAAGCGCGCCACGGTCCTTTTCGCGCCGAACATCGACTGGCGCCACGAGCCGCTCAAGGACAAGGTCGAACAGCGCGTCGGCCTGCCCGTCGTGGTCGAGAACGACGCCAACGCCGCCGCGTGGGGTGAATACCGCTTCGGCGCCGGCCAGGGCCACGAGGACGTCATCTGCATCACGCTCGGCACCGGCCTCGGCGGCGGCATCATCATCGGCAACAAGCTGCGCCGCGGACGCTTCGGCGTCGCCGCCGAGTTCGGCCACATCCGGGTCGTGCCCGACGGTCTGCTCTGCGGCTGCGGCAGCCAGGGCTGCTGGGAGCAGTACGCCTCCGGCCGTGCCCTCGTCCGTTACGCCAAGCAGCGCGCCAACGCCACCCCGGAGAACGCGACGATCCTGCTCGGCCTCGGTGACGGCACGATCGACGGCATCCAGGGCAAGCACATCAGCGCGGCCGCCAGGCAGGGCTGCCCGGTCGCCGTCGACTCCTTCCGTGAGCTGGCGCGCTGGGCGGGGGCCGGCCTCGCGGACCTGGCCTCGCTCTTCGACCCGTCCGCGTTCATCGTCGGCGGCGGTGTCTCCGACGAGGGCGACCTCGTCCTCGACCCCATCCGCAAGTCCTTCCGCCGTTGGCTGATCGGCGGTCAGTGGCGCCCGCACGCCCAGGTGCTCGCCGCGCAACTGGGCGGCAAGGCGGGTCTGGTGGGCGCGGCTGACCTGGCGCGCCAGGGCTGACCCGCCCCTTTGCCGGTACCGATTACGCCAGGTGCCCGCCACGCTTCCCGACGGCCGCAGCCTTCGGGAAGCGCGGCGGGCACCGTCGTATGTTGCTCCCATGTCGATCACTCCGAGCAGCGACCTCCCCAAGTCCCGTACCGAGCCGGACGGTTCGGCCGTGATCAGGGTCCTGAGCTACAACATCCGCTCCATGCGCGACGACGAGGCGGCCCTGGCGCGGGTGATCCGGGCCTGCCGCCCCGACCTGGTGTTCGTGCAGGAGGCCCCGCGTTTCTTCCGCTGGCGCAAGCACGCGGCACGGCTGGCCGCCGCCACCGATCTGGTGATGCTCTCCGGTGGTGCGACGGCGGCCGGACCGCTGCTGCTGTGCTCGCTGCGGGCGACGGTCGAACGGACCGAGGACCTGCTGCTGCCCCTCCGCTCCGGTCTGCACCGGCGGGGCTTCGCGACAGCCGTCGTGCGGTTCGCGGGTGCGCGGGTCGGGGTCGTGAGCTGTCACCTGAGCCTGCAGGCCGATGAGCGTCACGCGCAGGCGGGGATGGTGCTTGACCGACTGAAGGCGATGGACGTGCCGCAGGCCGTCGTCGCGGGCGACATCAACGAACGCCCCGGCGGCCGGAGCTTCCGCCGGCTGGCGGGGGAGCTCCAGGACTGCTGGGCGGTGGCGCCGTGGGGCGGCGAACAGACGTCGACGGCGGCCGATCCGCATCAGCGGATCGACGCGGTCTTCGCGACCGAGGGCGTGGAAGTGCTGGGCTGCGGCGTCCCGCTCCACGTACCGGGCGTCTCACCGGCGGACCTCGCGACGGCCTCCGACCACCTTCCGGTCCTGGCGGCGCTGAGGCTTCGGGCGACGGGGTAGTGGGCGGCTGCTGCTCCCCGAACCGGGGCGGGTTCCGGGCCCTGGGCCGCCCGGTGGGCCCTGTGCCGCCCGATGGGCCCTGTGCCGCCTTGCGGCCGGTGCTCCGCGCTTGGCAGGGCGGCCTTTGACGGCCTTTGGACCGCGGCGGCACTGAGGCTTCGGGGGGCGGGGTTTGCTCCCCGAACCGGGCTGCCGCCCTGCGCGCGGTGTGGCCCGGCTTCCCCGGCCCCGTGCCGCCCTGCGCACGGCGGCCTCGGGGAGTGCCCGACGGGAGGCACATCCAGCCTCGCCGGCGTTTGAGGCGCGGGGGTCCGGGGGCGGAGGCCCCGGACCCCCACGCGGAGCGCGGTACCGGCCGGTGCCGCGCGAAGGCGCGGGCGGTCAGACCACCGCGCCCCGCCCCGGATCGTCCGGCTCGTCGTCGTCGCCGTGCGACATCCGCGCCACCAGCGTCGCGAACCCGCCCAGGAAGCCGCCGATGCACAGCGTCGTCAGCCACCACGTCATGTCCCATCGCAGCACCACCGCGATCAGCATCAGCACCGGCCCGCCGATCACCGCGAGCCATGCGAACTTGGCCGTCACGTCGGCCTCCGGCAGCGGCGGTGGCTCCGGCGGGACGAAGTGGCCCTCGTCGCCGTCGTCGAAGTCGTCGTCGGACGGTTCCGCCACCTTGTAGTCCCGAGGCCCGCCGACCCCCGGCGCGAAGGTGACAGAGCTGCCCAGCGCGGGCTTGTCCTCCTCCTCGGGGCGGTTCGCCGGCTCCGGTGTCCCGTTCATGTCGCTCTCGAGCAGCGCCAGGTCCTCCACCGACTTGAACGGCTTCGCGCCCGGCGGGTCGGACGGCTCCTCGCCGTACCCTGCGACGATGGCCGCCCACGCGGCCTCCTCGTCGATCGGCTGCGGCTCACGGTCCGCGTCGTGCTGTTCAGCCACCGGTCGTGCTCCCTCCCAAGGCTTCCGGCGCGGCGGACCCCGTGGTCCCCGCGCTGGGAGCGAGCCGGCCGATGAACGCGTAACTCTCCTCGAAGATCCGCTCCGCATCATGGTCCAACGTCGCCACGTGGTAGCTCTGTTCCAGCAGGATCTCCGTGACGTCCGTGGAGGAGACACGGCTGAGGATCCGGGCCGAGTCGGCGGCGGGCACCACATGGTCCTCGGGGCTGTGCAGCAGCAGCATCGGCTGCGTGACCTGCGGCAGCTCGCTGTCGACCATCCGGAAGAACCTCCGCACCGAGTGCGCGGCGTGCAGCGGTACCCGGTCGTACCCGACCTCCACGACGCCCTCCTTGGCGATGTCGCTGGTCAGGCCCTTCGTGGAGGGCACCAGGTGCCGTACGACGGGCAGCAGGGACGCCATCGCGCCGTGCACCTTGATCCCCGGGTTGACCACGACGATGCCCCGGACGGTGTCCCCGTGCCTCGCGGTGAGCCGCAGCGCCAGTGCGCCGCCCATGGAGAGGCCGAAGACGAAGACCTGCCGGCAGCGCTCGAGCAGCGAGCGCAGCTCCCGGTCCACCTCCGCGTACCAGTCCTGCCAGCCGGTGACCTGCATGTCCTGCCAGCGGGTGCCGTGACCGGGCAGCAGCGGCAGGGACACCGTGAGCCCCCGCTCCGCCAGATACTCGGCCCAGGGCCGCAGCGACTGCGGGGAGCCGGTGAATCCGTGACAGAGAAGGACTCCGACCTCGCCGCCTTCATGGCGGTAGGGCTCGGCTCCAGGAATGACCGGCACCGGGGTCTCCTGTTCGTGAGGTGTACGTGGTGTACGCGGTGTATGTGGTCTACGTGGTCGTACGTGGTGGTGTACGTGGTCTGAGGGAGGGATGCGCTGCGCGGCGTACGGGCGGGACGAAGGGTGTACTTCACGGTACGCGACCGGACCGACACCGACCAGGGCCGTCCGTACATGGGTCGTGGCGGCCCGGGGACCCGGCGCGGAGAGCGCGGGCCCACCTCGGGTTAAGGTCTGTTCGACAGCAACAGGAGGCATTCGAGTTGATCTACGGCGCCATGAAGTTCTCCATCGGAGGCTCGCTGAAGCTTGCCTTCAGGCCCTGGGTGGAGGGTCTGGAGAACGTTCCCGCCGAGGGCCCGGCGATCCTCGCGAGCAACCATCTGTCGTTCTCCGACTCGTTCTTCCTGCCCGCGGTGCTCGACCGCAAGGTCACCTTCATCGCCAAGGCGGAGTACTTCACCTCGCCCGGTGTGAAGGGCCGGATGACGGCCGCGTTCTTCAAGGGCGTCGGCCAGCTTCCGGTCGACCGCTCGGGCGCGCGCGGTGCGGGCGAGGCGGCGATCAAGGCCGGCATCGACGTGATCGAGTCCGGTGGGCTGTTCGGTATCTACCCGGAGGGCACCCGCTCCCCGGACGGCCGCCTCTACCGCGGCAAGCCGGGTGGCCTCGCACGCGTGGCGCTGGCCACCGGCGCCCCTGTGATCCCCGTGGCGATGATCGACACGGAGAAGATCCAGCCGCCCGGCAAGGTCGTCCCCAAAGTGATGCGTCCGGGTATCCGGATCGGCAAGCCGCTGGACTTCAGCCGCTACCACGGCATGGAGGGCGACCGTTTCATCCTTCGTTCGGTGACCGACGAGGTCATGTACGAGATCATGAAGCTGTCCGGCCAGGAGTACGTCGACATCTACGCGACGGCCGCGAAGCGGCAGATCGCCGACGCGGAGAAGGCCGAAAAGGCAGCCCGCGCGGAGGCCGAGAAGGCGGAGAAGGCCGGCAAGGCCGAGAAGAAGTCGCAGCGACCGGCCGCGTAGCCGGGTCGCGGCACTGCTACGGGGTGGGGAAAATGGCCAGGCGCGAGCGGGTCGTACGGATGTCCGTCGAGCTGCCGCTGTGGCGTGCGCTGGCCGCGTACCGCCTGCTGACCATGGTGTACGCGGTGCTCCTCTTCGTCTTCACCCGGCAGAACTTCGAGCGCCCGCTGGTCGCGGTCGGTGTCCTCGCGGTGATGGTCGTGTGGACCCTCGCCACCCTCCCCAAGGTCGCGAACGCGGCGCGCTGCACCGGCGGCTTCCTGGTCGCGGACCTGGCCATCGCGCTGACCGGCATCCTCCTCACCCCGCTGGCCGATGTGCACGCCCAGACCCATGACGGCCCCACCCTGCCCTCGATCTGGACGGCGGGCTCGGTGCTCGCCTTCGCGATCAAGGGTGGCTGGCGGTGGGCCGGCTTCGCGTCCTCCTTCGTCGCCGTCGCCAACATCATCGAGCGCGGTGAACCCAGCCGGGACACGTTCCACAACGTGCTGCTGGTGTGGGTCGCCTCCATAGCCATCGGCTACGTCGTCGAGGTGGCGCGTGCCTCGGAGCGCACTCTCGCCCGCGCCTTGGAGATCGAGGCGGCGACCCGAGAGCGGGAGCGGCTGGCGCGCGACATCCACGACGGTGTGCTGCAGGTGCTGGCGATGGTGCAGCGGCGCGGTACGGCGCTCGGGGGCGAGGCCGCGGAGCTGGGCAGAATGGCGGGCGAGCAGGAGATCGCGCTGCGCAGCCTGGTCGCCGGCGGTCTGGTCCCCGCCTCCCGGGTGTCGGAGGACGAGTCGCAGGGCGCGGTCGTGCGGATCGTCGACGTACCGGACGACGACGAGCCGGGGCGGCCGTGCGATCTGCGCACGCTTCTCTCCCCGCACGCCGGGGCGCGGGTGACACTGTCCGAGCCGGGTGCCCCGGTGCTGATGGACGCCGCGGCGGCGCGCGAACTGGCGGCCGCCGTCGGGGCCGCCCTGGACAATGTGCGCAGGCACGCCGGTGAGGACGCCCGGGCCTGGATCCTCGTCGAGGACTGGACCGACGAGGTGATCGTGACGGTCAGGGACGACGGCCCGGGCATCGCGGAGGGCCGGCTCGCGCAGGCCGAGGGCGAGGGCCGGCTCGGTGTCGCCCAGTCGATCCGCGGGCGGCTGCGGGATCTCGGCGGGACGGCCGAGCTGATCTCGGTCCCCGGCCAGGGCACGGAAGTAGAGCTCAAGATCCCTCGGGGGAAGGCAGGAAGATGACGGACCAGCAGACGATCAGGGTGATGGTGGTCGACGACCACCCCATGTGGCGGGACGCGGTGGCCCGCGACCTCGCCGCGGCCGGCTTCGACGTCGTCGCCACCGCGGGCGACGGCGCGCAGGCCGTGCGCAGGGCCAGGGCCGCCGCGCCCGACGTGCTCGTGCTGGACCTCAACCTGCCCGAGATGCCGGGCGTGCAGGTGTGCAAGGAGCTCGTGGGGGCGCTGCCGGGGCTGCGGGTCCTGGTCCTGTCGGCGAGCGGTGAGCACGCCGACGTCCTGGAGGCGGTGAAGTCCGGCGCCACGGGCTATCTGCTGAAGTCCGCGAGCACGGAGGAGCTGACGGACGCCGTGCGTCGCACGGCCGTGGGCGACCCCGTCTTCACGCCGGGTCTCGCGGGCCTGGTGCTCGGCGAGTACCGTCGCCTCGCGTCCGAGCCCGCGTCACCGGCCGGTGCCGACGATCCGAAGGCGCCGCAACTGACGGATCGGGAGACCGAGGTGCTGCGACTGGTCGCAAAGGGCCTGTCGTACAAGCAGATCGCCGAACGGCTGGTCATCTCGCACCGCACCGTCCAGAACCATGTGCAGAACACGCTCGGCAAGCTGCAGTTGCACAACCGGGTCGAGCTCGTGCGGTACGCGATCGAGCGAGGCCTGGACGACGCGTGACCGGACGGATCCATCCGTACGGGTGAACAGCGGGCGGTCAACGGGCGCACATCGCGCAGGAATTGACCATTCGGCCCATCCCTGAGTGACCTGCGTCACCATTAGCGTGACGGTCATAGGGCTCATCAGGCGAAGGGAATTCTTCCATGCGCGTCGGAGTACTGACCGGGGGCGGCGACTGCCCCGGCCTCAACGCGGTCATCCGCGCCCTTGTCCGCAAGGGTGTGCAGGAGTACGCGTACGAGTTCGTCGGCTACCGCGACGGCTGGCGCGGTCCGCTCGAAGCCGACACCGTCCCGCTCGACATTCCGGCCGTCCGGGGCATCCTGCCCCGCGGCGGCACGATCCTCGGCTCTTCGCGCACCAACCCTCTGAAGGAAGCCGACGGCATCCGCCGCATCAAGGAGAACCTCGCCAAGAACGAGGTGGACGCCCTGGTCGCGATCGGCGGCGAGGACACCCTCGGCGTCGCCGCGCGGCTGTACGACGAGTACGGCGTCGCCTGCGTCGGCGTGCCGAAGACCATCGACAACGACCTGTCCGCCACCGACTACACCTTCGGCTTCGACACGGCAGTCGGCATCGCCACCGAGGCCATCGACCGCCTCCACACCACCGCCGAATCGCACATGCGTGTCCTCGTCGTGGAGGTGATGGGCCGTCACGCGGGCTGGATCGCCCTCCACTCCGGCCTGGCCGGCGGCGCCAACGTGATCCTCATCCCCGAGCAGCGCTTCGACGTCGACCAGGTCTGCGCCTGGGTCACGTCCCGCTTCAAGGCGACCTACGCCCCGATCGTCGTGGTGGCGGAGGGGGCGATGCCGCAGGACGGCGACGCGGTCCTCAAGGACGGCACGCTCGACTCCTTCGGCCATGTCCGGCTGTCCGGCGTGGGGGAGTGGCTGGCCAAGGAGATCGAGAGCCGTACGGGCAAGGAGGCCCGCACCACCGTCCTCGGCCACGTCCAGCGCGGCGGCACGCCGAGCGCGTTCGACCGCTGGCTGGCCACCCGCTTCGGGCTGCACGCCATCGACGCCGTGCGGGACGGGGACTTCGGCAAGATGGTGGCGCTCCAGGGCACCGACATCGTGCGGGTGCCGATCGGGGATGCCACCGCCAGGCTCAAGACGGTCGACCCCAAGCTCTACGAGGAGGTCGGCGTCTTCTTCGGCTGACACCGAACACGCCGAAGGCGTCGACGTCTCCGGTCGGCGCCCACCTGCCCGGCTGTGGGCCGTATATTCGCGATATCCGGCCCACAGCTCGCGAACCGGGAGAAATCGTGGAAATCCTCGCCTTCGGTGTCCAGGCGGACGAGAAGCCGCTGATCGAGAGGGCGTTCGCGCCGACCCACGACGTCCACTGCCTGGACGTGTTCCTCAACGAGGACACCGCCCCCATCGCCGCGGGTCACGAGGTGATCTCCACCAGCGTCAACGCCCGGCTGAACGCCGAGGTGCTGCGGACCCTCGCCGCCGGCGGCACGGCGATGATCGCCCAGCGGTCCACCGGCTTCAACAACATCGACCTCGACGTGGCCGCGGACCTCGGCCTGACCGTCGCACGCGTGTCGTACTACTCGCCGTACGCCGTCGCCGAGTTCGCCTGGACGCTGGCCATGGCCGTCAACCGGCGTGTCGTACGAGCCTCCAACCGCACCCGCGACTTCGACTTCCGGCTCGACGGCCTGATGGGCCGCGACATGCGCGGCCGCACGGTCGGCGTGATCGGCACCGGAAAGATCGGCGAGGCGTTCACCAGGATCGCCCACGGTTTCGGCATGCGGCTGCTCGGCTGGGACCTCGCCCCCAACCCCGTCTGCGTCGAACTGGGCATGGAGTACGTCGACAAGGACGAACTCCTCGCCGCCGCGGACCTGGTCAGCCTGCACGTACCGCTGCTGCCCGCCACCCGGCACCTGATCGGCGCCGGGGAGCTGCGGGGCATGAAGGACGACGCGATCCTCGTCAACTCCAGCCGCGGGGGCCTGGTCGACAGCGACGCGCTCGTCGCCGAACTGCGCCGCGGCCGCTTCGCCGGGGTGGGCCTCGACGTCTACGAGGCGGAGGCCGGGCTCTTCTTCCTCGACAAGTCGATGGAGGCGGTCGACGACGACACCCTGGCCCGGCTGATGACCTTCCCCAACGTGCTCGTCACCTCGCATCAGGCGTACTACACGGCGGAAGCGGTCGGCCAGATCGTCGACACCACCGCACGCAACGTCGACGACTACCTGGCGGGCCGGCGAGGCGAGAACGTCCTCGTCCCCGCCTCGCCGCCCGCCCCCTGACGGTCGCCGCCCCCGGTTCGGCCGCTATCCGACGAGCACACCCGCCAGCAGCGACGCCGTCAGCGCCGCGCCGTTCATGGTGAGCACCGACTCCGGGTGGAACTGCACGCCCGCGAAGCCGTCGCCGCGCAGCGCGTGCACGTCGCCGGTCTCCGCGTCCCGGCTCAGCTCGATCCGGTGCATGGCGAGCTCCGCGGCGGCCGCGTCGTCGCACCGCGCCGTGAAGCTGTTGTAGAAGCCGACCGTCTCCGGGCGGCCGAAGAAGTCGATCCGCTCCTGCGCGCCCTGGTACGGCTCGGCCTTGCGGACGATGTCGATGCCGAGCTCCGCCGCCAGCAGTTCGTGACCGAGGCACACACCCAGCAGACCGTGGCGGTGACTTCTCAGCAGGTCCGCCGCGAGCGCCCGCAGGAAGCGCATCTTCGGGTCGAAGGCGTCCCCCGGATCGCCGGGACCGGGGCCCAGCACCACGGGCCCCCGGTGAGAGAGCACCCGGTCCCGCAGAGCCGGCGCGTCGTACCGCAGCACCGTCACGTCCAGGCCCGTCGAGCGCAGCAGATGCGCCAGCATCGCGGTGAACGTGTCCTCGCCGTCGACGACCAGCGCGTGACCCGACAGCTCCGCCGTACGCTCCTGCATCCGCAGCCAGAACGGCGCGAGATCGGCCCGCCGGGCGTCCAGCGCCGCCCGCACCCGCGGGTCCTCCGCCAGCCGCGGGGCCGGTCCCGCGGCGTGCGGCCGGCCGGGGCGCACGCCCAGCGCCGCGAGCACCCCGGCCGCCTTGGCATGCGTCTCCGCGACCTCGCCCGCCGGATCCGAATGCCGCACCAGCGTGGCCCCGACCGGCACCCGCAGCGCGCCTTCGGCGTCGATGTCGGCGGTACGGATCAGGATCGGCGAGTCGAGCGTCTGCGCGCCGCCCGTGTCCTGACCGATCAGCGCCAGGGCCCCCGCGTAGTAGCCCCGCCCGCCGGCCTCGTGCCGCTCGATGACCCGGCAGGCGTTCTGCACCGGCGATCCCGTGACCGTGGCCGCGAACATGGTCTCCTTCAGCACCTCGCGCACATCGAGGGAGGAACGCCCGCGCAACTCGTACTCGGTGTGCGCCAGATGCGACATCTCCTTGAGCCGGGGACCGACGACCACCCCGCCTCTGTCGCCGACCCTGCACATCATCTTGAGCTCCTCGTCGACCACCATGGACAGCTCCTCGCGCTCCTTGCGGTCGTCCAGGAAGCCGAGCAGCGCCTCTGCCGTCGGTCCCTCCGGCGGGTAGCGGAAGGTCCCGCTGATCGGGTTCATCACGACCGTTCCTCCGCTCATGCGCACATGCACCTCCGGGCTCGCGCCGACCAGCGTCCGCTCCCCGGTGTGCACGACGAAGGTCCAGTACGCTCCCCGTTCGCCGGCCAGCAGACGACGGAACAGCGCGAGCGCGTCGGTGCGGCCGAAACCGGGGATCCGCCCGGTGAAGGTGCGGCGGACGACGAAGTTCGCGCCCTCGCCGCGGCCGATCTCGTCCTCGACCACACGCCGGACGACGTTCGCGTACGCCTCGTCGTCGACGTCGAACTCCCCGTCCTCGACCCGAACGGCATGACGGGGCAGGGCCGTGAGGACCTCGCCGAGAGGGAGTTCGTGGTACTCGTCGGCCACCAGCACCGACAGCGGCGTGCCGTCGTCGGTGACGTCGAAGCCGCGCTCCGCGATCTGGCGGAACGGGATCAGCGCCAGCGAGGGACGGTCGCCCACCGGGATGTCGGCGAGGCGCGCGGCCTCGTGAACCCGGCCGATCAGCACCTCGACGGTGTCCTGGTCACGGCCCGGTGTGCGCCGGCGGAGCAGCGCGAAGGGCGGGCAGTCGTCCTCGAGCAGTCGTCCGATGAGCATGCGGGGTGTTCCTTCCGTGGGAGGAGGAACGGCCACTGTCCCGAAAACAGTGAAGGCCGCCCCTCGGGCGGCCTTCGCGATCGGTGTCTGCGCGCGATCAGGAGGTGGGCCGCCGGAGTGCGGTCCACCACCAGTTCTGAATCTGCTGCGCGAACATGCCGCCGACCCTAACGCATCCGCCCGCGGTGCCGGGGCCTGTCCCACGATGAGGACGGGCGCGGCGCCGCGGGCGGGAGTGTCCGGACGGACACCGGAGATCGGATCAACCGGATCGGATCAACCGGATCGGATCAGCCGGATCCGATCAGCCGGATCCGATCAACCGAATCCGATCAACCGAATCCGATCAACCGGATCGGATCAGCCGGATCAGATCAGCGCGTTGTAGATCTGCCAGCCGGGGCCGATCGACGTACGGGGCGCGAACGGCGCGGAGGCGCTGCCCGACCCCTTGTAGAACCACAGCGCACCGGAGGGCTCGCGGGCGACCATGTCCGCGATGCCGTCCTGGTCGAGGTCACCGGTGGTGACCAGGGTGTCGAACATGTTCCAGCCCGCGCCGACCCTGACACGCGGCTCGTACGGCGAGGTGGCGCTGCCGGTTCCCTTGTAGAACCACAGCACGCCGGAACCGTCACGGGCCACCAGGTCGGCCTTGCCGTCCTGGTTCAGGTCGCCCGGGCCCAGGATGGTGTTGTAGATCTGCCAGCCGAAGCCGACCTTCACCCGGGGGGCGAACGGCGCGCCGGGCGTGCCGGTGCCCCGGTAGAAGTAGATGTCGCCGGAGCCCTCGCGACCGATCGCGTCGCCCTTGCCGTCGCCGTCCATGTCGCCGGTGCTGAACACCATGTTGTACAGGTTCCAGCCCGCGCCCACCTTCAGACGCGGCTTGAACGGCTGGTCCTTGTCGCCGCTCGCCACGTAGTGCCACAGCAGGCCGGAGCCGTCGCGGGCCACCATGTCGCCCACCTGCGCGTCCGCGCGCAGCGGACCGAGGTCGGTCATCAGGTTGTAGCCCTGCCAGCCGCCGCCCACGCGGTAGCGGGTGAAGAACGGCGCGGAGGCGCTGCCGGTGCCCTGGTACTGGTACAGCGAGCCGCCGGAGTCACGGGCCAGCAGGTTGAAGCGGTTGGTGCCGGGGTCGGGAGCGGTGGGGGCACCCTCCACGACATCGGCGGCCTTCACCCAGGTGATCTTGTGGTGGAAGCGGATCGGCACGAAGAGGGTGTCGCCGATGACGTTCTTCTGCGCGGAGCCGAACCAGTCGTCGCCCCTCACCGCGGGGCCGGCCTTCACATAGGCCTGTCCGGAGGCGAAGTCGAACTTCGTCAGGAAGGCGTTCTCGTCACCGGGCGGCTCGAGGCCCGCGGCGGTGTAGGCGGCGGTCTCCGGGAAGGAGCGCCCGTAGACCTCGGCCGACGTCGCACCTGCCGCCACCTTGACGGTCGTGGCATCGGTCACCGGGACGGTGTACTGGCCGCCCGGGTTGTGGAACCAGGCCTTCTTGCCCGCGTACCAGATCGCCGTCCAGTTGGTCCTGGCCTCGGCGACGACGTAGCTGCCACCGGCACGGACCTTGTTCCCGTAGTTCGAGCCCTCGGACCAGAGGGAGGTGAAGTACGGGTCGGTCAGCGTCGACGCGCTTGTCGAGGGCGACGTGTAGAGGTAGCCGAAGTTCGACGGGCGGGGGGTGACGGCGTCGCCGCCGACGGTGAGCTTGGGCTGGTTCGCCGTGGTGAACGGGGGAACGACACGGACCACCTGGCCGGCCCTGAGCGGACCACCCGCACCCTGGTCGCCCTGCGGGGCGCCCATCAGGTCCATGTAGTGGTTCCAGTCCCAGTACGGGCCCGCGTCCCAGTGGAGGTTCCTCATGCCGGCGTCCGTCTGGAGCGCCACCTCGTCATGCCCGATGATGTGGTCGCGGTCCAGCGGCACGTTGTACTTGGTGGCCAGGAACTTCACCAGGTCGGCGGAGGACTGGTACTGGGGCTCGGTGTACCACTTGCCTTCCTTGATCGCGTAGCCCTCGTGCTCCACGCCGATCGCGTGCATGTTGTGGGTCCAGTTGCCCGCGTGCCACGCCAGGTGCTTGTTCTCGATCATCTGGGTGACCAGACCGTCCGAGGCGCGGATCAGATAGTGGGCGCTGCCCGGGACGTCCGGGTTCGTGAGCGCCGCGAGCGAGCCGTCGTAGCCGCCCTCGGTGTCGTGGATGACGATCTGCCGGATGTCCACGCCCTGGTTCGGGCGGTCGCCGAGCGTGTAGTTGCGCTTGCCCGTGCTCGACGTGCGGGACGGCACGTAGTTGCAGTACAGGCCGGTGGGGCACTCGGGCGTCGGGTCCGCCGTGGTGGAGGCGTAGCTCGCCGCCAGCGGGACGTTCGCCCGCTTGACCGGCTTGACCGACGGGTCGGCCGGCAGGGAGACCTGCTCGCCGTCCAGGGTGAGCTCCCGCTCTCCCGTCCTGATCGACTCGAAGACGCGCTTGGCGAAGAGCTCGGCGCCCTTCTTCTCCGGCGACTGGCTGTAGCGAGCCACCGCCGGGTACCAGGCGCCCGGGTCGTCGGACAGCTCCGCGCCGGCTTCCTTCTGGTATTCGGCGAGCAGAGCCGCGCCGGCCCGGATGGACTCGGAGGTGTCGCTCTGGACCGCCTCGGAGGAGCTGTCGATCAGCTCGGCCGCCTTGTCCGCGGTGTGGAGCCGGGGATCGTCGGTGTCGACGGTGGCCTCGGCCAGGATCCGACGGACCTTGTCGGGATCGAAGGACTTCTCGATCTCCGGCTTGCCGCTGCCGTTGAAGTGGGCGATGGCCTCCTCGCCGGCCTCCTCCGTCTCGATGTCCTCCGGGTCGACGTCCGTCAGACCCATCACGTTGTACGCGCCGGTGACGCTCGGCTCGCCGTCGTGGGCCTCCCAGCGCGTCTGCCGGTACGAGACCGCCATCAGCACGCTCTGGGGAACGTCGAACTCGCGTGCCGCTTCCGCGAACTTGCTCTGGAGCGACTCGTTCCGGCTGCTCTTGTCGTTGCCGAGCCCGACGAGATCGGGGGACGCGACCGCGACCGTCCCGATCGTGGCGGTGGCGACGACTGCTGCTGCCACGCCGTAGAAGAGCCGTCTTTTCTTTCGATCCCTGCGGTGCCCCTGGCTCACGCCCACCCCTGGTTGTTTTGTTTTTGATTTGTTTGCAAATCGGGGCGCAGGGTAACACCACTGGATCCGGTGAACCTCTTCGAGAGACATTTCGGGCAGCTGTCTCATTGGCTGGGCACTGGGCCGGACAGGTAGCTGAAGCCCGTAATGTTGTGCTTGTGACCGTGAACGCTGAATCCCACGCCGTCGCCAAGGCGACCTGGCGAGACCTGCCCGCGGCGCAGCAGCCCGAGTACCCCGATGCCGAGGCTCTGCGCGATGTGATCGCGGACCTCGAGTCGTATCCGCCGCTCGTCTTCGCGGGCGAGTGCGACCAGCTGCGCGCCCGGATGGGAGCCGTCGCCAAGGGCGAGGCGTTCCTGCTCCAGGGCGGCGACTGCGCAGAGGCGTTCGACGCGGTGTCCGCCGACCACATCCGGAACAAGCTCAAGACGCTGCTCCAGATGGGTGCGGTGCTGACGTACGCGGCGTCCGTGCCGGTCGTCAAGGTCGGCAGGATCGCCGGCCAGTACTCCAAGCCGCGCTCCAAGCCGACCGAGACCCGCGACGGCGTGACCCTGCCGACCTACCGCGGCGACTCCGTCAACGGCTTCGACTTCACCGAGTCGGCCCGTATCCCGGACCCCGAGCGCCTGAAGCGGATGTACAACGCCTCCGCCTCGACGCTCAACCTGGTGCGTGCCTTCACCACCGGTGGTTACGCGGACCTGCGCCAGGTGCACGCCTGGAACCAGGACTTCGTGAAGTCGTCCCCGTCCGGCCAGCGCTACGAGCAGCTCGCGCGTGAGATCGACAACGCGCTCAACTTCATGAAGGCGTGCGGCACCGACCCGGCGGAATTCCGCACGGTCGAGTTCTTCGCCTCCCACGAGGCCCTGCTGCTGGACTACGAGTCGGCCCTGACCCGTACCGACTCCCGTACCGGCCGGCTGTACAACACCTCGGGTCACATGGTCTGGATCGGTGAGCGCACCCGCCAGCTCGACGGCGCGCACATCGAGTTCGCGTCCCAGATCCGCAACCCGATCGGCATCAAGCTGGGGCCGACGACGACGGTGGACGAGGCGCTGACCTACATCGACCGTCTCGACCCCGAGCGCGAGCCGGGCCGGCTGACCTTCGTCGTCCGCATGGGCGCCGACAAGGTCCGCGACAAGCTCCCCGAGCTCGTCGAGAAGGTCACCGCCTCCGGTGCGACCGTGGCCTGGGTGACCGACCCGATGCACGGCAACACCTTCGAGGCGGCGTCCGGGCACAAGACCCGCCGATTCGACGACGTCCTCGACGAGGTCAAGGGCTTCTTCGAGGTCCACAAGGCGCTCGGCACCCACCCGGGCGGCATCCATGTCGAGCTCACCGGTGACGACGTCACCGAGTGCGTGGGCGGCGGCGACGAGATCTTCGTCGACGACCTGCACCAGCGCTACGAGACGGCCTGCGACCCGCGGCTCAACCGCAGCCAGTCCCTGGACCTGGCGTTCCTGGTGGCGGAGATGTACCGCGACCAGTAGTGACGGCTCGACGACAGTGGGGCGTGGATCGCTGTGATCCACGCCCCACTGGCATATTCGGGGCTTTTACCCACCCCGGGCGCCGGGTAAGGTTAGGTTAGCCTCACCGATCATCGGGACGGCGACGCAATCGATCCCGCAGGGAGGTGGACCGCGTGTACGTCTGCTCGTGCTTCGGCATCACGGAGAAGCAGGTCAAGGAGCACGCGGAAGCCGGCGCCTGCACGCCCCGGCAGATCGCGTCCGTCTCCAAGGCGGGGACCGACTGCGGTTCCTGCGTGCGTCGCATCCAGGGGATACTCGGCCGCGGCGCCTGCCCCCGCCGTGAACTGCTCGAGCAGGGCGGTGGCGCCTCAGTGCTTGCCGCCGATCCCGACGGCACACGGCCCGCGCTCGACGAAGCCGCGTAGTCCCCCTCGGCGCCAGGACTCCCGGCCGCCTGATCCCGGGTCCACTGGCCGATCGGCGCCGCTAACCCTCCGGCTGTTCGATCAGCTGGGCGATGTACAGGGCGTCACCGAGCTTCCCGACCAGTTCCAGCTGGGTGTCGAGGTAGTCGATGTGGTGCTCCTCGTCGGCCAGGATCGACTCGAAGATGTTCGCCGACGTGATGTCGCCCTTGGCGCGCATGACCTCGATGCCGCGCTTGAGGCGGTCGATGGCCTCCACCTCGATCTGCCGGTCCGCCTGGAACATCTCGGTGACCGTCTGCCCGACGCGTACATGGAACAGCCGCTGGTAGTTCGGCAGACCGTCCAGGAAGAGGATCCGGTCGGTCAGCACCTCCGCGTGCTTCATCTCGTCGAAGGACTCGGCGCGGGTGTACTTCGCGAGCTTCGTCCAGCCGAAGTTCTCCTGCATCTTCGCGTGCAGGAAGTACTGGTTGATCGCGGTCAATTCGGCAGTCAGCTGCTCATTGAGGAACTCGATGACCTCGGGGTCGCCCTGCATCGCAGAGGCTCCTTCCGCACGTGTGACTGGGCAGGTTCGCGAATCCTTGCACCGTGACAAGGGGTCGTCCAGTAAGTGCACGCTTAGTAGGAGTTGCCCGAATCGGCCCAGACCTGGTCATGACCACCCCTCCCGGTCTGTCACCATTGAAGGCATGGGTCAGCCGGAGAGCCGGGAATACCGCGCACAAGAGGAGTCCGAGCTTCCGCCGGGGCAGCGACTGCAGCGCGGCTGGCCCGTCACCCACTACGGGCCCGTGCCCAAGTTCAAGCCGGACCGCTGGGAGTTCAGGGTCTTCGGCGCCACGGCCGATGGCGAGAAGCGCTGCTGGAGCCACGAGGAGTTCTCCGCGCTCCCCTTCTCGAGTGTCGTCGGTGATCTGCACTGCGTGACGAAGTTCAGCATGGTCGGGGCCGAATGGGGTGGCGTGCCCGCCCGCACGGTCGTGGAGCTGGCGCCACCCGCGCCTGCCGTGACCCATGTGATGGTCTGGGCGGAGTACGGCTTCAGCGCCAATCTGCGGCTCTCCGACTTCGTCGCCGAGCGAACGATCTTCGCCACCCACAAGGACGGCGAGCTGCTGACCGCCGAGCACGGCTTCCCGCTGCGTCTCGTGGTGCCGCACCTGTACGCCTGGAAGGGGCCGAAGTGGGTGCGGGGCGTGGAGTACATGACGGCCGACCGCCGCGGTTTCTGGGAGGAGCGGGGCTACCACAACCTCGGTGACCCCTGGCGGGAGCAGCGGTACTCCTACCAGGAGGAATCGGGCGACGGCCCGGAGCTCTGAGACCCGGGCCGTGTACGGCTCAGTGGTGGTACTGGTGGACCACCGCGTGCCCCTTGCCGCGCCCGATCATCCACTTGTTGACGGGTGTGGTGATCGCGAAGGCGACCAGGAAGGCGAAGGCCAGGGCGCCCCAGAACAGACCGTCGGACAGATGGGCGTCCATCGCGCCGGGGACCAGGAGCAGCACGCCGTTGTCCACGATCTCCATGACGGTGATGGAGAGGGTGTCGGCGGCGAGAGCGACTCCGATCGCGGCCTTCAGGCTCAGTCCGGCCCGCAGGATCGCCCAGAGCGTCAGCGAGTAGCCGAAGAAGAAGGCGAGCACGATGGCGAGGACCATGGTCGGGGCGTTGCCCCAGCCCAGGGCGGTGCCGATGACCATGCCGAGTACCTCGCCGATGGCACAGCCGGTGAGGCAGTGCAGGGTCGCCTTGGCCGCCATGCCCCACCCGACCTTGCCTGTGCCGTGGTCGCCGTGGTCGCCGTGGTCGCCGTGATGGCCCTGGTGGTCCTGGTGGCCGTGGTGCGCGTGCTGGTGGTGATCCGTGTGCGTCTCATGTCCGTGCTGCATGATCGTGCCCCCGGCGTCAGGATGTGCGTTGCCTGTCGATGAGTGGGAACCATATACCCCCACCGGGTATTCCGGGAGGGTCTGCCCTTTCAAAGATTTCAGCGCAGTTTCTTCAGCCGTGCCACGTCCGCCGCGTGTCCCTCCCTGCCGCCGGGAGTCTCGATGACCAGCGGTACGCCTTCTGTGGCGGGATGCGACATGAGCTCCCGGAACGGCTCCTCACCGATGTGGCCCGTGCCGATGTTCTCGTGCCGGTCCTTGTGCGCACCGACGACGTCCTTCGAGTCATTGGCGTGGATCAGCTTCAGACGCCCCTCGCCCACCGTCCCCACCAGCAGATCCAGCGTCCGCGCCATTCCGCCGGGGGCAGCGAGATCGTGGCCGGCCGCGAAGATGTGGCAGGTGTCCAGACAGACACCCAGCTTGGGATGAGCGTCGAGGGCCTCGAAGTACGGACCGAAGTCCCAGGTCCGCGAGCACAGCGAGAAACCCTGCCCGGCAGTCGACTCCAGAAGCAGGTACGGGTCGTCGTCGTGCGTCAGTTCGTCCAGCAGCGGCAGCATCCGCTCACGGACCTGCGCCAGTGCGACCTCCCGGTCACGGCCTCCCGTGGCGGACCCGGTGTGCACCACGACACCCCGGGCGCCGATCTGGCGTGCTCTGCGCAGCGAGTGACGCAGGGAGAGAACCGACTGCTCGACCGTGGCCTCGGTGTGGGAGCCGAAGTTGATCAGATACGGGGCATGCACCCACGCGGAGATGCCGTCGGCCGCACACTCGGCCCGGAACTTCTCGTCCTGGGCCGGACTGCCCTTGGGAGTCGCCCAGCCACGCGGATTGGCCACGAAGACCTGCACGGCCTCCGCCTCCAGCTCCCGTGCGTAGACGAGTCCGGTCGTGGCGAGGCCACCGGCCACGGGGACGTGGCCGCCGACAGGGTTGCGCATCGGTACTAGAGCCCCTTGGTCTTGATGGTGATCGTGCTGCCCTCCGGCGCCTGGCCGCCGCCCTCGACGGACTGGCTCTCGACCTCGTCCCCGAGGAACGGGAAGTTCTTCTCGACCTTCACCACGAAGCCCGCCGCCTCCAGCTCGGTGGTCGCGTCGCCCACCTTGTCACCGACCACGTCCGGTACCTCGACCATCCGCGGGCCCTTGGAGACCGTGAGCGTGACCGTGTCGCCGCGAGCGAGCGTCGTGCCTTCGGCGGCCGACTGCCGGGCGACCGAACCGGCCTCCTCTGCCGAGTGGATCCGCTCCTCGGCGACCTCGACCTTCAGTCCGGCCTCCCGGAGCTCGGCGGTCGCGTCCGCCACGGATTCACCCGTCACATCGGGGACGTCGATCGGCGCGCCCTTGCTGACCACGAGCGACACCGCCGAGTCGGGACTGCGGCTGCTGTCCGCGGCAGGATCCGTGCTGATCACCGACCCCTGCGCGACACTCTCGTCGAACTCCCTGGTGACCACGCCCGGTGCGAGCCCCGCCTTGCGGAGCTCGCGCTGCGCCTCGGCCAGGGGCTTGCCGACGACATCCGGGACTTTCACGATCTTCGGACCGCGGGAAACGACGATCGTCACGGAGCCGTTGCCCCGTATCCGCTCGTTCGTGCCCGGGTCGCTGTCGATCACGGTGCCGCGGGCGACGGTCTCGCTGAAATCGTGGCGGACCGTCTTCACCTCGAGTCCGGCCTTGCCGAGCGCCTGGCGCGCCTCCTGCTCGGTCTTGCCGATCAGGGCCGGGACGCGGGTGAACTGGCCGGAGTTGATGTACCAGACGCCGGCGCCCACACCGATCACGGCGATCACCGCGATCAGCAGTGCGAGCAGCCCGCGGCGGGGCAGCGGACCGACACGGCGCACCGGCCGCTCGGGCTCCGGCTCCGGCCGCTCCGGAGGCGGCAGGATCAGCCGTGCGGTGTGGTGCACGGCGGGCTCTTCGCGGGGCAGCGCCCGGGGGATCACATCCGTACGGTCCTCGTCGGCGGCGCCGGGCGGCGTCCCGTCCTGCGAGCGCGCCGTCGGCGGCACCGCGTCGAGCTGTGCCGTGTCGAGCGAGGCGCGTGCCTCGCGGGCCTGCGCGAGCAGCGCCACCGCGTCGTGCGGCCGGACCTCGGGGTTGCGGGCCGTCGCGCTCGCGACGAGCTCGTCCAGCTCGACGGCGAGACCCGGGAAGAGCGCGGACGGCGCGGGAACATCCGCGTTCAGGTGCTGGAACAGCACCTGTGCCGGGGTGTCGCCGGAGTGCGGCTTGGCGCCGGTCAGCATCTCGTAGAGCACGACACCGCACGCGTACACATCGGCGCGGGTGTCCGCGGTGCCGTACTCGATCTGCTCCGGAGCGAGGTACGAGACGGTGCCCAGAACCGTGCCGGAGGTGTTGGTGACGGAACCGACGGCCCTCACGAGACCGAAGTCGGCGACCTTGACCCGGCCGTCGTCCCCGATCAGCACGTTCTCCGGCTTCATGTCGCGATGCACGAACCCGGCCCGGTGCGCGGCGCCGAGCGCGGCGAGCACGGGCTCCAGGATGTCGAGCGCGGCCCGCGGCTGAAGCGCACCGCGCTCCCGGAGCACGTCGCGCAGGGTGCAGCCCTCCACGTACTCCATCGCCAGATACACGTACGCGCCCTGTGCGCCCTGGTCGAACACCCCCACCACATTGGGGTGGGCCAGCCGGGCGACGGACTTGGCCTCGCGGATGAAGCGCTCCACGAACGTCGCGTCGGTCGCGAGGTCCGGGTGCATCACCTTGAGAGCGAGTACGCGGTCGAGGCGGGTGTCGACGGCCCGGTAGACCGTGGCCATGCCGCCGACGGCGATGCGCTCATCGACTCGGTAGCGGCCGTCGAGCACCTGCCCGACGAGGGGGTCCTGGAGGGTCGTGTCCACCCCGCGATTCTACGAGGCGGGGCGGCGGGCTCAGACGGGCCGTGCGGGGCGGGGGGGTGGACTGCAGCCGAGCTGTGACGCGGGGCGGCAGTGCGGGTGGCGCCTGCGGCGGGCCGTTTCCCCACCCCGCGCCCGGGCCCTCTGTCGCTTTGTGGGCGGGGTCGTTTCCCCGCACCGGCGCGTCCCTTTCCGAAGCGGGGCAGGCCCCGGGTCCTGTTGCCGCCCTGCGGGCGGGCCGTTGTACCGCTCTGGCGGACGGCGTACCGCGCTCCGCGCGGTGGCCTCGAACTCCCCCTACGGCCTGGAGGCCGCGGGTGGTGCCCCCGAGCCGGGCTGGATTCGCCGCTGCGGGGCATCTTCAGCCCCGCCGGCGTTTGAGGCGCGGGGGTACGGGGGCAGCGCCCCCGAAACACCGCGCGGAGCGCGGTGAACGGGTCCGGGCTCGGCGATTGAGGCGCGCATATCCAGGGCAGCGGCCCTGAAACACCGCGCGGGGCGGGTCCGGGCGGAGCCCGGTTGTGGGACGGGGGTGCCCCCATGGCCGCCGGCCCACCCGCACCGTCAGAACGCCGGCCGCTCCGGGTCGAGGGCCGCCCGCCCCTCGTGGGGCGACGACGCCTCCGCGAAGTGCCGTCGCGGAATCCGGCCCGCCCGGAACGCCAGCCGCCCCGCCCCCACCGCGTACCGCATGGCCTCCGCCATCAGCACCGGCTCCTGCGCCCGCGTCACCGCGGACGCCAGCATCACCGCCGCGCACCCCAGCTCCATCGCCAGGGCCGCGTCCGACGCCGTGCCGGCGCCCGCGTCGAGGATCACGGGGACGCCCGCCTGCTCGACGATCAGCTGGAAGTTGTGGGGGTTGCGGATCCCGAGCCCGGACCCGATCGGCGAGCCGAGCGGCATGATCGCGGCGCAGCCCACGTCCTCCAGCCTCCGTGCGAGCACCGGGTCGTCGTTCGTGTACGGCAGCACGGTGAAACCGTCGTCGACGAGGGTCTCCGCCGCGTCCAGCAGTTCCACACCGTCCGGCAGCAGGGTCCGCTCGTCGGCGACGACCTCGAGCTTGATCCAGTCGGTGCCGAGCGCCTCCCTCGCCAGGCGCGCGGTGAGCACCGCCTCGCCGGCCGTGAAGCAGCCCGCGGTGTTCGGCAGCACCCGGATGCCGAGCCGGTCGAGCACGGAGAGCACGGACCCCTGGACTGTCGGGTCGAGGCGCCGCATCGCGACGGTGGTGAGTTCCGTGCCGCTCGCGACCAGGGAGCGTTCGAGCACGTCGAGGCTGGGCGCCCCGCCCGTACCCATGATCAGCCGGGAGTCGAACGTCGTCCCGCCGATGGTGAAACGGTCGTCTGCCATGCCGGCTCAGCCTCCCTGCACTGCGGTGAGAATCTCGACGCGGTCGCCGTCGCCGAGCCGGGTGCCGGCCCACTGGCTGCGCGGGACGACGGCCTCGTTGACGGCGGCGGCCACGCCCGACGGCGCCGCGGTGAGTGCCGCGACGACGGTGTCGAGCGTGGTTCCCGCGGCGAGGTCGCGTGCCTCGCCGTTGACGGAGATGTTCATGCGGGCTGCTCCTCGAGGATCGAGGAGAAGCGGCGTGGGGTGAAGGGCCGTGCCACCTCCGGCAGTTCACCGCTCACCAGCGCGGCCGCCAGCACGTCGCCGGTGAGGGGGGTGAGCAGCACCCCGTTGCGGTAGTGCCCGGTGGCCAGCAGGAGCCCCGGCAGTTCGGTGAAGCCGAGCAGCGGCGCGTTGTCGGGGGAGCCGGGCCGCAGCCCGGCCCGGGTCTCGACCAGGGGCAGTTCGGTGATGCCCGGTACGAGCTCGTGCGCGTCGCGCAGCAGCTCGTACACGCCGCCGGCGGTGACGGTGGTGTCCCAGCCGAGTTCCTCGCTGGTCGCGCCGACGACCAGTTCACCGTTCTCGCGCGGCACGAGGTAGACATGGCTGCCGCGCACCACGGCGCGCACCGTGCGGGAGAGGAACGGCGCGTAGGGCCGGGGCACGGTCAGCCGCAGGACCTGGCCCTTCACCGGCCGGACCGGCGGGAGCACATCCGCCGGGACGCCCTCGAGCCGTCCGCTCATGCTGCCGCCGGCCAGCACCACCTGTGCCGCGGAGAGTTCACTGCCGTCGGCGAGCACGGCCCCGGCGGCCCGGTCACCGGTGACGACCAGTCGCTCCGCCCAGGTGCGGCGGAGGTCGACCCCGGCCCGTTCGCAGGCCGCGACCAGCGCCGCCGCCAGCCGCCGCGGGTCGACCTGGTGGTCGCCGTCCACCCGCAGTCCGCCGCGCACACCGGGCGCGAGCATCGGCTCGAGGCGTCGGCATTCGCGGCCCGAGAGCCATTCGGAATCGAGCCCCGACCGGCGCTGCAGGGCGTGCAGTTCACGCAGATGCGCGCGGTCGTCGGCGTCGAGCGCGACGGCGAGGGTGCCGCACGAGCGGTAGCCGACGCGCTGCCCGCTCGCCTCCTCCAGTTCGGCCACGAAGGCCGGGTAGCGGCGGGCGGACTCCACATTGAGACCGAGCAGCGTCTGCTCGCCGTAGTGGAGTTCGGTGACGGCGGCCAGCATCCCGGCCGCGACCTGCGCGGCCCCGCCGCCGGGCTCGGGGTCGGCGACGACGACCCGCAGCCCGCGCTGCGCGGCCCGCCAGGCCGTGACCAGGCCGATGACTCCGCCCCCGATGACAAGGACATCGGGAGTACGTGGTGTGCGAGACGACATGGGCGTCCAGCCCCTCCCTTCGCCGGCATGACCCGGATCAGGTTCGTACGGTCGGAGGCCGTCCAGCCTCCCTCTCAGCCCGGTGCGTCCGGGCTCCCGCGAGTGCCTTACGGTGCCACCCTAACCGTTCCGGGTCACGTGCAGCTGAAGAAGGACGGCCGGGCCTCCTCCGGGTACTGCGCCTTCGAGGCCGTCGAGCTGCCGGACGGGCGGGGCGGCTGGAGGAGACGCGGGAGAGGGAGTCCCAGGAGGGCGGCGGGACGAGCGCGGTGGAGGAGTCGCCTTCCTGACCTGTCGTCAGGTACGCGCGGATACGTAAGGTGTGCGGGTGGACGAACAGCAGACAGCGTCACGGCGCGTGGTGATCGTCGGCGCGGGCATGGCCGGCGTGCAGACCGCGGTCGCCCTCCGCGAACAGGAATTCACCGGCCGGGTCACGGTGATCGGTGCGGAGCCGCACCAGCCGTACGACAGGCCCCCGCTGTCCAAGGCGATCCTGCTCGGCAAGGCGGAGGACTCCGCCTTCGACATCGACTTCGAGGCCCTCGGTATCGAGCTGCGCCTCGGCGCGGAAGTGACACGGGTGCGGACCGGCGCCCACGAGGTCGACACCGCCGCGGGCCCCGTCCCGTACGACGTACTGGTCCTGGCCACCGGCGCCGCGCCGGTCAGTCTGCCGGGCACCCGCCACGTTCCCGGTGTCCATCTGCTGCGGACGCTGGACGACGCCGCGCGACTGCGTCCGCTCCTCGCGGAGCAGCACGACATCGTCGTGGTCGGCGCGGGGTGGATCGGTGCGGAGTTCGCGACCGCCGCCCGCGAGGCGGGCTGCGCCGTCACCGTTCTCGAGGCCGCCGACCGCCCGCTGGCCGGGACCATGCCCGCCGAGGTGGCCGCCCCGATGGCCGCCTGGTACGGGCAGTACGGCGCCGAGCTGCTCACCGGCGTCCGGGTCGCCGCCGTCGAGGCGGGGTACGTCGTGCTCGACGGGGGCCGCAGGATCCCGGCCGGCGCCGTCGTCGTCGGAATCGGCGCCCGGCCCGCGACGGGCCTGCTCGCGGGCTCCGGAGTGGAGCTCGGCCCTGACGGCTCCGTCGTCGCGGACCGGTATCTGCGTGCCTCCGCCCCGGACGTGTACGCCGTCGGCGACTGCGCCTCCTACCCCTCGGGCCGCTACGGCGAGCGGTTGCTCGTCCACCACTGGGACAACGCGCTCCAGGGACCGCGCACCGTCGCCGCGAACATCGTCGGGGGCCGGGAGCTCGAGGCGTACGACCCGGTGCCGTACTTCTGGTCGGAGCAGTTCGGGCGTTTCGTCCAGTACGCGGGTCATCACGGCGTCTTCGACACCCTGCTGTGGCGGGGCGACCCGGCGGACGAGACCTGGTCGGTGCTGTGGCTGCGGGACGGCGCCCTGGTGGCCCTGCTGGCCGTCGGCAGGCCCCGTGACCTGGCCCAGGGCCGCAGGCTGATCCAGTCCGGGGCGGCGCTCGACACGGAGCGGGCCGCCGACTCCTCCGTCCCTCTGAAGGCGGCGGCGCGGTAGGTCCCGGCTACCGGCTGTCGGTCTTGGATGGCAGGCTTGTCCCGTGACCGAGATTGACGCAAAGACCGATGCCCTCGTCCCCGCCTGGCTCCACCTGCCGGACATCGCGGAAATGCTCGATGTCGAGGTGACGCGCGTGCGGCAGCTGGTCAAGGACGGCCAGCTGATCGCCGTGCGGCGCGGTGAGAACCGGGCGCTCCAGGTGCCCGCCGCCTTCATCGACGGCAACAAGGTGGTCAAGGGCCTGTCCGGCACC
The DNA here is from genome assembly GCF_042888225.1 of Streptomyces sp. NPDC003023. Taxonomy (NCBI): domain Bacteria; kingdom Bacillati; phylum Actinomycetota; class Actinomycetes; order Kitasatosporales; family Streptomycetaceae; genus Streptomyces; species Streptomyces sp. NPDC003023. The sequence goes on from NZ_JBIAPL010000002.1 coordinate 439,479, forward strand.
CTGACGCTCCTGAGGGACGACGGCTTCTCCGACGAAGAGATGCTCGAGTGGCTCTTCACCCCCGACCCGACCCTGCCGGGCACGCCCGCCCAGGCGCTCAGCGAGAATCGCGGTACGGAGGTGAAGCGCCGGGCCCAGGCGCTCGCCGTCTGACGTACCGGAAAACCATCACCGCGGCCGGATGTACGGCCGGGCCGCCCGGCCCGCGCATCCGGCCGCCCTACGGGGGGATCGCCTCATGATCACGGCTAGCGCGCCGCTGTCCGACGCCCGGCTCTATCTGTGCACGGACGCCCGCAAGCGCCAGGGTGACCTTCCGGAGTTCCTCGACGCCGTGCTGGCGTCCGGGGTGGACATCGTGCAGCTGCGCGACAAGGGCATGGAGGCCGGCGAAGAGCTGGAGCACCTCCAGGTGTTCGCCGACGCCTGCCGCCGCCACGGCAGGCTCCTCGCGGTGAACGACCGCGCGGACGTGGCGCACGCCATCGGCGCCGACGTGCTGCACCTGGGTCAGGGCGACCTGCCGGTGCCCGCCGCACGCGCGATTCTCGGGGACCGTGTGCTGATCGGCCGCTCGACGCACGCCGAGTCCGAGGCGGCGGCAGCAGCCGTCGAGCGGGGCGTCGACTACTTCTGCACGGGCCCCTGCTGGCCCACCCCCACCAAGCCGGGGCGGCACGCCCCCGGCCTCGACCTGGTGCGGTACACCGCCGGGCTCGGGAGCGACCGTCCGTGGTTCGCCATCGGCGGGATCGACGCGGGCAATCTGGACGAGGTGCTGGACGCCGGGGCCCGCAGGGTCGTCGTCGTTCGCGCGATCACCGAAGCCGACGACCCGGCCGCCGCGGCCGCCGACCTGGCGAAGCGGGTCAGGGCGCGGGTCGGCTGACGGTCACGCGCCGCCGATGATCGTCCATTTATGTCCAAGGGGTGGACAGGAGACCGACAAAGCGGAAATATTTATCGGTTCGGGTTGGGGGACCCCCGCAGTTTGGCTAACCTGCCCGTATGGCCCTCGGTACTGCTTCCACCAGAACGGATCACGCACGCACGGTGCGTGACCTGCTTGCGACGGGCAAAACGTCGTACTCGTTCGAGTTCTGGGCGCCCAAGACGGAAAAGGGCGAGCGGAATCTGTGGAACGCGCTGCGCAGGGTCGAGGCGGTCGCCCCCAACTTCGTCTCCGTGACCTACGGCGCCGGCGGCTCCACCCGCGCCGGCACGGTCAAGGCCACCCAGGAGATCGCCGCAGACACCACCCTCACGCCGGTCGCGCACCTCACCGCGGTCGACCACTCGGTCGCCGAACTGCGCAACATGATCGGCCAGTACGCGGACGCGGGCATCCGTAACATCCTCGCCGTGCGCGGCGACCCGCCCGGCGACCCGATGGGTGAATGGGTCAAGCACCCGGAAGGCGTGCGGTACGCGGCCGACCTGGTCCGGCTCATCAAGGATTCCGGCGACTTCTGCGTGGGAGTGGCGGCCTTCCCCGAGATGCATCCGCGCTCGTCGGACTGGGATGAGGACGTCCGGCACTTCGTGGCCAAGTGCCGCGCGGGCGCCGACTACGCGATCACGCAGATGTTCTTCCGGCCCGAGGACTATCTCCGGCTTCGCGATCGGGTCGGTGCAGCGGGTTGCGAAACCCCGATCATCCCCGAGATCATGCCCGTCACCAGCGTCAAGCAGATCGAACGCTTCGCCACGCTCAGCAACGCGCACTTCCCGGACGAACTGAAGATGCGGATCCTCGCCGTCAAGGACGATCCGGCCGCTGTACGCTCCATTGGCATCGAGTTCGCGACGGAGTTCTGCGCGAGGCTGCTCGCCGAGGGTGTCCCGGGGCTGCACTTCATCACGCTCAACAACTCCACCGCGACGCTCGAAATCTACGAGAATCTCGGACTGCACGAGCAGTCGTGACCGGCCGCAGACGCCCCGCTCCGGGGCTGCGGCCGTATGAGAGGGGCGGACATGGGCTGGACGGTCCTCTACATCGCGTTCGGCATCGTCGCGCTGTGGCTGCTCGGTGAGGTGCTGCTGCAGTACAAGGCCCGGCTCCGCTGGCGGGTGCTCGCGTTCTGCGGGTTCCTGGGCGTCGTCATAGGCGTGCTGCTGGCCTCCGTGGTGGTCATCGCGCTCGGCACCATGGCGTTCGCGGTGGGCCAGACCTATGTGACGCTCTCCTTCCGGCGCGGTTTCTCCACCGGCTGGGCCCTGGGCGGCAGGCCCGGCGTGAGCAGGCGGCGGAAGTCCGGTGCCGAACGGGAAGCGACACGGGAGCCCACGCTCGAGGTCACCGACCTCTCCTACGACACCGACGAGCAGGGCGCGGCGGCGGACCGCACGGACCCCGTCTACGAGCCGCAGCCGATGCCGGACGAGACGGGCCAGTACGGCGTCTACACGGAGGAGGCGTACGCCGCCCGGCATGACGAGGCGCAGACCGGAGCGCAGGACACGCACGAGGCGCAGGACCCGAACCACGTCTCGCACGGCACGGGTTACGGCGCCTACGACGCGTACGGCGACTACCGGCAGGAGCCCGCGGAGCAGGCGGGCTACGCCGCCCAGTACGACTACGGCAGCGGCAGCCAGCAGTACGCCACGTACTCCGACCCCTATGTCGGCGGTCAGCAGTACAGCACCTACGACTCCTACGGCGGCGACTACGGCGAACAGCAGCAGTACGCCGGCTACGGGCAGCAGGAGGGCTACACGGAGACCCCGCCCGGCGGTGTCTGGGTGCCGCAGCAGCGTGAGGGCGATCAGCAGGAACAGCCCCCCGCGTACTACGACACCGGATACAACGAGCAGCAGTACCGCTACTGACGACCGTTGCAGTTGCCGCTGCCGCTGCCTTGGCCGTCGAGCCTCACCGGGAGCCGCGGAAGCCGGAACCCTCCACGATCAGCCCGGCCACCAGCGCCCCGGACATGCCGGCGTGAGCCAGCCCGCCCCCGGGATGGGCCCAGCCGCCCGCGAGATACATGCCGGACAGCGGACCGGCGTTCGGGGCGGGGAGGAACGCTCCCGAAGCTCCGGCGAGCGCCGGAGCGGGGACCACGGCGGCCGCCGTGTCCCCGAGGGTGTCCTCCGGAGTGCGCACCTCACGCCACAGCATCCGTTCACCCAGCTCCGGCACCGCTGCCAGGGCCGCCTCCACCATCCGGTCCGCCGCCGCTCCGGCGGCGTCCGCCCAGGACCGTTTGCCGAGCAGCTCAGCCGGCACGGTGGACGTCAGGGTCACGGTCTCGTGGTCGTCGTCGGGCCGCAGCAGCGGGTCGTCGGGCCGCATGACGATCACGGTCGGACGCGGGCCCGTCTTCCCGGCGTCGATCGCGTCCCACTCCCCGAGCGGATCCGGGGCATGCACGACGGTGCGGTGCGCGGTGCCCTCCGGCCGGCCGCCGCGCAGCGCCAGATGGACCGTCAGCCGCCCGGTGCGCACGGCATCCTGCCGTGGCCACCCGTCCGGACGGTCCCGCCCGACGACAGGGTTCCGCCCCACGGCACGGCCCTCGAACAGCGACGGCACCGGGGCGCCGGACACCACCATGTCCGCCTCGACCGGCTCGCCCCCGGCCCGCTCCAGGCCCACCACGCGGCCGTCCTTCTCCAGCACCCGCGTCACGGGGGTGCCGAAGACGAACTCGACCTTCCTGGCCAGGCACCGCTCGTACACCGCGTCGGCCAGGGCGCGCAGACCGCCCAGCACGTACCAGGAACCGAAGGTCTGCTCCATGTAGGGCAGCACCGACGCGGAGGCGGGTGCGGTGCGCGGATCGAGCCCGTAGGCCAGCGCATGGCTGTCGAGCAGCGCGGCGAGACGCGGATCGCGCAGCTCGCGCCTGCCGATCTCACCGAGGGTGCGGGCCGGCCGCCGCAACAGGCCCTGGCGCAGGGCGGGATAGGGGTCCTTCGAGAAGCGGGAGGTGTCCGCGGGCAGCGGTTCCTCCAGCAGCGGGCGGCGTGAACGCTCCCAGGCGTCCCGGGCACGGCCGAGGAACTCGCCCCAGCGCTCACCGGCACCCGGCCCGAGCGCCGATTCGAGCGCGGAGACGGTGCCGGCCCGCGACGCGTTCGGAAGGAGGACGTCCGTGCCGTCGGCGAAGAGATGCCGGCTCGCCGGATCCACCTGCGTCAGCCGGACGCACTTCTCCAGCGGCTCCTTGCCGGTCTTGACGAACAGATCACGCCAGACGGCCGGGAGGTGCAGCAGACCGGGGCCGGTGTCGAAGACGAACCCGTCCCGCTCGAAGCGTCCCACCGAGCCGCCGTACGTAGAGGTCCGCTCGTACACCGTCACCCGGTGGCCTGCCACGGCCAGCCGGGCGGCAGCCGCCATGGCGCCCATCCCGGCGCCGATCACCGCAATCCGTGCCATGACCGCGACTTTATTACCCGGGTCCGAGCGTCACGGACCCGGGCAGGTCACCAGTTCGTGCCCGTCAGACGTCTCTCCTCCCGGCGCTGCGCCCTGCGCCGGAGGAACCGCCGGATTCTCGCGGCGAGGAACACCACCATGACGATGCCCAGTACGAGGAGCGTGCCCGCGATCACCGCGGCGGCCACCGGGTTGAAGACCGCGAAGGAGATGATCCCGGCCACCCCCAGGTCCTCCGCCAGGCTCACGCCGATGTTGCTGAAGGGCTCCGGCGAGGTGTTGACGGCCATGCGGGTGCCGGCCTTGACCAGATGGCTGAGCAGCGCGGTCGAGCCGCCCACGGCGCCCGCGGCGAGCTCGGGCAGCGAACCGCTCTCGCCCGCCAGCAGCGCTGCGACGACGGCGCCGGCGACGGGCCGGATCACCGTGTGGACCGAGTCCCATATCGAGTCGACGTACGGGATCTTGTCCGCCACCGCCTCGCACAGGAAGAGCACTCCGGCGGCGACCAGGACATCGGTGCGCTGCAGCGCCTCCGGCACCTGGTCGGACACGCCGGTCGCACCGAAGACGCCGAACAGCAGGATCACCGCGTAGGCGTTGATCCCGCTGGCCCAGCCGCTGGTGAAGACGAGAGGGAGTACGGACACGGACGCGATCGTAACCAGCCGCAGGGCCCCGCGCGTGGGTCCGCGCACGGAGAGCTGAGTATCCGTACCTAGCCACCCAGATGAGTAGCCGCGCGGATGGGGGCGGACCTGCCGGGACGACAGAGTGGTGACCACGGAAGGGGCGCGGCGCCGGCACCGCCGACACGGGGCGGCGGAACGGTGCGGCTCCCCTGACGGAACGGGGTGCAGGACGGAGAGCCCATGACCACGGGGGAACAACGGGGGTCCGGGCTCTTCGGACCACGGGGGAGCGGGGGAGCGGGGAACGGGGAACGGGAGACGCCGGGCGGGCTGGATCTCCAGCCCGCCCGGCGTTTCGTGGTTCCCGTTCGCTCCGCGGCTCCCGGCGGGTCAGTCCCGCCGTCCGCTCACCCGGCCGTGCAGCAGCAGCGACAGGGCCCCGTGCACATCGTCGAGCGACCGCTCCCGCTGGAACGCCTGCCAGTCCAGCGCCGCCACCAGAACCATTCCGACCAGCGCGGCGGCGGTCAGCGGAATGTCGATCTCGTTGCTCAGCTCTCCCGCCTCGACGCCCTCCCGCAGCACCGTCTCCACGACGGCCACCGCCTGCTGTCGCACCACGAGGAGCGTGGACTGCCAGGCGCGGTTGGTGCGCCACAGCTCTGCGACGTACAGCTGGGTGAAGGCCGGATAGCGGTCGATGAACACCAGACCGGCCCTGATCATCGCGTCCAGCGCCTCGACCTTGGAACCGCCGCGCGCGGCCGAGTCGTCGGCCGCCTCCTGCAGTGAGGCCGTGAGGAGGCCGACGCCGAAGCGCAGCAGCTCCTCGAAGAGCTCGGTCTTGCTCTTGAAGTTGTAGTAGACCGTGCCCTTGGCGACCCCGGCGCGCTCGGCGATCTCGTCGACCGTCGTGGCCGAGAAGCCCTGCTCCGCGATGAGCGTCACGGCCGCCTCGTAGAGCTTGGCGCGCGTGGCCCGGCGTCTGGTGCTGCTGGTGTCCATGACATCGATTCTCACAGGTCGGACCGCCGTCACAGACTCAGCTCGGGGTGGAGCCTGTCGAGCGTCCACACCTGCTTGCGGCGCGCGGAGAGGGCGGTCAGCGCCAGGGCACCCGCGGTGAAGGCGAGAAGCACCGCACACGCCTGCCACACCGGGCCCGGTCCGCCGCCCGTGATGAGCCTGCGCAGCGCGTCGACCACGTAGGTCATGGGCAGGAACGGGTGGATCGCGTTGAAGAAGCCGGGACTCGTCTGAACCGGGTAGGTGCCGCCCGCCGACGTCAGCTGGAGCATGAGGACCGCGAGGACCAGGATCCGGCCCGCGGCGCCGAAGCGGGCGTTGAGCCACTGGATGATCGCCGCGAAGCAGCAGGTGACCAGGGCGAGGAAGCCGACGGTGCCGGCCGCGTGGGCCATTCGGAGCCCGAGGCCCCAGTGCAGTACGGACATCAGTGCCGCGACCTGGAGCAGGCCGATCGCCGCCACGGGAAGCAGTCCCGCCAGCGCGATCCGCCATGCGGAAGAACCGGTGGCGAGAGCCCTGCGGTTGAGCGGTTGGATGATCATGTACGCGACCATGGCGCCCACCCAGAGGGAGAGCGGGATGAAGTACGGCGCGAAGCCGGTGCCGTAGTTGGGCGCCGAGTGCAGGGACTGGCCGGCCAGCTGGACGGGGTCCGCCATCACCTCGGTACGCCGGTCGCGGTCCTTCTTGTCGTAGTCGGGGATCTTCTCGACACCCTCGCCCAGCCCGGTCGCCAGTTCCGCCGACCCGTCGGCGAGCCGGAACAGCCCGCCGTCGAGTTCGCCGGCGCCCTTCTTGAGCTCGGCCACACCGGTGTCGAGGTCGGCGGAGCCCGTCTTGGCGGTGGTGAGCCCGGTGTGCAGCCGGCCGGCGCCCGTGGCGACCTTGTGGGCACCGGTGTTGAGCTCGTTGATCCTTGCTACGGCGTACTCGAGGTCCTCGTCCAGCTTCGGGGCGCGCTTCGCGATGTCGTCGGCCTTCTTCTCGAGGTCGGTGAGGTGCTTCTTCAGTGCCTTGAGGTTGCCGTCGCTGTCACTGACCAGTGCGGCGGCGTCGGCCGCGATCCCGGCGACGTCGGCCGCCGTGGTCTTGGCGCGCTTCAGGCCGGGGCAGGCGCTCGCGTCGGGGATCAGCGCTTCCTCGCACCGGGTGCGGTGGATCTCGCTCAGCTCGTCGGCGTTCTTCTGGGCGCGGGTTGCCGCGTCGGGGGCCCGTTCGGCCAGGCTGTCGAGGTTGCGCCGCACGGCCCGGGAGGCGTCGGCGACGAGCCGGGCCGTGTCGCCGATCGACTCCCCGTTGTCCTTGAGGTACGGGCGCAGCCGGTCGGCGTAGCCGTTGACCTTGTCGGCCAGCGCCTGCGTGCCCTCGGCGACCTGACGGGACCCGGTCTTCAGCTCACCGGCGCCCTTGTGCAACGACTTGATGCCGCCCGCGAGTCTGCCACTGCCGTCCTTGGCGTCCTTGAGGCCGTCGGCGAGATCCTCGGAACCCTTCTTGGCCTTTCCGGCACCGCTCTTGAGCTTGTCCGCGCCCTTCGCCGCCTCCGCCGTCGCCCGGTGGATGTCGGAGAACGAGATGAAGATCCGGTCGAGGAACGACCGTGAGGCGTCGGTCGACGCGGCGGTGCGGACCTCGGAGAAGACGGTCCGTGAGATCTGGCCGACGATGTAGTTGTTCGCGTCGTTGGTGCGGACCTGCAGCGCTCCGGTCTCGGGGAAGTCGCCGGAGCTGGAGGCGATGCGCCGGCTGAAGTCCGACGGCACGGTCAGCGAGAGGTAGTACGTGCCGTCCTCGACGCCCCGGCGGGCCTCTGCGTCGCTGACCTCGTGCCACTCGAAGACGTCGCTGTCGTGCAGGCCCTTGGTGATCTCGTCACCGGCGTCGATCCTCTCGCCGGACGCGGTGGCGCCCCTGTCGTCGTTGACGAGAGCGACGGGAATCCTGTCGAGCCTGCTGTACGGGTCCCAGAACGACCACAGGTACAGGGCGCCGTAGAGGAGAGGCAGCAGCAGGACCGCGACGACGGCGGCGGCGGGCAGCTTTCCGCGGCCGAAGCGCTTCAGCTCAAGCGCGGCCAGTTTCGGCGATCGCATCGGCCGTCCTTTCCTCGTCGGTGTCGGTGTCGGTGTCGGTGCCGGTGCCGGTGGTGCCGGTGCCTGTGCCGGTGGTGGTGGTGCCCGAGGCCGAGTCCGGCTCTGGGTCCCGGCCCTCGTGTGTGGCCGGGTCCGTGTCCGTGTCCGTGGTGGGGGCGTCGGTGTCTGCGGCCGTGCCCGAGCGGGATGCCGGTCCGCCGGTGCGGACGACGACAGCCCCGTCCGGCGCCTGGCTGCACACCGCGAGCACGGTCGTGCCGCTGTCCGCGACGGAGCGCAGCAGCGCCCAGGCAGCCGTCCGCTCCGTGTCCGAGAGCTTGAGGTCCGTGTCGTCGACGGCGAGCAGCCGGGGGCCGCCTATCAGGGCCAGGGCGACGGAGAGCCGCAGTTCCTCGAGCCGTTCGAGGTCGCGCACCGCGGTCCGCTCCTGCTTGGGCAGCGAGGAGAGATCGAGCCCGGCGGCGGCGAGGGCCTTCTCGACGCGCTCACGCGCCGCCGCGGACCGCTCCGCGCGCGGCCTCAGCAGGACGCGAAGGGAACCGTCGAAGCGCCGCTGGAGCAGCGCCCGTTCGCGCAGGTGCTCGGCGACGGTGAGTGCGGGGTCGAGATCGCTGACGCCGGGCACCGGGCCGAGCGCGCTGACCCTTCGCACCGCGGTCATCCTGCGCGGCAGTCCGAGGCCCGCGATCTCCGCGCGACCCTCTGTGGGACGCATCCGCCCGGTGAGCGCGAGCAGCAGACAGGTGCGCCCGGAGCCCGACGGTCCCTCGATCGCGACGAGCTCACCCGGCTCGGCGTCGATGTCGACGGAGCGGAACGCCCAGCCGCGCGGACCCTTCAGCCCGAAGCCCTCGGCGCTCACGGCCGCCCCCCGGGGGCAGTCCGCCTGCCCCACCCCGATTCCCATCCCCGATCCCCTCCGACAGTTTTTAGACTGACCAGTCAGTGCAAAAACTACCCCCGAACCCATGAGCGAAGCAAAAGGCCAGGTCAGGGCGGATTGTCAGTGGGTGCCCCCACCATGGACACATACGGCCACAGCGCCGTCACACGACGACAGGAGGATCGTCATGGCCAGCTACAACGCAGCCGCCGCTCACCGGCGCCGCGCCACCGGCCCTGCCCCCTCATCGACCGGCCCGGCGCACGACGTGCACCCCGTGCTGCGCCGCGCCACCGCACCGCCCGCCGCGCTCGATCTGCTCGCCCAGGCCCGTACCGGACTCGATGAGGCAGCCGCCCTCGAGGTGCCGAACGAGCGGTACGCCACGGCGCATCTGGCCGCCCTGCGCACCGCCGCCGCGGTGCTCGCCGTCCGCGGCCGTCCGGAGACGAGCGCGCGACGGCGACAGCGGATCCGCAGCGCCTGGGAGGTGCTGCCGGAGATCGCGCCCGAGCTGTCCGAGTGGAGCCTGCTGTTCGCCTCGGGGGCGGACCGACGGGCCAGGGCGGAGGCGGGCATACAGGGCGCGGCCACTCGCCGCGACGCCGACGACCTTCTCAGGGACGCGGCCATGTTCCTCCGCCTGGTGGAGCGGCTGCTGGTGCTCCAGCCCGTGCTCCCGCAGCCCAGGGCGCAGCAGCCGGAGCAGGCGCCGGCCCGTGGCGAGCGGGAGGACGCCACGGGATGAGACGGACGGAGGCCCGGGGGAGGGGGACACCGCCGGAGGGCGGTCGCGGGGCCCCGGCCGGCACGGGACGGGCCGTCGCGGGGAGGCCGGCCGGGGCCGGGGAGTGAGACGGAGCGCAGGTCGTATCGGTGGAGGCAATAGGGTGGGCGAAGGCCAGCCAGCACATTCGCCCGAGGAGCCACTGTCGTGTCGGAACCGTCCCCCACCGGTGGGGAGACCCCACCGCGCCCCTCTCGCGCCTCTCTCCGTACCGCCGTGGTCTGGGAGGTCCTCAAGGAGGCTCTCGACCGCCGTGTCGAGGCGACCGGGACGGACAGCCTGGACATCCTCGACACCGGCGGCGGCACCGGTAACTTCGCCGTGCCCGCCGCCCGTCTCGGCCACCGGGTCACCGTCGTCGACCCCAGCCCGAACGCCCTGTTCGCGCTCGAGCGCCGGGCAGCCGAGGCCGGTGTCGCCGACCGGGTGCGCGGTGTCCAGGGCGACATCCACGGCCTCTTCGACGTGGTCGAGCGCGGTGGCTACGACGCCGTCCTGTGTCACGGCGTGCTGGAGTACGTCGACGACCCCGCAGAAGGCGTGCGCAACGCGGTGGAGGCGCTCCGGCCCGCCGGAGCGCTCAGTCTCCTCGCCGCCGGGCTCGGCGGCGCCGTCCTCGCCCGTGCCCTCGCCGGACACTTCTCAGAGGCCCGCCAGGCCCTGGGCGACCCCGACGGCCGCTGGGGCGCGGGCGATCCGGTGCCCCGGCGCTTCACCGCCGAGCAGCTCACCGAGGCGGTCACGAAGGCCGGTGTCGAGGTCGGCGCGGTACACGGCGTACGGGTCTTCGCGGACCTCGTTCCCGGCGTTCTGGTGGACACCGAGCCGGGTGCTCTGGACGCGCTGCTGAAGCTGGAGGCGGCCGCCGCCGAGCTTCCGGCCTTCCACTCCGTCGCCACCCAGTTGCACGTCCTGGGCGAGAAGCGGGCCTGATCAGCGGCGCAGCCGCAGATGGAGTACGCCACAGACCCTCCGTCAGCAGCTTTCGCACCGTATGATCGGGGGACACCATCCGGCATGACGGATCGGAGGTTGGGGAATCTACGCCTCAGCACCCCGATCGGGCATGGCGGCCCGGACTGGCGTTTTGCGAGAGGGCGGGTTTCCCGGGGGCGAATCCCTGCCTATCCTGAAAGGGCCGCATACCGGTCGCCCCCGCGACCGACGACGAGGAGGACTCCGTGCCGCTCTCGGAGCACGAGCAGCGAATGCTCGAGCAAATGGAGCGAGCGCTGTACGCCGAAGATCCCAAGTTCGCGACAGCGCTTGAGGGAAGCGGGCTGCGTACGTACACCCGGCGACGGGTCTACCAGGCGGTCGCCGGCTTCCTGGTGGGTATCGCGCTCCTCATGGCCGGAATGGTCGCCCAGCAGATCTGGATCAGCGTGGTGGGCTTCCTCGTGATGCTCGGCTGCGCGGTTCTCGCGGTCACCGGCTGGCGCAAAGCACCGAAACCGGGCGAGCAACAGACGACCGCCGGCACGCAGGGGCGTCGAAAGTCGCACCAGCACCGGTCGATGATGAACCGGATCGAACAGCGCTGGCAGCGCCGCCGTGACGAGCAGGGCGGGCAAGGCGGCAACTGAGACCGCCGGCAGTCACTCGGCCACTGACGTGGCTGCCGTGGCCGCACATTCGACAGTATGTGTGAGGGGCGACGCTCGACAGCGTCGCCCCTCACACATGTCTCCAGTTGTTCCGGGGCCGGGGCCGGGCGGGTGCCCGGCCCCGGAACAACTTCCGAGCGTCCTCAGCCCCGCTGCCGCAACGGGCGGCGCAGGACCTCCGCCCAACGGTCCAGCCGCAACCTGCGGACGTTCCACCTGTCCGTGACAGCCGACCAGCGTTCCGACAGGGCCCATACGACCCGCACGGAGGAACGCGGCAGCAGCAACGCCCGCATCCGGGTCCCGAAACCCACCGCCCCGATCAGACCCGTCTGGATGCGCCGGGCGTCGGCGGCGAGTTCCCCGCCGGACTGCGGCACGGGCGCGTACAGGACCTGCTCCACCGAACGGGCCATCCGGTGCACGGCAGCCGCCGGCTCGTCCTCCAGCTTGCCCAGCCGGACGATGCGTGCCGCCGCCTTGCGCGGCGTCAGCGCGTCGTCGGGCAGGATGCCGACGTCCCAGGCCGAGTCGGTGACCTCCTGCCACGCCGCCAGTGTCCTACGGGTCACGTCCACGGCCGTACGTCCGCCGGTTCCGGTGCCACCCGCCTCGAAGACCACGCCGGAGGACCCCGGAAGGTGAGCGTCCGGACCCGGCGGCGGTGCCGGGGCCTTCGCCGAGCGGCGTACGGGTGCGGTCAGGCGCCGCGACCGGGCCATGAGCCGCAGCAGCAGCGGCACCGAGAGCAGCAGCAGTCCGGCCACCACGCCGAGGGCCGTCAGCACGACCGTGCCCAGGGCGGAGCCTGCGGCTGCCGGGGGCTGGACGTCACGCGGCTCGGCCGCTCCGCACTCGCCCATCTGACGTTCCTGCCGAGGGCAGGCGTCCTGGGGCCTGTTCGTCTCCTCCGGAGCCGCGGACGTGCCCGCCTCCGGCTGCGCCGGGTCGGAAGGACTGCCGGTGGGAGCCTGCTCCTGCGTGTACTCGGGCTGGAAGCCGCGCCTCGGCGTCGGCTCGAACCGGGTCCACCCCACGCCCTCGAAGTACAGCTCCGGCCAGGCGTGGGCGTCACGCAGACCGACCGACACCGTGCCGTCGGACTGCGCCGTGCCCGGCTGGAAGCCCACGGCGACCCGGGCCGGGATGTCCAGGGTCCGGGCCATCGCCGCCATCGAGAAGGAGAAGTGGATGCAGAAGCCCTCCTTCTGCTTCAGGAACCGGCTGATCGCGCTGACGCCCGTACCGGAGCGGACCTCGGTGCTGTAGGTGAAGCCGCCGCTCGTGGAGAACCAGTCCTCGAGCCTGGCCGCGCGCTCGTAGTCGTTCGACGCGCCCTCGGTCACCGTGAGCGCGGTCCGCCTGACGTCGTCCGGCAGCACGTCGGGGACCTGCGTGTACTCCTGAAGCAACGGGGCGGGCGCCGCGGGAGCTTCGGCCAGCTGCTCCCTGGTCGGCTTCACGATCAGACTGCTGACCGAGTACTGCACACCGGCGGTGGTCTGCGAGCGGTCGCCGACCAGCGTCCGGCCGGCCGGTTCGTAGCGCCAGCGGCCGTCGATGGCCACGGTCGTCGCCGGATAGGGCATCGGCAGCCAGTTCTGGCGGTACGACCCGGCCGCGGACAGGTTCGTCTTCACCTCGGTGACCTGGACCGACGGGCTCAGGCCGGCCGGCTCCGGCAGCCGGTCCGGGACACCGGTGACCTTGCGTTCCGAGGAGCGCCACGATGTGCCGTCGAACCGGTCGAGGGCCAGGATCCGCAGATACATCTCCTGGTTGTCGGTCGCGTTGCTCCGGTACCGCAGCACCTCACGGTTCTGCGGCTGGTTCAGATCGTCCTGCAACGAGACCAGCGGGTTGACGGCCGAGATCGTGCCGCCGCCGCCGTCCCCGCCGCCGGGACCGTTTCCCACACCGCCGAGCAGCCCGCCGTCCAGGGCGGGCAGCGCCGCCGGCACGACGAGTGCCACGCCGAGCGCGAGCACACCGATCCTGCGGCCGGCGCGGATCGGTGCCTGGGGCCGCCCTTCCGTCGGGTCGAAGCCGCCCGTCGAACGGTTCCGGCCTCCGGCGGCACCACCGAACACCCGCCCCCACTGGGACAGCCGGTCACGGCCCTCCGCGAGCAGCAGCAGCAGGTAGCCGGTGGCGGCCAGCAGGAACCACAGCCAGCTGGTCCCGCCGCCGGAGAGGCCGGCGGCCACGGAGTAGAGCGCCAGCAGCGGCAGGCCGGCCGGGGCCGCGGTTCGGAACGTCACCGCGAGCGCGTCCACCACGAGACCGATGACCAGCACACCGCCGATCACCATCAGCCGGATGCCGTCGGTCGCCGGGGCGGGGATCGCGTACTGGCCCACGTCGTCGGCTCCGGCGCGCAGCAGCTCGGCGAACCTGGCGAAGGCGTCGGGTCCCGGCAGGACACCGAGGACCGCCTGACCGCGGGCGAAGACGACGGTCAGCGCGAGCACTGTGACCAGGACCTGCACCGCCAGGGTCAGCGGCCTGGCCAGCGGGACCCGTCTGGCGAGCGCGCCCGCGCCGGACTGGATCGCCAGCAGGAAGGCCGCCTGGAACAGCCAGTTGGGGGGATCGACCAGCGGCAGAATGGCTGCCGCCGCCATCAGGGTGGCGGCGAAGGCGCACACCGTGAGCCTTCCGCGACCGCTCATGACCAACCTCCCGGGAAACCGTACGAACCGGCGCCTGCCGACTCGGCGCGCTCCTGTGCCGCCCGGTGCCACAGATCGGGGAGCCGCGCTCCCGGCGTCACGGCGAGCGCGGTCCAGCCCGCCTCGCGCAGTTGGCGCAGGCGCTCCTCCCCGCGGCCCGGCACCGTGCCGCCGGTCAGCCACGTACCGCTGTCCAGCACGAAGGCGACGGCGGAACCGCTGCGCTGACGCATACGCGCCGCCAGCGCGGTCTGCTCGTCGTCGAGATCGCCGAGGAAGGCGATCAGCAGTCCTTCGCTCCCGCCGCGCAGCACGTCGTACGAGCGGGACAGGCCCGCGCCGTCGGAGTGGTCCACGACGGCGAGCGTGTCCATCATCAGACCCGCGGAGTCCGCCGACTCCTGCGAAGGACCGGCGTAGCCCTCCGCGCCCTCACCGGGTACGGCGCTTCCGGTGTCCGTCAGCAGCCGTACGGAGAAGCCGCGTTCCAGCAGGTGCATCAGAGCCGACGCGGCGCCGGAGACGGCCCACTCGAACGCCGAATCCGGTCCGGCGCCCTCGTAGGCCACGCTCCGGGTGTCCAGGAGCACCGTGCACCGGGGCCGCTGGGGCTGCTCCTCGCGCCGGACCATCAGCTCGCCGTAGCGGGCGGTGGAGCGCCAGTGCACCCGGCGGAGGTCGTCCCCGTAGCGGTACGCGCGCGGGATGATGTCGTCGTCGCCGGCCAGGGCGAGCGAGCGCCGCCGTCCGTCACCGAGGCCGGAGGCCTCACCGGCCAGCCCCACCGCGGGCAGCGACTCGGTGCGCGGAACGACCGTGAGCGTGTCGAACGCGCTGAACGAACGGGTGAGCTCGCACATGCCGAACGGGTCGGTCAGCCGCAGCTGGAGCGGCCCCAGCGGATAGCGGCCCCGCAGGTCCGAGCGGACCCGGTAGGAGACCTCGCGCCGGCCGCCCGCCTCGACCCGGTCGAGCACGAAGCGGGGCCTCGGACCCAGCACGTACGGCACATGGTCCTGGAGCATCAGCAGACCGGTAGGCATCCGCGAGACGTTGTCCATGCGCAGGTGGACCCGCGCCTCGGAACCCGCGGGCACACGTCCGGGCGACAGCCGCCGGCTGGCCGCGACGCGGTAGCGGGTGCGGTACAGCACGGCGACACAGATCAGCGGCAGCCCGGCCAGCAGCAGTCCGACGCGCAGCAGGTCGCTCTGGCCGAGGACGTACGCGCACGCGGCAGCCGCCACGCCGGCCGCGAGGAAGGAGCGGCCGCGTGTGGTCAGTCCGCCGAGCGCGGCGCGCACCCCGCCGCTGTTCCTGCCGTCCGGGCCCGTCGGGGCGGCGGCCCCTGCGGGCTTCATCACAGCCGCCGGGCGCCGGGCTGGTGACCGTAGAGCGGCGGCTGGGCCGGGTGGTCGCCGCCGTACGAGCTGTCGAAGGTGCCCGTGGTGGGCACCGGCGTGCGCTGGACGATGTCCAGGACGACCTGCTCCGCGGTGCGGCGGTTGAGCTGGGCCTGCGCCGTGGGCAGCAGCCGGTGTGCGAGCACCTGTACGGCGAGTGCCTGCACGTCGTCGGGAAGGGCGTACTCGCGGCCGCTGAGTGCGGCGGACGCCTTGGCGGCGCGCAGCAGGTGCAGCGTCGCGCGCGGCGACGCGCCGAGTCTCAGGTCGGGATGGCTGCGCGTCGCGGCTACGAGGTCCACCACGTAACGGCGGACGGACTCGGCGACGTGCACCGCGCGAACAGCCTCGATCAGCTTCACGATGTCGTGGGCGTGGGCCACCGGCTGCAGGTCGTCCAGCGGGGAGACACCGCCGTGCACGTCGAGCATCTGCAGCTCGGCGGCGGCGCTGGGGTACCCGATCGACACACGCGCCATGAAGCGGTCCCGCTGGGCCTCCGGGAGCGGGTAGGTGCCCTCCATCTCCACCGGGTTCTGGGTGGCCACCACCATGAAGGGACTGGGCAGCTCGTAGCTGTGCCCGTCGATGGTGACCTGGCGCTCCTCCATCGACTCCAGCAGCGCCGACTGGGTCTTGGGCGATGCGCGGTTGATCTCGTCGCCGATCACGATCTGCGCGAAGATCGCACCGGGCTTGAACTCGAATTCACGCTGCTGCTGATCGAAGATCGACACACCGGTCACGTCGGACGGCAGCAGGTCCGGCGTGAACTGGATACGCCGCACGGAGCCGTCGATCGACCGTGCCAGCGCCTTGGCCAGCATTGTCTTGCCGACGCCGGGAACATCCTCGATGAGCAGATGTCCCTCGGCGAGCAGCACGGTCAGCGAAAGCCGTACGACCTCTGGCTTGCCCTCGATCACGCTCTCGACCGACCTGCGGACACGGTCCGCTGTGGTGGTCAGATCCGTGAGGCTCGCTCGATCGTCATAGGTCGTCACCCGGCCCTCCTCGGCCCTTTCATAGGGCCGGTGCACTTCAGACGGCACGGCCCACCCCGGAACACGGACGCCTCTTCCGGGGGGTTCGGAAGGGAGTCACACACGCATTCTTGTTGCCGTTGCCGCGTTGTGTCACTCGCCTGTGGATAAGTGAGAGGGATGTGCCGGGTTTGAGCCGTTTAGTGAAGTGCTCGGACGGTCACTCGGCGGGGTCGATCTCCCGCAGGAGTCCCGTCGTGACGTCGAAGACGAAGCCGCGGACGTCGTCCGCGTGCAGCAGGAACGGCGAGGTGCGCACCCGCTGCATCGACTGCCGGACGTCCTGGTCCACATCGCGGAACGCCTCGACCGCCCATGCGGGCCGCTGGCCGACCTCCTCCTCCAGCTCGATACGGAAATCCTCGGTGATGCTCTCGAGGCCGCAGCCTGTGTGGTGCACGAGGATCACGCTGCGGGTGCCCAGAGCGCGCTGGCTGATGGTGAGCGAGCGGATCACGTCGTCGGTGACCACACCGCCGGCGTTGCGGATCGTGTGGCAGTCGCCCAGGTCGAGCCCGAGCGCGGCGTGCAGGTCCAGTCGGGCGTCCATGCAGGCGACCACGGCGACCTTGAGTACGGGACGGGCGTCCATCCCCGGGTCGCGGAACTCGGCGGCGTAGCCCCGGTTCGCTTCGACGAGACGATCAGTCACGGTGCCACCGGTGCGTGCGGGGTCGGTGGCGGGCTGGTGCGCAGAAGTCGACATGGAATGAAGGTAACGGGCACCGGCCGGATGGGCCCGGTGTGAGAGCGGACAAAAGAACGTCAACGACCCGCTCTGTGAGGTAACCCACAAGCCTGACACAGCGGCCCGCGCGACGCGCTGGCCGGTTGATTGACCGGCCGGACCAGTGCACTAAAGTGACGCGAAGTTCACGGACACCACCCGCACATCCGGTGGCTTCCCGCACAATTCCCCGCGTGCGCGGCGTACGCACGGCCCGGCCATGACCCGCCCGCGCCGGATCTGAGAGGGCGCATGAGCCAGACCCGACACGTCCCCGTGATGCTCCAGCGGTGCCTGGACATGCTGGCCCCCGCGCTGCAGGAGCCCGACGGGGTCGTCGTCGACTGCACCCTCGGCCTCGGCGGACACAGCGAGGCCCTGCTCGAGCGGTTCCCCCGGACACGCCTTGTCGCGCTCGACCGCGACAAGGAGGCGCTGCGCCTGTCCGGCGAACGGCTCGCCCCGTACGGCGAGCGGGCGACTCTGGTGCACGCCGTGTACGACGAACTCCCCGACGTGCTCGAACGCCTCGGCATCCCCCGGGTCCAGGGAGTGCTGTTCGACCTCGGCGTCTCCTCCATGCAGCTCGACGAGGCCGACCGCGGGTTCGCCTACGCCCAGGACGCCCCGCTCGACATGCGCATGGACCAGACCACGGGCATCGGCGCCGCGGAGGTCCTCAACACCTACCCCGCCGGTGAACTGGTGCGGATTCTGCGCTCGTACGGCGAGGAGAAGCAGGCCAAGCGGATCGTGTCCGCCATCGTGCGTGAGCGGGACAAGGAGCCGTTCACCAACAGCGCCCGCCTCGTCGAACTCATCCGCGACGCGCTGCCCCAGGCCGCCAAGCGCACCGGCGGCAACCCGGCCAAGCGCACCTTCCAGGCGCTGCGCATCGAGGTGAACGGCGAGCTGACGGTGCTCGAGCGGGCGATCCCCGCCGCGGTCTCCGCGCTCGCGGTCGGCGGACGGATCGCCGTCCTGTCGTACCACTCCCTCGAGGACCGGCTCGTCAAGCAGGTGTTCGCGGCAGGCGCCGCGATCACTGCGCCGCCCGGCCTTCCCGTGGTGCCCGAGCAGTACCAGCCGCGGCTGAAGCTGCTGACCCGCGGAGCGGAGCTCCCGACCGAGGAGGAGATCGCGGAGAACCGCCGCGCCGCTCCGGCGCGTCTGAGGGGGGCACAGCGGATCCGGGAGGACGTCGGGTGAGGACAGCGGGCGGAAAGACGCGCACGGCCGGAGCAGCGAACCGGAGGACACCTTGAGCACACCGGCCAGGCAGCTCAAAGGGAGGGCCGCGCGGCTCACGCGGCTGATGCCGTCGGGGCCCGCCACGGCGGCCCGCGCGCCCTTCGTCCTGCTGGTCGTGATCCTGCTCTCCGGCGGCCTGATCACCTTGCTGCTGCTGAACTCGTCGCTAAGCCAGGGCTCGTTCGAACTGAGCGAACTGAAGAAGAAGACCACCGAGTTCACCGACGAACAGCAGGCCCTGCAACGGGACGTGGACCTCCGGTCGGCCCCCGACGCCCTCGAGCGGCGCGCCCGAGAACTGGGCATGGTCCCCGGCAGCGGTCCCGCCTTCCTCGGCCCGGACGGCAAGGTGCTCGGCGTCCCGCAGAAGGCCACCGCACAGCCGCTGCCGCCCGCCCCGGAGCCGTCCGACGCCGCGACCGCCTCGCCGTCGGCGACGCCGTCCCCCCGCACCCCGGCCGGAGCGCCCGCCTCCGTCCCGGCGCAGCCGAGCGACTCGCCGGCCGCACAGACGCAGGAGCCGGCCGCGCAGACCCAGGAGCCGACCGGACCGTCCGAGGAGCCGCGGACCTCCGTGCCGGGCCCGTCCTCCGGTACGTCCCCCCAGCCGACCCCGACGACCCCCGGCAGGTGACGCAGTGCCCCCCAAGGAACCACCGCGGCGCCGGGTGCCCGGTCCCGCCCGGCGGCCCTCCGCGCAGTCCGCCCGGCGCTCCGGACAGCGTCCGGGACAGCGGCCCGCGGCTCGCAGGCCCAGGCAGGAACCGCGCCCCGCCGCCCGCCGCGTACGGCTCGGCAGCCCGCGTCCCCGGCTGAGGCTGGTCAGCCTCGGACTGACGCTCGTGATGATCGCGTTCGTGGTCCGGCTGCTGCAGGTACAGGCCGTGGACGCGAGCGCGTACGCGGCCAAGGCGGAGAAGAACCGGTACCTCAGCCACACACTCTCCGCCGAACGGGGAGAGATCACCGACCGGGCCGGGATCGCGCTCGCCACCAGTGTCGACGCGCACGACATCACGGCCGACCCGAAGATGTTCACCCCGCAGGAGAGCAAGTCCCCCAACGCTCCGGAACAGGCCGCGCAACTGCTCGCCCCCATCCTCGGCAAGGAGCCCGCCGACCTCGCGGAGAAGCTCGCCAAACCCGGCTCCCGCTACGCCGTGCTGGCACGCCGGCAGACCCCGCAGGTGTGGAACCAGATCAAGGACCTCAAGGGCGTCTACGCCGAGAAGGCCGCAGCCGACCGGCGCAAGGGCGGCGCCGGGGCGAACGTGCTGGCGGGAGTCTTCCAGGAACCCAGCAGCAAGCGCGTCTACCCCAACGGTGATCTCGCCGCCGGAATACTGGGCTTCGTCAACGCGGCGAACCGGGGCGGCGGCGGCATCGAGTCGATGCTCGACGAGACACTCGCCGGCAAGGACGGCACCATCACCTACGCCCAGTCCGGCGGCCGCCGGGTGCCCACCGCCACCTCGAGCGAGGTCCCCGCGGTACCCGGCTCCGACGTCGAGCTCACCATCGACCGCGACATCCAGTGGGCCGCACAGCAGGCCATGGAGGAGCAGGTCGAGAAGTCGAAGGCCGACCGCGGCTACGTCATCGTGCAGAACACCCGCACCGGCGAGATCCTCGCCATGGCGAACGCCCCCGGCTACGACCCGAACGACCTCGGCACCATCACCGCCGGCACCCTCGGCAACGCCGCCCTGCAGGACGCGTACGAGCCGGGCTCCACCGCCAAGGTGATGTCCATGGCCGCCGTGCTCGAGGAGAAGAAGGCCACCCCGGGCACCCATGTCGTCGTCCCCAACCGGCTCCACCGCGGCGACCGGCTCTTCAAGGACGACATCGACCACCCCACCTGGTACCTCACGCTCAACGGCGTCCTCGCCAAGTCGAGCAACATCGGCACCATCCTGGCCACCGGGCAGCTCGGGAAGACCCAGCCGGAGGCCAACAAGGTGCTCCACTCCTACCTGCGCAAGTTCGGCATCGGCCGCCCGACCGGACTCGGCTACCCCGGGGAGACCCAGGGCATCCTCGCGAAGCCCGGGGACTGGTCCACCTCACAGCAGTACACGATTCCTTTCGGCCAGGGACTGTCCCTCAACGCCGTGCAGGCCGCCTCCGTGTTCTCGACCGTGGCCAACGGGGGCGTACGCATCGAACCCACGCTGGTACGCGGCACCAGGGGCCCCGACGGGCGGTTCACCGCGGCCGAGGAACCGGAGAGGACCCGGGTCGTCAGCGAGAAGACCGCCGACACCCTGGCCGAGATGCTCGAGTCGGTGGTCGA
Source organism: Streptomyces sp. NPDC003023 (assembly GCF_042888225.1). Classification (NCBI taxonomy): domain Bacteria; kingdom Bacillati; phylum Actinomycetota; class Actinomycetes; order Kitasatosporales; family Streptomycetaceae; genus Streptomyces; species Streptomyces sp. NPDC003023. The sequence goes on from NZ_JBIAPL010000002.1 coordinate 460,292, forward strand.
CGACGAGGAGGGCACCGGCACCAAGGCCCGTATCCCCGGCTACCGCGTGGCGGGCAAGACCGGAACGGCCAACCGCGTCGACCCCGAACTCGGCGTCTACAAGGGATACACCGCGTCCTTCGCCGGCTTCGCACCGGCCGACGACCCGCAGATCACCGTCTACTGCGCCATCCAGAACCCCACCAAGGGGAGCTACTTCGGCGGTCAGATCTGCGGACCCATCTACCAAAAGGTCATGGCGTTCGCCCTGAAGACCCTGCAGGTCGCCCCGACCGGCAAGGGTCCCGCCAGGCTGCCCGTGACCTTCGAACCCGGCGAGTGACCGGAGGTACACCCAGTGACGACGATCACCCCCGATTCCGGGAACCCGCCCGGGGAGCGCCCCTCATTTTCGCCCGCGCCCGGTGCGCCCGGTACGCTCACCGCCGTGCCACAAGCTGATCAGTACCGAACCACCCAGCAGGACGCCCCGGCGAAACACACGGGAGCGCCCCGCCCGGACCGGGCCCGCCCGACGAAGCTCGCGGAGCTGGCGGCCCGGCTGGGGGTGCAGACCCCAGGCTCCGCGGAGATCACCGGCATCACCCACGACTCGCGGGCGGTACGCCCGGGCGACGTGTACGCCGCACTGCCGGGCGCCAGATTCCACGGCGCGGACTTCGCCGCCCAGGCGGCGGATCTCGGGGCGGCCGCGATCCTCACCGACGAGGCGGGCGCCGAACGCGCGTCGGACACGGGTCTGCCGGTGCTCGTCACGGACGACCCGCGCGGCCGGATGGGCGAACTCGCCGCCGAGATCTACGGTCACCCCGGCAGGGACCTGCTCCAGATCGGTATCACCGGCACCTCGGGCAAGACCACCACCGCCTACCTCGTCGAGGGCGGCCTCCAGGCGGCCGGACGCTCCACCGGCCTGATCGGCACGGTCGAGATGCGCATCGGCGACGAGCGCATCAAGTCGGAGCGCACCACGCCCGAGGCCACCGACCTCCAGGCACTGTTCGCGGTGATGCGTGAACGCGGCGCCGACTCGGTCGCCATGGAGGTCTCCAGCCACGCCCTCGTGCTCGGCAGGGTCGACGGCTGTGTCTTCGACATCGCCGTCTTCAACAACCTCAGCCCCGAGCACATGGAATTCCACTCCGACATGGAGGACTACTTCCAGGCGAAGGCGCAGCTGTTCACCCCGCTGCGCAGCCGGGAAGCAGTGGTCAACTTCGACGACGAGTACGGCCGCAGGCTCGTCGACGAGGCCACCGTCCCCGTCACCACCTTCTCCGCGGAGGGCCACCCGGACGCCGACTGGCGTGCCGAGAGCGTCGAAGTGGGCAGCCACGGATCGACGTTCACCGCGGTGGGCCCCAAGGGCGAGCGGGTGCGCGCCAAGGCGCCGCTGCCCGGCCCGTTCAACGTCGCGAACACGCTGGCCGCCGTCGTCACGCTCGCCGTCGCCGGGCTCGACCCGCAGACCGCAGCCGACGGCATCGCGGCCGTCCCCGGCGTCCCCGGCCGCCTCGAGCGCGTCGACGCCGGGCAGCCCTACCTCGCGGTCGTCGACTACGCCCACAAGACCGACGCCGTCGAATCCGTCCTGCGCTCACTGCGCAAGGTCACGGAAGGCAGGGTGCACATCGTGCTCGGCTGCGGCGGCGACCGCGACAAGACCAAGCGCGGCCCCATGGGCGCCGCCGCCGCGCGACTGGCCGACACCGCGGTGCTGACCTCCGACAACCCCCGCGGCGAGGACCCGCTCGCGATCCTCGCGACGATGCTCGCCGGCGCCGCGGAGGTACCGATCCACGAACGCGGTGACGTGATGGTCTACGAGGACCGGGCCGCGGCCATCGCCGCCGCGGTCGACCGCGCCGAGGCCGGTGACACCGTGCTCGTCGCCGGCAAGGGCCACGAACAGGGACAGGACATCGCCGGAGTGATCCGCCCGTTCGACGACCGTCAGGTACTGCGCGCCGCCATCGAACGCGTCGTCGGCGGCGCGGCAGCCGAGAAAAGTCAGGGATGACCAAGTGATCGCCCTCTCCCTCGCCGAGATCGCGGAAATCGTCGGCGGGCAGTCGCACGACATACCGGATCCGGCCACGCCCGTCACAGGCCCCGTCGTCATCGACTCCCGCGCGGTGGAGCCCGGCAGTCTCTTCGCCGCCTTCCGCGGCGAGAACGTCGACGGACACGACTACGCCGAACAGGCGGTCGCGGCAGGGGCGGTGGCCGTACTGGCCACCCGCCCCCTCGACGTACCCGCCATCGTCGTCGACGACGTGCAGAACGCCTTGGGGCGCCTGGCCCGATTCGTCGTCGAGCGACTCGGCACCAAGGTCGTCGCGTTGACCGGTTCGGCCGGAAAGACCAGCACCAAGGACCTGATCGCGCAGGTGCTGGAGCACAAGGCGCCCACCGTCTGGACGCCCGGCTCCCTCAACAACGAGATCGGGCTGCCCCTCACCGCACTGCGCGCCACCGAGCAGACCGAGCACCTGGTGCTCGAAATGGGAGCGCGCGGAATCGGCCACATCCGCTACCTCACCGGACTCACCCCGCCCCGGATCGGCCTGGTGCTGAACGTCGGCACCGCCCACATCGGGGAGTTCGGCGGCCGCGAGCAGATCGCACAGGCCAAGGGCGAGATGGTCGAATCGCTGCCGAAGGACGGTGTCGCCGTCCTCAACGCCGACGACCCGCTGGTCCGCGCCATGGCCTCCCGTACCGAGGCCCGGGTACTTCTGTTCGGCGAGGCCGACGACGCCGCCGTACGCGCCGAGAATGTCCGGCTCACCGAGCACGGACAACCCACCTTCACGCTCCACACACCCACCGGGTGCAGTGACGTGACCATGCGGCTGTACGGTGAGCACCACGTGTCGAACGCGCTCGCCGCGGCCGCCGTCGCCCACGAGCTGGACATGTCCGTCTCCGAGATCGCCCGCGCGCTCTCGGAAGCGGGCACCCTCTCCCGCTGGCGTATGGAGGTCACCGAGCGTCCGGACGGCGTGACGGTCGTCAACGACGCCTACAACGCGAACCCCGAGTCCATGCGCGCCGCGCTGCGTGCGCTGGCCGCCATGGGCGAGGCCGCGCGGGCGAAGGGGGGCCGCACGTGGGCGGTGCTCGGCATGATGGCCGAGCTCGGTGACGACGCACTCGTCGAGCACGACGCGGTCGGACGGCTCGCCGTCCGGCTCAATGTCGGCAAGCTCGTCGCGGTCGGGGGCAGGGAAGCGTCCTGGTTGCAACTGGGCGCATACAACGAGGGTTCGTGGGGTGAGGAGTCGGTGCACGTGTCCGACGCGCAGGCGGCGGTCGACCTGTTGCGCAGAGAGTTGCGCCCGGGAGACGTCGTGCTGGTGAAGGCTTCCAGGTCGGTCGGTCTGGAGCGGATCGCACAGGCGCTGCTCGAAGGTGTCGGCGGCTTCGAGGGTGAGGGTGCCGTCCGATGAGGCAGATCCTCTTCGCGGGAGCCATCGGTCTCTTCCTGACCCTGATCGGCACCCCGCTGCTGATCAAGCTCCTGGCCCGCAAGGGATACGGGCAGTTCATCCGCGACGACGGCCCCCGCGGCCACGCCGGGAAGAAGGGCACGCCCACCATGGGCGGCATCTCCTTCATCCTGGCGACGCTCATCGCGTACGCGCTCGCCAAGGTCATCACCGGTGAGGACCCGACCTTCTCGGGTGCCCTGGTGCTCTTCCTGATGGCGGGCATGGGCCTGGTGGGCTTCCTCGACGACTACATCAAGATCGTCAAGCAGCGTTCGCTGGGCCTGCGGGCCAAGGCGAAGATGGCCGGCCAGCTGATCGTCGGCATCGCCTTCGCGGTGCTGTCACTTCAGTTCGCCGACCAGCGCGGCAACACCCCGGCCTCCACCAAGCTGTCGTTCATCACCGACTTCGGCTGGGCGATCGGCCCGGTGCTGTTCGTCGTCTGGGCGCTGTTCATGATTCTCGCGATGTCGAACGGCGTGAACCTGACGGACGGTCTGGACGGCCTCGCCACTGGCGCGTCGGTGATGGTCTTCGGCGCGTACACCTTCATCGGGCTGTGGCAGTTCCAGGAGTCCTGCGCCAACGCGGTGACCCTGACCAACCCCAACGCCTGTTTCGAAGTGCGAGATCCCCTCGACCTCGCGGTCGTGGCCTCCGCACTGATGGGCTCCTGCTTCGGCTTCCTGTGGTGGAACACCTCACCCGCCAAGATCTTCATGGGCGACACCGGCTCGCTCGCTCTCGGCGGCGCGCTCGCGGGCCTCGCGATCTGCTCCCGCACGGAGCTCCTGCTCGCCCTCCTCGGCGGACTGTTCGTCCTCATCACCATGTCCGTGGTGATCCAGGTCGGTTCGTTCAAGATGACCGGCAAGCGGGTCTTCCGGATGGCACCGTTGCAGCACCACTTCGAACTCAAGGGGTGGTCCGAAGTCCTTGTGGTGGTCCGGTTCTGGATCATCCAGGGCATGTGCGTGATCGTGGGCCTCGGTCTCTTCTACGCGGGATGGGCAGCCGACAAGTGAGCGACATCTGGCAGGGCAAGCGCGTCACCGTGGCCGGTATGGGGGTGAGCGGCATTCCCGCCGCCCGCGTGCTGCACGGCCTCGGCGCGCGCGTCACGGTCGTCAACGACGGGGACGACGAGCGCTCCCGTGCGCAGGCGGCACAGCTGGAGGCGGAGGGCGTCACCGTCCGCCTCGGCGACGGCGCGACCCTGCCGGAGGGCACCGAACTCATCGTCACCACCCCCGGCTGGGCGCCCGGCAAACCGCTGTTCGCCGCGGCGGCAGAGGCGGGCGTCCCGGTCTGGGGCGACGTGGAGCTGGCCTGGCGGCTGCGCGGGCCCGACGCGGCCCCCTGGCTCGCGGTCACCGGCACCAACGGCAAGACGACGACGGTGCGGATGCTCGCCTCCATCCTGGAGGCGGCGGGCCTGCGGACGGCTGCCGTCGGCAACATCGGCGTCTCCCTCCTCGACGCCGTGCTCGGCGACGAGGAGTACGACGTGCTCGCCGTCGAGCTCTCCAGCTATCAGCTGCACTGGGCGCCCTCGCTGCGCGCCCACTCCGCGGTGGTGCTCAACCTCGCACCCGACCACCTCGACTGGCACGGCTCCATGGCGGCCTACGCCGCGGACAAGGGCCGCGTCTACGAGGGCAACACGGTCGCCTGCGTCTACAACGCGGCCGACCCCGCGACCGAGGAACTGGTGCGCGCCGCCGACGTCGAGGAGGGCTGCCGGGCGATCGGCTTCACCCTCGGCACCCCCGGTCCGTCCCAACTCGGCGTCGTCGAGGGCATCCTGGTCGACCGCGCCTTCGTGGCCGACCGCCACAAGCAGGCGCAGGAACTCGCGGAGGTCGCGGACGTCGACCCGCCGGCGCCGCACAACATCGCCAACGCCCTCGCGGCGGCGGCGCTGGCCCGCGCCTTCGGCGTCGCGCCCGCCGCCGTACGCGACGGACTGCGGGGCTTCCGGCCCGACGCGCACCGCATCGAGCATGTCGCGGACGTGGCGGGCGTCGCGTACATCGACGACTCCAAGGCCACCAACACCCATGCCGCACAGGCCTCCCTGGCCGCGTACGACCCGATCGTCTGGATCGCCGGGGGACTTGCCAAGGGCGCGACCTTCGACGAACTGGTGACGGCGTCGGCGAAGCGGCTGCGGGGCGTTGTTCTCATCGGGGCCGACCGCGCCCTGATCCGCGAAGCCCTCGCGCGACACGCCCCCGAGGTCCCGGTCGTCGACCTCGAGCGGACCGACACTGAAGCGATGTCCGCGGCGGTACGGGAGGCGGCCTCGCTCGCCCGGCCCGGAGACACGGTGCTGCTGGCGCCGGCCTGCGCCTCGATGGACATGTTCACCAACTACAACAAGCGGGGCGAGGCCTTCGCGCAAGCGGTCCGGGCCCTCGCCGACGAGCACGCCTGACAGCCGCGATGTCCGGCCGGCGCCGGGCACGACTGGAGGGGAGAGCGACCATGCCGCCCACCGACGGGCCTGTGGCCCCGGGAGACGCCCTCCCGGCCCCCATCGCGGGGGCCGTTCCCACGCCGTCGCCACCGCGACGGTCCGCCCGGGAGACCGCATCACTCGCGGCGGCCTCGCACACCGCCGCGACGGACGTCCCTGAGACCTTGCCGGGGGCGGCGCGCGCGGCCCGGCCGCCTCGAGCCGGGCATCCGGCGGCTGCTCCCGCCACCGACGACGGCACTCCGCCCCAGGACCTTGCCCCGTCGGAGCGCGGGCGCGGACCCGCGGCCGGACCGCGGGGCGCGGACAGCCGGGCCGGCCAGGCCCACCGGGCCCCTGCTGTCCTCATCCGTGACGCCGCACGCACCGCACGGGCGTGGATCACCGGTCTCGTGCCGGCGGGTCCGGTACCCGCCTTCGCCGGCGCGGCCGGGGCCGTACCCTCGCACACCGGCGGAGCCGGCGTCGCGCTGCGGAGCCGGACCGGCCCGGAGGTGCGCCGTGCGCCCCGTGTGCGGGGCGGCGGGGCCCGCGCGCCGCGGGCGCCCCGCGGCGGTGGCACCGAGGGGCCGCGCGGGCCACGGCGGCTGTACGAGCAGGCCCGCAGGGCCTGGGACCGGCCGCTCACCGCGTACTACCTGATTCTCGGCAGCAGCCTCCTGATCACGGTCCTCGGCCTGGTCATGGTCTACTCCGCGTCGATGATCCAGGCGCTCGAGTACTCGCTGCCCGCCTCGTACTTCTTCCAGAAGCAGTTCGTCGCCGCGGTCATCGGCACCGTCCTGCTGCTGATCGCCTCCCGGATGCCGGGCAAACTGCACCGGGCCCTGTCCTACCCACTGCTGCTGGTCACGGTCTTCCTGATGGTCCTGGTCCAGGTCCCCGGGATAGGGCACGCGGTCAACGGCAACCAGAACTGGATCTATCTCGGCGGCCCCTTCCAGTTGCAGCCCAGCGAGTTCGGCAAGCTCGCCCTGATCCTCTGGGGCGCGGACCTGCTGGCCCGCAAGCAGGACCGGCGGCTGCTGACCCAGTGGAAACACCTGCTCGTGCCGCTGGTGCCGGTCGCCTTCCTCCTGCTCGGCCTGATCATGCTCGGCGGCGACATGGGCACCGCCATCATCCTGACCGCGATCCTGTTCGGCCTGCTGTGGCTGGCGGGGGCGCCCACCCGGCTCTTCGCGGGGGTCCTGGGCATCGCCGGGTTCGTCGGCCTGATGCTCATCAGGACCAACGAGAACCGCATGTCACGGCTCGAGTGCATCGGCGCCATCGACCTCGGCCCGGAAGGCGAGTGCTGGCAGGCGGTGCACGGCATCTATGCTCTTGCGTCTGGCGGATGGTTCGGTTCCGGTCTTGGCGCAAGTGTGGAAAAATGGGGCCAACTACCAGAACCGCACACCGACTTCATCTTCGCCATCGCCGGGGAGGAACTGGGCCTGGCGGGGACGCTGTCGGTACTCGCCCTGTTCGCGGCTCTAGGCTATGCGGGTATCCGCGTCGCCGGACGCACGGAGGACCCCTTCGTGAGGTACGCGGCGGGAGGCGTCACCACGTGGATCACCGCTCAGGCGGTGGTCAACATCGGTGCGGTGCTCGGTCTGCTGCCGATCGCCGGCGTCCCGCTGCCGCTGTTCTCCTACGGGGGGTCGGCCCTGCTGCCGACGATGTTCGCCGTAGGGCTGCTGATCGCCTTTGCGCGAGAGGATCCCGCGGCAAAGGCGGCCCTGGCCGTGCGGAGGCCCGGGGTGAGATGGAAGACGATGAGACGGCGCGTCAAGAAGCGTCCGTCCGGAGAGCGGTGAATTTCGGTGCATGTCGTACTCGCCGGTGGGGGGACCGCCGGCCACATCGAGCCCGCGCTCGCCCTCGCGGACGCCCTGCGCAGGCAGGACCCGACCGTGGGCATCACAGCCCTGGGCACGGAGCGTGGTCTGGAGACCAGGCTCGTGCCGGAGCGCGGCTATGAGCTCGCGCTCATCCCCGCCGTACCGCTGCCCCGCAAACCCACACCCGAGCTGATCACGGTTCCGGGTCGGCTTCGCGGCACCATCAAGGCCGCGGAGCAGATCCTCGACCGCACGAAGGCCGACTGCGTCGTCGGCTTCGGCGGCTACGTGGCCCTGCCCGGCTACCTCGCGGCGAAGCGCCTCGGCGTCCCGATCGTCATCCACGAGGCCAACGCCCGCCCCGGCCTGGCCAACAAGATCGGCTCGCGGTACGCGGCGGGCGTGGCCGTCGCCACGCCCGACAGCAAGCTGCGCAACTCCCGGTACATCGGTATCCCGCTGCGCCACACCATCGCGACGCTCGACCGGGCCAGGGTGCGTCCCGAGGCACGTGCCGCATTCGGTCTCGACCCCAACCTGCCGACCCTGCTGGTCTCCGGCGGTTCGCAGGGCGCCCGCCGCCTCAACGAGGTGATCCAGCAGATCGCTCCGGTGCTCCAGCGCTCCGGTATCCAGATCCTGCACGCGGTCGGACCCAAGAACGAAGTGCCGCGCGTGGACAACATGCCCGGTATGCCGCCCTACGTGCCGGTACCGTATGTGGACCGGATGGATCTCGCGTACGCCGCGGCCGACATGATGCTCTGCCGCGCGGGCGCGATGACCGTCGCGGAACTCTCCGCCGTGGGCATGCCCGCCGCGTACGTGCCGCTGCCGATCGGCAACGGCGAACAGCGGCTCAACGCCCAGCCGGTGGTCAAGGCGGGCGGCGGACTGCTGGTGGACGACGCCGAACTGACCCCCGAGTGGGTGCAGGGCAACGTCCTTCCGGTGCTGGCCGATCCGCACCGGCTGTACGAGATGTCCCGTGCGGCCGCGGAGTTCGGCAGAAGGGACGCCGACGAGCTGCTCGTCGGCATGGTGTACGAGGCGATTGCTGCACGCCGCCAGGCGTGAGAAGGCAGGGAGCGTGGCCGGACCGACCACCGCGGAACGCAGCGCGCCGGGCCCCTCGGGCGGCCCGAACGGAACGGGTGGCAGCCCCCGTCCGTCCCGCGAGGACGTCCCCGCCGGCGGCTTCCGGCGGCCGGGCCTCCGCTCCCTGCTGATCGCCCTCGGCGCGCTCGTCCTCGTCGCGGGTTGTCTCTGGCTGCTCTACGGCTCCTCGTGGCTGCGCACCGAACGCGTGGAGACCAGCGGCACCGACGTGCTCACGCCGGCGGAGGTGGAGGCAGCGGCGAAGGTGCCGATCGGTGCCCCTCTCGTCTCCGTCGACACGGACGCCGTCGAGGCGCGACTGCGAAGTGCCCTGCCGCGCATCGATTCCGTGGACGTCGAGCGGTCGTGGCCGGACGGTATCGAACTGGTCGTGACCGAGCGAAAGCCGGTTCTTCTGCTCGAAAAGGGTACCGAGTTCGTCGAAGTGGACGCGTCCGGTGTCCGGTTCGCCACCGTCGTCAAGGCGCCCAAGGGCGTTCCCCTGCTGCGACTGGAAGTTGACGACTCGGCGAGCCTGAAGCGATTCGGGAAGGACCGGCTGGTCGGGGAGGCGGTCCGGATCCGGGGCGAACTTCCCGCCGAAGTCGTAACCGCCATGAAGAGTATGAAAGTAGTCTCGTACGACTACATTTCCCTGGAGCTGACCGGCAATCGCACCGTCGTGTGGGGCAGTTCCGAGGAGGGTGAGGCGAAGGCGCGGGCGCTCGACGCACTCATGAAAGCAGCTCCGAAGGCCCGGCACTTCGATGTGAGCGCGCCCAGCGCCCCTGCCTCGTCAGGGAGTTGACGGGCATCCGTGCTGGCCAGCACCCTGGTTGGTCATCGCTGTGCGTGATCACATAGGGTGAAAAGAAAAACGGGAGGTTCGGCGTGTTCGTTGAACGGGCGCCACTTGTCGACTTAGTGTCCTGTTCGGAAGAGTCAAGGGAACAGACACGCTGGTAACCCTAAACTTCAACGTTAGGGTTCGGGTCGGCGACCGGGCTGGTCGGGCCGTCCCAATTCGACATCAGTCGTCGCAACGCGGTCCGCGAGGCGACGACACGTAACTCGAGGCGAGAGGCCTTCGACGTGGCAGCACCGCAGAACTACCTCGCAGTCATCAAGGTCATCGGTGTCGGCGGCGGTGGTGTCAATGCCATCAACCGAATGATCGAGGTCGGTCTCAAGGGCGTCGAGTTCATCGCTATCAACACGGACGCCCAGGCGCTGTTGATGAGCGACGCCGACGTCAAGCTCGACGTCGGCCGCGAACTGACGCGAGGCCTCGGCGCCGGAGCGAATCCGGCAGTCGGCCGCAAGGCGGCAGAGGACCACCGCGAGGAGATCGAGGAGGTCCTCAAGGGGGCCGACATGGTCTTCGTCACCGCCGGTGAAGGCGGTGGCACCGGCACCGGCGGCGCACCCGTCGTCGCCAACATCGCCCGCTCTCTGGGCGCACTGACGATCGGTGTGGTCACCCGCCCGTTCACCTTCGAGGGCCGTCGGCGCGCGAACCAGGCGGAGGACGGCATCGCCGAGCTCCGCGAAGAGGTCGACACCCTCATCGTCATCCCCAACGACCGGCTGCTGTCCATCTCGGACCGCCAGGTCAGCGTGCTGGACGCGTTCAAGTCCGCGGACCAGGTGCTGCTCTCGGGTGTCCAGGGCATCACCGACCTCATCACCACCCCCGGCCTGATCAACCTCGACTTCGCCGACGTCAAGTCCGTGATGTCGGAGGCCGGCTCGGCCCTGATGGGCATCGGATCGGCCCGCGGCGACGACCGCGCGGTGGCCGCGGCGGAGATGGCCATCTCCTCGCCGCTGCTCGAGGCCTCCATCGACGGCGCCCGCGGCGTGCTGCTCTCCATCTCCGGCGGCAGCGACCTCGGCCTGTTCGAGATCAACGAGGCCGCCCAGCTGGTCAGCGAGGCCGCGCACCCCGAGGCGAACATCATCTTCGGTGCCGTGATCGACGACGCCCTCGGCGACGAGGTGCGGGTCACGGTCATCGCCGCCGGCTTCGACGGCGGTCAGCCGCCGACCCGCCGGGAGAACGTGATCGGCTCCACCTCCGCCAAGCGCGAGGAGCCGTCCCCGGCCCCGGCCCGCACCGGCGACGGCTCCCGCCCCGCCGGCGGACTCGGCACCGTGCCCGTCCGTGACGAGCCCGTGCCGGCCGAGCCCGCTCCGGTCGCCGGCGACCTGGGACAGCCCTCCGGTTCGGCGCAGGTCCCGCCGGCCCGCCCGTACGCGGACAGCCAGGCCGAAGAGCTGGATGTCCCGGACTTCCTGAAGTGACAGTGCGGCACGACGCGATACACGAGAACGGCGCGCACTTCGCCTTCACCGACAGGTGGGGCGGGGTGAGCGCCGTTCCGTACGAGGAGCTCAACCTCGGCGGCGCGGTCGGTGACGACCCCGAGGCCGTGCTGGCCAACCGGGCGATCGCGGCCAAGTCCCTCGGGCTCGACCCGGGGCAGGTCGTCTGGATGAACCAGGTCCACGGCAGGGACGTCGCCCGGGTCGACGGGCCGTGGGGGGACGGCGCGGCCCCGGAGGTCGACGCGCTGGTCACGGCGCGGCGTGGTCTCGCCCTCGCCGTCCTCACCGCGGACTGCACACCGGTCCTGCTCGCCGATCCGGTCGCCGGAGTGGTGGGTGCGGCACACGCCGGCCGCCCGGGAGCGGTCGCGGGCGTCGTGCCCGCCGCGGTCGAGGCGATGAGGGAACTGGGCGCCGAGCCGGAACGCATCATCGCCCGTACTGGACCGGCCGTCTGCGGTCGTTGTTACGAAGTCCCCGAGCAGATGCGGTCGGATGTGACCGCGGTCGAACCGGCCGCCTGGTCGGAGACCAGCTGGGGCACCCCTGCCGTGGACGTCACGGCCGCCGTGCACGCCCAGCTCGAGGCGCTCGGAGTGCGCGACCGCCGGAAGTCGCCGGTCTGCACACTCGAATCGCGCGACCACTACTCGTACCGCCGCGACCGCACGACGGGGCGGCTCGCCGGATACGTCTGGCTGGAGGACCGGGAAACCCCATGAGCGACCGCAGAACCGAACTCGCCGAGAACCTGGCGGCGGTGGAGGAACGTATCTCCTCCGCATGTGCGGCGGCGGGCCGCGAGCGGGACGAGGTGACCCTCATCGTGGTCACCAAGACCTACCCCGCGAGCGATGTGCGCATCCTCCACGAGCTCGGTGTGCGTCATGTGGCGGAGAACCGTGACCAGGACGCCGCCCCGAAGGCCGCCGCGTGCGCGGACCTCGATCTGCAATGGCACTTCGTCGGTCAGCTGCAGACCAACAAGGTCCGTTCTGTCGCGAGTTATGCCGATGTGGTGCAGTCCGTGGACCGGTTGAAGCTCGTTTCCGCCCTTTCCGCCGCCGCGGCGCGGACGGAGCGGGAGCTCGGCTGCCTCATCCAGGTCGCGCTGGACGCCGAGTCCGGCCGGCAGGGGGAGCGGGGTGGCGTGGCTCCGGACGGGGTCGAGGAGTTGGCCGCGGCGGTCGCGAGCTCTCCAGGGCTGCGGCTCGACGGTCTGATGACCGTCGCACCGCTCGCCGGGCCGTACGCGGGCCGGCAACAGGCGGCGTTCGAGCGGCTGATGGAATTCTCATCCGGCCTGCGCGCGACCCATCCGGCTGCGAACATGGTGTCAGCAGGGATGAGTGCGGACCTCGAGCAAGCCGTGGCGGCCGGAGCGACACATGTACGCATCGGTACGGCGGTACTCGGAGTCCGACCCCGGCTCGGGTAACGTCGCGAAGCAAGTCGGACCACAGTAGAAAATATGGTCATTCCCGCCCAAAGCGGGCAGACCTAGTGGATCGCGGGCACTTGGTGACGAATGCCGATCCACCACAGAGCGGAGGACTCAGAGAATGGCCGGCGCGATGCGCAAGATGGCGGTCTACCTCGGCCTCGTGGAGGACGATGGGTACGACGGCCGGGGTTTCGACCCCGATGACGACTTCGAACCCGAGCCGGAGCCCGAGCGGGAGCACCGGCGGCACCAGCCTCCCCGCCAGATGGAGCGCGAGGAGCCCGTGCGGGTGGCGGCACCGCCCGCGCAGCGAGAGCCCGCGCCGCTCCCGGTCGAGAGCGGACGCCCGGCGCGAATCGCCCCCGTGGCATCCATCACACCTGAACGCCCGAGCATGGAGAAGAACGCACCCGTGATCATGCCCAAGGTCGTGTCCGAGCGGGAGCCCTACCGCATCACCACACTGCATCCGCGGACCTACAACGAGGCCCGTACCATCGGGGAACACTTCCGCGAGGGCACCCCCGTGATCATGAACCTGACGGAGATGGACGACACGGATGCGAAGCGACTTGTCGACTTTGCCGCGGGACTCGTCTTCGGTCTGCATGGCAGCATTGAACGCGTGACGCAGAAGGTGTTCCTGTTGTCGCCTGCTAACGTCGATGTCACGGCGGAAGACAAGGCCCGCATCGCAGAGGGCGGGTTCTTCAACCAGAGCTGAGAAACGACACCGGGAACGACCGGCCGCACGGCCGGTCGAACGAGAGCCAGGGGAGAGGTAAGCGCGGGATGGGCGTGGCACTGGATGTGGTCTACATCGCGCTGATGTGCTTCCTTGTCGTACTGATCTTCCGGCTGGTCATGGACTACGTCTTCCAGTTCGCCCGTTCATGGCAACCCGGTAAGGCGATGGTGGTCGTTCTTGAGGCCACTTACACTGTCACCGATCCACCGCTCAAGCTTCTGCGGCGATTCATCCCGCCGTTGCGTCTCGGGGGCGTGGCACTCGACCTGTCCTTCTTCGTTCTGATGATCATCGTCTACATCCTGATCTCCATCGTGCGCGGCTTGGGGAACTCGATGTGAGCGATACGGTCCTGCCGACTGCCGACGACTACGTAGAGGTGAAGAAGAGATGCCGCTGACTCCTGAGGACGTGCGGAACAAGCAGTTCACGACCGTCCGCCTGCGAGAAGGCTATGACGAGGACGAGGTCGATGCCTTCCTCGACGAGGTCGAGTCCGAGCTGACCCGTCTGCTCCGTGAGAACGAGGACCTGCGCGCGAAGCTGGCCGCGGCGACCCGTGCCGCCGCGCAGAACCAACAGCAGCAGGGCATGCGTAAACCTCCGGAGCCACAGGACGGCCGCGGCCCGGGCGGACCGGGCGCACCGGTACCTGCCGCCATATCCGGACCACCGGTCCAGCAGCAGCCGCCGCAGATGGGTCCCCCCCAGCTGCCCGGTGGTGCGCCTCAGCTGCCGGCCGGTCCCAGCCACGGCGGCCCCCAGGGTCCCGGCGGCCCCATGGGCCCCGGCCCGATGCAGGGCGGTCCCATGGGTGGCCCGATGGGCGGCCCCATGGGTGGTCACGGTGGCCCGCAGGGTCCCGGCCCGATGGGTCAGGGTCCCGGCGGTGACAGCGCCGCGCGTGTCCTCTCGCTGGCTCAGCAGACCGCCGACCAGGCGATCGCCGAGGCCCGCTCCGAGGCCAACAAGATCGTCGGCGAGGCGCGTTCGCGCGCCGAGGGCCTGGAGCGGGACGCCCGCGCCAAGGCCGACGCCCTCGAGCGGGACGCCCAGGAGAAGCACCGCGTCGCGATGGGCTCCCTCGAGTCCGCGCGCGCCACGCTGGAGCGCAAGGTCGAGGACCTGCGGGGCTTCGAGCGCGAGTACCGGACCAGGCTGAAGTCCTACCTGGAGAGCCAGCTGCGTCAGCTGGAGACCCAGGCGGACGACTCGCTGGCACCGCCGCGCACGCCGGCCGCCGCGTCGCTGCCGCCGTCCCCGGCGCCTTCCATGGCCCCGGCCGGTGCGAGCGCGCCGTCCTACGGCGGCGGTCAGACGATGGGTGGCCACGGCGGCCACGGTGGCCCGCCGCAGTCCGGCCCGTCGTACGGCGGCCAGCAGCAGATGTCGCCGGCGATGACCCAGCCGATGGCACCGGTGCGGCCGCAGGCGCCGCAGCCGATGCAGCAGGCGCCGTCGCCGATGCGCGGCTTCCTGATCGACGAGGACGACAACTGACGGGGTCGCGCGCGCAGCGCGCGTAGCCGTCGGCAGACTGCGGGGCCGGGCCCTGGACGTGGATCACGTCCAGGGCCCGGCCTTTTGCGCTGCGCGGGTGGGTGTGGTTGCTGCGGGTGCGTGGCCGCTGCGCGGGGCGTGTCCCCCTACCCGCCTCTTCCCGCTGTACCGATGTGCGCCTCCGCCGCGTGACGGGCTCCGTGCGGACCCGTTCACCGCGCTGCGCGCGGTGTTTCAGGGGCTCCGCCCCCTACGCCGCCCGGCGGCGTGAGAGGGGTACCCTCCCAGCCCTTGACCCCGTGCCTCAATCGCCGGCGGGGCTGGATGCGCTCCCGCCGCGGGGGCTGATTTCGCGGGGCGAAAGCCAGCCTGGCTGGAGGTGCTCCCTCTTCGCCCTGCGGCGTGGGAAGGGCCTGGTTGGTCTTCTTCGTCCGGCGGCGTGGGAGAGCCTGGCTGGGGGCACTTCCTCTACGCCTGGCGTCGTGGGAAGTACCCCCGCTCACGGCCGCCGGGCCGTAGAGGGAGATTGAGGCGACCCGCGGCCCGCAGGGCGACAACAAGGCCCGCCGGGGCGGTGTACCGCGGCCCGCAGGGCGGCAACAGGCACCCCGGGGCGGCGCCTGGGGGCCTGCCCCGGGCCCAGCCGGCCTCGGGACCCGGGGGCTGCCCCGCGGTTCGGGAAGGGGCGGGGCGGGGGACGGCGAAGGGCCCGGCCAACATGTGGCCGGGCCCGGTTCGTTCGCGGTCGAGCCGTTACGCCTTGCGCAGGCGGAACGTCAGGGACAGACCCTCGTCGGTGAACGGCGAGCCGTACGTCTCGTCCGCGTCACCACCCGCGAAGTCCGTCGCCAGTACCTCGTCCGCGATCAGCGACGCGTGGTCGGAGAGCGCCGACGTGACCTCGGGGTCCTCGGAGGACCAGCGCAGGGCGATCCGGTCCGCCACGTCGAGGCCGCTGTTCTTGCGGGCCTCCTGGATCAGGCGGATCGCGTCACGCGCCAGCCCGGCCCTCCGCAGCTCCGGCGTGATCTCCAGGTCGAGCGCGACCGTCGCACCGGAGTCGGAGGCGACCGACCAGCCCTCCCGCGGGGTCTCCGTGATGATGACCTCCTCCGGGGAGAGCATGATCGTCTCGCCGTTCACCTCGAGGGGCGCCTCGCCGGAGCGCAGCGCCAGCGACAGGGCCGCCGCGTCCGCCGCGGCCACGGCCTTGGCGACGTCCTGGACGCCCTTGCCGAAGCGCTTGCCGAGGGCCCGGAAGTTCGCCTTCGCCGTGGTGTCCACCAGCGATCCGCCCACCTCCGACAGGGAGGCGAGCGAGGAGACGTTCAGCTCCTCCGTGATCTGGTCCCGGAGTTCCTCGGAGAGCGAGGCGAACCCGGTCGCGGCCACCAGCGCCCGGGAGAGCGGCTGCCGGGTCTTCACCCCGGACTCGGCACGCGTCGCGCGGCCCAGCTCGACCAGGCGGCGCACGAGAGCCATCTGGGACGAGAGGGTCGGGTCGATCGCGTCCAGGTCGGCCACCGGCCACGACGACAGGTGGACGGACTCCGGCGCGTCCGGTGTCACCGGCGCGACCATGTCCTGCCAGACCCGCTCCGTGATGAACGGGGTCAGCGGGGCCATCAGCCGCGTGACCGTCTCCACCACGTCGTGCAGCGTCCGCAGCGCCGAGGCGTCGCCCTGCCAGAACCGGCGGCGCGAGCGGCGCACGTACCAGTTCGACAGGTCGTCGACGAAGGCGGAGAGCAGCTTGCCGGCACGCTGGGTGTCGTACGCCTCCATGGCCTGCGTGACCTGGTCCACCAGCGCGTGCAGCTCGGAGAGCAGCCAGCGGTCGAGGACCGTGCGCTCGGCCGGGGCCGGGTCGGCCGCCGACGGGGCCCAGCCCGACGTACGGGCGTACAGGGCCTGGAAGGCCACCGTGTTCCAGTACGTGAGGAGGGTCTTGCGCACGACCTCCTGGATCGTGCCGTGGCCCACGCGCCGCGCCGCCCACGGCGAACCGCCGGCCGCCATGAACCAGCGGACCGCGTCCGCCCCGTGCTGGTCCATCAGCGGGATCGGCTGCAGGATGTTGCCCAGGTGCTTGGACATCTTGCGGCCGTCCTCGGCGAGGATGTGGCCGAGGCAGACCACGTTCTCGTACGACGACTTGTCGAAGACCAGCGTTCCGACGGCCATCAGCGTGTAGAACCAGCCGCGGGTCTGGTCGATCGCCTCCGAGATGAACTGCGCCGGGTAGCGCTTCTCGAAGATCTCCTTGTTCTTGTACGGGTAGCCCCACTGAGCGAACGGCATCGAACCCGAGTCGTACCAGGCGTCGATGACCTCCGGTACACGGGTCGCGGTGCCGGAGCACTGCGGGCAGTCGAAGGTGACGTCGTCGATGTACGGGCGGTGCGGGTCGAGGCCCGACTGGTCGGTGCCGGTCAGCTCCGACAGCTCGCCGAGCGAGCCGACGCAGGTGAGGTGGTTCTCCTCGCAGCGCCAGATCGGCAGCGGGGTGCCCCAGTAACGGTTGCGGGACAACGCCCAGTCGATGTTGTTGTTCAGCCAGTCTCCGAACCGGCCCTGCTTGACCGAGTCGGGGAACCAGTTGGTCGCCTCGTTCTCGGCGAGCAGCCGGTCCTTGACGGCCGTGGTGCGGATGTACCAGGACGGCTGCGCGTAGTAGAGCAGCGCGGTGTGGCAGCGCCAGCAGTGCGGGTAGCTGTGCTCGTACGGGATGTGCTTGAACAGCAGCCCGCGAGTCTGCAGATCCGCGGTCAGCTGTTCGTCCGCCTTCTTGAAGAAGACACCACCGACCAGCGGCACGTCCTCCTCGAAGGTGCCGTCGGGGCGGACCGGATTGACGACCGGCAGACCGTAGGAGCGGCAGACCTTGAGGTCGTCCTCACCGAACGCGGGGGACTGGTGGACCAGACCCGTACCGTCCTCGGTGGTCACGTAGTCGGCGTTGACGACGTAGTGCGCGGGCTCGGGGAACTCGACCAGGTCGAACGGCCGCTGGTACGTCCAGCGCTCCATCTCGGCGCCGGTGAACGTCTGCCCGGTGGCCTCCCAGCCCTCGCCGAGCGCCTTCTCCAGCAGCGGCTCGGCGACGACGAGCTTCTCGTCGCCGTTCGTCGCCACGATGTACGTGACGTCGGGGTGCGCGGCGACCGCCGTGTTGGACACCAGGGTCCACGGGGTGGTCGTCCACACCAGGAGCGCGGCCTCGCCCGCGAGGGGGCCGCTCGTCAGCGGGAAGCGCACGAAGACGGAGGGGTCGACGACCGTCTCGTAGCCCTGCGCCAGCTCGTGGTCCGACAGGCCGGTGCCGCAGCGGGGGCACCAGGGGGCGACGCGGTGGTCCTGGACCAGCAGGCCCTTGTTGAAGATCTCCTTCAGCGACCACCACACCGACTGGACGTAGTCCGGGTCCATGGTGCGGTAGGCGTCGTCGAGGTCGACCCAGTAGCCCATGCGGGTCGTCAGCTCGGCGAAGGCGTCCGTGTGCCGGGTCACCGACTCGCGGCACTTGGCGTTGAACTCGGCGATGCCGTACGCCTCGATGTCCTTCTTGCCGGCGAAGCCGAGTTCCTTCTCGACCGCGAGCTCGACCGGCAGACCGTGGCAGTCCCAGCCGGCCTTGCGGGCCACGTGGTAGCCGCGCATGGTGCGGAAGCGGGGGAAGACGTCCTTGAAGACGCGGGCCTCGATGTGGTGGGCGCCCGGCATGCCGTTCGCCGTGGGCGGGCCCTCGTAGAACACCCACTCGGGGCGGCCCTCGGACTGCTCGAGGCTCTTGGCGAAGATCTTGCTCTCGCGCCAGAAGTCGAGCACGGCGTGCTCGAGCGCGGGCAGGTCGACCTGGGCCGGCACCTGACGGTACTGGGGGGGTGTCATCTACGAACTCCTCCGGCGGACAGCTTCTCTTCCGTCGGAGGGACGAGAACGCCGGTGCGGCGCGGCTCCCGCGGTACCACCCTCCTTGGCGGTGCACAGGTCACCGCCCCCTCATTGGGGTCGCGACGCCGGTTCTACCGGCCACGGGGTCTCCGCGGCTTTCTTCCGGCGGCTCCGGGGTGATGCTTCACATCGCGCTCGCCCCCGGGCTCTCACCGTCCCCGGGTCGCTCTTGGCTGCGTACGACGCTACTCGTCCCCATCCACGCCTCTCGCTGCGCCCAGTGTACGGGCCCACGCGGGCGGAGGCCGACCGCTTTACGACCGCGGCCCGGTTGACCCGAATGGCCACACCGCCGTCGGCGGTGCGTGTCGCGTCCCGCCGGGCGGATTACCGGGCGGGGAGCTGGGCACAACGGATGCAGGCCGGCTTCTCGCAGCCCAGGGGCGGGCCGAACCGGCGGCGTGCCCCGTTGCCGCGGGGCTGGTGTCGATTTATCGTCCCAGCACGATTCGCGAGCAAGATCACAATATGTGAAGGGGCCGCGGCCATGGTGGCGAAGAAGACTGCCGAGAAGACGGCGTCCGCGCGTTCCGCCGCCGCGGGGGCGGTCACCGGGAGGCATGCCTCCCGGGAGCCCGCCGCGAAGACGGCCACGGCCCGCAAGACCACGTCCGGGGCGGCCGTCGCCTCGGACAAGGCCGCCGGGAAGCCGGTGACCGCAGGCCCCGGGGCCGCGAAGAAGACGTCGTCCGCGGGCGAGGCGAAGAAGGCCGCGGCGAAGAAGTCCACGGCCAGGAAGACCACCACGACCGAGCAGCCCCGCACCGGCACCGCGAAGCCCGCGAGGAGGACGACGGCCGCCGGCAGGTCCGCTGCGGCCGAGGAGGTTGTGCCGGCGGCTGAGGCGGCTGGAGGGACAGTGCCGGAGACGGCCGCACCCAAGAAGGCCCCACCCAAGAAGGCTGCGGCCAAGAAGACCGCGGCGAAGAAGACCGCGGCGAAGAAGGCCGCGGCGAAGAAGGCCGCGGCGAAGAAGACGGCAGCCAGGAAAGCGGTGGCCGAGCAGGCCGCGGCTGAGGCTGCCGAAGGGACGGTGCCGGAGAAGGCGGCAGCCAGGAAGGCCACGGCGAAGAAGGCCACGGCGAAGAAGGCCACGGCGAAGAAGGCCGCGAAGAAGGCGTCCGCCAAGAAGACCACGGCCCGCAGGGCCGGGAAGAAGACCGTTCCGGAAGCCGAACCGGCGCCCGGGCCGGTCACCGAGGAGGTCGCCGACAAGGCGACCGCCGACAAGAAGGCCGCGCCCGCGGCCGAGGGGGCGGCCGAGGCCGCCGAGCAGACAGGAGCCAGGACGGTGGCAGCGAAGAAGACCGCGGGTAGGGCATCAGGCGGAGGCGGTAGCGCGGTGGCGGTGCCCACGGCCCGTGCGGCGGCCGCGACACCGCCGGGAGAGCTGGCGGTACGGCCCGGTGAGGATCCGTGGACCCAGGAGGAGGTCGACGAGGCGCGCACCGATCTCGAGGGCGAGGCCGCGCGGCTGAACGCGGAGATCGCCTCCTCGGAGGCGGCGCTCGCCGGCCTGATGCGGGATTCCGGTGACGGCGCGGGCGACGACGAGGCCGACACCGGCGCGAAGAACATCACGCGTGAGCACGAGATGGCGCTCGCCGCGAACGGCCGCGAAATGCTGGAGCAGACCGAGCACGCGCTGCATCGACTCGACACCGGGACGTACGGCATCTGCGAGAGCTGCGGTCAGCCGATCGGGAAGGCGCGCATGCAGGCGTTCCCCCGCGCGACGCTGTGCGTCGAGTGCAAGCAGAAGCAGGAGCGCAGAGGCTGACCCGGCGAAGGCGTGCCGTACCCTCGTCCTCAGTCAGGTACCTAGGTTGAGGGACTCACGTGGCAGAGGCGGAGCGCGTCATCGGTACGCCAGATGTTGACGACGAGGCTGCGGCGCCCGCCGAGCCGCCGAAGGGCAAGCGCAAGATCGCCGTGCTGTTCGCGGTGGCACTC
This sequence comes from Streptomyces sp. NPDC003023, assembly GCF_042888225.1. NCBI lineage: Bacteria > Bacillati > Actinomycetota > Actinomycetes > Kitasatosporales > Streptomycetaceae > Streptomyces > Streptomyces sp. NPDC003023. The sequence goes on from NZ_JBIAPL010000002.1 coordinate 481,119, forward strand.
GTGGCCTACCTGCTGGACCTGGGCAGCAAGCTGCTCGTGGTGGCCAAGCTGGAGCACCACGAGCCCATCGAGATCATCGGTGATCTGCTGAAGTTCGAGGCGGTCCGCAACCCGGGCGCCGCCTTCGGCATGGGTGAGGCATTCACCGTCATCTTCACCTTCATCGCGGCGACGGTGATCGTCGTGATCGTGCGTCTGGCGCGCAAGCTCTACAGCGGTCCCTGGGCGGTCGCCCTGGGGCTGCTGCTGGGCGGGGCGCTCGGCAATCTCACCGACCGGATCTTCCGTTCGCCCGGCGTCTTCGAGGGCGCGGTCGTGGACTTCATCGCGCCCGCGCACTTCGCCGTGTTCAACCTCGCGGACTCGGCGATCGTGTGCGGTGGTGTGCTGATCGTGCTGCTGTCGTTCAAGGGCCTGGACCCCGACGGGACAGTCCACAAGGACTGACAGGGCATACTCGACGGGTGAGTACCCTTCCCGAGATCCGCACCCTGCCCGTACCCGACGGTCTGGAGGGCGAGCGCGTCGACGCCGCCATCTCCCGCATGTTCGGTTTCTCCCGTACGAAGGCGGCCGAACTGGCCGCTGCCGGGAAGGTGCAGGTCGACGGCTCGGTCGTCGCCAAGTCGGAGCGGGTGCACGGCGGCGCCTGGCTCGAGGTCGAGATGCCGCAGGCGCCCGCCCCCGTGCAGATCGTCGCCGAGCCCGTCGAGGGCATGGAGATCGTGCACGACGACGACGACATCGTCGTGATCGTCAAGCCGGTCGGTGTGGCGGCGCATCCGAGTCCGGGCTGGACCGGCACCACCGTGATCGGCGGGCTCGCGGCCGCCGGGTACCGCATCTCGACATCGGGCGCCGCCGAGCGACAGGGCATCGTCCACCGCCTCGACGTCGGCACGTCCGGACTGATGGTCGTCGCCAAGTCGGAGCGTGCGTACACCCTGCTCAAGCAGCAGTTCCGGGAGCGGGTCGTCGACAAGCGCTACCACGCGCTGGTGCAGGGCCACCCCGACCCGCTGAGCGGCACCATCGACGCACCCATCGGCCGTCACCCGAACCTCGACTACAAGTGGGCGGTCACGGCGGAGGGGAAGCCCTCGGTGACGCACTACGACCTGATCGAGGCGTACCGCGCGGCGTCGTTGCTGGACATCAAGCTGGAGACGGGCCGCACTCACCAGATCCGGGTGCACATGTCGGCCCACCGCCACCCGTGCGTGGGCGACCTGACGTACGGCGCGGACCCCACTCTTGCGAAGCGGCTCGGTCTGACCCGGCAGTGGCTGCACGCGGTGCGGCTCGGCTTCGAGCACCCCTCGGACGGGCAGTGGGTGGAGTTCGCGAGCACCTACCCGGCCGACCTCCAGCAGGCGCTGGACCGGATCGCGGCGGAGAGCGAGTGAGCACCGCGGAGCGCGTGAGCGCGTACAGCGTGCGGGTCGCCGTCGGCACCGTCGACCGCGAGGCGTGCTTCGCGGTCCGCAGGCAGGTGTTCGTCGCCGAGCAGCGGGTTCCGGAGGACATCGAGTACGACGCCTACGACGCGGAGGAGTCGGACACGGTCCACGTCCTCGCGGTGGGCACGGACGGTACGGCGCTGGGCACGGGACGGTTGCTGCACGGGGCCACGGCGGTCGGGAAGACGGGCGGCGACCTCACGGTCGGCTCGCTCGGCCGGCTCGCGGTGACCAGGGCGGCCCGCGGTCTCGGCGTGGGCGTGGCCCTGGTGCGGGCCATCGAGGACGCGGCGCGTGACCTCGGCCTCGCGGCCGTCGACCTTCATGCGCAGACCCATGCGCTGGGCTTCTACGAGAGGCTCGGGTACACGGCTTACGGTGCGGAGTTCCTGGACGCGGGCATCGCGCACCTTGCCATGCGGCGGGTGCTCCCCGCCTCCTGACCGACGGCGCCCTCCGTGCGGTGACGGGTGCACGTCCTGTGGCGCGGACGCCCGCCCCGCGGAGGACGGGACGGGCGTGGCGGGTACGGGGCGGGGCAGGCCCGGTGCGCGGCGGGCGGGAGTCAGCCGCGGCCCGTGCGGGGCGTGCTCCCCTCCGTCTCCGGCGTCTCCACCGCCTCCGTGTAGTCGCTCGCGTTGTTGCTGTGGATCTCCTCCGTCCGCGGTGGCCGGGTCTTCCTCGGCCACTGGCCCTCCGGCGGCAGCGACGCCGCCGACGTGGCGATCCGCGGCAGCGCGTAGGGGTGCTTCTCGCACAGCCAGGCGATCATCTGCTCCCGTACCACGCACCGTGCCGTCCATATGTCGTCCGCGTCCTTGGCGGTCACGACGGCCCGTACCTCGATCGTGCTCGGTGTGGTGTCCGTCACGGCGAGGCTCCAGTCCCTGCCGTCCCAGGCCTTGCAGTCGTCGAGGATCTCCTGGAGCTTCTCCCGCATGAGGGCGACCGGTGCGGAGTGGTCCAGCTGGAAGTAGACCGTTCCGGTCATCTGGACGCCGCCGCGGGACCAGTTCTCGAAGGGCTTGCCGGTGAAGTACGACACCGGCATGGTGATCCGGCGCTCGTCCCAGGTCCGTACGGCGAGGAACGTGAGGGTGACCTCCTCGACGACGCCCCACTCGCCGTCCACGACCACCGTGTCGCCGATCCGCACCATGTCGCCGAAGGCGATCTGGAAGCCGGCGAAGAGGTTGCCGAGGGTGGACTGCGCCGCGACACCGGCGACGATGCCGATGATGCCCGCGGAGGCCAGCATGGACGTGCCGAACTTCTCCATCGCGGGGAACGTCAGCAGCATCGCCGCGACCGCCACCACCGCGACGACCGCGGTGACGATCCGCATGATCAGTGTGATCTGGGTCCGTACCCGTCGGACGCGGGCGCGGTCGCGGGTGCCGGAGGCGTAGCGCGTGTACGTGGACTCCACCACGGCGGACACGGCCCGGACCACCAGCCAGGCGCTCGCGCCGATCAGGATCAGTGAGAGCACATGTCCGATCCCGGCCTCGTGCCGTTCGACGAGGGCCCAGCGCGTCTCGTGGTAGACGCCTCTGAGCAGCCCTCCGAGAAGCACGAGCTGGAACGGCAGGCGGCACCTGCGCAGCATGTCCCACAGGGGGGTCTCGGGGTGGCGTTCGTCGATGCGGCGCAGCAGCCGGTCGACCGCCCAGCCGAGCAGCAGGGCCAGTAGGACCGCTCCGCCTATGACGGCGAGCGGGCGCAGTACGTTCTCCATGTCTCCTTGACTCCTGGTGGCGAAGGCGGCTGGCAGGATGGCCGGATGAACATCATCCTTTTCCATTCGACCTTCGGTCTGCGTCCGGCGGTGCACGCGGCCGCCGACCGGCTGCGTGCCGCCGGGCACGAGGTTCGCGTGCCCGACCTGTTCGAGGGGCAAACCGCGGAGACAGTGGAGGAGGGCAGGGAGCTCAGGGAGACGATCGGGACGGACGAACTGCTCCGGCGGGCGATCCGCGCCGCCGCGCCGTACTCCGACCAGGGGCTGGTGTACGCGGGGTTTTCGCTCGGTGGGGCGCTCGCACAGAATCTGGCGCTCGCTGACGAGAAGGCCCGAGGGCTGCTGCTCCTGCACGGGACCTCCGACATCGCGGAGGGCGTGCGGGTGGACGACCTGCCTGTGCAGCTGCACGTCGCCAGTCCCGACCCGTTCGAGCCCGACGACTGGCTGAACGCCTGGTACCTGCGGATGCAGCGGGCGGGCGCGGACGTAGAGGTCCACCGCCACCCGGGCGCCGGGCACCTCTACACCGACCCCGAACTGCCGGACTACGACGAGGAAGCGGCCGAGCAGACGTGGCGGACGGTGCTCGGGTTCCTCGAGTCGCTCTGAAAGGCCGCGGGAGGGACGACGGAGCCGCCCGGCCCGCTGGTGGCGGGCCGGGCGGCGGGTGTGGATCCGATCAGCCGCGGTAGGCGGTCCAGTGGTCCTTCATCCGCTGCACCTGGCCAGAGGTGAACTGGTACATGCAGGCGTCGTAGGTGTAGTCCATGAAGTTGTGGATCGGGTCCGCACCGGCCTTGCGGGTGCAGGAGTCCTGGCCCTCCGGGCAGGCGTAGGCCGGGCTCTTCTCGGCCGGGGTGTCCTCGACGTAGTCGCCGTTGCCGTTACAGCCGCCCTGGAAGGTGTGGTACAGCCCCATCCAGTGGCCGACCTCGTGGGTGGCGGTGTCGCCCTCGTCGTAGTTGGTGGCGGAGCCGCCGGGCAGCGAGGCGTCGAGCACGACCACGCCGTCCATGGACGGGTTGGAGTTGTACGAGGACGGGAAGGTCGCCCAGCCGAGGAGGCCGCCGCCGAGCTTGGCGGTGTAGAAGTTCAGCGCGTTCGCGCCACCCTGGCGGAGGGTGGACTTCATCTCCTTCTCGGCGGTGGAGCCCGAGGTCAGGTTGTACCAGGACGCGTTGTCCGAGTAGTCGGTCCCGGCCAGGGTGAACTGGAAGCTCGAGTCGACGTTGCCGGTGCCCTGGCCGGCGAACGCCGAGTTCAGGACGGCGAGCTGGCTGTTGATCTGGGTGCTGGTGAGCTTGCCGGTCTCGCCGTCGTGGATGACGTGGAAGTAGACCGGGATCGAGGTCGCGGCGGTGGCCGAGAAGCCACGGCCGCTGGTGCGCGCGGCGTCCAGTCTCTTCTTCAGATCGGCGTCCATGGCCTTGGCCTTGGACTCGGTGATCTCGTTGGGCTCGTGGGCGTGGTCGGCGCCGGGGCGGCTCTCTCGTGCCGCGGCGCCCGCGTGCTCGTCCTCCACGCACTCGGCGGCGGATGCGGAGGCGGCCGACACCGGCGCCTTGGGGGCCGCGACGCTGCCCGGGGCGGAGAGCGGGGCGAGGGCCAGGGTTCCGGCCATGATCGCCGTACCGACGGCGCGGTGGCGCAGTCGGGGGGATATACGGGCAAGAGCGCGCATTACGTCTCCTCGCGGGGGGTTTTGAGGGGGCCGTTCCTGGCCACCGCGGGGAGATTACGGGTGCATGTCAGATCTTGATGAGGACCCTTCAAGCCCAATCAATCCATGGGGCATTGCGGACATCGGGGAGAAACGTTTCGGCCGTGTCCGGTGATTGAGATCCGCGCGTAACTGTCGCAGTGACGGCGACGGGTGGTGTGTCCGTATTCATGGCGCAAAACACGCCACCCGTCGTAGCGATCTGATCTTCCGTCGGCGGTGCAGCGCTTGGCTGAAAATCGCCCCTAGCGCACCGGCTGGTTCACTCTCTCGACCTTCTGCGTTCCGCTGAGGGTCCGATAGGAGCGGGACCAGGAGGACGATGCGTCCTGCTTCGTCCGGTCGGAGATCGTGTAGTAGTCCATCTGCGAGCGCTCCGCGGTGACGTCCAGGACGCCGTAGCCGTGGGCGTCCATGTCCACCCACTTCACATGGCGGTTCGCCGCCCGCACCGCCGCCGACGCGACCAGCGAGACGGTTCCCGGAGCGACATGGAGGATGTCGTCCAGGTTGTCGGAGCTCACCGACGTCACGACGAACTCCGTGGCCGCCGAGCCCGACAGCGGATACGTCGCCGCCCTGACCGGGACGTCGTTCGCCCACGCCATGTGGATGTCCCCGGTGAGGAAGACGGTGTTCTCGACACCCCGCTGCGTCAGATGCGCCAGCAGTTCCCTGCGGTCGTCCGTGTAGCCGTCCCACTGGTCCACGTTGACGGCGAGGCCCTCCTTGGGCAGCCCCGCCAACTCGGCTATCGGCTCCAGCAGATACGCGGGAAGCGAGCCGAAGGCGACCGGCGAGATCATCACCGAGGTGCCGACCAGCTGCCACGACGCGTCGGACGTCGCGAGACCCGTCTTCAGCCAGTCCAGCTGCGCCCGGCCGGTCAGCGTGCGGTCCGGGTCGTCCACGTCCCCGTTGCCGATGCCCGACTGCTGCGAGCGGAAGGAGCGCAGGTCGAGCAGATGCAGATCGGCGAGCCTGCCGAAGCGCAGCCGCCGGTAGACCGTTCCCTCGGTCGAGGCGCGCACCGGCATCCACTCGAAGTACGCCTGCTTGGCCGCCGCGACGCGGGCCGTCCAGTCGCCCTCCGTGCCGGGTGTGTGGTTCTGCGCACCGCCCGACCAGGCGTCGTTGGCGAACTCGTGGTCGTCCCATATCGCGATGACCGGATGCGCGGCGTGCAGCGCCTGGAGGTCGGCGTCCGTCTTGTAGGTGGCGTGCCGCAGCCGGTAGTCGGAGAGCGTCACGATCTCGTGTCTCGGCTCGTGCGGGCGCACGACGTACTGCTCCGCCGGGTAGCCGCCGGTCGCGTACTCGTAGATGTAGTCGCCGAGGTGGAGGACGGCGTCGAGGTCGCCGCGGGCGGCGAGGTGGCGGTACGCGGAGAACCAGCCGGCCTCCCAGTTGGCGCACGACACGACACCGAAACGCACCCCCGGCGTGGCCGCGTCCGGGGCGGGGGCGGTGCGGGTGCGTCCGGACGGAGACACGGTGTCGCCCGCGGCGAAGCGGTACCAGTAGGAGGTGCCCGGACGGAGGCCGCGGACATCCACCTTGACGGTGTGGTCGGAGGCGGCCCTCGAAGTGGTGGTGCCCCGGGCGGCGATCCGGGTGAAGCCCCTGTCCTCCGCGACCTCCCACACCACTTCGGTGTCGGCGCCCAGACCGGAGCCGGGAACGGCCTCCGCGCTCGGCGTGACACGGGTCCACAGCAGGACGCCGTCGGGCAGCGGGTCGCCGGAGGCGATGCCGTGGAGGAATGCGGGAGCCTCCTCCGCCGCTGCGGCGGGGGAGGCGGCGGCCGTCGCGAGGACGGGGGTGGCGACGGCGGTGGCGGCAGCGGCCTTGACGACCGTGCGGCGACTGGGAGTTGAGGAAAATCGACTGGTCACGGCCGATCAGACTACTGATCAGTACGTCGAAAGGGCGGGCGAACGTGGAAAGTTCGCCCGCCCATCCGGAGCGGTAAACCGGGTGTTTCCTCCGGACCGCCGGCGCCCGCCGTCAGGGGGCGCTCGGCGACCGGTGATCAGCGAGTCGCGATGGAACAGGGAGCGACCGGGTTCAGGGATCCGCGGCCGGGAGCGGCCGTCGGTCAGGGGCCCGCGAGACGGGGCCGGGCCGGTCAGCCCTTGAGCGCCTTGTCGATCGCCGCGGTGAACTCCGGTACGGTCATGGGCGCGTTGTCACTGCCTTCCGCGGTCACCTTCTTGCCGTCCATCATCAGCGTCGGTGTGCCGCTGACCCCGCTCTTGTCGAACGCCCCCGACATCTTGAGGGCCCAGGCGTCGAAGGTGCCGTCCTCGACGTTCTTCTTGAACTTCGCGTTGCTCTTGAGCGCGGGCACCGAATCGGCGATCTTGATGAGGTAGGAGTCCTTGGCGAACTTGTCGTCGTTCTCCTCGGGGTGGAACTCGGCCGAGTAGAGCGCCGCCTTGTAGGCGAGGAACGCGTCGGGGCTCACGTCCAGCGCGGCGCCGAGGGCGCTCAGCGCGTTCTTGGAGCCCTCGCCGTTGGTGGCGTCGTCGATGAAGGTGGCGCCGACGAACTTGATCTTGTATTTGCCGGCCTTGACGTCCTTGTCGACCGTCGGGCCGATCGCCTGCTCGAAGGTCGAGCAGATCGGGCAGCGGGAGTCCTCGTACAGCTCCAGCGTCTTCTTCGCGCTGTCCTTGCCGATGACGACGGTCGTGCCGTTCTCGCCGGAGGTGTTCTTCGGCGCGGTGACCTTCGACTCCTTGGCCACCGACTCCCAGTGGCCCGGCTTGTTGGCCTGCACGATGCCGTAGCCGATGGCACCGGCCACCGCGAGCACCGCGACGCCCGAGCCCGCGACGACGAGCTGCCGGCGCGCCTTGTCCTTCTTGGCCTGCCGCTCGCGCTCCTGGCGCAGCCGCTCGCGGGCCGCCGACTTGTTGGCGTGGCTGTTGCGCTTGCTCATGATCATTCACTCCGTGGGGACGTGTGCGGGATGCGAAAAGAGAAGATGGGGACTTCGTGTCAGGCGCAGAGCGCGACCGGACGAGGAGGTCCCCTCCGTCCCACGGAGTGCACCAGCAGACGCGTACGGGAGGAGCGGGGCGAGTACGGCTCCGGGCGCGGCGCGGTGCGCGCACCCCGGGGGGCGTGCGCCGCGGCGACCGCCAGGAGCAGCGGCCGGAACGCGAACGTGCCCACCGTCCGCACCAGCCCGGCCAGGGCAGCCTCTCCACGCCGCAGCCACGCCGCGGCCAGCAGACCGACACCGACGTGCGCCGCCAGCAGCAGCCACGGCTGTGCCGGATCGGGGGAGCTCAGCAGGGCGGCGAGCCCCTGCCGGTTCACGGGCAGGGCGGCACCCGTCAGCGTGGCGCCCACCTCGCCGCCGCAGAGCACGTCGAAGCCGACCGCGCGCAGCGAACCGGCGACCGGGCCGCCGGCGGGGCCGTAACAGACGTGCTGACCCGTGGTGAAGATCGTGTCCGCGGCCAGCTCCAGCGGGATCAGCAGCCCCGCGATGCGGCGGAAGCCCTGCTCACGGCCCGACAGCATGAAGGCGACCGCGAAGACGCCCCCGGTGACAGCGGCCACGGTGGTCAGCGGCAGCGGGGCCCGGGACAGCAGGACATGGGAGGCGACGGACAGCGTCACGACCAGTGCCGTGAAGATCGCTGCCCGCAGCCCCCTGAGCCGCGTCCCTGAGATGTCCATCGCCGCCGAGTGTGCCATGCCTGTATTAAGAGAGTCTTAAAGAGGATCCGCCGGTGCCGGCGGGTCTACAGCCCAGGAATACGGCCGTTGCGGAACAGATCCACGAAGATCTGGTGGTCGGCCCGCGCCCTGGCCCCGTAGCTGTGCGCGAAGTCGACGAGCAGCTCGCCGAAGCTCTCCTCGTCCGCCGCGATCGCCGCGTCGATGGCCCGCTCGGTGGAGAACGGCACCAGCGAGTGGCCGCTCTCGTCGTCGGCCGCGGCGTGCATGGTCGCCGCCGCCCTGCCGAGGTCGGCCACGACCGCCGCGATCTGAGCCGTGTCGTCGATGTCCGACCAGTCCAGATCCACCGCGTACGGCGAGATCTCCGCCACCAGCTGGCCGCAGCCGTCCAGTTCCGTCCAGCCCAGCCACGGGTCCGCGTGGTCCTGGAGGGCGCGCTGGGAGATCACCGTGCGGTGCCCCTCGTGCTGGAAGTAGCCCCGCACGGCGGGGTCGGTGATGTGCCGGGAGACCGCGGGGGTCTGTGCCTGCTTCATGTAGATCACGACATCGTTCTCGAGGGCGTCGCTGTTGCCCTCCAGGAGGATGTTGTACGACGGCAGGCCCGCGGAGCCGATGCCGATGCCGCGGCGGCCCACGACGTCCTTCACCCGGTAGGAGTCGGGACGGGTGAGGCTCGCCTCTGGCAGCGTCTCCAGGTACCCGTCGAAGGCCGCCAGGACCTTGTACCGGCTGGCGGCGTCCAGCTCGACGGACCCCCCGCCGGCCGCGAACCGGCGCTCGAAGTCACGGATCTCCGTCATCGAGTCCAGCAGCGAGAACCGGGTGAGCGAGCGAGCCACGCGCAGCGCGCCGAGCAGCGGGCCCTCCGCCGTGTCCAGGGTGAACGGCGGCAGCTCGTCGTCCTTCGCGCCGGTCGCCAGGGCGTGGATGCGCTCCCGGTAGGCGGCGGCGCAGATCCGCACCAGGTCGGTGATCTGGTCGTCGCCGAGGGCCTTGGTGTACCCGATCAGGGCCAGCGAGGCGGCGAGCCGCTTCAGGTCCCATGTGAACGGGCCCACATAGGCCTCGTCGAAGTCGTTGACGTTGAAGATCAGCCGGCCGTTGGCGTCCATGTACGTGCCGAAGTTCTCCGCGTGGAGATCGCCGTGGATCCACACCCGGCCCGTCCGCTCGTCCAGGTAGGGGCCGGCGTGCTGCTCCCGCTCCAGGTCGTTGTAGAACAGACACGCCGTGCCCCGGTAGAAGGCGAACGCGGAGGCCGCCATCTTGCGGAACTTGACCCGGAAGGCGGCCGGGTCGGCGGCCAGGAGTTCGCCGAAGGCGGTGTCGAAGACGGCGAGGATCTCCTCGCCGCGCTGCTCGGCGGTGGGCTGCGGGTCCGGCATCGGGGGGTGCCTCCTGGTGCATGGCGGACGGTACGGCTTTTCCGCCCCTCCAACGCGTGAAGGCCCGCAGGAGTGCCCGCGCGTCCCATCCGCCGCCGTCCCTCATCGAGGGGCCTCACTCGCGGCTTCCCCTCGAAGTGTCGGTCCGGCGACGTAGACTTCCAGGCTGTCCACCCAGACTGCTCGCAGCCTGTCGCCCACTGTTCCTCGGAGGCCCGCCGCCGTGACCAAGCCGCCCTTCACGCACCTTCACGTCCACACCCAGTACTCGCTGCTGGACGGTGCTGCGCGGCTCAAGGACATGTTCGACGCGTGCAACGAGATGGGCATGACCCATATCGCCATGTCCGACCACGGCAACCTCCACGGGGCGTACGACTTCTTCCACTCCGCGAAGAAGGCCGGGGTCACCCCGATCATCGGCATCGAGGCGTACGTCGCCCCCGAGTCCCGGCGCAACAAGCGCAAGATCCAGTGGGGCCAGCCGCACCAGAAGCGCGACGACGTCTCCGGCTCCGGCGGCTACACCCACAAGACGATCTGGGCGTCGAACGCGACGGGTCTGCACAACCTCTTCCGGCTCTCCTCCGACGCCTACGCGGAGGGCTGGCTGCAGAAGTGGCCCCGGATGGACAAGGAGACCATCGCCAAGTGGTCCGAGGGCCTGATCGCCTCCACCGGCTGCCCCTCCGGCGAGCTCCAGACCCGTCTGCGCCTCGGCCAGTTCGACGAGGCACTGAAGTCCGCCTCCGAGTACCAGGACATCTTCGGCAAGGACCGGTACTTCCTCGAGCTGATGGACCACGGCATCGAGATCGAACGCCGGGTCCGCGACGGACTGCTGGAGATCGGCAAGAAGCTCGGCATCCCGCCCCTGGTCACGAACGACTCCCACTACACGTACGCGCACGAGGCGACCGCCCACGACGCGCTGCTGTGCATCCAGACCGGCAAGAACCTCTCCGACCCCGACCGCTTCAGGTTCGACGGCACCGGCTACTACCTCAAGTCGACCGACGAGATGTACGCGATCGACTCCTCCGACGCCTGGCAGGAGGGCTGCCGCAACACCCTCCTAGTCGCGCAGCAGGTCGAGACGGAGGGCATGTTCGTCGAGCGCAACCTGATGCCGAAGTTCGACATCCCCGAGGGCCACACCGAGGTGAGCTGGTTCCGCGAGGAGACGATGCGCGGCATGCACCGCCGGTACCCGAACGGCATCCCGGACGACCGGATGAAGCAGGCCGAGTACGAGATGGACACCATCATCTCGATGGGCTTCCCCGGGTACTTCCTCGTCGTCGCCGACTTCATCATGTGGGCCAAGAACCAGGGCATCGCGGTGGGCCCCGGCCGAGGCTCCGCGGCCGGTTCGATCGTCGCGTACGCCATGGGCATCACCGACCTCGACCCGCTCACCCACGGACTGATCTTCGAGCGGTTCCTCAACCCCGAGCGCATCTCCATGCCCGACGTCGACATCGACTTCGACGAGCGCAGGCGCGTCGAGGTGATCAGGTACGTCACGGAGAAGTACGGCGCCGACAAGGTCGCCATGATCGGCACGTACGGCAAGATCAAGGCGAAGAACGCCATCAAGGACTCCGCCCGCGTGCTCGGCTACCCGTACGCGATGGGCGACCGGCTCACCAAGGCCATGCCCGCCGACGTCCTCGGCAAGGGCATCGACCTCAACGGCATCACCGACCCCTCGCACCCGCGCTACAGCGAGGCCGGCGAGATCCGCGCGATGTACGAGAACGAGCCGGACGTGAAGAAGGTCATCGACACCGCCAAGGGTGTCGAGGGCCTGGTCCGGCAGATGGGTGTGCACGCCGCCGGCGTGATCATGTCCAGCGAGACCATCACCGAGCACGTACCTGTGTGGGTCAGGCACACCGACGGCGTGACCATCACCCAGTGGGACTACCCCCAGTGCGAGTCGCTCGGCCTGCTGAAGATGGACTTCCTCGGCCTGCGCAATCTCACGATCATGGACGACGCCATCAAGATGGTGAAGTCCAACAAGGGCATCGACCTGGAGATGCTCTCCCTCCCGCTCGACGACCCCAAGACCTTCGAGCTGCTCCAGCGCGGTGACACCCTCGGCGTCTTCCAGTTCGACGGCGGCCCCATGCGGTCCCTGCTGCGGCTGATGAAGCCCGACAACTTCGAAGACATCTCCGCCGTGTCCGCGCTCTACCGCCCGGGCCCGATGGGCATGAACTCCCACACCAACTACGCGCTGCGCAAGAACAAGCAGCAGGAGATCACGCCGATCCACAAGGAGCTGGAGGAGCCGCTCGAAGAGGTCCTCGCGGTCACCTACGGCCTGATCGTCTACCAGGAGCAGGTCCAGAAGGCCGCCCAGATCATCGCCGGGTACTCGCTCGGCGAGGCCGACATCCTCCGCCGCGTCATGGGCAAGAAGAAGCCCGACGAGCTGGCGAAGAACTTCGTCCTCTTCCAGAAGGGCGCCCGCGAGAAGGGCTACAGCGACGAGGCCATCCAGGCGCTGTGGGACGTGCTGGTCCCGTTCGCCGGATACGCCTTCAACAAGGCCCACTCCGCGGCGTACGGCCTGGTCTCCTACTGGACGGCGTATCTCAAGGCCAACCACCCCGCCGAGTACATGGCGGCGCTGCTCACCTCGGTCAAGGACGACAAGGACAAGTCGGCCGTCTACCTCAACGAGTGCCGGCGCATGGGCATCAAGGTCCTCCCGCCGAATGTCAACGAGTCGATGTCGAACTTCGCCGCGCAGGGCGACGACGTGATCCTCTTCGGCCTCACCGCCGTGCGCAACGTCGGTCAGAACGTCGTCGAGTCGATCATCAAGTCCCGCAAGGCGAAGGGGAAGTACAGCTCCTTCCCGGACTTCCTCGACAAGGTCGAGGCAGTCGTGTGCAACAAGCGCACCGTCGAGTCCCTCATCAAGGCCGGCGCCTTCGACGAGATGGGCCACACCCGCAAGGGACTCGTCGCCCACCACGAACCCATGATCGACAACGTGGTCGCCGTCAAGCGCAAGGAGGCCGAGGGTCAGTTCGACCTCTTCGGCGGCATGGGCGAGGAGGCGACCGACGAGCCGGGCTTCGGACTCGACGTCGAGTTCTCCGACATCGAGTGGGAGAAGTCGTACCTGCTCGCGCAGGAGCGCGAGATGCTCGGCCTGTACGTCTCCGACCACCCGCTCTTCGGCATCGAACACGTACTGTCCGACAAGACGGACGCCGCGATCTCCCAGCTCACCGGCGGTGAGCACTCGGACGGCGCGGTCGTCACCATCGGCGGCATCATCTCCGGCCTGCAGCGCAAGATGACCAAGCAGGGCAACGCCTGGGCGATCGCCACCGTCGAGGACCTGGCCGGCTCCATCGAGTGCATGTTCTTCCCGGCGACGTACCAGCTCGTCTCCACCCAGCTCGTCGAGGACACCGTCGTCTTCGTCAAGGGCCGACTCGACAAGCGCGAGGACATCCCGCGGCTGGTCGCGATGGAGCTGATGGTCCCCGACCTGTCCTCCGCCGGCACCAACGCCCCGGTGGTCGTGACCATCCCGACCGTCAAGGTCACCCCGCCCATGATCAGCCGTCTCGGCGAGATCCTCAGCCACCACAAGGGCAACACCGAGGTACGGATCAAGCTCCAGGGCCCGCGCAAGACCACGGTCCTGCGGCTCGACCGGCACCGGGTCCAGCCCGACCCCGCGCTCTTCGGCGACCTCAAGGTGCTCCTCGGCCCGTCCTGCCTGGCCGGCTGACCGCACCCGCACAGCCGCCGCGCACGCAGAAGGGGCGCTCCCGTTCTCACGGGAGCGCCCCTTCTGGCGTTGCGCTTCACACGTCGAGGCGTGCGGTCAGCACTCCGGTCAGTTGTGGCCGAAGCGCTTCTGCCGGCCCTTGTGGGCCACGTCGGAAGGTGTGACCGACTGCGCCCGTTGCTCGGCCTGAGCCTCCATCGCGGAGCTGCGGGCCTGCTCGGTGCCGCGCTCGGCGGCAGAGGACTTGTTCTGAGCACGATCCTGCTTCTTGTTCTTGGCCATGGGGTGCCTCCTGTGGGGGTGTAGGGGCCAGGGCCGCGACCAGACTCACATACCCGTATAACCGCCGCATTTTGGATCATTGCGGACCGTGACCGGCCCCAGGTGCGACGGTACGGACGTGATCCGCCACGCCGATGATCGAGTTCCGGCCGTTAACCCTCCCGTGGTCGGGCAGACTCGAAGGAAAGCCGGAACAATCCCCGATCCCGAAGCACCGTTGAGCTCGCGAAAGAGGGTGGAACGCGTGGACCGCTGCGTCGTCCTGGTGGACGCCGGCTATCTGCTGGGCGCCGCCGCCAGCCTTCTCGCCGGAGAGCCCGCACGATCGCGGATCACCGTCGACCACGCCGCCCTCATCCAGGGCCTGCGCGAACTCGCGGAAGCCGACACGGAACGGCCCCTGCTCCGTATCTACTGGTTCGACGGCGCCCCCGACCGGGTCCCGCAGCCCGAACACCGGCGGCTGCGGGTCATGCCCCGGGTCACCGTCCGGCTCGGCGCTCTGACCCGCAGCGACGGCCGCTGGGCGCAGAAGGGCGTCGACGCGGCGATGCACGCGGAACTCACCGAACTGGCCAGGAACCGCGCCTGCTCCGACGTGGTCCTCGTGACCGGGGACGGCGACCTGCTGCCCGGCCTGATGTCCGCCAAGGAACACGGCGTCGCCGTCCACCTCTGGGCCGTGCAGGCCGCGGACGGCGACTACAACCAGTCCGAGGACCTCGTCGCGGAGGCGGACGAGCGCCGGGTGCTCGACCGGGCGTGGATCACCCGGGCGGTGCGGGCCAAGGAACTCACCGGCATCTGCGCGCCGCCGCCGGTGCCACGGCCCGAGATCGCGGCCATCCTGTCGGCACCGCTCCCCGAGTCCGCGCTCGCCGCGGCCGCCGAGCGCGCGGAGGACGCCGCGCGCAACGGCAGCCGCACGGCCCCGACGGACAACGGCGCGGAGCCGGTCACCGCGCCCGCCCCCTCGAAGGGCGTGCCCACCCCCAAGGACCTCGCCGGACTGCGCGCCCCCGGCCAGCACACCGTGGCCCCCGCGGCCCCCCAACCCGCCAACGCCACCCTGCGCTGGTCCTCCGACAGGGGCTGGATCGAACGGCCCGGCAGCGGAACGATGGGCGAGCCCCCGGAGACGGCGTCACTGCCGACACTGGCCCAGCTCACCAGCGCGGAACAGCGCTGGGCGGACCGCGAGGAGGACATCACCACCGTCGGTGGCGACCCCTTCGAGGTGGGGCAGGTCTTCGCCCGGCGCTGGATGGAACGGCTGCCTGAGACGGGGCATGTGCAGAAGCTGTCCACCCTCTATCCCCGCATCCCGCACCGCATCGACGGCGAACTGCTGCGCTACGCGGCACGATTCGGACTTCTGGCGCACAAGGACGACCAGATCGACGAGCACGACCGCTATGCGATCCGGGCCGGATTCTGGCGTGAGATCGACGTGAGGACCGCCGCCGAGCACGGCCCGACGGCGGACCAGCCGGGGCCCGAGGGCATCCGGGGCGGACGGACCCCGTAGTCTCGTACCTCGTGAGTACGGTGTGCGTGGTGCGGGATCTGGTCAAGACGTACCCCGCCGCGCGCGGCAGACGGGGTGCGCCGGGGACGCCCGAGGTGCGTGCCACCGACGGCATCAGCCTCGAAGTGCGGCGCGGCGAGATCTTCGGGCTGCTCGGACCCAACGGTGCGGGCAAGTCGACCCTGGTGCGTCAGCTCACCGGACTCATGCGCCCGGACTCGGGCAGTGTCCACCTCCTCGGCCACGATCTCGTACGCCACCCGGAGCGCGCCGCCCGGCTCGTCGGCTACCTCGGCCAGGAGTCCACCGCCCTCGACGAACTGACGGTCGCCCTCGCCGCGGAGACCACCGGACGGCTGCGCGGACTGACCGCACGCGACGCCCGCGCCGAACGGGACGCCGTCCTCGAGGAGCTCGGGCTGACCGGCCTCGCCGCCCGCCCGCTGAAGAAACTGTCCGGCGGCCAGCGCCGGCTCGCCTGCTTCGCCGCGACGCTCGTGGGGCAGCGGCCGGTGCTGGTGCTCGACGAGCCCACCACCGGCATGGACCCCGTCGCGCGCCGCGCCGTCTGGGCGGCGGTCGACCGCCGCCGCGCCGAGCACGGCGCGACCGTGCTGCTCGTCACCCACAACGTCATCGAGGCCGAGACCGTCCTCGACCGGGTCGCCGTCCTCGACCGCGGCCGGGTCATCGCCTGCGACAGCCCCTCCGGGCTGAAGGAACGCGTGGCGGGAGAGGTGCGGGTGGAACTCGTGTGGCGCGACCGCGCCCCGCTCGACGTACCCGAGGTCGCCGCGCTCAGCGGCTCCGCGCAGGAGTCCGGGCGGCGGTGGGTCCTGCGGCTCGCGCCCGAGGAGGCCCGGGCGGCGGTCGCCGCGGTGACCGGCGGTGCGGCGTTCGCGGCGCTCGACGACTTCACGCTGGCCACGCCGAGCCTGGAGGACGTGTATCTGGCACTCGGGGGGAACGCGACGAAAGGGCTGGTCAAGGCGTGAGCATCGTGTCCGCGGAATCCGCCGCGGCGGTGGCCGCACGCGCGACGACGGCGGCGGAGGAGCCCGCCGCGCCGCTCGCGCCGAGGGCGCGGCTGCTGCCCGCGCTGGCCGCCGTGTACCGGGCGCAGCTGTCGCGGGCGCGGGTCGCCCGTATCCCGCTGCTGTTCGTGGCGACCTTCCAGTCGGTCGGGATCATGGTCCTGATGCGGGGAGTCGTCGACGGTGGTGCGGAGGCGCGGGCTGTCGTCGCCGGAGCGAGCGTGCTCGTCGTCGCCTTCGTCGCGCTCAATCTGCTCGCCCAGTACTTCGGCCAGCTGCGTGCCGGGGGCGGCCTCGACCACTACGCCACACTGCCCGTGCCACCCGCGGCCGTGGTGCTGGGCGCCGCCGGGGCGTACGCCTCCTTCACCGTGCCCGGGACGGTGGTGACCGCCGTCGCGGGCAGCGTGCTGTTCCAGCTGCCGCTCACCCATCTGTGGGTGCTGGCCGCGGTGATCCCGCTGTCCGGGGCGGCACTGGCCGGCCTCGGCGCGGCCCTCGGGCTGCTGGCACCGCGTCAGGAGCTGGCCACACTGCTGGGGCAGCTCGGCATGTCGGCGGCGTTGCTGCTCGGCGTGCTCCCGGCCGACCGGCTGCCCGGTCCGGTCTCGTACGCGCGTGATCTGCTGCCGTCCACGTACGGGGTCGAGGCCCTGGCCAGAACGTTCGACGCCCGCCCCGACTGGGCGGCCGTCGGGCTCGACCTCGCGGTCTGCGCGGCCGTGGGTGTCGTCTCGCTGGCCGTCGCGACGTGGGCCTACCGGCGGGCGGCGGTCCGGTGAGGCGTCGCCAGGGCGGGCCTGGCACGATGGCGGGGTGACCGCACCTCTGACGCCGCCGCACCAGCCGCACGACTCCTCCCGGGAGGACAACCCCTGGCAGGCGCCGCCCGCCGGGCCGGGGCCGTCCTCGATGTACGCGCACGAGACGGCGAAGGACCGGGCAGCGGCGGCCGCGGAGCTTCGGAAGGACCTGCGGGACGCCGCGCTCGTGCTGGTGGCCGTGACGCTGCTGGGTGTGGCGCTGGGCCTGCTGTGGCTGTGGCTGGCGCCGCGGGTGCCCCTGATCTCGAACTCCGAGGGTGTCTTCCTCAAGGACACGGAGGGCGAGGCGGCGATCGGCGCGGACGGCACGTTCGTGCTGCTGGCGGTGGCCCTCGGTGCGCTGACCGCGGCCGCGGTCTTCGTCCTCCGCAGGCACGGCGGCGTCGCGCTGGTGCTCGCCCTGGCGCTGGGCGGACTGTTCGCCTCCCTGCTGGGCTGGGGCATCGGCGTGTGGTTCGGGCCGTCGCAGGACGTGGTGGAGCGGGCCCGTGAGGCCGGCGAAGGGGTCACCTTCGACGCGTATCTGGAGCTGCGGGCGAAGGGGGCGCTGCTGGCATGGCCGGTGGCGGCGATGGTGGTGCACCTGGGGCTGACGGCGCTGTTCGGCCCCCGCGACCCGGAGCCGGACTGGCCGGACGCTCCGTCCACGCCTCTGCAGTGACGTTTCGCCCTGTATGTCCCCACCTCCCGCGCCCGAAGGCCGCGGGGAGGCGCGGTGCCGGGGCACGGGAGCCCGGGGGATCCGAACGAGAGGCCTTAGGCGCGGGCGATGGGGGCCAGGGTCGCGGCCGTGTGCGTGGCCAGGTCGGTGGGGGAGAGTTCGACCTCGAGGCCGCGGCGGCCCGCCGACACGCAGATCGTGGCGTGCGCCGACGCCGACGCGTCCAGCACCGTGGGCAGCCGCTTGCGCTGCCCCAGCGGGGAGATGCCGCCACGGACGTAGCCCGTCGTGCGTTCCGCCGCCGCCGGGTCCGCCATCGCCGCCCGTTTGCCGCCGACCGCCGCCGCGAGTGCCTTCAGGTCGAGTTGGCCGGCCACGGGGACGACCGCCACGGTCAGGGTGCCGTCGACGTCCGCGACCAGGGTCTTGAAGACGCGGTCGGGTGAGACGCCGAGTGCCTCCGCCGCCTCCTCGCCGTAGGAGGCGGACGACGGGTCGTGGTCGTAGGCGTGCAGCGTGAAGGCCGTGCCCGCGGCAGTCAGGGCCACGGTGGCGGGCGTGCCGGCCGCCTGCTTCTTCGTCTTCTTCGCCAAGGCAGGTGTCCCTTGCGTCAGTTGGGGCTCGTCGGCCGCCATGTCAGGTCCACCGCGGGCAGCGACGGCAGGTGGCGCAGCAAGGCCGTCTCCGCGCGCAGCAGTGTGAGTTCCTCGCGCAGCCGGGTCGCCGTGTCCGGCGCCTGGAGCAGGCGCTGCCTCGCGGGGTTGTCGAGCACCGCGGCCGCGGCGACGAGGTAGGAGACGACCGACGGCTCGTCGGGGAGCTCCGCGCCCGTCGACAGTGATCGCTCGCGCGCTCCCGCGAGCCGCTTCTGGTAGCTGCGGAAGGCCCGCATCACACCCTCCGCCAGCGCTCCCGCGCCTTCGCCGGGCTCCTCGGGGAGCTCCTCGAGCTCCGCCGTCAGGAACGGCCCGCTCGCGTCGACGGAGAGCAGCCTGACCCGGGTCGTACCGGTGGCGAGCACCTCGAAGCTGCCGTCCCCGCGCTCGCGGATGGTCGCCGCGTCGGCGATGCAGCCCACGCGGTGGAAGGCCTGGAGAGGGTCGGGGCCGAAGCCCGCGGCGGGGCCGCGTTCCAGGGTCGTCGTCGGGTCCGGCATCCCGGGCGCGGCGGGCGCGACCTCACGGCCGTCGCGGATGGCGACCACGGCGAAGCGTCGCGGCTCCTCCTCGTCGGTCTTCAACAGCTCGCGCATCATGGCGCGATAGCGCTCCTCGAAGATGTTCAGAGGCAGCACAAGGCCCGGGAACAGAACCGAGTTCAGCGGGAAGAGCGGCAGGCGAGCGGTGGTCACAGCGGTCAAGAGTAATGGTCGAGCAGACGTACCCGTCGGCCCCGTCCACGCAGCGGCGTCGCCGACGCGACCTCGATGCGTACGCCGTCGCGTGCCTGGAGGAACCGGCCGAGCGGGTCCTCGGTCACCGACGACCAGGGGAAGGACGTCGCGTACGGGCCGATCAGCCGGAACTGCGTGAGCGCCTCGTGCCAGCGTCCTCGCGCCACCAGCACGTACGTGAGCAGGTTGCGGACCTCGGCCGGCCACGGGTCGCCGGGCCCGTACTCGCGGGAGAGCGTGACCGCGAGGTCCGCCGCCGCGTCGATCCGGTCGTCCTGCACAGAGGTCCGCGACTCGCCGCCGAGCAGCTGGGTGTACGCCGCCCGTACCGGAAGCGCCTGCACCAGCGAGCCCGGCAGCGCGTCCGCGGCGGCCTTCTCCGCGAAGTCGAAGCACTCGCGGTGTGAGCCGTACCACTGGGCGGACAGGTATTTGAGGGCCGCCACATGGCAGCCGTAGTGGTGGGAGGAGCGGCGGACGGCCTGCTCCCAGAGCAGCTCGAAGGCGGAGTGCGTGGCGTGTGTGCCGCGGGCGTGGTCGAGCGCGATCCGCCAGGGCACGGGGTCGCCCGGTTCGGCCTGCGCCGCCGCGTCGATCAGCGGGCCCACCTCGCGCAGCTGCTCCGGACGGGCCGGCGACTCCCAGGCCCTGCGGACGGCGAGCTCGGCCTTGACCAGGAGGGCGTCGGCGTCGCGCGGTGCCGCGCCGAGCCAGTCACCGAGCCATTCGTCCCGGTTCCTGGCGAAGGCCGCGAGCCTTCTGACGTACCGGTCGCGGTTCTCCCATTCGGCTGATTCCCGTGTGGTCGCCAGCAGCTTCGCGGCCGGTTCGTACTCACCGAGGGCAGCCGCGACCAGCGCCGGGGCGAGCCGCTCGTCGGGGGCGTCGAGCAGGACCGCCCCGTCCGGGGTGAGGCCGTCGGCGAGCCGCGGCGTATGACGGATCATGCGCGCGGTACGGATCATGGCGCGGAGCAATGGCATGGTGCGGACCATTGAAAACGCGCAGGTGAACGCCGCGCCAGAGGGCGCCTGTGAAGCTTTGGCAGAGGCGGAATGGTTGTCCGGGCGAAGGTCAAGAGACGGTAAAGAAAGAGGTTCAGCCGCGACGGAGCAATCGCGACGCGCCCGCCGCCACGGTGGTGGCGAGAATCCATCCCAGCAGTACCAGCACGGCAGCGGCCCACTGCCAGCCGCCCTGCAGCCGCCAATGGCCGTCCTGGCCGAGATTGATCACCGGCACGAGCAGATCGAGGGCGTACAGCGCCGCGTTCCACTCCGGATGCTCGTCGGGCTTGATGGGCGGCGGGGCGACCTGTGAGAAGGCGATCGCGCCGGCCGCCCACAGGACCGCCATCCACAGCGCCGCCCGGCCCGGCCGGTAGCCGTACGCGACCGTCAGGTCCTGCAGATAGCCCCACAGTTTCCCGGCCAGCGGCAGCGTCTCCCTGCGGCGGCGGTGCTTCGCCAGCAGCACCTCTCGCGCGTCGGCGTCCTCCCCGCTGTTGCGCAGCACGGTCGCCAGCCGCTCGTACGGCTCCGGGGAGTACTCCGGCGTCGCGGAGGCCACCCACTCCAGCCGCCGCGACAGCGGGAACTCCTCGTACGGCACCAGGTTCTCGTAGACGAAGCCGCCCATCGCGAGCCCGCCTGGCCCCGGCCAGCTCGCCGCCAGGTCGATCAGCGTCACGACCTTGGCGCCGTTCAGCACGACCCGCCCCTCCTCGGGGCGCTCCGCGTTGAACCGCAGCTCGGGCGTGGCGATCCGGCGCAGCGACAGCTCCTCGCGAGGGCTCAGCACGAACCTCGCCCGCTGGAGGTCCACCGCGTCGCCGAACCGGCCGTCGTCGAGGCGGACGCCGCCGTGGCACTCGAAGGGCTGGAGCCGGGAGCCACGGGTGACGGGGTTGCCGTACGGATCGGTCCCGAACGGGGGAGTGGCGCCCTGGTTGCCGGTGGACACGCTCACCCAGGCCCCCGTCATGTAGAGCGTGCGCTCCACGGTCAGCTGCGGAGCGTTGAGCGCGCGGCGCTCCGCAGCCGCGCGCAGCCGGCTGCCCCGCAGGCTGAGTGAGACGCCGATCTTCGCGCCGCGCAGGCTGAACTCGCCGTACGTCTCTATCAGCTCGGCCTGTAAGTCCTGGGCGACGGACAGGCCGTCCGCCGTGATCGCCCGGCCCCGGCGGTCCGGCCGGACATGGATCTGGTTGATCAGCAGGTCCGTGCCGATCTGGGCGTCGGTGAGCCGGATGCCGGAGTCGACGCGGCAGCGCGGCAGGTGCAGATCGCCCTCCGTGCGCAGCCTGGCCGCCTCGATGCGCGGGATCGCGCAGCTCACCATGCGCACGGTGGCGAAGTGCGCCTCGGGCATCAGCAGCTCGTTCTCGAAGCGGCAGCCGTTCAGCTCCACGTACGGAGCGATGTTGCCGCCCGCGAGTTTGAGGGTGCCGGTGATCTGGGCGCCGCGCAGTTTGAGCGCCGACACCCGGCCGGGCCGGGCGGCGGGTCCGTTCAGCAGCAGCCGGGCGACGATCGACGCGCGGACACTGCGCTCGGGGCCCCAGGGGCGGGCCGAGAAGGGATCGTTCAGCAGGGGATCGGTGTCACTCAGGTCGTGCGTGCTTCCGTTTCTGAATGCGTTCCACATGCGCAGCTCGGACGGGCTCAGCCCGTCCGGAACCCCGTCGTCCAGCGGCTCGGTCACTGCCGCTCCTCCGCTTCGTTGGCTCGTACAGCTGTTCTTCCCGCTGAGTGACGGGCTGAACGCTAGTGGTGATGGTCAACTTGCGGGACGGATATCAGCCAGTGATACGGAAGAACAGGGGCCGGATCCGGTCTGAGAGAATTGTCTGCGTGCTGCGATCTAAGTTTCTGGCTCGAATCGATTTGCGCGGTGCCGCCCTCCCCGAGGGCGGCGCCCTGCGCGACCTCCTGCCCCGTGCCGAGTTCGACGTGGAAGCCGCCCTGGAGAAGGTGCGGCCCATCTGCGAGGACGTGCATCATCGCGGCGACGCGGCGCTGATCGATTTCGCGGAGAAATTCGACGGTGTGAAGCTGGACCGGGTACGGGTGCCCGCCGAGGCCCTCGCCAGGGCGCTCGAGGAGCTCGACCCCGAGGTCAGGGCCGCCCTCGAGGAGTCCATCCGCCGGGCCAGGATCGTGCACCGCGCCCAGCGCCGCAGCGAGCACACCACCCAGGTCGTCCCCGGCGGCACCGTCACGGAGAAGTGGGTCCCGGTCGACCGTGTCGGCCTTTACGCGCCCGGCGGCCGGTCCGTCTACCCGTCCTCCGTGATCATGAACGTGGTCCCGGCGCAGGAGGCGGGCGTCGAGTCCGTCGCCCTGGCCTCGCCGGCCCAGAAGGAGCACGGCGGCCTGCCGCACCCGACGATCCTCGCCGCCTGCGCACTGCTCGGCGTCGACGAGGTGTACGCGGCCGGCGGCGCCACCGCCGTCGCGATGTTCGCGTACGGCACGGAGTCCTGCGCGCCCGCGAACATGGTCACCGGCCCCGGCAACATCTGGGTCGCCGCAGCCAAGCGCTACTTCACCGGCCGGATCGGCATCGACGCGGAGGCCGGTCCCACCGAGATCGCCGTCCTCGCCGACTCCACCGCCGACCCCGTCCACGTCGCCGCCGACCTGATCAGCCAGGCCGAGCACGACCCGCTGGCCGCCGCCGTGCTCGTCACCGACTCGGAGGAGCTGGCCGACGCTGTGGAGCGGGAGCTGGAGCCGCAGGTCGCCGCCACAAAGCACGTCGAGGACCGGATCAGGCCCGCGCTCACCGGCCGCCAGTCCGCGATCGTGCTCGTCTCCGGCATCGAGGACGGACTCGAGGTCGTCAACGCCTACGGCGCCGAGCACCTGGAGATCCAGACCGCCGACGCCGCCGCCCTCGCCGCCCGGGTCCGCAACGCGGGCGCGGTCTTCGTCGGCCCGTGGGCGCCCGTCTCGCTGGGCGACTACGCGGCCGGCTCCAACCACGTACTGCCGACCGGAGGCTGTGCCTGCCACTCGTCCGGGCTTTCCGTCCAGTCCTTCCTGCGCGGCATCCACATCGTGGACTACACGCGCGACGCCCTCGCCGAGATCACCCACCACGTGGTGACGCTCGCGGAGGCCGAGGACCTGCCGGCGCACGGCGCCGCCCTCAAGGCGAGGTTCGACTGGAAGGTGCCCGGGCAGTGACCGACATCGGCATCGACGATCTCCCGATCCGCGACGAGCTGCGCGGCAAGACCCCGTACGGCGCGCCGCAGCTCGACGTGCCCGTCCGGCTGAACACCAACGAGAACCCCTACCCGCTGCCCGAGCCGCTGGTCGAGCGGATCGCCGAACGGGTGCGCGAGGCCGCCCGGCAGCTCAACCGCTACCCCGACAGGGACGCGGTCGAGCTGCGCACCGAGCTGGCCGCCTACCTCACCCGCACCACCGGCCACCGCGTCGCCTGCGAGAACGTCTGGGCCGCCAACGGCTCCAACGAGGTCATCCAGCAGCTGCTGCAGACCTTCGCCGGGCCCGGCCGCATCGCGATCGGCTTCGAGCCGTCGTACTCGATGCACGGTCTGATCTCCCGCGGCACCGGCACCGGCTGGATCTCCGGGCCGCGCAGGGACGACTTCACCATCGACACCGCGGCTGCCGAGGCCGCCCTCGCGGAGCACCGCCCGGACGTGGTGTTCATCACCTCGCCCAACAACCCCACGGGCACCGCGGTCGACGCCGCGACGGTCCTCGCGCTGTACGACGCCGCGCAGGCGGCGAAGCCGTCGCTGGTCGTCGTGGACGAGGCCTACGTGGAGTTCAGCCACCGCCCCTCGCTGCTGCGCCTGATCGAGGGCCGGCCGAATCTGGTGGTCTCCCGGACCATGTCCAAGGCGTTCGGCGCCGCCGGACTGCGTCTCGGCTACCTGGCCGCGCACCCCGCCGTGGTCGACGCCGTACAGCTGGTGCGCCTGCCGTACCACCTGTCCGCCGTCACCCAGGCCACCGCGCTCGCCGCGCTGGAGCACACGGATACGCTGCTCGGGTACGTGGAGCAGCTGAAGACCCAGCGCGACCGGCTGGTCGTGGAACTGCGGGCGCTCGGATACGAGGTCACCGAGTCCGACGCCAACTTCGTGCAGTTCGGCCGGTTCGACGACGCCCAGGCGGCGTGGCGGCGGATCCTCGACCGGGGCGTGCTGGTCCGCGACAACGGCGTACCGGGATGGCTGCGGGTCACCGCAGGCACACCGGAAGAGAACGACGCGTTCCTCGATGCGGTTCGCGCTTTGAAGAAGGAGCACAGTTCATGAGCGGCCGCGTAGGACGGGTCGAGCGCACCACCAAGGAGACCTCCGTCGTCGTCGAGATCGACCTCGACGGCACCGGCAAGGTCGATGTCGCCACCGGCGTCGGCTTCTACGACCACATGCTCGACCAGCTCGGCCGGCACGGTCTGTTCGACCTCACCGTCAAGACCGAGGGCGACCTGCACATCGACACGCACCACACCATCGAGGACACCGCCCTCGCGCTGGGCGCGGCCTTCAAGCAGGCCCTCGGCGACAAGGTGGGCATCTACCGCTTCGGCAACTGCACCGTGCCCCTGGACGAGTCCCTCGCCCAGGTCACCGTCGACCTGTCGGGCCGCCCGTACCTGGTGCACACCGAGCCGGAGAACATGGCGCCGATGATCGGCGGCTACGACACGACGATGACCCGGCACATCTTCGAGTCCTTCGTCGCGCAGGCGCAGATCGCCATGCACATCCACGTCCCGTACGGGCGCAACGCCCACCACATCGTGGAGTGCCAGTTCAAGGCCCTCGCCCGCGCCCTGCGGTACGCCTCGGAGCGCGACCCGCGCGCGGCCGGAATCCTGCCTTCCACGAAGGGTGCGCTGTGACCGGCCTGTCGACCGTTCTCATCGTCGTCGGGCTGTTCCTCGCCGGCGGTGTGTACTCCTTCAAGAAGCAGCAGATGCCCAAGGGCCCCGTCGTGCTCCTCGCGGGGGCCTCCGCGATGTGTCTGGTCGCCGGCGTCATGCGGATCCAGGGGATCTGGGGATGACCACCACGACACCGCGGAAGAAGGTCGTCGTCTTCGACTACGGGTTCGGAAACGTCCGCTCCGCCGAGCGCGCGCTCGCCCGGGTCGGTGCCGACGTCGAGATCACCCGCGACTACGACAGGGCGATGAACGCCGACGGGCTCCTCGTCCCCGGCGTGGGCGCGTTCTCCGCCTGCATGGACGGTCTGAGGAAGGCCCGCGGCGAGTGGGTCGTCGACCGGAGGCTCTCCGGCGGACGCCCCGTCATGGGCATCTGCGTCGGCATGCAGATCCTCTTCGCCCGCGGCATCGAGCACGGCGTGGAGACCGAAGGCCTCGACGAGTGGCCCGGCACCGTCGGCCCGCTCGACGCCCCTGTCGTACCGCACATGGGCTGGAACACCGTCGACGCCCCCGCGGACAGCAAGCTCTTCGCCGGCGTCGACGACGACGCCCGGTTCTACTTCGTGCACTCCTACGCCGTCCACGAGTGGAGCCTCGAAGTCACCAACCCGGCCATCCGCGCACCCCAGGTCACCTGGGCGACGCACGGCGAGCCCTTCGTCGCCGCCGTCGAGAACGGCGCCCTGTGGGCCACCCAGTTCCACCCCGAGAAGTCCGGCGACGCCGGCGCCCAGCTGCTCACGAATTGGATCGAGACGCTCTGATGCCGAAGCTTGAACTCCTTCCCGCAGTCGACGTCCGCGACGGCCAGGCCGTCCGCCTCGTCCACGGCGAGTCCGGTAGCGAGACGTCCTACGGCTCCCCGCTCGAGGCCGCGCTCACCTGGCAGCGCGCCGGCGCCGAGTGGCTCCACCTCGTGGACCTCGACGCCGCCTTCGGCACCGGCGACAACCGCGCGCTGATCGCGGAGGTCGCCGCAGCCATGGACATCAAGGTCGAGCTCTCCGGCGGCATCCGCGACGACGCGTCGCTGGAGGCCGCGCTCGCCACCGGCTGCCGCCGCGTCAACCTCGGCACCGCCGCGCTGGAGACCCCCGAGTGGGTCGCCAAGGTCATCGCCGAGCACGGCGACAAGATCGCCGTCGGCCTCGACGTACGGGGCACCACCCTGCGCGGCCGCGGCTGGACGCGCGACGGCGGCGACCTGTACGAGACCCTGGCCCGCCTCGACTCCGAGGGCTGCGCCCGCTACGTCGTCACCGACATCGCCAAGGACGGCACCCTCCAGGGCCCCAACCTGGAGCTGCTGAAGAACGTCTGTGCGGCCACCGACAAGCCGGTCGTCGCCTCCGGCGGCGTGTCGTCCCTCGACGACCTCCGTGCCATCGCGTCCCTGGTCCCCGAGGGTGTCGAGGGCGCCATCGTCGGCAAGGCCCTGTACGCCGAGGCGTTCACTCTCGAGGAGGCCCTCGCGGCGGTGTCCGAATGACCGGTTCCGTGCGCCGTGTCGGCTCCGACGGCCCGTGGGAGGAGTCCTTCGGCTACTCCCGCGCCGTCGAACTGCCGAACGGCCTGGTCCTGGTCTCCGGCTGCACGTCGGTCCGCGGCGGCGAGATCGCCGCGGGCAGCCCGTACGAGCAGACCGTGACCGCCTTCGGCGTGGCGATCGACGCGCTCCGGCAGCTCGGGCTCGGCGCCGGGGACGTCGTGCGCACCCGGATGTACATCACGCACGCCCGCGACGTGGACGAGGTCGGGCGCGCCCACAAGGAGATCTTCGACGAGGTCCGGCCGGCCGCGTCGATGCTCGTGGTCTCCGGCTTCGTCGACCCCTCGCTGGTCGTCGAGGTCGAGGTCGAGGCGTACCGGCCGACCGGAACCGATGGAGGTGCCGCATGACCCTCGCGGTACGGGTGATCCCCTGCCTGGACGTCGACAACGGACGGGTGGTCAAGGGCGTCAACTTCCAGAACCTGCGTGACGCGGGCGATCCCGTCGAGATGGCCAGGCTGTACGACGCCGAGGGCGCCGACGAGCTGACCTTCCTCGACATCACCGCCTCGTCCGGCAACCGGGAGACCACCTACGACGTGGTGCGCCGCACCGCCGAGCAGGTCTTCATCCCGCTCACCGTCGGCGGCGGCGTGCGCACGGCGGAGGACGTCGACAAGCTGCTGCGGGCGGGTGCCGACAAGGTCGGCGTCAACACCGCGGCGATCGCACGGCCGGACCTGATCCGCGAGATCGCCGAGCGGTTCGGCCGCCAGGTGCTGGTGCTCTCCGTCGACGCCCGGCGCACCCCGGACGGCTCGTTCGAGGTGACGACGCACGGCGGTCGCAAGGGCACCGGCATCGACGCCGTCGAGTGGGCGCACCGGGCGGCCGAGCTGGGGGCGGGGGAGATCCTGCTCAACTCCATGGACGCCGACGGCACCAAGGACGGCTACGACACCGAGATGATCGCCGCCGTCCGTGGGCACGTCACGGTCCCGGTGATCGCCTCCGGTGGCGCGGGCCGGCTCGCCGACTTCCCGCCGGCCGTCGACGCGGGCGCGGACGCGGTGCTCGCGGCCTCGGTGTTCCACTTCGGCGACCTGCGGATCTCGCAGGTCAAGGACGCGCTGCGGGAGGCGGGCCACCCGGTCCGCTGAGGGTCCTCCGTGGCCCGGTCCCGGTGACGAGGCCGTCCGGTCCCGGTGATGGGGCTGCTCGGGCTGGTGATCCGGCCCTCCGGTCCCGGTGATGAGACCCCTCGGGTCCCTGACCCAGCCGTCCGTCCCGGTGACCCCCGCCGTCCGGTCCTGGTGACCCCGCCGTCCGGCCGGGTCACCAAGACCGGTGAAGTTGCCGATGTGCGCCGACCGGATGCACCCCGACGGTGGTACCGCCATCAACACGGCGGTATCCACCGGTGCATCCCCCCGGCCCCTGGCGACGACGGGCCGGTCCGCTCCGGTGTGGCTCCGCCACGACCGAGAGGACCACCCTCGTGCAGCACCCCCACCCCTCCCGGAGCCGCACCCGCAGGCTTCGGACCGCGCTGGCCGCGGCCGCGGCGGCCGTCGGCCTGTGCACGGCGTTCATCCCCGGCGCCCAGGCCGCCGACAGCACTGCGGGCACCGGCACCCTGGCCGCCAACCCGTACGAGCGGGGCCCCGCCCCGACCGTGTCGAGCATCGAGGCGCCCAGGGGCCCCTACGCCGTCTCGGAGACGTCCGTCTCCTCATGGTCCGTCACCGGATTCGGCGGCGGCACCATCTACTACCCGACGTCCACCGCGGACGGCACGTTCGGCGCCGTGGCCGTCTCGCCGGGATTCACCGCGTACCAGTCGAGCATCGCCTGGCTCGGCCCGCGGCTCGCCTCCCAGGGCTTCGTGGTCTTCACCATCGACACCAACTCCACGTGGGACCAGCCCGCGAGCCGCGGCGACCAACTCCTCGCCGCGCTCGACTACCTGACGCAGCGCAGTTCGGTCAGGGGCCGGATCGACAGCTCCCGGCTCGGTGTGATGGGCCACTCCATGGGCGGCGGCGGATCCCTGGAGGCCGCCAAGGACCGGCCCTCGCTGCAGGCGGCGATCCCGCTGACCGGCTGGAACACGGACAAGACCTGGCCGGAGCTGCGCACGCCCACGCTGGTGGTCGGGGCCGACGGCGACAGCATCGCGCCGGTGAGCTCGCACTCCGAGCCGTTCTACGAGTCGTTGTCGTCGTCGCTCGACAAGGCCTATCTGGAGCTGAACGGAGCGTCCCACTTCACTCCGAACTCGTCGAACACGACCATCGCGAAGTACAGCATCTCCTGGCTGAAGCGATTCATCGACAACGACACCCGCTACGAGCAGTTCCTCTGCCCGCTGCCGCGGCCGAGCACGACCATCGAGGAGTACCGGGGCAACTGCCCGCACACCTCGTGATCGCGTACCGATCGAGTGCGTGACCGTGGGCTGATCACGCGCGGATGAACGCACGTTGCCGGTGACGGCCCGCCCGCCACCGGCAACGTGCTGTGCGGGCGCACAAGCCCGGGCGCCTTGCGCTGGGAGGCGGCCCATCGGTGCGGACCGGCCTCTACCGGACGGTACTTACCTGGGAGTAAGTTCCCAGATGTGACCCTATCGACGACCGTGCGCAGTCCGCTTCGGCTGTACGGCCGGAACGGTGAACTCGCCGTGATCGCAAGCATGCTGAGAAATCTCCGGGAGGGCGGTGGCAGCACCCTCGTACTCACCGCCCCACCGGGCCTCGGGCGCAGCGCGCTCGCGCGCCATGCCGTCGGCAGCCATCGCGAGGGAACGCTGCTGCACACCAGGGCCGCGACCGCGGAGTCGTCCCTTCCGTACAGCGGGCTGCACGCCCTGCTCTGCTCCGTGCCCGGCCGCCCCTGGCGCGAGCCCGCCAGCGGCCCGGCCCGCGCGGGACTCTCGCCCGCGGCACTGCTCGAACTGCTGAGGGCCCTCGGCGCCCGCGCACCGCTGCTGGTCTGCGTCGACGACGCCCACACCTGGGACCGTGACTCGCGCATCGCGCTCGGCTTCGCCGCCCGCCGCCTCACTCCCGCCGACCGCGTCGCCGTGCTGCTCACCGCCGCCGACGCCCCGGGCGGCCGGGACGCCTTCGCCGGACTGCCGCGGATACGGCTCGGACCGCTCGACGACACCGCCGCGGGGGCGCTGCTCGACCGGCTGACGGACGGCCCGGCGGACCCCGTCGTACGGGACGAACTGTGCCGGGAGGCCGCGGGCAATCCGCGGCTGCTGACCGCCCTCGCCCGGTGCCTCACTCCCGACCAGATCGCCGGCCACACACCGTTGCCGCACCCGCTGCCCGGAGCGGACGACATCCTCGACGCGTACGCCTGTGCGGTTCGGGCGCTGCCCCCGGACACCCGGCTCCTGCTGCTGCTCGCCGCGGCGGCCGAGGAACACGAGCCGGACGGAACCGGCGCGGACGCGGCGCTGCTGACCCGCGCGGCACGACTGGCCGGCGTCGACCCGGCCCGGCTGCTGCCCGCCGAACGCGCCGGCGCGGTCCACGGCGACGGCACGCGCATCCGCTTCATCCACCCTTTGCTTCGCACGGCACTGCTGCGGCGCGCACCTCTGCCGCGCCGCCGCGCCGCACACCGGCTGCTGGCCGCCGCGCTCGACGGCCCCCATCTCGCACTCCCGCGCCTGGTCCAGCGGGCCTGCGCGGCAGGCGGCTACGACCCGTTCCTCGCCGAGGCGCTGACCGGGGCGGCGGCCCCGCCCCTCGCGCACACCGACCGCGCCACCGCACTCGCCCGGGCCGCCGAGCTCACGGCCGACGAGACCCGGCGCGGCGTACGGTTCGCGATGGCGGCCGAGCACGCCTGGCTGGACGGCGAACCCCGCAGGGCCCGCGCTCTGCTGGCCCGCGTCCGCACCTCGCCCGCCCTCGGTCACGCCCCTTACGTGCGAGGCCTGCTGACCCTCGGCGACGGCCCCGTGGCCGACGCCCACGAGTCCCTGCTCGCCGCGTCCGCGCTCCTGGCCACGCACGACGCCCCACGCTCCGACGCGGCCCTGCTGGCGGCGGCGGACGCCGCCTGGTCCATGGGCGACGCGCCCGCCTACGCCGACGCCCTGGGCCGCATCGGTACGGCACTCCCGCCACAGGAAGCCGCCGGCCCGGCCACGCCCGCACCCGACCGTGCGGCGCCGCACCCGGCCGCTCCGGGTGCCGGCGGGGCCGGCGGCCCGGTCACGTCTCCGTCCCACGGCGAAGACGCGGTCGCGGCATACGTCGCGGGGATACGGGCCGTCTTCGACGGGCGGACCGCGAAAGGGCAGGCACTGCTGCGCAGTTGTGTCGAGGCGGCTGGACGCGCCGGTGACCCGGCCGCGCTGATGCGCGCGGTGGACGCCGCACTCGTCGTCGGAGACGTGGACGCCGCCTGCCGGGCGGGCGCCAGGGCGCTGGCCGCCGTACGGGCCCACGGGCCCGATGCGCTGCTGCCCCAGGCGCTGGAGCACCTCGCGTACGGAGAGCTGCGCGCCGGCCGGCACGCGTCCGCCCGCGTGCACGCCCACGAGGGACTGCGCGCCGCCGGCCGGCTGTCCCGGCGCAACGACGCCGCGCATCTGCACGCCGTGCTCGCCCTGACCGCGTCCGTGGAGGGCGATGCCGCCGCCTGCGCCGAACACGCCGGCGCCGCCGAGTCCGCCGCCGCGGCGCACGGCCTCGCCCAGGCCGCATGCCTCGCCGTCTGGGCCGTGGCCCGGACCGACCTCGCGGCGGGCAGGTGCGCACAGGCGGCCGCCCGCCTGCACCCTCTCGTCGTGCCGGGGCCGCGACGCGGCCACTTCGCGGTCAGGATGCTCGCCGTGCCGTGCTTCGTGGAAGCGGCCGTGCTGGCCGGCCGGGCGGCGGGCACGGCCGGGGCGGTCGAGGAGTTCCAGCTCTGGGCGGCGGGCACCGCGGACCCGCTAGCACCCGCCCAGCTGGCCCGCTGCCGGGCTCTGCTCGCGCCGCCGGAGGAGGCCGACGCCCGCTACGGGGAGGCCCTCGCCCACCACGACCGGGCGGGCGGCGACTTCGAGCGCGCCCGCACCCTGCTGCTCTACGGGCACTGGCTGCGGCGCAGGCGCAGGACGCGGGAGGCGCGCGTTCCGCTGCGGGACGCGCTCGTCGCCTTCGAGCGCTGCGGGGCACGCAGCTGGGCCGAACGCGCGAGCGGCGAGCTGCGAGCGGCCGGTGAGTCGGTGGCCGGTGAGGCGGCGTCCGGCGACACCGCGGGCGTCGCGCTGGACCGGCTCACACCACAGCAGCGGCGGATCGCCCGCCACGTCGCGGAGGGCGCGACCAACCGGGAGGTGGCACTGCGTCTCTCCGTCAGCACGAGGACCGTCGACCATCATCTGCGCAATGTGTTCGCGCTGCTGGGAGTCCGCTCCCGGACCGAACTCGCACGCCTTCTGGAGCGGTCCGGGCACTGAGGACACCCGCCCGCGTTGCTGGACCGTGATGAGGAGAATGCCGCAAACCCCTGGGTACCGACTGGGCGGTATGCCATTCTGCGAGCGTCAGGTAGATCCGGTGCGCCCGTTTCCCGCGGCACCGGAGCGAGCCGACTCCGGTGGAGGCCGCCCATGTCGAATCTCGTACGTTCGCGCGTCAGGGCGGTTCCCACGCCCCACGCGGCTTTGCCCCGCACCCGTTCCCTGCTGGACGCGGAGGCCGTCGCCGTACTTCACCGGGCCGCCCAGGTACTGCTGGACGACGTCGCGGGACTGACCACCAGCCTGGTCGGCGAACTGCGCGAGCAGGAACCCGCGTACCGCGTCGCGATCGAGGCCGACGCCGCCGAGGTGTGGCAGGAGGTGCACCAGTCGCTCCGCCACAACGTCGCCTCCCTGATCCGTCCCCGTGAGTGCCGGGACATCGCCCGGCGCACCTCGCGGATGATCGGCGCCGCCCGCGCCGAGCAGGACGTCCCGCTCGACGCCGTGCTGCACGCGTTCCGGATGGGCGGGGCGATGGTGTGGCAGGGGCTGGTGGACGAGACCGCGCGACGCCACCCCGAGGACATGCGGCTGCTCGTCCATGTCGCCGCGGACGTCTGGAACTTCGTCGACGAGCACTGCGCCATAGTCGCCGACGCCTACCGGCAGGCCGAACGCCGGATGGCGTGGCGCAGGGAGAACCGGCTGCGGCTGACGACCGCGGCACTGCTGGACGGTACGGCCCGCATCACCGACCTGCCCGACGCCTCGACGCTGCTCGGCGTGCCGGAGGACGGCCGCTTCGTGGTGATCGCGGCCGCCTCGGCCCATCCGCACACGGCCGGGCCGCTGGTGACGCTGCCGCCGGGCGTGCCCGTGGTGTGGCACTCCACCCCGGAGGCGGAACTGGGGATCGTGCACCTGGTGGACGAGCGGGCCGGAGGCGGCACCCGCCGCTGCGCCGATCCGGCCGGGACCGGCGCGGTGGACGGCGCACCCGCCGGGGCCGAAGCCGCCGCACCCGACGCCGGCAACCCCGCCGTCGGCGCCCCTGCCGCACCTGCCGCGGTCGCTCCCTCCGTCGTGTCCGTCGACCCCGCCGAACTCGCCGCCGGGCTGCACGCGGCCCCCGGCGTCCGCGTGGGAGTCGGCTCGGCGGTCGTCGGACTCGCCGCCATCGGCGAGGGCAGAAGGCTCGCCGGCACCGCGCTGCGTGCCTGCCCTCGCGACGGCGGTGTCGTGCTCCTCGACGACCACCTGCCCGCCGCCGTCGTCGTCTCCTCCCCGAACCTCGGCCGTGCGCTCGCCGATCGCGTACTGGGGCCGCTGTACGCGATCGACCCGACCGACCGCGACCTTCTCGTCGACACGCTCACCGCGTGGCTCGACGCGGAGGGCTCCGCGCAGCGCGCGGCGACGCGGCTCTACTGCCACCGCAACACCGTCCTCAACCGGCTCCGCCGCTTCGAACAGCTCACCGGCCGTTCGCTGTCCCGGCCGACCGACGTCGTCGAGGTCTCCCTCGCGCTCACCGCACGCCGACTGCTGGATTCCTAGGGGCAGTCGGTGCTGCACGGCGGTGTGCCCCGGCACACCCCGGACCGTGACCGCCTGTGTGCGGGCACCGAAGCCCGGCCGGTGGCTGCACGAGCCACCGGCCGCGCCGGTGCCGTAACCGTCATGCCGTCCCATGTGCGCCTGGCCGGCTCCCTCGCCTCCGGCGCCGGGTTCGAGGGCCGGTCCCCGGCCCTCGTCGTCCTCCTCGCCCGGTGACCGTCCCGGCCGGCTTCCTGCCGGCCCTGAGCGGCTCGAGGCGCGGCGGGCCGGCCCCCGCGTCCCGGACCGGGACCTTCGGCGCGCACAGAAGCCGACCGCACGGTGGGCACTGGGCCGCTGACGCCATCCCGCGAGCCGCCGACCCTCGGAGAGCAGGGTTCAGAAGCCGAGCCTCACCTCGCGCAGCCTGGCGATCGCGTCCTTGTCGCCGTCCAGTTCGACACGCACCGTGTCCTGCCGTCCGAACGCGAACAGGGTCAGCTCGCCCGCCTCGCCGGTCACCGTCACCACCGGCGTGCCCTTGTGCGCCACCGCCGTCTGACCGTTCGACCTGCGCAGCACCAGACCCACGGGCGACTTCCGGCCCAGCAGCCGCGCGCCCTTCTCCAGGCGCGACCACAGCGCGTTCTCGAAGACACGGTCCAGCGCACGCGGCGTCCACTCCTGCTGCGCCCGCCGCACGTCCTCGGCGTGCACGAAGAACTCCACCGTGTTGGCGGCCTCGTCGATCTGCTTGATCCCGTACAGGGACATCCGCGGCGGTCCCGTACGGATGAGGTGGACCAGCTCCTCGTACGGCTTGGCGGCGAACTCGGCCTGGATCCGCTCG
This sequence comes from Streptomyces sp. NPDC003023, assembly GCF_042888225.1. Taxonomy (NCBI): domain Bacteria; kingdom Bacillati; phylum Actinomycetota; class Actinomycetes; order Kitasatosporales; family Streptomycetaceae; genus Streptomyces; species Streptomyces sp. NPDC003023. The sequence continues at coordinate 515,904 of NZ_JBIAPL010000002.1, forward strand.
GCCCTGTCCTTGAGCGCGCTGAGCAGTATCCCGCCCGCCGCGTCGGGCCGCCGCTCACGCATCACCACATGGGCCGCGAGATCCCGGGTCAGCCACCCGTCGCACAGGGTCGGCGCGTCCGGGCCGGCCGCCTCCAACAGGTCCGCGAGCAGGAGTCGTTCACGCTTGGCATGGGTCGACATGCCCGCCAGCGTACGGGGGGCACACCGGGTCCGCCCAGTGGACGCACCGCCCGGTCACCCACTTCGGCACGGCACAATGGCGGTATGACCAGCAGTGTCCCCAGCGTCCCCGCCAGCAGCCTCGACCCGGCCGTCGCCGCCCGCCTCAAGCGGAGCGCCGACGGACTCGTCCCCGCCATCGCCCAGCAGTACGACACCGGTGAGGTGCTGATGCTCGGCTGGATGGACGACGAGGCCCTGCACCGCACCCTGACCACCGGCCGGTGCACCTACTGGTCCCGCAGCCGCCAGGAGTACTGGGTCAAGGGGGACACCTCCGGCCATGTGCAGCACGTGAAGTCCGTGGCCCTCGACTGCGACGCCGACACCGTCCTCGTCAAGGTCGACCAGGTCGGCGCCGCCTGCCACACCGGGGCCCGCACCTGCTTCGACACCGACGTACTTCTCGGCAAGTAGGGTCTGGCGCCATGGATCTCGAGACGTTCCGCAAGCTCGCCGCCGACCGCCGCGTCATCCCCGTCAGCCGCCGGCTGCTCGCGGACGGCGACACACCCGTCGGGCTGTACCGCAAGCTCGCCGCGGAACGCCCGGGCACGTTCCTGCTGGAGTCCGCGGAGAACGGCCGCACGGCCCAGCTGTGGTCCCGCTACTCCTTCATCGGCGTACGCTCCGACGCCACGCTGACCGTCCGCGACGAGCAGGCGCACTGGCTGGGCAACCCGCCGGTCGGCGTGCCGGTCGACGGAGATCCGCTGCACGCGCTGCGCGAGACCGTCGAGACCCTGCACACCCCGCGCGACCTGGCCTCCGGGATGCCGCCGTTCACCGGAGGCATGGTCGGCTACCTCGGTTACGACATCGTCCGCCGGCTGGAGAAGATCGGCCCCGGCGAGCGGGACGACCTGGGACTGCCCGAGCTGACGATGCTCCTCACGTCGGACCTCGCCGTCCTCGACCACTGGGACGGCACGGTCCTGCTGATCGCCAACGCGATCAACCACAACGACCTCGACACCGGCGTCGACGAGGCCTACGCGGACGCCGTCGCCCGCCTCGACGCCATGGAGTCCGACCTCGCCGGGCCGCTCGCCTCCCCGCCCACCGCGCTGCCCGCCTCCGAGCTGCCGGAGTTCTCCACCCTGTGGGGCGGCACGGACTACCAGGCGGCCGTCGAGGACGTGAAGGAGCGCATCCGCGCCGGCGAGGCCTTCCAGGTCGTTCCCTCGCAGCGGTTCGAGACCCCGTGCGCCGCGAGCGCGCTGGACGTCTACCGGGTGCTGCGGGCCACCAATCCCTCGCCGTACATGTACCTCTTCCGCTTCGACGGCTTCGACGTCGTCGGCTCCAGCCCGGAGGCCCTGGTCAAGGTCGAGGACGGGCACGCGATGGTCCACCCCATCGCCGGCACCCGCCCGCGCGGCGCCACCCCCCAGGAGGACAACGACCTCGCGGAGGAACTCCTCGCCGACCCGAAGGAGCGCGCCGAGCACCTGATGCTCGTCGACCTCGGCCGCAACGACCTGGGCCGTGTCTGCGAGCCCGGCAGCGTCGAGGTCGTCGACTTCATGTCGATCGAGCGGTACTCCCACGTCATGCACATCGTCTCCACCGTCACCGGCAAGGTGGCACCGGGACGCACCGCCTTCGACGTGCTCACCGCCTGCTTCCCCGCGGGCACCCTCTCGGGCGCGCCCAAGCCCCGCGCCATGCAGATCATCGACGAACTCGAGCCCTCCCGCCGCGGCCTCTACGGCGGCTGCGTCGGCTACCTCGACTTCGCGGGCGACTCCGACACCGCCATCGCCATCCGCACCGCCCTGCTGCGCGACGGCACCGCCTACGTCCAGGCCGGAGCAGGTGTAGTGGCCGACTCCGACCCGGTCGCGGAGGACACGGAGTGCCGCAACAAGGCGGCCGCCGTGCTGCGCGCCGTCCACACGGCCAACCGCCTGGGTGAACGAAGCGGCGGTAAGGGATAGTGGGTACGTGAGTGCCGTACCCGTACCCCAGCCCCGAGCCGCAGCCGCGACGGCCGCCACGAGCCGCCGCCGCAGCCTTGCCGCCGCCCTGTTCCTCGGCGCCGCCGGCGCGACCGTCGTCCTGCTCGCCGCCGGCCGGATCTGGGCCGAGGGCACCACGTCGGTCGGCGGCGGGACCGTCTCCCTCGGCGCCACGGGCTCGGACGTCACCGGCGTCCCCACGGCGCTGGCGATCGTCGGCCTGGCCGCCCTCGTCGCCGTCTTCGCGGTCCGCCGCGCCGGACGGGTCCTCGTCGCCGCGCTGCTGACCCTGAGCGGAGCCGGTGCCGCCACGGCCGCGCTCCTCGGCGCCTTCGACGCCGACGCGCTCGACGAGAAGGCCGCCCGCACCACCGGCGACACCGCCGCCACCGTCGACGCCCTCACGCACACCGTCTGGCCCTACGTCACCGCCGCCGGCGCCGTGCTGCTGCTTCTCGCCGGTCTGCTCGCCCTGCGATACGGCCGGCAGTGGCCCTCCATGTCGGGCCGCTACGAACGCGACGGCCGCCCCCGTCCCCGTCGGGAACGGCCGGTAGACCCGGACCGCCCCGAGGACCTCTGGAAGGCCCTGGACCGCGGCGAGGACCCCACCCGCGAGGAATGATCCCCGATCCGACCCCCGAGCCGGGCGCGTCCCGGCGTACGGGACAATGACTGACGAGCGTCCGGCTCAGCACGAGCACCGGCTCACGACATCGCACCAGAAACGAGGAGCAACTCATGGCGGGCAGCAGCCACGGACACACCCCGGCCGCCTGGACCGGCACCATCATCGCCTTCATCGGCTTCTGCGTCGCAGGCGTCTTCATGGTGGCCAACAGCCCGCTCGGCTTCTGGGCAGGCTGCGCTGTCATCGCGCTCGGCGCGATCGTCGGCGGCGCGATGAAGATGGCCGGCCTCGGCACCCCGAAGGACCCGGACGACGTCGTGGCAGCCCGTCAGCGCGCGGCGGCACGGGAGCACGCGGCCGCCTGACACCGAGCGGCAGATGTCGAACGACGGCGCAGCCCGGCACGGCCGGGCTGCGCCGTCGTCGTCGAACGTGGACAATCACCGCGTGGACGCCACACCTTCTCACCCCGAGCCCCGGCCCTCCTCCCCGGACCCGGCCGGCGCGCCGGACCCCGGCAATCCCCCCGCGACCGGGCCCGTGCCGGACCCGGCGGGGACCTGGGCCGCAGGTTCCCCGGCCCTGCGGACCGCCCCGTTCCTCCCCGGGCCGCCCGCCCCGTTCCTCCCCGGGACACCCGCTTCGTTCGCACGGCGCGTCGCAGCGCCCCTCGGGGCGATCGCGGCGGTCGCCGCGGCCTTCGCGTACGTCGGCAACGTCGATCCGAACGAGGCCGGCCACTACCCCGTCTGCCCGCTCCTGCGCTTCACCGGCATCCTCTGCCCCGGCTGCGGCGGACTGCGCAGCGCCCACGCGTTCATCCACGGTGACCTGGCCGGGGCCTTCGGCGCCAACGCCGCCGCCACGGTCGGCTACGCGGTCTTCGCCGTCGTGTGGGTGGTGTGGCTGATTCGCGCCGTACAGAACCGACCTCTGAGGATCGGGCTGTCCCCCGGAGCGTGGTGGGTCGTGGGCGGTGCGCTGCTGATCTTCAGCGTGGTGCGGAACCTGCCGTTCGGCTCGGCGCTCGCCCCGTGAAGTCCCAGGTAGTGGGACAGGCCGTGACCGGATGCGGGCCGTCGGCCGTCCTGCGGATACCATCGACATGGCTGATCCCGATCTGTCTCATGATCCATCCAGACCGTCCCGGAAGGGGGCCGCTCGCGTGAGTGTGCTCGACGAGATCATCGAAGGTGTGCGCGCCGACCTGGCAGAGCGGCAGGCGCGTGTCAGCCTCGACGAACTCAAGGAGCGCGCCGCCAAGGCTCCTGCTGCCAAGGACGGCGTCGCCGCGTTGCGCGGCGAGGGCGTCAAGGTGATCTGCGAGGTCAAGCGCTCCAGCCCGTCCAAGGGCGCGCTCGCCGCGATCGCCGACCCGGCAGGGCTGGCCGCCGACTACGAGGCGGGCGGCGCGGCCGTCATCTCCGTGCTGACCGAGGAGCGCCGCTTCGGCGGATCGCTCGCCGACCTCGAGGCCGTACGCGCCAAGGTCGACATCCCGGTGCTGCGCAAGGACTTCATCGTCACGGCCTACCAACTGTGGGAGGCGCGTGCGTACGGCGCCGACGTCGTACTGCTGATCGTCGCCGCGCTCGACCAGGAGGCCCTCGTCTCGCTGATCGAGCGTGCCGAGTCGATCGGCCTGACCCCGCTGGTCGAGGTGCACGACGAGGACGAGACGGAGCGCGCCGTCGACGCCGGAGCGAAGATCATCGGTGTGAACGCGCGAGACCTCAAGACCCTCAAGGTCGACCGCTCCACGTTCGAGCGGGTCGCCCCCGAGATCCCGGCGCACATCGTCAAGATCGCCGAGTCGGGTGTTCGCGGCCCGCACGACCTGATCGCCTACGCCAACGCCGGCGCGGACGCCGTCCTCGTCGGCGAGTCCCTGGTGACCGGCCGCGACCCGAGGGCCGCTGTCGCGGACCTGGTGGCCGCGGGGGCGCACCCGGCGCTGCGGCACGGCCGGAGCTGATCCAGGCATGACCACCGCCCGCCGCCGCTCCGCACCGACCCCGGGTTCCCGCCCGGGGCGGCGGAGCGTGCCGAGCCCGACCGGCGACGCCGTCTCGGCCGCCGGCGGGTTCGCGTTCGAGGCGGGGGCGTCCGGCGCCCCTCGTGACCCGTACGCGCGGCTGGCCCGCGGCTGCCGCCCGCGCGGCTGCCGTGCCCCGGCGCGACGCGTGCACGGGCGACGCGTGCGCTATGTCATCGGCGACGAGCCCGGCCAGGTCAACGGGATGCGATGGCGCGGCGCGCCCGCGCGCGCCGGCCGCTGGTGCCCCTCCCGACAAGCTCTGCCCTGTCGCGCCCGTGACGGGCAGGCATTGCCGGGCACGGCACCAGTCCCTCGCCCGGATCGGCCGCGCTGATCCGAACGAGAGGCACCAGGCCTTTCCGGCGGGTTCCCCGCCTCCCCCTCCACGGCCCGTCGGCCGTGGGTGGTACCGCATCCCGAAACCGGGGCACGCCCCGGACCCGTGCACCGCGCATCGCGCGGTGTCCGCGATCTCCCTCCACGGCCGGGCGGCCGTGGGTGGGGTCGGCTCCGACTTCGCCGGGGCGTCCCCACCCGCACCACCCGGCCGGGGACCTTCGCTTCGACGAACCCGCCACGCCGGGCCGGAGCGACCGGCCCCGGCGCCTTCGGGGCGTGGAGGTCCGGGCGGATCACGGTTCGGGACGCACTCCGGCTGCGCACGGCGCCGCGGGGGGTACCTCCACGCATGCTCGCCGAGCCTGGGGGAGGGTGGGACACACACCCGCGCAACGGACCCGCGCACACCGCGTCCCTCACACCCACCCACCCCGGGGCACCGCCCCGACAAGGAGATCCGTCGCCATGTCCAGCGACTACTTCATCCCCGACCCGCAGGGTCAAGTCCCCAACTCGGACGGCTACTTCGGCGCGTTCGGCGGCAAGTTCATCCCCGAAGCCCTCGTCGCCGCCGTCGACGAGGTCGCGGTCGAGTACGACAAGGCCAAGTCGGACCCGGCCTTCGCCGCAGAGCTGGGCGAGCTGTTGGTCGACTACACCGGCCGCCCCAGCGCGCTCACCGAGGTCTCCCGGTTCGCCGAGCACGCCGGCGGTGCGCGCATCTTCCTCAAGCGTGAGGATCTGAACCACACCGGCTCGCACAAGATCAACAACGTGCTGGGTCAGGCCCTTCTCACCAGGCGGATGGGCAAGACCCGTGTCATCGCGGAGACCGGCGCGGGCCAGCACGGCGTGGCGACTGCCACCGCCTGCGCGCTCTTCGGCCTCGAATGCACCATCTACATGGGCGAGATCGACACCGAGCGCCAGGCGCTGAACGTCGCCCGGATGCGGATGCTCGGCGCCGAGGTCGTCGCGGTGAAGTCCGGCAGCCGCACCCTCAAGGACGCCATCAACGAGGCGTTCCGCGACTGGGTCGCCAACGTGGACCGCACGCACTACCTGTTCGGCACCGTCGCGGGCCCGCACCCCTTCCCGGCCATGGTCCGCGACTTCCACCGCGTCATCGGCGTGGAGGCGAGGCGACAGATCCTCGAGCGGGCCGGCCGGCTGCCCGACGCGGCCGTCGCGTGTGTCGGCGGCGGATCGAACGCGATCGGCCTGTTCCACGCCTTCATCCCCGACGCCGGCGTCCGGCTGGTCGGCTGCGAGCCCGCCGGCCACGGCATCGAGACCGGGGAGCACGCGGCGACCCTGACCGCGGGCGAGCCGGGCATCCTGCACGGTTCCCGCTCCTATGTGCTGCAGGACGAGGAGGGCCAGATCACCGAGCCGTACTCGATCTCGGCCGGCCTGGACTACCCGGGCATCGGGCCCGAGCACTCGTACCTGAAGGACTCGGGCCGCGGCGAGTACCGCGCGGTCACCGACGACGCGGCGATGCAGGCACTGCGGCTGCTGTCCCGCACCGAGGGCATCATCCCGGCCATCGAGTCGGCGCACGCGCTGGCCGGTGCGCTCGAAGTCGGCCGTGAGCTCGGCAAGGACGGACTGATCCTGGTCAACCTCTCCGGCCGGGGCGACAAGGACATGGACACCGCCGCCCGCTACTTCGGGCTGTACGACACCGACGCCGAGGTCGAGGCGGACGCCTCCGCCGACGACGGCGCCGCCGAGATCCAGGGGGACGCCAAGTGAGCGGCAACATCGAACTGCTGGACACCACCCTCGCGGCCGCGAGGAGCGAGGGCCGGGCCGCGCTCATCGCGTACCTGCCCGCCGGATTCCCCACCGTCGACGTCGGCATCGAAGCGGTCAAGGCCGCGTTCGACGGCGGCGCCGACGTGGTGGAGGTCGGACTGCCGCACAGCGACCCGGTCCTCGACGGGCCGGTCATCCAGACCGCCGACGACATCGCCCTGCGCGGCGGCGTCAAGATCGCAGACGTGATGCGCACGGTCCGCGAGGCGCACCGGGCCACCGGCAAGCCGGTCCTCGTGATGACGTACTGGAACCCGATCGACCGCTACGGCGTCGAGCGGTTCACCGCCGAGCTGGCTGAAGCGGGCGGCGCCGGGTGCATCCTGCCCGACCTGCCCGTCGAGGAGGCCGGGCTGTGGAGGGAGCACGCCGGGAAGCACGGCCTCGCCACGGTCTTCGTCGTCGCGCCGAGCAGCAAGGACGCCCGCCTCGCCCGGATCACTGAGGCGGGATCCGGTTTCGTCTACGCGGCCTCGCTCATGGGTGTCACCGGCACCCGTGAGTCGGTGGGCGAGCAGGCCCAGGACCTGGTGCGGCGCACCAAGGCCACGACCGACCTGCCGGTCTGCGTCGGGCTCGGCGTGTCCAACCCCGCACAGGCCGCGGAGGTGGCGGAGTTCGCCGACGGTGTGATCGTCGGCTCGGCGTTCGTCAAGCGGATGCTCGACGCACCCGACGACGACGCGGCCGTCGCGGCCGTACGGGAACTGGCGGGCGAACTCGCGAGGGGTGTACGCGCGAAGTCGTAGCCCGTACGAGTGGAACAGGGACCGGGGAGGCGTGCGGACGCCTCCCCGGTTCGTTTGCCGGGTGTGAGCGAGAACCAAGAGCGAAAGCGGGTCGCCCGCGAGCGACTCCAGCAGGAGCGGGCGCGCGACAAGGCACGTGAGAAGCGCCGCAGGACCCTGATCGTGGCGGCGGCCGTCGTGGGCGTGCTCGGACTGGCCGCGGTCGCCGGTCTCGTCGCCGCCAACAGCGGCGACGACGACAGCGGCGGCGGTGCCACGGAAGCCGGGCCGCTGCTCGCGCCGAGCGGGGCGCAGGGCGAGGAGCAGCTCGCGATCCCGGTCGGCGCGACCGACGCCCCCTCCACCCTCACCGTGTGGGAGGACTTCCGCTGCCCGGCCTGCGCCCAGTTCGAGAACGCTCTGCGGGACACGATCCACGAGCTGGAGAAGGCCGGCCAGATCAAGATCGAGTACCACCTCGCCACCATCATCGACGGGAACATGGGCGGCAGCGGCTCCCGGCGTGCGGCCAACGCGGCGGCCTGTGCCCAGGACGCCGGAAAGTTCGCCCCGTACCACGACGTGCTCTACATGAACCAGCCGCCGGAGCCGGACGACGCCTTCGCCGACAACGGCAGGCTGATCGAGCTCGCCGGCAAGGTCGAGGGCCTCGACACGCCCGCGTTCCGCAGCTGCGTGGAGGACGGAAAGCACGACAGCTGGGTCGACAAGTCGAACGCGGCGTTCCAGAAGGGCGGCTTCCGCGGCACCCCGACCGTGCTGCTCAACGGCGAGTCGATCTTCCCGACGAAGGGCAAGGAGCAGATCTCCGTCGCGAACTTCAAGAAGTGGGTCAAGGAGGCCAACGAGAACAAGCCGCCGGGCAGCCAGAGGCCGGGGGCGTCGGGAGCACCGGCCTCCTGACCGGCCGGGCGCGGGGCGGACCGGCGTCCCGGCCGGTCCGGGAAGCAGCGTCCCGGACGGTCCCGGAACCGGCACCGGAGCCGGGCTCGTTACCCATACGTTGCCGGGCGGGTTGCCGTCGGTCCCGCCCGGCAGGGTAGCGTCGGTCCTGCCATGGACATCGCCTACATTCCCAGCCCGTCGACCGGAGTGATCCACCTCGGACCGCTTCCGCTGCGCGGCTACGCGTTCTGCATCATCATCGGCGTCTTCGTAGCCGTCTGGTACGGCAACAAGCGTTGGATCGCCCGCGGCGGCAAGGCCGGGACGGTCGCCGACATCGCCGTCTGGGCCGTGCCGTTCGGCCTCGTCGGCGGTCGGCTCTACCACGTGATCACCGACTACCAGCTGTACTTCAGCGAGGGTGAGAACTGGGTCGACGCCTTCAAGATCTGGGAGGGCGGCCTCGGTATCTGGGGCGCGATCGCGCTGGGCGCGGTCGGCGCCTGGATCGGCTGTCGCCGCCGCGGCATCCCGCTGCCCGCGTGGGCCGACGCCCTCGCGCCCGGGCTCGCCTTCGCCCAGGCGATCGGCCGCTGGGGCAACTGGTTCAACCAGGAGCTGTACGGCCGGGAGACCGACGTGCCCTGGGCGCTGCGGATCACCGAGGGCGCGAACCGCGAGGCGGGCCTGTACCACCCGACGTTCCTGTACGAGTCCCTGTGGTGCATCGGCGTCGCGCTGCTCGTCATCTGGGCCGACCGGCGCTTCAAGCTCGGCCACGGCAGGGTGTTCGCCCTGTACGTCGCCGCCTACTGCACGGGCCGCGGCTGGATCGAGTACATGCGCGTCGACGAGGCGCACGAGGTCCTCGGCCTGCGGCTGAACGTGTGGACCTCGATCGGGGTCTTCGTGCTGGCGGTCGTGTACTTCGTGATCTCGTCGCGGCTGCGGCCGGGGCGTGAGGAGATCGTGGAACCGGCGACGGTGGGACTGTCGAAGAGCGAGGACGGGGCCGAGTCCGAGTCCGGGGCCGGGTCGGAGTCCGGGGCCGGGTCGGAGCAGGAGGACGCTGCTTCGGAGTCGGCGTCGGATGCGGACGACGACGGAACCGGGGCCGGGGACGGTGCCGGTACGGTGAAGTCCGAGACCGCGGAGGCCGCGGACGCGGCGGAGTCGACGGGCAAGGCGTGACGTTGGGTGGGGCCGGGTAACGCCTGCGGCGTGCCCGTTCCCCTCCCCGTCCCTTCCCAGAACCGGGGCAGGCCCCGGACCCGTACCGCCCTGCGGGCGGTGTCGTCAATGTCCTCCTACGGCCTGGCGGCTGCGGGAGGGACGCCCGGACGGGCCGGATATGCCGCGCGGCGGCATCTTCGGCCTCGTCTGCGTTTGAGGCGCGTGGGTGCGGGTGGGGGTACCTCCCACGCCGCCGGGTGTAGGGGCGGAGCCCGCCGCGCGGCGGGAAGGGGCGGGGAGAGGAACACGCCCCGTGCAGCGGCGCCCGCACCGCTCAGACCTCCTCCCGCTCCGCCAGTGCCAGCGTCCGTCGGGCCGACGCCACCACCGCCGCGTCCACGAAGCGGCCGTCCGGCAGTGCCAGCGCCCCCGCGTCCGCCGCGGCGGCCTTCACGATGTCCTCGGCCGCCTCGATCTCCTCGTCGGTCGGCCGGAAGGCCCGTTCGATGACGGGCAGTTGGCGTGGGTGGATGGCCGCACGGCCCAGGAAGCCCAGGGACCTGCCGTGGGAGCAGGAGGCGTAGAGGCCGTCGAGGTCGAGGATGTCGGGGAACACCGACTGCGGCGGCGGCGCGAGCCCCGCCGCGCGGGCCGCCAGCACCGTGCGGGTGCGTGGCCAGTCCAGACCGGCGTCGCCGCGCAGTCCGAGGTCGGCGCGGAGATCGGACTCGCCGAGCGCGATACCGGCGACGGACTCGTGCGCCGTGGCGATCGCGTACGCGTGCTCCACGGCGAGCGCGGACTCGATGAGCGGGTACAGCGGAACCCCGGGGGCGCGGGCCGCGAGCTGCTGGATGTCAGTGGCGTATGCGACCTTGGGGACACGCAGTGCACCGAGGCCCGGCAGCTCCGCGAGGGCCTCGAGATCCTCGGGGGAGTTGATGCGGACATGGACAGGGACGGGCTGCGGTACCGACAGCAGTTCCACGGTTGCGTCCAGGGCGTACGGCTTGCGCCCCTGGGCGACGGCGTCCTCCAGGTCGACGATGACGATGTCGGCGCCGGAGGCGAGGGCCTTGCGCACGACTTCGGGGCGGTCGCCCGGGACGTAGAGCCAGGTGAGGGGGATGGTCATAGTGCCCCTTGGGTCCGTAGAGCGGTGATGTCGGAGGGCGTCAGGCCCAGTTCGGCGAGGACTTCTTCGGTGTCGGCGCCGTGCGGGCGGCCCGCCCACCGGATACCGCCCGGGGTCTCCGACAGCCGGAAGAGGACGTTCTGCATACGCAGCGGGCCGAGCTCCTCGTCCGGGACCTCGGTGATGGTGCCCAGCGCCCGGTACTGGGGGTCGTCGACCACGTCGCGGATGTCGTAGACGGGGGCGATCGCCGCCTCCGCCTTCTCGAACGCGGAGACCACCTCGTCGCGGGTGCGGCGGGCGATCCAGCCGCCGACGGCGTCGTCGAGGTCGTCGGCGTGTTCGGCACGGCCGCTTCCGCTGGAGAACCAGGGCTCGTCCACGAGTTCGGGCCGGCCGACGAGGCGCACGACGCGTTCCGCGACGGACTGGGCGGAGGTGGAGACTGCGAGCCAACTGCCCTCCGCGGTGCGGTAGATGTTGCGCGGCGCGTTGTTGCGTGAGCGGTTGCCCGTGCGCGGCTGGACATAGCCGAGCTGGTCGTACCAGAGCGCCTGAGGACCGAGCACCGAGAGGATCGGTTCGATGATCGCCATGTCGACGACCTGCCCGCGGCCGGTGGTGGCTCGGGCGGCGAGTGCGGTCATGACGGCGTAGGCGGAGGCGAGGGCGGCCACGGAGTCGGCGAGGCCGAACGGCGGCAGAGTGGGCGGGCCCTCGGGTTCGCCGGTGGCGGCGGCGAAGCCGCTCATCGCCTCGGCGAGCGTGCCGAAACCGGGCCGGTGGGAGTACGGCCCGAACTGACCGAAGCCGGTGATCCGGGTGAGGACCAGCCGGGGATTGGCCCTGCTCAGTTCGTCCCAGCCGAGTCCCCACTTCTCCAGGGTGCCGGGACGGAAGTTCTCGACGACCACGTCCGCGGTCGCCGCCAGGCGCAGCAGCGTGTCGCGCCCGCCGGGGGCGGACAGGTCGAGCGTGACGTTGCGCTTGTTGCGGCCGAGGACCTTCCACCACAGGCCGACGCCGTCCTTGGCGGGACCGTGCCCGCGTGAGGGGTCGGGGCGGGTCGGGTGCTCCACCTTGATGACCTCGGCGCCGAAGTCGCCGAGCATCGTGGCGCACAGCGGACCGGCGAAGAGGGTCGCGAGGTCGAGGACACGCAGGCCCCGCAGCGGCGGCGGGGCGGACGGCGAAGTGTTCATGAGGCGGCGTCGATCTCTGTGCGGTACGGCATGGAGGAGGACGCCCCCGGACGCTGGACGGACAGGGCGGCGGCCGCGCACGCCCAGGCCAGGCTTCGCGCGACCGGTCTCTTCTCGCCGAGAGCAACGGCGAGGGCCCCGACGAAGGTGTCGCCCGCCGCGGTGGTGTCCACGGCGGTCACGGACGGAGCGGGGACGGTGACCGGCTCGGCGTCACGGGCGGCGTACAGACAGCCTGCCGAGCCGAGGGTGATCACGACCTCGGGCACCTGACGCAGCAGTTCCAGCGCCGCGGCGCGCGGATCGGCGATGCCGGTGAGGGTGGCGGCCTCGTGCTCGTTGGGGACCAGGAGGTCGGTGGCGGCGAGGAGTTCCGGTGGCAGCGGCTGCGCGGGGGAGGGGGTGAGGACCGTCCGCACCCCGTGCCTGCGTGCGGCCTCCGCCCCGTCGAGCACGGCGCTGAGGGGGAGTTCGAGCTGGAGGAGCAGCGTGTCACCGGTGGCGATGAGGGCCTCCTCCCCGGGGGCGAGGCCGGTGACGGTGCCGTTGGCGCCGGGGATCACGACGATGGCGTTGCTCCCGTCGTCGTCGACGACGATGTGCGCCGTACCGGAGGGGCCTTCGGCGGTTCTGAGGAGGTCGGTGTCGACGCCGGAGGACTCGAGCGTATGGCGCAGCTGCGGGCCGAACGTGTCGGAGCCGACAGCTCCGATCATCGAGACCTCACCGCCGGCACGGGCCGCGGCGACGGCCTGGTTGGCGCCCTTGCCGCCGGGGACCGTACGGAATTCGCGTCCCGTGACGGTCTCCCCGCGCTTGGGCGCGTGGGCGACGAAGGCGACGAGGTCCATGTTGGTGCTGCCGAGCACCACGATGCCGGTCATGGGCGGAAGGCCTCCTTGAACGTGAGGTGGGCGAGAGTGTCGAAGCCGACACCGTCGAACCCGGCGACCGAGGTGGCGAGCCGGTTCTTCAACGGGGCGGTCCAGCGGTCGGGCAGGGCGCTCGGGTGTCCGGCCAGCAGACCCGCGAGCGAACCGGCCGTCGCGCCGTTCGAGTCGGTGTCGAGCCCGCCGGACACGGCGCGGCAGACGGAGCCGGTGAAGTCGCCGTCGGCGTGGGTGAGGGCGGCGACGAGCAGCGCGGCGTTGGGCAGGACGTGGACCCAGTGGTACCCGTCGTACGCGCGGTGGATGCTGTCGACGGCGTCGGCGAAGTCGGCATGGGTGCGGGCTGCCTCGATGCCGAGACGCACGGCCGAGGCGTAGCGGGAGCGGGGCGGGACGACGGTGAGACCGGCGGCGATCGCCCCGTGCACGTCCACGGTGCCACCGGCCGCGGCGGCGACGGCGGCCGCGGTGAACATGGCGCCGTACACCCCGTTCGCGGTGTGGGTGAGCGTCGCGTCCCGGTACGCCTGGGCTGCGGCACCGGCGGGGGAGCCGGGATTGGTCCAGCCGTGGACGTCGGCGCGGATGGCGGCGCCGATCCACTCGCGGAACGGGTTTCGGCGGGATGCGGTAGCCGGCGGCTCGATGCCGTGGAGCAGGTTGCGGTAGGCGACGCGCTCCGCGGTGAACGTCCGCCCCGCGGGCAGCTCGTCCAGCCACAGCCGGGCGACGTCGGCGGTGGTGAAACCTCTGCCGTGACGCTGGAGGAGCAGCAGCCCGAGCAGCGGGTAGTTGAGGTCGTCGTCCTCCGGCATGCCGTCGATGTTCTCGGCGAGGGAGTTCGGGGCGCTGCGCCGGTTCCAGGGATGCGCGGCGGCGAGTTCGCCGGGCAGTCCCTTGGCGGTGAACCAGGTGGTGAGGGGCCAGTTGCCGGTGGCGCGGGCGAGGGCGCGGATCGCGTGCAGCGGCAGCTTCTCGACGGGCTTGCCGAGCAGGCATCCGACGGCACGGCCGAGCCAGGCGGCGTGCAACGCGTCCTTCGCCACCGGGACCGCCGCCGTTGCAACCGCCGCTGCCGCTGCCGCTGCCGCCGCCGGCTCCGGCGGAGCGGGAACGGCAGGCGCCGGAGTGGCCGTGCCCGTGCCCGTGCCCGTGGTCGCGGGTGCGGGTGCGGGTGCGGGTGCGGGTACGGGTGCGCCCGTCCCGGACAGTGCGCGCCCGCCGGAACCCGGTGCCGACCAGGCGGCGCCGACAGCCATGATCGCGGGCAGCGACGTGGGCTCGTCGGCCGTCAAGGGGGAGGGCAGTGCGTCCAGTTCGGCCAGCAGAGTGTCCGCCAGCGCGCGCAGCGCCGGCGACGCGGGCTCGGGCGAGGCACCCGCGCGCGCCGGTGCGGGGGCGCCGCCCGCCGCCAGCCAGCGGTCGCGCAAGGCCGACACGTCCCTGCCGTCCTCCTCGGCCTGGCGCAGTTCATGGCCGATCAGGTCCTCCGGCTGCACCCATGTCAGACGCAGCGGCCCGGTCATCGCGCGGTGTCGGTCAGTGCGGCGAACGCCGTCTCGTGGGCCCTGCGGCACTCGACGTCACGGACGTGGATCTCACGAGCCACCGCCGTCAGTTCGGCCGCCGGCGCGTGCAGATCGACACGGCTCGCCGCCGCGACCCGCTCCGCCCACTCCTTCGGTACGGCGGCCTCGCCGCTCAGGGCGCCCGCCAACGCCCCCGCCATCGTCGCGATCGAGTCGCAGTCCCGGCCGTAGTTGACGGACGCCAGGACCGTACGGCGGTAGTCGCCGCCGCACACGAGCAGCATGCCGAGCGCGATCGGGAGCTCCTCGATCGAGTGCAGGCGGGAGGGCCGGCGGGCGCCCAGGGACGGGGCGCGGTAGTCCGGTCCGACCGTGTCGAAGGGGGCGACCGCCGCCCGCAGCGGCACCAGCGCCGACTCGAAGTCCTCGTGCCGCGAGGCCGCTTCGGCCACCGACTCGATCGCCGCCTGTGTGCCGTCCTTCGCCAGTGCCATCGCGCTCTCCACCACCGACTCGGGCGTGGCGCCCGGCAGGCAGGCCGCGGCGACGGCCGCCGCGAACACCCCGGCCGCCTCCCTCCCGTACGAGGACTGGTGCGCGCCGGCGATGTCGACGGCCTCGGCGTAGGCGGCGGCGGGATTGGCCGCGTTCACCAGGCCCACCGGCGCCATGTACATCGCCGCACCGCAGTTGACGATGTTGCCCGTGCCCGCCTCCCGCGGGTCGTGGTGTCCGTAGTGCAGGCGGGCGACGAGCCACTTCTCCGCAAGGAAGAGGCGCTGCAGAGGGATGGCCTCGGCCTCCAGCTCCGGGATCCAGCGGGGATTGGTGATCAGGTCCGGGACGAGGTGGTCGGCCATGGCGTAGGCGTCCAGGTGGTCGCGGACCGTGGCGTACACCCCGATCAGCGCATGCGTCATGAGGGTGTCGTCGGTGATGTGGCCGTCGCCCTTGTGGTACGGGGCGATGGGGCGGGCGGTGCGCCACTTGTCGCCGTGCCAGGGGCCGACGACTCCGGTGACCCTTCCGCCGTGGCGCTCCAGGATCTGATCGGGCGTGTAGCCCTCGACGGGACCGCCGAGAGCGTCACCGACAGCTGCTCCGACCAGGCTGCCGGTGATTCGGTCGTCGAGGAGAAGTGTCGGGGTGGCCGCCGTTTCCGCCGCCTTGTTCGTCGCCGCCGTAGTGGTCGTCATGCCCGAATTGTCCACCTGGGGCGGTCGTGTTCGGCGGACCCCGCGCAGGGTTTCGGCTAGTCGGCGCTCCGTGGCAGGCCGGACGCCCGCCCGGCCGAGGCATGCGGCGCGGCTCCGAGCGCTGCCGCGGACGGTGTTTCCTGAGACGTCTCGTGCGGCGTTTCGACCGGCGTTTCCTCCGGCGTTTCGACCGGCGTTTCGTGCGGCACGACCGAGAGCAGTGCCGCGCGCGGCGTTCGGTGGCCGGCACCTGCGGGCAGCGCCGCCTCGAGCAGTGCGGCGAGCTCCACCAGGTCGATCCCGGCGAGGCGGGGAAGCGCGCAGCCGGCGAGGGTACGGCAGGCGTCGCGCCAGGAGACGGGGACCGGTCCGGCGCCGAGCGCCCCCGTCAGTGCTCCCGCCAGGGCTGGTGCGGAGTCGGCGACGCGCGAGAGGCAGACGGCGGCGGGCACCGCTTCCGCGACCCTGCCGCGGGCGGCGGTGGCTACGGCGAGCGCGACCGGCACGGTCTCCGCGGCGGCGATGCCGTAGCTGTAGACGTGATCGACGATCTGGTGCTCGAGCAGCGGCACGAGCTCGAACGCCCCCGCCGCCTCCCGGGCGAGCCTGACGGCGTGGTGCGCGTTGCGGCCGATCTCGGTGGCCTCCGGGAGCTCGGCGAGCGCGGCGTCGACGGCGTCGTCCACGGCCGCGCCGCCGAGCGCGGCGGCAACGGCGGCGGCCATGGCACGGGCGCCGTGTACCCCGTCGCCGTCCTGCGTGTACCGCGCGTCGAACTCGGCGAGCGCGGCGGCGGCGCCCGGATCGCCGGGGTGTACGGAGGCGAGCACGGCGGCCCGTACACAGGCGGCGTCGTCGAAGTAGTGCGGGTTGTCGTGGCCGGTGGCCGGCGGGCGCAGGCCGGTGGCCAGGTTGCCGAGCCCCGCGCGTACGGAGATCCGTGCCCGCAGGGGAAGCACGGCGGACTCGACCTCGGGGGCGCGTGCCGCGGCCGCCGCGACCTCGCCGGCGAGGGAGTTCCAGGCCAGGTCGATCGCGGCCCGCGTCCGGCGGCCGGGCGGGAGGTGCGAAAACCGTTCCCCCGCGGCCGTGAGCACGGTCTGCGCTGTGAACGCCGCCCACTCCGCGTCGTCGGAAGGACCGAGCCTGAGGGGTTCCGGCGGCTGGTTGAGCGCGATCGGGACGGGGAGGGTGGTCGTGGCGTTCTGCTCGGCGAAGGTGTCGAGTTCGCGGGTCAGACGCCGGGTCCACTCGGGCATGCGCGCGGCCCGGTGCCTGGCCGCGGGCCACCCGGCCGCGTCTCCGGCGGCCAGCCCGAGGAGGAGTCCCTCGACACGGCGGGCCCCGCCCGCGCGCGCCGGGAGGCCCGCCTCGCACGACCCGGCCCGTTCCGTGCCACCGCGGGCTGCGCCCTCCACCACCCCACACGCGCTCACGGCCACAGCCGCGACCGGGGCCGCGCCGCCGCGCGCACCGGCCGTCGTCGTGCCCCGGCCGGCTCCCGCCGCAGCGGTCGGACGGGCGGGTGCCGCCTGCGTCGCCGCCGGGACGATCAACCGGCGGACACGCGGCGTCTCGGTGGCCCCCTGATCGAGGGGCGTCGTGGGCGTCTCCGCTCCGGTACCGGTGGCACGGGAGCGGGCTGTCCGTTCGGTGACCTCTCCCGCCGGCCCCGTACGGCGGAGGCGTGGACCGGGCTCCTGCTCCTGGTCGCGTTGCACGGCCGGGGTGGTGGGGCGCGGTGCCGGGGTGTGCTCCGGGTCGGGGGCGCCGCGGGCCGCAGCCGGCCTCACAGCGCGCCCCTCGGGTCCTCGTCGGGGCTCAGCAGGTCGGCGATGTCCAGGACGTGATGGCCGCGCATCGAGGGGAGGCAGCTGCCGCGGACCGGGCCGATCGCCGCGGCCCACTTCGCCGGGACGGCCCCCGCCCCGGCGACGGCGCCCGCCAGGGCTCCCGCGACCGCCGCGGTGGTGTCGGCGTCGCGGCCCATGTTGACGGCGGTCAGCACCGACGTACGGAAGTCGCCCCGCGCGGCCGCGAACGCGCCGAACGCGAGGCCGACCGCCTCCGGTGCCAGGTCCGTCCACGGGTAGCCGCCGATGACGACCGCCGAGCGGACCGCGCGCTCCATGGACAGGGCATCGGGGTGGGTGCGCCCCGCCGCGACGACCGCGCGGCGCATGGAGCGGGCGGTCCAGGAGTCCATGGGGACGACGGACAGCGCGGCGCCGATCACCCCGGCCGGCCCGGCGCCGCCCATCGCCGCGGCCACCCCGGCCGCCACGGCCCGGCCGCCGTGGATTCCCTCGCCGTCGTGGCTGACGCTGCCGTCGATCGTCACCAGTCGGGCCGCTTCCGCGGGCCGGCCGGCCGCGAAGACGCCGAAGGGCGCCGCCCGCATCGCGAGACCGTCGCTCCAGGCGTGCCGGTGCTGGGCGGAGATCGGGGCGGCGAGGCCCCTGCGGAGGTTCTCGAGAGTGCCGCGCTCACTGAACCCCGCCCCACGGAACGGCCCTTCGTCCAGGTCGGCGATCCACCGGTGCCAGGCCGACTCGACGTGCGCGACGGTGAGCGCGGAGCCGTGCCTGGCGAGCAGCAGGCCGGAGAAGATCGCGTACTCGGTGTCGTCGGTGCCCGCGGGGTCGTCGCTGACGAAGTCCTCGATACGGCCCCAGCGGCGGCGGATCTCCGAGGGTCGCAGGTTCTCCGCGGGTGCGCCGAGCGCGTCGCCGACCGCGAGGCCGAGGAGCGCGCCGCGGGCCCGGTCGCGCAGGGTGGCGGCAAGGACGCGGCCGGGCGCTGTCTGCACTTGCATGAAGGTCCCCATTCGCGCGCGCGAGCCTTGGTTGCCGGATCTGTGCCACGGACCGCGGGGAACGAGTCGGTGAATCGTTTCTGTCACCCGGTTCGCCCATCGCCGGGGGGTCAGGTAAGTAAAGCCTGCCTTGCTGGTACGCCCCTTACAATCCGCGTATCTTCGAGGACGTGGAGGGAGCCGGGCCGACCGGACCTCCGCTGCCGGGAAACCGGGGCCTTCGCCGCCGGAAAAGGGGAGAGCTGTGTCCATCATCGAAACCGAAGCCACACTTCACGAGGCGCACCGTGACAACCACACGCACCGTGACGTCAACGGCGGCTGGCTGCGCCCGGCGGTGTTCGGGGCGATGGACGGACTGGTCTCCAACCTCGCTCTGATGACCGGTGTCGCGGGCGGTGCCGTCTCCCAGCAGACGATCGTCATCACGGGCCTCGCCGGTCTCGCCGCGGGCGCGTTCTCGATGGCCGCCGGCGAGTACACCTCCGTCGCCTCCCAGCGTGAGCTGGTGGAAGCGGAACTGGCTGTGGAGCGACGCGAGTTGCGCAAGCACCCGGTCGACGAGATGGAGGAGCTGGCGGCGCTCTACGTCGCCCGCGGGGTGGAGCCCGCGCTCGCCCGCGAGGTCGCGATGCAGCTCTCCAGGGACCCGGAGCAGGCGCTGGAGATCCACGCCCGCGAGGAACTCGGCATCGACCCGGACGACCTCCCCTCGCCGCTCGTCGCCGCGGTCTCCTCCTTCGGCGCGTTCGCGCTCGGCGCGCTGCTGCCGGTGCTGCCGTACCTGCTCGGCGCGAGCGCGCTGTGGCCCGCGGTACTGCTCGCCCTGCTCGGACTGTTCGCGTGCGGCGCCCTGGTGGCGAAGGTCACGGCGCGCAGCTGGTGGTTCAGCGGTGTGCGCCAGCTGGCCCTCGGTGGCGCGGCCGCCGCGCTCACGTACGGCCTCGGCATGCTCATCGGTGCCGCTGTCTGATGCCTCTCCGCCCGTGAGGGCCTGTGTCGCGCCGGTTCCCCGTGAGCCGGCGCGTTCGCGTTTCCGGACTCCGTCACGGACGCTGTGACGTACGTCCTCCCGCGACGAGGCCCAGGAATGAGACACTATGCAATGCACGGCATAAGTAGTCGTTACTCGTTGGTTTCGATGCCTCGATCGCGGGGCATCAGCCGTAAACGCTGTGGGCAATGAAGCCCGCTCTGCGAAGGCCATCCGGATGTCGATCTGTCCGCTGTGGCCCCCCTTCACCGCCGACGCGGTGTCCGCATGCTGGAATGAGCTATCCGCTTTCCGAGAAGCACTCCATCATGTAACCTGCACGAAATTTCGCGGAGGGCCAACGTCGTCCCTCGGCACTGCACATGCCACGACGACGACGGGAGAGCCAATGCGTTCCGACGCCTGGTCGCCCATGGACGGTCGCCCCGCCCCTCAGGGGATGTACGACCCCCGTAACGAACACGACGCCTGCGGTGTCGGGTTCGTGGCCACCCTCACCGGTGTTGCCAGCCATGAGCTGGTCGAGCAGGCGCTGACCGTACTGCGAAACCTCGAGCACCGCGGTGCCACCGGCTCCGAGCCCGACTCCGGCGACGGCGCGGGCATCCTGCTCCAAGTCCCCGACGCCTTCCTCCGCGAGGTCACCGGCTTCGAACTGCCCGCCGCCGGCTCCTACGCCGTCGGCATCGGCTTCCTCCCGGCCGACCCCGAGGAGAACGAGGCCGCCGTCTCGAGGATCGAGACGATCGCCGGCGAGGAGGGCCTGACCGTCCTCGGCTGGCGCGAGGTCCCCGTGACGCCCGACCTGCTCGGCAACGGCGCCCGCGCCACCATGCCCGCATTCCGGCAGCTGTTCGTCGCCGACCACACCAGCGAGGGCATCGCGCTGGACCGCAAGGCGTTCGTCCTGCGCAAGCGCGCCGAGCGCGAGGCCGGTGTCTACTTCCCGTCGCTCTCCGCGCGCACCGTCGTCTACAAGGGCATGCTGACCACCGGCCAGCTGGAGCCCTTCTTCCCCGACCTCTCGGACCGGCGCTTCGCCACCGCGGTGGCCCTCGTCCACTCGCGGTTCTCCACGAACACCTTCCCGAGCTGGCCGCTGGCCCACCCGTACCGCTTCGTCGCGCACAACGGCGAGATCAACACGGTCAAGGGCAACCGCAACTGGATGCGCGCCCGTGAGTCGCAGCTCGCCTCGAAGCTGTTCAACTCCGGCGCCGGCAAGATCGACCGGATCTTCCCCGTCTGCACGCCGGACGCCTCCGACTCCGCTTCCTTCGACGAGGTCCTGGAGCTGCTGCACCTCGGCGGCCGGTCGCTGCCGCACTCCGTGCTGATGATGGTCCCCGAGGCGTGGGAGAACCACGACTCCATGGATCCGGCCCGGCGCGCCTTCTACCAGTACCACTCCACGATGATGGAGCCCTGGGACGGCCCCGCCTGCGTCACCTTCACCGACGGCACCCAGGTCGGCGCGGTCCTCGACCGCAACGGCCTGCGCCCCGGCCGCTACTGGGTCACCGACGACGGCCTCGTCGTGCTCTCCTCCGAGGTCGGCGTCCTCGACATCGACCCGGCGAAGGTCGTCCGCAAGGGCCGCCTGCAGCCCGGCAAGATGTTCCTCGTCGACACCGCCGAGCACCGCATCATCGAGGACGACGAGATCAAGTCCGCCCTCGCCGCCGAGAACCCGTACCAGGAGTGGCTGGAGGCCGGTGAGATCGAGCTCGAGGACCTCCCCGAGCGTGAGCACATCGTCCACACCCACGCCTCCGTCACCCGACGCCAGCAGACCTTCGGCTACACCGAGGAGGAACTGCGCGTCATCCTCGCGCCGATGGCCCGCACCGGCGGCGAGCCCCTCGGCTCCATGGGCACCGACTCGCCGATCGCGGCCCTCTCCGAGCGCCCGCGTCTGCTGTTCGACTACTTCACCCAGCTGTTCGCGCAGGTCACCAACCCGCCGCTGGACGCCATCCGCGAGGAGCTCGTCACCTCGCTGCACTCCTCGCTCGGCCCCCAGGGCAACCTGCTGGAGCCGACCGCCGCGTCCTGCCGCAGCGTCACACTGCCCTTCCCGGTGATCGACAACGACGAGCTGGCCAAGCTCATCCACATCAACGCCGACGGCGACATGCCCGGCATGAAGGCCGCCACACTGGCCGGCCTCTACCGCGTCTCCGGCGGCGGCGACGCCCTCGCCGCCCGTATCGAGGCGATCTGCCGCGAGGTCGACACCGCCATCGAGGACGGCGCCCGCCTGATCGTCCTCTCCGATCGCCACTCGGACGCGGAGCACGCGCCGATCCCGTCGCTGCTGCTCACCTCCGCCGCCCACCACCACCTCATCCGCACCAAGCAGCGCACCCAGGTGGGCCTGCTGGTCGAGGCCGGTGACGTCCGCGAGGTGCACCACGTCGCGCTGCTCATCGGCTACGGCGCCGCCGCGGTCAACCCGTACCTGGCGATGGAGTCGGTCGAGGACCTGGTCCGCGCCGGCACCTTCATCGACGGCCTGGAGCCCGAGAAGGCCATCCGCAACCTGATCCACGCCCTCGGCAAGGGCGTCCTGAAGGTCATGTCCAAGATGGGCATCTCCACGGTCGCCTCCTACCGCGGCGCGCAGGTCTTCGAGGCCGTCGGCCTGGACGACACTTTCGTGGAGAAGTACTTCAACGGCACCGCCACCAAGATCGGCGGCGCGGGCCTGGACGTCGTCGCCAAGGAGGTCGCCGCCCGCCACGCCAAGGCGTACCCGGCCTCCGGCATCGCCGCCACCCACCGCGCGCTGGACATCGGCGGCGAGTACCAGTGGCGCCGAGAGGGCGAGCCGCACCTGTTCGACCCGGAGACCGTCTTCCGCCTGCAGCACGCCACGCGCAACAAGCGGTACGACATCTTCAAGCAGTACACGGACCGGGTGAACGAGCAGTCCGAGCGGCTGATGACGCTGCGCGGCCTCTTCGGCTTCAAATCGGACCGCGGTCCGATCCCCGTCGACGAGGTCGAGCCCGTCTCCGAGATCGTCAAGCGCTTCTCCACCGGCGCCATGTCGTACGGCTCCATCTCCAAGGAGGCGCACGAGACGCTGGCCATCGCCATGAACCAGCTGGGCGGCAAGTCCAACACCGGCGAGGGCGGCGAGGACCCCGAGCGCCTGTACGACCCCGAGCGCCGGTCCTCCATCAAGCAGGTCGCCTCCGGCCGCTTCGGCGTCACGTCCGAGTACCTGGTCAACGCGGACGACATCCAGATCAAGATGGCCCAGGGTGCCAAGCCCGGCGAGGGCGGCCAGCTGCCCGGCCACAAGGTCTACCCGTGGGTCGCCAGGACCCGGCACTCCACCCCGGGCGTCGGCCTGATCTCCCCGCCGCCGCACCACGACATCTACTCCATCGAGGACCTGGCTCAGCTGATCCACGACCTCAAGAACGCCAACCCGGCCGCCCGCATCCACGTGAAGCTGGTCTCCGAAGTCGGTGTCGGCACGGTCGCCGCGGGTGTCTCCAAGGCCCACGCGGACGTCGTCCTCATCTCCGGCCACGACGGCGGCACGGGCGCCTCCCCGCTGACCTCGCTCAAGCACGCGGGCGGCCCCTGGGAGCTCGGCCTCGCCGAGACCCAGCAGACCCTGCTGCTCAACGGTCTGCGCGACCGCATCGTCGTCCAGACCGACGGCCAGCTCAAGACCGGCCGCGACGTCGTCATCGCCGCCCTGCTCGGCGCCGAGGAGTTCGGGTTCGCGACCGCGCCGCTCGTCGTCTCCGGCTGCGTCATGATGCGCGTCTGCCACCTGGACACCTGCCCGGTCGGCATCGCGACCCAGAACCCGGTACTGCGCGAGCGGTTCTCCGGCAAGGCGGAGTTCGTCGTCAACTTCTTCCGGTTCATCGCGGAAGAGGTCCGCGAGATCCTCGCCGAGCTGGGCTTCCGCAGCATCGAGGAGGCCGTCGGCCACGCCGAACTCCTCGAGACCGACCGTGCCGTCGACCACTGGAAGGCCCAGGGCCTCGACCTCGCCCCCCTCTTCCACGTGCCCGAGCTGCCCGACGGCGCGGTGCGCCACCAGGTGATCGAGCAGGACCACGGCCTGGAGAAGGCCCTCGACAACGAGCTGATCGAGCTCGCCGCGGAGGCGCTGAACGCCGCCACCGCCGAGGACGCCCAGCCGGTCCGCGGCCAGGTCGCGATCCGCAACATCAACCGGACCGTCGGCACCATGCTCGGCCACGAGGTGACGAAGAAGTTCGGTGGCGCGGGCCTGTCCGACGACACCATCGACATCACCTTCACCGGCTCCGCGGGCCAGTCCTTCGGCGCGTTCGTGCCGCGCGGTGTCACCCTGCGTCTCGAGGGCGACGCCAACGACTACGTCGGCAAGGGCCTCTCCGGCGGCCGTGTGATCGTCCGCCCCGACCGGGGCGCCGACCACCTGGCCGAGTACTCGACCATCGCGGGCAACACCATCGCCTACGGCGCCACCGGCGGCGAACTGTTCCTGCGCGGCCGCACCGGCGAACGCTTCTGCGTCCGCAACTCCGGTGCGCTCGTCGTCTCCGAAGGAGTCGGCGACCACGGCTGCGAGTACATGACCGGCGGTCACGCGGTCGTCCTCGGCGAGACCGGCCGCAACTTCGCGGCCGGCATGTCCGGCGGCATCGCCTACGTCATCGACCTCGACCGGGACAACGTCAACTCCGGCAACCTCGGCGCGATCGAAGCTCTGGACGAGAGCGACGGGCAGTGGCTGCACGACGTCGTGCGCCGCCACTTCGAGGAGACCGGCTCGACCGTCGCCGAGAAGCTTCTCGCCGACTGGTCCGTGAACGTGGACCGCTTCAGCAAGATCATCCCGACCACGTACAAGGCAGTGCTCGCCGCCAAGGACGCCGCTGAGCTCGCCGGTCTCTCCGAGCAGGAGACCACCGAGAAGATGATGGAGGCGGCGACCAATGGCTGACCCCAAGGGCTTCCTGACCACCGGGCGCGAGGTCGCCGAGACCCGCCCCGTCGAGGAACGCGTCAAGGACTGGAACGAGGTCTACGTCCCCGGCTCCCTGCTGCCGATCATCAGCAAGCAGGCCGGCCGCTGCATGGACTGCGGCATCCCGTTCTGCCACAACGGCTGCCCGCTCGGGAACCTCATCCCCGAGTGGAACGACTACGCCTACCGCGAGGACTGGGCCGCCGCCTCCGAGCGGCTGCACGCCACCAACAACTTCCCGGAGTTCACCGGCCGGCTGTGCCCCGCTCCGTGCGAGGCCGCGTGCGTGCTCGGCATCAACCAGCCCGCCGTCACCATCAAGAACGTCGAAGTCTCCATCATCGACAAGGCCTGGGACACCGGCGACGTCACACCGCAGCCACCGGAGCGCCTGTCCGGCAAGACCGTCGCCGTCATCGGCTCCGGCCCCGCCGGACTCGCCGCGGCCCAGCAGCTCACCCGCGCCGGCCATACGGTCGTCGTGTACGAGCGCGCCGACCGCATCGGCGGACTGCTCCGGTACGGCATCCCCGAGTTCAAGATGGAGAAGGTGCACATCAACCGGCGCATCGAGCAGATGCGCGCGGAGGGCACCAAGTTCCGCACCGAGGTCGAGATCGGCCGCGACATGCCGGCCGACGCGCTGCGCCGCCGGTACGACGCGGTCGTCGTCGCCGCGGGCTCCACGGTCTCCCGCGACCTGCCCGTCCCCGGTCGCGAGCTGAACGGCATCCACTTCGCCATGGAGTACCTGCCCCTCGCCAACAAGGTGCAGGAGGGCGACTTCGTCGCCCCGCCGATCACCGCGGAGGGCAAGCACGTCGTCGTCATCGGCGGCGGCGACACCGGCGCGGACTGCGTCGGCACCGCCCACCGCCAGGGCGCGGCGTCCGTCACCCAGCTGGAGATCATGCCGCGGCCGGGCGACGAGCGGAACGTCGGCCAGCCGTGGCCGACGTTCCCCATGCTCTACAAGGTCACCTCCGCGCACGAGGAGGGCGGCGAGCGGGTCTACTCCGTCTCCACCACCCACTTCGAGGGCGACGAGGACGGCAACGTCCAGGCCCTGCACCTGGTCGAGGTGTCCTTCGAGGACGGCAAGCTGGTCCAGAAGCCCGGCACCGAGCGGAGGATCCCCGCGCAGCTGGTCACCCTGGCCATGGGCTTCACCGGCATCGACCGGGCGAACGGCCTGGTCGAGCAGTTCGGCCTCGGCCTCGACGAGCGCGGCAACGTGGCGCGGGACGCGGACTTCGCGACCAACGTCGACGGTGTCTTCGTCGCCGGCGACGCGGGCCGCGGCCAGTCGCTGATCGTGTGGGCGATCGCCGAGGGCCGCTCGGCGGCACGCGGCGTGGACCGCTACCTGACGGGCGCCAGCGCCCTGCCGGCCCCGATCCGTCCGACGGATCGTGCGCTGACGGTCTGACCGTCGGCCCCTCTTACGTCCCGTACAACGGCGTGCGGAACTGAACACGGCGCCTGCCTCGTCCCCGACCGGACCATGGCAGGCGCCGTGGCGTGCGCGGGGAGGGGAAAGCGGGCGGCCGCACACCGGCTCCGTCAACGCCGCCCGCGTACCGCCCGGTTGCCCTCGTCGGCCGGGATATCGTCGGACAGCCGTCCCCACCCCGTCCGACACAACGGAGCCAGCATGCCCGTCAGCCTCCAGAAGCTCGAGCAGAGCGCCCCCGCTCTCGTCGGCCTCTACAACACCGCGGGTGTCTCCCTCAGGAAGCACGGCCTGCACGGGCAGCGTGCCGCGGTGTACCTGGTGGTGGACTACTCCGGGTCGATGAAGGAGTACTACAGGGACGGCAGCGTCCAGGCACTCGCCGACCGGGTCCTCGGACTGTCCGCCAACCTCGACGACGACGGCTCCGTGCCCGTCGTGTTCTTCTCGACCGACGTCGACGCGGTCACCGACATCGCCCTGGAGAACCACCACGGACGCATCGACGAGATAGCGGCCGGCCTCGGGCACATGGGGAAGACCAGCTACCACCTGGCGATGGACGCCGTCATCGACCACTACATGGACAGCGGTTCCACCGCGCCCGCGCTCGTCGTCTTCCAGACCGACGGCGGCCCGATCAACAAACTCGCCGCGGAGCGCTACCTCTGCAAAGCGGCCCGGCTGCCGCTGTTCTGGCAGTTCGTCGGCTTCGGCAACAAGCGCAGTACGCAGTTCGACTTCCTGCGCAAGCTCGACGAACTGGCCGTCCCCGCCAAACGCCCGGTCGACAACGCGGGCTTCTTCCACGCCGGATCGGACCCCCGGCAGGTCCCCGACACCGAGCTGTACGACCGGCTCGTCGGTGAGTTCCCGCTGTGGCTGGCGGCCGCCCGCGCCCAGGGCATCGTGCGGTGACCGCGGCCCGCGCCCCCGAGGCGCGGGTGCCCGCCGTCCCGGGGCAGTACACCGGCGCGTCCTCTCCGTAACCGGACAGAAGATGTCCGGTTTCCGCGATTCCATGACCTCATGACGTCTTCTCCGTGGTCCGCCTTCCGTGCGGCCGAGCCCGCCTTCGCCGAGTCCGTCCAGAGCCGTTTCCAGCAGTACGGACATCACGTCCTGGCCACACTCCGCAGCGACGGCTCGCCCCGTCTGAGCGGGCTGGAGGTGAACTTCCGGTTCGGGGAGCTGTGGCTCGGCATGATGCCCAGCTCCCGCAAGGCGCGGGACCTGCTGCGCGATCCGCGTTTCGCCCTGCACACGAACCCGGGGGCCGACGACGCGACGGACGCCGGCGACGCGCGGATCTCCGGTCGGGCCCACGAGGTCACCGAGCCGGGGCGCAAGCGCCGCTTCGCCGACGACGTGCAGCCGCCGGAACCGTTCCATCTGTTCCGTGTCGGGATCGGCGAGGTCGTGCGGACCTCGGTCGAGGGCGACGAACTGGTCGTACGGTCGTGGAGTCCGGGCGCCCCGCTCCGCACGCGTCGGCGGCGCTGAGCCGGTGACGCCGGGCCCGGCAGGGCCCGGCACGCCCGGCCGCTGCCCCGATCCGGTGAAGAGGCATGTCGGGGACGGCCGCGCCGTCCGCCGCCCCCTACCGCCCCGCCGAGGGGGAGCGGACGGGCAGCCGGGTGAATGTCTTGATCATTGATCGTGTCCGATCCGGGCTTTCCCGGCGAGAGCATGCTAGGGTTGCACTGTTGCAGTTTTGGTACCCATGAACTTTGTGTGCGCCTGACGGGAATGCTTCCTCAGGCGCACATTATTGTTTCCGGCTTCTCCGGATGGGGCTCAATGCAGCGACGGGAAATTCACGAGGTGTGAGTTTTCGGCTTGCCCCTGTTTTAGGAGAATGACATGGCTACTGGAACCGTGAAGTGGTTCAACTCGGAAAAGGGCTTCGGCTTCATTGAGCAGGACGGCGGCGGCGCCGACGTCTTCGCCCACTACTCGAACATCGCCACCTCGGGCTTCCGTGAGCTCCAGGAGGGCCAGAAGGTGACGTTCGACGTCACGCAGGGCCAGAAGGGCCCGCAGGCGGAGAACATCCTCCCGGCCTGATTGCCGGGCGCGTATCTCGCAGCTCCTGCAGCCGGGGCCCGCACCTTCGTCGGTGCGGGCCCCGGCTCTTGCTGTCCACAGGCCCCAGGAAGGCACATCCGCATGAACCGCTCCGAACGACCGGACCGCTCCGCCGCCAGGTCCGCCCGGCCGCCCCGCAGGCGACCGGCCGACACCGGCGCCGGAAACCGTCCCGCCGCCGGGAACCGCTCCGGCTCGGGCAAGGGCTCCGGCAAGGCGAGCAAGGCGAGCGCCCGCAGCGTGGCGCCCCCGCAGGAATTCACCCTGCCGGAAAGCGTCACGCCCGCGCTGCCCGCCGTGACGGCGTTCGACGAGCTGGACATGCCCGCCGCCCTGCTGAAGACCCTTGTGGCCCAGGGCGTCACAGAGCCCTTCCCCATCCAGGGCGCCACCCTTCCCAACTCACTCGCCGGCCGTGACATCCTCGGCCGCGGCCGTACCGGCTCCGGCAAGACGCTCGCCTTCGGGCTCGCGCTCCTCGCGCGTACCGCCGGCCGCCGCGCCGAGGCGCGGGCGCCCCTCGCGCTCGTCCTCGTGCCGACCCGGGAACTGGCACAGCAGGTCACCGACGCCCTCGCCCCCTACGCGACCTCGCTGCAGCTGCGGCTCGCCACGGTCGTCGGCGGCATGTCCATCACCAAGCAGGCGGGCGCGCTGCGGCGCGGCGCCGAGGTGCTCGTGGCCACGCCCGGACGCCTCAAGGACCTCATAGAACGCGGCGACTGCGCCCTCGGCGCCGTCGCGATCACCGTCCTCGACGAAGCCGACCAGATGGCCGACATGGGCTTCATGCCGCAGGTCACGGCACTGCTCAAGCAGGTGGAGCCGGACGGCCAGCGGATGCTCTTCTCCGCGACCCTCGACAAGAACATCGACCGGCTCGTCCGGATGTTCCTCACCGACCCGGTCGTGCACTCGGTCGACCCGTCCGCGGGTGCGGTCACCACGATGGAGCACCACGTGCTCCACGTCCTGGACGAGACCGACAAGAAGGCCGTCGCCACCCGCATCGCCGCCCGCGAGGGCCGCGTGATCCTCTTCGTGGACACCAAGCGCACCGCGGACCGGTTCGCGAAGCGGCTGCTGGCCAGCGGTGTCCGGGCAGCGGCCCTGCACGGCGGACGGTCCCAGCCGCAGCGCAACCGCACCCTGGACCAGTTCAAGAACGGTCAGGTCACCGCACTCGTCGCGACGAACGTCGCCGCGCGCGGCATCCACGTCGACGACCTTGACCTGGTCGTGAACATCGACCCGCCCGTCGACCACAAGGACTACCTGCACCGCGGCGGCCGCACCGCCCGCGCGGGCGAGTCCGGCAGCGTCGTGACACTGGTCCTGCCGGAGCAGCGCCGCGAGATGACACGCCTCATGGCGAACGCGGGGATCAGCCCCCGTACGGCACGGGTGCAGTCCGGCGACGAGGAACTCAGCAGGCTGACCGGAGCGCGTGAACCGTCGGGTGTCGCGGTGACGATCGAGGTCCCGCAGCCCGCGGCGGCGGCGCCCACCAAGACCGGGGCCTCGTCGTCCCGGCGCCGGCGCCGGCCCGCGGGGCGGCCCGGTGAGACGGCGCAGCGCGGCGGAGCGGCGGCGGAGGGCTCCGGAGCCCCACGCAGGTCCGCCGGGCAGGGGCGCGGACAGGGCCAGGGCGACTCCACCGGCGTCGGCAGGCCACGCCGCGGCGGTCGCGGCGGCGCCGCCGGTGCCGGTGGCGGCAGCGGCAGTGGTGGTGGCCGCGGAGGCCAGGGCGGCCGGGGCCGAACCGGCGGCAGGGGCGGGACGGGCTGACGCCCGCGAGAAGCACGCTCCGGGCAGACTCGGGCTCTGCCGAGCCGCCCGGCCGCCCGGCCGTCCGGGTCAGGTGTCGCATTCGAGAATCGTCCGGCACAGGCCGCAGCGGGCCCGCACCCGTCCCTGTACGGGCACCCGGATGCGCTGGTGGCAGGTGGTGCAGGGGAAGGAGACCCTCAGCCCCTGTGCCCCGTGCTCGAAGGCGTACGCGAACGGTCCCGCAGGCTGGTCGCCCTGATTCTCCCGGGCCCGGCGGCGGTCCTTGACGTAGCGGAGGCGGCCCAGCCGGCCGGCGGTCGTCAGCGGCGGCTGCTGCGCGTCGCGCAGCGCCTGGGCGCGGCCGCGGGTGTACGCGTGGTACGCCTGCGGGCTGGTGAACCAGGGCCGAGGATCCTCGCCGAAGGCCAGCGCGCGCCCGGCGAGGACGTACCCGAACTCCTCGGGGGTGAGATAGCCGAGTTTCTGGCTGGACACGGCGTCCTCACGGAACGCGTCGAGCAGCAGCCAGCCCGCCCCCAGGTAGGTGGTCACCGTGTCGGTGAGGATCTCGTTGTCGCGGGTGCCGGGGAACGACAGATCGAGCCGGTGCAGCAGCACATGGGTGATCTCGTGCGCGAGGGCCGCGCCGATGTCCCGGCGGTGTGTCCGGAACCGGTCGTTCAGTTCGATGAAGTACTCGGGGCCCGCGGCGAGTTCGACGCTGGCCGCGTGCTCCATGTCGCGGAAGCCGACGACCATCCGGGCGTCCGGCAGCCGCAGATGGTGCACCAGCGCCCTGGCCACGCGCTGCGCGCCCAGGTGGAGATCGTCGTCGTCATGGAAGGCCACGTCGGCGGGGAACACGCTCGGCGCGTAGGAGAGCACGCTCTCGGGGGTGAGACGCCGGTACAGCGCGTTGACCGCCGACCGCACGGTGTCCAGGTGCGGAAAGCCGTGCACGACCTCGCTCTGGTTCGACACGCCCATCATCCCCAAGCACGTCTGCCCGAACACGCCTGTACGTCTGCCGCCTCGCACGCCCGGCCGGACGGGTTTCAACTCTACGGCGCGGTCTGCGCGGTCGGAGCCCGGCGATTGGCCGAAAGATGCTTCTTGTGGTGTCCGCTCACCGGGTTCCATACTCCGGACAGCGTCTTGTCGGGCACATGTCACCCACATGTGGCCGACTGGACGTTCCCCTCAACCCCCCACGAGAGGCAGTTCGTTGAAGCTTCTGAGCACTCTCAAAAGATGTCTCGCCGTCGGCGCCGTCCTGCTCGCCGCGGTCAGCCTCCAGCCCACCTCCGCCTCCGCCGCCACACCGCCCGTCGTCGGCGGCACTCGCGCCGCCCAGGGCGAGTTCCCCTTCATGGTCCGGCTCTCCATGGGCTGCGGCGGCGCCCTCTACGCCAAGGACATCGTGCTCACCGCCGCCCACTGCGTCAGCGGCTCCGGCAACAACACCAGCATCACCGCCACCGCGGGCGTCGTGGACCTGTACAGCTCCAGCGCCATCAAGGTCCGCTCCACCAAGGTCCTTCAGGCCCCCGGCTACAACGGCACCGGCAAGGACTGGGCCCTGATCAAGCTCGCCCAGCCCATCAACCTGCCCACCCTGAAGATCGCCGAGACCACGGACTACAACAGCGGAACCTTCACGGTCGCCGGCTGGGGCGCCGCCCGCGAGGGCGGATCGCAGCAGCGCTACCTCCTCAAGGCCCAGGTGCCGTTCGTCTCCGACGCCACCTGCGGGCAGGCGTACGACGAACTCGTCCCGGGCGAGGAGATCTGCGCCGGCTACAACGAGGGCGGCGTCGACACCTGCCAGGGTGACTCCGGCGGACCCATGTTCCGCAAGGACAACGCCGGCGCCTGGATCCAGGTCGGCGTCGTGAGCTGGGGCTACGGCTGCGCACGGGCCGGCTACCCCGGCGTCTACACCGAGGTGTCCACCTTCGCCTCCGCGATCAAGTCCGCGGCCGCGAGCCTGTAGAACACCGGACACAGGCGGAGGGGCAGGCCCGGCGGCCTGCCCCTCCGCCCCGTCCACCGCGGCCGTACGGGTCCGTCCGCCGCAGCCGGACCACCCCCTTCGCCACACCCGCACGGTGTCGGTACGTGGCGGCCGCACCGGGTCGGTACGCACACCCGCACCGCGTCGGTCCGCCACACCCGCACCGGGTCGGTACGTGGCACCCGCACCGCCCCGTTCACCGCAGCCGGACCGCGCCGTCCTCCGCGGCACACTCCAGCTCCAGCACCCACACCTCGTTGCCGCCCTCGCGCAGCACAGGCCCAGGAACGAACAGCGGCCGCACCGGCCCCGCCGACCAGTAACGGCCCAGGTTGAAGCCGTTCACCCACACGAACCCCCTGGTCCAGCCGGGCAGTTCCAGCCTCGCGTCGCCCACGGCAGCCACCTCGAACGTCCCCCGGTACAGGCCGGCCGCCCCCGCCGGCGGAGCGCTCCACTCCATTTTGGCCAGCGCGTCCGGCTCCTCGAACGCCTCCAGCCGCAGCCCCCGGGCCCGTACGCCGTGCAGATACTGCCGCTCGTGCAGCAGCCCGCCGGTAACACCCTTGGGCTCACCCGTCCGCGGCCCGTAGTTGACCCGGCCCAGCGACTCCACCCACAGCTCCACCGACGCCGGCCCCGCGACCGGCATCTCGAGCGCCGACACCTCGGCATCCAGCACACCCGCCCGCACCCCGTCCACGTACACCACCGCACGGTCCCTCAGACCCATGACCCTCAGCGGATACGGCTCGCGCGGCCCCGGCACGTCCACCCGGTAGCGGACCAGCCCCCGCTCCACACCCAGTTCCTCGAACGTCAGGGGCACCGGAGCCTCGCACTCCTTGCCGCCGAGCAGCTCCAGCACCGTCTGCGGCGACGCCCACTCGGCAGGCTCCACGCGGACCGGCGATGCCAGGACCGCGGGCGGCGCCGGAGGCTTTGGCAGCGGCCCCTCCCAGTAGTCCGCCAGAACCTCCCGGAACCGCCAGAACTTCTCCGTCGGCAGACCCGCCTCGTCGACCGGCGCGTCGTAGTCGTACGACGTGACCGTCGGCTCGAGCACGCCGTCGTGCAGCTCCCCCGAACGATTCGCGCCGGCCCAGCCCCCGAAACTCGTCCCACCGTGAGCCATGTACACGTTCACCGACGCCCCCGCGTCGAGGATCTCGCGCAGCGCCCCCGCCGCCTCCCCGGCGTCCCGCCGCCCGGCCTTCGCACCCCAGTGCTCGAACCAGCCGCACCAGAACTCCATGCACATCAGCGGCCCCGACGGCCGGTGCCGGCGCAACGCCGCGAACGCCTCACCGGCGCCGGAACCGAAGTTCACCGTGGCGAGCACCCCCGGTACCGAACCGCCGGTCAGCATGTGGTCCTCGGGACCGTCGGACGTGAACAGCGGCACTCCCACACCGCAGCCCCGCAGCAGCTCCACCAGCCGGAGCAGATACTCCCCGTCACTGCCGTAACTGCCGTACTCGTTCTCCACCTGCACCATCACCACCGGCCCGCCGGCCGTCACCTCGCGCTCCACCACCTGCGGCAGCAGCCTGGTGAACCAGCGCTCCACATGCCCCAGATACTCGGCGTCCTCCGTGCGCGCCCGGCGACCGACCCGGCCGGTCAGCCAGTACGGCAGACCGCCGTTCTCCCACTCGGCGCAGATGTACGGACCCGGCCGCACGATCGCCCACATCCCCGCCGCGTGCACCGCGTCCAGGAACCGGCCCAGCGCCGCGTCGTCCGCGTACCGGCCGGGCTCCGGCTCGTGAAGGTTCCAGGGGACGTACGTCTCCACACAGTTGAGCCCCATCGCCCGCAGCATCGCCAGCCGGTGCTGCCACTGCCCCTCGTGCACCCTGAAATAGTGCAGCGCCCCCGACAGCAGCCGCACCGGCCGCCCGTCCAGCAGAAAGTCCGTGTCACCCACGGTGAAGTCAGCCACCGGCCCGTCCCTCTCTCGCGCACCCGCCGTTCCCACCATCACCCTCTGGCGCGCCGCCGGTCCATGGACAAAGATCGGCTCTCCTTGGACTGGCCGGGAAGCCCGGAAAGGAGCGCACAACGGCATGTACCACACCTGGATGCGCTATTTCACCCCGAGTCCCCTGCACCACCGGCTCGGACTGGTGTGCCTCGGCGTCGGCCTCCAGCACGGCAGCCTCCCCACCGTCGGCCCCCGCACCCTCGACCACCACGTCGCCGTCGTCATCAGCGCGGGCAGCGGCTGGTACCGGGCCGCCGACGGACGGCGCACCACCGTCACCGCCCCCGCCCTCATCTGGCTCACCCCCGGCGTTCCCCACCACTACGGGCCCGACCCCGCCACCGGCTGGGACGAGAGCTTCGTCGACTTCACCGGGCCCGCCACCACGACCTACACCGAACTCGGCTGCATCGAACCCGACCGGCCCGTCGTCCCCCTGTCCGACGCCGCAGGCGCTCGCGCCGCCATCGGCAGGATCGCCCGCGCCGCCCGCCGCGACAACCCGCTTCTCGACGTCGAGGCCGGTGCCGCCGTTCACGAACTCCTCGTCGCCCTGCGCCGGGCCCGCGCCGACCTCGGCCCCGACGGCGACCCCGTCCTCACCGCGCTCGCCCGCGACGCCTTCCAGCCGCTGTCCGTCGCCGAACACGCCGCCCGGCACGGCATGACCCCCGCCGAACTGCGCACCGCCGTACGCCGCGGCGCGGGCTGCAGCCCCAAGGACTACCTCCTCGGTATCCGGCTCGGCCGGGCCAAGGAACTCCTCGCGGCCACCGAACTGCCCGTCGCGGCCGTCGCACGCCGCGTCGGATACGAGGACCCCGCCTACTTCTCCCGCCTGTTCACCCGCCGCGTCGGCCTCGCGCCGATCCGCTTCAGGGAACAGCAGAGCCGGGCCGTACCGGGCGGCTGGAGCACCCGCGTCCCGGACCCTGAACACCCCCCGACCGTCACCACCGCCTCGTCGTAAGCTGCCTGACCATGACCACGAGGGACATCGACGAAACCGTGCGCGCCGAGCTGAACCGCCTGCGCGCGAGCATCGACAACATCGACGCGGCCGTCGTCCACATGCTCGCCGAGCGATTCAAGTGCACACAGCAGGTCGGCCACCTCAAGGCCCGGCACCAGCTGCCGCCCGCCGACCCCGCGCGCGAGGCCAGCCAGATCGAACGGCTGCGCCAGCTCGCGGAGAACGCGAAACTCGACCCGGCGTTCGCGGAGAAACTGCTGAACTTCATCATCGCCGAGGTGATCCGCCACCACGAGCAGATCGCCGACCAGCCGGGACAGGCCGGGGGACCGGAGCAGGCCGGGGGAGCGGAGGAGGCCGTCGCACCAGGGCAACGCGACGACTCCTGAGCCGCAGCACCCCGGCCGGGCCGCGCGGCAGCACACCCACCGGTCGCACTGCGGCGCACCCCGGGCCGCGCACGCCGGCGACGCGGCCGCGCACCCCCGGCCGCACGGTGACGAACACGCGCCGCCCGGCCGCACCGGACCGGGGCACGACCCGGCCGGGCAGCGCACCGCGCCCCGCGCGCGCCGCTGTGCGCTGACAGCGCAACCACCACCCCGTGTGCACACGCGGGCCCATCAGGCAGCATGGGCCCATGTCCGTACTGACGCGCGACGAAGCGCAGACCCGAGCCCGGCAACTCGACGTACACCGGTACACGATCGACCTCGATCTCACCACCGGCGACGAGCACTTCGACTCCCGGACCGTCATCCACTTCACCGCGAAGGCGGCCGGTGACACCTTCGTCGAGATCAAGCCCGCCGAACTGCGCTCCATCACGCTCGACGGACAACCCCTCGACCCCGCCTGCCTCACCGACAACCGGATCACCCTCACCGGCCTCACCGCCGGCGAGCACGAACTGCGCACCGACGCCCGCATGCGGTACTCCCGCACCGGCGAGGGCATGCACCGCTTCACCGACCCCAGCGACGGCGAGATCTACGTCTACACCCAGCTGTTCATGAACGACGTCCAGCGCGTCTTCGCCGCCTTCGACCAGCCCGACCTGAAAGCCGTCTTCGAGCTCACCGTCACCGCACCCGAGAACTGGACCGTCCTCGGCAACGGCATCGCCACCCACCACGGCCAGGGCCGCTGGACATGCGCCCCCACCCCACTGCTCTCCACCTACCTCGTCGCCGTCGCCGCCGGCCCCTGGCACTCCGTGCGCACCGAACACGCCGGACTGCCCTTCGGCCTCCACTGCCGCCGCTCCCTCGCCCCCTACCTCGACACCGACGCCGAAGAACTCCTCGACATCACCCGGCAGTGCTACGACCGCTACCACGAGAAGTTCGAGGAGCCCTACCCCTTCGACTCCTACGACCAGGCATTCGTCCCCGAGTTCAACGCCGGGGCCATGGAGAACCCGGGCCTCGTCACCTTCCGCGACGACTTCGTCTACCGGTCCGCCGTCACCGACACCCAGCGCCAGACCCGTGCCATGGTCATCGCACACGAAATGGCCCACATGTGGTTCGGTGACCTCGTCACCCTCGCATGGTGGGACGACATCTGGCTGAACGAGTCGTTCGCCGAATACATGGGCTACCAGACCCTCACAGAGGCCACCCGCTACACCGACACCTGGACCGACTTCGCGATCACCCGCAAGTCCTGGGGCTACGACGCCGACCAGCGGCCCTCCACCCACCCCGTCGCCCCCGACCCGGAAGCCGTCCCCGACACCGCCTCCGCGCTGCTCAACTTCGACGGCATCTCCTACGCCAAGGGCGCCTCCGCCCTGCGCCAGCTCGTCACCTGGCTGGGGGAGAAGGACTTCCTCGCCGGCATCAACACCCACTTCGCCAGGCACAAGTTCGCCAAC
This sequence comes from Streptomyces sp. NPDC003023, assembly GCF_042888225.1. Classification (NCBI taxonomy): domain Bacteria; kingdom Bacillati; phylum Actinomycetota; class Actinomycetes; order Kitasatosporales; family Streptomycetaceae; genus Streptomyces; species Streptomyces sp. NPDC003023. The sequence continues at coordinate 552,631 of NZ_JBIAPL010000002.1, forward strand.
GCCACCCTCGCCGACTTCATCGACTCCCTCGCCGCCACCACCGACCGCGACGTGCACGCCTGGGCCCGGTCATGGCTGCGCACCACCGGCGTCGACATCCTCACGCCCACCGTCTCCGACACGGCAGGCGGCTGGACACTGACCGTCGACCACGACGGCAGCCGCCCGCACCGCATCGCCGTCGGCGCGTACGACCTCGACCCCGTCGACCCCGGCACCCTCGTGCTCCGCGACCGCTTCGAGACCGACGTACCCGAAGAAACCGGGACGAAGAGCACCCACCCGGGGCGCCGGCCGGCCCTTCTCGTCCTCAACGACGGCGACACCACCTACGCCAAGGTCCGGCTCGACCCCACCTCCTGGGCCACCGTCCTCGACTCCCTGTCCGGCATCCCCGACGCCCTCACCCGCGCCGTCGTGTGGAACACCGCCCGCGACATGGTCCGAGACGGCCAACTCGCGCCCCTCGCCTACCTCGAGGCCGCCCGTGACCATCTGCCGCGCGAGAACGACCTCGCCGTCGTCCAAGGCGTCCTCGCCTTCGCCGCCGGCCAGATCGCCGACTGCTACCTGCCCGCCGACCACCGCCCCGGCGCGCTCGCCGGCCTGACCCGCATCAGCCGCGACCTGCTGCGCCGCACCGAGGACGGCAGCGACCCCGGCCTGCGCCTGACCGCCGTACGCCACTACATCGACGCCGCCACCCAACCCGAGCCGATCCAGGAATGGCTCACCGAGGGCAGCGTGCCCGGCGGCCCCGAACTCGACCCCGAACTGCGATGGCGCATCCTCCAGCGCCTCGCCGTCCTCGGCGCGACCGACGACGCGACGATCGCATCGGAACTCGAACGCGACCCGAGCGCCACCGGCCAGGAAGGCGCGGCCCGCTGCCGCGCGGCCCTCCCCACACCCGAGGCCAAGGCAGCGGCCTGGGCCCGCCTCTTCACCGGCGACGACCTGTCCAACTATCTGTTCGCGGCAACCGCGCAGGGCTTCTGGCAACCCGAACAGGCCGACCTGGTACGCGAGTACGTGCCGCGCTTCTACCCCGACGCGGTCGCTCTCGCCGCACGCCGCGGTCCCGCCATCGCCGACGCATGCGGCCGCTACGCCTTCCCCGCGCACGCCGTCGACCCGGAAGCACTCCGTGCCGGCGAGGCCTGTCTCGCCGAACAGGACATGCTCCCCGCACTGCGCCGCAAACTGGCCGACCAGGTCGACGACCTCCGCAGGGCGCTACGGGTCCGAGGCTCCTGACCGCTCCGAACCCCTGCTCCGAACCCCTGCTCCTGGCCCTGCTCCTGGCCCTGCTCCTGGCCCTGATTCTGTCCCGACCTCTGCCTCTGTCGCCTCCCGGAACCGGGCGGCGACAGAGGCAGAGGCGTAGGCAGAGGCGTACGGCCCCTCACAGCGAAGCCTTGGCCGCCCATACCAGCCACCACCACCCCGCCCACCCCTCCCACGAAGCAATACCCCTTTCGGGTCCCGATCGTTGAGATCTGCGGGCGCCCCACCGGGCCCCTCGCCACCTTTGAGTGGCACCCCCGCACCTCGCCGAAGGACCCGACTCATGCCGCCGCACACCCCGCCCCTCGCGGGAGGAACCGCCGGACCCGACGCCCTCCGCCCCCTCCTGGACGTCGTCCTCGACGCACTCGGAAAAGGAGCGCACAGCCGCGGCGGACCCATACCGGCCGGAGGGCCAGAAACCGTCGCCACACACCTGCGGCACGCCGCCGGCGACGTACTGCCCCGACACGGCGAAGGCGCCGCCCCCGCCCTGCGCACCCTCGTCCACGCCGTCGCCCACGGCGCCGCCGACCCCGCCGACCCCCTGTGCGCGGCCCACCTCCACACCCCGCCGCTCGCACTCGCCGTCGCCGCCGACCTCGCCGCCGGCGCGCTCAACCCGTCCATGGACTCCTGGGACCAGGCGCCCGCCGCCTCCGAACTGGAAACCCTGGTCACCCGCGCACTCGCCGCCGAGGTCTACCCCCACGCCACAGCCCCCGACGCCCTCGTCACCACCGGCGGCACCGAGTCCAACCAACTCGCACTCCTCCTCGCCAGAGAACGCCACGGACCGATCCGGACCGTCTGCGGCGACACCGCCCACCACTCCGTACGCCGCGCCGCCTGGCTCCTCGGCCTGCCCGAACCGGTCACCGCCCCCGTCCACGACCCGGCCGCCCTCGACGAAGCCCTCGCCGCCCACCACGGCCACCAGCTCCTCGTCGTGGCCACCGCAGGAACCACCGACACCGGCCGGATCGACCCGCTCCCCGCGATCGCCGACATCGCCGACCGCCACCACGCCGAACTCCACATCGACGCCTCCTACGGCGGCCCGCTCCTCTTCAGCGACGAACGCCGCCACCTGCTCACCGGCCTCGACCGCGCCCACTCCGTGACGCTCGACCTGCACAAGCTGGGCTGGCAGCCCGTCGCCGCCGGACTCCTCGCCGTACCCACCACCACCCGCCTCGCGCCCCTCGCCCACACCGCCGACTACCTCAACGCGGAAGACGACACCGACGCCGGGTTCCCCGACCTCCTCGGCCGCTCACTCCGCACCACCCGCCGACCCGACATCCTCAAGATCGCCGTCACCCTCCGAGCGCTCGGCCGCACCGGCCTCGCCGACCTCGTCGACCGCACCTGCGCCGCCGCACAGGACCTCGCCGACCTCGTCGACAAACACCCCCGACTCGAACTCCACGAACGACCCACCCTCTCCACCGTCCTGTTCAGGCCCACCGACGCCACCGACGAAGAGACCGCCGCAATCCGGCGCACCCTCCTCGTCCAGGGCCGCGCCGTCCTCGGCCGCGCCCACGCCGACGGCCGGCTCTGGCTCAAAGCGACCCTGCTCAACCCCCACATCACCCAGGACACCCTCGAAGCCCTGACCCGACTCGTGGAAGGCAGCACACCCCGATGACCGGCACGTCCCCCGACCGGCAACCCGACCGGCACCCCGACCAGCACCCCGACCGTCCCGACCGGCCCCACGACCTCGTGGGCATCGGCATCGGCCCGTTCAACCTGTCCCTCGCCGCCCTCGCCCACGGCGTCCCCGGCGGACTGGCCACCACCTTCTTCGAGCAGCGCCCCGCATTCCGGTGGCACCCCGGCCTCCTCATCGAAGGCGCCACCCTCCAGGTCCCCTTCCTCGCCGACCTCGTCACCCTCGCCGACCCCGCAAGCCCCTGGACCTTCCTCAACCACCTCCGCGCCCGCGACCGGCTCTACCCCTTCTACTTCGCGGAGCGCTTCCACATCCAACGCGCCGAATACGACGCCTACTGCCGCTGGGTCGCCGACAACCTCCCCGGACTCAACTTCGGCCACCAGGTCGACACCGTCCGCTGGAACGCCGAACGCGACCTGTTCGAAGTCGACTACACCCAACTCGACACCGACGGCGAAGCAGAAGCCCTCGGCCGCGCCTACACCCGCAACATCGCACTCGGCGTCGGCACCGAGCCCCACGTCCCGGAACCGCTCCGCCCCCTCGCCGACGCACCCGCCGTGCCCGTCATCCACTCGGCCGACTACCTCGACCACCGCGAACGGCTCCTCACCGCCGAACACATCACCGTCATCGGCTCAGGACAGTCGGGCGCCGAGATCTTCCTCGACCTGCTCCGCGCCCGCCCCGCCGGAGCGGAGAAACTCCACTGGCTGGCCCGCACCGAAGCCTTCGCCCCCATGGAGTACTCCAAGCTCGGCCTCGAACACTTCACCCCCGACTACACCCGCTACTTCCACGCCCTGCCCGAACAGGTCCGCGGCGACCTCGTCCCCCGTCAGTGGCAACTCCACAAAGGCATCGACGCCGACACCATCACCGCCATCCACGACGAGCTCTACCGCCGCAGCATGAACGGCGGCTGGCCCGACACCGTCCTCACACCCGGCGTCACCGTGCGCACCGCGGGCCGCGTCGCCACCACCAAGGTCGAACTCCACCTCGAGCACGTCCAGCAGGGCACCCGCGCCCGGCTCACCACCGACGCCGTCGTCCTCGCCACCGGCTACCGCGAACGCCCCCTCGCCCCGCTGCTCACCGGCCTCGACCCCTACATGCGCCGCGACAGCGCCGGACGCCCCCTCGTCGACGAGGAGTTCCGCCTGAAACTCGACCCCGCCGTCACCGGATCCGTGTACGTGCAGAACGCCGAACGGCACACACACGGCGTCGGCGCCCCCGACCTCGGGCTCGCCGCCTGGCGCAGCGCGTGCATCCTCAACTCGCTCACCGGCAAGGAGCCCTACCCGCTGCCGCGCCGCACCGCCTTCACCAGCTTCGGCCTCGAACGGCGCGAGGCGCCCGGCATTCCCGGCCAGGCGCCCCCACTCGTCCCTCTGCAGTGCTGACCGGCGAACCGCCGCCCCGACGACGGACCGACGGACCGACGGACCGCCGCCCCCACCGGACCGCCACCCCGCCGACCGCTGATGTGCCGACCGGCGCTCCGCCGACCCGACGGCCTAGAACACCGGCACACCGTCCCGCGTCAGCCTCCAGCCGACCGACGCGAACCGAGCCGGATCCACGGTGCCCCGCGCCTGCACCCAGGCGATGATCGTGTTCCGGATCTCCTCCGAGTTCGCCCACAACTGCCGGGCCCCGGCCACATGCGGGAAGTTGCCGCCGCCACTCGCCCGGTAGTTGTTGACCGCCAGCACGAACCGCGCGGCAGGATCGACCGGAGCACCCTCGAACGACAGGTCCACGATCCGTGACCCCGCCGGCTTCGCGATGTCGATGTCGTACGTGAGCCCCGACACGGCGTCGTAGTTGTAGTCCGGCGTGCCACCCGCGTTCGTCAGCTTCGACGTGTCGACGGGACCCCCGCCCGGCGTCTGCACGTAGTAGCGGGCCGAGAACTCCAGATAGTCCCGCAGCTGCGCACCCGTCATCAGACGGGCCTCGAGAGTGTTCTCGAACGGGTAGAGCCCCGCCGCGTCCCTGATCGTCACCTCACCGGCCGGGATCGCCGCCGAACGGGAGAAGCACGACGCCTGCGACAGCACCGGCAGCCCCGCGTACTCGCCGCCCGCCAGCGCGGCCCTCACCGTCTCGGCCTGCACCTCGTTGATCAGGTCGATGATCGGCTCGTCCTTCCACGGCGCGTCCGCCGTGGACATCGCGACGGTCGACGTGCCGATGACCTGATTGACGTACGCGACCACCTTCTCGTGCTCGTCGCCCAGCAGCCCCGTGATCCTCGGATCCTCGTCGACCGTGTTCGAGTTGAGGACCTTCGCTCCGACCTTCTCGACCGTCCAGCGTCCCTTCTCCCACACGAGATCGAAGTCGAACAGCGTCAGCCGCTGGCCCCACTTCAACGGCTCGGAGAGCACCACCCGCTGACCCGTCTCCCTGTTGGTGACGAAGTACTCGGGGATCTCCGTGTGCGCGTGCCCGACCAGGATCGCGTCGATACCCGGGACCTGCTCCGCGACCAGCCCGGCCGCGTTCTCGACGTAGGGGAGCTGGTCACCGTACGAGGACGTACCGCTCGACCCGGAGTGCGCAGAAACGATCACCACATCGGCGCCCATCGAACGCAGCCTCGGCACCCACTTCGCCGCCTGCTCCTCGAGCCCCGGGAAGACCATCTTCCCGCTCACGTTCTGCTTGTCCCAGATCGCGATACCCGGATTCGTCAGACCCAGGACCGCGACCCTCACATCACGTCCGTGCGGCGTGCGCAACCGGTGCATGCTGTACGGCGCGAACGCCGGCCGCAGCGTCTTCGCGTCCAGCGCGTTCGCACCCAGCAGCGGGAAGTCGCACTGCTCCTCGAACTTGCGCAGCACCGGAATGCCGTAGTTGAACTCGTGGTTGCCGAGCGCCACCGCGTCGTACCCGATCGCGTTCATCGCCTGGGCCATCGGGTGCACCGGACCGTGCTCAGCCGTGATCGGGTCGACCTTGGCGTAGTAGTACGACAACTGGGTGCCCTGGATCGTGTCACCGGCGTCGATCAGAAGCGTGTTGCGCCGGCCCTTCTCCTCACGGACCTGGTTCACCAGGGTCGAGATCTTCGCCAGGCCCACATCGTTGTGCGCCTTGTCGTCGAACTCCTTGTCCGTGAAATAGTCCCAGTTGAAGACATTCCCGTGCAGATCGGTCGTTCCCAGAACGGTGAACGAGTACCGCTTCCCCGGACGGCCGTGACCGCGGCCCTCGCTGTGATCAGCGGCCACCGCGGGCGCGGCAGCGGCGCCCGCGACAGCGACACCCGCCCCGGCGGCGGCCGACCGCTCCAGGAACGTTCTACGGTTCAGCGGCATTTCGTCTCCCTCGATCAAGTGCACAACGCGCGTAGATTCTGGCTCAGAAGCCACTCCCGCAACACCCCTGCGGGGTTTCGATCCGGTGACCACCCGCTGTCGGACCCGGATGCGACAGTGGGACCCAGCCCACCCCACCAAGGAGCCGCACGTGACGACACCCCCACTCACCGCCCCCGCCCAGCCCTTCGCCACCCCCGAACAACCACGCGTCGCCGTACGAGGCGAAGCACGCATGGAATTCGACCCCGAGATCGCCCGGATCAGCATCGACATCAGCACCCGCGGCAAGGACCGCCGCACCGCACTCGAGGACCTCACCCGCCGCAACTCCGCCGCCCTCGACCTCATCAAGTCCTACGGCGACGCAGTCGAAAAACTCGAAACCGGCGCCTTCTCCGTAACCCCGCAACTCACCCAGCACGGCCGCACCGAACGCATCCACGCCTACCACGGCCGGGTCCGCATCACCGCCACCCTCAACGACTTCACCAGCCTCGGCGAACTCACCACCCGCCTCGCCGACCTCGAACTCACCCAGGTCACCGGCCCCTGGTGGTCCCTGCGTCCCACCTCACCCGCCCACGGCGAAACCCGCCGCCAAGCAGTACGGGAAGCCGTCCAACGCGCCCGCGAATACGCCGAAGCCATCGGCGGCCGGCTCTCCGCCCTCGTCGAACTCGCCGACATCGGAGCAGAAGCACCCCCGCCCCCCTACGGAATGCCGCCCGCACCCGGCGCCATGCGCGGCTTCGGCGGAGCCGCCGCGACGGAGACCGCCCCCGCCCTCGACCTCGAACCCCAAAGGCAGACGGTCTACGCCCAGGTCAACGCACGCTTCACCATGACCCCGCCCCAACTGTGAGAAAGGCGCTCCCCGTGCTCATCGGAGCGCTGCGGCGCACAATTCAACACTTGTCAATAACCCTTCATGCAAAGGTTGTTGGGTAGTCACGCACCCCCAATTCTCTACCGGTCGGTAAGCCGTAGGGTCGAAACATGCGCCGAGCGAAAATCGTCTGCACCCTGGGCCCCGCCACCGACACATACGACCAGATCAAGGCACTCGTCGAAGCCGGAATGGACATCGCCCGCTTCAACCTCAGCCACGGCACCTACGCCGACCACGAGGAGCGTTACCAGCACGTACGGAAGGCATCCGACGAAACCGGCCGCAGCGTCGGCGTCCTCGCCGACCTTCAAGGTCCGAAGATTCGCCTCGGCCGCTTCCGCGAAGGACCCGTACTCCTTGAACGCGGCGACACCTTCACCATCACCACCGAGGACACCGAAGGCGACCGCCACACCTGCGGAACCACCTACCAGGGACTGGCAGCCGACGTCACCCGGGGCGAGCGCATCCTCGTCGACGACGGCAAGGTCGCCCTCGAAGTCACCGCCATCGACGGCCCCCGCGTCCACACCACCGTCGTCGAAGGCGGCATGATCTCCGACCACAAGGGACTCAACCTCCCCGGCGTCGCGGTCTCCGTCCCCGCCCTCTCGGAAAAGGACATCGAAGACCTCCGCTGGGCCCTCGGCATCGGCGCCGACATCATCGCCCTCTCCTTCGTCCGAAGCGGCCGCGACATCGACGACGTCCACCGCGTCATGGACGAAGAGGGCCGGCGCCTCCCCGTCATCGCCAAGGTCGAGAAACCCCAAGCCGTCGACAACATCGACGACATCGTCGCCGCCTTCGACGGAATCATGGTCGCCCGCGGCGACCTCGGCGTCGAAATGCCCCTCGAACAGGTCCCCCTCGTCCAGAAGCGCGCCGTCAAACTCGCCAAGCGCAACGCCAAGCCGGTCATCGTCGCCACTCAGATGCTCGACTCGATGATCGACAACTCCCGCCCCACCCGAGCAGAGGCCTCCGACGTCGCCAACGCCGTCATCGACGGGACCGACGCGGTGATGCTCTCCGGCGAGACCAGCGTCGGAAAATACCCCGTCGAAACCGTCCGCACCATGGCCCGCATCGTCACCGCCGCGGAACAGGACGTCCTCGCCAAGGGCCTCCCGCCCCTGACCGAACGCAACAAGCCCCGCACCCAGGGCGGCGCGGTCGCCCGCGCCGCCGCCGAGATCGGCGACTTCCTCGGCGCCAAGTTCCTCGTCGCCTTCACCCAGTCCGGCGACACCGTCAAACGCCTCTCCCGCTACCGCTCCCCGATCCCGCTCCTCGCCTTCACTCCCGACCCTGCCACCCGCTCCCAGCTCAACCTCACCTGGGGCGTGGAAACCTTCCTCGGCCCGCACGTCGAGTCGACGGACGCCATGGTGGCCCAGGTCGACGAGGAACTGCTGCGCATCGGCCGCTGCGAGAAGGGCGACATCGTGGTCATCACGGCCGGCTCCCCGCCGGGCGTCCCCGGCTCCACCAACCTGGTCCACGTCCACCACATCGGCGAGAGCCTCAAGTAGCGGGGGGTATTCAGTACTTCGGCCCGACGTGCGCGTCCATGAGCGCCACGGACGCGCGCGGGGCGACGGAGACGTCGACTCCACCGCGTGGGCGCCTGATGGATTTCCACTCGACACCGACCAGGTCGAGTGCATCGGTGAACAGGCCGGTGATGTCGAGGGACACATTGGTGAAGAAGCAGCGGGGGTACTCGTATCGCTTTGTCACGCCGCTGACGAGCCGGGTGGTCCAATTCGTGATCCGGCAGCCGTCGGAGTGGATGAGCCCGCGGATGAATTCCCACGGGTGGGCCTCCACGATCTCCTGCTGCCACGGTTCAAGTGCGATCTTTCGCGCGTGCTTTCTCCCGGCGCCGTGCTGGGGGAACAGACAGGGCTGTAGGCCGCCGCGTTCTCCGGACGGCGGGGCACGTCTTCACAGCGGGGGCACGGGGCGGTCTCTCCGAGTGGTTCGAGCCGAGAGTGCCAGGCGCGTATCGCCACACGGGACACACCGGTTTCGCGGCTCACGGAGTTCAGGCTGCGCCCCTGGGCGACCAGTGTCAGCACGCGCTTTCGCGTTTCCAGGTCGTACACGCTGTCGACCACGGCGCGGGTGGAAACCGCGAGGCTTGGAACTGCGGCGTAATCACTCGATCACGTGAGGCGCGTAATGCGAACGATAACCTTGGAATCCAAGGAGAAGTGCCCCGGGTCGGACTCGAACCGACACTGTATGGGTTTTGAATCCATTGCCTGCTGCCAATTGGGCTACCGGGGCTTGCTGAATCGAAGGTTGTCCTTGATCGGCTGCGCACCACCTTACCGCAGCTGGGTAGGCTCTGGGTGAGCACCCCGCATTGGAACAAGGAGCCCCGTGACCGCCCCCGAGTCGCCCCAGCCCATGCCTGAAGACGACGACAAGTCCCATGTCCCGCCGATGACCACGCGTGTCGTCATCGCCGAGGACGAGGCCCTCATCAGGCTCGACCTCAAAGAGATGCTCGAGGAAGAGGGGTACGCCGTCGTCGGCGAGGCCGGTGACGGTCAGCGGGCGGTCGAGCTGGCGCGGGAGCACCGGCCGGACCTCGTGATCCTGGACGTGAAGATGCCCGTCCTCGACGGGATCTCCGCGGCGGAGAAGATCGCCGAGGAGTCCATCGCGCCGGTCCTGATGCTCACGGCGTTCTCCCAGCGCGATCTGGTCGAGCGCGCACGGGACGCGGGAGCCATGGCGTATCTGGTGAAGCCGTTCAGCAAGAGCGATGTCGTGCCGGCGATCGAGATGGCGGTGTCACGGTTCACGGAGCTGAAGGCGCTGGAGCAGGAGGTCGCTGATCTTTCGCAGCGGCTGGAGACGCGCAAGCTGGTGGACCGGGCCAAGAGCATCCTGCAGACGCAGTACGGGCTGACGGAGCCGGCGGCGTTCCGTTGGATCCAGAAGACGTCGATGGACCGGCGGCTGTCGATGCAGCAGGTCGCGGAGGCGGTCATCGAGGACGCCGAGGAGAAGAAGGCCGCGAAGGGGCAGTAGCGGCGAGTGGAATCGGGCAGGGCCTCCGGTCACATGGGTGACCCGGGGGCCCTGTGGTGTTCCTGGGGATGTTGTGAAGGAGCTTTTCGATTCCGCGGTGCCCGGGGCGGTTGCGCGCTACGGTGGCGCGTCCCGGCAGGAGGAGGCTGTCCGGTGAGACGACGGAGTCGTTCGGGATGTGTGGACCGGGTGGGCAAGGGGCATGTTCCGGCCAGTTCCAGTGGGTGATGCCGGCGGCAGATTCCCAGTTCACGGCCCTGTCGGCGGGCGTGGGGGAGCGGTCGCGAAGGTCGCGCAGGGGTATGTCGGGAAGTTCTGGATCACTGCTGAGATGTCCGGTCGCCGGTAAGGAGTGTTCTGTTTCCGGCGCATGACTCAGGTCACAGGGCGATCACACATCCCTCGGTCACCTATGCGTGTGCCCGAACGCGCGATTACATTCCCCGCACACCGCACCGATTGGCGGTGTCCTGCGGAGGTAAGTCAACTTCCTCCGCAGACAAGATCGTTCGGGCGGCTCCAAGGGGTTCGTAGTGCTGAACAAGAACATCGTCAGGCTTGCCGTACCGCTGGCAGTGGGCGCTCTTGCGCTCACGGGCTGCGCGAATGACTCCGGCAGCGGCGGCGACACGCTGAAAATTGCCTTCCAGGGCCCGCTTTCCGGTGACAACGTGGCGCTGGGCCAGAACATGGAGCGCGGCATCCAGCTCGCGATCGAGCAGGCCAACGCGAAGGGCGACCTGCCGGTCGAGCTCGAGTACGTCCCGGTCGACGACCAGGGTCTGCCCGAGAAGGCGACGGCGGCGGCGCAGAAGGCGATCGACGACCCGGATGTCGTCGCGCTGGTGGGCCCGGCGTTCTCCGGTCCCACGAACTCGGCGGCTCCGCTGCTGGGTGACGCGGGTCTGACGGCCATCTCTCCGTCGGCGACCAACCCGAGTCTGACCGAGCAGGGCTTCAAGACGTTCCTGCGTGGTGTGCCGAATGACAACGCGCAGGGCGCCGGCATGGCGGACTACTACGCGAAGAAGCTGAAGGCCAAGAAGGTCTACCTGGTCGACGACAAGTCGGACTACGGCGTGGGCCTGGCCAAGGTGGCCAACGAGAAGCTGGCGGCGGCCGGTATCGAGGTCGTCAAGGCGTCCGTCCCGGCGAAGACCCCGGACTACAGTGCCGCGGCGAAGGAGGTCGTGAACTCCAAGGCCGACGCGCTGATCTACGCGGGCTACTACCAGGACGCGGCTCCGTTCGCGAAGAAGCTGGCCGAGGCCGGTTACAAGGGTGCCGCGATCTCCGGTGACGGCACGAACGACATGAAGTTCGTCGAGCTGGCCGGTAAGGCGTCGGAGAACTGGTTCCTGACCTGCCCGTGCACGGACGCCACGGTCGAGGCGAGCACGAAGCAGTTCACCGCGGACTACAAGAAGAAGTTCAACGTCGACCCGGGTACGTACTCGGCCGAGGCGTACGACCTGACGAACTACGTCATCCAGGAGCTGAAGAAGCTGGGTGACAAGGCGGACCGTGCGAGCGTCTATGACGCGCTGGCGAAGGGTTCGTACAAGGGTCTGACGAAGGAGTTCTCCTTCGACGACAAGGGCGAGCTCAAGACCTCGAACATCTACCTGTACCAGGTCAAGAGCGGCAAGATCGAGTACCAGGGCTCCATCAACGAGCTGGCCGGCAGCTGATCTCCCGGTGCGGGCCGCGCCCAGTCTCCGTAGGGCGCGGTCCGACGCCGTTCTCGCGCACATGGCGCGGGCCCCAGTCGTGTGCCGATCGCACCTCAGGTCCGCCCGCTCAGCTCCCACAAGGAAGTACGTTCGATGTCCCTTGTTGAATTCTGGGACTATCTGGTCCTAGGGGTGGTGCTCGGCTCCATCTATGCCGTCATCGCCATCGGTTACACCCTCGTCTACGGCGTCCTCCAGCTGATCAACTTCGCGCACAGCGAGGTGTTCATGCTGGGTGCCTACGGCGGTCTCATCGCTCTCACCGTTGTGGCGCCGGGGGATGCTCCCTCGGGTCTCGCCTCGGTCGGATATGTGCTGCTCGGCCTCGGTGCCGGCGCGGCCTTCGGTGCTCTCACCGCGTACGGCCTGGAGAAGGTGGCCTATCGGCCGCTGCGCCGTAGAGGTGCCCCACGGCTCATCTTCCTGATCACCGCGATCGGTGCCTCTTTCTTCCTGTACAACCTCGCCGGCAAGCTCTTCGGCCGTGATCCGCTGCCGATGCCCGCGGCGTACGAGAACAAGAAGGTTCTCTCGGTCTTCGGCGCCGATCTGAATGTGACGCAGCTGCTGCTGCTCGCGTCGGCCGTGGTCATGATGGTCGGTCTCGACATGGTGGTGAACCGCACCAAGCTCGGTTCGGGTATCCGCGCGGTGTCGCAGGATGCCGAGGTCGCCGGCCTGATGGGCGTGGACATCGACAAGGTCGTCTCGCGTACGTTCGTCATCGGTGGTCTGCTCGGCGGTGCCGCGGGCTTCCTGTACGGCACGTTCACGCAGGTCAAGTTCGACATGGGCTTCATTCCGGGGATCACGGCGTTCGCCGCGGCGGTCGTCGGCGGCATCGGCAACATACGTGGAGCCATGCTCGGCGGTCTGATGCTCGGCATCGTGGAGACCCTGACGGTGCCGATGTTCGGTGGCGAGTGGCGTCACGTCGGCGCGTTCGTCGTGCTGATCGCGGTGCTCATGTTCCGGCCGACCGGCATCCTCGGTGAGCGTGTGGGGAGGACGGCATGAGCACGAGTACTTCTGTGAAGTCGCCGTCCGCGGCGGCGAAGCTGCGCCGGACCGCGTGGTACCAGCAGCCGCGTTTCCAGCGGCTGGGCGCCTTGCTGGCGTTGGGACTGGTCGTCACGCTGATGGTGGGCGAGCAGGGCAACACCCGTGATCTGTTCTACTCCGTGAGGACCAGCTTCACCGGGGTGAACCTCTGGATCTGCCTCGCTCTGGCCGTGGTCATCTGGCTTGTGCGGGAGTTCGGCTCCCAGCATGTGTCGAAGGCGGCCGGGGGCGCCAGGTCGGTGACGCAGTGGGCTCCGCTGCTCCAGGCGCGGGACGCGGTGCGTACCCAGCCGAAGGTCAAGTGGGCGCTGATGATCGCGCTGCTGCTGGTTGTGCTGTTCGTCCCGGGTCAGCTGACGGGTTACTGGCAGACGGTTCTGATCGACCAGATCGCCGTCTACGCGCTTCTGGCCATCGGTCTGAACGTGGTGATCGGCTGGGCCGGTCTGCTGGACCTGGGCTTCGTGGCCTTCTTCGCGGTCGGTGCGTACAGCGCGGCGTTCTGGACGGGCAGTCTTCCGGTGGAGCCGCCGATCGTCCTGAACAACTTCCTGATCATTCCGGTGGCCGTGATCACCTGTCTGATCGCGGGCGTGCTGCTCGGTGCGCCGACGCTGCGGCTGCGTGGCGACTATCTGGCGATCGTGACGCTGGGCTTCCACGAGATCGTGTATCTGGTGGCGAAGAACGCGGACGGGGTCACTGGTGGTCCCGCCGGTGCCCGGCAGGTGCCGAAGTTCGAGGCGTTCGGATACCAGTGGACGCTGGAGAAGATGCCGTACTGGTATCTGCTGGTCGCCATCATCGTCGTTCTGATCATCTTCTTCGCGCGGCTGGAGCACTCCAGGGTGGGCCGTGCGTGGACGGCGATCCGCGAGGACGAGGTGGCTGCCGCGGCGAACGGTGTCGACACGGTCCGTTTCAAGCTGATGGCGTTCGCGATCGGTGCCTCGACCTCGGGTGTGGCCGGTGTCTTCTACGCGAGCAAGGTCGGGTACTTCAACCCGGAGAACTTCATCATCCTGAACTCCATCCTGGTGCTGGCCTACGTCATCTTCGGTGGCATGGGTTCCATCCCGGGTGTGCTGCTGGGTGCGGCGATCCTGGTGTGGCTGCCGGAGGTGCTCCGCGACTATGTGGACCCGGCGGACCGCTACATGTATCTGGGTGCGCTGCTGGTGGTCATGATGATCTACCGGCCGCAGGGTGTGTGGCCATCGCGCAGACGTCAACGGGAGTTGAAACTCGCGCAGGAAGGCGTCGGTGATGCCGATGCGATGACGGAGCCGGCGGGAGGTGCGGTCCGATGACGACGGATGTGACAAAGGGCGAGGCCGCGGTGGCCGGCGGTTCCGGGGCGGATGCGGACAATGTCCTCTCGGCTTCCGGTGTGACGCTGCGGTTCGGCGGTCTGACCTCGTTGGACAGTGTCGAGCTGGGGATGCGCCGCGGTGAGGTGCTGGCCGTGATCGGCCCGAACGGTGCGGGTAAGACCTCGCTGTTCAACTCGCTGACGGGTGTGTACAAGCCGCAGGAGGGACGGATCACGTTCCATCCGAGGGACGGCGACGACAAGGAGCTGCTGGGCAGCAAGCCCCACATCGTCAACCGGTTGGGTCTGGCGCGTACGTTCCAGAACATCCGGCTGTTCGCGGCGCTGACGGCGCTGGAGAACGTGAAGATCGCGGCGGAGACCCGGCTGAAGGCCGGTCCGGTGTCGATCATGCTTGGTCTTCCGAATGCCCGGAAGGCGGAGCGGGAGAGCGACGAGCGGGCGCACCGGCTGCTGAAGTTCGTTGGCCTGGAGAGCAAGCTCAACGAGATCGCGGGCAGTCTGTCCTACGGTGACCAGCGCAGTCTGGAGATCGCGAGGGCGCTGGCGACCGATCCGCAGGTGCTGCTGCTCGACGAGCCGGCGGCGGGTACGAACCCGACGGAGAAGCTGGAGCTGGAGCAGCTGATCCGCCGCATCAACACGGAGCTGGGCGTCAGTGTGCTGCTGATCGAGCACGACATGCGTCTGGTGATGTCGGTGGCGGACCGGGTGATGGTCCTCAACTTCGGCAAGAAGATCGCCGAGGGGACGCCGAGCGAGGTGCAGCAGCACCCGGCGGTCATCGAGGCGTACCTGGGCGTGTCGGCCACCGAGACGTCGGAGGCGTCGGAGGGGTCGGAGGTCTCGGAGGAGCCCGCGGAGCCGGCTGCGGCTGTGATCGCCGAGCAGAGCGGTCCGGTGGACGAGCCGGGTTCGGACGGTGAGTCCGGTTCGGACGCCGGGTCGGGTTCCGACGGTGAGTCCGGTTCGGACGCCGGGTCGGGTTCCGACGGTGAGTCCGGTTCGGACGAGGTGTCTTCGGACGAGGGGCCGTCTTCGGACGAGGCCGACTCGTCGGACGAGACGGCGCCGGGCGGTTCCGCGTCGGACGAGGAGAGCGGCAAGTGAGCACGACGACCGAACTCGAGAAGGGCGCCGGCGGTACCGGCGGCGCGCAGCAGACGCTCCTTGAACTCCGGGGTGTCCGGGTGTTCTACGGCGCCGTCGAGGCGATCAAGGGCATCGACCTGACCGTCCGCAAGGGTGAGATCGTCGCTCTGCTCGGCGGCAACGGAGCGGGCAAGACGACGACGCTGCGCACGATCTCCGGCATGCTTCAGCCGCGCCACGGCGAGGTGCTGCTGCACGACGAGCGCATCGACGGCATCAAGTCGCACGAGCTGGTGCGGTTCGGCATCAACCATGTGCCGGAGGGCCGCAGGGTCTTCGCGCGGATGACCGTGCGGGAGAACCTGGAGATGGGCGCCTACCGTTTCAAGTCGGCCGATGCGGCCGAGATGGATCGGGTGTTCACGCTCTTCCCGCGTCTGGCGGAGCGGCGGACCCAGCTCGCAGGCACTCTGTCGGGCGGTGAGCAGCAGATGCTGGCGATCGGCCGTGCCCTGATGGGCAAGCCGGAGCTGCTGCTGCTCGACGAGCCGTCGATGGGTCTGGCGCCGCTGATCGTGCAGCAGATCTTCGAGATCGTGGAGGAGATCAACAAGCAGGGCACGACGGTGCTGCTGGTGGAGCAGAACGCCACTCAGGCGCTGGCGCTGGCGAACCGCGGCTACGTCCTGGAGACCGGTGCGGTCGCGATGTCGGGTCCGTCGGCGGAGCTGCTGGCGGATTCCCGTATCCGGGAGGCGTACCTCGGTGAGGGCGCGGCCTGACGGTCGGTGAAGTCGGGCGGGGCCGGGAAGCGATGGCTTCCCGGCCCCGTGCCGTTTCCGCTCAGTCCCGGGGGACGTCGCGCAGCAGGCAGGTGAGCCGGGCGGTGCAGACGCGCTTGTCGTCCTCGTCGGTGATCACGATCTCGTACGTGGCGGTGGAGCGGCCGCGGTGGACGGGGGTGGCGACGCCGGTGACCTGGCCGGAGCGTACGCCGCGGTGGTGGGTGCAGTTCAGGTCGACGCCGACGGCGATCTTCGACGTGCCGCCGTGGAGCATCGAACCGACCGAGCCGAGGGTT
The DNA here is from genome assembly GCF_042888225.1 of Streptomyces sp. NPDC003023. Taxonomy (NCBI): domain Bacteria; kingdom Bacillati; phylum Actinomycetota; class Actinomycetes; order Kitasatosporales; family Streptomycetaceae; genus Streptomyces; species Streptomyces sp. NPDC003023. The sequence continues at coordinate 569,178 of NZ_JBIAPL010000002.1, forward strand.
TCCGCGAGCACCGCGGAGGCGCCGCCGTGCAGCAGGCCGTAGGGCTGGGTGTTGCCCTCGACGGGCATCGTTGCGACGACGCGGTCGGCGGAGGCCTCCGTGATCTGTACGCCCATCCGTTCGCCGAGGCTGCCGGCGGAGAACAGCGCGGGCAGGTCCACGCCGAGCGCTGCGTATTCGTCGATGACCTCTTGCGGGAACTTCACGGTGGTCTGCTCGCCCATGGGGCCGGCTCCGATCGTCGTACGGGGTGTCCCTAGTGCCTGAGCGAACGCTTAGGCGGTCGGTGATTGTTCCAGACGTACGATCACGGACTTGCTGGCGGGGGTGTTGCTGGTGTCCGCGGTGGAGTCCAGCGGGACCAGCACGTTGGTCTCCGGGTAGTACGCGGCGGCGCAGCCGCGGGCCGTGGGGTAGTGGACGACACGGAAGCCCGGGGCGCGGCGTTCGACGCCGTCCTTCCATTCGCCGACGAGGTCGGTGTAGGAGCCGTCGGCGAGTCCCAGTTCGCGGGCGTCCTCCGGGTTGACCAGGACGACCCTGCGACCGCCCTTGATGCCGCGGTAGCGGTCGTCGAGGCCGTAGATCGTGGTGTTGTACTGGTCGTGGGAGCGGAGCGTCTGCAGGAGCAGCCGGCCTTCGGGAATCTTCGGGTACTCGACGGGGGCGGCGGTGAAGTTGGCCTTGCCGGTGGTGGTGGGGAAGCTGCGTTCGTCGCGCGGGCCGTGGGGCAGGGTGAAGCCGCCGGGGCGGGCGATCTTCGCGTTGAAGTCTTCGAAGCCGGGCACGACGCGCGCGATGCGGTCGCGGATGGTGGCGTAGTCCTTCTCGAACTCCTCCCAGGGCGTGGCGGAGCCGGGGCCGAGCACGGCGCGGGCCAGGCGGGCGACGATGGCGGGTTCGGAGAGCAGATGGGGGCTCGCGGGCGGGAGGTTGCCGCGGGAGGCGTGGACCATGCCCATGGAGTCCTCGACGGTGACCACCTGACGGCCGCCGGCCTGGACGTCCTTGTCGGTGCGGCCCAGGGTGGGCAGGATGAGCGCGCGCCGGCCGGTGACGGCGTGCGAGCGGTTCAGCTTGGTGGACACGTGAACGGTCAGCCGGGCGCGGCGCATGGCGGCCTCGGTGACCGCGGTGTCGGGGCTCGCGGAGACGAAGTTGCCGCCCATGGCGAAGAACACCTTCGCCTTCCCGTCGCGCAGCGCCTCGATGGACCGGACGACGTCCAGACCGTGGTGGCGGGGCGGGGCGAAGCCGAACTCCTTCTCGAGGGCGTCGAGGAAGGCGGGGGCGGGCCGCTCGAAGATGCCCATGGTGCGGTCGCCCTGCACGTTGGAGTGGCCGCGTACGGGGCAGACACCGGAGCCGGGGCGGCCGATGTCGCCGCGCAGCAGGAGGAAGTTGACGATCTCGCGGATGGTGGCGACGGAGTGCTTGTGCTGGGTGAGGCCCATCGCCCAGCAGACGATGGTCCGCCGGGAGGCCAGAACCATGCGCAGGGCCTCTTCGATCTCGCCGCGGCCGAGTCCGGTCGCGGCGAGTGTCGTGTCCCAGTCGGCGGCCCGTGCGGCTGCCGCGTACTCCTCGTGGCCGTGGGTGTGTTCGCGTACGAACTGTTCGTCGACCGCGCCTTCGGTCTCGAGGATCAGCTTGCCCAGGAGCCGGAACAGTGCCTGGTCGCCGCCGATGCGGATCTGCAGGAACAGGTCGTTCAGTGCGGTGCCCTTGAGCATGCCCCGCGGGGTCTGCGGGTTCTTGAACCGCTCCATGCCCGCTTCGGGCAGCGGATTCACCGAGATGATCCGGGCGCCTGCTTCCTTGGCCTTCTCCAGGGCGCTGAGCATCCGCGGGTGGTTGGTGCCCGGGTTCTGCCCGGCGACGATGATCAGATCGGCCTGGTGCAGGTCGTCCAGTGAGACGCTGCCCTTGCCGATGCCGATGGTCTCCGTGAGCGCCGAGCCGGAGGACTCGTGGCACATGTTGGAGCAGTCGGGGAGATTGTTGGTGCCGAATTCGCGGGCGAACAGCTGAAGCAGGAACGCGGCCTCGTTGCTGGTGCGCCCGGAGGTGTAGAACAGCGCCTCGTCGGGGGAGTCGAGGGCGGTCAGTTCCTCCGCGAGGATCGCGAAGGCCCGTTCCCAGCTCACCGGCTCGTACCGGTCGGCGCCTTCCGGCAGGTACATGGGTCGGCTGATCCGGCCCTGCTGGCCCAGCCAGTAGCCGCTGCGGTTCGCGAGGTCGGACAGCGGGTGCGCGGCGAAGAACTCGGGGGTGACCCGGCGCAGGGTGGCTTCCTCGGCGACGGCCTTCGCGCCGTTCTCGCAGAACTCGGCCACGTGGCGCTTGTCGCCCTCGGGCCAGGCGCAGCCGGGACAGTCGAAGCCGTCCTTCTGGTTGACCTTGAGCAGGGTGCGGGCCGTGCGGCCCACGCCCATCTGCTGTTGGGCGACGCGCAAGGTGTGGCCGATGGCGGGCAGGCCGGCCGCCGCGTGCTGCGGGGCTGCGACCTGCGGGGCGTCCTGGACGGGATCCCCTGCGGGCGGCTTGCTGGCCATCGTGCTCTCCCTTGAGCCGTGCCTGTGCGATACGTCTGGTGCTGTGTGTCCGATCCTGTCACGCCCCTGCGACAGGTGCGGCGGCGAGGTCGCGACGGTCGGGAATGTCGGTGGTGCATGGCAGGATCGGGGGCGTGGCTGAGACGGCATCGAAGAAGACGGCAGACAACCGACCGCGCCTGCTCCTCATGGACGGGCACTCCCTGGCATACCGGGCGTTCTTCGCGCTGCCCGCGGAGAATTTCACGACCGCGAGCGGCCAGACGACCAATGCCGTCTACGGCTTCGCGTCGATGCTGGCGAACACCCTGCGTGACGAGGCGCCCACGCATTTCGCCGTGGCGTTCGACGTGTCCCGCAAGACCTGGCGGTCGGCCGACTTCCCGGAGTACAAGGCGAACCGTTCCAAGACCCCTGACGAGTTCAAGGGCCAGGTCGAGCTGATCGGTGAGCTGCTCGACACGATGAACGCGCGGCGGTTCGCCGTCGAGGGGTTCGAGGCGGACGACATCATCGCCACGCTCGCCACGCAGGCGGAGGCCGCCGGTTTCGAGGTCCTGATCGTCACCGGTGACCGGGATTCGTTCCAGCTGGTCAGCGAGCACACCACCGTGCTGTATCCGACGAAGGGCGTCTCGGAGCTCACCCGCTTCACCCCGGCGAAGGTGGAGGAGAAGTACGGCCTCACCCCGCGGCAGTACCCGGACTTCGCCGCGCTGCGCGGCGACCCGTCCGACAACCTGCCGGGCATTCCGGGTGTCGGTGAGAAGACGGCGACGAAGTGGATCAACCAGTTCGGTTCGTTCGCGGAGCTCGTCGAGCGGGCGGAGGAGGTCAAGGGCAAGGTCGGTCAGGCGCTGCGCGACCACTTGGAGGCCGTCAAGCTCAACCGCCACCTCACCGAGCTGGTGCGGGACGTGGAGCTGCCCGGCGGTGTGGCGGATCTCGAGCGTGCGCCCTACGACAGGACGGCGCTCAAGGGCTTCCTGGAGGTTCTGGAGATCCGTAATCCGAGCCTGCGGGAGCGGCTGCTCGCGGTCGACCCCGGTGCGGCGGAGGAGGAGCCCCCGGCTCCCGACGCCGGTGTGGAGCTCGACGGCAGCGTGATCGGCCCGGGTGAGCTGGCGTACTGGCTGGACCAGCACGGGCAGCAGCCGCTCGGTGTGGCCACCGTCTCGGCGTGGGCGCTGGGTGTCGGCAGCGTCAGTGAGATCGCGCTGGCCGCGGCCGGGGGCAAGGCCGCCTGGTTCGACACGACCCAGCTCGACGAGTCCGACGAGTCGGCGTTCGCCGCCTGGGCCCGCGACCCGTCCCGGCCGAAGGTCCTGCACAACGCGAAGGACGCCCTGCGGGTGTTCCCCGAGCACGGGTGGGAGATCGCCGGCATCACGATGGACACCGCGCTCGCCGCCTATCTGGTCAAGCCGGGGCGCCGGTCGTTCGCGCTCGACGCACTGTCCGTGGAGTACCTGCACCGGGAGCTGGCTCCGGCCGCCGCGGACGGACAGCTGGCCTTCGGCGCCGACGAGCAGGCTGAGGCCGACGCCCTGATGGCGCAGGCCCGTGCGGTCCTCGATCTCGGAGAGGCGTTCGACGAGAAGCTGCGAGAGGTCGGCGCGGCCGAGCTGCTGCACGATGTGGAACTGCCCACCTCTTTGCTGCTGGCCCGTATGGAGCGTCACGGCATCGCGGCGGACCGGGCCCATCTCGAGGCGATGGAGCTGCAGTTCGCGGGCGCCGTGCAGCAGGCGGTGAAGGAGGCGCACGCGGCGGTGGGCCACGAGTTCAACCTCGGCTCGCCGAAGCAGCTCCAGGAGGTCTTCTTCGGTGAGCTGAACCTGCCCAAGACGAAGAAGACGAAGACCGGTTACACGACGGACGCGGACGCGCTCGCGTGGCTGGCGGCGCAGACCGAGCACGAACTGCCGGTCATCATGCTGCGCCACCGTGAGCAGGCCAGGCTGCGTTCGACGGTCGAGGGTCTGATCAAGACCATCGCGGCCGACGGCCGTATCCACACCACCTTCAGTCAGACGGTCGCCGCGACGGGACGTCTGTCGTCCACCGATCCGAACCTGCAGAACGTGCCGGTCAGGACCGACGAGGGCCGTGCGATCCGCCGCGGGTTCGTGGTCGGCGACGGTTTCGAGTCGCTGATGACCGCGGACTACAGCCAGATCGAGCTGAGGGTGATGGCCCACCTGTCCGAGGACGAGGGCCTCATCGAGGCGTTCACCTCCGGGGAGGACCTGCACACCACCGTCGCCTCCCAGGTGTTCTCCGTGGAGCGGTCGGCCGTGGACGCGGAGATGCGGCGCAAGATCAAGGCGATGTCGTACGGGTTGGCCTACGGGCTTTCCGCGTTCGGGCTCTCCCAGCAGCTGAGCATCGAGCCGGCGGAGGCGCGGGTCCTGATGGACACGTACTTCGAGCGGTTCGGCGGTGTCCGGGACTACCTGCGGCGGGTCGTCGACGAGGCACGCGCGACGGGCTACACGGCGACGATGCTCGGCCGGCGGCGTTATCTGCCCGATCTGAACAGCGACAACCGGCAGCGGCGGGAGGCCGCCGAGCGGATGGCGCTCAACGCGCCGATCCAGGGCACCGCGGCGGACATCGTGAAGGTCGCGATGCTGAACGTGGACCGGGCGCTGACGGACGCGAAGCTCTCGTCCCGGCTGCTGCTCCAGGTCCACGACGAAATCGTGCTGGAGGTCTCGCCCGGGGAGCGTGAGGAGGTCGAGGCCCTGGTGCGCCGTGAGATGGCGTCGGCGGTGACGCTCAGGGCACCGCTGGACGTGTCGGTCGGCGCGGGCGCCGACTGGGAGTCGGCGGCGCACTGACCCCGTCTGTGCCCCGGGGCCGCGCCGTGCCTCAGTGCCGCGCTGTGCCCCGGTGCCCCGCCGTACCCCCGGGGTCGCGCCGTGCCCCGGGCCGGTCTGTGGCCCCGGCCGGGGCGCTTCCGGCCGGGGAGTTGCGCGCCCGGCGCGGGCGGGGCGCGTCACACGCCCGCGTGGTCCCGGTCGGTGGTGGCCGGCGCGGCCGGACGGCCGCGCTCCCGAAGGCGTACGGCCGTCGCGTACAGAACCAGTCCCGCCGCCAGCCCGGCACCCGCTCCGAAGCACGCGGTCGGGATGATGTCGAGCGGAGTCTCGATGCCGCCCCAGTACTGGTACCAGCGGACGCAGCGGTGCGCGACACCGGCCAGCACACAACCGGCCAGCAGCCCCGCCGCCGACATGCGCGCGCGGCGCGTGAGCGGCGGGAACGGCGGGGCGGCGGCCGGCATCGGCACCCGGCGCAGCGCGGTGACGGCGAACCACGTCAGCGCGACGAGCGCCACGGCCGAACTGCCGTACTGCGTGTACGTGTAGAGGGGGAAGCCCGCGACGACGTCGTCGAGCACCGGGAACATCCGCACGCCCCACCGGTCGAAGTGGGTGAACGCGTCCCATACGACGTGCGTGGCCGCCCCGGTCGCCGCGGAGACGTAGAACCACAGCGCCCGGGCCGGCGCCGCCCGGTCGGGTGCGGGCCGGCCGCGGAGGAGGGTGTGCACCCGTCCCTGCCACGCCGCCGGCAGGAGCGCCACCAACGGGTCGCGGACCAGCAGCCACAGGGCGACGAGAGCCGCGGTGATGGCGACGTCGACCGTGAGGACGCCCACGAGCCCGTGCGTCACGGTCCCGTACCGCATCGCGTCGGGAAGGACACTCGCCGCGAAGTACGTCGTGTCCGGCGCGAACGAGCCGAGGACGAGCGCCGAGGCGTACAGCGGACCGCGTGCCGTCCCGGTCCTGCGGATGCCGGGCAGAACCGCCGCGGCGTGGCTGAGTGTGAACGGCATGGCGTCGCCCCCGTGTGACCGTTGTTGATCAGTGGCGCCCAGTATGCGCGATGCCCGTGCCGCGGCACGGGACCGGAATCCTCGGCCGACGGGAGGTGGCGAAGTGGTGAAAACCGCTCTGGGCCCGGTGTTCCGACGTCTCAAGGTGCACTAGGGTCACGTGAGTCCGCGCTGGGGAGCGCGAGCAGTCGTCGATGGGGAGGGAACAGACGTATGGCAGCGCAATTCGGCCGCCGACTTCGCAGGGGTGCGACGACGACGGCCGTGGCCGCCGCGGCAGTGGCCGCACTGTCCGCGTCGCAGGCACCCGGTGTCGTGTCCGCCCCGTCCGGCACCGGCCAGGAAGCGGCGGACGCCACGCCGCCGCCCGGTACCCCGGTCACCGGCAACTCCCCTTACTACACGGACCTTCCGCCGCTGAACACTCCCGACAAACCGGGCACGTCGGTCGACCTTCCTGAACTTAGCGGGAGCGAGGCGGGGATACCCGCGTCCGTTCTGGCCGCCTACAAGCGGGCCGAGCAGACCATTGCCGCCTCCGACCCGGCGTGCCGGCTGCCCTGGCAGCTGCTCGCCGCGATCGGCAAGGTCGAGTCCGGCCAGGCCCGCGGCGGCAGGGTCGACGCCAACGGCACCACGCTCTCCCCGATCCGCGGCCCGGTCCTCAACGGCGTGGGCTTCGCGAACATTTCGGACACCGACAACGGTGCCTACGACGGCGACACGGTGTACGACCGTGCCGTCGGGCCGATGCAGTTCATCCCGCAGACGTGGGAGACGTGGGGCCAGGACGCCAACGCCGACGGCCGCAAGGACCCCAACAACATCTACGACGCGGCGCTGGCCGCGGGACGCTACCTCTGCGCCGGGGGCCGCGACCTCGGCAACAAGGCCGACCTGGACAGGGCGATCCTCGGCTACAACCATTCGCGGGAGTACCTGCGGACGGTGCTGTCCTGGTTCGAGTACTACAAGCGGGGCACGCACCAGGTTCCCGACGGTGCGGGTGTGCTGCCGGTGGGCGACGTTCCCGACAGTTCGGACCCGATGCCGACCCCGGCCCCTACGCCGAAGCCGAAGCCGAAGCCGAACGGTTCGAAGCCTGGTTCCCCCGCTCCGGACCGGGAGCCGTCGAAGCCGACGCCGCCTCCGTCGCAGCCCGACCCCGCGCCCACGCCGCCTCCGGCGACCAGGCCCCCCGCCCCCGTGTCGCGTATCGAGAACGCGGGCACCGGGCCGCTCACGGCCCGCACCGGCAGTGAGTTCACCGAGCGGGTCATGGTCCGTACGGAGAACGCCTACGGGGGTCCCGTCTCCAACACGGCGGTCAGATTCATGATCGTCGGCGAAACCGACACCCGCTTCGCCGACGACCGCACGGACGTCGTGGTGGCCACCGGCGACGACGGCACGGTCACCGCACCGGCGCTGTTCGCGGGGGAGCGGACCGGTCGTTTCACCGTGCGCGCCACGGTCGTCGAGCGGTCGCTGCCCGGCGTCGAGTTCACGGCGACGGTCACCGAGCGGGTGGCGGACAGCATCGTCAGGACCGACGAGAAGGCGCTCACGGCCACCACGGGCGGCGAGTTCGCGGACCTCATCCGCGTCAAGGCCGCCTGTGACGGTGTGGCCGCCTCCGGTGTCGCGCTCACCGCCACGATGATCTCCTCCAAGGAGGGCGGGGCGGAGAACGACAAGGGCCCGTACTTCAAGGGCGAGGGCGACACGGTCGTGCGTACGCTCACCGGACTCAGGACGGATGCCGACGGTCTGCTCGTGCTCCCCAGGGTCTACGCGGACGGCAACGCGGGCACCTTCCTGCTCCGGCTCACCGCGCCCGGCGGCGGCACCGTGGACATCGAGCTGACGGTGACCGCGCCGGCGAGCGAGGACCCGGCACCCTCGCCCTCTCCCACGCCTTCGCCTTCGTCGGCCGCCTGACGGCCTGACCGGAGCCCGTACGGTGCCGCCCCTGTCCCGTCCGGGACAGGGGCGGCACCGCGTGTTCTCTTCTTCCGGCCGCGTTGCTACGGTGCCCCAGATCTGACGCTCCATCAGCTCTGCGCACCGGGAGGCCGAAGCATGCGTGCCCTCGTCGCCGCCGCCGTCGGACTGGCCGCAGCGATCGCCCTCGGGCTCACCGTCACGGCGATCGGTACGCCCACCGGCGAGACCTCTCCGAAGCCCCTGCTGACCACCGTCCCCGGCCCGAAGAAGTAGGGGGCACCGTGCGCAGCAGAGCAGGACTCGTCCTCGTCGCCCTCGCCGTCTTCTTCGCCGCCCTCTCGCCGACGCTGCGCTGGTACGCCTTCCCGCGGCTCGCCAAGGTCCCTGCCGGCCAGTACCAGGAAATGGTGCTCGAGGCCCGGCCGGCGACCCTCCTCGACTACGGCACCCTCGAGGCGGAGCAGGTCGACAAGGTCACCATCGTCCAGACACTCAAGGGCAACGTCGAGGAGTCGGAGCGGATCGAACGCACGGCCGGCCGTGACATCGTCGTCTGGGACGCTCTCTCCTACGTCCAGGGCCCCGACGGCAGCATGGTGTCGCGGATCCCCGAGCGCTACATCTTCGACGCGCACACGCAGGAACCCGTGCACGCCACCGGCGAGTCGGTCGACGGCGACGCGGTGCGCCGCGAGGGCATCGAGTTCAAGTGGCCGTTCCTCACCGAGAAACGGGACTACGTCTACTTCGACGCCCAGGCCCGGACATCGGCGCCCATCCACTACAAGGGCACCCAGCGGTTCCGCGGCCTGGAGGTCTACTGCTTCGAGCAGACGATCCCCTGGACCAAGGTGCCGTACCCGAAGGAGATGCCCGTCCCGGGCATCGACGCGACCACGCTGGAGAAGCAGACGGGCACCACCCGCTGGTACACCACCAAGCGGATGTTCTGGGTGGAGCCCGTCACCGGAGCACCCGTGCGCGGGGAGGAGATCCACAAGGAGGAACTGCGCGGCGGAACCCTCCTCGGCGGCCGGGACAAGGTCACCGCCTTCGCCGGGCACGTCAGGATGCGCCCCGACTACATCGACTCGACCGTCGAACTCGTCACGTCCCAGCGCCGTCTCGTGCTGTTGCTGACCGCCTACCTGCCGTGGGGCTTCCTGGTCCTCGGCGGCACTCTCCTCGGGCTCGCCCTGTGGCTCGAGGCACGCGCCCGCCGACCCCGAACGGCGGCCGGCGGGGGTGCTCCCGAGCCGGCCGGGTCCTGAGCCGGCCGGGTCCTGAGCCGGTCGGGTCCTGAGCCGGTCGGGTCCTGAGCCGGTCGGGGCCCGAGCCGGTCGGGGCCTGAGCCCGCCGCGGGCGCGACCCGGGGCCTGCACGACCCGGTCCCGTCACGGCCTGGTTCTGGCCTTCGCGTACCGCGTGGGCTCGGCCGTGGAGGGGTCCTCCGGCCACGGGTGCCTCGGATAGCGGCCGCGCAACTCGGCGCGCACCGCCCGGTACCCCTCCCGCCAGAACGACGCCAGGTCCGCGGTGACAGCCGCGGGCCGCCCGGCGGGGGAGAGAAGGTGCACCAGCACGGGCACACCGGCCACCTCCGGCGACTCCCGCAGCCCGAACATCTCCTGCAGCTTCACCGCCAGCACCGGCTGCTCCCCGCCGTACTCGACGCGTATCCGGGAGCCGCTCGGCACCTCGATCCGCTCCGGTGCGAGCTCGTCCAGCCTGCCCGCGTCCCCGGTCGCCCACGGCAGCAGCCGCTGCAGCGCCCGGCCCGCCGGTATCCGGCCGAGGTCCGCACGCCGCCGTGCCCGTGAGAGCTCCGGCTCCAGCCACTCGTCGGCCGCCTCCAGCAACTCCGCGTCCGACACACCGGGCCACGGCGGGCCGAGCACGCGGTGCAGGAACGCCAGCCGCTCGCGCAGCCCCCGCGCCTCGCTCGTCCAGTGCAGGAGCCCGGGGCCCTCCCGCCGCAGGCCCTCGAGCAGAGCCCGGCGCACGAGCGCCGCGTCGGGATCACGCAGCGGCCGTACGGACAGTTCGACGGCACCCAGGCGCTCCACCCGCCGGGCGACGACGTCCCCGTCCTCCCAGTGGACCTCCTCACCGACGGCCAGGAGGCGGGAGGCGGCGTCGCGGGCGCCCTCCTCGTCGAGGACGGCTGCGAGCCGTACACGCGCCGACGCGGCGGTGGCCGGGCGGTCGGCGACGGCGACCGCGAGCCAGGGCGCGTCGCGCAGGCCCGACCCCGCGTCGAGAGCGCCGCCGGTACCCGAGACCATCAGATACGCCCCGTCCCCGCGGCGACGCGCCACCCGCTCGGGAAACGCGAGAGCCGTGACGAGCCCGGCCACCGCGTCGTCCCCGGACGGCCCCTCCGTGCGTGCCACGCTTCCCAGGGATGCCTCCAGACGGCGTGTCTCCGTCCGCCACCGCGCGCCGTACGCGTCGCCGCCGCGGCGGGCCGCGCGCCATGCACCGGTCAGGTCGTCCCCGTAATCGCGCGGCGGCTCGTCGCTCAGCAGCGCGACGACCTCGGCGGCGCGGCGGGAGCCCACCAGCCGGGCGCCGTCCAGGAGCGCGCGGGCCAGCCGGGGGTGGACGCCGAGCCGGGACATCCGGGCGCCTCGGTCCGTGGACCGGCCCGATCCGTCGACGGCGCCGATCGCGGTCAGCACGGAACGAGCGGCGGACATCGCCCCCGGCGGCGGTGCGTCCAGCAGCGCGAGGCCGGTCGCCTCCGGGTCGCCCCAGCAGGCGGCATGGAGGGCGAACGCCGTCAGGTCCGCCACCTTGATCTCCGGTGCCGGGAAACGGGGCAGCCGGGTGTGCTCCGCCTCCGTCCAGCAGCGGTACACGGTGCCGGGTCCCTCGCGGCCGGCCCGCCCCGCCCGCTGCCTCCCCGACGCCTGCGACGCCCGTACGGTCGTCAGCGCGCTCAGGCCCCGGGCGTGATCGGTGCGCGGCTCGCGCGCCAGCCCCGAGTCGACGACGACCCGCACGCCCGGCACCGTCAGCGACGACTCGGCGACCGAGGTCGCCAGGATCACCCGGCGGCCCTCACCGCCGGCGAGGACCGCGTCCTGGACCGCCGCGGGCGCCCGGCCGTGCACCTGGAGCACGTCCGCGTCCACCCCGGTGAGCTGCCCCGCCACCCGGCCGATCTCGCCGACACCCGGCAGGAAGCACAGGACGTCGCCGTCGCGTTCCGCGAGCGCCCTGCGCACCACCGACGCCACATGCGTCAGCTGCGCCGGGTCTACCCGCATCCCGTGCGGCGGCCGCACGGGGCGCACCGGCGGGGCCCAGACCACCTCGACCGGATGCGCGACGCCCTCGGCCCGCACCACGGGCGCGTCGCCGAGCAGTTCTGCCCAGCCCTCGGCGTCCGTGGTCGCGGACGCCGCCACGAGCCGCAGCTCGGGCCGCAGGGCCGCCCGTACGTCGAGCAGGAAGGCGGCGACGGTGTCGGCGTCCAGATGGCGCTCGTGGCACTCGTCGAGCATCACGACATCGACGCCCGCCAGCTCCTGGTCGCGCTGGAGCCTCTGCAGCAGCACGCCCGTCGTGACGACCTCGACCACTGTCTCCGGGCCGACCGCGCGCTCGCCGCGGACCGTGAAGCCGACTCGTCGCCCGACCTTCTCGCCGAGCAGCCACGCCATCCGGCGTGCCGCCGCCCGTGCCGCGATACGTCGCGGCTCCGCGACCACGACCCGTGCGCCTCCCTCGGCGAGCACCAGGGGCACCAGGGTCGTCTTGCCCGTGCCGGGCGGCGCGCACAGCACCGCCGTCCCGTGCCCGTCGAGCGCCGCCCGCAGTGCCGGCAGGGCGGCGCGTACGGGAAGGCCCAGTGCCTCGTCCCGTATCACGCCCGCTCGCAGACGAAGATCGCCGTCCCCGGGATCAGGTTGCCGCGCAGCGGCGACCAGCCTCCCCACTCCTGGCTGTTCCAGGCGGGCCACTCGGGCTCGACCAGGTCGATCAGCCGGAAGCCGCCGGCCACCACGTCGCGCACGCGGTCGCCGAGCGTCCTGTGGTGCTCCACATAGACCGCGCGACCCTTTTCGTCCTGCTCCACGTACGGGGTGCGGTCGAAGTACGAGGCGGCCACCGACAGTCCTTCTGGACCCGGCTCGTCGGGGAACGCCCAGCGGATCGGGTGCGTGACGGAGAAGACCCACCGTCCGCCTGGCCGCAGCACCCGCCCCACCTCGCGGAACACCGCGACCGGGTCCGCGACGAAGGGGACCGCCCCGTACGCCGAGCACGCCAGGTCGAAGGAGCCGTCCCGGAAGGGCAGCACGCCCGCGTCCGCCTGGACCAGCGGCACGTCTCCGCCGATGCGCAGCGCGTGCTGCAGCTGGCGGTGGGAGAGGTCCAGCGCCACGGGACGGGCGCCCTGGGCGGCGAGCCAGCGAGAGCACTGGGCGGCACCCGCACCGATCTCGAGGACGTCCTTGCCCTTCAGTGAGCCGGCCGGGCCGAGCAGCGCGGCATCCGCCTCGTCGAGCCCCTCGGGCCCCCACACGAACCGGTCGTCGCCCAGGAACGCTCCGTGTTCGCGCTGGTACTCGTCGGCGTTACCGTCCCACCAGCCGCGGCTGGCCCGGCTGCTCTCCGCTTCTCCTGTGTCACGGCGGGTCGCTTCCGGTTCGAAATCTTGGCTCATCGTCACCGTCGTTGTAGTTTGCGTTCCAGCGCGTCGACGCCGGGCCCTGAGAAGGGTTCATCATGGCCTCGGCGGACAAGAGTTGTGCCGGGATTGTGGGTCTTCCGCCCCGGGTGTGCGCCTTCGCGCATTGACCCTGTCCGGCTGCCCCCGTATGCTACAAGTTGCGCTGCGGGCCTGCGTGCCTCGGACCGAGCAGGCCGCGCTCGCATCTGTATGTGTCCCTCGGTTCACGAGGCATCTCCAGGATCCTTCGGATCCACGGATCGGTGCTTCCTAGGCTGTCCGGCTTCTGCAGCTGCGATACAAGGCTCTCGGCGTAGCAGTACCTACGACTTCAATGTCCGCACCGGAGCCCTTTCCCACATGACGAGCAGCACCGAGACCACCGCCACCACCCCGCAGGTTGCGGTCAACGACATCGGTAACGAGGAAGCCTTCCTCGCCGCGATCGACGAGACGATCAAGTACTTCAACGACGGCGACATCGTCGACGGCGTCATCGTGAAGGTCGACCGGGACGAGGTCCTGCTCGACATCGGTTACAAGACCGAAGGTGTCATCCCGAGCCGCGAGCTCTCGATCAAGCACGACGTCGACCCGAACGAGGTCGTCAAGGTCGGCGACGAGATCGAGGCCCTTGTCCTTCAGAAGGAGGACAAGGAAGGCCGCCTGATCCTCTCGAAGAAGCGCGCCCAGTACGAGCGTGCCTGGGGCACCATCGAGAAGATCAAGGAAGAGGACGGCATCGTCACCGGCACCGTCATCGAGGTCGTCAAGGGTGGTCTCATCCTTGACATCGGCCTCCGTGGCTTCCTGCCGGCCTCCCTCGTCGAGATGCGCCGCGTCCGCGACCTCCAGCCCTACGTGGGCAAGGAGCTCGAGGCGAAGATCATCGAGCTGGACAAGAACCGCAACAACGTGGTCCTGTCCCGCCGTGCCTGGCTCGAGCAGACCCAGTCCGAGGTTCGCCAGACGTTCCTCACCACCCTGCAGAAGGGTCAGGTCCGCTCCGGCGTCGTCTCTTCGATCGTCAACTTCGGTGCGTTCGTGGACCTGGGCGGCGTCGACGGTCTCGTCCACGTCTCCGAGCTGTCCTGGAAGCACATCGACCACCCGTCCGAGGTTGTCGAGGTCGGCCAGGAAGTCACCGTCGAGGTTCTCGACGTCGACATGGACCGCGAGCGTGTCTCCCTGTCGCTGAAGGCGACGCAGGAGGACCCGTGGCAGCAGTTCGCCCGGACCCACCAGATCGGCCAGGTCGTCCCGGGTAAGGTCACCAAGCTCGTTCCGTTCGGTGCGTTCGTCCGCGTCGACGAGGGCATCGAGGGTCTGGTCCACATCTCCGAGCTGGCCGAGCGCCACGTGGAGATCCCGGAGCAGGTCGTCCAGGTCAACGACGAGATCTTCGTCAAGGTCATCGACATCGACCTCGAGCGTCGTCGCATCAGCCTCTCGCTGAAGCAGGCCAACGAGTCCTTCGGTGCCGACCCGGCCTCGGTCGAGTTCGACCCGACGCTGTACGGCATGGCCGCGTCGTACGACGACCAGGGCAACTACATCTACCCCGAGGGCTTCGACCCCGAGACCAACGACTGGCTCGAGGGCTTCGAGACCCAGCGCGAGGCGTGGGAGACGCAGTACGCCGAGGCGCAGCAGCGCTTCGAGCAGCACCAGGCCCAGGTCATCAAGTCCCGCGAGGCCGACGAGGCCGCCGCTGCCGAGGGCGGCACCGCTGCCCCGGCCGGCGCCCCCGCCGGTGCGACCGGTGGCTCCTACTCCTCGGAGTCGGACGACAACTCCGGCGCCCTGGCGTCGGACGAGGCGCTTGCCGCCCTGCGCGAGAAGCTCGCCGGCGGCCAGAGCTGACGCTCTGTCCCGGTAGCTGAACAGCTGAAGTAAGGCCCGCTCCCCCTGGGGGAGCGGGCCTTACCGCGTTCCGGACGGGTCACGGCTCAGGGGTCTCCGGGCCGTCACGGCTTCCGGCGGCTCTTTCGTGGGGATCAGACCGGATCGGGTCCCCTCACGCCCGCAGGGCGTAGGGGGTCTGGTGCCGTGCGTCGCGATGCGGAGGAGGGAGCCCACGCGGAGGGGGCGCCTCCCATGCCCGGAGGGCCGTGCGGGAGTCGGAGACCGTGGGGGTACCTCCCGCGCCGAATGCCGCGGGGGAGTGCGGTGCCAGGGCACGCGAGCCCGGCACGAGCCGAACGAGCAGCCTCAGGGCGTGACCGCGATGTTGGTCAGGCCCCGGCCTCCGGTGACGGTGTTGCTCGCGTAGACCGTCGTCCGGCAACTCGAGCTGTGGTTGGTGACGTTGATGGCGAGTTGCCTGGAACCGGTGGCGCCGCGCAGATCGGAGTCGTTGCCGCGGAAGACGGTGCCGCAGCCCCAGCCGCTCTGCTGTGTGTGCGTCTCGAAGCCGTTGTTCGTGGTGTTCCTGCCGGTGTTGTTCTCGACGAGGACGTTGTTGCCCTTCACATCGACCCAGGAGTCGTCGTAATTGGCGCCGGTCAGGCCGCGGCCGTCGAACGTGTTGCCGATGATCTTCGCGCCGGTCGTGCCCTCCTTGATGTCGACGGCCTCGCCGCCGACGTCCGGGCCGATGATGTTGTTCAGGATCTGCGCGTTGTCGCTCCGGTCGGAGGTGCCGCCGGCCGAACCGACATAGACGCCCTCTCCCATGCCCCTGCCGTCGTTGCCGGTGTCGTGGATCCGTGAGTTCTTGATGACGCCGTCGCGGCTGGACCTGCGGAAGTGGACGCCCTCCATGTCGAGGCCGTGGACGGTCACCGAGTCGATCACGACCCCGTCGGCGGTGTCCGTCACGATGCCCTTCTGCCCGCCGGTGACGGTGATGCCCTTGACGGTCCAGTACGAGGCGCCGTTGAGGTGGAGCCCGTAGCCGCCTCCGGCCTTGAGCACGGCGCGAGACGAGCCTGTCAGCGTGATCCGGGAGCCGGACGTGCCGTCCACGGTCGCTTTGAAGTTCCCGCTGTAGGTGCCGTCGGCCAGTTGGATCGTGTCGCCGGGCCGGGCCGCCGTGAGCGCCGCCTTCAGCTCGGAGGCGTTGTCCACGTCGATGACCGACGCGGCATCGGCCCGGGTGGCACCGGCCGGGGTGGCCAGCAGGGACAGCCCGCCCACGGCGAGAGCGGAGGCGAGCAGGGAAGGGAGGAGCTTGCTGGTGCGCATGGGGGGTGCCTTCCAGTCGGTCCGAAAGGAGTCGTTCCCGTACATGAACAACGGGTGTGTGTCTGAACGTGCGCGTTGCTCCGTGACGGTAGGGACGGGGTACAGGGGTGTCAAGGTCCGTACCAGAACGCCGACGGTGTGAGCAGGCGCCCCGAACTGCCTGTCGCAGAAGGAGTGTTCGACTCCGGGCGGCTTCACGTCGGCGCCGGAGGGCGCGGGAACGGGAATGCGCATGCGCCACCGCACGTTCTTGTCTTCGAACATGAGGAGGAGCGGTAACCGTGCTGGATCCGCAGGATTTGTACGAGTGGGAGCCGAAGGGCCTCGCGGTCGTCGACATGGCGCTCGCGCAGGAATCGGCCGGCCTGGTCATGCTGTACCACTTCGACGGCTACATCGACGCGGGAGAGACCGGCGAGCAGATCGTCGACAACCTCCTTGAGACGCTTCCCCACCAGGTTGTCGCGAGGTTCGATCACGACAGGCTCGTGGACTACCGGGCCCGCCGCCCGCTGCTGAACTTCCGGCGCGACCGCTGGGCCGGTTACGACACCCCCTCACTGGAGGTCCGTGTCGTCCAGGACGCCACCGGCGCACCGTTCCTGCTGCTCTCCGGTCCTGAACCGGACGTCGAGTGGGAGCGGTTCGCGGCCGCCGTCGGCCAGATCGTCGAGCGGCTGGGCGTGCGCCTGGCGGTGAACTTCCACGGCATCCCCATGGGCGTACCGCACACCCGTCCCGTCGGCATCACCCCGCACGGCAACCGCACGGACCTCACGCCCGGGCACCGCAGCCCGTTCGACGAGGCCCAGGTCCCGGGCAGTGCGGAGGCACTCGTCGAGTACCGCCTGATGCAGGCGGGTCACGACGTCCTCGGCGTCGCCGCGCATGTGCCGCACTACGTGGCCCGCTCGTCGTACCCGGACGCGGCACTGACCGCGCTGGAGACCATCACGGCCGCCACGGGCCTGGTCCTGCCGGCGGTGGCGCACTCGCTGCGGACGGAGGCGCACCGCACCCAGACCGAGATCGAGCGGCAGATCGGTGAGGGCGACGAAGAGCTCGTGGCCCTGGTGCAGGGGCTGGAGCACCAGTACGACGCGATGGCGGGTGCCGAGACCCGCGGCAGTCTTGTGGCGGAGGCGGTGGACCTGCCGTCGGCGGACGAGATCGGCAGGGAGTTCGAGCGCTTCCTGGCCGAACGCGAGGGCGACGCGTAGACGGCGGCCGGCTCCGGTGACGCCCTGGAGGCTCGCGTAGGCTGCGGGCCATGCTGACAGTGGGTCTGACCGGCGGTATCGGCGCCGGTAAGAGCGAAGTGTCCCGGCTGCTGGTCACCTACGGGGCGGTCCTCGTCGACGCCGACAGGATCGCCCGCGAGGTCGTCGAGCCCGGCACGCCGGGGCTCGCCGCCGTCGTCGAGGCCTTCGGCCCCGGGGTGCTCACCGCCGACGGCACCCTGGACCGTGCCGGGCTCGGTTCGATCGTGTTCGCCGACCCCGAGCGCCTCGCCACCCTGAACGGCATCGTCCACCCGCTGGTCGGTGCCCGTTCCCGCGAGTTGGAGCAGGCGGCCGGCCCCGACGACGTGGTCGTGCACGACGTACCGCTGCTCACGGAGAACAAGCTCGAGTCCCTCTACGATCTGGTGGTCGTCGTGGACGCCTCGCCCGGCACGCAGCTGGACCGGCTCGTGCGGCTGCGCGGGATGACGGAGAGCGAGGCGCGTTCGCGGATGGCCGCGCAGGCCACTCGCGAGCAGCGGCTGGCCGTCGCCGACCTCGTGATCGGCAACGACGGGCCGCTGGAGAAGCTGGAGCCGCAGGTCCGCCAGGTGTGGGCGGAGCTGGTCCGGCGTGCCGGGAGCCGCCGGAAGCGGCCGGAATAGCGCCGTCCCGCTCTGTGTTGGAAGGGCCGGGGCATGGGAAGGATGCGAGCGTGTCGAACAGGAACCCGGAAACCGACGTCATCGACTACCGCGCCGCCGAGCAGTTGCTCGCCGCGCGGGATCCGCGCGGGGCCGTCAAGCTGCTCGACTCGGTGATCGCGGCCCATCCGGAGAACACGGCGGCCCGGCTGCTGCGCGCCCGTGCCTTCTTCGCCGCTGCTCAACTGCGCCCCGCGGAGCTCGAGTTCGAGCTTGTCCTCGAGCGCGAGCCGGACAACGCGTTCGCCCACTTCGCCCTCGCCCGCACCTTCGAGCGGGCGGGCAGGCCGGAGCAGGCCAAGCGCCACTTCCGATTGGCGGCGGCCCTGGACCCGAATCCGGAGTATCTGAAGGCTGCCCGCTTCGACACCGAGTGAGTGCGGGCGGCATGCGAGTGGGCGGCACGAGTGCGCGCCGAGCGGGCGCGGAACGCGCCGCGTGACACGGGCGCGGGGCGCTCAGCCGCGGTCCGGATCGTAGGGCGGGACGTCGGGGCCCGGCTGATAGTGCGGGCCCTGCCGGATGTGGCGCACCACCATCACCAGGTCGACGGCCACGACGACGAGAAGCACCCCGCACGCGGCGGCCCAGCCGGGCCGCTCGGCGAGCGCGAACGCGACCGTGCCCCCCGCCGTCCACACGACGCCCCACACGGAGAGCCAGAACCGCAGCCGCAGGGGACTGCGCGCGGTCGTCGGTTCACTCCCAGTACGCGGCATCACATCTCCCCCTCCAGGATGCACCCGTCGGCGCCTCCGGGCAGCGGTGTGAAGGGGTGGGGCATGGCCTCGGAGGGCATAACGGTCATACCGTGGTATCAGAGACCGCCCCGGACGTGAGGGGGTGCCACGATGGTCGAGGAGCTGGCAGTGGCCGGCGTCACAGCGGCGACCGGCATTGCGGCCTACGTGATGGCCGCGGCGCGAGTCGTCAAGCAGTACGAGCGCGGTGTGGTCTTCCGGCTGGGACGCCTGCGCGAGAACGTGCGGCGACCCGGATTCACCATGATCGTTCCGGCCGTCGACCGGATGCGCAAGGTCAACATGCAGATCGTGACCATGCCCGTTCCGGCTCAGGAAGGCATCACCCGTGACAACGTCACGGTGCGCGTGGACGCGGTCGTCTACTTCCGTGTGATCGACGCGGCCAACGCCGTCATCGAGGTGGAGGACTACCGCTTCGCCGTGTCGCAGATGGCACAGACGTCCCTGCGCTCCATCATCGGCAAGAGCGATCTGGACGATCTGCTCTCCAACCGCGAAAAGCTCAACCAGGGCCTCGAGCTGATGATCGACAGCCCGGCCGTCGGCTGGGGCGTGCAGATCGACCGGGTCGAGATCAAGGACGTGTCGCTGCCGGAGGCCATGAAGCGCTCGATGGCGCGGCAGGCGGAGGCGGACCGTGAGCGGCGGGCGCGCGTCATCAACGCGGACGCGGAACTCCAGGCGTCGAAGAAGCTGGCCCAGGCTGCCGGCGAGATGTCCCAGCAGCCCGCCGCGCTCCAACTGCGCCTGCTGCAGACAGTGGTGGCGGTGGCGGCCGAGAAGAACTCGACGCTGGTGCTGCCGTTCCCGGTGGAGCTGCTCCGGTTCCTGGAACGTGCGGCGCAGCAGCCGTCCGGTACGGGGAGTGCGGAGGCGCCGCAGGCGCCGGGGACAGACGGCGCGCGACGGGAGGCAGACGATCCGCGACTCGAGGAGGGCGAGGCGCCACCGGAGGTGATCGGTCCGGGGTTCGAGGAGGGTGAGGTGCCACCGGAGGCGATCGGTCCGGGGCCGGACGAGGGCGAGGCGCCACCGGAGGTGATCGGTCCGCTGTCGGACCGCAGCGGCGCGCGCGGTGACAACGACGGGATGCCGCCCCTTGTCACCGGGCCGGGCACGACCGCGTAGCGGTCTTCCCCGCCGGACTGGCCCTGTAAGGGAAACGCCAGGTCACAGCGGGGCCGGGCCGCAATGTCAGACCCCGCCCGTAAGGTCATGAACGGACCGCGACCCCGCGGTTCGTCCGGACCTGGTGGGAGGGAGTGACCTGATGACGACCGTGACCGCGGCCGCCGCCGTCTTCCTGCCCGCCGCGGTGCCCCGGGAGGGCCGGATCGCGTTCTGGCACCCGGACGGACGCCCGCCGCAGGGAGCGAACGGCGAGATCAGCGTCGTCGACGCCCCCCAGGGCGAGGATCAGAGGGGCATCCGCAGCGTCACCGTCCCGGCCGTGCTCATGTCCGTGACCGACGCCGCCCCGCTCCTGATCACCGCCCGGCACGATCCCGCAGCCCACCCTG
This sequence comes from Streptomyces sp. NPDC003023, assembly GCF_042888225.1. Taxonomy (NCBI): domain Bacteria; kingdom Bacillati; phylum Actinomycetota; class Actinomycetes; order Kitasatosporales; family Streptomycetaceae; genus Streptomyces; species Streptomyces sp. NPDC003023. Next base: position 589,605 of record NZ_JBIAPL010000002.1, read on the forward strand.
CCGCGGCCTGCTGGGGCGCGGCCGCGCTGCACGCCCTCAACCTCGTCGCGCGCGGCAGACTGCTGCCCGGGCTCACGCCCTCTGACCACGACGCCTGGCGGGCCGGCCCGCTCGACGCCGACGACATCGCGCAGCTGCGGGCCATCGCCGCCGCCATGCCGTACGAGGCGCACGCCTGCCCTGTCGAGGAGCCCCGGCCGTTGCGGCTCCCGGAGCCGGAGGCCCTGGTGCGCGCGTTCTTCGACGCCGTGGCCGACAGCCTGCCGCGCACACCTGCCGCCGAGTACGCGGCGGGTGCGCCCTTCGCGGCGGCCGCGCCGCAGCATCTTCCGGCAGCCCGCGAGTGGGCGGCAGAAGCCGCCGCCGGGATGGACGCGGGCGTGCGGGTCTCCCTGCGCCTCGACCTCTCCGCCTACGACCTCTTCGACACCCCCGCGGACGACGCAGCGGAGCGCAACGCCGGATCCGCACTCGTCCAGGTGCACAGCCTTGCCGACCCGACCCTCGTCATGGACGCGGCTCGGCTCTGGGAAGGGGTCGGCGACGATCGGTTCGGGCCGCGGGCCCGCATCGACACGGTGCTGGCGCTGCGCCGCGCCGCCCGTGTCTGGCCGCCGCTGGCCGGGCTGCTGGAGCGGGACGTGCCGGACGTCCTGCCGCTGACGGAGGACGAGCTGTACGAGCTGCTCGGACCGGGCGCCGCCCGGCTGGACGCGGCGGGAGTGGCCGTGCACTGGCCCAAGGAGCTCGCCCGTACGCTCACCGCCGCCGCGGTCGTCCGCTCGGCGCCCGGCTCCGCCACCGACGGCACGCCCTTCTTCGACAGCGCCGAACTGCTCAGGTTCGACTGGCAGCTGGCTCTCGACGGCGACCCGCTGAGCGAGCACGAGATGGACGCCCTCGCCGAGTCGCACCGCCCCATCGTGCGGCTGCGCGACCGGTGGGTCGTCGTGGACCCGGACCTCGTGCGCAAGGCGCGCAAGCGAGAGCTCGGCCTCCTGGAGCCGGTCGACGCCCTGGCGGTGGCTCTGACCGGTACGGCGGAGGTCGACGGCGAGACGGTCGAGGCCGTGCCCACGGGCGCGCTGGCCGCCCTGCGCGACCGTCTCACCGCGGCGACCGCGCCCGCCGAGGCACCTCAGGGACTGCGGGCCACGCTGCGCGACTACCAACTGCGGGGACTGGCCTGGCTGGACCTGATGACGTCCCTCGGCCTCGGCGGCTGCCTCGCCGACGACATGGGCCTCGGCAAGACCGTGACCGTGATCGCCCTGCATCTTCGCCGCGCCCGCAACGAGCCGACGCTGGTCGTGTGCCCGGCCTCGCTGCTCGGCAACTGGCAGCGGGAGATCGCCCGCTTCGCGCCGGGCGTTCCCGTACGGCGCTTCCACGGCACGGACCGCGCCCTCGGCACGCCGGACGGCGGGTTCGTCCTGACCACGTACGGCACCATGCGCGGCAGCGCGGAGGAACTGTCCGCGCACACCTGGGGGATGGTCGTCGCCGACGAGGCCCAGCATGTGAAGAACCCGTTCTCCGCGACCGCCAAAGCCCTGCGGACGATCCCCACCCCGGCCAGGGTCGCTCTCACCGGCACGCCCGTCGAGAACAACCTCTCCGAGCTGTGGGCGCTGCTGGACTGGACGACCCCCGGGCTGCTCGGCCCGCTCAAGGCGTTCCGCTCCCGCCACGCCCGCCTGGTGGAGAACGGCGAGGACGAGGACGCCGTGGAGCGGCTCTCCCGGCTCGTCCGCCCGTTCCTGCTGCGCCGCAAGAAGTCCGACCCGGGCATCGTGCCCGAGCTGCCGCCGAAGACGGAGTCGGACCACCCCGTGCCGCTCACCAGGGAGCAGGCATCCCTGTACGAGGCAGTGGTCCGGGAGACGATGGCGGCCATCGAGGCCGCGGAGGGCATCGCCCGCCGCGGCCTGGTGATGAAACTGCTCACGGCCCTCAAACAGATCTGCAACCACCCCGCCCAGTTCCTCAAGGAGTACGGCGCGGACCACGGCACGCCGTACGGGAGCGGTGCCGACGGCAGGAGAGGAGCCGACGGGGGGAGCGGGGCCCGCTCCGTCCGGCTGGCCGGGCGGTCCGGCAAGCTCGCGCTGCTCGACGAGCTTCTCGAGACGATCCTGGCGGAGGACGGCTCCGTGCTGGTCTTCACGCAGTACGTGTCCATGGCCCGTCTGCTCTCCGCGCATCTCTCGTCCCGCGCGATCCCCAGCCAGCTCCTCCACGGAGGGACGCCGGTCGCGGAGCGCGAGCGCATGGTCGACCGCTTCCAGTCCGGCGAGGTACCGGTGTTCATCCTCTCGCTCAAGGCGGCGGGCACCGGGCTGAACCTCACCAGGGCGGGCCACGTCGTCCATTACGACCGATGGTGGAACCCGGCGGTCGAGGAGCAGGCGACCGACCGCGCCTACCGCATCGGCCAGACCCAGCCGGTGCAGGTCCACCGCCTCGTCACCGAGGGGACGGTCGAGGACCGCATCGCCGAGATGCTGGCCGCCAAGCGAGCGCTGGCCGACGCCGTGCTGGGATCCGGCGAGGCGGCTCTGACCGAGCTCACCGACCGGGAACTGGCCGACCTGGTCTCCCTCCGGAGGGCGTCATGACCCCCCGGGCGGGCACCGGCCCGCGCCGCCGGCCGGGCCCGCCGGAGGGCCCCCAGCACGACGACCGGCGCCGTACGTTTCCCGCGCTTGACCCGCTCGCCGGGGAGGAGACCGCGGCGACGTGGTGGGGCAACGCCTGGGTGGAGGCACTCGAGGACACCGCCCTCGACCCGGCCCGCCTGGTGCGCGGCCGCGCCTACGCCGCCCGGGGGCACGTCGCCGCGATCACGGTGACGCCCGGCAGGGTCATGGCGTACGTACAGGGCAGCCGGCCCCGTCCGTACCGCACGGAGATCCGCCTGCGCACCCTCACCGACGACGACTGGGACGACTTCCTGAGCGCGGCGGCGGCCCGCCCCGACCACATCGCGGCACTCCTCGACAAGGACGTCCCGCAGGCGCTCGCGAGCGCCGCGGAGCTGCTGCCGACACCCGGCGACCTGATCCCCGACTGCTCCTGTCCGGACGACGGCTACCCCTGCAAGCACGCCGCGGCGCTCAGCTACCAGACCGCCAGGCTGCTCGACGAGGACCCGTTCGTGCTGTTCCTGATGCGCGGCCGCGGTGAACGCGAGATCCTCGCGGCGCTCTCCCGCCGCAACGCGACCCGCTCCGCGGCCGAGCACAGCGCGGCCGCGTCCGCGGCGCCGGTGGCCACCGTGCCCGCGAGTGAGGCCGTCGCCCCCAAGGCCGCGCTGCCGCCCCTGCCACCGCCGTTCCCCGTTCCGGCGCGCCCCGGCCGTCCACCGGCTTACCCGCACGCGCCCGGCGCGCCCGACCCGCTCGCCCTGGACCTGCTGGCCGGTGAGGCCGTCGGACGCGCCCACGCCCTCCTGACCACCGGCCGTGACCCCGTCGCCGCGCTCACCCGCTGGCAGGACGCGGTCCGGCTGGCCGCCGCCCACCCGGGTTCCGGCCTGACCGCCTCCACCCGTGCCCTGTACCGCGACCTCGCCACCGCGGCCGACCGCACGCCCACCGACCTGGCACGGGCCGTCGCGGCCTGGCGGCAGGGCGGACCGGCGGCCCTCTCCGTGCTGGAGGAGCCGTGGGACCCGCCCGCGGGCCCCTTCGACCGTGCCCGTCCCGCCCTGGCCGCCGCGGACTTCCCGGGCTTCAGGCCCTGGCGCAACCATCTCTCCGCCCGCTCGCTGCAACTGCGCCTCGGCCGCGACGGCCTCTGGTACGGGTACGAGTCGGACCCGGACCGCGAGGACTGGTGGCCGCGCGGCACGCCCGACACCGACCCGGTCGGGGCGCTCGCCGCGCTGCTCGGGAGGTGACGTCGGACCGGCCCCGGCAGCGCGGTAAAAGCGGCGGCCGGGAAGCCGGGACGGGGAGGCAGTGGCTGGCGTGGCCTCAGAAGTCCGCCAGAGTCGGTTCGTCCAGCCTGGCCACAGAGTCCTGCGCGTAGGCCTCGATGTAGGCGTCGCGGATCCGCTCGATCCTGCCGTCGCGCTCACGCGCCTCCCCGGCGGGATACAGGAGGATCAGCTCGTACGACCGTTCCCGCTCGATCACACCGTTGGAGTCGCGCCACTGGCCGCGGCCCTCCTGGACGGTCAGCCCGTCCGGGAAGCCGGGCGTGACGTGCCGGTCGATGAACGCCATGAACTGCCGGTCCGTCACATCGGGCCCACCGTCGGGCCGTTCGGTGCCGAAGAACAGGCGCGTCTCGATGTACGCCTCACCACGCGCCGCCGCCACGGCCGTTGCCGGGGGCCTGCCGGCCCGATCGTCGTCCAGGGTCGCCTGCGCGGCCGGCGCGCCCACGGCGAGCACCGCGACCGCGGCCCCGGCGACGGCGAGGAGGGCGCGCTGCCGCACCGGCCGCGGCGTGGTCGGGCGGCTGAACAGCTTCATCGGGGTCCGCACGTCGGGGTCCTTCCGTCAGGGCGAGCGCCCCGGCGTCCACCGGGGCGCGACCACTCTGGCGACCGTGACGGCCCCCTCGCCCGCGCGGACACCCGCTGGACCCGGAATCCACCCGCACGAGTGCCTCCGCGGAAGCGGAAGCCGAAGCGGAACCGGAAGCGGAACCGGACGGGGGAGGGCTCACTGTGCCCGGCGCCGGAGCCACCGCCCGGTGCGGATCGCGCACCCGATGGAGTGAATGCCGCATTCGGCAGAACCGATGGGGCCGCGCGGCGTTAATTCCGGTGCGGGCGAGTGTCCCGTGGAATTCCCTTCTGAAGGCAGGCAACCCATGAGGCAGGTTCACCGAAAGGGCCTGGCGACCGTGATGCTCACGGGCGGCGCACTGGCGATGGCGACCGGGTACGCCCAGGCGGACTCGGGTGCGCACGGCTCCGCCGTCGGGTCTCCCGGCGTGCTGTCCGGCAACGCGGTTCAGCTTCCCGTGCACGTCCCGGTGAACGTGTGCGGCAACACCGTCAACGTCGTCGGACTGCTCAACCCGGCCGCGGGCAACACCTGCGCCAACGTGTCGCACGGCGACAGCGGCCACGACGGCGACAGCGGCACCGGGCAGCACGACGGCGGCTCGCAGGGATCGGAAGGCGGCTCGGGCTCCGACACGGACGGCGGCTCCAACACCGGCGGCGGCGCCCACGCGGGCGGCACGGCGGAAGGCTCCCCGGGCGTCCTGTCGGGCAACGGTGTCCAGCTCCCCGTGGACGTGCCGGTCAACGTGAGCGGCAACTCCGTCAACGTCGTCGGCATCGGCAACCCCGCGGTCGGCAACACCTCGGTGAACGTCTCCGGCAAGCCGCCGGTCGAGGAGGCGCCCAGCACCCCGCCGAAGGCCGCGCCCGAGCAGCCGGCCCAGGACGAGGAGGCTCCGAAGCCGTCCGCGGGCTCGCTCGCCCACACGGGATCCGACGAGCTCGCCTTCGCGGTGCCCGCGGGCGCGACGATGATCCTCGGCGGCCTCGTGCTGTACCGCCGCTTCCGCCCCTCCCAGGAGTCCTGAAGCGCGTTGCGGAAGTCCCTTCCGCGGACTTCGTCCGATAGGTGCCCCGGGGCCCGCGACGCCCGGCGCGCACACTCGCCGCGTTGTCGGAGTCATCCAGGTACTCCAGTACGAGGATGACCCTCCGCCTTGCGATTGCGCGCACCAGAACCGCGGGCTCCGCCCTGCGGGCGGACGGCGCTGCTTTCGCGACACGCTTCAGTCCGCTTCCGTCCCGTCAGGGTGCGGCCGCCAGGACGCCAGCACGGCATCGATGCTTTCCGCCACGCGCCCCCGTGCCGTGTGGCGGGACATGCCCGACATCAGCAGCGCGTCGTAGTCGGTGTCGAGGTGCCGTACGGATGCCCGTACCGCGGCCGTGACCGCTCCCCTCTCCAGGGAGCGGCCCGCCGCGGTGCGGCCCACGCGTCCGCTGCCGCGCGCGGAGGCGTGCGCGGCGATCTCGGCGGCGCGCCCCCCGGGGCAGCCCGGGAACAGCCGCCGTATCTCCGCCGCCAGTTCGGCGGAGAACCGCACGTCCTCGACGGCCCGGCGCGCCGCGTCCCGCTCACGGCGCCGTGCCCTCGCCTCCGCGTCGGCAAGGCACGCCGATTCCGCGAGGGCGATCGCCGCCTCCTCGACGAGCAGGCCCTGGCGCTCGTACCGGCCGCGGCGGCGGTCGGGACGGAGTACGACCGCCCAGAGAGAACTCGCCTCCCTGGCCCGCCGTGTGAGCGCGGCGTCACCCCTCGGCAGGTACACCAGGTGCCCGAGATCGGCGCACTCCAGGCAGACCGGCCCGCCGTGCTCGAGAACATGCATCGGGAACGGGCCCCTGTGGCACTCCGGGCAGTGCCTGCCCTTGAGCGGTCGGATCACCACCAGGTCCATGTCAGGTACGTACCCACCGGATAGGCTCCGCTCCCATGACGCTCAACTGTGCCGTGCTCGACGACTACCAGGGTGCCGCGCTCACCATGGCGGACTGGTCCTCGCTCGCCGGCGCCGTCGAAGTGCGTTCGCTGCGGGACCACTTCGGGTCCGAGGAAGAGGTCGCCGCGGCGGTCGGCGACTGCGAGATCCTGGTGGTGATGCGGGAGCGGACGCCGTTCCCCGCATCGCTTCTCGACCGGCTGCCGCGGCTGCGGCTGCTGATCACCTCCGGCATGCGCAACGCGTCCATCGATCTCGAGGCCGCGGCGCGCAACGGGGTGACCGTGTGCGGTACCGCGAGCAACTCCGAGCCGCCCGCCGAACTGACCTGGGCGCTCATCCTGGGCCTGGCACGCCATGTCGTCCAGGAAGGCGGCGCCCTGCGCGACGGCGGGTCCTGGCAGTCCACGATCGGAACGGATCTGCACGGGCGGACGCTCGCGCTCCTCGGGCTCGGGAAGATCGGCGCGAAGGTCGCGGCGGTCGGCCGGGCGTTCGGCATGGACGTCATGGCGTGGAGCCGGAACCTCACCGACGCACGGGCCGCGGAGCACGGCGTCGTACGGGCCCGATCGCTCAATGAGCTCGTCGAGGCCGGGGACTTCGTCTCCGTGCATCTGCAGCTCGGCGAGAGCACCCGCGGTCTGATCGGCGCCGACGAGCTGAAGCGGATGCGCCGCACGGCCTACCTCGTCAACACCTCGCGGGCCGCGATCGTCGACCAGGAGGCGCTGGTGCGGGCGCTGCGCGAGGGCCAGATCGCCGGAGCGGGCGCCGACGTCTTCGACCAGGAGCCGCTGCCCGCCGACCACCCGCTGCGCACGGCCCCGAACTTCCTCGGGCTGCCGCACCTCGGTTACGTCACCCGCCGCAACTACGAGGGGTACTTCGGGCAGGCGGTCGAGGACATCTCCGCCTACCTGGCGGGCAGTCCGGTCCGTACGCTCGCCGCGCCGCCCGTGCACCCGTCCTAACGCACACTCGGCGCCGCGGCGCCGATGAACTCCGACAGCGTCTCCCGCGCCTGCTCGGAACGGAGCGAGCGGTCGGCTTCGTCAGGTGCCTCGTGCATGCAGTTGGTGATCTCGAACGCGGATGCCGCGAGCGCCAGCGTCTGCGGATCGTCACACACCAGCTGCACCCTGATGAGTGCCTGGTGGGCGCCCGACCGCAGCCGGTACGAGTCGATGCGCGACTCTTCGGCGAGGGCGCTGTCCGGGAAGTCCCGCGCACGGTGCCAGCGGTCGTTCTGGCCGCGCCGGTAGTCGACGAGTGCACCGGCGAAGGAGCTGTACGCGGAGATCCGTTCCTGGCGAAGCTGTTCCGCCCGGGCGAGTACGGCGCCGCGTTCGGCGCTCTGGCGCTGGAAGAAGTGGGTCGCCGCCGAACCGAGCAGGGTGCCGACGACCGCGATGACCGCTGTCCACATGTACTGCTCCCGGGCTTCGAACGTGATCCTGGTGTTGCCGCCGTGCCGTTGGCCGCACCGGAGTGCGCGGCAAGCTGCATCAGATCATCGCAGTGGAGATGCGCGTCAAGCCCGCGGGGGGACTACTGGCGGTAGCCGGCCAGGAATCGGCCGATGCGGCCGATCGCGGCGTCGAGGTCGTCGGCGTAGGGGAGCGTGAGGATGCGGAAGTGGTCCGGGCGTGGCCAGTTGAAGCCCGTGCCCTGTACCACCTGGATCTTCTCGCGCAGCAGCAGGTCGAGCACGAACCTCTCGTCGTCGTGGATGGGGTGCACCTTGGGGTCGATGCGGGGGAAGGCGTAGAGGGCGCCCTTCGGTTTCACGCACGAGACGCCGGGGATCTCGTTGAGCCGCTCCCAGGCGCGCTCGCGCTGCTCGTGGAGCCTGCCGCCGGGGGCGACGAGTTCCCGGACGGACTGCCGCCCGCCCAGCGCGGCCTGGATGGCGTACTGGGCCGGGGCGTTGGCGCACAGCCGCATCGAGGCGAGCATGGTCAGGCCCTCGATGTAGTCGCGGGCGTGCTGCCTCGGGCCGCTGACGACCAGCCAGCCCGAGCGGAAGCCGGCGACGCGGTACGTCTTGGAGAGGCCGCTGAAGGTGAGTACGACAAGGTCGGGAGCGAGCGCGGCGGCGGTGTGGTGGACGGCGTCGTCGTACACGATCTGGTCGTAGATCTCGTCGGCGAACACCATGAGCCGGTGGCGGCGGGCAAGGTCGAGAATCCCCTCGACGATCTCCCGCGGATAGACCGCGCCGGTCGGGTTGTTGGGGTTGATGATCACGACGGCCCGGGTGCGGTTGGTGATCTTCGACGCCATGTCGTCGAGGTCCGGGTACCAGTCCGACTCCTCGTCGCACAGGTAGTGCACCGCCTTGCCGCCGGCCAGCGTGGTCACCGCGGTCCACAGCGGGAAGTCGGGGGCAGGGATGAGGACTTCGTCGCCGTCCTCCAGCAGGGCCTGCACCGCCATGGAGACCAGTTCGGAGACACCGTTGCCGAGGAAGACGTCGTCGACGTCCACGTCGGTGAGACCGAGGGCCTGGTAGCGCTGGGCGACGGCGCGGCGGGCCGAGAGGATGCCGCGCGAGTCGGTGTAGCCGTGGGCCTGGGGGAGCATCCGGATCATGTCCTGGACGATCTCCTCCGGCGCCTCGAACCCGAAGAGCGCGGGGTTGCCGGTGTTGAGGCGCAGGACGCTGTGGCCGGCCTCCTCGAGTGCGTTGGCGTGCTCGATCACCGGGCCGCGGATCTCGTAGCAGACCTCGCTGAGCTTGCTCGACTGCCGGAATTCCATGCCGTGGCCCTCCCAGGACTGAATGCGTACTTGGTTTTACCAAGTTGGAGCTTGGAAAGTCCAACAACATGTCTAGACTGCGTCGCATGCCACCTCGTCAGACCCGCCGCCGGAGCTACGACCAGTACTGCGCCGCCGCCCGTGCCCTGGACGCCGTCGGCGACCGCTGGACCCTGCTCGTCGTCCGTGAACTGCTGGCCGGTCCCCGCCGTTACACGGACCTGCACGCCGATCTGCCCGGCGTGAGCACCGACGTCCTGGCGTCCCGGCTGAAGGACATGGAACGGGACGGGCTCGCCACCCGCCGCCGGCTGCCGCCGCCGTCCGCGGCGTACGTCTACGAACTGACCGGGCACGGCCGCGGTCTGCTGCCCGTGCTGACCGCGCTCTCCGAGTGGGGCGGCCCGGCCCTGGCCGAGCGGCGGCCCACCGACGCGGTGCGGGCCCACTGGTTCGCGATCCCGCTGCTGCGGGCGCTGCCGTCACCGCGCCGGACCGCCGTCGTCGAGGTCCGGCTGGACGAAGGCGTCTTCCACCTGCGGCTCGGCGACGACGCCCCCTTCCCCTACGGCGACGGTCCCGCCGACGCGCCCGACGTCCGCCTCACCCTCGACCCGGACACCTGCACCGCAATCGCCGCGGGCGAACTGACCCTCGCGGACGCGGTGGCCGCCGGGCGGGCCCTGGCGGAGGGCGACCCGGCAGTCGTCGGAGTCCACGGTGCTCCGGGTATTCCCTCCAAGATCACGCCGATCGGATAGCGTGAGACGGTTTGCCGGAGCGAGGACTCGAAGGGGACTGGCATGCGTGGTTTCAGGTTCAGGGGAAAGCGGTTCGACGCGCGTACGGCGCTGATATCCATAGGCTGCGTGGCGGCGCTGGCGGTCGTCCCGTCCGCGGCCGACGCCACACCCGGCAGCGGCGTCACGGGAACGGTCCTCGCGCAGGGGACGTCGGCGGGCAGCCTGAAGGTGAGCACCAAGGGCCGCACCGACGTCGTGGTCCGCACCCTCACCATCGCCCCCGGCGGCTCGACGGGCTGGCACCACCACCCCGGCCAGGTGCTCGCCGTCGTGAAGTCCGGCACCCTGACCCGGACCCTGGACGACTGCTCACTCGAGGTCACCGAGCCCGGCGGCGTGATCCTCGAGCCGGCCGGCGCCCTCCACCGCCACATCGGCCGCAACCTGGGCACGGAGCCGGTCGTGCTGTACGTGACGTACTTCATGCCCGCCGGCAGCCCCCTCTCGGTCGACGAGGACGCGCCGGCCTGCGAGGACGGCGCAGCGACGACCGGGCGATGATGGGTGCGTGCGACTAGAGGCGATCACCTGGGAGCGGTTGACGGAGGAGCTCGCCGAGCGCGCCCTGAGGACCGGGGCGGACGACGGCAGTCCCTGGCTGCGCATCGGAGTCGACGGCGCGCCCGCCGCGCGGCCCGGTGAACTCGCCGAGCGGGTCGGCGACGCGCTGCGGCTGCGCGGCAGGGAAGCGGCCGTCGTGGGCACGGGCGGTTTCCTGCGGCCGGCCTCGCTGCGGTTCGAGTACGGCCGCCACGACCCCGACACGTACTACAACGGCTGGTTCGACACGGGCGCCCTGTGGCGGGAGGTCTTCGGGCCGCTCGAGGCAGGCGGCACCGGACGCGTGCTGCCCGACCTGTGGGACCCCCGCACGGACCGGGCGACCCGCAGCGCCCACGTCGTACTGCCGCCCGGCGGGGTGCTGTTGCTGCACGGCCCGTTCCTGCTCGGGCAGTGGTTCCCGTTCGACCTGAGCGTGCACCTGCGGCTCTCGCCGGCCGCCCTGGAGCGCCGCACGGACGAGAGCGAGCGCTGGACGCTCCCGGCGTACGCGCGCTACGAGGAGGAGACCGGGCCCGGCGACGCGGCGGACGTCCTCGTACGGGCGGACGATCCGCGGCACCCGGCATGGTCCCGCCGATGACCCCGGGCCCCCGGCCTCGGCCCGCGTCACGCCCGGCCGGCCCTCACCGCCGCCGCCCGGCCGGCCGTCACCGCCCCGGCCCGGTCTGTCTCACGGCCGGCCGCCGGTCAGTGTGACCGCCTCCGCCCCGGCGCGGCAGCCCTCCTCGGCCGCCGCACGGGCGTCCGCACCCGCCAGCCGCGCGGCGAGGAACGCTCCCGTGAAGGCGTCGCCCGCGCCCGTCGTGTCCAACGCCTCTGCGGCACACGGCGGGACGCGGGCGCTCACCCGCCCGCCCTCTGCGACCAGTGCCCCGCGGGGCCCCAGCGTCACCACGGTCAGCGGAGCCAGGCGGCTGAGCTTCGCGGCCGCGTCGGCCGGGTCGGGAAGGCCGGTCAGCAGCCGTGCCTCGTCGGCGTTGGGGAGCAGTACGTCCACGCCGTCCAGGACCGACAGCATCCGCTCGACTCCCAGTTCGCCGATGAAGCCGGCGGAAGCGGGATCGACGCTCACCGTGACCCCTCGCTCCCGAGCGACGCCCATCGCCAGCAGTGCCGTCGCCCGGCTGGTGCCGGAGAACAACAGGTAGCCGGACAGGTGCAGATGGCCGACCCCGTCGAGCATCGCGGCGGACCAGTCCGCCGGACACAGGCGGAGCACGGCGCCGCTGTCACTGAGGAACGTCCGCTCCGCGGTGCGGTCGACGAGCGCGACGACCGTGGCGGTCGGGACCTCGTCGTCGGGCACCAGGAGCGGCCGTACGCCGGCGGCCCGTAGCCGGGTGGCGTGCCACTCCAGGTCGGCGACGCCCGCGCGGGCCAGCAGTCGCACATCGTGGCAGCCCCGGTGCGCCGCCCAGCACGCCACGTTGGACCCGGCCCCGCCGGGCAGGATGCTGATCCGCGCGGCCGTGTCCGTGCCGCGGGTGAGCGGCGCGCTGTGCCGGGCGACGACATCGGTGACGACGTCGCCCATGACGAGGAGCCCCGTCATGCGCGGGCCGCTGCGATCCGGGCCGCCAGCCCGACATTGCCGCGCACCGCGGCGAGGTTGGCCTCGAGCGACGCGCCGCCCGTGTACCGCGTCAGCCGTTCGAGGAGGAACGGCGTGACGGCCTGACCTGTGACGCCCTCTTCCCGTGCCTCGTCGAGCGCCCTGGCCAGCACGCGGTCGTGCAGAGCCGGATCAAGTTGCGCGGTCACCGGGACGGGATTGGCCACGATCAGTGCCGAGGACGGCTCCGCGACCTCGTCCATCGCCCGCATCACGGCGGCGACCTCGTCGGGGGAGTCGACCGTCCAGTCGACCGGTTCCCCGGAAGAGGACAGATAGAAGCCGGGGAAGTGGCCGGTCCGGTAACCGATCACCGTGACGCCGAGGGTCTCCAGCCGCTGCAGTGTGGCCGGGACGTCGAGGATCGACTTGACGCCCGCGCAGACCACGGTGATGCCGACCTGGGCGAGCAGCCGCAGATCGGCCGACTCGTCCTGTGTCTCCGTCCACCCCCGGTGCACGCCGCCGAGCCCGCCCGTCGCGAAGACGCGGATGCCGGCCCTGTTCGCGAGGCACGCCGTCGCGGAGACGGTCGTGGCGCCGCTCGCTCCTTTCGCCAGGGCCGGAGCGAGGTCGCGGTGGCCCAGCTTGCGTATGTCCTCGTCACCCGCGACCCGCTCCAACTCGGCCTTGGTCAGACCGATGCGGGCCCTGCCGTCGAGCACGGCGACGGTCGCAGGGACGGCTCCGCCGGAGCGGACGAGGGCCTCGAGTTCCTCCGCGACGGCCAGATTCCGCGGACGGGGCAGCCCGTGCGCGATGATCGTCGACTCCAGGGCGACGACGGGCGCGCCGGAGCCGAGCGCCTCCCGGACCTCTTCTGACACGGTGACGGCGTTGGTGAGTGCGTTGGTGCGTGCGTTGGTGAGTGCGGGCTTCGCCATGTCCCATCCCTGGCGCGGCGGCCACCGACGCAAACATCCGGCCGGGGAACTGGCTTCCGGTGCCCGCCACGGGCGCCGCTCACGCCCGGGCGAGCGCCCTTCGCACCGTCAGCCCCGCCATCGGCAGCAACAGGAGCACCCCCGCCACGTTCAGCCAGCCGTACCCGGCCTGCGCGACCACCAGACCCGCCGCCGCGCCGCCCACACCCGCCGCCGCGTTCGACGTCAGGTCGGAAAGGCCCTGGACCGCTGCCCGCGTGGGCTGCGGGACTGACTCGGTGAGCAGCGTGGAGCCGGAGACGAGCCCGGCCGACCAGCCCAGCCCCAGCAGGAACAGGCCCGCCGCGGTCTGCCCGTGGCTCGCGCCCGCCGTCCCGGCGAGCAGCGCGGCAGCGCACAGCAGGCCCGCCGCGAGTCCGATCACCGCGAGCCGGCCCAGACGGTCGGCGAGCCAGCCCATCACCGGTGAGAAGGCGTACATCCCGGCGATGTGGACGCTGATCACCAGCCCGATCAGCTCGATGCCCGCGCCGTGGTGGCTGAGTGCGACAGGGGTCATCGACATGATCGACACCATGGCGGTGTGCGACACGGCCACGGTCACCAGAGCCAGCCGGGCCATGGGGGAGTCGCGCACGGCCCGCAACCCCGCCTTCAGCGACCGGCTCTCGGGGGAGCGGTCGTCGGCGGACATCGCCCGCGCCGTGAGCAGAGGGTCGGGACGCAGCAGGACGAGGACGAGCGCCGCGGCGGCGACGAACACCCCGGCGGCCCAGAGGAACGGCCCCGCGGCCGCCGGAATGCCCAGTCCCGACACGCTCCGGCCGGCCGGGGAGGCGATGTTGGGTCCGAGTACCGCGCCGATCGTCGTCGCCCACACGACGGTGGAGATGGCCCGCGCCCGGCGCTCGGGCTCGGCGAGGTCTGCCGCGGCGAACCTGGCCTGCAGATTCGCCGAGGACGCGGCACCGAAGCCGGCCATGCCGGCAAGCAGCAGGGGGAAGTTGTCGACGACGGCGGCCACGACGACCACGCCGGCGCCGAGCGCCCCGATGAGATACGCCAGAACCAGTCCCGGACGGCGGCCCCGTGCGGTCATCAGCGCGGCGAGCGGCACGGACAGGAGCGCGGTACCGGCGACGGTCGCGGTCGGGGCGAGCCCGGACAGTGCCTCCGTACCGCTGACCTGCTCCGCGAGCACCGAGGCCAGTGCGATACCGGTGGCGACCCCGAGGCCGCCGAGGATCTGGCTCACGATCAGCACGGTGTTGACACGTCTGCGTATCGAGGGCAGGTCGATACGGGCGGAGGCGTCCTTGGGTATCTCGGGAATGTCAGGAGCGTCAGACGTCGTGGTCACTGACGCAGTGTGTCAGAACAGCGGCTGCGGCAGAACGCCCTCGAGTGCCAGCAGTTGCCGCTTGGTCTCCAGCCCGCCGCCGAAGCCCCCGAGACCGCCACCCGACTCGACCACCCGGTGGCACGGCACCACGACCGGCAGCGGATTCGACCCCATCGCCGCGCCCACGGCCTGAGCCGCGCCGGGCTGCCCGACACGGGCGGCGAGCTCCCCGTAGCCGACGACCGACCCGAACTCCACCCCAGCCAGCAGCTCCCGCAGCACCTGCCGGTTGAAGCCTGCCGTGAGCGACCAGTCAAGCGGCAGGTCGAAGCCGTGCGACGTACCCGCGAAGTAGGCCTCGAGCTGGCGTATCGGTTCGGCGAGCCGGCCCGTCGTCTCCTCGACGGGCTCGGCTCCCAGACGGCCGGCCAGCTGTCCCAGTGCCCGGTCGCGCACGGCCGGGCCGGCGTGGAAGGTCACGCAGACCAGGCCCTCGTCGGTCGCGGCGAGGAGCAGGGGACCGATGTCCGTGCCGAGTACCGCCCACTCGAAGGTCTTCCTGCCCGAGGTCGTCATACGGACAACGGTACGACCGGGCACTGACAGCCGGGCCGCCGAACGGCTCAGCCCACCGCGTCTCTGACGACGTCCGGCTTGTTGGTGATGATGCCGTCGACCCCGTAGCCGGCCACCCGCTCGGCCGCCGCCGCGTCGTTCACGGTCCATGTGCTGACCCGCAGCCGCTTGCCGTGCGCGCCCTTGAGCGCGTGCACAGCGGCGACGTACTCGCCGGTGAGGGTGGAGTACGGCGGGTTGATCTGGTCGGTGAACTCGGCGTACGACGGCAGCTCGGCCACCGAGGGCGTGCCGAGGAAGCCGGTCGTGACGTCGGGGCGCTGCTGGTGCACCGACCTGATGCTGTTCGCGCCGAAGCTCTGGATGACGAGCCGGCTGCGGACGTGGCGCCGGTCGAGCCAGCCCGCCTCCTCGAGCACCCGCAGCGTGTCCTTCTCGATGCCCGGGTAGAGCTCCGGCTTCTTGATCTCGAGCAGCAGCTTCTGGTGGTTGTCGTCCACACGGTCGAGGTACTGCTCCAGCGTCGGCACCCGCAGGCCCGCCCACCGGGGTCCGAACCAGCTGCCCGCGTCCAGGGTGGCGATCTCCGCGGCGGTGAAGTCCTTGACCTTCCACGGCGCGCGGTCGGGGAAGACCTGTTCCACGTCGGTGGTCCGTGCGAGTGAGTCGTCGTGCACGACGACGAGTTCGCCGTCCTTGGTGCGCTGGACGTCGTTCTCCACCCAGGCGAAGCCCATCTCGTCGGCGAGGTCGACCGCCTCGAGGGTGTTCTCCGGCGCGTAGGCGGACGCGCCGCGGTGGGCGATCACCTTCGGTCCGTCCTCGTGGTCCGCTGCGGTCAGTTCCGTGCCTCCGGCGGTCAGTTCCGCTCCCACGGCGGAACCGGGCAGGACCAGCGCGGTGAGTCCCAGAGTCGTGGCGGCCAATGCTGCGACGGTGCGTGCGTACACGGCGTTCATCCTCACGTCGTCGGATCCCGGACGGCCCGAGAGTGACAGTCCACGGCCAACGAAGCACAGGCGAAGTATGGCCACAACGTGAACGGCCGTACCTCGGGCACCACTCGGGGGAGAAGGGTCGACAAATCTCCTCCCAGGCGTTTGCCTGGACTTCCGCGAGCCGTACCCTCGCCCAGAACCAGACGTTCCATCAGAGATCGCGGGGTACGCAGGGGCGGCGGGGGACGGTACGGAACGAAGGGTGCAGGGGATGCAGGGCACGGTGGACGGATTCGGCTACGGCCTCGTCACCCCGGTGGCGGCGTATCTGATGGCATGCCTGGGAGGCGCCCTGGGGCTGCGGTGCACCGCCAGGGCGGTACGCGCGGAGGGCTCGTTCCGGCCGGGCTGGCTCGCGCTGGGCGCGACGGCGATAGGTTCCGGCATCTGGAGCATGCACTTCATCGCGATGATGGGTTTCAGCGTGGAGGAGGCGCCCATCGGCTACGACAGGGCGACGACGTTCGCCAGCCTGGCCGCCGCGATCCTGATGGTCGGTACCGGGATCTTCATCGTCGGGTACCGGGGTGCGACCCGGATGTCCCTGATCACCGGGGGCACGATCACCGGACTCGGCGTGGCGTCCATGCACTACCTGGGAATGGCCGGAATACGGCTTCCGGGCCACATCGAGTACGACACCGTGACCGTCGGGCTCTCGGTGGTGGTCGCCGTCGTCGCGGCCACCACAGCGCTGTGGGCGGCCGTGTCGGTGAGCGGATTCATGGCGAGCCTGGGCGCGAGTCTGGTGATGGGCCTCGCCGTGAGCGGTATGCACTACACGGGGATGGCCGCCGTGAGCGTCCGCCTCCACGAGGTGGTCGACGCGGCCGCGGTCACCGATCCGCCCGTCGGGGCTCTCGCCCCGGTGCTGGTCGGTCCCGCGGTGTTCCTGCTGCTCGCCGCGGTCGTGGTCATGTTCGACCCGCTGCTGGTGATGGGGGAGCCGGACGGGCGTCCTCATGGCGCCGGCCGGGCTCTGCGGCCCGACATGGCGGCCGTGACGCACCGGCGGCCCGCGGCCTGGGCCGCCGACCCGGGCCGCCGTGACCACCGGACGGGCGGCCGCCTCGGCGGCGACCGTCCCTGAGCCGGTCGGGCCGTCCCTGAGCCGGGCCCGTCCATCGGGCCCGCCGGGCGGCTCGTTGAACCGGCTGGTCCGGGCCGGGCCGCGCTCGTTCAGGACCCGACTGTCGGTGGCGGGTCGTACGGTGGTTGCATGCGGCCCGTTTCCAAGATCGAACGTACGGTGGCGCCCTTCGAGGTCGTCAGCCACTTCCAGCCCAGCGGCGACCAGCCGACGGCCATCGCAGAGCTGGACCGGCGCATCCGCGCCGGCGAGAAGGATGTCGTCCTGCTCGGCGCGACCGGCACGGGCAAGTCGGCCACCACCGCCTGGATGATCGAGAAGCTCCAGCGCCCCACCCTGGTCATGGCGCCGAACAAGACCCTGGCCGCCCAGCTGGCGAACGAGTTCCGCGAGCTCCTGCCGAACAACGCGGTGGAGTACTTCGTCTCGTACTACGACTACTACCAGCCCGAGGCGTACGTCCCGCAGTCGGACACGTACATCGAGAAGGACTCCTCGATCAACGAGGAGGTCGAGCGGCTGCGCCACTCCGCGACGAACTCGCTCCTCACCCGTCGCGACGTCGTCGTGGTCGCCTCCGTCTCCTGTATCTACGGCCTGGGCACCCCGCAGGAGTACGTGGACCGGATGGTCCAGCTCAAGGTCGGTGACGAGATCGACCGGGACCAGCTGCTGCGCCGCTTCGTCGACATCCAGTACGCCCGCAACGACCTGGCCTTCCAGCGCGGCACCTTCCGCGTCCGCGGCGACACCATCGAGATCTTCCCGGTCTACGAGGAGCTCGCCGTCCGTATCGAGATGTTCGGGGACGAGATCGAGGCGCTGTCCACCCTCCACCCGCTCACCGGCGAGATCCTCAGCGAGGACCAGTCGCTGTACGTGTTCCCCGCCACCCATTACGTGGCGGGACCCGAGCGGATGGAGAAGGCGGTCAACGGGATCGAGGCGGAGCTGGAGCAGCGCCTCGCCGAGCTGGACAAACAGGGCAAACTGCTGGAGTCCCAGCGGCTGCGCATGCGCACCACGTACGACATCGAGATGATGCGGCAGATCGGCTCCTGCTCCGGCATCGAGAACTACTCGATGCACTTCGACGACCGCGAGCCCGGCTCCCCGCCGAACACCCTCCTCGACTACTTCCCGGAGGACTTCCTTCTCGTCATCGACGAGTCGCACGTCACGGTCCCCCAGATCGGCGCGATGTACGAGGGCGACGCGTCCCGCAAGCGCACGCTCGTCGACCACGGCTTCCGGCTGCCGTCCGCGCTCGACAACCGTCCGCTGAAGTGGGAGGAGTTCAAGGAGCGCATCGGGCAGGCCGTCTACCTGTCGGCCACCCCCGGGGCGTACGAACTGTCCCGCGGCGACGGTTTCGTCGAGCAGATCATCCGCCCCACCGGCCTCGTCGACCCCCAGGTCGTCGTCAAGCCCACCGAGGGGCAGATCGACGACCTCGTGCACGAGATCCGCGAGCGCACGGAGAAGGACGAGCGTGTCCTGGTCACCACCCTGACCAAGAAGATGGCAGAGGACCTGACGGACTACTTCCTCGAGCTCGGCATCCAGGTCCGCTATCTGCACAGCGACGTGGACACCCTGCGCCGCGTCGAGCTGCTGCGGGAGCTGCGCGCCGGAGAGTACGACGTCCTGGTCGGCATCAACCTCCTCCGTGAGGGACTGGACCTGCCGGAGGTGTCGCTCGTGGCGATCCTCGACGCCGACAAGGAGGGCTTCCTGCGCTCCGGCACCTCCCTGATCCAGACCATCGGCCGCGCGGCGCGCAACGTCTCCGGCCAGGTCCATATGTACGCGGACAAGGTCACGGCGGCGATGGAGAAGGCCATCGAGGAGACGAACCGCCGTCGCGAGAAGCAGATCGCGTACAACAAAGAGAAGGGGATCGACCCGCAGCCGCTGCGCAAGAAGATCAACGACATCGTGGCGACCATCGCCCGCGAAGAGGTCGACACCGAGCAGCTGCTGGGCACGGGGTACCGCCAGGCGAAGGCCGACAAGCCCGGCAAGGGAGCCAAGGCGCCGGTCCCGGCCCTGGGTTCCGGCACGGCCGCCGGCCGCAAGGGCGCGGTGCTGAGTGACCGCCCCGCGACGGAACTGGCCGGAATCATCGAGGAGATGACCGACCGGATGCGGGCGGCCGCCGCGGAGCTCCAGTTCGAGGTGGCGGCCCGACTGCGCGACGAGGTGAGCGAGTTGAAGAAGGAGCTGCGCCAGATGAAGGAGGCGGGACTCGCCTGAGTGCCGTACTCTCCGGGCCCGCCGTGCGGGATGTGACGGCGCGCATGCCTGGTGTGTTGCAAGACCGACACAAAAACGGCCCTCCGCACCTCGCTGTCGGTGCGACTGCGTAGGGTGCTGGGACGACCGCACACATGGGCGGTGGCAAATCGCGAGAAGGGGACAGCGCGTGACGGTCAACATGACCAAGGGTCAGGCCATCAGCCTGCAGAAGAGTGACGGGGGCACCCTCACGGCGGTGCGGATGGGCCTCGGCTGGCAGGCAGCGCCCCGCCGCGGTCTGTTCGGCTCGCGCACCCGGGAGGTCGACCTGGACGCCTCCGCGGTGCTGTTCGCCGACAAGCAGCCGGTGGACGTGGTCTTCTTCCGCCACCTCGTCAGCGACGACGGTTCGGTCAAGCACACCGGTGACAACCTGGTCGGCGGCGCCGGTTCCGGCGGCGACGACGAGGCGATCCTCGTCGACCTGCAGCGGGTGCCGGTCCACATCGACCAGATCGTCTTCACGGTGAACTCCTTCACCGGCCAGACGTTCCAGGAGGTGCAGAACGCCTTCTGCCGCATCGTCGACGAGACCAACGGCCAGGAGCTCGCCCGTTACACGCTCGACGGCGGCGGCCAGTACACCGCGCAGATCATGGCGAAGGTGCACCGCGCCGGCGCCGGCTGGCAGATGACGGCCCTCGGCAACCCGGCCAACGGCCGTACGTTCCAGGACCTGATGCCCGCGATCCTGCCGCACCTGTAGGCAACGGGTTCCGAGTCGACCGCAGCTCCCGGAGGCACAGCCGCCGGGAGCTGCCCGCGTACCAACCGCACACAGCAGAAAACCGAGGGGACAGAGCGATGACGGCCGAGCTGGTCCGGGGGCAGAACCACCCCTTGCCCGACACCCGCCTGGAGATCCGGGTCTCGGCCGGTCATCCGGTCGTCGCCTGCGCCACCTGCTCCGACGGCCAGGGGGCGGTGCGCGAGGAGTGGGTGGCCCACCCCGGTGCCCCGGTCCTCGCCGGCGTGGAGGTACCGGAGCGCGTGGAGCAGTCACCCCGGTACGCCGTCGACCTGGCCGCGGTGCCCGACCAGGTGCAGCGGATCGACGTACTGCTCGCGCTCCCCGCGGGCACCGGCGGACCCGACCGCTTCGGCGCCACCGCGGCGCCCTTCGTCGCCGTCATGGGGACGGACGGCTCCGAGCTGGTCAACTTCACCATCACGGGCCTCGAAAGCGAGACGGCGCTCGTCGCGGTCGAGCTGTACCGCCGCCAGGGCGCGTGGAAGGTCCGTGCGATGGGCCAGGGGTACGCGGGTGGTCTCTCCCAACTGCTTTCCGACCAGGGCCTGCCCCAGGCCGAGCGGACAGCGGCGGCCATCCAGGAGGCCGCCGTGCCCCGGCCCGCCCGCGCGGAGCCGGTTCGGCTGCGCACGGCGGGCGAGGCCGCGGGCGCGGCGGCGTCCGGCCCGGACCAGCCGTCCGCCGCGGACGCCACGCTCGCCGAAGGCCGCACCGGGGCCCAGGCCGCCGCCGGCTCCGGACCGCAGCAGACGCCCGCCCCGGACGCCCCGCAGATGCCGGGCGGCCCCATCAACTACGCCCATCCGCGCAGGCAGTCGGCGCCTCCACCGCCGGCTCCCGCCGCGGCGCCGGCCGAACCCGGCCGCCCCGCCCCGCCCGTGGCGGGCGACGCGAGCGGCTGGTCCATGGAGGAGCGCCTCTACAACCAGGTCTGGGGGATGTTCGAGGACCTCGCCCGCACCGTCGCCGCGTACCGAAGTGCCGTCGAGTTCGCCGAGTCCCGCATGGACAAGGAGCTCGACCACGTCCTTTCCGACCCGCGCAGCCGTATCGGCAGCACCGGGGACGCCGCGAGGGCGGCGGCACGCGCGAAGTGCGAGCAGCTGACCGACCAGGCCCGTCAGGTCCTGGACCGTGACCTGGCCCAGCTGACCGCGGAGTCGGCGGTCGTCGAGCCGGCGCTGCCGCCGGCTCTCGCGCGCTGGGACAACCCCTGCTGGCACGCCTACCGGGTCCCCATGGAGAACCCGATGGCGCTGCGGATCGGCGACCTCCATCTGCCGGAGAGCCCCGAGCTGCGCATTCCGTGCCTGGTGCGGCTGCCGCTCGAGCGCGGCCTGTGGGTGGACAGCGGACGTTCGAGTTCCGACGCCGCGATGGCCATGGACGACACACAGTTGCGACGTCTCGCCGTCGACTCGGCGGTGGCTCTCGCCGCCCGCCTGCTCGCGGTACACGCACCCGGCGAGTTCACCGTCCACGCGATCGACCCGGCGGGCACGGCCGCCGCGTCGCTGGCGCCGCTGGTCGACTCGGGGGCCCTCGCGGGCCCGCCGGCCGCGGGTGCGCAGGGTGTGAGCTCGGTCCTCGCCAAGCTCACGGAGCGGGTCGACCTGGTGACGATGGCGGTCCGCGCCGGCGCCGCCGATTCGCTTCCACCGGACCTCGACACCGCCGAGCAGTTGCTGATCGTCAACGACTTCCCGCACGGTTTCGACGACCGGGCGGTCACCCAGCTGCGCTATCTGGCGGACGAGGGCCCGGCGGTCGGCGTCCACCTGATGATGATCGCGGACCGTGAGGACGCCACCGCCTACGGGCCGGTCCTCGACCCGCTGTGGCGTTCGTTGCTGCGCGTCACACCGGTCACCGACGATCACCTGGTCGACCCCTGGGTGCGCCACGCCTGGACGTACGAGCCGCTGACCGTGCCGGCAGGCAGCGATGTGCTGCGCCAGGTGCTGGCCAGGGTGGTGGAGGCCCGACGGTCCTGGCGCGGCTGATCGGGCCGTTGACCGAACAAGGCTTCTGACCTGGGGACTTGGGGTCGACTTTACCTTCTCCTTTACCTTTCCTTGGTCTTTCCTGTACTGTTCTTTACGCGGAGGGGAGTACTCCCGATCTTGCGGCGTGCCCGTCAATACGGACCGACAGAGAAGTCCCGGGGCGCCGGCCCGGCGGTGGTGACCGCCCGGGTGGAGGAGACCTCCGGCAGCGACGACGCTGATAAGTAGCCGTACGACGCCGGAGGCGCAGTGGACGTTTCAATGAACATCTGGGTGCTGACCATTCTCGGTCTCAGTGCCCTCATCGCCATCGACTTCTTCATCGGGCGCAAGCCCCACGACGTCTCGATCAAGGAAGCCGGCATCTGGACCGTGGTCTGGATCGTGCTGGCCGCGTTCTTCGGCCTCGGCCTGCTGTTCGCCGGCGAGAGCCAGGCGTCGGGCGAGTTCTTCGCGGGCTTCATCACCGAGAAGTCCCTGAGTGTCGACAACCTCTTCGTCTTCGTCCTGATCATGGCGAAGTTCTCTGTGCCCTCGCACCTCCAGCAGCGGGTGCTGCTGATCGGTGTGCTGATCGCGCTCGTGCTGCGAGCCGTGTTCATCGCCGCCGGTGCGGCGATCATCGCCAGCTTCTCCTGGGTCTTCTACATCTTCGGCGCGTTCCTGATCTACACCGCCTGGAAGCTCATCCAGGAGGCGCGCTCGGACGACGACGAGGACGAGTTCGAGGAGAACAGGCTCCTCAAGTCGATCGAGCACCGCTTCGGAGTCGCCGACAAGTACCACGGCACGAAGCTCTTCATCCGAAACAACGGCAAGCGCATCCTGACGCCGCTGATGGTGGTCATGCTCGCCATCGGCACCACCGATGTGCTCTTCGCGCTCGACTCCATCCCGGCGATCTTCGGCCTGACCCAGGACCCGTACATCGTCTTCACCGCCAACGCCTTCGCCCTCATGGGACTGCGGCAGCTGTACTTCCTGATCGGCGGACTGCTCAGGAAGCTGGTCCACCTCAGCTACGGGCTGTCGGTGATCCTCGGCTTCATCGGCGTGAAGCTGGTGCTGCACGCTTTGCACGAGAGCGGGGTGCACGTCCCGGAGATCTCCATCCCGGTCTCGCTGGCCGTCATCTGCGGTGTCCTCGTCCTCACGACGGTCACCAGCCTGATCGCGTCCAAGAAGCAGGCGGAGCGGGATGCCGCGGCAGCCGCCGAGAAGGACAGCGTCGAGGCCTGACGGCACAGCGGGCACCCGGTCCGCGCTCCACGCGCAGCACTCCATCGGCGGGTGCGGACGGCAGCGGCCGTCCGCACCCGCCGGTGCCTCTTCCGGCCGCGAAAGGCCACCAATCCACTGTCGCCACGGCTCCGAATACGGTTGCGTACGACAACTGCTGCCCGCCGGTCGGTTTTCCAGCCCCCGACGCCGACGCGCCGCCGAACCCGAGGACGTGATGGCCATCCCCATTCGTACAGGCGCGAAGGACCCCACGCCCGTGCCCGCGCTGCGCCTCGACCGGCCCGCCGGGCCCGCGAAGGCCGCCGTCCTGCTGCTGCACGGCGGCCGGGCCGACGCGCTGGGTCCGCCGCCCGCGGTGAACCTGCCCGCCGCGCGGATGCGGCCCTTCGCGCGTTCCATCGCCCGTGCCACGGCTGAGGACGGCGTGGCGCTGGGCCGGGTCCGCTACGGCCGTCGCGGCTGGAACGGCGACCGGGCAGACGCGGGCCGTGACGCGCTGCGGGCGCTCGACGAGCTGGAGGCCGTCGCCGGCGCAGTTCCCACGGTCCTGGTCGGCCACTCGATGGGCGGACGCGCCGCCCTCCATGCCGCCCGCCACCCGCTGGTGACGGCCGTGATCGGTCTCGCCCCCTGGTGTCCGGCGGAGGAGCCGGTCGCACACCTGGCCGGTACCCGCGTCGTGCTGCTGCACGGAGGCAGGGACCGGGTGACGGATCCCCGTGAGACCTGGGGTTTCGCCACCCGGGCACGGGCGGCGGGTGCGGAGGTCCACGCGCTGTCGGTGCCGGGCGGCGACCACGCGATGCTGCGCGGCGCCGCGAGGTGGCACATGCTCACCACGGAACTGGTCGTGGGCCTGCTGGAGCTCGGGACGTTCCCACCGGGCACCGGGCACGGGTTCGCACCCGTGGACTGCTGAGACGACCGGCCGCGGCCTCGCGGGCCGCGGCCGCAGCGGCTACCAGCCGCGTTCGCGCCACTGTGCGAGGTGGGGCCGCTCCTCGCCCAGGGTGGTGTCCTTGCCGTGGCCCGGGTAGACCCAGGTCTCGTCGGGGAGCACCGCGAAGAGCTTCTCCTCGACGCCGTCCAGCAGGCCGGTGAAGGCCTTCGGGTCCTGGTTCGTGTTGCCCACGCCGCCGGGGAAGAGACAGTCGCCGGTGAAGACGTGCGGGTGTCCGTGCGGGTCGTCGTACACGAGCACGATCGACCCCGGCGTGTGGCCCACGAGGTGCCGGGCCTTCAGCTCGACACGCCCCACGCTGATCGTGTCCCCGTCGTCCACCGGTACGTCGGTCGGGACGGGGATGCCCTCCGCGTCGTGCCGGCCGGCGTAGGTACGCGCGCCGGTCGCCCGGACCACGTCCCCGAGGGCCTGCCAGTGGTCGCCGTGGCGGTGGGTGGTGACGACGGAGGTGATGGAGTCGTCGCCGATCAGCCGCAGCAGTGTGTCCGGCTCGGCGGCGGCGTCGATCAGCAGCTGCTCGCCGGTGGTCCGGCAGCGCAGCAGATAGGCGTTGTTGTCCATCGGTCCGACCGCGACCTTGGAGATCATCAGGTCGGCGAGCTCGTGCACGTCCGCCGGGCCGCCGACCTTCACCGCTCCGCTGTATGTCATGCGTCTCAGCCTATAGCGCGGGCAGTACGGGCAGCGGGCCGCCTGCGCACTCCAGAAGGGCGCCGTCGCGGCGGCCCGACAGCCAGCCCAGCACGTCGGCGGGGGAGCCGGAGACGGTGACCGGGTCTCCGGCCGTTCCACCGGTGCTCCACTCGCCGCCGCCCGCGAGGACACGGGTCGGCACAACGTCCGGGCGGCCGCTCCAGCGGTCCGCGAGGAACGCCGTCTCCCGCTCGGTGAACTCCTTCGGCAGGTCCTCCAGCTCGTATCCGATGCCGAGGTCGACATGGTGCAGCTCGACCTCGACGAGGCGGCGGAAGGGGACGCGGGCTGCGCGATCGGTCACACCGTTGCGCAGTTCGACGGTGCGCTCCCAGTCGCCGGGGGCGGCGCACGCCTCCTGGAAACGGGCCGCCGTGGCCCGCAGGTCGTCGAGCTGCTCACCGAGCGGGCGCGGTGCGTCACGCTCGATGTCGGCGTCGCGGGCCTCGCCTGTGACATACATCGGCCGGCCCTCGAGAACATTTACGAGCGCGTCGGCGTTACGGGAGATGTGGGCAAGCACATGGCCGCGGGTCCAGCCCGGCAGCCGTGACGGCGAGGCGACGCCGGCGTTGTCCAGTCGGGCGGCCGCGGTGACGAGCCGGTCCGTCGCTTCACGTAGAGAGCGCAGGTCGCTCACGGGATCGATCATGAGGTCGACCCTAGCTCCGCCCACTCGATCGGGTGAAGGTATCGGCGCACGGTCATAAATCGAATGCGCGTGCTATACGCTCGATGGAGGCATCCTTGAAAGTCAGGCATCCATCTTCTGGCCGCCCCCGAAGGCCGAGTCTCGGTCCGGGACGGGGCTGTGCCCCCGCTTCTACTCAGAAAGGTGCGGACCGGCGTGGCCGACCGTCTCATCGTTCGTGGCGCTCGCGAGCACAACCTGAAAAACGTCTCGCTCGACCTCCCGCGTGACTCCCTCATCGTTTTCACCGGGCTTTCGGGGTCTGGCAAGTCGTCCCTCGCGTTCGACACGATCTTCGCCGAGGGGCAGCGTCGGTACGTCGAGTCGCTCTCCTCCTACGCCCGGCAGTTCCTCGGTCAGATGGACAAGCCGGACGTCGATTTCATCGAGGGGCTCTCTCCGGCCGTCTCGATCGACCAGAAGTCGACCTCGCGCAACCCGCGCTCCACGGTCGGCACGATCACCGAGGTCTACGACTATCTGCGCCTGCTGTTCGCGCGGATCGGCAAGCCGCACTGTCCGGAGTGCGGCAGGCCGATCTCTCGGCAGTCGCCGCAGGCCATCGTCGACAAGGTGCTGGAGCTGCCGGAGGGCAGCCGCTTCCAGGTGCTCTCCCCGCTGGTGCGCGAGCGCAAGGGCGAGTTCGTCGACCTCTTCTCCGACCTGCAGACCAAGGGCTACAGCCGGGCGCGCGTCGACGGGAAGACCGTCCAGCTCTCCGAGCCGCCCACGCTGAAGAAGCAGGAGAAGCACACCATCGAGGTGGTCGTCGACCGCCTGACGGTGAAGGACTCCGCCAAGCGCCGGCTGACCGACTCGGTGGAGACCGCGCTGGGGCTCTCCGGCGGCATGGTCGTGCTCGACTTCGTCGACCTCCCGGAGGACGACCCCGAGCGCGAGCGGATGTACTCGGAGCACCTGTACTGCCCGTACGACGATCTGTCCTTCGAGGAGCTCGAGCCGCGCTCGTTCTCCTTCAACTCGCCCTTCGGCGCCTGCCCCGACTGCACGGGCATCGGTACGCGCATGGAGGTCGACCCGGAGCTGGTCGTCCCCGACGAGGAGAAGTCCCTCGACGAGGGCGCGATCCACCCCTGGTCGCACGGCCACACCAAGGAGTACTTCGGGCGGCTGATCGGCGGACTCTCCCAGGCGCTCGGCTTCGCCACCGACATGCCCTGGGCAGGGCTGCCGCAGCGCGCCAAGAAGGCCCTCCTCCACGGCCACAAGACCCAGGTCGAGGTGCGCTACCGCAACCGTTACGGGCGGGAGCGCGCCTACACCACGCCCGCGTTCGAAGGCGCCGTGCAGTTCGTCAAGCGGCGGCACTCCGAGGCGGAGAGCGACTCCAGCAGGGAGCGCTTCGAGGGCTACATGCGTGAGGTGCCCTGCCCCACCTGCGAAGGCACCCGCCTCAAGCCGATCGTGCTCGCGGTCACCGTGATGGAGAAGTCCATCGCCGAGGTGTCCGCCATGTCGATCAGTGAGTGCGCCGAATTCCTCGGCAGGCTCAAGCTCAACGCCCGCGACAAGAAGATCGCCGAGCGGGTGCTCAAGGAGGTCAACGAGCGGCTTCGCTTCCTGGTCGACGTCGGCCTGGACTACCTGTCGCTCAACCGCGCCGCAGGCACCCTGTCGGGCGGCGAGGCCCAGCGCATCCGGCTCGCCACCCAGATCGGCTCCGGCCTCGTCGGCGTGCTCTACGTCCTCGACGAGCCGTCCATCGGCCTGCACCAGCGGGACAACCACCGGCTGATCGAGACCCTCGTCCGGCTGCGCGACATGGGCAACACCCTCATCGTCGTCGAGCACGACGAGGACACCATCAAGGTCGCCGACTGGGTCGTCGACATCGGCCCCGGCGCGGGCGAGCACGGCGGCAAGGTCGTGCACTCCGGCCCCTTGCGGCAGATGCTCACCAACAAGGAGTCGGTGACCGGACAGTACCTGTCCGGGAAGCGGTCCATCCCGACGCCGGAACTGCGCCGCCCCGTCGACCCGACGCGCCGGCTCACCGTGCACGGAGCGCGGGAGAACAACCTGCGGGACATCGACGTCTCGTTCCCGCTCGGCGTGCTCAGCGCCGTCACCGGCGTCTCCGGCTCCGGAAAGTCGACCCTGGTCAACGACATCCTCTACACCCACCTCGCCCGCGAGCTGAACGGCGCGAAGTCGGTGCCGGGGCGGCACACCCGTGTCGACGGCGACGATCTCGTCGACAAGGTGGTCCACGTCGACCAGTCGCCCATCGGCCGGACCCCGCGGTCGAACCCGGCGACGTACACAGGCGTCTTCGACCACGTCCGCAGGCTGTTCGCGGAGACGATGGAGGCCAAGGTCCGCGGCTACCTGCCCGGCCGCTTCTCCTTCAACGTCAAGGGCGGCCGCTGCGAGAACTGCTCCGGCGACGGCACCATCAAGATCGAGATGAACTTCCTGCCGGACGTGTACGTGCCGTGCGAGGTCTGCCACGGGGCGCGGTACAACCGGGAGACCCTGGAGGTCCACTACAAGGGCAAGTCCATCGCCGAGGTGCTGGACATGCCGATCGAAGAGGCGATGCACTTCTTCGAGGCCGTCCCGACCATCTCCCGCCACCTGCGCACCCTCAACGAGGTGGGCCTCGGATACGTGAGGCTCGGCCAGTCCGCGCCGACCCTCTCGGGCGGCGAGGCACAGCGTGTGAAGCTCGCCTCCGAGCTTCAGAAGCGCTCCACGGGCCGTACGGTCTACGTCCTGGACGAGCCGACCACCGGTCTCCACTTCGAGGACATCAGCAAGCTGATCAACGTGTTGTCGGGGCTCGTCGACAAGGGCAACACCGTGATCGTCATCGAGCACAACCTCGATGTGATCAAGACGGCGGACTGGGTCGTCGACATGGGGCCCGAGGGTGGCAGCGGCGGCGGTCTGGTGATCGCCGAGGGCACTCCGGAGCAGGTCGCCGGCGTACCGGCCAGCCACACCGGCAAGTTCCTGCGCGACATCCTCGACGCTGAGCGGATCAGCGACGCGTCGGCGGCGGTGCCGGCGGCACGGAAGCCGGCGAAGAAGGTCACTGCGAAGAAGGCGGCAGCGAAGAAGACGGCGGCTTCGCGAGCGCGGAAGGGCTGACGACCGGCTCGACGGGGCGGGGCGGGCGGTATGAGCGGGTCCGTCTGCGGGCTCCCGCCCGCCCCGCCCTTCCGGCGCAGAAGCGCCCCGAACAGGGTTCGGCCCCAGCCGCGTTGGGCCCCGAACTCCCGGGCCGAGCCGGGCAGCGCGCGGCGCCGGAGCCCCGCTCGTCAGCCTCGGGCTCACGCCCCGGCCCGTCGGACGCGCCAAGCCCAGGTCCGAGCACTGGCCCGGGCGCCGGGTCAAGCCGGGTCCGGGCGCCGGGCCTGAGTCCGGGCCCGCCCCGTCACGCGGCGGGGCCGCACAGCCGTGACCACGGACAGGGGGTACGACCTGACCGGGCGCCGTCGTCCGTGCCGTCCAGCCGCCCCGGGCGTCGGCGGGGAGACTTGCGCCGGTATCGTCGGATCCGGCAGCGCGCGACCCGCGTCCCGCACCACGACGAACCGAACCATGGAGTCCCCATGCCCCCGACCGCCCGTCGTACCGTCCTGAAGGGTGCCGCCCTCGCCGGGGCCGCCGGGCTCGGGGTCGCCGGCTGTTCCACCGAGTCCAAGCTCGGGCACGCGGAGGTGCCGACCCCCACCGCCCCCGTCGACCTCGGTGCCGCGGACGCCGTACCCGTCGGCGGCGCCAAGCTGTACCGGGAGCAGCGCCTGATCGTGCACTGCCCGGCGAAGGGCCAGTACAAGGCCTTCAGCGCCCAGTGCACCCATGCCGGCTGCGTCCTCGACAAGGTGGAGGGCACCGAGGGCAACTGCCCCTGTCACGGCAGCCGCTTCGACGTGACGACCGGCAAGGCGCTGCAGGGCCCGGCCACCGTGCCGCTGCCCGAGGTGCCGATCAGGGCGGAGGGCGGCAAGCTCGTCGCCGGCCCGGACGCCTAGGAAGCGGCCGCCGGGTCAGTCCCAGGCCCAGTCGATCCCCAGGATCCCCGGCCGTACCCCCTGCTCCACCAGGTGCACCGTGCGGTGCCTCCCGCTGAGTGTGAGGTCGGTGCGTGCGCTGCGCGGCGCCCCTGCCGTCGCCTGCGCGAAGCGGTGGCAGCGTACGGGCAGCGCGCCGTCGTCGAAACGCACCTGGAGCACGTACTGGCCTCCCGCGAAGCTGAAGCCGCGTACGTACTCGGCGCTCGGGCCGCCGGTGCCGTCCTCGAAGGAGTAGCCGAACAGATAGGTCTCGCCCGCCCGCAGTCGTGCGTCGAAGAGCAGCTCCGCGACCACCACGCCGCTGGGGCGGTCCCAGCGCACCCGGCCGGTGCGGCAGTTCTCCAGCGCGCCGACCTCCACGCGGGCCGGGTCACAGCCGGGGTCCCCGTGGTGGATGGCGAGATAGCGGTCGATGCCGTCGCGGTGCGCGCGCACCACCTGCTGGGACTCCCTGCCCTGCAGTTGGCGGCCCGCCCCGATCCGCACGCGTTCCTGGTGGCCCACGGTGTGCAGGCCGCCGTCGGCCGGTGAGTCGAGGCCGCCGATGAGCCGCTCCACGACGCCGGACCGGTCCACCAGCGAGCGGTAGGTCCGGCCCGCGGGGCGCTCGACCTCGGTGCGCGCGTCGGCGCCCGTACCGAGCAGCCGGAGCAGGGAGTTCCCCGGCAGTTCGAGGACCTCCTCCAGGGCGCGGACGGCGCGCAGGGATTCGGGGCGCTGCGGTCGGCGGACACCCTGCTGCCAGTAGCTGAGGCTGGTGACACCCAGCTTGATCCCGCGGTGCGCGAGGTGGTGCTGCACACGCTGGAGCGGCAGACCGCGCACGGCGAGCGCGGCGCGCAGCGCCAGGTGGAAGGGGCCGGTGTTCAGCACCTGCGCCAGGTCGGCTTCGGCGTGGCCCATGGGACTCTCCGGACGTGAACTGGGGGACTGGGGACTGGGGACTGGGACTGGGACTGGGGACTGGGGACTGGTGGATGGAGGAGACGGAGGAGACGGGGGACGGGGCGGGTACGGCTGGGCGATCGAACGGACGACGTCTCGTGTTCGGTGAACGTTCACGTGGGTTTTCGGCCGCTGGGGGTGGGCGGCGCAGGCTCTCCAGGTGCGGCAGGCGGTGGCGTTCACATCCACACCGCACCGTTCACAGGGCCGTGCTGTTCCGCATTGAAGCGTGTTGACCCGTCTCCGACAAGCAATGATGCTCAACCGCAGCGTCCGGACGCGCTCCTCCATCCCCACGCCCCCGCCTCGGGAGGAACGCGATGCGCAACAAAAGGAACAAGCCTCGCACGTCCAGAACAGGCAGGAGATGGCCCGCCGCCGCGGCCGTACTCCTGTCCGCTCTCTTCACTGTGTCGTACACCACCGCGACACCCGCCGCCGCGGACGACTCGTGGCGGACGCTGAACTACGAGATGCAGGCCCAGGAGAAGTCCAACTGGTGCTGGGCGGCTGGCGGCAACTCCATCGCCACCTACTTCGGCCGCAACTACAGCCAGAACCAGTTCTGCAACGCGGCCTTCAACCGCGCCCAGGGCTACGACTGCCCCAACTGGCAGGCGACGCTCGGCAACGTGCAGACCGGTCTGAGCTGGGCCGGCATAAGCCCCGGCTCGTATGTGAACGGCTGGCTGAACTACACGACCGTGCAGACCGAGATCAACAACAACCGGCCCGTCGAGACCCGTATCCAGTGGTCCAGCGGTGGCGGTCACATGCAGGTGCTCTACGGATACGACTCCGGTTACGTCGCCTGGGGCGACCCCTGGCAGTCGAGCAACCGCTACAACTGGGCGACCCACGCCTGGTACGTCGACAACCACGACTTCTCGTGGACCCACTCGCTGTACCGGATCGGGGCGTGAGCGCGATGACGACCAACCGACGCACCGGCCGTGCCGCCGCTCTCGTCACCGCCGTGGTACTGGGCACCCTCGCCCCCGCCGCCGACGCCCTCGCCGCCTCCGGCCCGAGCGTTCCGCCGGCTCCCGCGGCCGCCTCCGCCGCCGACCGTGCCGCGGCGGACCGTGCGGCCGCCGCTCCCGCCACGCAGCAGACGCTGTCCCGCTTCTTCTCCCGTGACGGCGCCGTCTCCGCGGCGACGGCCGACCCGCGGGTGGAGAGCGGCAGCGTGCCCGTCTACATGCTGTCCGCCGGTTTCGTGGCGGGGAAGCCGGGCGCTCCCGTCGCCGAGCTCCGCTTCTTCGCCAGCCGCGCGGTCTCCTCCGACGGGCAGAAGGCGTCCGTGTGGTCGGTGCGGCAGGACGGGAAGTGGCAGGTGGTGAACATCGCCACCGGCGACGACGAGATCCGCTACGGCAGGCACGGCGCCGCCGCACTGCCCGGCGGGACGGTCTTCCAGGAGCCGCAGATCAACGCCTGGTACGTCACCAAGGGCAACAAGGTGCTGCCGTTGGACGAGGACGCCCGGAACGCGATCGGCCGCGACGGCAGCACGCTGACCGCCTACCAGGACCGCGTCGAGGACGCGTACGCGGACAAGCTGCCCGGGTCGGAGTACGCGAAGAAGGGCGCGGCGGGCGGATACGGGCCGGCGGCCGCGCCCGCCCCGGCGCCCGCGGCCCCGCCGGCCGCAGAGGCCGCCGCCGACGGGACTGTGCAGGCGGCGGACCGGGTCGTCACCCCTCTCTCCGCGGTGGCGGGTACGGGTGCGCTGCTGGCGCTCGCCCTCTGCGGTGCGACCGTCGGCCGGCGCAGGCGCCGTGCCGGAGCACCGGCCGGGCGGCAGGCCTGACCGCCGCCCCTTGCGAGCCGTGAACCGCCTGACCGACGGTTCGCCCGGCGCCCGGTTCGCCCCACGACCAGTTCGTCGGGCGAACCGGTCCGTCCGGCACGCGGCTCGCGCGACCGGCGCTTCACCTGTCCGCGAAAGCCGCCTGAGCAGCGGCCTGTACGCGGCGCACGGACGCACCGTGTTCCCGCGTCCGGCCCCGCGCGGGCGCACCCCGGTGGCCGGCCCCGACCCCGGGCCGGCTACTGGTCATGTACCTGGCGGGCAGTGCCCGCTCTGTCACCGCCCGCCAGTAGGGTGGACGGCATGGCCGACCCCTCCAGCTACCGCCCCAAGCCGGGACAGATCCCCGACTCGCCGGGGGTCTACAGGTTCCGGGACGAGTACCGCCGGGTGATCTACGTGGGCAAGGCGAAGAGCCTTCGCCAGCGCCTCGCGAGCTACTTCCAGGACCTGGCGAATCTGCACCCCCGCACCCGGACCATGGTGACCACCGCTGCCTCCGTGGAGTGGACGGTCGTCTCCACCGAGGTGGAGGCGCTCCAGCTGGAGTACTCCTGGATCAAGGAGTACGACCCCCGCTTCAACGTGAAGTACCGCGACGACAAGAGCTATCCGTACCTGGCGGTCAGTCTCGACGAGGAGTTCCCGAGGGTGCAGGTCATGCGCGGCGCCAAGAAGAAGGGCGTGCGCTACTTCGGCCCGTACGGGCACGCCTGGGCCATCCGCGAGACCGTCGACCTGATGCTGCGGGTCTTCCCCGTGCGCACCTGCTCCGCGGGCGTCTTCCGCAACCATGTGCAGAAGGGCCGCCCCTGTCTGCTCGGCTACATCGGCAAGTGCTCCGCGCCCTGCGTGGGCCGGGTCACTCCCGAGGAGCACCGCGAACTGGCCGAGGAGTTCTGCGACTTCATGACCGGCCGGACCGGCACCTACATCCGCCGTCTCGAGAAGCAGATGATGGCCGCCGCCGACGAGATGGAGTACGAGAAGGCCGCCCGGCTGCGCGACGACATAGAGGCCCTCAGGCGTGCCCTCGAGAAGAACGCCGTGGTGCTGGCCGACGCGACCGACGCCGACCTCATCGCGCTCGCGGAGGACGAGCTGGAGGCCGCCGTACAGATCTTCCACGTCCGCGGCGGTCGCGTCCGCGGCCAGCGCGGCTGGGTCACCGACAAGGTGGAGAACGTGGACACGGCCGGCCTGGTCGAGCACGCGCTCCAGCAGCTGTACGGCGAGGAGAGCGGCGACGCCGTGCCCAAGGAGGTCCTCGTCCCCGCCCTGCCGGAGGACGCGGACGCGGTCACCCAGTGGCTGAGCGGCCGCCGGGGTTCGGGCGTCTCCCTGCGCGTCCCGCAGCGCGGCGACAAGCGGGCCCTCATGGAGACGGTCGAGCGCAACGCGCTCCAGGCGCTCGGGCTCCACAAGACCAGGCGTGCCAGCGATCTGACGACCCGCTCCCGCGCCCTCGAGGAGATCGCGGAGGCACTCGGGCTGGATTCCGTGCCGCTGCGGATCGAGTGCTTCGACATCTCGCACCTGCAGGGCGAGGACATCGTGGCGTCCATGGTCGTCTTCGAGGACGGGCTCGCCCGCAAGAGCGAGTACCGCCGTTTCCAGATCAAGGGTCGGGTCGGGGACACACAGGTCTGGCACGGCGAGGGCCAGGACGACGTCCGGTCCATGCACGAGGTGATCAGCCGCCGCTTCAGGCGCTATCTCGCGGAGAAGGACAGGACCGGAGAGTGGATCGGCGGTGACGAACCGGGGCACGAGGCCCTGGAGGAGGACGGCAGGCCCAAGAAGTTCGCCTACCCCCCTCAGCTGGTCGTCGTCGACGGCGGGCAGCCCCAGGTCGCCGCGGCCAAGCGGGCGCTGGACGAGCTAGGCATCGACGACGTGGCGGTCTGCGGCCTGGCCAAGCGCCTCGAGGAGGTCTGGCTGCCGCACGAGAACGACCCCGTGGTGCTGCCCCGCTCGAGCGAGGGCCTCTATCTTCTCCAGCGGGTGCGTGACACGGCTCACGACTTCGCCATCCGCTATCAGCGTTCCAAGCGTTCCAAGCGCATCAGGACCAGTCCCCTGGACGCGGTCCCGGGCCTCGGTGACACCAGGAAGCAGGCTCTGATCAAGCATTTCGGCTCGGTCAAGCGCCTGCGGCAGGCGACAATCGAGCAGATCTGCGAGGTTCCCGGGATGGGCAGAAAGACGGCCGAGTCCGTCGTCGTGGCCCTGGCGCAGGCCGCCGTGCCCGCACCTGCCGTGAACACCGCGACAGGAGAGATCATTGAAGAGAGCGACGGGGGCAGCACGACATGACTGAGCACGACGGAGACGGAGCAGCAGACGTGAGTACGGGCAACGACACCGAGCCCGGCGAGTCCACGGCGGACGTGGCCATCCCCGAACTGGTGATCATCTCCGGGATGTCCGGCGCGGGCCGCAGCACCGCGGCCAAGTGTCTGGAGGACCTCGGCTGGTTCGTCGTCGACAACCTGCCGCCCGCGCTGATTCCCACGATGGTCGAGCTCGGCGCCCGCTCGCAGGGCAACGTCGCGCGCATCGCGGTCGTCGTCGACGTACGCGGACGGCGCTTCTTCGACAACCTCCGCGAGTCCCTGGCGGACCTGGACGCCAAGCAGGTCACCCGGCGGATCGTCTTCCTCGAGTCGTCGGACGACGCGCTGGTGCGCCGTTTCGAGTCGGTCCGGCGGCCGCATCCGCTCCAGGGCGACGGGCGGATCGTCGACGGCATCGCCGCCGAGCGCGACCTGCTGCGCGAACTGCGCGGCGACGCCGACCTGGTGATCGACACCTCCGGCCTCAACGTCCACGAACTGCGCGCCAAGATGGACGCCCAGTTCGCCGGCGACGAGGAGCCGGAGCTGCGGGCGACGGTGATGTCGTTCGGCTTCAAGTACGGGCTGCCCGTCGACGCGGACCTCGTCGTCGACATGCGCTTCCTGCCGAACCCGCACTGGGTGCCGGAGCTGCGCCCGTTCACCGGGCTGAACGAGGAGGTGTCGAACTACGTCTTCAACCAGCCCGGCGCCAAGGAGTTCCTCGACCGCTACACCGAGCTGCTGCAGCTGGTCGCCGCCGGCTACCGCCGTGAGGGCAAGAGGTACGTCACGGTCGCCGTCGGGTGCACGGGTGGCAAGCACCGTTCCGTCGCCACCTCCGAGAAGCTCGCCGCCCGTCTGACCTCCGCAGGTGTCGAGACCGTCGTCGTCCACCGGGACCTGGGGCGCGAGTGACCGGACGCAACCTCCGTCTGCGGCGGCTGCGCAGGTCCACCCACGCGCTGACGTCACGGAAGCGCGGCGCGCAGCCCAAGGTCGTCGCCCTCGGCGGCGGCATGGGCCTGTCCGCGTCGCTCGCGGCCCTGCGCCGCATCACCGGCGACCTCACCGCGGTCGTCACGGTCGCCGACGACGGCGGGTCCAGCGGCCGGCTCCGCGAGGAGCTCGGTGTGCTGCCCCCCGGTGACCTGCGCAAGGCCCTGGCCGCGCTGTGCGGCGACGACGACTGGGGCCAGACCTGGGCCCGGGTCATCCAGCACCGCTTCCAGTCCCAGGGCGACCTGCACGAGCACGCGGTCGGCAATCTGCTGATCGTGGCGCTGTGGGAACAGCTGGGCGACCACGTCCAGGCGCTCGACCTGGTCGGCAAGCTGCTCGGCGCGCACGGCCGGGTGCTGCCCATGTCGGCCGTCCCCCTGGAGCTCCAGGCGCTCGTACGGGGGCACGACCCGGCGCGCCCGGACGACGTGGACACCGTGCGCGGCCAGGCGACCGTGGCGCTCACCCCTGGCGAGGTGCAGTCCGTGCACCTGGTGCCGAACGACCCGCCGGCCGTCCCGGAGGCCGTCGCGGCGGTGCTGGACGCCGACTGGGTGGTTCTCGGTCCCGGCTCCTGGTTCTCCTCCGTCATCCCGCATCTGCTGGTGCCCGAGTTGCTCGACGCGCTGGTGGAGACCAAGGCCCGCCGGGTGCTCTCGCTCAACCTCGCACCGCAACCCGGTGAAACCGATGGCTTTTCCCCGCAGCGTCATTTGGAGGTTTTGGGACGACACGCGCCTAAACTCGCCCTGGACGTGGTGCTGGCCGACGAGGCCGCAGTGCCCGACCGCGAGTCCCTCGTCGACGCCGCCAAGCGGCTGGGCGCCGCGGTCGAGCTGGCTCCGGTGGCCTCTCCCGACGGGCTTCCCAAGCATGACCCGGAGCTGTTGGCCGCCGCGTACGACCGTATTTTTCGGATGCATGGAAGGATCGGCCCATGGCGATGACGGCAGCGGTGAAGGATGAGATCTCCCGGCTTCCCGTCACCCGGACCTGCTGCAGAAAGGCAGAGGTCTCGGCCATCCTGCGGTTCGCGGGCGGTCTGCACCTGGTGAGCGGCCGCATCGTGATCGAGGCGGAGCTGGACACCGGTATCGCGGCGCGCCGCCTCAAGCGCGACATCCTGGAGATCTTCGGCCACAGCTCGGAGCTGATGGTGATGGCTCCCGGCGGGCTGCGCCGCGGCTCACGCTTTGTCGTCAGGGTGGTCGCGGGCGGTGACCAGCTGGCGCGCCAGACGGGTCTGGTCGACGGCCGGGGCCGCCCGATCCGGGGGCTGCCGCCGCAGGTTGTCTCCGGTGCGACGTGCGACGCGGAGGCCGCCTGGCGGGGCGCCTTCCTGGCGCACGGCTCCCTGACCGAGCCGGGCCGCTCGTCCTCGCTCGAGGTCACCTGCCCGGGACCGGAGGCGGCCCTCGCCCTCGTCGGGGCGGCCCGCCGGCTCTCCATCGCGGCCAAGGCCCGCGAGGTACGGGGTGTCGACCGGGTGGTCGTGCGCGACGGTGACGCGATCGGCGCGCTGTTGACCCGTCTCGGCGCGCACGAGTCGGTGCTGGCGTGGGAGGAGCGGCGGATGCGGCGCGAGGTGCGCGCCACCGCCAACCGCCTGGCCAACTTCGACGACGCCAATCTGCGCCGTTCCGCCCGTGCCGCCGTGGCGGCGGGGGCTCGGGTGCAGAGGGCCCTGGAGATCCTCGGCGAGGAGGTGCCCGAGCACCTCGCCGCGGCCGGCCGGCTGCGCATGGAGCACAAGCAGGCCTCGCTGGAGGAGCTGGGCGCGCTGGCCGACCCGCCGCTGACGAAGGACGCGGTCGCGGGCCGTATCCGCCGGCTGCTGGCGATGGCGGACAAGCGGGCGCAGGACCTGGGCATTCCGGGCACCGAGTCGAACCTGACGGAGGAGATGGCCGACGGTCTGGTCGGCTGACACCTCCCTGGCATGTAGCTGAACAGCTTTACTGCCGACGCCTCTCGGGGCGTCGGCAGTCCTGTTTTCCGCGCCCGCTGGGGCCGGTCCGGCCCTATTGACATGATCATGGAGAGTCATGAGCCTGTCGCATGCCCGTCATCACGGCGGACACGAGCACTTTCCTGGCAGACAACGGCAAGGGGGGCTTATGAGACGCAGAGCGAGATCGATCCTCGCGGCGGCCTCACTCCTGATTGCAGGAGTGTCGGCGGCACCGATCGCGCAGGCCGACGCAGGGGGCGGGAACGGCGAGGAACTCGCCGTGTGGCGTGCGGAAGTCAGCAAGGAGCAGGTGCCCCTGATCCTCGCGGCCGGCACCGACGGCCATGAGCTGGGCGAGCAGATCCCCGACCGGGGAACGGCCACCATCGAGCTCCACCTCACCCGTCGGCAGGCCGGTGAACTGCGCGAGCAGGGCGTCGGCATCACCGAGCACACCATCTCCGCCAAGGCCGAGAAGCGCCTCGCGGCCGCGGGCGACGGAGTCTTCCGCCCGTACGGCGGTGAAGGCGGCCTCAAGAACGAGATCCTCGACACCGCCGCGGCGCACCCGGCCCTCACCAAGGTCGTGAGCATCGGAAAGACGGTCAAGGGCCAGGACATCCTCGCCCTCAAGGTCTCCAAGGGCGCGGACCGGCACCGCGACGGCTCCAAGCCGGCCACCCTCTACATGTCCAACCAGCACGCCCGCGAGTGGATCACCCCGGAGATGACCCGGCGGCTGATGCACCACTATCTGGACAACTACGGCAAGGACCGGCGGATCACCGACGTCGTCGACGACACCGAACTGTGGTTCGTGCTCTCCGCCAACCCCGACGGCTACGACTACACCTTCACCGGCACCGAAGAGCGCCAGTGGCGCAAGAACCTGCGCGACAACAACGGCGACGGGCGGATCGCCCCCGGCGACGGCGTCGACCTCAACCGCAACTTCGCGTACAAGTGGGGCTACGACAACGAGGGCTCCTCGCCCGACCCGTTCGACGAGACCTACCGCGGCACCGGCCCCGGCTCCGAACCCGAGACGCGGGCCATCGACCGCTTCCAGAAGCGCATCGGCTTCCAGTACGGCATCAACTACCACTCCGCCGCCCAGCTGCTGCTGTACGGGGTCGGCTGGCAGGTCGCCACCCCGACGCCGGACGACGTGCTCTACCGGGCCCTGGCGGGCACGCCCGACAACTCGGCGATCCCCGGCTACCGGCCCCAGATCTCCTCCGAGCTCTACACCACCAACGGCGAGGCCGACGGCCACGCGGCCAACGTCAACGGGATGATGATGTACACCCCCGAGATGTCGACCTGCGCCACCGCCTCCCGCGTCGACCCCGACGACGAGTGGAACGCCGCGGACTGCGCGTCCATCTTCACCTTCCCGGACGACGAGACGCTGATCCAGCAGGAGTTCGCGAAGAACATCCCGTTCGCGCTCTCCGTCGCGGAGACCGCCGCGCACCCGGACCGGCCGTCCTCCTCGCTGGGTCTCGAGGCGCCGGACTTCACCCCTGACTCCTTCACCACCTCCTACGCCCGCGGCGGCGACCAGGAAGTCGCCGTCACCGCCCGCAGATCGGTGCGGGACAAGGAACTCAACTACCGGATCAACGGCGGTCGCACACACGACCAGAAGCTGCGGCCCTGGAAGGGCGGCGAACGGTTCGGCGGCGAGGACAACATCCACTTCGACGAGTACCGCGCCGTGATCGAGGACGCCCGCCCCGGCGACCGGGTCGAGGTCTGGTTCACCGGCCGCACCCGGGACGGCGGGCGCGCCGGCGGCGAGCGCTTCACCTACACCGTCGCCGAGCGTCCGCGCGCCGACACCCTGGTGATCGCGGAGGAGGGCGGCACGGACGCCGCGAGGCACACCGCCGCCTACACCCGCTCCCTCGCCGACAACGGCAGGCGCAGCGCCGTCTGGGACGTCGCCGCACAGGGTGCCCCGCACCCGCTCGGGGTGCTCAGCCACTTCAGGACCGTCGTGTGGTACTCGGGCGCGGCGGAGCCGTCCTGGGAGACCAC
This sequence comes from Streptomyces sp. NPDC003023, assembly GCF_042888225.1. Taxonomy (NCBI): domain Bacteria; kingdom Bacillati; phylum Actinomycetota; class Actinomycetes; order Kitasatosporales; family Streptomycetaceae; genus Streptomyces; species Streptomyces sp. NPDC003023. The sequence goes on from NZ_JBIAPL010000002.1 coordinate 629,477, forward strand.
GCAGGCCGTGCGCGCCTACCTCAACGAGGGCGGAAAGCTCCTCACCGCCGGCGAACACGCCGGTGGCGACGCCGACCTCGGCCGGGCGCTGAGCGACGACTTCTCGCAGTACTACCTCGGGGCCTTCGGCCGCGCCTCGCTCGCCGGGGTGAACGGCTTCCTCGGCTCCGGACGTCTCTCGGGTGCCGCCGGCGCCCTCGGCGACGCCCCGGGCAACCCCCTGGACGCGGCCGGTGCGTACACCATCACCTCCGACACACTGCCGGCCGACGAGTTCCCGCAGTTCAGCAGCGCGGCGGCGGGTGACTACCCGGGCGCGAGGATGCCGTTCTCGCCGTACGAGGGGCAGTGGTACGCGGCGGCCGCCCACCGGAACTCCTCCTGGATGCGGCTGTCCCGCACCCTCGACCTCACCGGCACGGCCGCCGGTGACCGACCCACGCTGAACATGCGGCTCAGCTTCAACACCGAGCCCGGCTACGACAACGCCGTGGTCGAGGTCCACACCGTCGGCCGGGACGACTGGACGACGCTGCCGGACGCGGGCGGCGGGACGTCCACCACCGTCCCCGCCGAGTGCGACGGCGGCTTCTACATCGACCAGCACCCGTTCCTGAGCCACTACCTCACGCTCGGGCAGGACGCGTGCACGGCGAGTGGGACCACCGGCAGCTGGAACTCGTTCACCGGCGCCTCTGACGGATGGCGGGCGGCGTCCTTCGACCTGAGCGCCTACGCGGGCAGGCAGATCGAGGTCTCCGTCTCGTACATCACCGACCCGAGCGCCGGCGGCCGGGGAGTCTTCGTCGACCGGACGGCCCTGGTCACCGGCGGCGAGGAGCAGCCGTTCGAGGGATTCGAGACGTCCCTCGGACCCTGGCGGGCGGCGGGGCCGCCGGAGGGCAGCCCGGCCCTGCGGGGGAACTGGGAGCGCAGTCAGGATCTGTACCCGTCGGGCTCCGCCGTGAGCACCCGGGACAGCGTGCTGCTCGGTTTCGGCCTCGAGCACGTGCGCGGCGCGGCCGAGCGGGCACGGATCGTCGGCGCGGCGCTGAGGGCCCTGCGGCGCTGACGTACGAGGTGACCGGGGCGCGGGGCGGCGGCACGAGCGCCCCGCGCCCCGGCACGGATCTCGGCCGCCGGAGTTCCTACTGATGAGTACAGGTCACCGTCTCGCGGACCGGGCGTCGCGATGTCACTGCGGGAGCCGCAGAGGGGTAGGGTCGTAGGCGGTCGGGGACATCCCTATATACAGCTCGCCGGCGTCGAAACCCGGCGTACCAACGAGGAGATCGGTTTCGTGACGATCCGCGTAGGCATCAACGGCTTCGGCCGCATCGGTCGCAACTACTTCCGCGCGCTGCTGGAGCAGGGTGCGGACATCGAGATCGTGGCTGTCAACGACCTGGGTGACACTGCGACGACGGCTCACCTGCTCAAGTACGACACGATTCTCGGCCGTCTGAAGGCCGAGGTGAGCCACACCGCCGACACCATCACGGTCGACGGCCACACCATCAAGGTGCTCTCCGAGCGCAACCCCGCGGACATCCCGTGGGGCGAGCTGGGCGTCGACATCGTCATCGAGTCGACCGGCATCTTCACCAAGAAGGCGGACGCCGAGAAGCACATCGCCGGCGGCGCCAAGAAGGTCCTCATCTCGGCTCCGGCCAAGGACGAGGACATCACCATCGTGATGGGCGTCAACCAGGACAAGTACGACGCCGCGAACCACCACGTCATCTCCAACGCCTCCTGCACCACCAACTGTGTGGCGCCGATGGCCAAGGTTCTCGACGAGAACTTCGGCATCGTCAAGGGCCTGATGACGACGGTCCACGCGTACACCAACGACCAGCGGATCCTGGACTTCCCGCACTCCGACCTGCGCCGCGCCCGCGCCGCGGCGGAGAACATCATCCCGACGACCACCGGTGCCGCCAAGGCGACCGCCCTGGTCCTGCCGAAGCTCAAGGGCAAGCTGGACGGCATCGCCATGCGCGTCCCGGTCCCGACCGGTTCGGCCACCGACCTGGTCGTGGAGCTGGAGCGCGAGGTCACCAAGGACGAGGTCAACGCCGCGTTCAAGAAGGCCGCCGACGACGGCGACCTGAAGGGCTTCCTCGTCTACACCGAGGACCCGATCGTGTCCTCCGACATCGTCAACGAACCGGCGTCCTGCACCTTCGACGCCTCGCTGACCATGGTCCAGGAGGGCCGGTCGGTGAAGATCCTCGGCTGGTACGACAATGAGTGGGGCTACTCCAACCGCCTCGTCGACCTCACGGTCTTCGTGGGCGAACAGCTCTGACCTGCACCGCCTGATCCATCACGAGAGCACCACGATGTGAGCGGCAGGGCTCGGGCAGCGCAATGCGGCGCTGTCCGGGCCCTGCCGTGCGTCCAGCCCTCCGAGGAGCCGCAAAACATGAAGACCATCGACCAGCTGCTGGCCGACGGGGTCGCCGGCAAGCGCGTATTCGTCCGCGCCGACCTCAATGTGCCGCTCGACGGCACCACCATCACCGACGACGGCCGTATCCGGGCCGTCGTGCCGACCGTCTCCAAGCTCGCCGAGGCCGGAGCACGCGTCGTCGTCGCCTCGCACCTCGGCCGCCCCAAGGGCGCTCCGGACCCGGCGTTCTCGCTGGCCCCGGCCGCCGAGCGGCTCGGTGAACTGCTGGGCGCCCACGTGGAGTTCGCGACCGACACGGTCGGCGAGTCCGCCACCGCCGCCGTCGCGGGCCTCGAGGACGGTCAGGTCGCCGTCCTGGAGAACCTCCGCTTCAACGCCGGGGAGACCGCCAAGGACGACGCCGAGCGCGGCGCCTTCGCGGACCGGCTCGCCGCTCTCGCCGACGTCTACGTCGGCGACGGCTTCGGCGCCGTGCACCGCAAGCACGCCTCCGTGTACGACCTCCCGGCCCGGCTGCCGCACGCGGCGGGATTCCTGATCGACACCGAGGTCGGCGTCCTCAGGAAGCTCACCGACGACGTGGCACGGCCGTACGCCGTGGTGCTCGGCGGGGCCAAGGTCTCCGACAAGCTCGGCGTCATCGACCACCTGCTGGAGAAGGCCGACCGCATCCTCATCGGCGGTGGCATGGCCTACACCTTCCTCAAGGCCCAGGGCCACGAGGTCGGCATCTCCCTGCTCCAGGAGGACCAGGTCCCGGCGGTGCTCGAGTACCTGGAGCGCGCCGAGGCCAAGGGCGTGGAGTTCGTGCTCCCCGTCGACGTGCTGGTCTCCCCGGAGTTCCCGGACCTGAAGACCAAGGCCCCGGCCAACCCGACGGTCGTCGCCGCGGACGCGATCCCCGCCGACCAGGAGGGTCTGGACATCGGTCCCGAGACCCGCAAGCTGTACGCCTCGAAGCTCGCCGACGCGGCCACCGTCTTCTGGAACGGTCCGATGGGCGTCTTCGAGCACCCCGACTACGCCGAGGGCACCAAGGCCGTTGCCCAGGCGCTCGTCGACTCCCCGGCCTTCACCGTCGTCGGCGGCGGTGACTCCGCCGCGGCCGTACGGATCCTGGGCTTCGACGAGAAGGCATTCGGCCACATCTCGACCGGCGGCGGCGCGAGCCTCGAGTATCTCGAGGGCAAGACGCTCCCCGGCCTTGCCGCACTGGAGGACTGAACACCTTGACCACGCGTACCCCGCTGATGGCGGGCAACTGGAAGATGAACCTCAACCACCTCGAGGCCATCGCCCACGTCCAGAAGCTCGCCTTCGCGCTGGCCGACAAGGACTACGACGCCGTGGAGGTCGCCGTCCTGGCGCCCTTCACCGACCTGCGGTCGGTCCAGACCCTGGTCGACGGCGACAAGCTGAAGATCAAGTACGGCGCCCAGGACATCTCGGCGCACGACTCCGGTGCCTACACGGGTGAGATCTCGGGCCCGATGCTGGCCAAGCTGAAGTGCGCCTACGTCGCCGTGGGCCACTCCGAGCGCCGCCAGTACCACGCGGAGACCGACGAGGTCTGCAACGCCAAGGTGAAGGCCGCGTACAAGCACGGCCTGACCCCCATCCTGTGCGTCGGTGAGGGCCTGGACATCCGCAAGGCGGGCAACCAGGTCGAGTACACGCTCGCCCAGCTCGACGGCGGTCTGAAGGACGTCCCGGCCGAGCAGGCCGAGTCGGTCGTGATCGCCTACGAGCCGGTGTGGGCCATCGGCACCGGCGAGGTCGCCACCCCCGAGGACGCGCAGGAGGTCTGCGGTGCGATCCGCGGCCGTCTCGCGGAGCTGTACTCCCAGCTGCTGGCCGACAAGGTCCGGATCCAGTACGGCGGCTCGGTGAAGTCCGGCAACGTCGCCGCGATCATGGCGCAGCCGGACGTCGACGGCGCCCTGGTCGGCGGCGCGGCGCTCGACACGGACGAGTTCGTCAAGATCGTCCGGTTCCGCGACCAGTGAGTAGGCGGTAGCGCCGATCCGGCGTACCCTTGCGGGGGCCTGCGGCTCACATCGAGCCCGGGCCCCCGTCGTCCGTATGAGTCCAAGAGAATTGCCAGGAAGTAGGGTCCAGCCGTGGTTATGGGATTCTCGATCGCCCTGATCATTTTCAGCGGGCTGCTGATGTTGCTCGTGCTGATGCACAAGGGGAAGGGCGGCGGTCTTTCCGACATGTTCGGTGGCGGAATGCAGTCCTCCGTCGGCGGTTCCTCGGTGGCCGAGCGCAACCTCGACCGCATCACCGTCGTGGTCGCTCTGTTGTGGTTCGCGTGCATTGTCGTACTCGGCATGCTGATGAAGCTGGACAGCTGACCCACCGATTCCGCGTCCGGATCGGGTGTGTAACTCCAATCACTGGACGAGCGTTGGGCCTTACGTAGACTGGGGCACTCGCGGCGCAGTCGCTGTGAGACGCTGTGGAGCACCATCACGCAGGGAGTTACGACCGTGGCAAGTGGCAACGCGATCCGGGGGAGCCGGGTCGGAGCGGGGCCGATGGGTGAGGCCGAGCGAGGCGAGTCCGCGCCGCGCCTGCGCATCTCCTTCTGGTGCTCCAACGGGCACGAGACGCAGCCGAGCTTCGCCAGTGACGCACAGGTCCCCGACACCTGGGACTGCCCGCGGTGCGGGTTCCCGGCCGGTCAGGACCGGGACAGCCCGCCGGACCCGCCGCGCACCGAGCCGTACAAGACGCACCTGGCGTATGTACGGGAGCGCCGCAGCGACGCGGACGGCGAGGCGATCCTCGCGGAGGCGCTCGCCAAACTGCGCGGTGAGATCTAGTTCTTGAGTCCGGCCGGCACCCGACGAGGGTGCCGGCCGGACTTCGTCGTCGCCGGACCGCTTCCCGTGTGCCACGCAGCCGACGCCTCACCGACCGGCCTGATCAATTAGGTTGGAACCGCAGCGGGGCATGCAGGCAGGTACGAGAAGAAGTGGGCTGATGTCCGAGATGAACGCAGGCAAGACCAGGCTCAACCGGTTGCCCGAATGGACCGCGCTCGGCAAGCACCGCGAGCAGCTGGGCGGGACGCATCTGCGGGAGCTGTTCGCGGCGGACGCGGATCGCGGCAGCGAGTACACCCTCCAGGTGGGTGATCTGTACCTGGACTACTCCAAGCACCTGGTGACCGACGAGACCCTGGCGTTGCTGCGGGAACTGGCCGCCGCCACCGACGTCGCCGGGCTGCGGGACGCCATGTTCCGCGGGGAGAAGATCAACACCACCGAGGACCGGGCCGTCCTGCACACGGCTCTGCGTGCCCCGCGGGACGCCGTCGTCGAGGTCGACGGTGAGAACGTGGTCCCCGGCGTCCACGCCGTCCTCGACAGGATGGCCGCCTTCTCGGACAAGATCCGTTCCGGGGAATGGACCGGCCACACCGGCAGGCGCATCAGGAACGTCGTCAACGTCGGCATCGGCGGATCCGACCTCGGCCCCGCGATGGCCTACGAGGTGCTCCGCTCCTACACCGAACGCGATCTGACCTTCCGGTTCGTCTCCAACGTCGACGGCGCCGACCTGCACGAGGCCGTGAGGGACCTCGACCCGGCCGAGACGCTCTTCGTCATCGCCTCGAAGACCTTCACCACCATCGAGACGATCACCAACGCCACCTCCGCCCGCGACTGGCTGCTCACCGGCCTCGGAGCCGGCCCCGACGCCGTCGCCAAGCACTTCGTGGCGCTGTCGACCAACGAGGAGAAGGTCTCCGACTTCGGTATCGACACGGCCAACATGTTCGAGTTCTGGGACTGGGTCGGCGGCCGCTACTCGTACGACTCCGCGATCGGCCTCTCCCTGATGATCGCGATCGGCCCCGACCGGTTCCGCGAGATGCTCGACGGCTTCCACCTCGTCGACGAGCACTTCCGCACCGCGCCCCCCGAGGCCAACGCCCCGCTCCTGCTGGGCCTGCTGGGCGTCTGGTACGGGGCGTTCTTCGACGCCCAGTCGCACGCGGTGCTGCCCTACTCGCACTACCTGTCCAAGTTCACCGCGTACCTCCAGCAGCTCGACATGGAGTCCAACGGCAAGTCGGTCGACCGCGACGGCAATCCCGTCGACTGGCAGACCGGCCCCGTGGTGTGGGGCACCCCCGGCACCAATGGCCAGCACGCCTATTACCAGTTGATCCACCAGGGCACGAAGGTCGTTCCCGCGGACTTCATCGGCTTCGCCAAGCCGGTCCCCGGCCTGCTCGCCGGGCTCGTACCGCAGCACGACCTGCTCATGGCCAACTTCTTCGCCCAGACGCAGGCCCTCGCCTTCGGCAAGACGCCCGAGGAGGTCAGGGCGGAAGGCGTCGCGGAGGAACTGGTGCCGCACAAGACGTTCAAGGGCAACCACCCGACGACGACGATCCTCGCTGAGGACCTCACCCCCTCCGTTCTGGGCCAGTTGATCGCCCTCTACGAGCACAAGGTGTTCGTGCAGGGCGCGATCTGGAACATCGACTCCTTCGACCAGTGGGGAGTCGAGCTCGGCAAGGTCCTCGCCAAGAAGATCGAGCCGGTGCTGACCGAGGGCGAGGGCGGCGAGCAGCTCGACAGCTCCACCGCGACGCTGGCGGGCAAGTACCGGACACTGCGCGGCCGGTGACCCGATGGCGGGGGAGAACACGGTGCGGCTCCGGCCGCCGAACAACCGGCTGAACGAGCGGGCCGTCAACTGGTGGCGCACGCGGGTCCTGCTGACCGCCGCCGTACCGGCCCTCGTGCTCGCCGTGCTGGGCGCCTTCGTCGAGCCGGCCCGCGCCTGGCTGCTGGTCGCGGCAGGCGTGAGCGCCGTCCTCGGTCTGGCCTGCACCGCGTTCTTCCCCGCCTGGTGGTACCGCGTGCACCGCTGGGAGGTCACCGACGAGGCGGTGTACGTGCGCACCGGGGCGCTGTGGCAGGAGTGGCGCATCGCGCCCATGTCCCGTATCCAGACCGTCGACACGGTCAGGGGACCGCTCGAGCAGGCGTTCAGGCTGGCCACCGTCACGGTGACCACCGCCTCCGCCAAGGGCGCCGTCAGGATCGAGGGGCTCGACCACCAGGTCGCCGCGGACCTCGCGGAGAACCTCACCCGCATCACCCGGGCCACGCCCGGGGACGCGACATGAGCGCACCGGAAGGGGAGTGGCGGCGGCTCGACGCGCGCACCGTCCTGGTGACCGCCGTGGTCCTGGCGGGCGTCGCCTCCGGTGCCGGGCTCCCCGTACTCCTCGGCCTCGCGGGGGGCATGCCGTTGTCGAGGGCCCTCGGCTGGGTCCTGGCCGGGGCGGCCCTGCTGGTCGGCGCCGGCACCGGCGCCGACCTGGTGCGCCGGCAGCGCACCCGCTACCGCATCGGACCGGAGCGGGCCGAACTCCACACGGGGCTGCTCCTGGTCAAGCGCCGGTCGCTGGCCCGCGAACGCATCAGGAGCGTCGACCTCACCGCCAATGTGCTGCTGCGTGTCCTCGGGCTCGTCAAGGTCCGCATCGGAACGGGCGAGCACGCCGCCGGGGGCGAGTCCACCCTCGAACTCGACGCCGTCAGCCGGGCGGAGGGCGAACGGCTGCGGCTCGAGCTGCTGGCCAGGACCACGGCGCGCGGAGCCGCCGCCCACCCCGGCGGAGCGCTCGCCGTCCTCGATCCGGCCTGGATCCGCTACGCGCCGGTCTCCTTCGTCGCCCCCTTGCTCGGCGGCGCGGCGGCGGGCGCGGTCATGCAGGTGAGCGAGTGGTTCGGAGCTCAGGCCGAGGTCGTCGAGTGGGTGCGGGACCGCTTCAGGGACACCCCCGTCGTATGGATCGTCGTCACACTGGCCGCCACCGCGCTCGTCGCCGGTGTCGTCGGCGCGGTCGGCCTGTGGATCGAGATGTGGTGGAACTACCGGCTCGAGCGGGAGCCCGGCGGCACACTGCGGGTCAGACGGGGCCTGTTCACGTCACGCTCGATATCGATCGAGGAGCGCCGGCTGCGGGGCGTCGACCTCGTCGAGCCGCTGGGCGTCCGGCTCTTCGGCGCCGCGAGGATGGACGCCGTCGCCACCGGGCTCGTCAAGGACCAGCAGGACAAGCACGCCGACATCAGCGTCCTGCTGCCCGTGGTGCCGCGGGCGCTGGCCGACGAGGTCGCCGCACAGGTGCTCCGCGAGTCCGCCTCCCCGATGCGGGAGGCCGTCCTGACACCCCACCCGTCCGCCGCTCGCGGCAGGCGGGTGCGCCGGGCACTGGGCGCTGCGCTGCTGCCCTCCGCGGTCCTCGCGCTCCTCGGCGTGCTGCTCACGCCGGTGCTCCTGTGGATCGCTGCCGTCTGCGCCGTGGTCGGCGTCCCCGTCGCGGTGCTCCTCGCCCTTGACGCGTACCGGGCTCTCGGTCACGGGATCGCCGGCGACTACCTCGTCACCCGCTCCGGCACCCTCCGCCGCAGCACGGTCGCACTGCAGCGGACGGGCGTGATCGGCTGGACGGCCCGCCGGTCCGTCTTCCAGCGCCGGGCGGGTCTGATCACCCTGACGGCCACGACGGCGGCGGGCGCCGGCGCGTACGGCATCCACGACGCCGCCGAGGGGGAGGGCCTGACGTTCGCGTCGGAGGCGGTGCCGGGGCTCCTGGAGCCGTTCCTGGAACGCGACTAGTGCCGTAGCAGGCAACGTTTGCCCTGGTTGTGTGCGGTCGGCATAGCACGTCCCGTCTGGAAGGGTGCTTACCGGATCTGCGAACCTCGCCACATGAAGTTCAGAACAGGAACAGCAGCCGACGCGTCACGCATCGCCGCCCTCCATGCCGATAGCTGGCGGGCGGCCTACGCGGGCATCATGCCCACCAGCTACCTGGACGGTCCGCTGCTCGAAGAACACGCACACCTGTGGCAGACCCGGCTCTCCGCCACGAAACCAGTAGCAAGTGGTAGTTCCAGGGCCCCTCACCTGATCGTCGCGCTCGACGATGCCATGCAGGTGTGCGGATTCGCTTACCTCATCCCCCAAGCCGATGGCCGCGTCCTCTTGGACAATCTCCACGTCAAACCAGCACTCACCGGCACCGGGATCGGTTGGCGCCTTCTACTCCGGGCCTTCGGCTGGGCCGCGATCGAGTGCCCCGGACGATCCGTCTATTTGGAAGTTCTGAAGGACAACACCCGCGCGACCGTCTTCTACTCTCGCCAGGGTGGCCGTCCTACCGCAGAACGCACGGAACGATTCCCCGCGGGCTTCGAACTCGCCGAGATCGAGTACACCTGGACCGCTGCCGAGGTATCCGACCTCGCTGACTATTCGGCCTGATAATGACTCGGCCAGGGGTAGCGATCGGCGCGGTGCCGGATCAGGCGACGTCGGCCCTGTCGACGACGGCGCGTAGGCGCCGGTCGTCGGCGTGGCGGTTTCGCCAGGTGATGCAGCGGCGGATCCCCGGCGGAACGCGCAACCGCGTTGATCGGGCTCGGCGGAGTCGGCACATCCGCTGCGGTGTGCGCCCGCTCAGCGTGACGGCGACACCAGGCCCAACTCGTAGGCGATGATGACCAGTTGGACCCGGTCGCGGGCCGCGAGCTTGGTGAACAGCCGTGCCGCGTGCGCCTTGGCCGTGGCCGGGCTGATACAGAGCCGGTCGGCGATCTCGCCGTTGGACAGTCCTCGGCCGATGAGGGTGAGCACCTCGCGTTCCCGGCCGGTGACGCCGTCGATCGCCCGGTGCGGGGGTGCCGCAGGGGGGTTCGGCCGGGCGGCGAATTCCTCGATGAGACGACGGGTCACGCTCGGAGCGATCAGGGCGTCGCCGGCGGCGACCACCCGGACGGCGGCGAGGATGTCGTCCAGATCCATGTCCTTGACCAGGAATCCGCTCGCGCCCGCGCGGAGCGCGCCGTAGACGTACTCGTCGTCGTCGAAGGTGGTGAGGACCAGGACGCGTGCCGCGCTCGGGCCGGCGGTGATCCGTCCGGTCGCCTCGATGCCGTCCATGCCGGGCATCCGGATGTCCATCACCACCACGTCCGGCCGGACCTCCTCGGCCAGTCGGACCGCCTGTTCGCCCGTGCCGGCTTCGCCGGCGACCTCGAGGCCGGGGCTGTCCGCGATGAGCACGCGCAGTCCGGCGCGCACCAGCGGCTGGTCGTCGACGAGCAGGACACGCACGGGGGGAGACGTCACCGCACGCCCTCCGGCACCGGCAGCCGCACCGCCACGCGGAAGCCCCCTTCGGGGCGCGGCCCGGCGGTGAACCGGCCGTGCAGCAGGACGGCCCGTTCACGCATTCCCGTGATGCCGTAGCCAGTGCCAGTGCCAGTGCCAGTGCCAGTGCCAGTGCCAGTGCCCCTGCGCGTGCCCGTGTCCGCGGTCGCAGGGCCGTGGCCGTCGTCGGTGATCTCGATGGCCAACTCGTCCTCCTGGTAGTCGACGACCACCCGGCACTCGTGCGTGCCCGCGTGGCGCACCACGTTGGTGATGCCCTCCTGGATGATGCGGAAGGCTGACAGTTCGACGTCCGCGGGGAGCGGGCGCCGCTTGCCGCGCCACTCCACGTCCACCCGTACACCGCCGTCCAGCGTTGTCGCGACCAGCCGGTCGACGTCCGCCAGGCCGGGGGCGGGTGTGAGCGGCGCCGCTTCCGGTTCGGTCTCGCGCAGGGCGCCGAGCATCCGGCGCAGCCCCGCCAGGGTGTCCCTGCTCGTGGTCTCGATGGCGGCCAGCGCCTTGCGGGCCTCCGCCGGCTGGGTGTCGATGACCCGGCGGCCGGTGCCGGCCTGGATGGCGACGATGCCGATGCTGTGGGCGACCATGTCGTGCAACTCGCGGGCGATCCGCAGCCGTTCGGCGGTGACCGCCCGGTCGGCGGCCCGGTCCCGTACCGTCCTGGCGTGTTCGCGGCGCTCCTGGACGAGGTGGCCGGCCGTCCACGCGAGGGCGAGCAGCAGGGCCAGGAACACGACGGCCGCGACGAAGTCGTCGGACCCGGTCCGGTAGCGGGTCGCGGCGGCGATCTGCACGGCGAGCGTCAGGGCGGCGGCGGCGAGCGCGGCCCGGCGTCCCCGGGTGGCGGCGACGCAGCCGACGGCGAGATCGGTGACCAGTGCCTGCAGGTACCCGAACTGCCAGGCCGGCGCCGAGAGCGCGAAGGGGAAGGCCGCGGCCGGCTTCGAGGCCGCCAGCGCGGTCGCGGCGAACGAACCGGCCAGCATCGGCACCAGGGCCGCCCACGGCCGGCGCAGCAGCAGCGGAACGGTCAGGACGGCAAGCGCGCCCGGCAGCAGGAGCCGCACACCGGTGGGCTCTTGTTCGTGGAGCACCGCGACGTACAGCAGGACCGGATAGGCGAGTGCCCCGCTCCAGGCCAGGGCCCGCGTCGCGGCCGGCGGTACGCGCCTGGCGCGGGGGACACGGAGGGAGACGCTCATGCCGTGATCATAAGTACGGCGCGGAGCGCGGGCATCGGCCCCGGGGAGTACGCCCCGGGGCCACAGCGGGTGTCCGCGGTTGTGGTCCTGGGGCCGATGCCCCGCGGGCCGTGCCCACGGGACGGTGGCCGGGTGATCGAAGTCGAAGAACTGACGAAGCGATACGGCGCCACCACCGCCGTCGACGGCCTGACCTTCACCGTCCGCCCCGGCCACGTCACCGGGTTCCTCGGTCCGAACGGCGCCGGGAAGTCCACCACGTTGAGAATGATCCTCGGTCTGAACACTCCCACCAGCGGCACCGCCGTCGTCGACGGAGTGCCGTTCCGTGGACGTGCGCGCGGACTGCGGCACGTCGGGGCACTGCTCGACGCCCATGACGTGCACGGCGGGCGCAGCGCGCGTGCGCACCTGTCCGCGTTGGCGCGCAGCAACGGGCTGCCGCGGCGCAGGGTCGACGAGGTCCTGGCGGAGGTGGGGCTGACCACCGCGGCGCGCCGCCGGATCGGAGGATTCTCGCTGGGGATGAAGCAGCGGCTCGGCATCGCCGGCGCGCTGCTCGGCGACCCTCCCGTGCTGCTTTTCGACGAGCCGCTCAACGGACTGGACCCGGAGGGGGTGATGTGGGTGCGCGGGCTCCTGCGGCGGCTGGCCGATGAGGGCCGCACGGTCCTGGTCTCCAGTCATCTGATGGGGGAGATGGAGCACACGGCGCATCAGCTGATCGTCATCGGCCGGGGCGAGCTGATCGCCACGCAGAGCCTCGCGGAGTTCGCCGCACGCGGCTCCCGGCAGGGCGTGACGGTCCGTACGCCCGATCCTGCCGGGCTGATGTCCGCCCTCACCGCGGCGGGGGCCGTCGTCCGGCACGAGGACGACGGCTCGTGCACGGTGACCGGCCTCGGCGCGGAGCGAGTCGGTGAACTCGCCCACCGCCACAGCGTCCCGCTGCACGAACTCACCAACCGGGCCGCCTCCCTGGAAGAGGCGTTCATGGGACTCACCGCCGACAACGTCGAATACGGCTCGCGAGGAGCACGATGACCACCCCACCGACGGCCACCCCACCGGCGACCACCACGACGACGACCACCGCGAAGGAGACCGCCGGGCCCCGGGCGGGCGCCACTGCCGCCGCCGGCGTCCGCGCCCGGTTCCGTGACCTCCTCGTAGCCGAGTGGATCAAGCTCTGGTCGCTGCGCTCCACCCACTGGGTCCTCGGCGGCAGCGCGCCGGTCGTCGTCGGGATCAACGCGAACGCCGCCTGGTCCAACGCCGACCGGCTGTCGCGGCAGTTCGCGGAACAGACCGCCCCGCCGCCGGGAATGCCGGAGATGCTGTTCGATCCGCTGGGGACCGCGTTCGTGGACCCGGCCTGGCAGCTCCTCATGATCGTCGCCGGCAGCGTCGGAGCCATCGCGGTCTTCGGCGAGTACACCAGCGGCCTGATCAGGACCACTTTCGCCGCCGTACCGGCGCGGCGGGCGGTGATGGTGGCCAGGACGACCGTCATGTTGGCGGTCATGCTCGTCCTCGGCACGGTCGTCGCGGGTGCGTCGTTCGGCGTGACCCAGGCGATCCTGCGCGACCACCACGGCCTGTCCCTCGGCGATCCCGGGGCCCTGCGGGCCGTCGTCGGCGCGGCACTGCTGGCCCCGCTGTGCGCCCTCGTGGGGATGGCTCTCGGGGCGCTCGTCCGGCACGCCGCGGGCACCGTCGTCGCGGTCGTCGGCGTACTCCTGCTGCTGCCGGCGCTGTTCCAGGGTGAGACCTACCGGTGGGTCAAGGAGATCGGCAATGCCATGCCCCTCTCGGCATGGCACGCCCTGGTGCGGAACCCGGAGCGGGTTCACGACGTGAGCAGGTACCCGGTGTCGGTCACCGAGGCGTGGATCGTGTTCGGCGCCTGGTCACTCGTCGCGGTGGTCGTCACCGTGACCGCAGTGCACCGCCGCGACGTCTGAACGCCCGCGGCGCGAGGGGAGCGAGGGCGCCCGTCGGATGCCCGGCCCGGCCGGCCACCGGGTGTGCGCAAGGCCCGGACGCGCCGAGCGTGCAAGAAGGCCCGGCCCGCCGAACACGGCGGGCCGGGCCTCTCTCCTCACTCAGGCGGAAGCCGGGCGGTACAGCTCGCGCGGCAGCTCCGACGCCGCCGCCGCGTCCAGCAGCCACAGCGTCCGCGCCCGGCCGTACGCCCCGGCTGCCGGCGCCTGGATCTCGCCGGCCCGCGACAGCGCGATCTTCGCCGCCTGCGCCTTGTCCTCGCCTGCGGCGAGCAGCCACACCTCGCGTGCCGCGCGGATCGCCGGCAGCGTGAGCGAGATGCGGGTCGGCGGCGGCTTGGGCGCTCCGTGGACCCCGACGACCGTGCGCTGCGTCTCGCGGACCGCCGGGAGTTCGGGGAACAGGGACGCCACATGCGTGTCGGGCCCGACGCCCAGCATCAGGACGTCGAACGTCGGGACCGGACCGTGGTCCTCGGGACCGGCCGCCGCGGCCAGTTCCGCCGCGTAGGCGGCTGCCGCCGCGTCCACGTCGGAGCCGTACGCGCCGTCCGACGCGGCCATGGCGTGCACCCGCGACGGGTCGAGCGGCACGGCGTCGAGCAGCGCCTCACGGGCCTGCGTGACGTTCCGCTCCGGGTCGCCCTCCGGCAGGAACCGCTCGTCGCCCCACCACAGGTCGAGCCGCGTCCAGTCGATCGCGTCCCGTGCGGGGGACGAACCGAGCGCGGTCAGCAGGCCGTTGCCGTTGCGGCCGCCGGTGAGGACCACCGACGCCGAGCCGCGCGCGGCCTGCGCGTCCACGATCTTCGTGATCAGCCTGGCCGCGGCCGCCTGCGCCATCAGCTCCTTGTCGCGGTGGACGACGAGCTGCGGGGCCGCGGTCACTTGGCCGCCGCCTTCTTCGCAGGGGCGGCCTTCTTGGCCGGGGCCGCCGCCTTCTCGACGGGCGCCACGGCGGCAGCGGCCTGCGCGCCCGCGCCGAGTCGCTCCACGCCGTACCGAAGCGCCGACGAGTATGTGTCGTCGGGGTCCAGCCGGCGCAGCTCCTCCGCAATCAGCTCGGCCGTCTCACGCCGCTTGAGCGCCACCGCGCGGTCCGGCTGGCCCTCGATGGACAGCGTCGCGAGGGACCCGTCGGGCCGGTCCAGCACGATCGGACCGCAGTCGGACTGCAGCCGCACGGAGGTGAGGCCGGGACCTGCCGATGTCGACCGCTTGACCGGTACGTTCAGCCGGTCGGCGAGCCACATCGCGAGCAGTTCGCAGCTCGGGTTGAACTCCTCGCCCTCGACCTCCACGGAGGTGACCTCGCAGGTCACCTGGTCCAGCGCGGCCGCGAGCATCGAGCGCCACGGCGTGATCCGGGTCCATGACAGGTCGGTGTCGCCGGGCGTGTAGGCCTCCGCGCGGGCGGCCAGCTCCCGCACGGGCTGCTCGGCGGCGTACGTGTCGGTCACCCGGCGCTGGGCCAGCGAACCGAGCGGGTCCTTGGCCGGGTCGATGGGCGAGTTGACCGGCCACCAGACGACGACAGGGGCGTCGGGCAGCAGCAGCGGCAGAACCACCGACTGCGCGTGGTCGACGACCTCGCCGTACAGCCGCAGGACGACCGTCTCTCCGGTGCCCGCGTCCGCGCCCACCCGGACCTCGGCGTCGAGCCGGGCCTTCGCCCGGTCGCGCGGGGAGCGTGAGACGCGCTTGATGACCACGAGGGTCCGCGAGGGGTGCTCGCGGGATGCGTCGTTGGCCGCTCGCAGAGCGTCGTACGCGTTCTCCTCATCGGTCACGATGACCAGGGTGAGGACCATGCCGACGGCCGGGGTGCCGATCGCGCGGCGGCCCAGCACCAGCGCCTTGTTGATCTTGCTGGCCGTGGTGTCCGTAAGGTCGATCTTCATGGCCGACGCCAGCTCCGTCCGTCTCGTGCGAGCATTTCGTCCGCCTCTGCCGGCCCCCAGGTGCCGGCCGGGTACTGCGCCGGCTTGCCGTTCGCGTCCCAGAACACCTCGATCGGATCGAGGATCTTCCAGGACAGCTCGACCTCCTCCACACGCGGGAAGAGGTTGGAGTCGCCGAGCAGCACGTCGAGGATGAGCCGCTCGTACGCCTCGGGGCTGGACTCCGTGAAGGACTCGCCGTACGCGAAGTCCATCGACACGTCCCGCACCTCCATCGAGGTGCCCGGGACCTTGGAGCCGAACCGCATGGTCACGCCCTCGTCCGGCTGGACGCGGATGACCAGGGCGTTCTGCCCCAGCTCCTCCGTGGCGGTGGAGTCGAACGGGGAGTGCGGGGCGCGCTGGAAGACCACCGCGATCTCGGTGACACGGCGGCCGAGACGCTTGCCGGTGCGCAGGTAGAACGGGACGCCCGCCCAGCGGCGGTTGTCGATCTCCAGCTTGATCGCGGCATAGGTGTCGGTCTTCGACTTGGGGTCGATGCCGTCTTCCTGCAGATAACCGACGGCCTTCTCGCCACCCTGCCAGCCCGCCGCGTACTGCGCCCGGACCGTGCTCTTCGCCAGGTCCTTGGGCAGCTTCACCGCGCCGAGCACCTTGGTCTTCTCCGCCGCGAGAGCGTCCGCGTCGAAGGAGGCGGGCTCCTCCATCGCGGTCAGCGCCAGCAGCTGGAGGAGGTGGTTCTGGATCACGTCACGGGCGGCGCCGATGCCGTCGTAGTAGCCGGCCCGGCCGCCGATGCCGATGTCCTCTGCCATCGTGATCTGCACATGGTCGACGTACGACCGGTTCCATATGGGCTCGAAGAGCGTGTTGGCGAACCGCAGCGCCAGAATGTTCTGGACGGTCTCCTTGCCCAGGTAGTGGTCGATACGGAAGACCTCGTTCGGCGGAAAGACCTCGTGCACCACCTGGTTGAGCTCCTTGGCGGAGACCAGGTCGTGGCCGAACGGCTTCTCGATGACCGCGCGCCGCCAGGAACCCTCCTTCTGGTCCGCCAGCCCGTGCTTCTTCAGCTGCTGGACGACCTTGGGGAAGAACTTGGGCGGCACGGAGAGGTAGAAAGCGAAATTGCCACCGGTGCCCTGCACCTTGTCGAGGTCCTCGATGGTGGACTTCAGCTGCGCGAACGCGTCGTCGTCGTCGAAGGTGCCCTGGACGAAGCGCATCCCCTGGATGAGCTGCTGCCAGACCTCCTCGCGGAACGGCGTACGCGCGTGCTGCTTGACCGCGTCGTGGACCTCCTGCGCGAAGTCCTCGTCGGCCCACTCACGCCGGGCGAAGCCGATGAGCGAGAAGCCCGGCGGCAGCAGCCCTCGGTTCGCGAGGTCGTAGACGGCGGGCATCAGCTTCTTGCGCGACAGGTCGCCCGTGACGCCGAAGATGACCAGGCCCGACGGCCCCGCGATACGCGGGAGCCGTCGGTCGGCAGCATCACGGAGCGGGTTGGCTCCGCCAATACCGGACAAGTCGCTCAGCCCTCCGAGGGTGCGAGGCGCTTGAGCTCGGCCTCGGTCGACTTGAGCAGGTCGTTCCAGGCGGCTTCGAACTTCTCCACGCCTTCGTCCTCGAGGAGCTGGACGACCTCGTCGTAGGAGATGCCGAGCTCGGCGACGGCCTCGAGGTCGGCGCGGGCCTGCTCGTAGGTGCCGCGCACGGTGTCACCGGTGATCTGCCCGTGGTCGCCGGTGGCCTCCAGAGTGGCCTCCGGCATGGTGTTCACCGTGCCCGGGGCGACCAGCTCGTCGACGTACAGGGTGTCCTTGTACGCCTTGTCCTTGACACCCGTCGAGGCCCACAGCGGGCGCTGCTTGTTGGCCTGGGCCTTGTCGAGCGCGGCCCAGCGGTCGGAGGAGAAGACCTCTTCGTAGGCCTCGTAGGCGAGGCGGGCGTTGGCCAGGGCGGCCTTGCCGCGGGCCTCCTTGGCCTCCGGGGTGCCCAGCGCGTCGAGACGCTTGTCGATCTCGGTGTCCACGCGGGAGACGAAGAACGAGGCCACCGAGCGGATCTTGGAGAGGTCAAGGCCCGCGGCCTTCGCCTTCTCCAGACCGGCCAGGTAGGCGTCCATGACCTCGCGGTAGCGCTCCAGCGAGAAGATCAGCGTGACGTTGACGCTGATGCCGAGGCCGATGACCTCGGTGATCGCCGGCAGGCCCGCCTTGGTGGCCGGGATCTTGATGAAGGTGTTCGGCCGGTCCACCAGCCAGGCCAGCTGCTTGGCCTCCGCGACGGTCGCCTTCGTGCCGTGCGCCAGACGCGGGTCGACCTCGATCGAGACACGGCCGTCCTGGCCGCCGGTCGAGTCGAACACCGGACGGAGCACGTCGGCGGCGTCGCGTACGTCCGCGGTGGTGATCATGCGGATGGCTTCTTCGACGGTGACCTTGCGGGCGGCGAGGTCCTCGAGCTGCTGGTCGTAGCCGTGGCCCTCGGAGATCGCCTTCTGGAAGATCGACGGGTTGGTGGTGACACCCACGACGTGCTGCTGGTCGATCAGCTCGGCCAGGTTGCCGGAGGTGATCCGGGTGCGTGAAAGGTCGTCCAGCCAGATCGCGACGCCTTCGTCGGAGAGGCGCTTGAGTGCGTCTGTCATGAGAAATGCATCTCCTACTTGTCGTGTACCGGCGTCAGCGCGCGGCGGCTTCGATCGATTCCCGGGCGGCGGCGGCCACGGCTTCTGCGGTGAAGCCGAACTCGCGGAAGAGGACCTTGCCGTCCGCGGAGGCGCCGAAGTGCTCCAGCGAGACGATGCGTCCGGCGTCGCCGACGTAGCGGTGCCAGGTCAGTCCGATACCGGCCTCGACCGCGACGCGCGCCTTGAGCGAAGGGGGGAGCACCGAGTCCCGGTACCCCTGGTCCTGCTCCTCGAACCACTCGACCGAGGGCATGGACACGACCCGGGCCGGGATGCCGGCGGCCTGGAGCTGCTCGCGGGCCTGGACGGCCAGCTGCACCTCGGAGCCGGTGCCGATCAGCACGACCTGGGCGTCGCCGCCCTCCTCCTCGAACAGGACGTAGCCGCCCTTGGCCGCGTCCTCGTCGCACTCGTACGTCGGCACGCCCTGGCGGGTCAGCGCGAGGCCGTGCGGGGCGCCCTTGCCGAACTCCTTGGTGTACCGGCGCAGGATCTCGCGCCAGGCGATCGCGGTCTCGTTGGCGTCGGCCGGGCGCACGATGTTCAGGCCCGGGATGGCGCGCAGCGAGGCCAGGTGCTCGACCGGCTGGTGGGTGGGGCCGTCCTCGCCGAGACCGATCGAGTCGTGCGTCCACACGTAGGTGACCGGCAGGTGCATCAGCGCCGAGAGCCGCACGGCGTTGCGCATGTAGTCGGAGAACACCAGGAAGGTGCCGCCGTAGACGCGGGTGTTGCCGTGCAGGGCGATGCCGTTCATCACCGCGGCCATCGCGTGCTCGCGGATGCCGTAGTGGATGGTGCGGCCGTACGGGTCGGCCTCGGGCAGCGGGTTCCCCGCCGGCAGGAACGACGACGTCTTGTCGATGGTCGTGTTGTTCGAGCCGGCCAGGTCGGCCGAGCCGCCCCACAGCTCGGGCACCACCGCGCCCAGCGCCTGCAGCACCTTGCCGGACGCGGCGCGGGTGGCGACGCTGTGACCGGGCTCGAACTCCGGCAGCGCGTCCTCCCAGCCCTCGGGCAGCTCACCCGAGCGGATCCGGTCGAACTCGGCGGCACGCTGCGGGTTGGCCGTACGCCACGCGGCGAACGTCTTCTCCCACTCACCACGGGCCTCACGGCCCCGGTCCAGCGCGCCCCGGGTGTGGCCCAGGACCTCGTCGGACACCTCGAACGACTGGTCCGGGTCGAAGCCCATGACCCGCTTGGTCGCCGCGACCTCCTCGTCGCCCAGCGCCGATCCGTGCGCGGCCTCGGTGTTCTGCGCGTGCGGCGCGGGCCAGGCGATGATCGAACGGGCCGCGATGAAGGAGGGGCGCTCCGTCTCCGCCTGCGCCGCCTTCAGCGCGTTGTAGAGGCCGACCGGGTCCAGGTCACCGTTGTCCAGCTGCTGGACGCGCTGGACGTGCCAGCCGTACGCCTCGTAACGCTTGAGAGTGTCCTCGGAGACGGCAGTCTCCGTGTCGCCCTCGATCGAGATGTGGTTGTCGTCCCACAGCAGGACCAGATTGCCCAGCTTCTGGTGACCGGCCAGCGACGACGCCTCCGCGGAGATGCCCTCCTGCAGACAGCCGTCACCCGCGATGCACCACACGGTGTGATCGAACGGCGAGGTGCCCTCGGCGGCCTCCGGGTCGAACAGGCCACGCTCGTAACGGGCGGCCATCGCCATGCCCACGGCGTTCGCCACGCCCTGGCCGAGCGGACCGGTCGTCGTCTCGACGCCCGTGGTGTGGCCGTACTCCGGGTGACCGGGAGTCTTCGAACCCCAGGTACGGAACGCCTTGAGATCATCGAGCTCCAGGCCGTAACCGGCCAGGTAGAGCTGGATGTAGAGCGTCAGCGACGAATGGCCGGCGGACAGGACGAACCGGTCACGGCCCGTCCAGTCGGCGTCCGCGGGATCGTGCCTCATCAGCTTCTGAAAGAGCACGTACGCGGCGGGGGCCAGGCTCATGGCCGTACCCGGATGGCCGTTGCCGACCTTCTGTACGGAATCCATGGCCAGGACGCGGACGGTGTCGACTGCCCGCTGGTCCAACGCGGTCCACTCGAGGTCTGTGGTGGTCGGCTTGGTGCTCACCCTGGGTCAGGGCTCCTCTCCACATGTTCGAATCCCGGTGACTTATGGGTGTACCGGGCGCTGTCGAGCCTACCCTCGCAGCAATGGGCGTCCGCTCGGTCGCGCGTCTCCCCAATTGGACACTGCCAGGGTGCGGGCAGCGGGTGTTCCCCGCCCGTCGGCGACGTATACGTCCGACGTCCTTCCGGTGCTCAACACGACCCGACCCCCGCGAAGATCGGCGTACGGGCAGCGTCTAGAGTGGCGTGGTACGCGCAAGTCGTCACCGGGGTCTCACTCCCCCAGAGCCCTTTCCGGGCATGGGAGGAACCCCAGAGGCTTGCTGGGATTTCTCTGTCAGGGGTGTGCGTGACGGCCGTCGAGTCCCGACCCGCAGGGGTCGTCTTGGCCTCCGGCCCGGGGGGCCGTCGGCCGTTCGGGGCCCGCGTCAAGGCATTCGTGGCGCTGACCAAGCCGCGGATCATCGAGCTGCTGCTGATCACCACCGTTCCGGTGATGTTCCTGGCCGAGCAGGGTGTGCCGGACCTGTGGCTGGTGCTCGTCACCTGTCTCGGCGGATACCTCTCCGCCGGCGGCGCCAACGCGCTGAACATGTACATCGACCGCGACATCGACGCCCTGATGGACCGCACGTCACAGCGTCCGCTCGTCACCGGAATGGTCTCCCCGCGCGAAGGTCTGGTCTTCGGCCTGACGCTCGCCGTGGTCTCCACGCTCTGGTTCGGTCTCCTCGTCAACTGGCTGTCGGCCGCGCTGTCGCTCGGCGCGCTGCTGTTCTACGTCGTCGTCTACACGATGATCCTCAAGCGCCGTACCGCGCAGAACATCGTCTGGGGCGGCATCGCCGGCTGCATGCCGGTCCTGATCGGCTGGTCGTCGGTCACCGACTCGGTGTCCTGGGCCGCCGTCATCCTCTTCCTCGTCATCTTCTTCTGGACGCCGCCGCACTACTGGCCGCTGTCGATGAAGGTGAAGGACGACTACGAGCGCGTCGGCGTGCCGATGCTCCCGGTGGTCGCCGGCAACAAGGTCGTCGCCCGGCAGATCGTGCTCTACAGCTGGGTCATGGTCGCCGTCTCGCTGCTGCTGACCCCGCTCGGCTACACCGGGTGGTTCTACACCGCGGTCGCGCTGGTCGCGGGCGGCTGGTGGCTGTGGGAGGCGCACGCGCTGCACAGCAGGGCCAAGGCGGGCGAGACGGGCGGCAAGCTCAAGGAGATGCGTCTCTTCCACTGGTCCATCACCTATGTGTCGCTGCTCTTCGTGGCCGTGGCCGTGGACCCCTTCCTGCGCTGAGGTAGACCTCGGGTTCTGCGCTGAGGAAGACCTCGGGCGGGCGTGGCCGAGGCCACGTCGCCCGGCCGTCGCCGAATGATCTACCCGCGAGTAGCATGCGGTGCATGGCTGAAACCAAGGTTGACGAGACGGCGTCCTCGCCCGCTCCCTCCTCCCCGTCCGACGCCCGCGCCGAGCGCAGGGCGGCCAAGCTCGCCAAGCAGATCCAGGCGTTCTCCAAGGCGCACGGCGGCGCCGAGGGCCAGCTCGCCTACATCGGCCAGATGGGCACCCGCATCGTTCTTGTCGGCGAGGACGGCGGCTGGGGCGACCTGGTGGCCCCGAGCCACGCCGTCGCCGTCAGCGCGGCGGAGAAGTCGGGGATCACGCTGCACGAGTCCTTCGACGGCGACTTCGCCGCGAAGGTGCGCACCGGCCCGTACGAGTGGACGCGTATGGCGGGCATCCAGGTCGGCGGCCCGTCCAACGACTGAGCAACACCTTGCGCGGGGATGACCCGTTAGTCCTGTGGAAGCACGGTCCGGTCCACAGGCAGGAGCTCCCGATGATCGACGCCGCGTCCTCTGTGCGTCTGGTCGACCAGTACTGCCACGGTGTGCTGCGCACCGAGTTGGGCCTCGGCACCTTCGAGACGTACCTGGGGCCGGCCACCGGGGCCCCGCCGGCCTCCGGTACCACCTTCTTCGACACTCAGACCGGTTTCGCGGTGCGGCGCTGGTGTCCGCCGCTCCTCGGACTCGAACCGCACTGCCCGCCCGCCCACTACCTGGCCCGCCGCCGCGAGCTCGGAGCGGCCGAGGCGGGCAGGCGGCTTCTGCGGGGGACCGGGATCGCCACGTACCTCGTGGACACCGGCCTGCCGGGCGACCTCGCGAGTCCGGCGGAGATCGCCGCTGCGGCGGAGGCCCAGGCGCGCGAGATCGTACGGCTCGAACTGCTGGCGGAGCAGGTCGCGGACACGTCGGGGACCGTGGAATCCTTCCTCGCCAACCTGGCGGAGGCGGTGCACGGAGCCGCCGGGTCCGCCGTCGCCTTCACCACCGTCGCCGCCGTACGGCAGAGCGACCGGCCGGAGCCGCCGGGGCCGGGCGAGGTGCGGGGCGCGGCCGGGCGCTGGCTCGCCGGACGGCGCGTGGGCGAGCCGCTCACCGACCCCGTACTGCTGCGGCACCTGCTGTGGGCCGCCGTCGCGACCGGCCTTCCGCTGCAACTGCACATCGGCGCACGGGACCCGATGCCCCTGGCCGGCCTGGCCGCGGCGACGGCCGGTCTCGGCACGGACCTGGTCCTGCTGCACGGCTATCCGCACCACCGCGGCGCGGCGCACCTCGCGAGCGTGTATCCGCACGTGTACGCCGACCTGGGCCCGGCGCTCGCCCAGACGGGGGCGCGGGCGGCGGCCGTACTGGCGGAGACACTCGAACTCGCGCCGTTCGGCAAGCTCCTGTTCTCCTCCGGCGCGCACGGCCTGCCGGAACTCCATGTGGTGGCCGCGCACACCTTCCGCGATGCGGTGGGTCGGGTGCTGGGGGAATGGGTCGCCGACGGGGCGTGGTCACGGGGCGACGCGGAGCGGGTGGCGGGGCTGCTGGCGTGGGGGAACGCGAGGCGGGTGTACGGGTTGCGGGGGTGAGGGGCGTCTCCGCTGCGGGTGCGTGACCGCTGCGCGGGGCTGTTCCCCTACCCGCCCCTTCCCGAAGCGGGGTGGGCCCCGGCCCCGTTGCCGCCCTGCGGGCGGGCCGGTGAAGCGGGGTAGGCTCCCGGCCCTGCTGCCGCCCTGCGGGCGGGCGCGTCTCCGCGGCGGCGCGGGGCCGCTGCGGGTGCCTGATCGCTGCCCGGGGCAGGCCCCGGGCCCCGTTGCCGCCTTGCGGGCGGGGCGTTTCCCCGCCCCGCACCGGCCCGTCTCTTCCCGAACCGGGGCGGGCCCCGGCCCCGTTGCCGCCCTGCGGGCGGGCCGGTGAAGCGGGGTAGGCTCCCGGCCCTGTTGCCGCCCTGCGGGCGGGCGCGTCTCCGCGGCGGCGCGGGGCCGCTGCGGGTGCGTGATCGCTGCCCGGGGCAGGCTCGGGGCCCACGTTGCCGCCTTGCGGGCGGGGCGTTTCCCCGCCCCGCACCGGCCCGTCTCTTCCCGAAGCGGGGCGGGCCCCGGGTCCTGTTGCCGCCCTGCGGGTGGGCCGTTGTACCGCTTTGGCGGACGGCGTACCGCGCTCCGCGCGGTGGCCTCGAACTCCCCTACGGCCTGGTGGCCGTGGGTGGTGCCTCCGGCCGGGCTGGATTCGCCGCTGCGGGGCATCTTCAGCCTCGCCGGCGTTTGAGGCGCGGGGGTCCGGGGGCAGCGCCCCCGAAACACCGCGCGGAGCGCGGTGGACGGGTCCGGACCGAGCCCGGTTGTTGGGAGGGGCTACCCCCCATGGCCGCCAGGCCGCAGGGGGTAGGGGACCGGCCCGCGCGGCGGTGGGGGCTCAGGCCGAGGTCAGCGCCGCGTCGGGCGCCGCCGGCACCCGTGCCGGCTCCCGCTCCCGCAGGCTCAGCGCCAGCCTCAGCACCGCGATCCACATCAGCGAGGAGCCGAGCATGTGCGCGCCCACCAGCAACTCCGGCACGCCAGTGAGGTACTGCACGTAACCGAGCGCCCCCTGCAGCAGCACCACCAGCAGCAGGTCGCGGGCCCGGGCCCGGATGTCGTCGGGGGCGTCGACCACGCGCAGGACGAGCCACATCGCGACGGCCAGCGCGCACACCACCCACGCGGCGATCGCGTGGATGTGCGCGGCGGCGGACCAGTCCCACGGCATGCGCGGGACGTCACTGCTGTCGCCCGCGTGCTTGCCGGAGCCGGTGACCGTCGTGCCGAGGGTGATCAGCAGCGCGGAGACCCCGACGATCGCCCACGACAGTTTGCGGACCGGCCGCGGGACCCGCGGCCGGGGCGGCTCGTCGCCCTCGCCGGTGCGCACCCAGGTGACGGTCGCGACCGTGAGCAGCGCGTTGGCGAGCAGGAAGTGTCCGGCCACGCTCCACGGGTTGAGGCCCGCCCACACGGTGATGCCGCCGATGACGGCGTTGCCCAGGACGATCCAGAACTGCGTCCAGGCCAGCCGGCTCAGGCCGCGCCGCCACGGCTTGGTGGCGCGCACGGCGACGATCGCCCAGCCGACTGCCGCCGACAGGACGTACGTCAGCATTCGGTTGCCGAACTCGATCGCGCCGTGGATGCCCTGTTCGGGCGTGGCGAAGAGACTGTCGTCCGTGCACTTGGGCCAGGTGTCGCAGCCGAGACCGGAGCCGGTGAGCCGTACGGCGCCGCCGGTGACGACGATGACGACGGTCATCACGACGGCCGAGAACGCGGCCCGCCGCAGGATTTTGGGCGACGGTGTCCAGCGCTGGGCGATATAGGCGAGGGGGGTCTGCACGGCCACCATGGTAGGCGGAGGCTTGTGCACGGTTTCACGAGGGGTCCGCGGAGGGCTCCCGCGCCGGTTCGGGGACCCGCGGGGAGGCCGCCTCGGCAAGGGACGCGGACGTCACGCGGAAGCGGGACCCGTCGAGATGGTCCTCCTCCTCCCACCACAGCGCGAAGCGCCACGGCGTGGGCGCGGGCGGCACGTCCGGCGAGTGCAGGAACGCGTCCGTCAGCTCGGCGGCCACCGCCGCGGCCGTGCAGTCGGTGACCGCGTCCATGCCCCGCCAGGGGTGCGCCATCGGCGCCCAGGAGCCGTCGGCCGCCCGCACGTCGAACCGCCACACCGCCCGCCACGAGCGGGCGCGCAGGATCCGGTCCACCTCCGCCCGGCCGATGCCGAGCCCCTTCGCGATCGCGTCCGGCGTCACGCCCTCGATCCGTGCCGCGACGACGGCGAGCGGCATCCGGCGCTCCGGCAGCAGCCCGCGCTTGTGCAGCTGGGTGAGGCCGCCCTCGAACGGACAGCGGCGCAGCCGGCGCTCGAGCTGATCGCCGAGATGCTCCAGGATCGCGGCGTGGGCGCGGTCGGCCGGGTCGGGCGCCTGCCACAGCGCGTGGAACTCGCGTTCCGCCCGTACCGCCCATTCGGCGGCGTCGACCGGCCTGCCGAGCTCCTCCAGCCGGTCGCCGAGGAAGACGTGTGCCTGGGCGAGCCCCTCGCGGTTGCGCGGGTCGCCCTGGTCGAGCCGTTCCCACACGGCGATCGCCCGGTGGGTCGCCTCCACGGCGGCCAGACCCGCCAGGCGGTCCTCGGCGCACGGCTGTTCGCCGTGCGGGCGGAAGGCGTAGCGCGGCAGGCCGAGCTCGTCGCTGAGGGGTTCCGCGAGATAGACGGCCTGGCTGATCAGGGCCCTCGCGTACCAGCGGGCGTGCTCGTCGTCGTGCTCCGCGGGCTCGGCGCAGTGCCGGACGGCCTCGTCGACGGCGCTCAGCGCCGCGTCGCGCCTGCCGGTGTCGAAGTGGTGGCGGGCCAGGTCCTCGTACCGCAGGCTCAGCCGGGCGGCGAGGGAGAGGTCACCCGCGGCGTGCGGGGCGAGGGCCGAGATCAGGTCGGTCAGCAACCGCTCGCGTTCCCCGGGTGAGGCCGCCGGCCGGCCGGCCCTCACCTTCGCCCACTCCGCGTCCAGTCGCAGTGCGGCAGTGCGCTCCATCCAGGCCTCCCACCGTGCGGGTCTCGGCAGGGTCATCCTGGCGCGCGTGTCACTCCCAGCGGAAGGTCCGGGCGGCCGCGCCCAGTCCGAGCACCGCCCAGAGGGCGAGGATGCCCAGATTGCCCCACGGCATGCCGGCGCCGTGCTGGAGCACGTCGCGCAGCCCGTCGGAGAGTGCCGAGATCGGCAGCCATCCGAGCGCGGTGGCGACGGCGCCGGGGAACTTGTCCAGGGGCACGATCACGCCGCCGCCGACGAGCAGCAGGAGGAAGACGAGGTTGGCGGCGGCCAGCGTCGCCTCCGCCTTGAGCGTGCCGGCCATCAGGAGACCGAGCCCGGAGAAGGCGGCGGTGCCGAGGACGAGCAGCAGTACGACGTACAGCGGGTTGCCGTGCGGGGACCAGCCGAGCGCGAAGGCGATCACGGTCAGCAGTGCGACCTGGAGCACCTCGGTGACCAGGACGGAGAGGGTCTTCGCGGTCATCAGGGCCCAGCGCGGGATCGGCGAGGCCCCCAGCCGCTTGAGGACTCCGTAGCGCCGCTCGAAGCCGGTGGCGATGGCCTGGCCGGTGAAGGCGGTGGACATCACGGCGAGCGCGAGGACGCCGGGGGCGAGGAAGTCGACGGCGGGGCCGCTGCCGGTGTCGACGATGTCGACGGTGGAGAACAGCGCCAGCAGCAGCGCCGGGATGATCACCGTCAGCAGCAGTTGCTCCCCGTTGCGCAGCAGCATCCTCGTCTCGAAGGCGGCCTGCGCGGTGATCATGCGGGTCAGCGGGGCGGCGCCGGGCGCCGGTGTGTACGTACCGGCGCTCATGCGCGCAGCTCCTTGCCGGTCAGTTCCAGGAAGACGTCCTCGAGGGTGTGCCGCTCGACCGAGATGCCGTGCGGCAGTACGCCGTGCTGGGCGCACCAGGAGGTGACGGTCGCCAGCAGCTGCGGATCGACGTCTCCGGTGATCCGGTAGGCGCCCGGTGTGAGCTCCGCCGCCGCGCAGCCGTCGGGGAGCGCTTTGAGCAGGGAGCCGAGGTCGAGGCCGGGGCGTCCGGTGAAGCGCAGCGTGTTCTCCGCGCCGCCGCGGCACAGCTCGTCGGTGCTGCCCCTGGCGACGATCCGGCCCGCGTCGACGATGGCGACGTCGTCGGAGAGTTCCTCCGCCTCGTCCATGAAGTGCGTGGTCAGCACGGTAGTGACGCCGTCCGTGCGCAGTTCCCGCACGAGGTCCCAGGTGGCGCGGCGGGCCTGCGGGTCGAGGCCGGCGGTCGGTTCGTCGAGGAAGACGATCTCGGGCCGGCCCACGACCGCCATCGCCAGTGCGAGCCGCTGCTGCTGGCCGCCGGAGAGCCGGCGGTACGTCGTGCGCCCGCAGGTGCCGAGGCCGAGGCGCTCGATCAGGGCGTCGACGTCGAGGGGGTGGGCGTGCAGCGTGGCCATGTGGCGGAGCATCTCGTCGGCCCGGGCGCCGGAGTAGACGCCGCCGGACTGGAGCATCACGCCGATGCGGGGCCGCAGCCGCGCGGCGTCCGCGACCGGGTCGAGGCCGAGGACCCGTACGGTCCCGGCGTCGGCGCGGCGGTAGCCCTCGCAGGTCTCGATCGTGGTGGTCTTGCCCGCGCCGTTGGGCCCCAGCACGGCGGTCACGGAACCCGTGGCGACGTCGAGGTCGAGGCCGTCCACGGCGGCCTTGGGTCCGTACCGCTTGACCAGGCCCCGGACACGGACGGCAGGCTCGCTCAGCATGCCGGGAAGTCTAGGCGGGCGCCGGGGGAGTCCCCGTCCGGGGGCCCTGGCGGGTACCGGACCGTGGTGCGCGGCGGGTGCGCCCTCACCTGGCCTTCGACCCTCCGAGTGATCATTTCCGCAGGTCAGCTTAGGTTTGCCTAAGTGATGCACGGCACCGCGCCGTGATCACGAGGCCGCTTGTCAGTCCCTGAGGAATTACGCAACAATGGCGTTGTGAAAAACCTCGGTGAGGCTCCCCAGGAGGAACTCGCGGCGGGTCTGCGGTCGGATCACTCCACCCGCAACCGCGTCGCGCGGTCCATCCTGGACCACGGCCCGTCCACCGTGGCCGACCTCGCGGGGCGTCTGGGACTCACCCAGGCAGCCGTCCGCCGGCACCTCGACACCCTCGTCTCCGAGAACGTCGTGGAACCGCGCGAGCAGCGTGTCTACGGTGCCCGCACCCGCGGCAGGCCCGCCAAGGTGTTCGCCCTCACCGACTGCGGCCGTGACGCCTTCGACCAGTCGTACGACACGCTGGCCGTCGACGCCCTGCGCTGGATCGAGCAGCACGCCGGCGGCGAGCCGGCCGTCGCCGCCTTCGCCCGGGACCGGATCGAGGCGCAGGGCGAGGCCTACCGCGCGGCGGTCGAGGCGGTGGGACCCCAGGAGCGCACCGAAGCGCTGGCGAAGGCGCTCAGCGCCGACGGGTACGCTGCTACGGCTCGCAGCGCACCGGTCGGCGAGCAGCTCTGCCAGCACCACTGCCCGGTCGCCCACGCGGCCGAGAAGTACCCGCAGCTGTGCGAGGCGGAGACCGAGTTCTTCTCGCGGCTCCTCGGGACGCATGTGCAGCGGCTCGCCACCATCGCCCACGGCGACGGCGTCTGCACCACATTCATCCCGCACGGCGCGCCACAGGGCGGCACCTCGCCGCCGGGCACCCCGCCGCAGGACAGCACCACACAGACCAGCACCACACCATCAGCTTCTGCAAGCACGGCCGGGAGGAACCCCGCATGACTCTCCCCACGGAGACTGCCCACCCCGAACTCGAGGGTCTGGGTAAGTACGAATTCGGCTGGGCCGACTCCGACGCGGCCGGTGCCGCGGCCAAGCGCGGTCTCTCCGAGGACGTCGTCCGCGACATCTCCGCGAAGAAGAACGAGCCGGAGTGGATGCTGAAGCTGCGGCTGAAGGGTCTGCGCCTCTTCGACAAGAAGCCCATGCCGAACTGGGGCTCCGACCTCTCCGGCATCGACTTCGACAACATCAAGTACTTCGTGCGCTCCACCGAGGCACAGGCCGCCTCGTGGGAGGAGCTGCCCGAGGACATCAAGAACACCTACGACAAGCTCGGCATCCCGGAGGCGGAGAAGCAGCGCCTGGTCGCCGGTGTCGCCGCCCAGTACGAGTCCGAGGTCGTCTACCACCAGATCCGTGAGGACCTGGAGGAGCAGGGCGTCATCTTCCTCGACACGGACACCGCGCTGAAGGAGCACCCGGAGCTCTTCCAGGAGTACTTCGGCACCGTCATCCCGGTCGGCGACAACAAGTTCGCCTCGCTGAACACGGCCGTGTGGTCCGGCGGATCGTTCATCTACGTCCCCAAGGGCGTCCACGTGGACATCCCGCTGCAGGCCTACTTCCGTATCAACACGGAGAACATGGGCCAGTTCGAGCGGACGCTGATCATCGTCGACGAGGACGCCTACGTCCACTACGTCGAGGGCTGCACCGCCCCGATCTACTCCTCGGACTCGCTGCACAGCGCCGTCGTCGAGATCATCGTCAAGAAGGGCGGCCGCTGCCGCTACACGACCATCCAGAACTGGTCGAACAACGTCTACAACCTGGTCACCAAGCGCGCCGTGGCGTACGAGGGCGCGACCATGGAGTGGGTCGACGGCAACATCGGCTCCAAGGTGACCATGAAGTACCCGGCCGTCTACCTGATGGGCGAGCACGCCAAGGGCGAGACCCTGTCCATCGCCTTCGCGGGCGAGGGCCAGCACCAGGACGCCGGCGCCAAGATGGTCCACATGGCCCCGAACACCTCCTCCAACATCGTCTCCAAGTCGGTGGCACGAGGCGGCGGCCGCACGTCCTACCGCGGTCTGATCGAGATCGGCGAGGGCGCCCCGGGTGCCAAGTCCAACGTGCTCTGCGACGCTCTGCTGGTCGACACGATCTCGCGCTCCGACACCTACCCGTACGTCGACGTCCGCGAGGACGACGTCTCCATGGGTCACGAGGCGACCGTCTCCAAGGTCTCGGAGGACCAGCTTTTCTACCTGATGAGCCGCGGGATGACCGAGTTCGAGGCGATGGCGATGATCGTGCGCGGCTTCGTCGAGCCGATCGCCAAGGAGCTCCCCATGGAGTACGCGCTGGAGCTCAACCGGCTGATCGAGCTGCAGATGGAGGGCTCGGTGGGCTGACGCCCTCCGAGACCGCAGGCAGCGACTGATTTCTGACGTAGGAAGAGAGCAAGACGACAGCCATGGCTGAGGCTCAGAACGCCCCCGAGGACCTCCGTAAGACCCCGGTCCAGGGGGGACCCCCACCGGTGGGCTCCACCACCGCCGGCTCGATCGCGGTGGCCGCCGAGTCGACCGTCGCGACCCGTATGAGTGCGCCCCCGTCGTTCGACGTGGCGGACTTCCCGGTCCCGCACGGCCGCGAGGAGGAGTGGCGCTTCACTCCGCTGGAGCGCCTCGCCGGTCTGCACGACGGCACCGCCGTCGCCAACGGCACCGCGCTCAAGGTCGCGATCGACGCCCCCGAGGGCGTCACCGTCGAGACCGTCGGCCGTGACGACGCGCGCCTCGGCAGGGCCGGCACCCCGGTGGACCGGGTCGCCGCCCAGGCGTACTCCTCCTTCGAGCAGGCCACCGTGGTGACCGTGCCCAAGGAGACCGTGCTCGCGGAGCCGATCCGTATCGCCGTGCACGGCGAGGGCGGGACCGCCTTCGGCCACCAGGTGGTGGAGCTCGGCGCGTTCGCCGAGGCGGTCGTCGTCATCGACCACACCGGTGACGCCGTGCTCGCGGCGAACGTCGACTACGTCCTCGGCGACGGTGCCAAGCTCACCGTCGTGTCCGTCCAGGACTGGGACGACAAGGCCGTCCACGTCGCCCAGCACAACGCGCTGGTCGGCCGGGACGCCTCCTTCAAGTCGGTCGTGGTCACCTTCGGCGGCGACCTGGTCCGCCTCCACCCGCGCGTCTCCTACGCCGGAACCGGTGGCGAGGCCGAGCTGTTCGGCCTGTACTTCACCGACAAGGGCCAGCACCAGGAGCACCGCCTCCTCGTCGACCACAACATGCCGCACTGCAAGTCCAACGCCGTCTACAAGGGCGCGCTGCAGGGCGACGACGCCCACGCGGTGTGGATCGGCGACGTGCTGATCCGGGTCATGGCCGAGGGCACCGACACCTACGAGATGAACCGCAACCTCGTCCTCACGGACGGTGCGCGGGTCGACTCGGTGCCGAACCTCGAGATCGAGACCGGTGAGATCGCCGGCGCCGGTCACGCCTCCGCCACCGGCCGCTTCGACGACGAGCAGCTGTTCTACCTGATGGCGCGCGGCATCCCGCAGGCCGAGGCCCGCCGCCTCGTCGTCCGCGGCTTCTTCGCCGAGCTCGTCCAGCAGATCGGTCTGCCGGACGTCGAGGAGCGCCTGCTCGACAAGATCGACGCCGAGCTGGAGGCGTCGGTTCTGGAGGCGTCAGCCTGATGGCCTTCGTCAAAGCGTGCGCGCTGAGCGAGCTCGAGGAGGACACCCCCAAGCGGGTGGAACTCGACGGCACGCCGGTCTCCGTCGTGCGGACCGAGGGCGAGGTGTTCGCCATCCACGACATCTGCTCGCACGCGAACGTCTCGCTCTCGGAGGGCGAGGTCGAGGACTGCCAGATCGAGTGCTGGCTGCACGGCAGTGCCTTCGACCTCCGCACCGGCAAGCCGTCCGGCCTTCCCGCGACGCGCCCCGTCCCCGTATACCCCGTCAAGATCGAAGGGGACGATGTGCTCGTCTCCGTCACCCAGGAGTCCTGAGTCACCCATGGCAACGCTTGAAATCCGCGACCTGCACGTTTCCGTCGAGGCCGACAACGCCACGAAGGAGATCCTCAAGGGCGTCGACCTGACCGTGAAGCAGGGCGAGACCCACGCCATCATGGGCCCCAACGGCTCCGGCAAGTCGACCCTCGCCTACTCCCTCGCGGGCCACCCCAAGTACACGATCACCAGCGGCACCGTGACCCTGGACGGCGAGGACGTCCTGGAGATGAGCGTCGACGAACGCGCCCGCGCCGGCGTCTTCCTCGCCATGCAGTACCCGGTCGAGGTCCCCGGCGTCTCGGTCTCCAACTTCCTGCGCACCTCCGCCACCGCGATGCGCGGCGAGGCCCCCAAGCTGCGTACCTGGGTGAAGGAGGTCCGGGAGGCCATGGAGCGCCTCAACATGGACCCCGCCTTCGCCGAGCGCAACGTCAACGAGGGCTTCTCCGGCGGTGAGAAGAAGCGCCACGAGATCCTCCAGCTCGAGCTGCTCAAGCCGAAGCTCGCGATCCTCGACGAGACCGACTCCGGCCTGGACGTCGACGCGCTGCGCATCGTCTCCGAGGGCGTCAACCGCGTCCGCGAGACCGGCGAGGTTGGCACCCTGCTGATCACGCACTACACGCGGATCCTGCGCTACATCAAGCCCGACCACGTCCACGTCTTCGCGAACGGCCGGATCGTCGAGTCGGGTGGCCCCGAGCTCGCCGACAAGCTGGAGAACGAGGGCTACGAGGCGTACACCAAGGGAGGCGTCACCGCGTGATCACACTGCCGGGCCTCCTCGACACAGAGGCGATCCGTAAGGACTTCCCGATCCTCGACCGGGTGCTCCACGACGGCAAGAAGCTCATCTACCTGGACAACGCGGCGACCTCCCAGACGCCGCGCCAGGTGATCGACGTACTCAGTGAGTACTACGAGCAGCACAACGCCAATGTGCACCGCGGCGTCCATGTGCTCGCCGAGGAGGCCACGGCGCTGTACGAGGGCGCCCGTGACAAGGTCGCCGCCTTCATCAACGCGCCGAGCCGCGACGAGGTGATCTTCACCAAGAACGCCTCGGAGTCGCTCAACCTCGTCGCCAACATGCTGGGCTGGGCCGACGAGCCCTACCGGGTGGACAGCGACACCGAGGTCGTCATCACGGAGATGGAGCACCACTCCAACATCGTCCCGTGGCAGCTGCTGTCGCAGCGCACCGGCGCGAAGCTGAAGTGGTTCGGCCTCACCGACGACGGCAGGCTCGACCTGTCGAACATCGAAGAGGTCATCACCGAGAAGACGAAGATCGTCTCCTTCACGCTGGTCTCCAACATCATGGGCACGGTCAACCCGGTCGAGGCGATCGTCCGCCGCGCCCAGGACGTCGGCGCCCTGGTGCTGATCGACGCCTCGCAGGCCGCCCCGCACATGGTGCTGGACGTGCAGGCGCTGCAGGCCGACTTCGTGGCCTTCACCGGCCACAAGATGTGCGGTCCGACCGGCATCGGTGTGCTGTGGGGCCGGCAGGAGCTCCTCGAGGACCTCCCGCCGTTCCTCGGCGGCGGCGAGATGATCGAGACCGTCTCGATGCACTCGTCGACGTACGCTCCGGCGCCGCACAAGTTCGAGGCGGGCACGCCCCCGATCGCGCAGGCCGTCGGCCTCGGCGCGGCCGTGGACTACCTCACCTCGATCGGCATGGACAAGATCGCCCAGCATGAGCACGCGCTCACCGAGTACGCGGTGAAGCGGCTGCTGGAGGTCCCGGACCTGCGGATCATCGGCCCGACGACGGCCGAGGACCGCGGAGCGGCGATCTCGTTCACGCTCGGTGACATCCACCCGCACGACGTGGGCCAGGTCCTCGACGAGCAGGGCATCGCGGTCCGCGTGGGTCACCACTGCGCGCGCCCCGTCTGCCTGCGGTACGGAATTCCTGCGACCACGCGAGCGTCGTTCTATCTGTACTCCACGCCGGCAGAGGTCGATGCTCTGGTCGACGGCCTGGAGCACGTCCGGAATTTCTTCGGCTAGGGGACGATGTGAAGCTGGATTCGATGTACCAGGACGTCATCCTGGACCACTACAAGCACCCCCACGGGCGGGGCTTGCGGGACGGGGACGCCGAGGTGCACCACGTCAATCCGACGTGCGGCGACGAGATCACGCTCCGAGTGAAGTACGACGGATCGCGAATCGAGGACGTGTCCTACGAGGGGCAGGGCTGTTCCATCAGCCAGGCCAGCGCATCCGTGCTGAACGAACTGCTGGTCGGCAAGGAGCTCGCGGAGGCGCAGAGGATCCAGGGCACCTTCCTGGAGCTGATGCAGTCCAAGGGCCAGATCGAGCCGGACGACGCGATGGAGGAGGTGCTGGAGGACGCGGTCGCGTTCGCCGGCGTCTCCAAGTACCCCGCCCGGGTGAAGTGCGCGCTGCTGAGCTGGATGGCGTGGAAGGACGCGACGGCCCAGGCCATGGGCGAAGACAATGCTGTGAGGAAGAGCGCATGAGCGAGAACGAGACGGTTGCCGTCAAGCCGGCGTCCGAGGAAGAGGTCCGCGAGGCGCTGTACGACGTCGTCGACCCCGAGCTGGGCATCGACGTCGTCAACCTCGGCCTCATCTACGGCATCCACATCGACGATTCCAACGTCGCGACGCTGGACATGACCCTGACGTCGGCGGCCTGCCCGCTGACCGACGTGATCGAGGACCAGGCGAAGTCCGCCACCGACGGCATCGTCAACGAGCTCAAGATCAACTGGGTCTGGATGCCGCCGTGGGGCCCGGACAAGATCACGGATGACGGTCGCGAGCAGCTTCGCGCGCTCGGCTTCAACGTCTGAGAACACCCGAAACGGCCATGCCCGCCAGGCACTCTGGCGGGCATGGCCGTTTCTCTGCGTCCAATCGCGATCGACTGCTCCGACGGCCCGGCGCTCGCCCGCTTCCGGGCGGCGGTCCTCGACCGGCAGGTTCTCCACGAGGACCCGGAGGAGGCGTCATCGGCGCCGATGCGGACGCGCTGCCCGGCATCGCGTTCCTGACCGTGCCGGAGCGCGGGACCGCGGGGCCGACGTCGGCCAGGGCGAGGTCGTCACCTGGACGGTCCTCGCCGACCCCGAGGGCAACGGGTTCTGCGCGCTGCGGCCGAAGAAGACGCTGCTCGACCAGGGGCTGCGCCCGCAGCGCGCGGGCACAGACGCTCCTCGACCAGCGGCTGCGCCCGGAGCGCGCGGGCCGGCGGCGAGGGCGCCGGTGTACGCCCCGGGTACGCGGCACGGGGCGTACCCGCCGGGCTACGCCCCCGGGTACGCCGCAGGCGGCGCGGCCGCCGCCTGCGCGAGGCCGGCCGCCAGGTTCTCCTTGCGGATCCGCTGGTCGACGTAGAGCAGGCCCAGCACCAGCTGCGGGAACGCGGAGGTGAGGGCCTGGCCGATCAGGACGGCGACAAGGCCGAACACCAGCGACGTGATGACGATGGTGAGCGCGGCACCGCTGCTGGACGCGTCGTCCGCGAAGCTCGGACCCAGGATGTTGAGGAACGAGAACGGCAGCTGGATCAGATAGCTCGCCACCGCCGCGATGACGTAGGCCAGCAGCGATATGCCGAAGACCCGCCACCAGTCGCCGCGCACCAGTTGCGAGGAGCGGGACATCGCCGCGACGGCGCCCTGGCCCTCGACGACCGCCGCCGCCGGAGCGAGGCAGAACTTAACCCAGAGCCAGACGGCCAGCGGACCGGTGGCCAGCGCGCCGAGGAAGCAGACCAGGACCAGCCAGCCGAAGTTCCCGCCGTCGGAGGACAGCGTGATGAGCGTGATGACGGCGGTGACAAAGGCGACCCCGAGCAGCAGCACCGGAACCGCCACGATCAGCGCGGTCAGCAGGACGGTGCCGAGCACCGACCAGAGCCGCCGCGCGCTGCGCCGCCAGACGGAACCGAACGTCGACCGGTGACCGAGAACCGCGTCCTGGAGGACGGTGGGGCAGCTCGCGTAGACCAGCCCGTTGGCGACCAGCATCATGAACAGGCCGAAGAGATAGACGCCGCCGAAGGTGAACACCAGCGGCGCGACGGCCTCCCAGCCGGGGGCCGCGTCGGAGTCCAGTGTCCTGTCGAGCCGGTCGGAGAGCGCCAGGTAGGCGATCGCGATCGCCGCGCCGATGGCCACGAGGGCCATGCCGTACGCGGCGAGCGCCATGCCGAGCAGCTGCTTCCAGTGACGGCCGATCGTCGTGAACGCCCCGCCCAGGATGTCGC
The DNA here is from genome assembly GCF_042888225.1 of Streptomyces sp. NPDC003023. NCBI lineage: Bacteria > Bacillati > Actinomycetota > Actinomycetes > Kitasatosporales > Streptomycetaceae > Streptomyces > Streptomyces sp. NPDC003023. The sequence continues at coordinate 665,930 of NZ_JBIAPL010000002.1, forward strand.
CCAGGCCGAGGGGAGCGAGCGGTATGACCCCCGGTCTGGGCGGCGGTGGCATCCAGCCGCCCCAGCCCTGAGGACCGGGCGGGCCCGGGTAGGGCGGCATGGTTCCGTGCGACATCGGTTGTTTCCCCCCGAGTGTTCCTGCTGACCGCGCCGGGCGTTCACGTTGCCCGAACAGCTCACCGTAGCGCCCGGTCACTGAGACCGGTTGGCCCGGGTGCCGCCCGGCCGGTTAGGTTTTCTGTCATGACCGACACGTCTTCCGCACCCCGTACCACCGGCGCCGTCGCCGCCGGCCTCGCCACCATCACCGACGACGGCGTTGTTCTCGACACCTGGTTCCCCGCCCCCGGGCTCGCCGACGAACCGGGTCCGGCCGGCACCGAGCGGCTGACCGCGGAGCAGGCCGCCGAACTCCTTGGCGCAGCCGCCGTGAAGGCCGTCGGACCCGACGCCCGCCGCGGTGTCCAGGTCGTCGCCGTGCGCACCGTCATCGCCTCGCTCGACGATAAGCCGCTCGACGCGCACGACGCCTACCTGCGTCTGCACCTGCTCTCCCACCGGCTCGTCAAGCCGCACGGACAGAGCCTGGACGGCCTCTTCGGGCTGCTCGCCAACGTCGCGTGGACCAGCCTCGGGCCCGTCGCCGTCGACCAGGTCGAGACCGTACGGCTGAACGCCCGCGCCGAGGGCCTGCACCTCCAGGTCACCTCGATCGACAAGTTCCCGCGGATGACGGACTACGTCGCGCCCAAGGGCGTACGCGTCGCCGACGCCGACCGTGTCCGCCTCGGCGCGCACCTCGCCGAGGGCACCACCGTCATGCACGAGGGCTTCGTCAACTTCAACGCCGGCACTCTCGGCACATCGATGGTCGAGGGCCGCATCTCCGCGGGTGTCGTCGTCGGCGACGGCTCCGACATCGGCGGCGGCGCCTCCACCATGGGAACCCTGTCCGGCGGCGGCAACGTGATCATCGCGATCGGCGAGCGCTGCCTCATCGGCGCGGAGGCGGGCGTCGGAATCGCGCTCGGCGACGAGTGCGTGGTCGAAGCCGGTCTGTACGTCACCGCGGGCACCCGCGTCACGATGCCCGACGGCCAGATCGTCAAGGCCCGTGAGCTGTCCGGCGCGAGCAACATCCTCTTCCGCCGCAACTCGGTCACCGGCACGGTCGAGGCCCGCCCGAACAACGCGGTCTGGGACGGCCTCAACGAGGTACTGCACAGCCACAACTGAGTGCGGCTGCGCCTCCCTTTCGTGTGACTCCGCGTAACCCGGACCGCCTGCGGGCAGATAAGCAGGCCGGACACGCGGAGTCACACGTCTGCCTCGGCAGACAGGGGAGGAATCGTCATGAGGACCAAGGGGCCGGCCAGGCTGGTCGCGCTCGGCGTGGGCGCGCTGCTCGCGGCCGCGGTGTCGCACGGGACCGCGCACGCCGACGAGACACACACCGACGCCCACAACGGACACAGCGTCTCTCTCATCTCGACCGGGCAGATCGACGACCCGCTCGAGGACGTGCTGGAGCACGTCGCGGTCCTCGGCAGCACCTACGTGCGCGACTGAGGCACCGGTTCGAGCCCTCGTGCGGTCAGCCGTGCGTACGCCTGCCGCAGCCCGTCGGTCGCCTCGCGCCCGGCGGGCTGCAGCGGTTCACGCACCGGCCCGGACGGCAGACCGAGGGTCTTGAGCAGGGCCTTGGCGGTCACCGTGCCCGGCAGTCCGGACATCATCATCGACTCCGTCAGCGGCAGGGTGCGCTGATTCAGCGCGGTGGCCAGGGCGTTGTCGCCGGCGTCGTAGGCGTCCAGCACCGCGCGCAGCTGCCGGGCCGCGACATTGGCCACGGTCGAGACGAAGCCCGCACCTCCCACCGCGTACAGCGGCAGGTTCAGCTCCTCGCTCCCCGCGTAGTACGCCAGCCCGCTGCCCGCGATGACCTTGGAGCTGCCCAGGAGGTCGAAGGCGCAGTCCTTCACGGCCACGACGCGGGGGTGCTCGGCGAGCCGCAGCATGGTCTCCGGCTCCACGCGCACGCCCGTGCGGCCAGGGATGTCGTAGACCATCAGAGGGACGCCGACCGCGTCGGCCACCCGCAGGAAGTACGCCTGTACCGCCTCCTGCGGAGGGCGGCTGTAGTACGGGGAGACGACCAGCAAGCCGTCCGCACCGGCAGCCTCTGCGGACCGCGCGAGCTCGACCGTGTGCCGGGTGTCCGCGGTCCCGACGCCCGCGAGGACGACGGCCCGGTCGCCGACCGCCTGTGCCACCGCCCGTACGAGCGCGGCCTTCTCCTCGTCCGAGGTCGTCGGCGACTCACCGGTGGTGCCGGACAGCACCAGCCCGTCACAGCCTTCGTCGACGAGGTGCGCGGCGAGCTTCTGCGCGCCGTCCAGGTCGAGGGACCCGTCGTCACCGAAGGGCGTGACCATGGCGCACAGGGCGCGGCCGAAAGGAGGGGAGGAGGTCATACAGGCAGTCTGCGCCCCGACAACCCGTAGCTCCAGTTAAATCTGCTTGGGGTAACCATGTAGCAGTGCTACCGAATTCCGTGGTGCGCGGCCGGCCGCGGGGAGCCGGCCGGCCGCACAGCCGGTGCCCCTACGGGCGGAAGCGCAGCACCTGCGGGTCGTGGTCGCTGTTCTGCTCGGAGAACTCGGCGTTGATGTGCACGCTGTCGTACGAGAAGTCGCGGATCGACGGGCTGGTCAGGATCTGGTCCAGCACCTGGCTGTTGCCCTGGTACACGTACGAGTAGCGCTCGGAGCGGGGGAGCGACGTGATCGCCGGGTGGAGCACACCGCCGTCGGCCAGCGCCTCTGTCGTCCGCGAGAACTCGAAGTCGTTGATGTCGCCGAGCACCAGGACGTCCGCCTTGTGGTCCGCCTCGAGGACGTCCTTGACGAAGGTGTTCACGGACTGCGCCTGCTGCAGGCGCTGTGCCTCGGAGGAACGGTTCGGCGGCTGGTGGTGGGAGACCAGCGACTCGTCGCCGCCCTTCGAACCGAAGTGGTTGGCGATCACGAAGACCGTCCGGCCCCGGAAGGTGAACTCGCCCGCCAGCGGCTTGCGGCTGTCCTCCCAGGCGCCGTTCGCCGGGTCGATGCGGCCGGGGGAGAGGGTCAGCGCGGCGCGGCCCCGCTCCCGTACGACACCGGTCGCCGTCGTCGCGTCGCCGCCGGCGCGGTCCGTGAACGAGACCCGCTCCGGGTTGAAGAGGAAGACCTGGCGTATGTTGCCGCCGGGCTGGCCGCCGTCCTGGTTGTTCTCCGGGTCGACGGAGCGCCACTCGTACGCCGGTCCACCGGCCGCGACGATCGCGTCCGTGAACTTCTTGAGCGTCCCGGCGGCCGAGACGGTGCCGTCGTTCTTGGCGCCGGTGTCGTCCTGGATCTCCTCGAGGGCGAGGATGTCGGGCGAGGCCAGGTTCTCCACCACGGCCTTCGCCAGCGCGTCGAACTTCTGCTGCGGGTCGGACGGGTCCAGGTTCTCCACGTTGTACGTGGCCACCGCCAGCTCGCCGCTGCGCTGCGGGCGGGTCGTCTCGCGCTCCAGGCCGCGGTCGTGGACCGTGCCCAGGGTGCGCGCGGTCAGCGTGTAGCCGCCGTACTGGTTGAAGTCCAGCGGACCCTCCGTGGTGCCCGCGAGCACGTCACCCACGTTCGCCTTCGGGAAGGGCTGCTGCGCGAGCGGGATCAGCGACTGGATCTGCAGCCGCCCGGTGTTCTGCGACTCGTACGAGCCGTAGACCGTGCCGCCGCGCCGGTTGTCGTTCTCCCACGGCTTCACCGTGACCCACAGCTCGGCGTACGGGTCGGTCGCGCCCACCACGCGCGAGGTGCCGATACGGACGTTCGCGCCCTCGAGGGACTCGTAGTAGTCGAGGGCGTACTCGCGCGGGGCGAGCTGGAGGCCGTTGATGGAGCCACCGGCCGCCGGGTCGCCCTCCGGGGCGTAGGCCGCGGGCACCGACCAGGCGGAGACGGTGACCGGCTCGGGCACCTCGTTGCCGGAGGAGACCACGGTGACGGTCGGCCTCGTCACCTCCGTCAGCGACTGGTTGCCGGAGGACGCGCCACCGGGGACGTACTCCGTGACCGTGCCGGAAACCCTGACCAGGTCGCCGACCGCGACCTGGGGCACGGAGCCGGTGAAGACGAAGACTCCCTCGCTGGTGGCCGCGTCACCGTCGCCCTCGGGGTCCTGGAACCAGAAACCCCGCGAGCCGTAGGTCCGTACACCCGTGACGACGCCCGGCACATCGGCGACCTGCTCACCCGCCAGCGGCGATATGCGGGTGCTGCCCTGGATGTCGTGGATCCGCACCTGGGAGGCCGGCGCGGTGTCCGCGGCGGAGGCGCTCGTGGAGCCGGCGAGCAGGCCCGCGGCCAGCGCGGCGGCGACGACGGCCGCGACGGCGGCGGTTCTCGGTACGACGGAGGAAGGCATCAAGGTTCTCCGGAGGAGGTGAGGGATGAGGGGTCCGTGGACCGTGTCGGACGGTCCGAGAGGTTCTACGCGCGTCAATCTCTTGTCTGGGCAGGCCCCTTGTCAAGAGTCGGCGGGTGTACGGCGAAGGAAGGCCCGATGAACCCGTGGGCCGCACCGCGGGTGGGCCGGCCGTGCTCGGCGGGCGGGCCGAAACGGCATCAAATGCGTCTACGCTTGGGGCCGTCCAGTCGCCCACAAGGCCGCCCGAACCGGTACGCCGCGGAGGAGACCCACCAGATGCCCGAAGACCGCCCCACTCTGCCGCCGGTCAGGCTGCACTCGGACGCGGAACTGGCGAGGGCCGCGCTCGCCGCCCCGCTGCTGGCCCGGGCCGTGAGGCTCGCCCGCTGGGCGGGGCCGCGGACGCGGGTCGGCGTCGGCGGCGAACTCGTCGACCAGCAACTGCCCGCGGCGGCGGAGGCGCTGGGGCTGGGGACGACGGACGACGGGCCCGCGTACGCCAGTGAGGCGTGGCGCGTCGCGGTCGACACCGGGCTGGTGGACATCGAGGAACCGGCGGACGAGCCCGACACCGGTGGCGCTGCCGGTGCCGGTGCCGGTCCCGACGCCGGTGCCGGTGCTGACGGTGGTGGCGGTGCTGACAGCGGTGCCGATGCTGACAGCGGCGCCGTCGTGGCAGGCGCCAACCTCCCGCTCGTCACCGGTGGTTCGCCGCAGGACGTGCTCGGCCTGTGGCTGGACGCCCTGGACGTCGTCTTCGCCGACGCCATCGCACCCGTCCTCGACGACATCACCGACGTCATCGGGGACGACGGCGAGATCGACCTGGAGGCACTGGACTGGGACCCCGAGGCAGAAGCCGCGTTCCTCGACGGCGTCCTCGGCAACCTCTACCTCCTCACGGTCACCGATGGCGGCGTCGGCGAGGAGCCGATCCCGCTGCCCGTGCTCGCCGCGTCGATGATCGTTCCCGACGACATGGGAGAGCCGACCGACGACGTCCTGGAACAGGTCTCGGAGGCGATGATGCGTCTCGACGACCAGTTCCGGCTGCTCGAGCCGGTCGGGCTCGTCGAATACCAGCCGGTGGACGAGGCGCTCATGGAGGAGGAGGGCTCCGCCGGCCCGCTCGTCGACGACGAGGACGTCACCCGGTACGGCATGGTCAGACTGACCCCGCTCGGGCTCTACGGCGTCAGAGCCCGGCTGATGGAGGCGGGGGTCGAGGTGCCTGCGGTGGGCGATCTCGCCGGCAAGGACGCGGACGCACTGCTCGACGGTCTCGCCCGCTACCCCGAGGTCTCCGCCCGCGCGGAGACCGAGCAATGGCTCGCCCGGCGCACCCCCGCCGACGCGGCCCGTGAACTCCTCGCCGCGGCACGCGGTGAGGACGCCGGCGCGCCGCTGCGCCGACTGCACTGCCAGCAGGCCCTCACACTGGTCGGTCCCCACGCGGAGCCCGCCGTGCGTGACGTCCTCGACGATCCCCAGCTGGGCGGCCTCGCCCGCGTATGGCTCGCGGAACGCGGCGCGTCGGACGTGCCGGCGCCGCCCGAGTCGATGATCTTCTGGCTGGCCATCGACACGATCGCCGCACAGCTCGCGGCGGGTGGTGAGGCTGCCGAGCTCCAGGAACTCGTGGAGGGTCTGGTCGGCCGGCACAGCGGGTTCTTCGACGCCGCGTGGCGGGTGGACCACCCGGCGACGGCGGACGTGCTGGAGGCGATGGGGCGGCTGCACCGGGACAAGGCGACGGCGAAGGAGGCCCGCAAGGCGGCCTTCAAGTCCCGCTCGGCCCGCTGACCCCGCGGTCCGCTTGGCCCGCTGACCCCGCGGTCCGCTCGGCCCGCTGACCCCGCGGTCCGGTTGGCCCGCTGACCCCGCAGTCCGGTTGGCCCGCTGACCCCGCGGTCCCGTCGGGGCGCTGACGCCCTTGGTCTCGTCGGGGCGCTGACCTCCAGGGTTCCGTCGGGGCGTTGGCCTCCGGGTTCCGGCGGCCGGTTGGCCTCTGGGGTTTCGCCGGGGCGCCGGTGCCCGTGGTTCGGTCGGTCGCTGACACCTCTGGTTCCGCGGGGGCGTTGGCCTCCGGGTTCCGCCGGGGCGCGGGCGCCCGTGGTCCCGGCGGTCGCTGAGACCTCCGCTTCCGCGAGGGCTTCGCGCGCCCGGCGACCCGCGCACGGCGCCGCCGTGCGGGGGTGCGGACGTCGGTGTCGGCGGCGCCGGGCATGCGCGGGGGTGTCGTGTCGCGCCTCTCGGGACCGGCCCGTACAGGAGCCGCCGTGGGCCGCCGGACGGTGCGCCCCGGGGCCACTCGCGGCCCCGCGCGCTGACGTCGCTCCGCCGGTGGCGGATGGCCGTAAGAAGGGTTCCCGGCGGGCCGCGCGGGGCGTCCGAGGGGCCGAACCGGGGGAGTGACCCACGTCACTGATCGGTCCTGTCAGGAATTCGAGGGCTGTCTCGTTCAGGGGGCACGCGAACCAGACAGGAGCGAACCATGCCGCACCGCATCGTCGTCCTAGGGGCCGGATACGCCGGGACCTTCTCCGCTGGATACCTGGCCCGCCGGCTCCACTCCGACGACTTCGAGATCACCGTCGTCAACGCCGAACCCGATTTCGTGGAGCGGCTGCGCCTGCATCAGCTCGCCGCCGGGCAGCATCTCCGTCACCGGCCGCTGACGGAGATCTTCGCGGGCACCGGCGTCCGGCTGCGACTGGCGCGGGTGACCGGCATCGACGTCCAGCACCGGACCGTCAGCGTCACGGGCGGCGAGGGCATCGACCGGCTCGAGTACGACACCCTCCTCTACGCGCTCGGCAGCACCGCCGCCGGCCACGACCTTCCGGGCGTGGAGGAGCATGCCCACCACGTTGCCGCGCGGCCGGCGGCGCTGCGTTTGCGCGCACGCCTGGACGAGCTGGGCCAGGACGGGAAGGTGCTGGTGATCGGCGGCAACCTGACCGCGATCGAGGCCGTCACCGAGATCGCCGAATCCCGTCCGGGACTCCAGGTCAGCCTCGCCACCAGCGGCGAACTGGGCGGCTGGCTGGGCGCGAAGGCCCGTAGGCATCTGCTGAGCGCCTTCGACCGGTTCGGTATCACGGTCCACGAGCACACCACCGTCGAGCGGGTCGAGAAGGCGGCGGCGGTCGCCGCCGACGGCACCGTTCTCCCCTCCGACGCGACCGTGTGGGCCGCCGGCTTCGCCGTCCACCCGCTCGCCGCCGCCGGCGGCCTCGAGGTGGTGGCCAACGGTCAGATCGCGGTCGACCGTCAGATGCGCTCGGTCTCGCACCCGGATGTCTACGTCGCCGGTGACAGCGCCTTCGTCATCGGCGACAACGGCCGCCCGCTGCCGATGTCCTGCGCTTCCGCGGGATCCACCAGCATGCAGGCGACGGCCGCCATCATCGGGGACCGCACCGGGCGCAAGATCGCGAAGGCCTCGTTGTCGTACGTCGGCAACCACATCAGCCTCGGCCGGAACGACGGGATCTTCCAGCTGGTCGACGGTGACGGACGAGGCAAGCCGTGGGCCCTGCGCGGCCGGTCGGCCGCGCGCGTCAAGGCGGCGATCCTCGGGACTGCCGCCTGGAGCCTGAGCCATCCGACGTTCGGAAGGCCGAATCACAAGTACCGCTCGGCCACCACCCAAGAACACCCGTCCGGCGTGGTCGCCGCATAGGGTCGTGCTCATGGACGCTGCCACCGTGGCGCAATTCGAGGCCAGCCGGAGCCGGCTGGTCTCCCTCGCCTACCGTCTGCTCGGCTCGGCCGCCGACGCCGAGGACACGGTGCAGGACGCGTTCCTGCGGTGGCAGGCGGCCGACCGGGAGTACGTCGAGGTTCCCGAGGCATGGCTGACCAGGATCGTCACCAACCTGGCGGTCGACCGGCTCCGTTCGGCGAAGGTGCGACGCGAACGCGCGGTCGGCACCTGGATGCCCGAACCGCTCCTCGACGGCGACCCGATGCTCGGCCCTGCCGACACCGTCGAGCAGCGGGAGTCGGTGACCCTGGCGGTGCTCACGCTGATGGAGCGCCTGTCGCCGGTCGAACGGGCCGTCTACGTGCTGCGTGAAGCCTTCGCGTACAGCCATGCCGAGATCGCCGGGATTCTCGGCATCACCGAGTCCGGGAGCCAGCAGCACACTCACCGGGCCCGGCGTCGTGTCGCCGCCGCAGGCAACGGCACCGACATCGACCATGCCTCCGCGCGTCGCATCGTCGCGGCGTTCGTCGACGCGGCCTCCTCGGGCCGGACCGAACGGCTCGTGGCACTGCTGACCGACGACGCGACCGGCATCTCCGACGGCGCCGGGCTGGGCCTGGCGGGGAAGCTGATCCGGTACGCGACCCCGGAGCGTATCGCCAAGTCGGTGCGGGCCGGCTTTAAACCGACTCCGGCCAAGCGGAAACTCGCCGGTGGCTCGCCCGCGATCCATGCCGGCGTGGTCAACGGCTGCCCCGCCATGCTCGCCACGCTCGACGGCCGGGTCGTGGGTGTCCTGGTCCTGGAGATCCGTGACGACAAGATCGCGGGTGTGCGCGGCATCGCCACCCCCGACCGGCTCGTTCGCCTCACCGAGGAGTGGCAGCGGCAGGAGCACGACGCTCCGCTGATCGCATCGTGGTGACCGGCCCTCCGGTGCTCGCTCCCATGTGCCGTCGCGATCCACCGAGGGCCCGAGGGGCGGCCACGCGCTGTCCGGGGCCCAGCGGGGCGTTGATCTTCGCGCCCTGCGCTCGTTCCTGCTGCCCGATCGCGGTATGGCCGCAGGCCGGGACTCGTGTGTGATGTGCGTCACGTTGTGTCAGGAAGTTCTTCGGCGCGGTGTCTTGTGCTCGAGCCCCACGGAGCCAAGGAGGCACCATGAGCGAGAACATCGATGTGGTCGTGATCGGCGGCGGATACGCCGGTGTGATGGCGGCCAATCGTCTGACACAGCGCGACGACGTGACGGTGACCGTGATCAATCCGCGCCCGGTCTTCGTCCCGCGGCTGCGTCTGCACCAGTTGGCGGGTGGGACCCACGACGCGGTCGTCGACTACTCGGAAGTCCTCGCCGAGGGTGTCCGGCTGGTCGTCGACGACGTGACGCGGATCGACGCGGCCGGGCGCAGTGTGACGCGGGCCGAGGGCGGCGGCATCCGCTACGACTACCTGATCTACGCGGTGGGCAGCGGCAGTTTGGGCCCGCTGGTTCCTGGAGCGGCCGAGTTCGCCCACCCGATCTCCACACTGGAGGCGGCGCAGCGGCTCCGGTCGGTGCTCGAGGACACACCCCTGACTGCCGCGGTGACGGTCGTCGGGGGTGGTCCGACCGGCATCGAGACCGCCGCGGAGCTGGCGGAACAGGGTCGCAACGTCCGGTTGGTCTGCGGGGGAGTCCTCGGTCCGTACCTGCACCCCCGAGCCCGACGCACCGCCCGCAAGTACCTCGCCAGGCTGGGGGCCGACGTGCTGGAGGGCCCGGACGCGTCGGTCGCCGCGGTTACACGCGAGGCCGTCGAGCTCCGTGACGGCCGCACGCATGCGAGCGCGGTCACCATCTGGGCCGCGGGCTTCGGCGTACCCGCTCTGGCGGCCGCCAGCGGGTTGAGCACCGACGCGGCGGGACGCCTGCTCACCGACGAGACTCTGACCAGCGTCGACGACGATCGGATCGTCGCGGCGGGCGACTCGTCGGCACCGTCCGACCTGCCTTTCCGGATGAGTGCCTACGCCGCGGGCTGCCTGGGCGCCCATGCCGCCGACACCGTCCTGAGCCGGATCGCGGGTGAGCAGCCGGCGCCGATCGATCTGTCGTTCCCCGCGATGTGCATCAGCTTCGGCCGCCGTACCGGGATCTTCCAGCTCGGCCACAAGGACGACACGGCGATGCGGATCTACTTCAGTGGCCCCATGGGCAGGACGCTCAAGGAGTTCTCCTGCGCCGCCAGCGTCAAGCACCTGGTCACCGAGGCCCGCAGGCCCGGCTCGCACTCCTGGCCCAAGGACGGCAGGCACAGGCCGCGGCTGCTGCGGGACAGGTGCGGCGACGCGCCCGCACCGATCGCCTGAGACACCGGCTCCCACGCCGGCACGCACACCGAAAAACGCACCGACCCGCCCACCGACAAACGCACCGACCCGCCCACCGACACTCGCACCGTCGTCGCGTCGGTCGCTGACAGGAGAGGGACTTCATGGACACAACCGGTGAACCCGACGGGACGCGGCGGGCCGGCGGCGAGGCGCCGGAACCGGCGGAACCCGGCAGCTACGACCACGCGACCGTCGACGCGACTCAGACATTCGTCGAGCACCGCCATCTGCTGTTCACCGTCGCCTACGAGATGCTCGGATCAGCGGCCGACGCCGAAGACGTCCTGCAGGAAACCTGGCTGCGCTGGGTGAAGGTCGACCTGGCCCGGGTGAGCAACCAGCGGGCCTACCTGGTGCGGATCACGACCCGGCAGTCACTCAACCGGCTGCGCTCGATGAAACGCCGCAGGGAGGCATATGTGGGCTCCTGGCTGCCGGAGCCCCTGCTCACCGCGCCGGACGCCTCCGCCGACATCGAACTCGCAGAAAGCGTCTCGATGGCGCTGATGCTCGTCCTCGAGACACTGACCCCGACCGAACGGGCGGTGTTCGTGCTGCGGGAGGCATTCGGCATCGGCTACGACGACATCGCGGCCGCGGTCGACAGGACCCCCGCCGCCGTGCACCAGATCGCCCGTCGTGCCCGCCGTCACGTCGAGGCCCGCCGGCCACGCCGCTCGGTCACCGCACGGCAGGCCCAGGCGGCTCTCGAAGCATTCCAGCGGGCGCTCGAGACCCGGGACCTCCAGGGCCTGCTCGACGTGCTCGCCCCCGACGTCGTCGCGATCAGCGACGGCGGTGGCATCAAGCAGGCCACCCCGCGTCCGGTCGTCGGCGCCGACAAGGTGGCCCGGTTCATCGTCGGCGGGCTCACCAGGAACGACGTGATGCTCACCGCCGAGCCGACCCTGGTCAACGCCGGCCCGGCACTGGCTCTGCACATCGACGGTGAACTCGACGGCGTCATCGTCATGCATGTCGAGGACACCCGCATCACCGGCCTCTACTACGTCCGCAACCCGCAGAAACTGACCCGCATCGAATCCGCGACCCCCCTCACCCTGCGATGAGCAGTGCGTCGGTGCCGAGCACCCGGTGACATCGCCGCCCCGGCGGTTCCGGCGACCGTCGGTCCGGGCGAAGCCCCGGGGCGGGGACGCGGGTTCAGCCGCCCGTACCCGCCGACGCGAGGAGGAGCAAGGGGTCCACGCGGAGGGGGCGCCTCCCGTGCCCGGAGGGCTACGGGGAGTCGGCGACCGACGACAACGCGGCGTGGGAGGTGCCCCCACGCCGCGTTGTTGACGGGCACATCGATGCCGCCCAGACCGGCGAAGGCCCGTTCGGCCACGTCCGCGGCCGCGGACGGCTCGGACAGGTCACGGCCCACCAGCACATGGCCCGTGCCCGGCAGTGCGTCGAGAGTGCGGTGGGCTTCGTCCTCGCGGCTGCCGTAGTGGACGGCGACCCGGCCGCCGCACGCGGCGAAGGCACGGGCGACGGCGCGACCGAGCCCGCGGGACGCTCCGCTGACGAGGACGCGGCGTCCGGTGGAAGGCGGATTCATGACAGCGGAGGCCTCTCTCGACGTCGTACGGAGTTCAAGTGCCGTTTGTACGCGGACGGAAGGCTGACGCACGCATCAGCCGGCCGGACGCGCCCTCAGGAGACATCGATGTCATTCACCCGCAGGGAATTCACCAGGCAGTCCGCTCTCACCGGTGCGGGCGTGGCCCTCACCGGTGCCGTCGGCTCGCTCGCGTCCGCCCCCGGCGCCCTCGCGGCGGAGGAGGGCCCGGTGGTGGTGGGCGAGGCGGCACAGAGCGAGGCGCACACGATGCGCGGGCCGGGCTACGGGCCCCTGATCCCCGACCCGGACGGCATCCTCGCGCTGCCCGCCGGATTCACGTACCGCGTGCTCACCCGCAGTGGCGTCACGAAGCTGGAGTCGGGCGAGTTCACCCCCGGCAAGCACGACGGCACGGCGGCCTTCGAGGGACCGCGCGGTGTGACGCTGCTCGTCGTCAACCACGAACTCAAGGGGGAGCGTGCCAAGGTCGCGCACCCGGTGCCGCTCACCGAGGGCCTGGTGTACGACCCGGCCGCGCCCGGCGGCTGCACGGTGGTGGAGAGCCACCGCAGCGGCGAGATCGCGCAGTGGGTCGGTGTCGCGGGCACCGTGCAGAACTGTGCGGGCGGCTCGACCCCCTGGGGCACCTGGCTGACGTGCGAGGAGACCGAGGACAGGGCCGGCAGGAACGGCCTGGTCCACGACCACGGCTACGTCTTCGAGGTCGACCCTTACGACCGCCGCGCCAACCGCGGCCCGAAGCCGGTCAAGGCCCTGGGCCGGTACGCACACGAGGCCGTCGTCGTCGACCCGAAACGCGGCCACCTGTACCTCACGGAGGACGCCGACACCCCGAACGGTCTGCTGTACCGCTGGGTGCCGCCGCACGGCTTCAAGCACGGGCGGGGGCAGCTGCGCACCCTCGCCGACGACGCGGGTGTGCTGCAGGCCGCCAAGTGCTACGACTCCGGCGGCCGGTTCGTCGACGACCTCGCCCGCGCCACGAAGACCGGCACGGTGTACGGCGTGGACTGGACGGAGGTGCCGGACCGCGACGCGCGGACCGTCTCCGTGCGCAAGCAGTTCAAGGACGGTGAGGTCACCCGCGGCCGCAAGCTCGAGGGCATGTGGTGGGGCGACGGCGGCGCCTACATCGTCTCCTCGTACGCACGTGAGGAGAGCCCGGAGCAGCACGACGGCCAGGTCTGGTTCTACGACCCGCGCCGCCGGACCCTCACGCTGAAGGTGCTCCTGGGTGTGAACCCCGCCCCGTCCGTGGACGGCCCCTACGACGGCCCGGACAACATCACGGTGTCCCCGTACGGCGGGCTGATCATCGCAGAGGACGGCGAAGGGGTGCAGCACCTGTTCGGCGCCACCGACAGCGGCCGTACCTACCCGATCGCCCGCAACGAGTGCAACGTCGGCACCGCGGACGACCCGGACTTCAGCGAGTTCGCCGGTGTCGTCTTCTCGCCCGACGGGCGCACCCTGTACACGAGCATCCAGACACCGGGCATCATGCTGGCCATCACCGGCCCCTGGAAGCGCCAGGCCAACCGGCACTGACGGCCGCGGTCGCCGGGTGCGCCGAAAATGCCTGGCGCATACGGCAGTTGTCTTCCTAGAGTCTCCATCACGAACTGCACCTCCCGGTGCGCGGGCCGCGGCTACTTCCTCTCACGAAATCACGCCGCTGCCACTTTTGATCTCGGGAGGCTCAGCGCGCGGGGCGCCCGGTGCGCAGGTGACGGATACTTCGGATCGGACGGTTGCGGGTTCAAATCCCGCCCGGCGGCGGCCGGTAGCTCAATCGGGCAGAGCATCTGACATCTTCCGTCGCCGACCTCGATCTCGGGCGTCCCGCTCCGCTGTGCTTTCCCCCAGGAAAACGGGGGGATTTCCTCATGACCCGTTTCAACAGCGCCGCGGCGCGAGCGGAAGCCGCGCCCCACTCGTACATCGGCACCACCGGCCGCGTCCTTCACACCCATGAGGGCGGCGTCGGTGCCGAGCGCGACGCCCGTTCCGAACTCTTCCTGCTCGCGGTCGCGAACTTCGTGGGGCAGCGGACCTTCTACGAGTCGGGCGCCGACCGGGACGGCCGCTTCACCACGCTGGTGCGGGAACTCGCCGTCAAGGACCCCGAGTGGACCGCCGGGCTGCTCGGCTGGCTGCGGAGCGAGGCCCATATGCGTACGGCCTCGATCGTGGGCGCCGCCGAGTTCGTCAGGGCCCGTCTCGACGCCGGAGCCGTCAAGGGCGCGTACAACCGCAACGTGGTCGCCTCCGTGCTGCTGCGTGCCGACGAACCGGGCGAGCTGCTCGGCTACTGGACCTCGCGGTTCGGCCGCAACGTGCCCAAGCCGGTCAAGCGCGGCATCGCCGATGCGGTGCGCCGGCTCTACGGGGCCAGGTCGCTGCTCAAGTACGACACCGCGAGCAAGGGCTACCGCTTCGGCGACATCCTCAACGTCGTCCACGCCTCGCCGGACCCTGCGAAGCCGTGGCAGGGCGATCTGTTCCGCTACGCCCTCGACCGCCGGCACAACCCGGAGACGGCCGAGGCTCCTGCCTCGCTCCCCGTCCTCGGTGAGCACCGTGCGCTGATGGAGCTGCCGGTGGAGCAGCGGCGCGCCGTCGTGACGTCGCCGGGCGGCGCCGAGCGCCTGGCACGGGCGGGGATGACCTGGGAGGCGCTGGCGGGCTGGCTGCAGGGACCGATGGACGCGGCGGCCTGGGAAGCCGTGATCCCGTCGATGGGGCCGATGGCGCTGATGCGCAATCTGCGCAACTTCGACCAGGCCGGGGTCTCGGACGAGGTCGCCGCCCGGGTCGCGGCCAGGATCGCGGACCCCGAAGTGGTCGCCCGCTCCCGGCAGTTTCCGTTCCGCTTTCTCGCCGCGTACCAGCACGCTCCGTCGCTGCGCTGGGCCTACGCGCTGGAGCTCGCGCTCGGGCACTCGCTGGCGAACGTTCCCGCACTTCCCGGCCGGACGCTGGTCCTGGTGGACCGTTCCGGGTCGATGTGGGCGCCGCTCTCCGACCGCTCCGAGCTGAACCGCGCGGACGCCGCGGCGATCTTCGGCACGGCGGTCGCGATGCGGGCCGCCGAGGCCGACCTGGTGCAGTTCGGCACGGGACACTCGGTGATCGTCCATGACAGAGAGGAGTCGGTGCTCAAGGTCCTCGGGCGTTTCGGGAACCTGGGCGGCACCGACACCACCGCGGCGGTGCGGGCCCACTACCGCGGCCACGACCGCGTGCTGATCGTCACCGACGAGCAGGCCTCGTACAGCCGTCACGGCGGTCCGACGGAGCAGATCCCGGCGCGGGTCCCGGTCTACACCTGGAACCTGGCGGGGCACCGCGCGGGTCACGGCCCCTCGAATTCTGGGAACCGGCACACTTTCGGAGGGCTGAGCGACGCCGCGTTCCGCATGGTTTCGCTGATCGAACGGGGTGAGGCGGCGGACTGGCCGTGGAAGTGAGAGGGCTCGGGCATGGCGGGGCGGGGTGCCGGGGGCGCATACTGAACGTAATGACAAAGTCAGCCGGTTCCCGGCGCCACCTGCCGTCCAGCCCCTTCAACCGTCCGACCCTGGAAGAGCCGCCGATCGAGCGTTACGAAGCGGGCGACAGGGTGTCCCATGATCAGTTCGGTCTCGGGAGAGTCCTCGCCGTGGAAGGCGACAACGCTGCTGTGCTTGTCGACTTCTCCGGCAGGCAGGGCCGCATCCTCAGCCCGTTCTCCAAACTGGCCAAACTCTGAGCACGCTTTCTCCTTGTGTCCCCTCCGCCGGGGGCGCCCGTCACAGCGGTGACGGGTGCCCCCGGCGGACTGTTTTTCAGAGCGCCTGTGCGGCGGGCTTGACCATGCCGCGCACGGTGCGCGACTTCACGAAGTCACCCATGGCGGTCATGTCCCATTCCCCGGAGAACTGCCTGATCAGCTTGGCCATCATCACGCCCGTCTGCGGCTCCGCGCCGGTCAGGTCGAAGCGGACCAGCTCCTCGCCGGTGGCGGCGTCGATCAGCCGGCAGTACGCCTTGGCGACCTCGGTGAACTTCTGGCCGGAGAAGGAGTTGACCGTGAAGACGAGGCCCGTGGCCTCCGCGGGCAGCCGGCCCAGGTCGACGACGATGACCTCGTCGTCCCCCGCGCCTTCGCCGGTCAGGTTGTCGCCGGAGTGCTTGATGGAGCCGTTCAGGATGGAGAGCTTGCCGAAGTAGCAGCTGTCCAGGTGGTTGCGGTTCGGGCCGTAGGCGATGACGGAGGCGTCGAGGTCGATGTCCTTGCCGCGGAAGGCGGGCTCCCAGCCGAGGCCCATCTTGACCTGGGAGAGCAGCGGGCGGCCGCCCTTGACCAGGGACACCGTCTGGTTCTTCTGGAGGCTGACCCGGCCCTTGTCCAGGTTGATCTTGCCGGTGGAGACCGGGGGCGCCGGGGCCGCGGGAGGTGCGGCGGGCGGCGGCGGGGTCGCGGCGATCCGCGGGTCGACGGGCGGCGCGGCCGCGACGGGCGGCGCGGTGACGGGAGGGGCCGCGGGGGCGGCGGCAGCGGGCTCGTCGTCGACCGAGACGCCGAAGTCCGTGGCGATGCCCGCCAGGCCGTTCGCGTACCCCTGGCCGACCGCGCGGGCCTTCCACGCTCCGTTGCGCAGGTAGATCTCGATGACGACCAGCGCGGTCTCCGTGCCGAGCCGCGGCGGCGTGAAGGTGGCGATCTGGCTGCCGTCGTCGCCGTTGCGGATGGTGGCCGTGGGCTCGATGCCCTGGAAGGTCTGGCCCGCCGCGTCCGGGCTCGCCGTGACGACGATCTTCTCGATGCCGGGCGGGACGGCCGCGGTGTCGACCACGATCGCGTCGGGCGCCGTGCCTCCGCCGGAGCGGTAGGTGACGCCGGGGCCCTGGGGCTGGTTGTAGAAGATGAAGTCGTCGTCGGAGCGCACCTTGCCGTCGGCGGTGAGCAGCAGGCCCGATACGTCGAGCCGCACCGGTGCGGCGACGTCCACCGCCACGCGCGCGGCGGTCAGAGGGATGTTCGAGCCGGGGGTCATAGCTGTCATGACTGGGGTAACGAGTGAGTCCGCTTTACCGTTCCCTTACCGTAGTCACCTGTTCCGGGGATGATTTCGCGCCAGGCGCTCATTGCCGAACTTGTAGGCGCCCGTCCATCGCGCCATGACCAGCTGCGCGTCCCCGGACCCGACCTCCTCCAGGAACTTCAGCGCGCGCGGGCCGCGCAGTGTCCCGGCCGGGCGGCCGCGGTGCGTGATGGTGACCGTGCCGTCACCGAGCTGCTTGTAATCGAATCCGTAGGGTCTCGCCATGGGCGCCATCCTGGCGGTTTCCCGTCGCCGCGGCACGCGGATTCCGGGCGCCGCCGGAGCTCAGTGCGGCCACTGCGGCGGGTGGGTGGTGAAGTGCCCGCCGAGGTGCGCGTGGTCGGGATTCAGCGGGTCGAGTTCGCCGTGCTCTGCGACCAGCTTGTCGGCGTACTGCTCCGAGTCGTCCTGCGGTTCGTAGCCGAGCGCACGGGCGCTGGTCAGGTCCCACCACAGCCGGGTGTTGGCCGACGAGCCGTAGACGACGCAGTGGCCGACGTGCTCCGCGGTCAGGGCGGCGTGGAACAGCCGTGCGCCGTCGCCGGGGCTCATCCAGACCGAGAGCATCCGTACGGAAGTCGGTTCCATGAAGCACGAGCCGATGCGCACGGAGACGGTCTCCAGGCCGTGCAGGTCCCAGTAGAGCTGGGCCAGGTCCTCGCCGAAGCACTTGGACAGGCCGTAGAAGGTGTCGGGGCGGTGCCGGGTCTCGACCGGGATCAGCGCCTCGGGAGCGATGGGCGCGTCACCCTGCGGGCGGGGCACGAAGCCGACTGCGTGGTTGCTGGAGGCGAAGACGATCCGCCGCACGCCCTCCTCGCGGGCCGCCTCGTAGAGGTTGTAGGTCCCTTCGATGTTGGCGCGAAGGATCTTGTCGAACGACGCCTCCAGGGAGATGCCCGCGAGATGGATGACCGCGTCGACGCCCCGCACGGCCTCGCGCAGGGCCGCCCTGTCCGCGAGGTCCGCGGTGATGGCGTCCGGCTCTCCCCCGATGGGGGTGGAGTCGAAGAGGCGGAGCTCGTAGCCGTACGCGGGCAGCAGGCCCCGCATCAGCGTGCCGAGTCCGCCGGCTGCGCCGGTGAGCAGGACGGTACGGGCAGCGGGCATGGGCGGGTCTCCTCGACTTAACTCAAAAGAGTGGACAGTGTTCACATGCGTGGACACGCTAAGGAGCGGTCCCGGCGGCGTCAAGTCTCGCGCGTACCGGTCGGATCCGTGCCTGGAATGCGGGTTTCCGTCTTGACCGGCGCGACAGGGCTGCCATAGCGTGGCCGCGTTCAGAAATATGGACGTCGATCAGAATTGTGCACGGGCCTTGGGGGTCCGGCGCACGGCCCAGGGAGCGCCCGTGACCTCAGATCCGCTCGCAGCCCGGCTCACCCGGGTCCAGGGACCGCTGTTCTTCCCCGTCACCGCGTACGGACCGGACGGCGACCTCGACCTCGAAGCGTTCCGCGCGCATGTGCGCAGGGGCGTCGACGCCGGCGCCGCCGCGGTCTTCGCCTGCTGCGGGACAGGGGAGTTCCACGCCCTGACCCCGGAGGAGTTCCGCGCCTGCGTCGTCGTGGCCGTCGAGGAGACGGCCGGGCAGGTGCCCGTCCTCGCGGGCGCCGGCTACGGCACCGCGATCGCGGAGCGGTACGCGGTGATCGCGGAGGAGGCCGGCGCCGACGGACTGCTCGCCATGCCGCCCTACCTCGTCGTCGCCGACCAGGCCGGACTGCTCCGGCACTACACCGGGCTCGCCGCCGCGACATCGCTCGACGTCATCGTCTACCAGCGCGACAACGCGGTCTTCACCCCGGCGACCGTCGTGGAACTCGCCAGGGTCGAGAAGATCATCGGCCTGAAGGACGGCCTCGGCGATCTCGACCTCATGCAGCGCACCCTCAGTGCCGTGCGGCGCGAACTCCCCGAGCGGGACTTCCTCTACTTCAACGGACTGCCCACCGCCGAGCTCACCGCTCTGGCCTACCGGGGCATCGGCATCACCCTGTACTCCTCCGCCGTCTTCGCCTTCGCCCCCGACATCGCCCTCGCCTTCCACCGGGCGCTCACCACCGGCGACGACAGGACGGTGAACCGCCTCCTCGACGGTTTCTTCGTGCCGCTCGTCGAACTGCGCAACGAGGGCCGCGGATACGCGGTGTCACTCGTCAAGGCCGGCGTGCGGCTCGAGGGCCTGGACGTCGGCGAGGTGCGGCCGCCGCTGACGGAGCCGGCGGACCGGCACACCAAGGCGCTCGCGGCTCTGATCGAGCAGGGCAGGGCACTGCTGGAGGGCGGCGCGTGAAAGCCTCCGCGTTCCTCTACCCGTGGGACGTCGTGGGCGACCCGGACGCGCCGGCCCGCATCGCGGACCTCGGCGTCGGGCAGGTCACCCTCGCCTCCGCCTACCACTCCACACGCGCCCTGACCCCGCGGCACCCCCGCCACCGGATCGTCACCGCCGAACACGCCGCGGTGCTCTACCCGACGGACGAGGCGCGCTGGACCGGGCGCGGGCTGCTGCCGTACGCGGCGGGGGCGTGGGCGCCGGGTGACGCGTACGGCGAGGCGGCGGGCGCGCTGGCGGACGCGGGGCTCGGCGTCCGCTCCTGGGTCGTGCTCGCGCACAACTCCCGTATGGGGGCCGAACATCCGGACACCTCCGTCGTCAACGCGTACGGCGACCGGTATCCGTGGGCGCCGTGCGTCGCGCAGTCCGCGGTACGGGAGTACCTGGTGTCGCTCGCGGCAGAGGCGGCGGTCAGGCCGGGCGCGCGGGGCACCGAACTGGAGTCCTGCGGCTGGTACGGCGTGGCCCACCTGCACGCCCACGACAAGATCGCGGGTGTGCCGCTCGACGACGCGGCGCAGTACCTGATGTCCCTCTGCTTCTGCCCCGCCTGCCGGGACGGTTACGGCGACCTCGGTCTGGACCCGGACCGCCTCGCGGCGGCGGTGCGGGACGCGCTGGCGCCCCTGTGGCGCGGCGCACCGGTGCGACCGCTCGACCCCGGGACGGCGGCTCCGGTACTGGAGTTCCGTACGCGCACGGCCCGCACGCTCCAGGAGTCGGCCGTCGCGGCGGTACGTGCCGCCGCCCCGCCCGGCTTCGAGGTCCTTCTGCACGCCGACCCGGCGGTCCACCGCTGCGGTGCCAACGCGGGCACGGACCCGGCGCACATCCTGTCGGTGGCCGACGGCGTGGTCGTACCGTGCACGGGCGGACCGCAGTTGCTGGAGCCGTTCGCCGAGCACGCCACGGAGCACAC
Source organism: Streptomyces sp. NPDC003023 (assembly GCF_042888225.1). NCBI lineage: Bacteria > Bacillati > Actinomycetota > Actinomycetes > Kitasatosporales > Streptomycetaceae > Streptomyces > Streptomyces sp. NPDC003023. The sequence continues at coordinate 686,408 of NZ_JBIAPL010000002.1, forward strand.
GGTGCTCGCCGCGAACCTCACGGTGGTGGCGGGCATGGGCGGCGCCCCGTCCACCCTCGCCGCGGACGCGGAGAAGGCGGCGGCCGCCGGCGCGACGGAACTCTGCCTGTACCACGCGGGCCTCGCCTCCGACGCGGACCTGACGGCGATCCGCTCCGCCCTCCGGCCGCCCACGGCGTAGGCGTCACGGGCGGGCCCACGAGGGAAGCCCGCCCGGGAGCGGGGGCGCCGCCCGTGACGGGTCACCCGCTGCCGGGTCGGGGGCCAAGCCCCGTCGCGGGTACGGGCGGTGCGGCGGGAGAGCCGCGGCGGGCCGCCAGCAGCGCCGCCCCGGCCACCCCCGCCGCGCCGGCCACCGGCAGGAGTACGCGGACGTCCACCACCGCCACCAGCCCGGCGCCCAGTGCCAGTGCCACCGCGTTGGGCACGAAGAGCAGCGTGTTCGCGGTGGCCGCGGTGCGGCCCAGTACGGCGTCCGGCGCCTCCCGCTGCACGGCCGTCATCGCGGCGACCAGCACGCACGGGAGCCCCAGCCCGATCGCCCCGCTGCACATCAGCGCCACCGCGTCGTACGGCAGCGCCCGCAGCCCGGCCGCCGCCGCGAACAGGGCGATCCCGGCCGCCGCGAAGGTCCGCTCAGGCATCCGCCGCAGCAGCGGGCCCGCCAGCAGCCCGCTCAGCACGGACCCGGCGCCCTGAACCGCGTACAGCAGACCGGCGAACGCGGGGGAGTGGCCGAGCACCTTGTCGACGACGGCGTAGATCATCGCGCCGTTCAGGCCCGCCAGCCCCATCGCCGCGGCCCCGCCCAGCACCAGCGGCCGCAGCGTCGGCGAACGCCACAGGAAGCGCGCGCCCTCCAGGGTCCTGCCGCGCGGACCGCCGCCCCGCGCAACGGGCCCGGCCTCACGGACCCGCACCAGGGCGAAGATCCCGGCGGCCAGCGCGAACGTGACCGCGTCCAGCAGTGCCACGGACGCACCGCCGAACCGGGTGAACAAGGCGGCCCCGGCCAGCGGGGCGAGCAGCTTCATGCTCTCGTTCGCCGTCATCCGCAGGCCGTTGAAGTCACCGAGCAGGCGTCTGTCGACGGCCGCCGCCACCAGTCCGGCCTCGGCCGCGTCCTGCACGACCGAGCTCACCCCGTACACGGTCAGCACCGCGAACAGGATCCACACCCGGTCCGCACGGTCCACGGCGAGAAGGGGCAGCAGCAGGAGCGACATGGCGAGGTTCGTCCAGATGAGCAGCGGTCTTCTGCGCATCCGGTCCGCGGCCGCGCCCAGCAGCGGTCCGACGAGGACGGGCGCCCACATCAGAGCTGTCGTCAGCGCCGCCAGACTGTCGGAGCCGGTCAGGGACTTGACCCAGATGCCGGCCACCAGCCACATCGCCGACGAGCCGAAACCGGACGTCACCACTCCGGCCAGATAGAGCCCCGCGTCGCGGTCACCCAGTACCGCCCCCGCCGCCCAGCGCATCGTCCGCACACCGCCTCCCGACCGGGTCCCGACCGGGTCCCGACCGGGTTCCCTGCCCCGGTCCTCGCCCCGTCCCTCGCCTCGGTCCTCGCAGAGCAACCTGGCATCTGAGGTCCCTGGCGGAGATCCGGCAGTCGACCTATTCGCAAGCGGTGGCGGGGTGGGACGCCCCTCGTTCCTCGTGCATTGCCCCTACGCCGCCGATGCGGCCGACGTCGCCGACGACCCGGACGGGCGGCCACCGGGCGTCAACCGGCGTCCCGGACCGGGTCCGCGCGCCTGTCTTCGTAGCGCAGGGCCAGCCCCGTCACGACGGCCCCCAGGCCCTCCCACACGCCCACACCCAGGAATCCCGACGGGGCGCGGCCCGTGAGCACCGCCAGGGTGAAGACCGCGCAGGTCAGCAGGCGGAAGGGAACCGTCCAGCGGAAGAATGGCTTCCAGTCCGTGAGGGACGCGAGGATGTAGTAGACGCCCATATTGACCGCGGCCATCGACGAGGCGGTCAGGAACACCAGGGTGTGGTCACCATCCGCGCGGTGCGCGGCAGGTATTGGATCGAACTCCATGGCCGAGAGCAGGGCATCCGGGGAGATCAGACCCACGAGGCCGAGGGCGGCGGCGAGGACGCCGAAGACCGCCATGGTCCAGCCGGACAGCGAGCGGGGCAAAGGGCGCAAGGGACGCACGAAAACCTCCGTGAGGCAGGGCCGACGTCCCTGCATACCGTGCGCCCCCTCGCGCCGACTACTCGAGCGCCGCCTCCATCATCTTCCGCGCCACCGGCGCCGCCAGGCCGTTGCCGCTGACCTCCGAGCGCTCCGCGCCCGAGTCCTCGATGAGCACGGCGACGGCGACGGCTTTGCCGGTGCCGGGGTCCTCGGCGTACGAGGTGAACCAGGCGTAGGGCGTCTTGCTGTTGTTCTCGCCGTGCTGGGCCGTGCCGGTCTTGCCGCCGACCTCGAGACCGGGGATCCGCGCGTTCGAGCCGGTGCCGTCCTCGACCACCGTCACCATCGCGCTGCGCAGCTGTTCCGCGGTGGACGAGGACACGATCCGCCGGGACGCGCCGTCCTCGTAGGACCGCAGTGTGTCTCCGTCCGCGGAGACCACCTTGGACACCATGTGCGGTGACGCCATGACACCGTCGTTGGCGATGGCCGCCGACACCAGGGACATCTGCAGGGGAGTCGCGGTCACATCGAACTGTCCGATGCCGGTCAGCGCGGTGGACGACGCGTTCATGCCCGTGGGATAGACACTCGCCGACGCCCGTACCGGCACATCCTGCTTCGCGTCGTTGAAGCCGAACTTCTCCGCCGTCGCACGCAGTTCGTCCTGACCCAGGTCGACGGCCATCTTGCCGAAGACGTTGTTGCACGAGTACTGCAACGCGGTCCGGATCGTGGCGTTCTCACAGGGGGCGGACGGGTTCTCGTTCTCCAGGTCGGTGACCGTGCCGGGCAGCCGGTAAGGGTTCGGACTGTCGGTCCGCTCGTCCACCGACGAGTACAGACCCTTCTCGAGCGCGGCCGCCGCGACGACCAGTTTGAACGTCGAGCCCGGCGGCAGCGGCTGCCGCAGCGCCCGGTTGAGCAGCGGCTCGTCCTCGTCGTCGAGCAGTTTCCGCCATGCGTCGCCGTCCGCGGTCCCGCTGATCGTGGACGGGTCGTACGAGGGGGTGCTGACCATGCCGAGGATCTCCCCGGTCTCCGGGTCGACGGCGACGGCCGCGCCCTTCTTGTCGCCGAGCGCCTCGAAGCCGGCCTTCTGGACCGCGGGGTCGATCGTCGTCACCACGTCGCCGGGGTCCTGCTGCTTGCGGGTGAGCGTGTCCAGCGGGCTCCGCAGGCCGAGGTCGGTGCCGTCGAGGACGTCCGCGTAGATGCCCTCGAGCTGCGTCGCCCCGTACGCCTGCGAGCTGTAGCCGGTGACCGCCGCGTACAGCGCGCCGTCGGTGTAGGTGCGTTTGTGGGCGAGGTCGCTTCCCTCCGTCCTCGTCGAGCCGGTGACCGCAGAACCGGCGACGACGATGTCGCCCGGCGGCTGCGCGTACCGCGCGATGATCTTCCGCCGGTTGTGGTCGTTGTCCGCGAGGGCCGTCGCCTCGTACGCCTGCACCCAGGTCGCCCGCACCAGCAGGGCGAGCACCAGCAGCAGACTGAAGACGGCGGCGCGCCTGATCGTCTTGTTCATCCCGTACGAGGACGAACCGCGATCGCCGGTTCGTTCCCGCACGACCGTTTTCTCATGATCTGCTCATCTCCGGAGCAGCCGCGTTCGGCCACGGACCAGACGTCCCGCACGGCTCAGCGCGGCGAGATGAAGCCGGACTCGTACGCCGCGATCACCGCCTGAGTGCGGTCCCGCGCGCCGATCTTGGCCAGGACGGCCGCGACATGGGTCTTCGTCGTCGCGGGACCCACGCCCATCCGGCCGGCGATCTCCGCGTTCGTCAGGCCGGTGGCCATCAGCCGCAGCACCTCGGCCTCACGCTCGGTCAGCCGCGCCACCCACGGCGGCGCGGCCGCGGGCTGCCTGCGGCCGTACTCGGCGGCGAGTGAGCGCACGGCGGAGGGGAACAGCAGGGAGTCGCTGTGCGCGACCAGCCTGACGGCCTGCACCAGTTCCTCGGCCGCGGCCCGCTTGAGCAGGAACCCGGCCGCACCCGCGCGCAGCGCGTCGTACACATAGGAGTCGTTCTCGAACGTCGTCACGACGACGATCCGGGGCGGCTCTGCCATCGTGGACAGGATCTGCTCGGTGGCCCGGATACCGTCGATCTCCGGCATCCGCACGTCCATCAGCACCACGTCGGGGCACAGCCGGCGCACCTCGGACACCGCCTCCGCGCCGGTCGCCGCCTCGCCGACGACCTCCAGGTCGGGCTCCGCGTCGAGAATGACGCGCAGCGCCGTACGGACCATCCGCTCGTCGTCGGCGAGCGCGACCCGGACCGTGCTCATCGGCGTCCCTCCAGCGGCAGTACGGCGGACAGCCGCCACACCCCGTCATGCGGTCCGGCCCCGGACCGTCCGCCGAGCAGGGCGGCCCGTTCGGCTATGCCGCGCACCCCGCGGCCCCCGCCGGGGCGTACCACCGGGGCCCGATCGGGCAGGGGGTTCTCCATCCTCATCTCCAACTCCTCGCCGCGTGCGGCGATCCACAGGGTCACCGGTGAACCCCCGGCGTGGCGAAGGGCATTGCTCAGCCCTTCCTGGACGATCCGGTACGCCTCGCGGGAGACCGGCGCCGCCACGGCCGCCAGCTCGCCCTCCACCCGCAGCGACACGGACACGCCACTGCGGGACAGCAGGTCGTCCAGGGTCGCGAGCGTCGGGCCGCCGATCCGGTCCGCGCCGTCGCCGTCCTGGCGCAGCAGCCCGAGGACGGCGTCGAGTTCGCCCACGGTGCGCCGGGTGGTCTCCTCGATCGCGGTCAGCGCCTCCCGCACGAACTCCACGTCGCTGTCCCGGTCGCTGTCCAGCACCTTACGGGCCGCGCCTGCCTGAAGGGTGACCGCGGACAGCGCGTGGCCCACGGAGTCGTGCAGTTCGCGGGCGAGGCGGTTGCGTTCGGCGAGTTCCGTCGCCCGCCGCTCGGCCGCGGCCAGCCGGTCGGCCGGGGTGGGACCGAGCAGCACCGGGGCCTGCCGGGCCAGCAGCGCCCCGGCCGCCGCGGACACGGCGGCGAGCGCCAGCAGCATCGCGATTCCCGCGACCGGCAGCAGTACCGACGACCAGGCCGAGTGCGGAATGCCCAGGAACCCCCGCACGCTCGGCAGCACCGGCGAGAGGATCACCGCGCCGGCGAACGGCGGCAGCGCGAGCGAGGCCCCGCTGATCAGGGCCCCGATCCCGAAGTGCAGCGTGCACCAGCCCGCGGAGCGGATCCGTGCGGCGCGGGTACGCGCGAGCCCGTCCGCCAACCGCTCGCCGGGCAGGCCGCACAGGGCGCGGGTGACGGCCACCGACAGCGGTCTGGCCACCGGGAACAGGCCGGCGACCGCGGCGAGCGGCAGCGCGGCGGCGTACGCCGAGAGCTGGACCGCCAGCGAGCCCGGCCACATGCTCGGCTCGTCGTGCAGCGGACCTATCAGCACCGTGCCGACCAGCCAGAACGGCACCAACAGCGCGCCGCCGAGCACCAGATGCACCCAGCGCAGTCTGGCCCGCCGGCCGAACAGGGCCCGCCCTCGACCGCGCCACACGGAGGCGGAGCGAGTCACGCGCCGCGCCTGCGCAGCAGGGAGGCGACGGCACAACTGAGCAGGAGACCGGAGATCATCTCACCAGCGTAGGTGAGCTCCAGCAGTGACGTGGCCTGCTTGGTCCCGTCCTTCTCCGGCATGAGGCTTCCGAGCAGCATCCAGGCGCCCCAGGTGCACATCGCGCTCGCCCCGACCCATGCCGCGATCAGCGGAGGCCGCAGGGACATGGCGGGCCGGATACGGAAGGCGAGCAGCAGCACGCTCACGACGCCCACGGCGACGAAAGCGATGCGCAGTCCCTCCAGCATGTAGAAGTCCGTCGTGCGCTGGGCGATCCGATCGGCCTGGAGACCGGTCGTCGACCCGGTGGCCCACAGCAGGTGCATGAGGCCGGGGAACAGCGCCAGCAGTGAGCCGGCCACGGCGGCCCCGCGCATGAACGGGCCCGTCGCAGCGAGCGGGAGGTCCCACACCCTGCCCTGCAGCAGGTCGCCCCAGCGATCCCTGGTGTAGAGCACGAAGAGCGTCCCGAGGGCGAGGCCCTGGAGGATGAAGCCGCCGTAGACGACGTTGAACACCCAGTCCTCGAGGAACGGCTCCTCGGCCGCCTCCTGCATCCTGGTGCCGCCGAGGGCGGTGCCGATCGCCTGCAGCGGGAAGCCGAACATGATCGGCGTGAGAAGGCCGGTCGCGGCCCAGATCGGCACGGCGAGCAGCCATGCCCGCACCCGCATGCCCCACGGCTGGGTGAGCAGCAGCGCCAGCACGACCACGGCGGCGTCCATCAGCACGGTGAGACTGTTGGCGACAGCTATGGCCACGGGGTGGTCCAGCAGGGCGCTGCCGTCGGGGATGCCGATGCGGCTGCCCGCGATCCAGGCGATCTTGAGGGCCACGTAGGGCACACAGGCCACGATGGCGACGGTGCGCAGCGCACCCCGCGCGGACCGTGTGGGGTGGCCGCGCGGCGGGAGGCCGGTGTCGGCCGAGCTCGTTGTCATGTCCCCAGGTTCCCGCCGCGCCCACGGCTCCCGGATCCTGCCGGACGACGATTCCCCTCCGCCGCGCGGGGGAGCGGTCGCTTCCGGCCTCCGCCGGTGGATGTGCCCGCGGGCGGAGGCGGCGCCCGCCCCGGGGGCCCGGACCCGCGTCGCGGCGCCAGGTCCCGACGTCCCGGTCCGGCGTGGGCCCCAGGCCGGGGCCGCCCGACGTCAAGCACCGGCCCGGGGCCGCCCGACGTCAAGCACCGGCCCGGGGCCGCCCGACGTCACGACCTCAGTACCAGCACCGCCTCGTCCGTGTCCTCCCCGCGCGCGTTCGCGAACCCCCGGTCCCTTCCCGTGACCATGAACCCGCACTTCTCCAGCACCCTGATCGACCCCGCGTTGTCCGCCGCCGCCCGTGCGTGCAGCGGACGTGTCGGCACGATGTCCAGCAGCGCGCGCAAGGCCAGCGTGGCGATGCCGCGCCCCCAGTGCGCGCGGTCGATGAAGTACGTGACCTCCCGCTCCTGCGGCGGCCCGTACACGGCGGCGTGGCCCACCACCACCCGGTCCGCGACCACCGTCCGTATCACCGCGTCGGACGCGCGGATCCGCGCCCAGTGGGCGTCGAACGCGGCCCGGTCCGTGGGGTCCTTGCTGGTGAAGGCGGCCATCCGGTTGGACTCGGGATCGCTCATGTGCCGGAAGATGACGGGCAGGTCGCTGTCCTGGACCTCGCGCAGCACGACGTCCACGGTCAGAGCCTCCGGGTCGCGAGGGTGAGGCGGTCACGCGCGTCGAACAGCGCGTCCTTGATCATCTGTTCGTGGGCCGGCGTGAGCCGGGCCACCGGCACCGAGCAGCTGATCGCGTCCCGCGCCGGAGTGCGGTACGGGATGGCGATGCCGAAACAGCGCAGCCCGAGGGTGTTCTCCTCGCGGTCCACGGCATAGCCCTGCTCGCGGACGACGTGCAGTTCCTCGATGAGCCGCTCGCGGTCGGTGATGGTGTGCTCGGTCAGCGGCGCGAGCGTCTCCGGCAGCATCTTGCGCACCTGCTCGTCGCTGTACGTGGCGAGCAGCGCCTTGCCGAGCGATGTGGAGTGCGCGGGCAGCCGCCGCCCGACACGGGTGAACGGCCGCAGATAGTGCTGGGACTGCCTGGTCGCCAGATACACGACGTTCGTGCCGTCGAGCCGCGCGAGGTGGATGGTCTCCGTGGTGTCGTCGGAGAGCCGGTCGAGCGTGGGCCTGGCGGCGGCCACGACCTCGTCGCCGTCGATGTACGACGTACCGACCAGCAGCGCGCGCACCCCGATTCCGTACCGCGTCCCCGTGGCGTCCGTCTCCACCCAGCCGAGTTCGACGAGGGTGCGCAGCAGCATGTACAGGCTGGACTTCGGGTAACCGACGGCTTCCTGGACCGCGGCGAGCGAGTGCATGCCGGGCTGCCCGGCGAAATACTCGAGCAACTCGACCGTCCGCACGGCGGACTTGACCTGTGCTCCGCCGGAATCGGCAACTGACATTGCTCTACGCCCCTTCTTGACCGCGCGGAACGCCCGGAAATAGAGTCCCCAGCATATTCACCACCAGGAACGCTGTTCAGAATACCGAACAAACTCGGTGGGTGGCAGAGACCGGAAGGAAGCCGCAGTGGCAGCAGCACCAGTCTGGAGTGTCGACCCCCGAACCGGGAAGCAGCGCGAACAGGTTGCGGTGGAGTCCACAGCGGAGGACGTGGACGCGGCGGTACGGGCCGCCGACGGCGCCCGTGCCGCACTGGCCGACCGGACCGTGCGTGCCGGCTTTCTGCGTACTGCCGCGCGGTTGCTGGAAGGGGCTCGGGACGGGCTCGTCCAGGTGGCGGACGCGGAGACGGCGTTGGGGCCGGTGCGGTTGTCGGGTGAGCTGGCGCGTACGTGTTATCAGTTGCGGGCGTTCGCGGACGTGGTGGAGGAGGGTGCGTTCCTGGGGGTGATCATTGATCATCCGGATGGGGACGCGACTCCGCCGGTGCCGGATCTGCGCCGCTACAAGGTGCCGTTGGGCGTGGTGGCCGTGTACGCGGCGTCGAACTTCCCGTTCGCGTTCTCGGTGCCGGGCGGGGACACGGCCAGTGCGCTGGCGGCGGGTTGTCCGGTGGTGGTCAAGGCGCATCCGGATCACCCGGCGACGTCGGAGCTGGTCGCGGCGGTGCTGCGGCGGGCGGCCGCCGAGCACGGGATCGACGCGTCGGTGATCGGTCTGGTGCACGGTTTCGGGGCGGGGGTGGAGCTGGTGCGTCATCCGCTGGTCGCGGCGGCCGGGTTCACCGGCTCGGTCCGTGGCGGGCGGGCCCTGTTCGACGCCGCGGCCGCCCGTCCGGTGCCGATCCCCTTCCACGGCGAGCTCGGCTCGCTCAACCCGGTGGTGGTCACCGAGGCGGCCGCCGCCGAGCGCGCCGAGGAGATCGGGGCCGGCCTGGCCGCGTCGATGACGCTGGGCACGGGGCAGTTCTGTGTGAAGCCGGGCCTGGTCCTCACCCCGGCGGGCGACGCGGGCGACCGGCTGGTGAAGGCCCTGGCCGAGGCGGTCGGCGGCACCGGGGACGGTGTGCTGCTCGACCAGAGGATGCGGGACAACTTCGTCGCCGGTGTCGCCGAACGCGCCGCACTGGACGATGTCGACGCCCCGGTCGCCCCCGGCGCCGGCTCCGCCCACACCGTCACCCCCGGTTTCCTCACCGTGGCCGCCGCCCGCCTCACCCACGAAGGCCCCCACGACCTCCTCGTCGAGGAATGCTTCGGCCCCGTCACCGTCGTCGCCCGCTACACCACCACGGAGGAAGCGGGCACCGTACTGGACCGCCTGCCCGGCAACCTCACCGCCACCGTCCACCTCTCCACCGAAGAAACCCAGGGCAACGGCCACGGCAGCGACCTCCTCGCCCGCCTCACCCCCCTCGCCGGCCGCATCCTGGTCAACGCCTGGCCCACCGGCGTCGCCGTCGCCCCCGCCCAGCACCACGGCGGCCCCTACCCCGCCACCACCTCCACCTCCACCTCCGTCGGCACCACCGCCATCGAACGCTGGCTCCGCCCCGTCACCTACCAGAACACACCCCCACCACTGCTCCCACCGGAGCTCCGCGACGACAACCCGCACGCACTTCCACGGCTCCTCAACGGCCAACTGCAACACTGACCGGCATGGAACTGAAGCTGCCCGATCTCCCCTTCCCCCTGCGGGCATACGGTCCCGAGGCCGACTGGTCCTACGAGGACGGTGTGCTCACCGCCTGGGCCGGCCCCCGCCAGGACCGTTTCGTCCCGCCGACGGGCCACGCCCTGGAACCGGCCTCCGACGCGCCCCGACTGCTCGGCGCGCCGGAAGGCGACTTCCAGCTGATCGCCCGCGTCAAGGCCGGCTTCGCCGCCGCCTTCGACGCGGGCGTGCTCTACCTGCACGTCACCGAGCAGGAGTGGGCGAAGCTGTGCCTCGAACTCTCCCCGGACAAGCCGACGGTGTGCACGGTCGTCACCCGTGGCCACTCCGACGACGCCAACTCCTTCGTCGTGGACGGCGACAGCGTCTGGCTGCGCGTCAGCCGTACGGGCAAGGCGTTCGCCTTCCACGCGTCCACGGACGGTGAGCACTGGACCTTCGTGCGCATCTTCACGCTCGGCGACGAGGACCGCGCCGGTGCGGCTCTCGTCGGCTTCATGGCCCAGTCCCCGGTGGGGGAGGGGTGCGTGGTCTCCTTCGACCGGATCGAGTACCGCGCCGGCTGGCCGGAAGGGCTGCGGGACGGCTCCTGACCGTACCGCCGGCCGGCCCTCCACCGAGCGCCCCCGGTGGCCGGCGAACGTCCCGGCGGTCACCGGGCTCAGCGAGCCGTCGCACGGTCCCCGGCCGACGAGGTGTTCGGCGTGCCGCCGGCCGCCCTCCGTGCCGACGGCGGCAGCACCGGCGGTCGTCCCGTCGTCCAGATGACATCGAGCGACACACGGCTGATCCGCCAGCCGTCGTCCGTGCGCCGCACGTCGGCTTCGTAGCGCCCGCCGACGGTGAACAGCGGGTCGGGTCCCTCGTGGTGGACGTGCACCATCAGCGCGTTCCACGACACCAGGCCGGTATCCGACCCGGGGTCGACGTCGGCAAGCACGTCCGAGGCCATGTGCTGCGTACGGGCGAACCGCCTGATCGCCTCCTCGGTGCCCCGCACCGCCGCCGGGCCCTCGAACACGCCGACCGGCGCGTCCATGTGCACGTCGTCCGTGAAGAAGCCGTCGGCCCAGCCGTCCGCGAACCCGCGCTCGTCGAGAGCGTGGAAGAACCTGCTGACGAGCGTGGCGATCTCGAAATGATCCGTCTGTGTGGTCATGACCGTGAGCGTTCACCCTCAACCGCGCTTGAGGTCAAGCGCGGTTGCCGCCACCCGCCGAAGTGCCGCCGGCCGCAACCACCGCCGGGCGCGGTACGTCTCCTCCCACATGATCAGGACCGCCACCGCCACAGACCTCGATGCCGTCGCAGCCCTCCACACGCAGGCCCGTGCCACGTACTACCGGGGCCACATCCCCGACGAAGCCTTCGACAGCCCGGCCGAGCACGCCCGCTGCCGGGCGGGCTGGGAGAGCGCGATCGGCCGCGGCGTGGTGCTGTGCGCGATACGCGACGGGGTGGTCGCCGGTGTGGCCGCGTCCGGCGAGCGGGAGGGTGTCATGACCCTTTCGCAGTTCCATGTCGACCCGGGGCGCTGGCGTTGCGGTGTGGGTACGGAACTGCACGCCGCCGTCGTCGAGGGCTGGCGGAAGGCGGGTGTGACCGCCGCCCGCCTCGAGGTCTTCGAGGAGAACAAGCGGGCCCGGGCCTTCTACGAGCACCTCGGCTGGTGTCCGGATCCCGAGGAGCCCCTGGTCGGCAACCACCTGATCCTCCGCTTCACGGTCCCGGCGTCCGACGGGGTGCGTCCGGGGCTCTGACGGAGCACGTCCCGGTCTCCGACGAGCGCGGCCTCCGGGGGAATGACCGGCCGGTCCAGCGCGTTCCCCTCCCGGCGGAGGCGGCCTCCGCACCGCCCAGCCCGCACCCGTACGACCTGGAGTGATGAAGAAGCATGCGCGTCGAGATCTGGTCCGACATCGCCTGTCCCTGGTGCTACATCGGCAAGGCCCGCTTCGAGAAGGGGCTGGCGGCCTTCGCGCACCGCGACGAGGTCGAGGTCGTGCACCGCTCCTTCGAGCTCGACCCGGACCGTGCCAAGCGGGACACCGCTCCGGTCGTCGACATGCTCGCGAAGAAGTACGGCCGCACCCTCGAGGAGGCGCGGGCCATGGAGGAGCATGTCGCCTCCAACGCACGCTCGGAGGGCCTGGAGTACCGCACCGAGGGCCGCGACCACGGCAACACCTTCGACATCCACCGGCTGCTGCACCTGGCCAGGACCCGCGGCCGCCAGGACGAACTGCTCACGCTCGCCTACCGTGCCAACTTCGCGGAGGAGCGGTCCGTCTTCGACCCGGAGGTGCTGGTGGCACTGGCCGTGGAGGCCGGGCTCGACGAGACGGAGGTCCGCGCGACCCTCGCCGACGAGAGGGCCTACGCCGACGACGTGCGGGCCGACGAGCGGGAGGCCGCGGAGCTGGGCGCGAGTGGTGTGCCGTTCTTCGTGTTCGACCGGCGGTACGGGGTGTCCGGCGGGCAGCCTGCCGAGCTGTTCACACAGGCGCTGGAGCAGGCGTGGCAGGGCCGTGTGATCACACCGGCCGACGGCGACGCGGCCGCCTGCGACGCCGACGGCGCCTGCGAGGTCCCGGCGGCTGCCGGTCCGGGGACGGATTCCTGAGCGCGGCCCGGCGGTGCCGCCGGCCGGCAGGGCGTGATTGACCTCGCGCAACCGGCACCGCAGGGTTGTCCCATGGAGATCTCGAGGACACTGATCGGCACGGAGTTCACGCCTCGCGCCACCTATCTGAACACCGCGGTGGGCGGGCTGCTGCCACGCCGATCGGTGCGTGCCGTGACCGCTCTCGCGGAGGAACTCGGCGAGGGCAGGGCCGGCGGCGCCGGGGACTACTCCGCGGTGACCGCCGCCCGGCAGTCGTTCGCCCGGCTGGTGGGGGTGGACGAGGGCCGGGTCGCGGTCGGCGGCTCGGTCTCCGTGCATGTGGGGCTGATCGCGGCCTCGCTACCGCCCGGCGCGGAAGTGCTCTCGCCCCAGGGGGAGTTCACCTCCCTCGTCACACCGTTCGCGGCCCGTGGCGACCTGAGGCTGCGCTGTGTCCCGTTGGACGAGCTGGCGGACGCGGTACGGCCGGGCACGTCGCTCGTCGCCTTCTCCGCCGTGCAGTCCGCGGACGGCAGGGTCGCCGACATGGCGGCGGTGCGGGCGGCCGCCGGGGCCCACGGCGCCCGTACCCTTCTCGACGCCAGCCAGTCGGCGGGCTGGCTGCCGATGGACGCCGGGGACTGGGACTACACGGTCACGGCCGGCTACAAGTTCCTGCTCTGCCCCCGCGGCGTCTCGTTCCTGACCGTGACCGAGGAGGCGCAGGAGTCGCTGCTCGCCCTCCACGCGGGAACGATTGCCGCCGAACGGCTGTGGCAGAACGACACCATGTACGGCCCGATCGCCGAACTCGCCCACAGCGCCCGCCGGTACGACGAGACGCCGGCCTACCTCGCCTACCACGGGGCCGAACAGTCGCTGGCGCTGCTGGAGGAGATCGGCGTCAAGGCCGTGCACGCCCACGACACCGAGCTGGCCGGGCGGTTCAGAACCGCGCTCAGGGAGCTGGGTCACGAGCCGGTGCCCGGCGACTCGGCCACGGTGGCCGTCCCCGGTCTCGGGGACCGGGCGCCCGAGCTGGGCCGGGCCGGGATCGTCGTATCGGGGCGGGCCGGCAATCTGCGTGTCGCCTTCCACCTCTACAACTCGCCCGCGGATGTCGAACGGGTGCTGGACCGCCTCGCCGGCTGACCCGCTCCGGAATCCCGGCGGGCCCGTCACCGGGAGCGTCGGCGTACCGGTGACCGGGCGGCCGCCGGCGCACCGCTGCGAGCGAAAGCCCCGATGCGTCAGGAGCGCCGCTCCGGGCAGTCCGACGTCTCCGTGCACAGGTTCGCCTCGACCCTGGCCAGCAGCCGGGCGAGTTCGCGCCGCTCGTCGCCGTCCAGCCCCTCGAGCGTCTGCGCCTCGAGTTCGGCCCAGGCCGCCGACACCTCCGAGAGCAGCGCACAGCTGCGCTCCGTGGCCTCGACCAGGACGGCCCTGCGGTCGGCCGGGTCGGGGCAGCGGCGGACGTGGCCGGACTGCTCGAGGCGCTGGAGCATCTTGGTCACGGTCGACGGGTCGAGGTCGACGGCCTTGATGAGCTCCGACTGGCGCACCGGGCCCGCGTCCCACAGCCGCATCATCACGAACTCCTGGCCGGGGTACAGGCCGAGCCCCTTGAGCAGCTTGCCCGCGGCGATGCGGTGGAGCCGCGCGACCCGCGACACGGCATGACTCACCGGGCCACTGCTCGCGGCGTGCGGCAGCAGTCCGGAGCACGCCGGGGCGCCCTGTACGTCCTGCGCGTCCGGTGCGCCCTGTACGTCCGGTGCGTCCTGTGCGGACATCGCGTTCTCCTCGACCGTTTCGACTGCTTCCAGAATATTACCTTGGTCGGCCAATCAATGCGCTACAGTGGCGAAGGCCGATTACTTGGCCGACCATGTAACCTTGCCCTGGGGGCTCTCATGACCACAGCGTTCGACCCCGTCCAGCTCGCCGGCAGGCACCTCGCCAACCGCATCGCCATGGCGCCGATGACCCGCAGCCGCGCCTACGGTCCCGGCCTTGCGCCCACACCGTCCGTGCTGGAGTACTACCGCCAGCGCGCCTCGGCAGGGCTGATCATCACCGAGGGCACCCAGCCCTCCGTGGTCGGCCAGGGCTATCCCGACACTCCGGGACTGCACAGCGAGGAGCAGGTCGCCGCCTGGCGCGAGGTCACCGACGCCGTGCACGCCGAAGGCGGCACGATCTTCGCCCAGCTCATGCACGCCGGACGGATCGGCCACCCCGTGCTGCTGCCGGACGGCCTGATCCCCGTCGGCGCGTCCGCCGTGGCGGCGCAGGGGCAGGTCTACACGCACGAGGGCCCGAAGGACTTCGTCACACCCCGCGAACTGACCGCGGACGAGATCCGCGCGACCGTCGAGGACTTCGCGTCCGCCGCGCGCAACGCGATCGAGGCGGGCTTCGACGGCGTGGAACTGCACGGCGCCAACGGTTACCTCATCCACCAGTTCCTCGCGCCCGGGAGCAACAGGCGCACCGACGAGTGGGGTGGATCCGTGGAGAACCGCATCCGCTTCGCGGTCGAGGTGACCGAGGCGGTCGCCGCCGCGATCGGCGCCGAGCGCACCGCCCTGCGGATCTCGCCGTCCAACCCGTACAACGACATGCGGGAAACCGAGCCGGAGGTCGTCTACTCCGCTCTCGTCCAGCGGCTCGAGCCGCTGGGCCTGGCCTATCTGCACGTCCTCGAGGCCGCTCCCGAGCTGCGGGAGATCACCCAGACGCTGCGCAAGCAGTTCTCCGGGACGCTTGTCCTCAACCCGGCGACCGACGGACCGACCGGTCCCGAGGCGCTCACCCTGATCGAGGACGGCGTCGCCGATGTGATCGCGTACGGCGCCCTGTTCCTCGCCAACCCGGACCTGCCGGCCCGCCTCCGGGCGGGCGGACCGTTCAACACCCCGGACCCGGCCTCGTTCTTCGGCGGCGACGACAAGGGCTTCGTCGACTACCCGGCGCTCGACAGCTGACGGCCGGCGACTTACACGGCACACAGCACAAGGGCGGGCCGGCCCCTGGAGGGGCCGGCCCGCCCGTGAGCGACGAGGCTGCTACCGCACCGGCGTGAAGTCCCGTGCACCGATGAAGTCGGGACGCGGCACCGGCGCGGCGAACGGCTCCACCGCCGTGTTCTCCACGCTGTTGAACACGATGAAGACGTTGCTGCGCGGGTACGGGGTGATGTTGTCGCCCGAGCCGTGCATGCAGTTGCAGTCGAACCAGGTCGCCGACCCGGCCTTGCCGGTGAACAGGCGGATGCCGTGCTCGTCGGCGAAGCGGGTGAGCGCCTCGTCGGACGGCGTGCCGGCGTCCTGCATCTGCAGCGACTTCTTGTAGTTGTCCTTCGGCGTCTCGCCCGAGCAGCCCAGGAACGTCCGGTGCGACCCCGGCATGATCATCAGACCGCCGTTGGTGTCGAAGTTCTCGGTCAGCGCGATCGAGACGGAGACGGTGCGCATGTTCGGCAGACCGTCCTCGGCGTGCCACGTCTCGAAGTCCGAGTGCCAGTAGAAGCCCGAGGCGCCGAAGCCCGGCTTCACGTTGATACGGGACTGGTGGACGTACACGTCGGAACCGAGGATCTGCCGGGCTCTGCCCACCACCCGCTCGTCGCGGACCAGAGAGGCGAAGAGCTCACTGATCTTGTGGACCTCGAAGACCGACCGCACGTCCTGCGACTTGGGCTCGATGATCGAGCGCTCGTCGGCGCGCACCGCCGGGTCGCTGATCAGCCGCTCCAGCTCGGAGCGGTACAGGGTGACCTCGTCCTCGCCGATCAACTGGTCGACGGTGAGGAAGCCGTCCCGCTCGAAGCCCATGAGGTCGGTGGTGGCGATCGGCCCCGGGGCGCCCGGTGCCGACCAGACGACCGGGTCCTTGCGGGGAGTGAGTACCTCGCCGACGCCACGGGTCGGGTAGAGGTCGGTGCGTGCGGGTGCGGTGGTCATGGTTCAGCCCTCCTCTGTCAGCAGCGGGTACACGCCGTTCTCGTCATGGTCCTCCCGTCCGGTGACGGGGGGATTGAAGACGCAGACGCAGCGGAAATCCGTCTTGGGACGCATCGTGTGCTTCTCGTTCCCGTCCAGCAGGTACATCGTGCCGGGCTCGATCCAGTGGGTCTCGCCCGTCTCGTCGTTGGTCAGCTCGGCCTCGCCCTCGACGCAGAGCACGGCCTCGATGTGGTTCGCGTACCACATCGACGTCTCTGTACCCGCGTACAGCACGGTCTCGTGGAGCGAGAAGCCGACCTTCTCCTTGGCGAGCACGATGCGCTTGCTCTCCCAGGTGCCGGAAGCGGACTTCACATGGCGCTCGGTGTTCTCGATGTCCTTGAACGATCGGACGATCACGGTGCTTCTGTACCTCTCGGTCGTAGGGGTGGTCAGGCGGTCTCTCGGACGGAGCGAGCCAGGATGCGCAGGCCCTCGTCCAGTTCGTCGGCGGAGATGGTCAGCGGCGGCAGCAGCTTCACGACCTCGCTCTCCGGTCCCGAGGTCTCCAGCAGCAGTCCGAGCTCGAAGGCGCGGGCGCAGACGGCGGACGCGCGCGGCTTGTCCTCGAACTCCATGCCCCAGACCAGGCCGCGGCCGCGGAAGCTGACGCCCTCGCCGCCCATCTCGTCGACGAGTCCGAGCAGCGCACGCTCGACCTGCTCGCCGCGGGCGAGGGTCTGCTTCTCCATCTGACCGTCGGCCCAGTAGGTGTTGAGCGCCGCGGCGGCGGTCACGAACGCCGGGTTGTTGCCCCGGAACGTGCCGTTGTGCTCGCCCGGCTCCCAGATGTCCAGCTCGGGCTTGAACAGGGTGAGCGCGAGCGGCAGTCCGTAACCGCTGATGGACTTCGAGACGGTGACGATGTCCGGGACGATGCCGGCCTCCTCGAAGGAGAAGAAGCCGCCGGTGCGGCCGCAGCCCATCTGGATGTCGTCGACGATCAGCAGCATGTCCTGGCGGTGGCACAGGTCCTGCAGCGCGCGCAGCCATTCGGCGCGGGCCACGTTGATGCCGCCCTCGCCCTGGACCGTCTCGACGATCACGGCGGCCGGCTTGTTGAGGCCGGAGCCCTGGTCGTCGAGCAGCCGCTCGAACCAGAGGAAGTCCTCGACCTGGCCGTCGAAGTAGTTGTCGAACGGCATCGGCGTGCCGTGCACCAGCGGGATCCCGGCGCCGGCCCGCTTGAAGGCGTTGCCGGTGACGGCGAGCGAGCCGAGCGACATGCCGTGGAAGGCGTTGGTGAACGAGACGACCGACTCGCGGCCCTTCACCTTGCGGGCGAGCTTGAGTGCGGCCTCGACGGCGTTGGTGCCCGTCGGGCCGGGGAACATGACCTTGTACGGCAGGTCACGCGGCCGCAGGATCACGTTCTGGAACGACTCCAGGAACGCGCGCTTGGCGGTGGTGGCCATGTCCAGGCCGTGGGTGATGCCGTCGCGCTCGATGTAGTCGATCAGCGCGCGTTTCAGCACCGGGTTGTTGTGCCCGTAGTTGAGCGATCCGGCGCCGGCGAAGAAGTCGAGGTAGGTGTGGCCGTCCTCGTCGTGGAGGTAGCTGCCCTGCGCGCGGTCGAACACGGCGGGCCAGCCGCGGCAGTAGCTGCGCACCTCGGACTCGAGGGTCTCGAAGACGCTCAGGGCGGGCGGGGTGATGGTCACAGCGAACTCCAGGGGGTGGGGTCGGGCGCGAGAGGTCTGGGATGACACGTCGGCGGTCACGTGCCGTGCCGGCGCGTGGCCGCGCGGCGTGTGTCAGGCAGCGACGGGGCCGATGCGGTACAGCACTTCCGGCTGGTGGGTTCCCTCGGGGAACAGCTCGCCGTCGAAGAGGACTTCGCGGCTGAGGGATGCTCCCTGGCGCTTGGCGTAGGAGGTGAACAGGGCGTCGGAGGCGGTGTTGTCCGGGGTGATGGTCGTCTCGATCTCGCGAACTCCGTGTCCGCCGGCGACCTTGGAGGTCAGCGCGTCCAGCAGGACGCCGGCCAGCCCCCGGCCCCGGTGTGCACGGTCGACGGCCACCTGCCAGACGACGAGCGCCTCCGGGCGGTCGGGGCGTACGTATCCGGTGACGAAGGCGACGGGTGCTCCGTCATGGTCGCGAGCCACGACGGAGGTGGCTGCGAAGTCGCGACACCACAGCAGGTAGCTGTACGAGGAGTTGAGGTCCAGGACCTCGGAGTCGCGGGCTATGCGCCAGATCGCGGCTCCGTCCTCCACTCGCGGGGTGTCGATCTCCAGGAATTCGTCTCGGGCTCGTACAAGGTCTTCTTGTGCGGCGGTCATGTCGATTCAATTTACCGAGCAAATTCAAAGAATGCATCGGTCGGAGGGGTTGGGTGGTGAGAGCCCTTGTGTTATCACGCGTGCGCGAGCCGATCGCCGATCACCCGGTGAACAGGCGGCTTTGCCCGGAAAAATCCTCGGATACCGACCTCGATGTGTGGTCGGTCACATGTCGGTAACCCAGTTGACATGTGATTGAATCGGCTCCCGAACCGATATGAATCTCTACGTTTAGCCGTGGAGATCGGGGGCAGCAGAATGCGGGGAGCTGTTTACTTCATTTGCTCCCCGCATTTTCTTTTACGCTGTCGCCCGCCCTGAAAATATGTTTACGGAAATCCGGTCGGTCCGGCTACTTCCAGTTCTCCCCGGCGGCCCGGCGCGCGGCCTCGAGGTCCACCGGCCTGCCGTGCTCGGCCAGTGCGCCGCCCAGTGCCGCGAGCGAGGACTGCACCACGCCGCGGGTGGCGTCGGGGCCGTAGTGGTTGACCCGGACCATCTCCGTCGCCAGCGCACCGCCACCCGCGATCAACGGCAGCGACGGGTCGGCGGCGAGCGCCTTCGCCACCAGGTCGCGGGCGTCCACCCCCTCGGGAGCGCGCAGCGTCGTGGCCACCGGAGCCGCGTCACGCGCCTCGTGGACGTACGGGGTGAGGCCGCCGCCGAGCGCGACCGCGCCCGCCCGCGTCGCCGCCGCGGCGCAGGCGTGCCGGGTCGTCACCGCGTCCAGGCCCTCCGACTCGATCCGCTCCAGGCAGGCCTCGAGCGCCAGCATCTCCAGCTGGGCGGGCGCGTGGAGCAGCGCCTTGCGGCCACCGTCGATCCACCGCTGCTTCCAGTCGAGCAGCGACAGGTACGAGCTGCGCGGCGCGGCCGGGTTCGCCGCGATGCGCTCCCACGCCCGATCGCTCACGGACACGGCGGAGACGCCGGCCGGGCCGCCCATCGCCTTCTGGGCGCCGATCACGCACAGGTCCACACCCCAGGCGTCCGGGAGCAGCGGCTCCGCGGCGACGGAGGCGACCGCGTCAAGCATGAACAGCGCCCCGTGCGCCCGGACCACCTCGCCGATCTCGGCGACGGGGTTCGTGTTGCCCGTCGCCGCCTCCGCGTGCACCAGCGAGACGAAGTCGATCTCGGGACGGTCGGCCAGCGCCTGCGCCACCTGGTCGGCGCTCACCGCCGTGTGGAAGGGCACCTCGAGGTCCACGACGTGCGCACCGCAGTCGCGCAGCCAGTTGCCGAAGGTCTGCCCGTAGGGACCTGTGACCACGTTCAGCGCCGTGGAACCGGGGCGCGCGCCGCCGCGGATGCAGCCCTCCAGGGGAAGCAGCGCCTCGCCCTGCATGACGACCACGTCCTGATCGGTGCCGAGCAGGGCCGCGACCCTGCGCTCGATGGACGCGAAGTGCGCGGCGGTCAGCGGGGCCAGGTCCAGCAGCGGGTGTGTCACGGCGGCGCTCTGTTTCTCTCGGTTGTCCGGACGGCGGCCGGGACGGCGGCGGCGGCCGGGACGGCGGCCGCGACCAGGACGCTGTTCGGACAGTGTTCGGGCTCTCGCTCGAGGGTACCGAGCCCCTCGTACAGTTCCTGACATGAGTGATCACACGGTGCTGCATGTGAAGGGGCGGGTGCTCGTCGGGCCGGAGGAGGTGCGGGACGAAGTGTGGGCGGTGGACGGCCGGATCACCTTCGAGCGACCCCGCGCCGAGGCGGTCACCGTGCACGGCTGGGCGCTGCCCGGACTGGTCGACGCCCACTGCCATGTCGGCCTCGACCACCACGGCCCGGTCGACGCGGCGACCAGCGAGAAGCAGGCCCTGACCGACCGGGAGGCGGGGACGCTGCTGATCCGTGACGCCGGATCTCCCTCCGACACCCGCTGGATCGACGACCGCGAGGATCTGCCGAAGATCATCCGGGCGGGCCGGCACATCGCCCGCACCCGCCGGTACATCCGCAACTACGCGCACGAGATCGAGCCGGAGGATCTGGTGGCGTACGTGGCGCAGGAGGCCCGGCGCGGCGACGGCTGGGTCAAACTCGTCGGTGACTGGATCGAGCGGGAGGCCGGGGACCTGACCGCGTGCTGGCCGCGGGGGGCGGTGGAGGCGGCCATCGCGGAGGCGCACCGCCTGGGCGCCCGGGTGACGGCGCACTGCTTCGCGGAGGACTCGCTGCGCGATCTCGTCGAGGCGGGCATCGACTGCATCGAGCACGCGACCGGGCTCACCGAGGACACGATCCCGCTGTTCGCGGAGCGCGGTGTCGCCATCGTCCCGACGCTCGTCAACATCGCCACCTTCCCCGCTCTCGCGGCGGGCGGCGAGTCCAAGTTCCCCCGGTGGTCGGCCCATATGCGGCGGCTGTACGAGCGTCGCTACGACACCGTGCGCGCGGCGTACGACGCGGGCGTCCCGGTCTTCGTCGGCACGGACGCGGGCGGTTCCCTCGCACACGGGCTGGTGGCCGCGGAGGTCGCGGAACTGGTGAAGGCCGGCATCCCGCCGATCGAGGCGCTGTCGGCCACGGCATGGGGGGCCAGGAGCTGGCTGGGACGCCCGTCGCTCGAGGAGGGCGCTCCGGCGGACCTGGTGCTGTACGACGAGGACCCGCGGGCCGACGTACGGGTGCTGGCCGCGCCGCGCCGGATCGTGCTCGAGGGGCGGGTCGTCGGCTGACGGTCGTCGGGTGACGGAGGGCTTTCGGCCACAGACGGCCGCCGGGTCGGTCGACCGGCCGTGTCCCGGCGGCTCCGGCTGTCGTTGAAGCACCTTTCGCGTGCTTTCGCCCCCGCGCCGACGCGCCGCCCCGGGAGGGTGACGCGCGGGCCGTGGTGGAACGCCCGTGCCCGGAGAATCGAAAGCCAACTCGGAAGCCAATTCTGAAGCCACCCTTTGGAGTGAATTCGCTTCAGGTGTTCGTTAGTTCACTCTGCGTGCGCAAGAATCCCGGTGTCTCAGTCGCCGCCTCCCACATGTCCCTGTGGGACGAGTCGGCGACGTCAAGTCTCTGTGGGGGTTCCACCGCTTTGAACAGCAATACCTTCCGCATGCCCGTACGCCGGGCCGCCGCCGTGACGGTCGCCGCCGCGCTGGTCGCCGGACCCGTCGCGCTCGCCGTTCCCGCGCACGCCACCGGCGGTTCCGAGGGGCGTGCCACCGCGGTCGTGCTCCGCGCCGGTCTGGACGTCTCGCTGCTCGACAAGACCGTGCAGGTGCCGCTCAAGACCACGCTCAACGAGGTCCAGGCTCCCGAAAGCGCCGAGAAGACGGCGCTGAGCGTGAAGCTGGAAGACGTCGAAGGCGGCAGGCCGGTGCAGCTGCTGCGTGCCGACGTGGCCACGTCCAAGGCCACGGTCGAGGGCGCCAGGGCCGAGGGTTACAGCAACCTCGTCCGTGCCAAGGTGCACGTGCCCGGTCTCCCCGTGCTGTCCCTGATCGAGGTCGAGCAGGCCACCTCCAAGGCCGTCTGCGAGGCGGGCCGAGAGCCCGTCGCCGAATCGAACGTCCTGGGCCGGGTGACCGTCCTGGGCAAGAAGGCCACGCTCAGCGCGAGCGGCCCGACGCGTGTCCAGGTGGCGGGCGTGGGCGAGGTGAGCCTCGAACTGTCGAAGACACAGACCACGTCCCGTACGGCCGCGGCCACAGCGCTGCAGCTCAAGGTCTCCGTCAACCCGCTGGACCTGAACGTCGCCGAGGTCGAGGGCGACGTCACGCTCGTGGAGGCGACCTGCGAGTCGCCCGCCGCGGCGAACTCGCCCGCACAGCCGTCGGAGCCGGGTGCCCCCGGTGACGACCTGCCGGGCGACGACGCCCCGGCGGAGGACACGCCTGCCGGTGGCGACACCGGCGAAGGCGTCGTTCCCCAGACCGGCGAGGAGTCCCCGACGGAGAACCTCGCGGAGACCGGCGGCAGCTCCGCGACGCCGTACCTCGCGGGCGGCGCCGGCGTGCTGCTCGCGGCCGGTGTCGCGGCGACGATCCTCGCCCGCCGCCGCTCCAGGGCCTGACACCACCACGGTCGGCAGCCGTGACCGACCCGGCGTCCTTCACGGCCTGACGACCCGTCACAGCGACCGGCACCCTCTTGCGGAAGGAGGGGCCGGTCGCTTCGGCGATCGGGCCCTCAGTGGCCGACCATCGCCAGTGCCTGGTCGAGCGCCTGGAGGAATCGATTCGTCGTCATCCGGTCCCGGACCGCCAGCCGCAGCCATTCCTCGTCGAGTCCGGGGAACGTGTCGCCGCGGCGGGCGGCGAAGCCGAGCAGCCGCAGCCGGTCACGCACCTGCGCGGCACGCCGCACCCGCACGAGGACGAACGGCCCTTCCGCCGACTCCACGGCCCGCACCTCCTCGAACTCCGCCAGTCCCGCCAGCAGATGGGCACGGTCCGCGGCTGTCCGCCGTGCGGCGGCCTCCGCCTCGGCAAGGGCGGCAGGGCCCATGCACGCCTCTGCCGCGACCAGCGCGGGTGTGGACACCGGCCACAGCGGCTGAGCCCGCTCCAGGGCCGCGATCGTCTGCCGCTCCGCGAGTACGTAGCCGATCCGCAGGCCGGCGAGTCCCCAGGTCTTGGTGAGACTGCGCAGCACCACCAGGCCGGGCACATCCGTGCGTCCTGCCAGCGCCTCGCGTTCGCCGGGCACCGCGTCCATGAAGGCCTCGTCCACGACCAGCAGACGACCGGGCCGGGCCAGCCGGGCGATGTCCTGCGCCGGGTGCAGCACCGACGTCGGATTGGTCGGGTTGCCGATCACGACCATGTCCGCTTCGTCCGGTACGGCCTTCGGGTCGAGGCGGAAGCCGTCCTCCTCGCGCAGCAGCAGCCGATCCACGGTGTGCCCGGCGTCCCGAAGCGCGGCCTCGGGTTCGGTGAACTGCGGGTGCACGACCAGCGGCCGCCGTACCGGAAGGGCGCGCGCCAGCAGTACGAACGCCTCCGCCGCTCCCGCCGTCAGCAGCACCCGCTGCTCCGGCAACCCGTGCCGGCGGGCGACCGCGGCACGGGCCGCCCGGCCGTCGGGGTACGCCGCCAGCGAGCCGAGCGAGTCGGTGATGCGCTCGCGCAGCCAGCTCGGCGGGGTACCGGTGCGGACGTTGACGGCGAGATCGATCAGATCCGCCGCCCCGTCCCGTACCTCCGCGTCGCCGTGGTGACGCAGGTCGTGCCCGGTGGAGCGCTGCTGCGGCTCCTCGGGATGCTCGGGGTGCTCAGCGTGCGCGTACATGGCTGCCGTGCCGTGGTGGGGGTGAGCTGGTCACGGAAGTCTCCTCGGGTGTGGGGGGTGAGCGGTGCGGGTCGAACGGTGCAGTGTCGGACAATGCGGGATCGGGTGATGCGGGGTCGGACAATGCGGGATCGGGTGATGCGGGGTCGGACAATGCGGGATCGAACAGTGGTGAGCGTCGGGGAACATACGCACGACCGCCATCATGTCCCCTGCGGCCCGATCCCGGCAGAGGTCTGTGAAGTGCGCGACGGCCTGCGGGCGATCGCGCACGTCACACCCGGAGCCCGGCCCGTCGGGGACGACCGCCGTTTGGGCACGAGCAGTTGGCCGCCCTCCGCCAGCGCCGCGGCCTCCGCCACCGACGGCGTACCCACCGCGCGCAGTGACGCCGGGGACCGGTTCTCCACCGGCACCCGCGCAAGACGCCCCGCGCCGTACGTCAGCAGGGGGACGCCCAACCGATCGGCGGCGCCGACGACTCCGGGCTCCCCGGCCTTCGCGTCGACGGTCGCCAGCGCCATCACGTCGGCCCGGGACAGACCCGCCTCGCGCAGTGCCGTGACGACCAGCGTGTACACCTCGTCGACCGGCACGCCCCGTGACGCTCCCACACCCACGACCAGGTTCACGGTGTCGTTCACGGGGCGGCTCCTCGGGGCGGTGGTCGGCGGCTGGTCAATCGGGCGAATCGTGCGGTACCGGGATGTGCGCGAAGCCCCCCGAATCGGCTAGCAAGAGCACATGGCGGTGATCGTCGCGCTCGGCGCGTTCCTCATGACCCTCTTCGGAGGCTGGACGGCCGGTCGCGTCACCGACCGCCGGCATCTCGTCCTCGGCCTGGCGGGCGGCCTGATGCTCGGGGTCGTCGGCCTGGAACTGCTGCCCGAGGCGCTGGAGGCCGCGGGCGGGCCGGTGCTGGGAGTGCCGCGGGCGCTGCTGCTGTTCGTCGGCGGCTTCCTGCTGGCACACATGGTGGAACGGCTGCTGGCCGTGCGGCAGGCGGCGCACGGCGCGGACCACCGGGTCCCGCAGGTGGGCCTGACGGCGGCCGCGGCCATGGTCACCCACAGCCTGATGGACGGCGTGGCGCTCGGCGTCGCGTTCCAGGTGGGCGGCGGGATGGGCGCGACCGTGGCACTCGCCGTGATCACCCACGACTTCGCCGACGGGTTCAACACGTACACGATCACCAGCCTGTACGGGAACACCCGCCGCAAGGCGAACATGATGCTCGTCGCCGACGCGGCCGCCCCCGTCGTCGGGGCGGCGTCGACCGTGCTGTTCACTCTTCCTGAGGAACTTCTCGGCAGCTACCTCGGCTTCTTCGGCGGCGCGCTCCTCTACCTCGCCGCCGCCGAGATCCTGCCGGAGGCCCACCACGAACACCCCGCCCGGTCCACCCTGCTGTGCACCGTCGGGGGAGTGGGGTTCATCTGGCTGGTCGTCGGCGTGGCGGAGTGAGCGGAGTGAACGGAGCGGACCGGGTCCCGTCATGACCGGCAGGCCGCCACGAACCGGGCGGCCACCTCGGGCCGCGAGGTCCAGTGCGTGTGCAGGTAACTGGCGTGCACGCCCCGCTGCACGAATCCCTCCACCCGGCGCTCCGGCCGCACCATGCCCCAGGCGGGCACCGGCCCGGAGCCCGGTTCCAGCACCGTGCGGTGGAACTCGTGGCCCCGCAGCCGCGTTCCCGCGGCGGCCAGCGGACTGTCGCTCACCGCGACGGCCTCCCGGTAGCCGAGCGTCAGCCGTCCCGACATCCGCGCCTCGGCGTCGAGGACGCCGCACATGGGCCTGCCGTCCAGGGACCGGGCCAGGTACAGCAACCCGGCGCACTCGGCGGCGACGGGCGCCCCGGAGCGCGCCAGTTCGGCCACCGCCTTGCGCAACGGCTCGTTCGCGGACAACTCGGGCGCGTACACCTCGGGGAACCCGCCGCCGATGACCACCCCACGGGTCCCTTCGGGCAACTGCTCGTCCCGCAGCGGGTCGAAGCCCACCACCTCGGCGCCCGCGGCCCGCAGCAACTCGACGTGCTCCGCGTACGAGAACGTGAACGCCGCCCCACCGGCGACGGCGATCACCGGCCGTCGCGGGCCGTCGTCCCGCGCACCCCGGGCGAGAGCCGGAGCGTCCGCCCGCGGCCCCTCCTCACCGGTCCCGGGCACCCAGGGCGTCTCGCGCAGTGCCGGCGCGGACCGGGCCAGAGCCAGCAACGCGTCCAGATCGCACCCGGCGCGTACCTGCGCGGCCATGGCCCTGACGGCGTCCACCGCCTCGACGTGCCGTTCCGCGACCGGCACCAGCCCGAGATGCCGCGACGGCGTCGCCACATCGGCCGCACGCCGCAACACGCCCAGCACCGGTACTCCCGACCCGCCCAGCGCCTCCCGCAGCAGATGCTCGTGCCGGTCCGTGGCGACCTTGTTGAGGATCACACCGCCGATCCGCACCTCCGGGTCCCACGACGCGAACCCGTGCACCAGCGCCGCCACCGACCGCGACTGGGACGACGCGTCCACGACCAGCACCACCGGCGCCCGCAGCAATTTCGAGACCTGCGCCGTCGACGCCAGTTCGCCCTGGTCGGCGGCGCCGTCGTACAGCCCCATCACGCCTTCGACGACGGCGACGTCACTGCGCCGCGCCCCGTGCAGGAACAGCGGCGCGATCAGCTCCGTGCCGCACAGGTACGCGTCGAGGTTGCGGCCGGGCCGCCCCGTGGCCAGCGCGTGGTAGCCGGGGTCGATGTAGTCGGGGCCGACCTTGTGCGGCGAGACCTCGAGACCCCGCTCGGCGAACGCGGCCATCAGGCCCGTCGCGACCGTGGTCTTGCCCGCGCCCGACGACGGCGCGGCGATGACGAGACGTGCTACCACTCGATGCCCCGCTGGCCCTTCTGCCCCGCGTCCATGGGGTGCTTGACCTTCGACATGTCGGTGACCAGGTCGGCGAAGTCGATCAGCTTCTGCGGCGCGTTCCGACCCGTGATCACGACGTGCTGGGTGCCCGGCCGGTCGCGCAGCACCTCGATCACCTCGTCGGTGTCGATCCAGCCCCAGTGCAACGGGTAGGCGAACTCGTCGAGCACGTACAGCCGGTGCGTCTGCGCGGCCAGGTCCCGCTTGACCTGCTCCCAGCCCTCACGCGCCTTGTCCTCGTTGGACTGCTCGCCCTCCGCGGGCTCGCGCTGGATCCAGGACCAGCCCTCGCCCATCTTGTGCCAGGCGACCGTGCCGCCCTCGCCGCTGGCACCCAGCACCTTCAGCGCGTTCTCCTCGCCGACCTTCCACTTCGCCGACTTCACGAACTGGAAGACCCCGACCGGCCAGCCCTGGTTCCAGGCCCGCAGCGCGAGCCCGAACGCGGCCGTCGACTTCCCCTTGCCGATGCCCGTGTGCACGAACACCAGCGGGCGGTTGCGGCGCTGGCGGGTCGTGAGCCCGTCGTTCGGTACGACGGACGGCTGTCCCTGCGGCATTAAGCGGCCCTCCTGGCGGTGGTTACGTCCCGGACGTCCTTGACGAGCCCGGCGATCGATTCGGCCCGCAGCTCGTCGAGCGTGACGGCACTGCCGCCGAGCGATCCGGCGAGCGTGCCGGCCAGGCCGAGCCGCACCGGCCCGGCCTCACAGTCCACGACGACGGCCGCGGTCCCCTCACCGGCGTGCAGCCGGGCGGCGCGCAGCGCGGACCCGAAGGCGTCCCCGGCGCCCGCCGCGGTGGCGCGGCCGTCGGTCACGACCACCAGCAGCGGACGGCGCGACGGGTCGCGCAGCCGCTCGACGCGCAGCACGTCGTGGGCCTTGAGCAGCCCCTGCGCGAGCGGTGTACGGCCACCCGTCGGCAGCGACTCCAGCCGTACCGCGGCCGCGTCGACCGACGAGGTGGGCGGCAGCGCCAGCTCGGCGTCCTTGCCGCGGAACGTGATCAGGCCCACCTTGTCGCGCCGCTGGTACGCGTCGAGCAGCAGCGACAGCACCGCGCCCTTGACCGCGCCCATCCGCTTCCTGGCCGCCATCGACCCGGAGGCGTCCACCACGAACAGCACGAGGTTCCCCTCGCGGCCCTCGCGGGTCGCCTGCCGCAGATCGTCCCGGCGGACCACGAGACCCCGTCCGCTGCGCCCGCGGGCGCGCTGGTGCGGGGCGGCGGCCTGCACGGTGGCCGCCAGGTGCAGCTTGGTGAGCGCCCCTTGGGGGCGCCGTGAGCCGGTCGTACGCCCCTGCTCGGTACGCGCCCGGGACCTGCGCCCCGCCGCTCCCTCACCGAGGCCGGGCACGCTGAGCACCTTCGTACGGAACGGCTCCGCCGCGCGTACGGGCTGCTGCTGTCCGCCGCTCCCGGCACCGGGAGCCGGAGCGGGCGCGGACTCGGATCCGGCGGCTTCGGATCCGGCGGCTTCGGAGGCCTCCGGTGCGTCGGGGCCACCGCCCTGCGGCGGCACGCCGCCCCCTCCGCCACCGCCGGGTCCGCCCTCGGGCCCGGGCCCGCCGTCCGGGTCGGGGTCGGGGTCCGGTTCGTCCTCGCCCCCGCCGAACTCGTCCAGCGTCTCGTCGAGCTTCGACTCGTCCAGGCCCGGAGCGTCGAACGGAGCTCGCCGCCTGCGGTGCGGCAGGGCCAGCAGCGCCGCCTGGCGTACGTCCTCCTCCGTGACCTCGTCCCGACCCGCCCACGCCGCCAGCGCGGTCGCCGTACGGGCCATCACGATGTCCGCGCGCATGCCGTCGACCTCGAACGCCGCGCACGTCGCCGCGATCTGACGCAGCGCCACATCACCCAGGACGACGCCGGGCAGCAGTTCACGCGCCGCGACGATCCGCCCGCGCAGCGCCGTCTCCTCGCCCGCCCAGCGCGCCGCGAAGCCCGCCGGATCGTCGTCGTACGCCAGCCTGCGCCGTACGACCTCGACCCGCTGGTCGGGGTCGCGGGAGGCCGCGACCTCCACGGTGAGCCCGAAACGGTCCAGCAGCTGGGGCCGCAGCTCGCCCTCCTCTGGGTTCATGGTCCCGACGAGCAGGAAGCGGGAGGCGTGCCGTACGGAGACGCCCTCACGCTCGACGTAGGACGCGCCCATGGCGGCGGCGTCCAGCAGGAGATCGACGAGGTGATCATGAAGGAGATTCACCTCGTCCACGTAGAGGATCCCGCGGTGCGCGTCGGCGAGCAGCCCCGGCTCGAACGCCTTCACACCCTCCGAGAGCGCCCGCTCGATGTCGAGCGCACCGACGAGCCGGTCCTCGGAGGCGCCTACCGGCAGCTCGACCATGCGGGCGGGCCGTGCGGCACCCGGACCGGCTTCGTGCGGTCCGTCGGGGCACGAGGCGTCCGGCGCCGCCGGCGCACAGGAGAAGCGGCACCCGGCGACGACGCCGACATCCGGCATGAGCGACGCGAGCGCCCGCACGGCGGTGCTCTTCGCGGTTCCCTTCTCTCCGCGCACGAGCACACCGCCGACCGCCGGACTGACCGCGTTGAGCAGCAGCGCCAACCGCAGATCGTCCATCCCGACGACCGCGGTGAACGGATAGGGGGTGCTCATTCCTTGATCACTCCTTCGCAATTCGGGCCCGTCGGCACCCGGGGCGCGGTGGCCCGGTGACGGATCCACTGGAACGGGGCCGGGGACGGAGCCCCGGTTCGGGACAGGACAGGACCGGGGACAGGAACGCCGCAGGCGCTGCCCGCGCCGGCCCGCCTCACGGCGCACCCGGCGGCACGAACGGCAGTCCCGCCGGCGCCCCGTCCTCGATGAGCCGCAGCAACGCCCCCGTGTCGGCGTGCTCCTCGATCAGATCGCCCAGCAGGTCCAGCTGCTCCTCCCGCAGGGCCCCGAAGCTCGTGTCCGGCGCCGGTACGAAACGCCGTCCCGCCCGCACCGCGACCTCCCGCAGGAACGCCCGCCGGAAGCCGTCGCTCTCCAGCGATCCGTGCCAGTGCGTCCCCCACACCGAGCCCACCCGGCAGCCGTCCAGGAAGGGCTCGCCGCCGCCCACCTCCGCGACCCCGTGATGGATCTCGTAACCCTCGACCCGCTCGCCCAGTGCCTCACCCACCGGACGGGCGAGCGTCTTCTCACGCGCGAACCGCACCCGCACCGGGAGCAGCCCGAGCCCGTCGACCTCGCCCGCCCTCGACTCGACGTCGTCCTCGATGTGTTCAGCCAGCGCCTGGAAGCCGCCGCAGATGCCAAGCACCGGCCGCCCCTCCGCCGCCCGCCGCGCCAGCGCGTCCGCCAGACCGCGCTCGCGCAGCCACGCCAGCGCCCTGACCGTCCCGCGCGTGCCCGGGACGACCACCAGGTCGGCGTCGACGAGTTCCTCCGGGCGGTCCACGAAGCGGACCACGACGCCCGGTTCGGCCGCCAGCGCGTCGACGTCGGTGAAGTTCGACATCAGCGGCACCGCGCACACCGCGACCCGCAGCACGTCCTCGCCGACGGGCGCCGCGAGAACCGACTCGCGTACGGCACCGCGCAGGGACACCCTCAGGCCGTCCTCCTCGTCGATGCCGAGCCCGTGCGCGTACGGCAGCACACCGAACGTCGGCCGTCCCGTGAGGCCGCGCAGCATGTCGAGTCCCGGTTCGAGCAGCGACACGTCACCGCGGAACTTGTTGACCAGATAGCCCGCGACGAGTGCCTGGTCCTCGGGACCGAGCAGCGCCGTCGTGCCGAAGAACTGAGCGAACACCCCGCCCCGGTCGATGTCGCCGACCACCAGCACCGGCAGCCCGGCGGCCCGCGCGATGCCCATGTTCACGATGTCCGTACGCCGCAGATTGATCTCGGCCGGACTGCCGGCCCCCTCGCAGATCACGGCGTCATACGTGCCCCGCAGTTCGTCCAGGCACGCCATGACCGGCTCGAACAACTCCCGCTGTCTTCCCCCGTGGTAGCCGCGGGCGCTCAGTTCACCGACCGGCCTGCCCATCAGCACCACCTGGCTGGAACGGTCGCTGCCCGGCTTGAGCAGCACGGGGTTCATCAGCGCCGACGGCTCCACGCGCGCGGCCTGCGCCTGCATGGCCTGCGCCCGCCCGATCTCCGCGCCCTCGCGCGTCACGAACGAATTGAGGGACATGTTCTGCCCCTTGAACGGCGCGACCTTCACCCCCTGCCGCACCAGCCACCGGCAGATCCCGGCAGTGACGACGCTCTTGCCCGCGTCGGACGTGGTCCCCGCGACCAGCAGTCCACCGCTCATGCCCGTCTCCGTCCCATCGCTGCTCCCACGGCGAGCCGGGCGCCCGCACAGACCGCCAGGGTCACGAGCCCGACCCGGCGCGACAGTTGTACCGCCCGCCCGATGTCCCCGAACTCCACTGCCCGTCCCCGCTCGTTGAGCACGGGCCGGTGCTCGACGCGCCCGCCGTACGAGAGGGTCCCGCCGAGTCGTACGCCGAGCGCGCCCGCGAAGGACGCCTCGACGGGGCCCGCGTTGGGGCTGGGGTGCCTGCCCGCGTCGGCCCGCCAGGCGCGCACCGCGCCGCGCGGGTCCGGTCCGCAGACGGCCGCCAGCGCGGCGGTCAGCCGCGCACCGGGCCATCCCGCGACGTCGTCCAGCCTCGCCGAGGCCCAGCCGTAGCGTCGGTGGCGGGGCGACTTGTGGCCGACCATCGCGTCCAGGGTGTTCACCGCGCGAAAGCCCACCAGCCCCGGCACGCCCGCGACCGCGCCCCACACGAGGGCGCCGACGACCGCGTCGGAGGTGTTCTCGGCGACGGACTCCACGACGGCGCGCGCGATCTGCCGCTCGTCCAGGGACTGCGGATCGCGCCCGCACAGATGCGGCAGGCGCTTCCGTGCCGCGTCGACGTCCCCGGCGGCCAGCGCCTCGCCGATGGCCGTGGCCTCGCGACCGAGCGTCGTGCCTCCGACGACGGCCCAGGTGGCGGCGGCGGTCAGCGCGACCGAGGCGAGGGGGGAGCGGCGAGCGGCACGGGCGGCCAGGGCCGCCGCGGCGACGGCGCCGCCCGCGCACACCGCTGTGTGCAGGGCGCCCCGGCCGCGGTCGTCACGCCACAGGACACGCTCGACGGCGCCTGCCGCCCGCCCGAACACGGCGACCGGATGTCCCCGGCGGGGATCGCCCAGGAGTCGGTCGCCGGCGAGGCCGGCCGCGGCGCCGTACACGAAGATTCGGTCGGCACGCATCGGATCAGTGATCCGGGACGTGGTGTCCGAAGGACAGGGCTGTACCGCGGCCAGGCATGGCAGGAGTCCTCACTCAGGGTCCGCGCCCTGGTTCGACGTGACGGCGGCGAGAGTTCCTGGCTCCCCGGGTGGCTCTTGCTCCCGGGTGACAGTGGCGGGACCGCGCCGGATTCGCACCGGACTTCCTCTTCTGCCGCCGTTGATGGCCCCGGCAGTCCACCACGCCCGCGAACGCCCGTCAACTCGCCCTTGACCTGCGGTGCGACAGTGTGCCGAGCCCCACACCGACGGACATGCGAAGGGCCGGGTCCGGCACACCCGTGGGTGTCCCGGCCCGGCCCTTCACGAGGTTCGAAACGTCAGACGACGATCAGATAGATCCCGTACGACACGGCTGCCGCACAGAGCGCGAAGCAGGCGTAGGCGCCGGTGCGGGCCGCGATGCCGGAACCTCCGGCGCGTGCGGCCGCTTCCTGCTTGGTCAGGCCCACGACGCCCAGGGTGAAGAGGCCCACCAGGGCGACGGTGGCGACGAGGCTCACGCCGAACACGGAGCCGAGAGCTACCCAGTCGATTTTCATGCTGCTGCTTCCTTACACCGTGGCCGGACGGGCCGGCTCGGGCTCGGCCGGGGCCGGGACAGTGGTCTTGATGTCGCCGGCGGGCGGCGGGGTCACGGCCGCGATGGCGGTCGTGACGACACCCGCGGGCTCCCCGGCCGGGGCATCGGCGTCATTGACGTTGGTGTGGTCGATGACCTGACGGCGCGAGATGAACCAGATCGCGACGCACGAGGCGACGAGGAAGACGGCGACGGCCGCGACACCCCAGTCACCCTGCTTGGTGACGAACTCGGAGCCCGCCGCGACGAGACCGGCGGCCGGCAGGGTCAGACCCCAGGCCACGAACATCCGGGTGGCGGTGGACCAGCGGACCACACCGCCCTTGCGACCGAGTCCCGCGCCCATGACGGCGCCGGAGCAGGAGTGCGTGGTCGACAGGGAGAAGCCGAGGTTCGAGGAGGCGAGGATCACGCTGGCCGCGCTGGTCTGGGCGGCGAAGCCCTGCTGCGGCTGGAGGTCGGTGAGGCCCTTGCCCATGGTGCGGATGATCCGCCAGCCGCCGAGGTAGGTGCCGAGCGCGATCGCGACACCGGCCGAGACGATGACCCACATCGGAGGGTTGGATCCGGGGGCGAGCACATTGCCGGCCACCAGGGCCAGCGTGATGATGCCCATGGTCTTCTGGGCGTCGTTGGTGCCGTGTGCCAGGGAGACGAGGCCCGCGGAGGCGATCTGCCCGGCGCGGTAACCCTTCGCGGTGGCCTTCTCGTCGGCGTTCTTGCCGATCTTGTACGTCAGCCGGGCCGCCAGCATGGCGGCGAGGCCCGCCACGACCGGCGCGGCGACGGCCGGGATCAGAACCTTGGTGACGACGACGCCGCCGTTGACCCCGCCGAAGCCGACCGAGGCGACCGTGGCGCCGATCAGACCGCCCATGAGGGCGTGCGAGGAGCTGGACGGCAGGCCCACCAGCCAGGTGAGGAGGTTCCACAGGATGGCGCCGACGAGCGCCGCGAAGATGACTTCAGGGGTGATGCCTGATTCGTCGACCAGTCCACTGGAGATCGTCTTGGCGACCTCCACGGAGAGGAACGCGCCGACGAGGTTCAGAACGGCGGACATGGCCACCGCGGTCTTGGGCTTCAGGGCGCCGGTCGAGATGGTCGTCGCCATCGCGTTGGCGGTGTCGTGGAAACCGTTCGTGAAATCGAACACGAGAGCTGTCACGATCACGATCGCGAGCAGCAGTGTGATGTGTTCCATTTACCCAGGCAATCGTTTGACGTCATTGACGCGAGGACCGTAGGCAACCTGGATGAACGGAAGGTGAACTGGGTCGGGCGCTGTGGTGACTCCAAGTGGAGTCGGCGGATTCCGCTTGTCCGGTTCGAGCCCTCCGCGGCGCTCCCCGCAGCCACTCGAACACCCTCCGTATCGCTGTGGCCCCGGCCCTCGCCTGACAGGATCGCGGGCATGACTGCGGACATGACCGGCGAGACGACCGGCGACATCGCACAGGCATGGCGGGAACTCGTGGGCACCGCACGCAGGACGGCCGCGGAGGGGCTCGTCGTCGGGACCTCCGGCAACGTCTCGGTCCGGGTGGGCGAACTCGTCCTCGTCACGCCGAGCGGAGTGCCGTACGACCGGCTCACGGCGCGGGACACCGTGGCCGTCGACCTCGACGGCAGGCAGGTCGTCGGCGACCTCCGGCCCACCAGCGAACTGCCGCTGCACCTCGTCCTCCACCGGGAGACCGGTGCGCGCGCAGTCGTCCACACCCACGCGGTGCACGCCACGGCCGTCTCCACCCTCGTCACCGAGCTCCCGCCGATCCACTACATGACCGCCGCACTCGGCGGTCCGGTCCGCGTCGCCCCCTACGCGCTGTACGGGACGGACGAACTGGCCCGGAACATGCTCCACGCCCTGCGTGACCGCACGGCGTGCCTGCTCCAGAACCACGGGACCGTCGCCCACGGGGACACCCTCGCCCAGGCGTACGACCGCACAGCACAACTCGAGTGGATGTGCCGCGTCTGGCTGACGGCGTCCTCCGTCCCCGGCCGCACGCCCAGCCTCCTCTCGGAGCCGCAGCTCGCTGAGGCCGCGACCAGCCTCACCACCTACGGCCAACCCGGCACCTGACCCACGTGGTGGCCTCTTCACCCCGGGGTCGTGGGAGGTGCCCCTCGACCGGAACACCATCCGCCCCCGAGGTCGCCCCCGGGTGCCGTACGGGGGGCGTTTCGCCCGCCCCCCGTGCCGCCCTGGCGGGCGATGCACCGCGCTTCGCGCGGTGGCCTCCATCTCCCCCTACGACCCGGTGGCCGTGGGTGCCTCCCACGCCGCGTAGGCAGTGCCCCGCCGCTCGGGCTGATTTCGCTCCGCGAAGTGCGCTCGAGCGGCGGGGGCAACTCCAGCCTCGTCGGCGTTTGAGGCGCGGGGGTCCGGGGGCGGCGCCCCCGAAACACCGCGCGGAGCGCGGTGAACGAGTGCGGGCGGAGTGCGGTTGCGGGACGGAGGTACCTCCCCAGCTGGGCAACTCCAGCCTCGTCGGCGTTCGAGGCGCGGGGGTCCGGGGGCGGCGCCCCCGAAACACCGCGCGGAGCGCGGTGAACGGGTCCGGGCGGAGCCCGGTGGCGGGATGGGGGCACCTCCATGGCCGCCAGGCCATAGGGGCAGGGCGGGCGGGAACACGCCCCGCGCAACGGCCCACCCCCCACTCCCGGAGCCCCCGCGGAGCGACCCACGCGGGCCCCGCCCACTGGCCCCCGCCCCCGACCGCCCCGACACTGGGACACGTGCGCCCGGCTACAGCGACGGCAGCGGCCGTCACCACACTGATCGGCGTCGGCGCGGCTGCGGTCGCGGCCGGCCGCTACGCGAGCCACGCCGCCCTGAGGGGGGCCCGCAGGCCACTGCCGGGCGACCCCCGGCTCACCGTCCACGGCACCGCCCCCGGCAGAGTCGTCCTGACCCGGAGCCTCGCCTCGCTGCGCCCCGGTACGTACGGGCTCGAGGGGCCCGGAGTCCATGCCGTGGTCGGACCCGTGCTCGACGGCGAGGACCACGACGCGGACACGGTCGTACGCCGCCTCGTGCGCGTCACGGAGGGCGGCCTGGAGCCCGGCACCAGGGTGCGGCTCACCCCGCAGGTGCACAGGGGCGACCCGGCCGCGGCACTCGGCATCGCGCACTCCGACGTCCTGATCCCCGGCGAACTGGGCGCGCTCCCCGCCTGGTTCGTGCCCGGCGCCCGCACCACCTGGGTCATCGCCGTGCACGGCCTCGGCACCACCCGGGAGCACACCCTCAACGTGATGGACTTCCTGCGCGGCCAGCAGTTCCCCGTCCTGTCCCTCGCCTACCGGGGCGATTCCGGCGCCCCCCGCCCGCCGGACGGGCTCGGTCACCTCGGGGACTCGGAGTGGCGCGACCTCGACGCGGCCGTCCGCCACGCGGTGCGGCACGGAGCCGAGCGCGTCATCGTCCACGGCTGGTCGATCGGCGCCTCGATGGCCCTGCACGCGGCCGCGCGTTCCGGACTGCGCGACCGGATCAGCGGCGTCGTGATGGACTCGCCGGTGCTCGAGTGGGAGACGACCGTGCGCGCCCTGGCCGCCGCCCGCGGAACTCCGGCGCCGCTGCTGCCTCTCGCGGTCCGGGCGGCACAGGGCCGCACGGGGCCGCACGGCGATCGCTTCGCGGAAGCCGTCGACCCGCTGTCGCTGGGCGTGCCGACGCTGATCTTCCACGGTCCGGACGACTCCGTGGCCCCCTGGCACCGATCACGTCAACTCGCCGCCGGCCGCCCCGATCTGGTGACCCTCCACACCGTCCCGCGGGCCCCGCACGCCGCCATGTGGAACGCCGACCCGAAGGCGTACGAGGAAGTCCTCCGCCGCTTCCTCACCCCCCTCATGTGAGGGAGGCGGGACGGCCGCCGGGCCCGGCACGCAGCGTTCCGTTTGGGCTTTCGGGCTGTCAGCGGGAAGACTGCACCCCGTGACGTCCCGAAAGCCTGATGAGCAATTGGCGCGCAACTCCAGACTCCGTCTTGTCCGCCCGCGGTCCCTGGCCGCCGCGCGACGGGCCGTGACGACCCGCCGCACACGTCCGGCGCCCCGGCCGCCGGAGGGCACACCCGCCCCCGCCGAGCTCGCGCGCCAGGCGCGGGCTCTCCTCGCCGACGCCGTACGGATCGCCCGCTGGGCGGCCGTGGAGCGCGGCCCCGGCGCGGCCACCTCGATCGCAGAGGCGCGGGAGCGGGCCGCTGCCGCACTGGACCTGAGCGGGGACCAGGTGCGGGCCGGCTGGGACCACGCCCGCCTCGCCGGTCTCATCGAGATGCACGGTGAGACGGCCCGCCCGGGCTGGCGGCTGCGCGCCTGGGACCGGGACGACATGGCCGTGCTGCGAGGCTGGGTCGCACTCTTCGACGCCTGGTCACTGGCCCACCCCGAGCCCGGCGACATCGCGCCCGCCGCGGTCGCCGAGGTGGTCGAGGCCGTGCCCCAGGTGCTCTCCCTCCTCCAGCTGTCGGCCGGGCCCGTGGTCCTGCCCGTCCTGCTCGACCTCCTCGAGCAGCGGGTCACCGAACTGCGCGAGGAACGCTGCGAGGTCCCCTACGAGCCCCAGCCGGAACCGCAGACGGGGGCCGGTACGGAGGCGCCCGTCGCCGTGCTCCTCGACTGGGCGCTCGAAGGTCTCTCCGCCGTGGGCGCCCTGACCCTGGAGCGCGGCCAGGCCACGCTCACCCCGCTCGGCAACTGGGCGGTCTGGGTCAAGCTCGAGCAGATCTGCGTCGCCGCCCAGAGCCCGGCAGGCAACATCGAGCAGTCCGCGGAGGACATGCTCCGTGGCTGTGCCCGCCTCACCCCGGGCCCGGCCCGTGCCGAGTACCGCGCGTGGCTCGCGGCGCGCACCGTGTCCAGCGCCGTCGGGGAGCTCCTCGCCGTCGCCAGGGGCGAGGACGCCCTGCTGCGCGGCCTCGCCTTCGAGGCGCTGCGCGTGGTCGGCGCGCCCGCGGAGGCCGAGGTCCGCTCGGCCGCCGCCGAACCGTCCCTGCGTCCCTACGCCTTGCTGTGGCTCGCCGAGTACGACGGCGCCGACCCGGACGACGCGGCCGATGTCCTCACCCGCGAAGAGGCGACCTGGCTGTGGGTGGACACCGCGGCGGCCGTGGCCGACCACGGGGAGCCCCAGCTGCTGCTTCGCCATCTCGACTCCGCGGTGCAGGGCACGGTTCCCGCCCTGCTGGACGAGGTCAGGGCCGGCGGCCATCCCCGTACGGTCCAGGTGCTGGTCGCTCTCGCCGCCGCCCACCCGGACCCGGCGCTCGCCAAGGCTGTGCGCCGGGCGGCGTTCCAGGTGCACACCGGCGGGGTCTGACCCGGCGCGACGCACGTGGGGAGCGGCGAGGTCTACGAGGTCTCCGCCGCCCCCGGCGTGTACGTACCGAAGCTCCAGATGTTGCCCTCGAGGTCGCGGGCCATGTAGTCCCGTGACCCGTAGTCCTGATCGGTCGGCGGCATCACGATCTCGGCGCCGTGTTCCACCGCTCTGCCGTGGTGCGCGTCGACGTCGTCGACATGGATGAACACCCCTGCCGGCCCGGCGCCTTCCATCAGCTTGTCGAACTCGCCCCCGGTGCCCTTGCTGCCGAGCATCACCATGCCGTTGCCGTACGTCAGCTCGGCATGCAGCACCCGGCCGTCCTCGTTCTCATACACGGCGTGTTCGAAGAAGCCGAAGGCGTCGGTCAGCTGCCTGATCGCGGCCTTGGCGTCCGCGTACACCAGCGTCGGACAGATGCTCGGTGAATGAGTCATCGTGATCACTCCTCAACTTGCTCGACGACACGGATGTGATCTGCGTCTCAGTCTGGCACCCGCCACTGACAACGCGTCCCCGCCGCACCCGCCCACGGCCACGTCGTCGTCGAACCGGCCGGTCCCGGGCCCCTGTCCGCCGCGGAAAAACACTTGCACCGTCCCGTTAGACTGGGCCGTATGGCAATTCTCCTTGTGCATTAGACGGCGTAGAAGCGTCTGCCGCCCGTCCCTTCCGCCGTCCATACCGCCCTGGAGTCTTCCCCTTGATCACCGCATCCGGTATCGAGCTGCGCGCCGGCGCGCGCGTCCTCATCGAATCCGCGTCCTTCCGCATCGCCAAGGGCGACCGCATCGGCCTCGTCGGCCGCAACGGAGCGGGCAAGACCACGCTCACCAAGTGCCTCGCGGGTGAGGGAATCCCCGCCGGCGGCATCATCACCCGCTCCGGCGAGGTCGGTTATCTCCCGCAGGACCCGCGCACCGGCGACCTCGACGTCCTCGCCCGCGACCGCATCCTCTCCGCCCGCGGACTCGACTCCCTGATCCGCAAGATGCGGCAGAACGAGGAGCGGATCGCCAGCGGCCAGGGCGGCACCCGCGAGAAGGCGCTGCGCCAGTACGAGCGCCAGGAGACAGAGTTCCTCACCAAGGGCGGCTACGCGGCCGAGGCGGAGGCGGCCACGATCGCCGCCGCGCTCGGTCTGCCCGACCGGGTGCTCGGCCAGCCGCTCCACACGCTCTCCGGCGGTCAGCGCCGTCGCGTCGAGCTCGCCCGCATCCTCTTCTCCGACGCCGACACCCTGCTCCTCGACGAGCCCACCAACCACCTCGACGCCGACTCGATCGTCTGGCTGCGCGACTACCTGAAGACCTACCGCGGCGGCTTCATCGTGATCTCCCACGACGTCGACCTCGTGGAGACCGTGGTCAACAAGGTCTTCTACCTCGACGCGAACCGCTCGCAGATCGACGTCTACAACATGGGCTGGAAGCTGTACCAGCAGCAGCGCGAGGCGGACGAGAAGCGCCGCAAGCGCGAACGGCAGAACGCGGAGAAGAAGGCGGCCGCCCTCAACTCGCAGGCCGACAAGATGCGAGCCAAGGCCACCAAGACCGTCGCCGCGCAGAACATGGCGCGCCGCGCCGAGCGCCTGCTGGCCGGCCTCGAGGACGCCCGGGTCGCCGACAAGGTCGCCAAGCTCCGCTTCCCCGACCCCGCGCCGTGCGGCAGGACGCCGCTCACCGCGGAGAGTCTGTCCAAGTCGTACGGGTCCCTCGAGATCTTCACCGACGTGGACCTGGCGATCGACAAGGGCTCCCGCGTCGTCATCCTCGGCCTCAACGGCGCCGGCAAGACCACGCTGCTGAGGCTTCTGGCGGGCGTGGAGAAGCCGGACACCGGCACGGTCGTCCCGGGCCACGGTCTCAAGCTCGGCTACTACGCGCAGGAGCACGAGACCCTGGACCCCGACCGCACGGTCCTGGAGAACATGCGCTCCTCCGCGCCGGACCTCGACCTCGTCGAGGTCCGCAAGACGCTGGGCTCGTTTCTCTTCTCCGGCGACGACGTCGACAAGCCGGCCGGGGTGCTCTCCGGCGGTGAGAAGACCCGTCTCGCGCTGGCCACACTCGTGGTCTCGTCCGCCAACGTCCTGCTCCTCGACGAGCCCACCAACAACCTGGACCCGGCCAGCCGCGAGGAGATCCTCGGCGCGCTGCGCACCTACAAGGGTGCCGTCATCCTCGTCACGCACGACGAGGGTGCGGTCGAGGCGCTCGAGCCCGAGCGGATCATCCTGCTGCCGGACGGCGTCGAGGACCTGTGGGGCGCGGACTACGCGGACCTGGTCGCGCTGGCCTGACAGGGGCCGGGACGGGTCCGGCGCCGGGCGCCGGACCCGTCGATCCGCCTCTCCACGATCTTTGTATGGATCTTCGTATGGATCATTCGGCCTACGAGTGATCCATCATCTGTGTGAGAGCGTCTCGTATCGCGGCGTGGCGACTGGTGGACCGCCGTCGCCGGACCGCTGTCGCACCCTCTTGGGCGAGGGCGGCCCTGACCTGGCGTTTCCTGCCTCGGGTCCGCGAGGTGCGCTCCGAAGAGTGACCGGAATTCTGTATTCCGCTCGTGGTGGCCGTATATCGCATCCCAAAGCGCTCCGTACTGACCTTGTCGAATGGGTGGCCAGGACGCGCGGGAGGGGTGATCATGAGAAGTCCAGAGCGCACTTCCCATGAGGAGGCACGGGTGGCCGAGACTCTGAAGAAGGGCAGCCGGGTTACCGGCGCCGCGCGCGACAAGCTCGCGGCAGACCTGAAGAAGAAGTACGACTCCGGTGCGAGCATCCGGGCACTGGCCGAGGAGACCGGCCGGTCCTACGGATTCGTTCATCGGATGCTCAGTGAATCCGGAGTCGCTCTGCGAGGACGCGGCGGAGCGACACGGGGCAAGAAGGCCGCCTCGGCCTGACGGTCCCGTCGACGAGGCTGCTTCTCCGGCTGATCGGATCCCACGGTGGCCTCCCGGTCGGTCCCACGGCCGACCGGGCGGTTACTGTGCAGTAGCTTACCTTCGTACATCGAAGGGCCGGCAACACTGCACCGAACCGGAGGCGCCTCATGACTTCGCTCGATCCCGTACTCGACAAGGACGGCGTACGGCTCACCGTCGAAGACACGGTTGCCACGGTGACTTTGACGAACCCGGACAAGCGCAACGCCCAGAACTTCGCGCTGTGGCGGGCGTTGGCGCAGGCCGGGCGGTCGCTGCCGGGCAATGTGCGGGTCGTGGTGCTGCGCGGTGAGGGCAAGTCCTTCTCCGCCGGCCTCGACCGGCAGGCATTCACGCTGGAGGGTTTCGACGGCGAGCCGTCCTTCATCGACCTGGCACGCGGGACGGACGCGGAGATCGACGCGTCCATCGCCGAGTTCCAGGAGGCGTTCACCTGGTGGCGCCGCAATGACATCATCACGATCGCGGCCGTCCAGGGCCATGCGATCGGCGCCGGCTTCCAACTCGCCCTCGCCTGCGACCTGCGGGTCGTCGCGCAGGACGTGCAGTTCGCCATGCGCGAGACGGCGCTCGGGCTCGTCCCCGACCTCACAGGCACCCATCCGCTGGTGTCGCTCGTCGGATATGCCCGCGCCCTCGAGATCTGCGCGACCGGCCGCTTCGTGCACGCGGAGGAGGCCGAGCGCACCGGCCTGGCCAACCTCGTCGTGCCCGGCGAGGAACTGGACGCCGCGGTACGCGACCTGGCCGCGGCGCTGCTCGCCGCGCCCCGGGACGCCGTCATCGAGACCAAGGCACTGCTGCGGGGAGCGGCGGACCGCTCGTACGACGAGCAGCGCGCGGCGGAGCGCGCGGCGCAGGGGCGGCGCCTGCGGGATCTGGCGGGCCTGACGGACTGAGGCACGCCGTCCGTCCCCCTGCGGCTCGGCGCGGTGGGGGGCGTTCCCATGGGAACAGGTCCTGCGCAGCCGTCAGATGACAGCGGTGACCAGGACCGTCACCGCGCGGCCGTCGTGCAACGCCGCGGCCACCGCGACCCGCACCGCCCTCGCCACATCCAGCGGCCGGTACTCCTGTGCCGTCGCCACTTCGACGCGGACATGGTCCGGAGCGTGATGCACCGCCGCGCCCAGCGTCGCCGTCAGGTGAGCCACGCCCTCGGTCGCCGCCGCGGCCGCGCCCGCCGGGTCCGAAGCAGACACGGGCTCCGGCGCGTCCGGTGCACCGCTCGGCTCCGGCTCCCTGTCCAGCAGCCGGTCGATGCGCAGATCGACGGCAGTCACCGCGAGTCCCAACCGCTCCACCGCCGCCTCGAACAGTGCGGCCCGCAGCGCCGCCGCGAGCGCCGGCAGCGGCTCACCGAGCCCCCAGGCCGACACGACGGCCTCGATCCGCAAGGGCCCCGGGGGCAGGGCGGCAGGCGGTGCCGGCAGCGTCGGGTCCTCCGCCGGGTCCGCCGGGTCCGCCGGGCCGAGCCTGACATCGTCCAGGACGGCGCCCGGTACCACGGCTGCCGCATCGCGCAGCACCGTGACGGCCGCCGCCTCGGACAGCCAGGCTCCGTCCGCAGGGCCCCCCAGGGCGAGCAGCCTGCCGAGTCCCGTCGCCCCGCGCACCCGCCGCCGCGCGGCATCGGGAGTGGTCATTCCTCCAGCCTGCCGCATCCCCGGCGCGGATGCGGGCAAGCGCACCTAATGTGGGCAACGGGGTCACCATCCGCCCGGAAAGGACCATGGCCATGACCGAAACACCTGGGCGCAGTCTGCCCACGACGTCCGGAAGCGAGCTGTCGGGTTCCAGTGACGCGACCCGGAGGGCCGCAGGCGGCAAACGCCTGCCGGAGCCGGGCGCCAGGGGTCGTACGACGATCGCCGACGGTGTGGTGGAGAAGATCGCGGGACTGGCCGCCAGGGACGTTCTCGGCGTACACGCCATGGGCGGCGGACTGTCCCGCACCTTCGGCGCGGTGCGTGACCGAGTCGGGTCCGGCAGCGGCAGGTCCAACGCCACGCGCGGGGTGAAGGCCGAGGTCGGAGAGGTGCAGACGGCACTCGATCTCGAGATCGTCGTGGACTACGGCGTCTCCATCTCCGATGTCGCCAGGGCGGTACGGGAGAACGTGGTGTCCGCCGTCGAGCGGATGACCGGTCTCGAGGTCGTCGAGGTGAACATCGCCGTCAGCGACGTGAAGCTGCCGGACGAGGAAGAGGACGAGCCGGAGCCGCGACTCCAGTAGAGGAGCCCAACATGAGCATGGCGGTGGTGGGACTGATCGTGGGAATGGCGCTCGGATTCGCCGGCTACTTCGGCGGTTTCGGCGCGTTCCTCCTGGTGGCGGCCCTGGGAGCGGTCGGCTTCGTGGTCGGCCGGTTCCTCGAGGGCGACTTCGAGGTCGGCGATTTCATCCGGGGTCGCGAGCGTGGCGACGGGCGGCGGTGACGCGCCGTGTCCGTGGAGCCTGTGGGGGTGGCGGGTACGTCCGGCGGCCTGCCCGCGGACCGGCCGGCTCCGGCCGGACGAGGGGCGACCACCATCGCCGACCGCGTCGTCGCGAAGATCGCCGCGCAGGCGGCTCGTGAGGCACTCCACGGTGTACCGGAGGGCGGCGCGCCGCCCCACGCCATGGTCGTCGTCCACCACGAGACGGCCCGGGTGCGGATCAGCATGGAGCTGGAGTACCCGTCGGACATCGGGGCTCAATGCGGTGCCGTGCGTCGCCAAGTCGTCGAGCGGGTAAAAGCGTTGGCGGGGATGGAGGTCCCCGAGGTGTCGGTGCACGTCGAGCGGCTGCACTCCGCCCACTCGCGCGGAGCGGCGCAGGGGAGGATCCGATGACCGGACCCGAAGAGCCCGCAGACCCGGAAGAGGCCACAGGCCCCGCCCACCCCGCACACCGCGAACGTTCCGCCCCGCCGGTCCTCGAACTGGACCAGTCCGCATCCGCGTCCGCCTACGACCCGGTGGTGGAGCAGGGCGGCGACGGCGGAAGGGCCCGCCGCTTCTGGTCCGCGCGCCGAGTACCCGCCGCGCTGCTCGCGCTCCTCGTCGTCGCCGGGGCCGGACTGCT
Source organism: Streptomyces sp. NPDC003023 (assembly GCF_042888225.1). NCBI lineage: Bacteria > Bacillati > Actinomycetota > Actinomycetes > Kitasatosporales > Streptomycetaceae > Streptomyces > Streptomyces sp. NPDC003023. The sequence goes on from NZ_JBIAPL010000002.1 coordinate 730,553, forward strand.
GCTCTACGACATCGCCGCGGTACGGGCCGACCGGCCGGCGATGCGCTGGCGGCGCGCCGCGGCCGACCACCTCGCCGAGTGGCGGCTGGACGAGATCGTGATTCTGGCCGCGGCAGGCGTCGCGGTGCTCCTCGGCCTCCTCCTCGTCGTCCTCGCGGTGACGCCGGGACTGCGGTCGCTCCTGACGATGCGGCACGACCGGCCCCACGTACGGGCCGGCCTCCACAGGGAGGCCGCGGCCCTCGTGCTGCGGGACCGTGCCATGGAGGTCTCCGGCGTGCAGACCGTACAGGTGCGGATGGGGCGCTCCAGGGCGTCGGTGCGGGCGCGGGCCCACTTCCGTGACCTCGACGACGTACGAGCCGACCTCGACGCGGCCCTCGGCATCGGCCTGAGGGAACTGGGGCTCGCCAGGCCCCCGACCCTCGCGGTTCATGTCGGCCGGCCGCCCGCGAAGAGGAGATGAGCAGCGATGCAGCAGGGGATGCTTCGAGCGGTCAACCGTCTGCTTCTCGGCCTTGCCGGGCTGGTGCTGGTGTGCGCCGGCGGCGCGGTGCTCGCGGCAGGCGCGGGACTCTCCGTACCGTCGTGGTGGCCGTACGACGGTCGCCACGACGTGCTGCTGAGCGACGCGGACCGGGCACGCTGGCGCGACGAGGGCTGGTGGTGGCCCGTCGTCATCGGAGCGCTCGCGCTGCTGCTGGTCCTCGGCCTGTGGTGGTTCCTCGCCCAACTGCGGCGCTCACGGCTGGCGGAGGTTCTGGTCGAGAGCGGCGACGGCGAAGGCGCGCTGCTGAGGGGGCGGGCGCTGGAGGGCGTGCTCAGGGACGAGGCGGCATCGATGGAGGGCGTCTCCCGCGCGGCCGTCACCCTGACGGGCCGCCGGAACGAGCCGCGCGCGCGGGTGGCGCTGCAACTGGAACCGGACGCGGCCCCGGGCGGGACACTGACCCGCCTGGTGGACGAGGCGGTTGCGCACGCGAGGGACTCGGCGGGTCTGGACGCCCTGCCGGCGGACGTCAGACTGGGGGTGGCGGGCCACCGGGCACGGCGGGTGTCGTGACGGCCGCCGCCGTGGGCTCGGCGGGGCGTGTTCCGCTACCCGCCCCCCTATGGCCTGGCGGCCATGGAGGTACCCCCATCCCCACAACCGGGTGCTGCCCGGGCCCGGCACCGCGCTGCGCGCGGTGTTTCGGAGGCTCTGCCCCTACGCCTGGCGGCGTGGGAGGGACCCTCACCCGGATTGCCACGGCTCAGACGCCGGCGAGGCTGGATGTGCCTCCGTCGGCGGGCTGGTTGCCGCGCAGCGGCATTTCAGCCCCGGTGGGGGCGTATCCCCTCCCACGGCCGCCAGGCCGTAGGAGGAGTTCGAGGCCGCCGCCCGTAAGGGCGGGACAGCGGTCCGCAGGCGCAACGGGGCCCGGGGCCTGCGCCGGTTCGGGAAGGGGCGGGGTGGGGAAACGGCCCCGCGCAGCCCACGGCGTGCGCGTCAGAAACCGTGCCGCGCGCCTCCGTCGACCGGCAGCATGACGCCCGTCAGATAGGACGCCGCCGGCGACACCAGGAACGCCGCCGTGCGCCCGAACTCGTCCGGCGTGCCGTAGCGCCGCAGCGGGATGCGCGACTCGTTCGCCGTGCGTGCCGCCTCCGCGTCGCCGGACAGGGCGTCGAGTTCGCGGACGCGGTCCGTGTCGATACGGGACGGCAGCAGACCGACCACCCGGATGCCGCGCGGACCGAGTTCGTCGGAGAGGGACTTCGCGAAGCCGGCGAGACCGGGGCGGAGGCCGTTCGAGATCGTCAGGCCGGGGATCGGCTCGTACACGGAACCGGACAGGACGAAGCCGATGACACCGCCGTCCCCGAGCTCCGCCGCTGCCGTACGGGCGAGGCGGACCGCGCCGAGGAAGACCGACTCGAAGGCGGCGGCCCACTGTTCGTCGGTGTTGTCCGCGACGAAGCCCGGTGCCGGGCCGCCCACGCTGATGAGGATGCCGTCGAAGCGCCCGAAGTGCGCCCGGGCAGCGGCGACGAGCCGCTCCGCCCCGGCCGGGTCGGCGTTGTCGCACGCCACGCCCACCGCGCCCGCACCGAGTTCGGCCGCCGCGTCCGTGACGGTCTTCTCGTCCCGTCCGGTGATGACGACTTTCGCGCCGTCCGCCACGAGCGCCCGCGCCGATGCGTTGCCGAGGCCGCGAGAGGCGCCCGTGACGACGTAGACACGATCCTTCAGTCCAAGATCCATGGCCCTATCCTGCCGTCTCCTGCCCGGTCAGCGCGAGAGCCGTGGTGACCAGTCCGATGTGACTGAACGCCTGGGGGAAGTTCCCCAGGTGCTGCCCGGACGACGGGTCGTACTCCTCGGAGAGGAGACCCACGTCGTTGCACAGGTCGAGCAGCCGCTCGAACAGTTCACGGGCCTCCTCCTCGCGGCCTGTCAGCCGCAGCGCGTCGGCCAGCCAGAACGAGCAGACGAGGAACGCGCCCTCCCGCCCCGGCAGCCCGTCGACCTGGGTGGCCTCGGCCGTGTAGCGGCGTACGAGCGGCCCGCTGCCCAGCTCCCGCCACACGGCGTCGACCGTTCCGACCACCCGGGGGTCGTCGGGCGGCAGGAACCCCACGCGGGGGATGAGCAGGACGGCGGCGTCCAGTTCCGCGGAGCCGTACGACTGGGTGAAGGTGCCCCGCTCCGGGTCGAAGCCCTTCTCGCACACCTCCCGGTGCACCTCGTCCCGCATGGCCCGCCACCGGGCGACGTCGCCGCGCAGCGACGGATCGGCCTCGAGGGTGCGCACGGCACGGTCCGCCGCGACCCACGCCATCACCTTGGAGTGCACGAAGTGACGCCGGGGCCCCCGGACCTCCCACAGTCCCTCGTCCGGTTCGCGCCACTTGGACTCGAGGAACCCCAGCAGGCTGAGCTGGATGTTCCACGCGTGTCTCTCGGGCGCGAGGCCCGCCCTGCGGGCGAGGAAGAGGGAGTCGATGACCTCGCCGTACACGTCGAGTTGCAGCTGGTACGCCGCGTCGTTGCCGACGCGGACCGGCACCGAGCCCGCGTAGCCGCCGAGCCAGCTCAGCTCCGTCTCCGCCAGCCGGCGTTCGCCCGCGAGCCCGTACATGATCTGCAGGTCCGCCGGGTCACCGGCGACCGCGCGCAGCAGCCAGTCGCGCCAGGCGGCGGCCTCGTCCAGATAGCCCACGGAGACCAGTGCGCTCAGGGTGAGGGTGGAGTCACGGAGCCAGCAGAAGCGGTAGTCCCAGTTCCGGACGCCACCCACGTCCTCCGGCAGCGAGGTAGTCGGCGCGGCGACGATGCCGCCGGTGGGCGCGTACGTGAGCGCCTTGAGGGTGATCAGGGAGCGCAGGACGGCGTCACGGTAGGGGCCCTCGTACCGGCAGGTCGACGACCACGTCTCCCAGTCCTCCAGGCAGTGCTCCAGCGCCTCGTACGGATCGATGAGATCGGGCCGCGGCTTGTGCGAGGGATGCCAGGTGAGGACGAACGCCACCTTGTCGCCCTCGCCGACCGTGAACGACGAGCAGGTGCTGAACTGCTGCCCCCAGGTCTTGACCTCGGGCTCACTGCGCAGCCACACCGAGTCGGGACCCGCGATCGCGATCCGGTGACCGTCGGCGCGCCGCACCCAGGGCACGACCGAGCCGTAGTCGAAGCGCAGCCGCAGCGTGCCGTGCATCTCGACCGTGCCGCTGAGGCCTTCGACGATGCGGACGACGTCCGGTGCCTCGTCGCGCTGCGGCATGAAGTCGAGGACCCTGACCGTCCCTGTGCGCGTCTCCCACACGGACTCCAGTACCAGCGAAGCGCCGACGTATCGCCTGCTGGCGCAAATGTCCGCGCCTTTGGGAGCGAGCCGCCAGTGGCCGTTCTCCTCGTCGCCGAGGAGGGAGGCGAAGCAGGCCGCGGAGTCGAACCGGGGCAGGCACAGCCAGTCGATGGAACCGTTCCTGCCGACCAGGGCAGCGGTCTGCAGATCGCCGATGAGGGCGTAGTCCTCGATGCGTTGGGTCACGCTCTGGCGTGTTCCCGCCAGGAGAGAAGCCTAAGCAGCGGCTGCGGCGGCCGGCTCGGGCGTCCGCGGCTTCGCGGCGGCGAGGTCACGCTTCTCCCGGCGTACGAGGATCACCCAGCCGACGGGTACCGCGGCGGCGAACAGCCACCACTGGACGGCGTACGCCATGTGCGCGCCGATGGAGTCGTGGTCAGGGGCCGGGATCAGTTCCGGGCTGCCGCCCGCGGGCTCGGGCGCCGACTGCTCGAGATACCCGCCGAGGACCTCGCGGTCCAGCAGCCGGGCCTGCTGCGCACTGTTGATCAGCATCACCTGGCGGGGCGGCAGCCCCTTGAGGTCCTTGATGCCGCTGGCGCCGGTCGTCTCGTCGGCCTTGAGCCGGCCGGTGACGGTCACGGTGCCCCGGGGCGACGGCGGCACCTCGGGGAAGGCCTTCTGATCGGCCGCGGCGGCGACCCAGCCGCGGTTGACCAGGACCGCCCGCCCGTCGGCGAGTACCAGTGGTGTCAGCACATGGAAGCCGACGCGGTCGTCGGCGTTGGTGCGGCGCCGGACGACCACCTCATGGGCGGTGTCGAAGGTGCCGGTCGCGGTGATCCGCCGCCAGTAGTCGGACCGCGGGACGGTGTGTCCGGGCGAGGTGAGCTCGCTCACCGCCACCGGCTTCGCGTCGAGGTTCCGCGCGATGACTGCGTTCTGGGCGACCCTGCGTTCGTGCCGGTGCAACTGCCAGAAGCCCAGCTCGGTCATCGTGGGAATGAGAACGAGGCCGATGAGGGTGAGGATCACCCACTGCCGGGACAACAGGAAGCGGTACACGGCTTCGACCGTACCTGCTCCGGGCGGGGCCACGGACGGTGGGTCCCCGCCCCGGGCCCCGCTCGCCTTCGATGCGGCGCGGGTCACACCCGGTCGACGATGCCGGCCCTCCCCTCGGCGCGGGCGCAGTGGGCCCCGCAGTACCAGTGCCCCTCGACCTCGACCCCCTGGCCGATGATCTGCACCCGGCAGTGCTCACAGATGGGCGCCATGCGGTGGATGGCGCAGGAGAAGCAGTCGAAGACGTGCACCGCGCCCTGCGCGTGCACCTCGAAGGACATGCCGTAGTCGTTTCCGCAAACCTCGCAACGTGCCATGCGCCACAGGGTGAAACGGTTCGGCGCCCCGGGCGAGCGGCCTGCGGGCGAGTCGCGCCGGTTTCACTCCGATGCGGGTGCCCGGCCGGCCGACGGGTCGGGCGCGGGGGCGACGTCCCGCAGCAGCTGGGTGAACGCACCCTCGTCGATCACGGGTGTGCCGTACGACGCGGCCTTGACGGTCTTGGACGTCGACGCGTCGGGGTCGTTGGTCACCAGCAGGCTCGTCAGCCGGGACACGCTCGTCGCGACATGCAGTCCCGCCTCGATCGCCCGGTCCTCGAGCAGTTCGCGCTCCACCGAGGTGTCGCCGGAGAACGCGACCCGCATGCCCTGCATCAACTGCCCGCCCGGGCGGTACCGCCCCGGATTGGGGAAGGGGCACGCCGGGCGCTTGCGCGACGGACGCCAGCTGCTGTGCCCGTACGACGACTGGTAGCCGACGCGGGGGGTGGCGGGCGTGTCCGACCACTCGGTCAGCGGCAGGCACTCGAGCAGCGGCAGCCGCACACCGCCACGGGCGGCGGAGTGCAGACTCGGACGGAATGCCTCCGCGAGGACACGCGCGTCGTCGAGAGCGTGGTGCGCCCGCTGCTGCACCACCCCGTAGTGGGCCGCGAGCGACTCGAGTTTGTGGTTGGGCAGCGGCAGCCGCAGCTCCTTGGCGAGAGCGATGGTGCACAGCCGCTGCCTGGTCGGTGCCGCACCCCGCGCACGCGCGTACTCCCTGGCGATCATCGACCAGTCGAAGGTGGCGTTGTGGGCGACCAGGACCCGCCCGTCGAGCCGGGCGGACAGCTCACCGGCGATGTCCCCGAACAGCGGAGCGCCTTCCAGCACATCGCTCGTCAGCCCGTGGATCCACACGGGGCCGGGATCGCGCTCGGGATTGACGAGCGTGTACCAGTGGTCCTCGACGTCGCCGTGCGCGTCGAGGCGGTAGACGGCAGCCGACACTATCCGGTCGTCGCGGGCGAGTCCGGTGGTCTCCACGTCGACGACCGCGTACCCCTGTGGGTACGCGGCCGGCCACGTCGTCGCTGCGGTCGTACGGTCGTCGAGCATGGTCACAGAGAATACGGGCCGGCACCGACAGCCACGGCCCGGCCCCGCCCCCACGGCGGACCGGGTGCACCGCGCCGGCCCCAACTCCCTTGCGTGAAAGGTTCCCCGGACGAGTGAAGCGACCGGCGGCGGCACCCACGACGGGCCCGCCCGGCGCACCCGCGCTCAAGGTCCCCGTCAGGCCGTGACGCCCGGCCACGTCGGCGCGTCCGCCCCCCACTTCCCGGGCGGCCGCGCCCAGTCGGCGGGCCCGCCCTCGTAGCCGACCGCCGGCAGGGCGTGGCGCAGGCGGCCCATGGGAGCGTCCTTCTCGGTGAGCCACCGCTCGGCGTCGTACACCGCCGGACGACCGTCAGGGTCCCGCACGAGGCCTCCGGTCAGCCAGGCCGCCGTCTGTGTGAGGGCCGTCTCCACCAGGCGGGACCCGCCCTCGTCGTACTGGTCGGTCAGCGCGCGCAGCACACCGGCGGCGAGCAGATATCCGGTGCCGTGGTCGAGTGCCTGAGCGGGCAGCGCGCCCGGCCGGCTGCCGTCGCCCTCGGTCACGGCGATGCCGCTCGCCGCCTGCACGAGACTGTCGAAGCCGCGCCGACCGGCCCACGGTCCGTACCCGCCCCAGGCCGAGAGCCGGGCCACGACCAGGCCGGGACGACGCTCCGCCAGTGCCTCGGGGGTGAGTTGGAACCTGTCCAGGGCTCCCGGCCGGTAGCCGGTCACCACCACGTCGGCCAGGGCCAGCAACTCCTCGAACGTCTCCCGGTCCGCCACGGCGGCCAGGTCGAGCCGGGTCGACCGCTTCCCCGTCCCGGTGTCGTTGTGCGCGTCCTGACTCTCCGGCAGCCCGGGAGGGTCGACCCGCAGTACATCGGCGCCGAGCAGCGCGAGCGTTCGTGTGGCGACCGGTCCGGCCAGCACCCGGGTCAGATCGAGCACCCGCAGTCCCGCGCACGGCAGGGCCGCCGGGCCGGGCGCGGTCCTCGGCGGGCCGTCGTCGCCGAGCCGCGCCGCCCGCAGCAACGGATGCCGGGCGGCGGCCGCTCCCTGCGGATGCGCCGCCCACTCGTCAGGGCTGCGCGCGGCGACGGCCAGGCCGCCCGCCGCGTACACCGTCGTCTCGATGTCCAGCGCCCCGCGTCCGGCGATCGCGGCGGCGACGTCCGCCGTGTCCGCGTGGCCGGGCAGGGAAAGCGCCCCGAGCAACCGCTCGCGGTGATGGGGGTAGTTGGCATGGGTCCGCACCCAGCCGTCCGCCGCGCGCCAGAACCGGGACAGCGGCGCGAACGTGGTCGGCGGCACGTCGTCGACCCGCACCAGCCGGTCGCTGAGGAACGCCGTCGTCACCGACCCGTCGTCGACCTGCACGAGAGGGACCGAACCACCGCTGCGCCGCGCGGCGAGCTCGGCGGCGGCGAGGGAGCAGACCGCGACGGTGGCACGCGCCAGCTCCATGACCGGCAGTCGGGAGGGCAGCGCGCCGCCACCCCGGTACGCGACACGGTCCGGCAGAGCGGGGTCGCCGCCCAGGGCGGACCACGCCTGGGCCGTGCCGCCGGCGGGGGAGAAGGAAGACGGACGGGTCATGCGCCCACTATGTCAGCGGGTGCGGCGACAGAACGGGCCCGGTGCGGATCGCGCACCGGGCCCGTCACGACGTGCGCTGTTACCAGCGGACGGCGTCCAGGGCGTCCGTGACGCCCGTGCCGTAGAAGCCGTTCTTGCCGTCGCCGCCCTCGCAGACCGCGTCGACGGTGCCGTCACCGTTGATGTCGTACGGGTTGGTGCACGCGGTGTCGTCCGCCTGCGCGTACAGCAGGCCCTTGACCAGGTCCGGCGACGCGTACGGGTGGGTCGACTTGATCAGCGCCGCCACACCCGCGACGTGCGGGGAGGCCATCGACGTACCGGCCTTGTAGCCGTAGCCACCGGGGACCGTCGACAGGATCCGGCCGTCCACGGCCGGGGCGTCCGGAGCCTGGTAACGCGTCGCGTCACCGCCGGGCGCGGAGATGTCGACCACGCCGTGACCGTAGTTCGAGTACGAGGCCTTCAGGCCCTTCGCGCCCAGCGCGGACACCGTGACGACACCCGGGATCTGCGTCGGGATGTCGAGGCACTCGCGCGGGTTGATGACCCGCTCGCCCGGCGTGGTGTCGTTCGGGCTCGACGTGTCCGTCAGCTCGTCCGCGGCGAGGTCCATACGGGAGTTGCCGGCCGCGGCGACGTTGACCGCACCCTTGCGCTCCGCGTAGCGGGTGGCGCGGGAGACGGCCTCGATGAGCGCCTTCTGGTCCGCGTCGTTCTTGCAGTTGAACAGCCACGGGTCCGTGTAGTAGCTGTTGTTGGTCACGTCGACGCCGTGCTCGGCGGCCCACACGAAGCCGCAGACGACCGCTTCGGTGTAGAAGAAGCCGTCGGGCTGCGAGACCTTGATGCCGGAGACCTTCACGCCCGGCGCGACGCCGGTCACGCCGACACCGTTCTTCGCCGCCGCGATCGTGCCGGCGACGTGGGTGCCGTGGTCCGACTCGGTCGGGCCGGGACGCCAGGCGCCGTCCGCCGTGTTCGGCACGCCGCCGACGCAGCTGACCGAGGCGTCGCGGTCGAAGTTCGGCGCGAGGTCCGGGTGGGTGTCGTCGACACCCGTGTCGATGACCGCGACGGTGACGTTCTTGCTGCCGAGAGTCTTCTCGTGCGCCTTGTCGGCCTTGATGGCCGGCAGGTCCCACTGCAGCGGCTCCAGCGGGTCCTGGCCGTCGGTCGCCAGCGCGGCGGACGTCTTCGCCTCCGCGTCGGTCAGCGGACGCTCCGACTCGATGGCCATGTCGGCCGAGGGCGCCAGCGGCGCGGTGCGCGTGGCACCGGCCGACTCCACGCCCCGCACACCGCGGATCGTCGAGGCGAAGTCCGGGTTCTGCGAGTGGACGACTATGACGCCTATCTGGTCGTAGGCCATCACCACCGTTCCGCCGGCCTTGGCTATCGCCTTCTTGACCGACTTGGCGGTGTCGTTTCCGCCCTTCACGTTGACGACGTAACTCAGCTTCGGTCCGTCCGTCTGGACCGAGGCGATCACATCGTCAACCGGCGCCGCCGTGGCGGCCCCCGCGGGCAGGAAGCCGAGCGAGGCCGTGAGCGCCAGACCGGCGGGCAGCGCGAGTGCGCGACGCCGTCTGGATCCCAGATGAGCCATGGGTTCTCCACATCATCCGTGACAACCGCCCAGACACCCCTGTGCGAATGGGCGGGTACATGACGAGCGAAACTATCGCTGATCAGGGCCCTGTTTCAATGAGTTCGCGAAGGAAGTGCGGAAGAAAAAGACCGATGGTGAACCGGTTCGGCGCGCGCTCCGTGCCGTTGTCAGGGAGTGGAGCAACATCGAACCGCCCCTGTCAGTGACATCCCCGAGTCCATCCCCACCGCACCCGCGTCGCGAGGAGATTCCGTGACCACCGATGCACCGCCGCCCGAGCGCGGTCAGGCCACCACCACCGCCCAGCCCACGACAGAGTCGTTCGCGCAGGTGCAGCAGAGTACGGAATTCGGCGAATTGCGCCGCACGTACCGTTCCTTCGCGTTCCCCCTGACCATCGGGTTCATCGCCTGGTACCTGCTCTACGTCCTGCTCTCCAACTACGCCGGCGGCTTCATGGGCACGAAGCTGTTCGGCAACATCAACGTGGCCCTCGTCTTCGGCCTCGCCCAGTTCGCGACCACCTTCCTCATCGCCTGGCTCTACTCACGGCACGCCGCAGCGAAGCTCGACCCGAAGGCCGAGGCGATCAAGTCCCGCATGGAGGCCGACGCATGAGCACCGTCCTGCACCTCGCGGCGTCGAACGCCACCACCGAGCACCGGCCGCTGATCATCTCGCTCTTCGCGGCCTTCGTGATCGCGACCCTGTTCATCACCGTCTGGGCCGGCCGGCAGACCAAGGACGCCGCCGACTTCTACGCCGGCGGCCGCCAGTTCACCGGCTTCCAGAACGGCCTCGCCATCTCCGGCGACTACATGTCGGCGGCCTCGTTCCTCGGTATCGCCGGCGCCATCGCCCTGTTCGGCTACGACGGCTTCCTCTACTCGATCGGCTTCCTGGTCGCCTGGCTGGTCGCCCTGCTGCTCGTCGCCGAGCCGCTGCGCAACTCCGGCCGCTACACGATGGGCGACGTCCTCGCGTACCGGATGCGGCAGCGCCCGGTACGTACCGCCGCGGGCGCCTCCACCATCGTCGTCTCGATCTTCTACCTGCTCGCGCAGATGGCGGGCGCGGGCATCCTGGTCTCCCTGCTCCTCGGCATCACCAGCGACGGCGGGAAGATCGCGATCGTGGCCCTCGTCGGCCTGCTGATGATCGTCTACGTGACCATCGGCGGCATGAAGGGCACCACCTGGGTGCAGATGGTCAAGGCCGTCCTGCTGATCGCGGGCACCCTGCTGATCACCTTCCTGGTGCTGTGGAAGTTCAACTTCAACATCTCCGACCTGCTCGGCGAGGCCGCGAGGAAGAGCGAGACCGGCCTGGCGGGCAACCCCGACGCCTTCCTGGAGCCCGGCCTCAAGTACGGCGTCGACGGCATGACCAAGCTGGACTTCATCTCCCTCGGCATCGCCCTCGTCCTCGGCACCGCGGGCCTCCCGCACATCCTGATCCGCTTCTACACGGTGCCCACCGCCCAGGCCGCGCGTAAGTCCGTCAACTGGGCCATCGGCATCATCGGCGCGTTCTACCTCATGACGATCGCGCTCGGCTTCGGCGCCGCGGCACTCGTCGGACCCGCCGAGATCAAGGCGTCCAACCCGGCCGGAAACACCGCGGCCCCGCTCCTCGCCCTGCACATCGGCGGTGTCGACACCGCATGGGGCGCGATCCTGCTCGCCGTGATCTCCGCGGTCGCCTTCGCCACCATCCTCGCCGTCGTCGCCGGACTCACCCTGGCCTCCTCGTCGTCGTTCGCGCACGACATCTACGCCAACGTGATCCGCAGGGGCGAGGCCACGGAGAAGGAGGAGCTGCGCGCCGCGCGCTGGGCGACCGTCTTCATCGGAATCGTCTCCATCGCCCTCGGCGCGCTCGCCCGCGATCTGAACGTGGCCGGCCTCGTCGCCCTCGCCTTCGCCGTCGCGGCCTCCGCCAACCTGCCCACGATCCTCTACAGCCTGTTCTGGAAGAGGTTCACCACCCAGGGCGCCCTGTGGTCGATCTACGGAGGCCTCGCCTCCTCGGTCCTCCTGGTGCTCTTCTCGCCGGTCGTCTCGGGCAGCGCGTCGTCGATGTTCCCGGGCGTCGACTTCGCATGGTTCCCGCTGTCCAACCCGGGCCTGATCTCCATCCCGCTGGGCTTCCTGCTCGGCTGGCTGGGCTCGATCCTGACCAAGGAGAAGCCCGACGAGGGCAAGTACGCCGAGCTCGAGGTCAAGTCCCTCACCGGCGTCGGCGCCCACTGAGAGGGAACGGACACACGCATGTCGGCGGCCGCGTCGTAGAGTCCTACGACGCGGCCGCGCCGTACCTCGTGGCAAACGCGCCCTGGCGTTGTCAGCACTCTCGCGTAGGCTCGAAGGCGTCGGAACCGCGAAGAGGGAGGGGGCCCACAGTGCTCATCGACACCTACGGCCGGGTGGCCACTGACCTGCGCGTTTCACTGACCGACCGGTGCAATCTGCGATGTACGTACTGCATGCCCGAAGAAGGTCTGCAGTGGCTGGCCAAGCCCGACCTGCTCACCGACGACGAAATAGTCCGCCTGATCCGCATCGCCGTCACCGACCTCGGCATCACCGAGGTCCGCTTCACCGGCGGGGAGCCGCTGCTGCGCCCCGGACTCGTCGGCATCGTCGAGCGCTGTGCCGCGCTCGAACCCCGGCCCAAGATGTCCCTGACCACCAACGGCATCGGCCTCAAGCGCACCGCGGCGGCCCTCCGGGCCGCCGGTCTCGACCGGGTCAACGTCTCGCTGGACACGCTTCGGCCCGACGTCTTCAAGACCCTGACCCGCCGCGACCGCCACCGTGACGTGCTGGACGGCCTCGAAGCCGCCCGGGCCGCCGGGCTCACCCCGGTCAAGGTCAACGCCGTCCTGATGCCCGGGCTGAACGCCGACGAAGCACCCGACCTGCTCGCCTGGGCCGTGGAGAACGACTACGAACTGCGCTTCATCGAGCAGATGCCCCTCGACGCCCAGCACGGCTGGAAGCGCGACGGCATGATCACGGCGGGTGACATCCTCGAATCCCTGCGTACCCGCTTCACCCTCGCTCCCGAGGGCGACACCGCGCGCGGCTCCGCGCCCGCGGAGCGGTGGACCGTCGACGGCGGCCCGCACCGGGTCGGCGTCATCGCCTCCGTCACCCGCCCGTTCTGCCGCGCCTGCGACCGCACCCGGCTCACCGCCGACGGACAGGTGCGCACCTGCCTGTTCGCCACCGAGGAGACGGACCTGCGGGCCGCGCTGCGCTCGGATGCGCCCGACGAGGAGATCGCACGCATCTGGCGGCTGGCGATGTGGGGCAAGAAGGCCGGATCCGGGCTCGACGACCCCTCGTTCCTTCAGCCGGAGCGGCCGATGTCAGCCATCGGCGGCTGACCCGCCTCCCGCGCCGCGCTCCCACTCCTCGAGTGTCACGACGTCCTTCAGGAAACCCCGCACACCGAGGAACTGCGAAAGGTGCTCCCGGTGTTCCTCGCACGCCAGCCACGTCTTGCGGCGGTCCGGGGTGTGCAGCTTCGGGTTGTTCCAGGCGAGGACCCACACGGCGTCCGTGCGGCAGCCCTTGGCGGAGCAGATCGGGGTTTCGTCACTCACCGGAGAAATCACGGGATCATTGTCCCAGCATGGCGACGCCGAGCAGCCACGGGGGGAGCTGCCCGGCGTCGGTCCGTCGCTCCGACGGGGGATGCGGAGCGCGTAGGCAGTATGTCATGGGCAACAGGGTTGGGTGCACTGGAACTTCATGATTGATCTGAGCTTTTCCTGAGCTTCGCGGGACGCGCCGGCAGCCCTCGCGATCAGCCCTGTCCTGCCCCGGGGCGGTTCTTCGGGAACGCCGCTTCCTCCGGTTCCGGCTCCGCCGCGTCGTGTGCGGCGGCGGGTTCGATCGCCGGCCGGACGGGTGCGGGGACGAACGTCGAGGGCAGTGGAGGGGCGTTCTCCCGGCCCGCGTTGGCGATGACGACGGAGATGTACGGGAGCAGTATCCCGAGCGCCAGCGCCACGACCGCCACATGGCGCTCGACGTTCCACAGGACCGCCGCGAGGACCACAGAGACGGTGCGAACCGACATCGAGATCACATAGCGGCGCTGCCTGCCGCGGACATCGTCGGCGAGACCCGCCCGTGCTCCCGTGATCCGGAAGACCTCCGCTGCGCCGTGCTTCCGCATCGCGTTCCACCACCCGATTCCCGCGCCGGACGTTCCCGGACATACCCCTGTTCCGACTGGCTCCACGGTACGCCCGGACTGCGCAGCCTTCGAGAGCGGGGCGGCACCGCGTTCCGCGTGCCCGGTGTGCGCCGTAATGCGGATGGGTGCCCCGACATGCGCCGTACGCCCGGCGGGCCGACACTGGCGACGTAACTGCTCACGCAAAGGCCGTACAAGGAGGCAGCCATGGGCTGGTTGTGGGCGATCATCGTGGGATTCGTGCTGGGCCTGCTCGCGAAAGCTATCATTCCGGGCAAACAGCACAGTCCGCTCTGGCTGACCACCATTTTCGGCATCATCGGCGCCATCATCGGCAACGCCGTCGCCCGTGGTTTCGGCATCGAGGAGACGAACGGGATCGACTGGGGCAGGCACGCACTGCAACTCGCGGCGGCCATCGTCGTCGTCTTCCTGGGCGACATGCTCTACAGCGCCGTACGCGGCAGGAAACGGCACCGCGCCTGACACCGCGACGTCGGAGGCCGGGTGGGCACAGCGCCCACCCGGCCTCCGCGTGCGTGTCCGCTCCGGTCAGCCGGCCGTGACCTCGACCGCCGCCAGGTTCTTCTTGCCCCGGCGCAGCACCAGCCAGCGGCCGTGCAGCAGCTCGCCGGCGCTCACCACGGCGTCCTCCGCGGTCACCTTCACGTTGTTCACGTACGCGCCGCCCTCCTTCACCGTGCGGCGGGCGGCCGACTTGCTCGGCGCCAGACCGACCTCGGCGAGCAGATCGACCACCGGCAGCAGCTCGCCGACGGCGGCGTGCGGCAGCTCGGACAGGGCCGCGCGCAGCGTCGGCTCGTCCAGCTCGCCCAGGTCGCCCTGACCGAACAGCGCCTTCGACGCGTTGATCACCGCGGCGCACTGGTCGGCGCCGTGCACCAGCGTCGTCAGCTCCTCGGCCAGCGCCCGCTGGGCGGCGCGCGCCTGCGGCCGCTCCGCGGTCTGCCTCTCCAGCTCCTCGAGCTCCTCACGGCTCTTGAAACTGAGGATGCGCGAGTACCGCGAGACGTCCCGGTCGTCCGTGTTCAGCCAGAACTGGTAGAACGCGTACGGCGTGGTCATCTCCGGGTCGAGCCAGAGCGTGCCCGTCTCCGACTTGCCGAACTTGGTGCCGTCCGCCTTCGTCATCAGCGGGGTGGCCATCGCGTGGACCTCGGCCGCCGGCTCCAGACGGTGGATCAGGTCCAGGCCCGCCGTCAGGTTGCCCCACTGGTCGCTGCCGCCCTGCTGCAGGGTGCAGCCGTAGCGCCGGTACAGCTCCAGGAAGTCCATCCCCTGCAGCAGCTGGTAGCTGAACTCCGTGTAGCTGATGCCCTGCTCGGACTCCAGCCGCCGCGCGACCGAGTCCTTGGTGAGCATCTTGTTGACGCGGAAGTGCTTGCCGATGTCCCGCAGGAACTCGATCGCCGACAGGCCGGCGGTCCAGTCCAGGTTGTTCACCATGACCGCGGCGTTGTCGCCCTCGAAGGACAGGTAGGGCTCGATCTGCGAGCGCAGCCGGGTCACCCACTGCGCGACCGTCTCCGGGTCGTTCAGCGTGCGCTCGGCCGTGGGCCGCGGGTCGCCGATCTGACCCGTCGCGCCACCCACCAGCGCCAGCGGCCGGTGGCCGGCCTGCTGGAGGCGGCGGACGGTCAGGACCTGCACCAGGTGCCCGACGTGCAGACTGGCCGCCGTCGGGTCGAAGCCGCAATAGAAGGTGACGGGGCCGTCCGCGAGCGCCTTGCGCAATGCATCCTCGTCAGTGGACAGGGCGATCAGCCCGCGCCACTTCAGCTCGTCGACGATGTCCGTCACGGGTCTCGCGTCTCCTTCTGTGCCATGGAAAGTGCTGTTGAACCTGTACGAGGTTATACGCCCTGGCTGACCGAACTCATATTGAAATCCGGCACCCGCATCGCGGGCATCGCGGCCCGCGTGAACCAGTCGCCCCACTCGCGCGGCAGCGTCTTCTCTGTGCGCCCGGCCTCCGAGGCCCGCGACAGCAGGTCGACCGGGGACTCGTTGAACCGGAAGTTGTTCACCTCGCCCACGACCTCGCCGTTCTCGACGAGGTAGACGCCGTCCCTGGTCAGACCGGTCAGCAGCAGCGTCGCCGGGTCGACCTCGCGGATGTACCAGAGGCAGGTCAGCAGCAGCCCGCGGGCCGTGCCCGCCACCATCTCCTCCAGCGAGCGCTCACCGCCGCCGTCCAGGATCAGGTTCCCGGCGCCCGGTGCCACCGGCAGACCGGTCAGGGAGGCGCTGTGCCTCGTGGCGACCAGGCGCTCCAGTTTTCCGTCCCGTACCCAGTCCGTCGCCGTGACGGGCAGGCCGTTGTCGAAGACCGACGCGTCGTCGCCGGAGGAGTGCGCGATCACGAAAGGCGCTGACTCGAGACCCGGCTCGTGCGGGTCGCTGCGCAGGGTCAGCGGCAGCGGCGACAGGGTCTCGCCCACCCTGGTACCGCCGCCGGGCCGGGAGAAGACCGTACGGCCCTCCGCCGCGTCCCGTGCCGCCGACGACCACAGCTGGTAGATCAGCAGGTCGGCCACCGCGGTGGGCGGCAGCAGCGTCTCGTACCGCCCGGCCGGCAGCTCGATCCGGCGCTCCGCCCAGCCCAGGCGCCGCGCCAGTTCGGCGTCCATGGCGGCCGGGTCCACGTCCTTGAAGTCCCGCGTCGAGCGGCCCGCCCAGGCGGAGCGGGCACGGTCGGGCGACTTGGCGTTCAGCTCGAGCGTGCCGTTCGGCTGGTCGTGCCGCAGCCGCAGACCCGTGGAGGTGCCGATGTACGTGGAGGTCATCTCGTGGTTGGCGAAGCCGTACAGCTCCCGGCCGCCGGCCCGGGCCCGGGCGAAAGCCTCGCCGAGCGCGGGGGCGAAGTCCGCGAACACCGCGGAGGTCGTCTCCGCGGGCGCCTCGGTGAAACCGGGGGACGCCGGGGTGCCCTCCACCAGCGGCTGCGCGTCCTCGGCGGGCCCGGCACCGCGGGCGGCCGCCTCCGCGGCGCGCACCAGCGGCTCGAGGTCGTCGGCGGTCACCGCCGACCGGGACACCACACCCGACGCGGTGCCCTGCGAACCGCCGACGGTCGCGATCACGGTGAGCGTACGGCCGCGGGTGACGCCGTTGGTGGTCAGCGTGTTGCCCGCCCAGCGCAGGTTGGCGGAGGACTCCTCGTCGGCGATGACGACACAGCCGTCGGCGGTGGACATCTCGAGCGCCCGCTCGACGATCTCGTGCGGCTTGCTGGTACGGGGGCTCATCGACCGGCCTCCTGCGTCGTGTTCAGAATGTTGACGCCCCGGAACAGGGCGGAAGGACAGCCGTGCGAGACGGAGGCGACCTGGCCCGGCTGGGCCTTGCCGCAGTTGAAGGCGCCACCGAGGACATACGTCTGCGGGCCGCCGACCTGTTCCATCGAGCCCCAGAACTCGGTCGTCGTCGCCTGGTACGCCACGTCCCGCAGCTGCCCGGCCAGCCGGCCGTTCTCGATGCGGAAGAACCGCTGGCCGGTGAACTGGAAGTTGTAGCGCTGCATGTCGATCGACCACGACCGGTCGCCGACCACGTAGATCCCGCGCTCCACCCCGCCGATCAGGTCCTCCGTCGAAAGACCGCCCGGGTCCGGCCGCAGCGACACGTTCGCCATCCGCTGCACCGGCACATGCGCGGGGGAGTCGGCGTAGGCGCAGCCGTTGGAGCGGCCGAGGCCCGTCAGCCTCGCGATCCGCCGGTCCGTCTGGTAGCCGACCAGCGTGCCGTCCCTGACCAGGTCCCAGCTCTGCGCCGCGACACCCTCGTCGTCGTAGCCGATCGTCGCGAGCCCGTGCTCCGCGGTGCGGTCGCCGGTCACGTTCATCACCGACGAGCCGTAGGCCAGCTTGCCCAGCTGGTCGAAGGTGGCGAACGACGTCCCCGCGTACGCGGCCTCGTAGCCGAGCGCCCGGTCCAGCTCGGTGGCGTGGCCGATCGACTCGTGGATCGTCAGCCACAGGTTCGACGGGTCCACCACCAGGTCGTAGCGCCCGGACTCGACACTCGGCGCGCGCATCTTCTCCGCGAGCAGCGCCGGGATCTCCTCCAGCTCCGAGTCCCAGTCCCAGCCCGTACCGGTCAGGTACTCCCAGCCCCGGCCCACCGGAGGCGCGATCGTGCGCATCGAGTCGAACTCGCCGCTCGTGCCGTCCACGGCGACCGCGGTCAGCTGGGGGTGGAGCCGGACCCGCTGCTGGGTGGTGACGGTGCCCGCGGTGTCCGCGTAGAACTTGTTCTCGTGGACGGTCAGCAGCGAAGCGTCGACGTGCGCCACCCCGTCCGCCCGCAGCAGCCGGTCGCTGAAGTCGGCGAGCAGCGCCGTCTTCTCCTCGTCGGGCACGGTGAAGGGGTCGATCTCGTACGACGAGATCCACGTCTTCTCCGCGTGCACCGGCTCGTCCGCCAGCTCCACCCTCTCGTCGCTGCCCGCCGCCGCGATCACCTTCGCCGACAGCTTCGCCATCGCGACCGCCTGGCCCGCGACCCGGGCCGCGGCGTCCATCGTCAGATCCACCCCCGAGGCGAACCCCCACGCGCCGCCGTGCACCACACGCACCGCGTACCCGAGGTCCGTGGTGTCGGAGGAACCGGCGGGCTTGGCGTCACGAAGGCGCCAGGACGCGCTGCGGACCCGCTCGAGCCTGAAGTCGGCGTGCTCGGCGCCGAGCGCGCGGGCCCGGGCGAGCGCCGCGTCGGCGAGCGCCCGCAGCGGCAGCGCGGTGAACGTCTGATCGATGTCGTGGGGCACGGACGGCCCTTCCCTTCACTGTGACTCGCGACTCACGCGTTTCTGCGGCAGTGAATCATGCCGGTCGGTGCCCCGGGCCCGGTCGAGCCTCTTGTCACGAACAGGGAGGACGACGGCCGTTGATCTCCGTGGATTCGTCGGCTCCGCCGATGCCGGTCGAGCGGATGCCCGCCGCGGCCCGGGAACGGGGGCCGCCGTGCCGGCGCCCGGCACGCCGGACCGGGGGCCGGGCGTCCCGGCTTTATGTAGGGACCCGACAGGGACCGGTTCGCGGCGCTGTCAGGGACCGATTCCACGTACGGGCGGGCGGACCGATAGGTTTTCGAGGTAGCCGCCTGGCTCCCAGGTGCTCCAGACCACTGACGAAAGGGTGATCCGTTGAGCCGCTCGGTTCTCGTCACCGGAGGAAACCGGGGCATCGGCCTCGCCATCGCCCGGGCGTTCGCCGCAGCCGGCGACAAGGTCGCCATCACCTACCGTTCCGGCGAGCCGCCCGCGGAGCTCGTCGAGGCGGGCTGCCTGCCCGTCCGGTGCGACATCACCGACGCCGAGCAGGTGGAGCAGGCCTACAAGGAGATCGAGGAGAAGCACGGCAACGTGGAGGTGCTGGTCGCCAACGCCGGCATCACCAAGGACCAGCTGCTGATGCGCATGTCGGAGGAGGACTTCACGTCTGTCCTCGACACCAACCTCACCGGCACCTTCCGGGTCGTCAAGCGTGCCAACCGCGGCATGCTGCGCGCCAAGAAGGGCCGCGTCGTCCTGATCTCCTCCGTCGTCGGGCTGCTCGGCTCGGCCGGGCAGGCCAACTACGCCGCCTCCAAGGCCGGCCTGGTGGGCTTCGCCCGTTCCCTGGCCCGTGAGCTCGGCTCGCGGAACATCACCTTCAACGTCGTCGCGCCCGGTTTTGTCGACACAGACATGACACAGGTGCTCACCGACGAGCAGCGCGCGGGCATCGTCTCGCAGGTGCCGCTCGGCCGGTACGCGAAGCCGGAGGAGATCGCCGCCGCGGTGCGCTTCCTCGCCTCCGACGACGCCTCGTACATCACTGGAGCCGTCATCCCCGTTGACGGCGGATTGGGCATGGGTCACTGAACGACATGAGCGGAATTCTCGAGGGCAAGCGCGTCCTGATCACCGGTGTGCTGATGGAGTCCTCCATCGCCTTCCACACCGCGAAGGTGGCCCAGGAGCAGGGCGCGGAGGTCATCCTGACCGCCTTCCCGCGGCCCACCCTGACCGAGCGCATCGCCAGGAAGCTGCCGAAGCCCGCCAAGGTCATCGAGCTCGACGTCACCGACGACGAGCACCTCGCCCGCGTCGAGGACGTGGTCCGCGAGGAGCTGGGCGGTCTCGACGGCGTCGTGCACTCCATCGGCTTCGCGCCGCAGGACGCCCTCGGCGGCAACTTCCTCAACACGCCCTTCGAGTCGGTGTCGACCGCGATGCACGTCTCGGCGTTCTCGCTGAAGTCGCTGACGATGGCCTGCCTGCCGCTGATGAACAACGGCGGCTCGGTCGTGGGTCTGACCTTCGACGCGCAGTTCGCCTGGCCGCAGTACGACTGGATGGGCCCGGCCAAGGCCGCGCTCGAGGCCACCAGCCGCTACCTGGCCCGTGACCTCGGCAAGCAGAACGTGCGCTGCAACCTGATCTCGGCCGGTCCGCTCGGCTCGATGGCCGCGAAGTCCATCCCCGGCTTCACCGACCTGGCGAAGGTGTGGGACGAGCGTTCCCCCCTCGAGTGGGACATGAAGGACCCGGAGCCGGCCGGACGCGGCGTCGTCGCGCTGCTCTCCGACTTCTTCCCGAAGACCACCGGTGAGATCGTCCACGTCGACGGCGGCGTCCACATCATGGGTGCCTGACACGCTTTTCCGAGGCTCGGTTCTCCCCCTGGCTCCGCCGGGGGGAGACGCACCGGGCCCTTTCGGACGGCGTCGACGGTCGATCGTGCTCGACCCCTCGGTCCTCGGGGCGTCCGCGTTCGCCCTGCCTTCGGCGGGAGGTGCCCCCCACTCCCTTCGCCGCCGCCGCGCACCTTCGGCTCACTCACGGGGTGGGCCCGGCCGTTCGGCCCGGCCCGTGAGGGGCCCGTTCGCATCCCGACGACGCCCCGCGGACCGCCCTCGGCGGCCTGCGGGGCGTCGCCCGTTCGGCCCAGCGCCGACGGGCGGGCCGACCCGGCGGCGGCGATGCTGGAGGAGCAAATCTTCCTTGTGGTGCTGTTGCGGCGTGCGCGCCGCAGCCCGGCCGAGGAGGTCCTGCTCGTGCGTACGAAATGGCGCAACGCCTCCGTACTGGCCGCCGCGACGGTCCTGCTGGCGGCGATTCCCGTCGCCACCCTTCAGATCCGTCAGGAGACGCAGGACCCCCCGTCGGCACCGGCACCGGACTACCGGGCCCAGTGCAGCACCTTTGTCGAAGGCTCCCGGGTCACCGCCTACTGCCACAACCCCTATCCCGCCGCCGACCGCGTCCGGCTGCACGTCGAGTGCGACCGCTGGTGGGACGTGGACGCGGACACGGCGCCCCTCCTGCTCCGCCCCGCCCAGTACGGGGAGCTGACCGGCCGGTGCTGGAAGGAGATCCGGTCGGTCTGGGTCAGCCACCAGCCGCTGCGGGCCGACGCAGGCACATGAACGGATAGCCGGCCGCCTCCGAGGCAGCCGCGTCCCCGTCGCCCGCGCGGATCGCCTCGACCATCCGCGCGTGGTCCATGTGGTGCTCCGGACGCAGCTCCTCGCCGATGTCGTCGCGCAGCCAGTCGCGCAGCAGATCGCCCAGGTCCGCGTACAGCTCGCTCAGCACC
Organism: Streptomyces sp. NPDC003023; assembly: GCF_042888225.1. Lineage (NCBI taxonomy): Bacteria > Bacillati > Actinomycetota > Actinomycetes > Kitasatosporales > Streptomycetaceae > Streptomyces > Streptomyces sp. NPDC003023. Next base: position 751,794 of record NZ_JBIAPL010000002.1, read on the forward strand.
TCGTTGTGCGAGGCGGCGACCACGGCGAGGTGGAACGTCGCGTCGGCCTTCACGAACTCCTCCGCGACGCCCGAAGCCCACGCTTCCTCGCGCCTGGCCAGCAGCGCGTCCAGCTGCCGCAGGTCGCGTTCGGTGCGGCGCTCCGCGGCCAGCCGGGCCGCGGAGGACTCCAGGGTGGAGCGCAGCTCGGCGATGTGCCGGGGATCGGCGTCGGCGAAGCGGCGGTGCATGACGCCGGCCAGCTCGCTGGTGGCCAGCACGTAGGTGCCGGAGCCCTGCCGGATGTCCAGGAGCCCGTTGTGGGCGAGTGCGCGCACCGCCTCGCGGACGGTGTTGCGGGCGACACCGAGCTGCTCGACCAGTTCCGGTTCAGTCGGGATGCGCGAACCGACCGGCCACTCGCCCGAGGTGATCTGGTTCCGCAGCTGCGCGATCACCTGGTCGGAGAGCGCGGAACGCCTGGGAGAGGACAGCGCCATGGTGCTCCTTGTCGTGAGTCGTCCGCCCGCCGCCCGGCCGGACACCCGACCGTACGGAATTGGACAACCAATCATCCCATGATTCTATGATGGACCAATGCCCGACCAGACCCGTACCCCGAGCCCCGCCGTCACGGCCCCTGCTCCCCGGGATTCTCCCGCCCGGCACACTCCCGTATGGGTCATCCGTCTCGTCGTCGTCGGGATCGTCCTCGCCGCCCTCAATCTGCGCCCTGCCATCACCAGCCTCGGAGCCCTGCTCGAGGAGGCCCGGACCGGGCTGCACATGAGCGGCAGCGTCGCCGGGCTGCTCACCTCCGTGCCACCGCTCTGCTTCGCGGTGTTCGGCATCGCCGCGCCGCGCCTCGCCCGCCGCTTCGGGCCCGCCGCCGTCGTCTGCGCCGGAATGGCGGCCATCGCGACAGGACTGGTGATACGGCCCCTCGCCGGCGGCACGGCCTCGTTCCTCGCCGCGAGCGCGCTCGCCCTCATGGGCATCGCCCTCAGCAACGTACTGATGCCGGTGATCGTGAAGCGCTACTTCCCCGACCGGGTCGGTTCGATGACGGGCCTCTACTCGATGGCGCTGGCGCTCGGCACGTCGGTGGCGGCGGCCGCGACCGTGCCCATCACAGGCGCGCTCGGCGGCAGTTGGCGGGCCGGCCTCGCGGTCTGGGCGGTGCTCGCCGTCGTCGCCGTACTGCCCTGGCTCGGTCTGCTGCGCGATCGCCAGCCCGCGGACCGGGCCGCCCCCACCCCCGCCGACAGCGACCCGGACGCGGCCCCGACACGCATCACCCGCAGCCCGACCGCCTGGGCGCTGGCCTGCTTCTTCGGCCTCCAGGCGACCGGCGCGTACATCACCATGGGCTGGATGCCGCAGATCTTCCGGGACGCGGGCGTCTCACCCGGGACCGCGGGCGTACTGCTCGCGGTGACCATGGTCATGGGCGTGCCGCTGGCGTTCGTGATCCCGCGGCTGGCCTCCCGGCTCAAGCAGCAGGGGCCGATCGCCGCCGGTCTCGGACTGTGCGGCCTGACCGGCTACCTGGGGCTCCAGCTGGCGCCCGCGGCCGGAGCATGGGCCTGGGCGGTGCTGCTGGGCATCTCCAACTGCTCGTTCCCGCTGGCGCTCACCATGATCGGTATGCGGTCGAGGACGGGAGCGGGCGTCGTACGGCTCTCGGCGTTCGTGCAGTCGACCGGCTATCTGATCTCCATCCCCGGCCCGCTGCTGGTCGGCGTCCTGTACCAGCACAGCGGCGGCTGGGGCCTGCCCCTGGGTCTGATGGCCGCCCTGCTGGTGCCGCAGATCGTCGTGGGCCTCCTCGCGGGCAGGGACCGGACGATCGAGGACGAGACCGGGATGCGACACTGAGGCCATGCCTGTGCTCGACCCGAACCCCCAGAACGGCCAGAAGAAGCTCCTCGGGATCTTCGGCCTGATCCTGCTCATCGGCGTGGTCATCTCGATCATCGCCACCGTCGCCGCGCCCTGATACGGGCTCACCCCATGGCGAGTGAGCCGAAGGGGCGCGCGGGTGTCGAAAGGGAGAACGCGCGGAGGTCCCGAGGAACGAGGGACCGAGCACGATCGACCGTCGACACACGCACAAGCGCCCCGGAGGTGAACCGAGCCCCAAAATGGTGGGGCCTGCACCACCGTCCCCTAGGGGGCCAGGGTCAGGGTGAAGTGGGTGGGCAGCCGGATGGGCCCCGCCGTTCATGATCCGTACGTTTGGGGTACTCGACCTCGGACATACGGAGGCGGCCATGACGGCCCACACCCACCCCCGGACCCGTACCCAGGCACCGGGCGGTGCCGGCGTCCGGCTGCCCTGGTGGGCGCTGGCCCTTCCCGTGATCGCCTTCTGCGCGCTGCTCACGCTGATCGCCGGTCCCGGCGAGGCGCACGCGGCGGCCGGTGAGGAACCAGGAGTCGCCGAGTACCTCCGGCTCGTGCACCGGACACTGGTCCGTTGACGGGGTCACCCTTGACGGCGGAGCACGTCAACACCCTGCGCCCGCTGGCTCATTTCATGCGAAGCTGGGATGCATGAGCGCCGCTGTGTCTTCCGGGGGGACACCCCCCGGATCTCCCGAATCCCGCAGGATCGTTCTCCTCCGGCACGCGAAGGCCGACTGGCCAGAGGTGTCCGACCACGAGCGCCCGCTCGCAGAGCGCGGTCGAACGGACGCCCCGGTGGCCGGCCGCCGGCTCGCGGAGACCGGTATCGACTTCGACCTGGCCCTGTGCTCCACCGCGGCCAGGACCCGCGAGACGTGGAAGCTCGCGGTCCACGAACTGCCGCACCGCCCGAAGACGGTCTACGAGGAGCGGCTGTACGAGGCATCCCTCGGCGACCTGCTCGCCCTGCTCGCGGAGACCTCCGACGAGGTGAACGACCTGCTCGTCATCGGCCACAACCCCGGTATGCACGCGCTCGCCGACGCGCTCGCGGGCCGCGCGGAGGGCGACGCGCTGGCGCGGATGACCCGCGACGGCTTCCCGACCTCGGCTTTCGCCGTCGTGTCCGTCACCGGGCCGTGGAAGTCCGTGGAGCACGGCGTGGGCACGCTGCTCGACTACTGGACACCGCACGACTGACCGGTCACGTCCAAGGAAAGGGGCCCCGGCACACCGAGTGTGCCGGGGCCCCTCTGCACGTCCTTGTCGTCAGTGTTCGCCGGTGCCGTCGTCGGCCGCCTCGACCTCTTCGCGCGTGATCCCCAGGAGATACAGCACGGTGTCGAGGAACGGCACGTTCACGGCGGTGTGCGCGGCCTTGCGCACGACGGGCTTGGCGTTGAAGGCGACGCCCAGGCCGGCGGCGTTGAGCATGTCGAGGTCGTTCGCACCGTCGCCGATCGCGACCGTCTGCGCGAGCGGGACCCCCGCCTGATCCGCGAAACGGCGCAGCAGCCGAGCCTTGCCGGCCCGGTCCACGATCTCGCCGACGACCCGGCCGGTGAACTTCCCGTCCTCGATCTCCAGCGTGTTCGCCGACGCGAAATCGAGGCCCAGCCGCTCCTTGAGGTCGTCGGTCACCTGCGTGAAGCCGCCGGAGACGACGCCCACTTGGTATCCGAGCCGCTTCAGCGTACGGATCAGGGTCCGCGCACCGGGAGTGAGCCGTACCTCCGCGCGCACCTTGTCCACGACGGAGGCGTCCAGGCCCTCGAGCAGCGCCACACGCGCGTGCAGCGACTGCTCGAAGTCCAGCTCGCCCCGCATCGCCGCGGCGGTCACCTCTGCGACCTGCTCCTCACAGCCGGCGTGTGCCGCGAAGAGCTCGATGACCTCGTCCTGGATGAGCGTGGAGTCCACGTCCATGACGACCAGGCGCTGCGCCCGCCGGTGCAGTCCGGCGGAGACGACGGCCACGTCGACCCCGATCTCGGACGCCTCCAGTGCCAGGGCGGTCCGCAGCGGCTCGGTCTCGACGCCGGAGACCGCGAACTCCACCGCCGTGACGGGGTACTTCGCGAGGCGGAAGATGCGGTCGATGTTGCCGCCCGCCGTGGCTATGGTGGCCGCTATGGCGGCCGTGGACTCCGCCGTGAGCGGGTGCCCGAGCACGGTGACGTGCGAACGACCGCTGCCGCGAGGCCGGTTGTCGCCCGTACCAGAGATGATCTCGGCCTGCAGCTTGAGGGATTCTGCCCAGCTGTGCACGGTGGCCCGCAGCTCGCCCTCGGTGGTCGCGCCGGCCGTCGGCGCGGTGACGAGCGCGCACAGCACGAGGCGTCCCCGGGAGACGACCTGTTCGATGTCGACGACATCTACGGCGTACGCGGCGAGGGTGTCGAAGAGCCCTGCGGTGATCCCCGGGCGGTCCTTCCCGAAGATCTTGACGAGAAGGGTCGGGTCGTCGGCGTTGGGAGGGGGCTGAGATGCGCTCATGGTGTTACCACCGTATCGGGCGACCGGCGGGACGAGAGTTTCCGTCCCGCCTGACGGACACATGTGCGTCCTTCGCACGCTCGCACAGGGGACGGCGAGGCGCCAGGCGTGCGGGAGACGGCGGGGCGGCGCGCAGGAGCCGCGCGGCGGGACACAGCGGCGGGTACGGCCGCGTACATCCCGCACAGTGGGGCAGAGCGGCACGTACGGCCCCATCCGCTACGGATCATTCGGTACGCGCATGATCCGCCACCAACCGTGGGTGATCACGGCGCCGACCGCGCCCGAGGCCGTCCGTGAACGTCCCAACTCGGTACCGAACACCGTCTTCACGCGGCCCGACTTTCGGATACGAGGCCGGGCCTGAAATAGTTCCCCACGATGTTCGCCTTCCCTAGACTCCCGGCGACGGGGGAAGCTCGGGGGACAACTAGTGGGGCATGGAGTGCCGGAACTCGTACTGGAATTGAACGGAAGTACCTGGACGCTCGATCCGTCCAGGTCGTACACCCTGGGGCGCGATCCCCAGGGCGATCTGGTGATCGACGACGCCAGGGTCTCGTGGCGGCACGCCACGATCAGCTGGGGCGGGCGCAGTTGGGTCATCGAGGACCACGGCAGTACCAACGGCACGTATGTGCAGGGCCAGCGGATCCACCAGATGGAGATCGGCGCCGGCACGGCGGTGCACCTGGGCAACGCCACGGACGGTCCTCGTCTCGGCCTGAGCGGTGCGGGCGCGCCGGCGGGAGCGCCCGCGGGCGCCTACGCCCAGGGAGCGCCCCAGCAGGCCGCCGCGCAGGCGCCGGCCCAGCAGCCGCAGCAGCAGGGCTGGCCGCAGGCCCCCGCCCAGCAGCCGCCGCAGCAGCAGGCCGCCCAGCAGGGCTGGCAGCAGCAGCCGCCGCAGGCCCAGGTCCCGCACCAGCAGGGTGTGCAGAAGCCGCAGGGAGGCCCGCCGGCCCACGGCGACCGCAGCCCGACGACCTTCCACCAGCTGGCACTCGGCCGTGTCATGCGCATCGGCCGTGCGCTCGAGAACGAGCTGGTCGTCTCCGACCTCCAGGTCTCGCGCCACCACGCCGAGTTCACCGGTCACCCCGACGGCCGTTTCGAGATCCGTGACCTCGGCTCCCACAACGGCACCTACGTCAACGGTCAGCCGATCGCCAAGTCCGGCACGGTCCTCATCGGCCCGAACGACATCGTCGGCGTCGGCCACTCCACCTTCCGTATCGTCGGCGGGCAGCTCGAGGAGTTCGTCGACACTGGTGAGGTCTCCTTCTCGGCCCGTCACCTCACGGTGACCGTCGACGGCGGCAAGCAGATCCTGCGCGACGTCTCCTTCGGCGTCCCGGAGAAGTCGCTGATCGGCGTCATCGGTCCGTCGGGTTCCGGAAAGTCCACCCTGCTCAAGGCGCTCACCGGCTACCGGCCCGCCAACCAGGGTGACGTCCTCTACGACAACCGCAGCCTCTACAAGCAGTTCGCAGAGCTGCGCCAGCGCATCGGTCTGGTTCCGCAGGACGACATCCTGCACAAGGAGCTCACCGTCCGTAAGGCGCTGAAGTACGCGGCCAAGCTCCGCTTCCCCGGTGACACCGCGGAGGCCGAGCGCGAGGCCCGTATCCAGGAGGTGCTGCGCGAGCTCAAGCTGGACATCCACAAGGACAAGAAGGTCACCTCGCTCTCCGGCGGCCAGCGCAAGCGCGTCTCGGTCGCCCTGGAGCTGCTGACCAAGCCGTCGCTGATCTTCCTGGACGAGCCGACCTCCGGCCTCGACCCGGGCATGGACCGTGACGTGATGCAGCTGCTGCGCGGCCTCGCGGACGACGGCCGCACGGTCCTCGTCGTCACCCACTCGGTCGCCGAGCTGGGACTGTGCGACAAGCTGCTGGTCATGGCGCCCGGCGGTTCGGTGGCGTACTTCGGTCCGCCGGAGGAGGCGCTCAACTTCTTCGGCTACAGCACCTGGGCCGACGTCTTCTCCGCGTTCGAGAACTACCGCGACTACGACTGGGCGGGCCGCTGGCGCGGTTCGCAGCACTACCAGATGTACGCCGCGGACATCGACGCCGTCGCCCCGCAGTCGGTGAACATGCCGCCCGCGCAGCAGATGCGTCCGCCGAAGCCGCAGAGCTGGGCTTCCCAGCTGTTCACCCTGATGCGCCGCTACATCTCGGTGATCGTGTCCGACAAGGGCTTCATGGCCCTGATGCTGATCCTGCCGGCGGTGCTCGGCGCGGTGAGCCTGCTCATCGACCCGGACAAGGGCCTTCTGGTCAACCAGAACGCGCAGACCGGAAGGATCATCCCGAACGGCACGGCCACCACCGTGCTGCTGATCCTCGCGGTGGGCGCGTGCTTCGCCGGCGCGGCCAACTCCGTCCGCGAGCTGATCAAGGAGCGGGTGATCTACGAGCGGGAACGCGCGACCGGTCTGTCACGCTCCGCGTACCTGATGTCCAAGGTCATCGTGCTCGGCATGATCACGGTGATCCAGGGCGGCCTGGTCGGCGCCATCGGCTTCGCCACCCGTGAGCTCCCCGCCGAGGGACTGGTCATGGGCGGTGCGGTCATGCTCGAGCTCTCGCTGCCGATCATGGCTCTCGGCTTCACGTCGATGATGTTCGGTCTGATCATCTCCGCGCTGGTGAAGACGGCCGAGAAGACCATGCCGCTGCTGGTCATGTTCGCGATCATCCAGGTCGTGTTCACCGGCTGTCTGTTCATCCTGCACGGCACGGTCGGCGTCAACGAGTTCTCGTATCTGATGCCGTCGCGCTGGGCGGTCGCCGCAGCCGGTACCACGCTGGACTTCAACAAGATCAACCCGAACACGGACGACCCGACCAGCACCGACCCCCTGTGGGACCACGACGCAGGGGCCTGGTTCCTCGACATGGGCGCTCTGCTCGCGCTCGGCGCGCTGTGCGGGTTCTTCGTGGCCCGCTTCCTGCGCCGCCACGAGCCCGAGGTCATGCGCAAGTAACGCACCTCGCACCGCTCGAGGCAGACGCCGAAGGGCGCACCCCGCACGGGGTGCGCCCTTCGGCGTCTGTGCATGTCCGCCGGTTGCGCTGCCGGCTCTGTGTGCCGGCGTCAGTAGGCGCTGTTCACGTTGTCCATGGAGCCGTAACGGTCGGCCGCGTAGTTGCAGGCGGCGACGATGTTGGCGACCGGGTCGTACTGGTCCCAGGAGGTGCCGGGGATGTGGTACGCGTCGAAGGTCGGCTTGATGACCTGCAGCAGGCCCTTCGAGGGGACACCGTTGATCGCGTTGATGTCCCAGTTGTTGATGGCCCGCGGGTTGCCGGAGGACTCACGGATGATGTTGCGGTGAATGCCCTCGTAGCTGCCGGGGATGTTGTGCTTCTTCATGATCGCCATGGCCTCGCGGATCCACCCGTCCAGGTTGTTCGGGTAGGTCACCTTCGCCGGCTTGCGGGCGGCGGAGCGGTTGGCGGCCTGCTCCTGGGCGCGCTTCTCGGCGGCGGCCTTGGCGGCGGCCTTCTTCTTCGCGGCGGCGGCCTTCTCGGCCTTCGCCTCGGCCTTGGCCTTGGCCTGCGTGGCCTTGAGCTGGGCCTCGAAGGCGGACTGCTGGCTGGTGATGCTCTGGTGGACGGCGGCGGCCTTGCCGGCGTCGGCCTTCCACGCGACGGGCGCCGAGGCGGCGGCCTCGGTCTGCACGCCGGCCTCGGCGTCGCCCGAGGGGGCGAGCGACAGGGCGAGCGTGGCGCTGGCGACGGCGGCGACACCGGCGACGGCGGTCTTGCGACTCTTGAGTCGGCGGCGAATCTCAGGGGTGATGAACGCGGACATACAGACGTACCTCTTCGAATAGCGGAAAGTCGCTCCAGGCCGGTTCGGCTCTGCGCTGTTCGGAAGCGACGTCGGCAATTCTTAGCTGGCGCAAAATGCCGTGGCAAAGGTGTGACGTACGATCCGAGGTAGTGGATCACATGTTCCCATTGTCCGGATTCGCCTGTGCTGTCCGCGCTGATGTGCCCCTTATGTATCAACTAAAGAGTCTCGTAAGTGACCTGGGCCCTATGCCGGGGCTCACACCGATCATGAAACCGCCTCACGAAGTGTTGCGTCAGCAATCCTGTGAGTGAGCGGTCTCCTCCGGTAGGACGAGGTGAACGTCGCCGAACTCGTGCCAGAGGTAGCGGCGCCTCAGCGCTTCGGCGTACGCGCTGGTCAGAGCCGCCCGCCCGGCGATCGCCTCCAGCATCAGCAGATGCGACGCCGCGGGCTCGTGCAGTCCGGTCAGCAGGCCGTCCACCACGCGCACGCCACGCCGCGGCGTCACGACGAGGTCCGTCCGGCCGGAAGCCGGGCGGACCACGCCCTTCCCGTCCGCGGCCGACTCCAGGGCCCGCACGGCCGTCGTGCCGACCGCCACGATCCTGCCCCCGGCCGCTCGGGCGGCGTTCACCAGCCGGGCCGTGGCCGCCGGCACCTCGAACAGCTCCGGATACGGCGGCTCGTGCGCCTCCGCCGACGCCACGCCCGTGTGGAGGACGACCGGAGCGAACTGCACCCCCCGGCTCACCAGCTCCGCCACCGTCCGCGGTGTGAAGGGGCGGGCCGCGCTCGGCATCTCCGCCGACCCCGAGCCGTCGGGGGAGGGGAGCGCGAAGACCGTCTGGTACGCGGACAGGGGCTGGTCCCGTGCCGTGTAGCCGTAGCGGATCGGCCGGCCGTACCGCCGCAGCAGCCCCGGTACGTCCACGGACACCGAGGCCCACCACAGCCGGTCCGCCCCCGGCGCGAGCGGCTCCTCGAGCACCAGCTCGCCGCCGCCCGGCACCCGTACGACGGTCCCCGCCGCACCGCCGGGGCGGGGCAGCGTGCTGCCGGCGCCGTCCGGCCGGCGCAGTTCCACCGCCCAGCGCGGGCTCGCCGACCGCGGGTTGTCCCGGTCCCCGCTGGTCGAGAAGTGCACGACGACCGCCTCGCCGCCGAGCCGCCCGTCCACCGCCGCCGCGAGCGTGGCCGACGTGTTGACGACCAGTACGTCTCCCGCCCGGAGCCGGTCCGGCAGTTCACGGAAGCGGTGGTGGGACACCTCCGTGCCGCGCGAGACCAGCATCCGTACGTCGTCGCGTCCCGTTCCCCGCTCCTCGGCCGGTACCCGGGCCGACAGCTCATCCGGCACGCGCAGACTCTCCAGGGCCGTGGCGTCCTCGGTCCCCGTCCTCATCGGGTCTCCGCCGGTGCCTGCGGCCGCGCCAGGGCCCGCGCCGCCGCCGCCGTGTACCGGCCGCCGGCCGGCCGTACCTCGATCAGACGCAGAAGGGCCGGAGCCACGGACTCGGGCGCGGGGCGCGCGTCCGTGTCGTCCGGCACCGCCGCCGCGTACAGGTCCGTCTGCATGTCGCCCGGATCGACGCTCCACACCCGCAGCCCCGGCTCCTCCACCGCCAGCACGGCGGCCAGCTGGTCGAGCGCCGCCTTCGACGCCCCGTAACCGCCCCATGTCTCGTACGCCTGTGCCGCCGCGTCGGAACTGACGGCGACGACCGCCCCGGCCGGCGACCGCCTCAGCAACGGCAGCGCCTCCTGCACGAGACCGAGCGCGGCGACCACATTGGTCTCCAGCGCCGCCCGCAGGCCCGACAGAGGCAGCACGTCCAGCCGCACCAGCGGCTCCGCTCCCAGTGCGCTCGCGTTGCTCACCAGCAGATCGAGACCGCCGAGCCGGGCAGCCGCGGCCACCAGCTCCGCACGGTGCCCCGCGTCCGTGACGTCGCCGCTCACCGCCACGACCCTGGTGCCGTGCCGGCCGGCGTGCTCCGCGCTCTCCTTCAGTACGTCCGCCGTCCTGGCGCCCAGCACGAGGTCCCAGCCCCGTTCGGCGAGAGCCGCCGCGAGCGCCCGCCCCAGCCCCTTCGACGCTCCAGTGATCACTGCTACCGGCATGGTGCCCATCCCCTTGCTGCGTGCGGTCGCTGTCGCTGTCCGTTCGGACGGACCCAACGTAGGAACGCGCGACCGTTCACCGCCTCGTGCGGGAGTCCCCGGTCCACAAGGCACTTCGACCTACGTCCGTGGTCCCGGTCGACCGCCGTCCCCGGTCCGATACGGACCGTCACAGGCCGCCGGTACGGTGAGTGGCATGAGTCACCGACCCGGCTCCGGCCTCGCCGCCGTGAGCACCGCGTTGCTCGCCATGAGCAGACATCTCGAGGTGCGTGATGTGCTCAAGACGATCGTGGCGTCCGCCCGCGAGCTCCTCGACGCCGAGTACGCGGCGCTGGGCGTGCCCGACGACCACGGCGGCTTCGCCCAGTTCGTCGTCGACGGCGTCAGCGACGCCCAGTGGAAGGCGATCGGGCCGCTGCCGCGCCAGCACGGCATCCTCGCCTCGATGCTGCGCGACGCGAAGCCGGAGCGGCTCGCCGACGTGCGGAAGGACCCGCGTTTCGAGGGCTGGCCCTCCGCCCACCCGGACATGTCCGACTTCCTCGGCCTGCCGATCAAGGACGGCGACGAGACCATCGGCGCCCTGTTCCTGGCGAACAAGAGGTGTCCCAAGCCGGAGGGCGGCTGCGGCTTCACGGAGGAGGACGAGGACCTGCTGGGCATCCTCGCCCAGCACGCCGCGATCGCCCTCACCAACGCCCGCCTGTACGAGCGCAGCCGTGAACTCACCATCGCGGAGGAACGCTCCCGGCTGGCCCACGAACTGCACGACGCCGTGAGCCAGAAACTGTTCTCGCTGCGGCTGACCGCACAGGCGGCCGCGGCCCTCGTCGACCGTGACCCGGGCCGCGCCAAGGGCGAACTCCAGCAGGTGGCGCAGCTCGCGGCGGAAGCCGCGGACGAGCTTCGCGCCGCCGTCGTCGAACTGCGACCCGCCGCACTCGAAGAGGACGGCCTCGTGAACACCCTCCGTACCCAGATACACGTCCTCGACCGTGCCCACAGCGCCCGAGTCACCTTCGAGACCAGTGGGATCCGGGCGCTGCCCGCCACCGAGGAGGAGGCCCTGCTCAGGGTCGCCCAGGAGGCCCTGCACAACGCGCTGCGGCACTCCGGCGCGGCAGAGGTGGACGTGGCGCTGGTCCGGCGCGGACAGGACGTGGTCCTCTCGGTGACCGACAACGGCAAGGGTTTCGAACCGCGGACCGTCCGCCGGGCCGGGCGGCACCTCGGCCTCGTCTCCATGAAGGACAGGGCGAGGGGTGTCGGCGGCAGGCTCACAGTCGAATCCGCGCCCGGCGCGGGCACCACGATCGAGATGGAGGTTCCCGGTGGCTGACAAGAGGATCCGCGTCCTGCTGGTCGACGACCACCAGGTGGTGCGGCGTGGCCTGCGCACGTTCCTGGAGGTCCAGGACGACATAGCCGTGGTCGGCGAGGCGGGCGACGGCGCGGAGGGCGTGGCGCTCTCGGAGGAGCTGAGGCCCGACGTCGTCCTCATGGACGTCAAGATGCCGGGCATGGACGGCGTCGACGCGCTGAGGAAACTGAGGGAACTGGGCAACCCGGCCAAGGTTCTGATCGTGACCAGCTTCACCGAGCAGCGCACGGTGGTCCCCGCCCTGCGCGCCGGCGCCGCCGGTTACGTGTACAAGGACGTGGATCCGGATGCTCTCGCCGGTGCGATCCGTTCCGTGCATGCGGGCCATGTGCTGCTCCAGCAGGAGATCGCGGCGGCCCTGCTGGCCGACGACGACCCGGGCCGCGGCACCGGTCGCGGCACGACCCTGACGGAGCGGGAGCGCGAGGTGCTCGGCCTGATCGCCGACGGACGTTCCAACCGGGAGATCGCGCGGGCGCTGGTCCTGTCGGAGAAGACAGTGAAGACGCACGTCTCGAACATTCTGATGAAGCTGGACCTGGCGGACCGGACGCAGGCGGCGCTGTGGGCGGTGCGGCACGGAATGGCGGGCTGACCCGCCCCTGGGCAGGGTTGTGCGGAGCGTCACGCTCCGGTGGGAGATTCATACTGTCGGGTGGATGTCACCCACACGGCGCATCCTGATCCACTGGTGAGCGTTCTCCATGGCGTGCCGCGGCGGCCGGCCGCGGCGAAGCCAGAACAGTGGAGCGTCGAAGTGAAGAACCTCAAGAAGGCCGCGGCCCTCACCATGATCGCCGGCAGCATCGTCGCCGCGGGCTCGGGCGTCGCCTCCGCCACCACCGGGGGCGCCCACGCCCACGGCGAGGCCGTCATGTCCCCGGGCGTCCTCTCGGGCAACGTCGTCCAGGTACCGGTCCACGTGCCGGTGAACGTGGTGGGCAACTCGGTCAACGTGATCGGCCTGCTGAACCCGGCGTTCGGCAACGTCGGCGTGAACGGCTGACCCCCGCCTCTCCTCGTCCCCGCACGGCCTCCCCGGGCAGCTCGCCCGGGGAGGCCGCGCGGGTCGCGTCGGACCGCGGGCGGGCGGCGGAAACGGGGCGCGATCGGGCGCCGCCGCGCCTGTGGCGGCCTCAGCCCCGCTCCCGCTCCTCCACATAGGCGTTGTACGCCGCCACCTGGGCCCTCCGCGCCACCCGTTCCACCGGCCGCAGCGCCTCACCCCGCGCCGCCATCTCCGACGCGCTCACCGCACCCCCGTGACCGTTCTCGTACGCCACGGAGATCAACAGCCCGATCCGCTGCGCGAGCTCCAGCACCCGCACCGCACGTGGCGGATAACCGGGAGCCAGTGCCTCGGCCGGTCCTCGGAGAGACCGCGCCCGGTACGCGTCGAGCGCCGCCTCCGCGACCGGGCCGGACGCCGCCACGTCGAGCCGCGTCAGCGTCGTCGTCGCGTCCCGCAACGCCTCCGCGAGTTCGCGCTCGGCCTCGCCCAGCGACGGCACATCCGCGGGCGGGGCCTCCCGTACCGGCAGACAGTGCCAGAGGACCTCGACGTGCTGGTCTCCGGGCGGGCCCGCCTCGTACACCTCGGGCACCAGCCCGTACGCGGCCCCCGACGCGACGACCGCCTCCTCCGCCTCGAGCGCCCGCGCGTTGAACTCCGGCGGACCGCTGAGACCCAGGGGATGCCCCGCGGCGGGGAGCGCGACCCGGAAGCCGGTCACTCCGAGCGACCGCAGACGTCCGAGCGCCAGCGTGAGACCCACCGGGGCCGTTTCTCCGGGAAGGCCCTCGACCCGGTGCACCGCGTCGTCGCCGACGATCGCGTGCACGGCGTCGTCGGGCGACACAAGTCCGGCCAAAAGGGCGTTTCCCCAAGCGGCAAGCCGCCCTGAGCGTGGTTCCGAATGCATGGCACCACCCTAGGGACCGGGCCGGGCGACCGGACCACTCACCCGGTGGCGTAGGTTTTCCCCTGGGTGGTGTGCCCACAGGTGCACCAGGTGCACAAAAGAGCCCGAATCGCACCCGAACACCTCAAGACGACTGCATGGGGAGACTACGCGCTCATGAGCGATGTACTGGAGCTGGTGGACGTATCAGTGGTCCGCGACGGACGCGCTCTGGTCGACGACGTCTCGTGGTCGGTCAAGGAGGGTGAGCGCTGGGTCATCCTCGGCCCGAACGGCGCCGGCAAGACCACACTGCTCAACCTCGCCTCCAGCTACCTCTTCCCGACCGCCGGCAACGTACAGATCCTCGGCGAGCGCCTCGGCGGCGTCGACGTCTTCGAGCTGCGGCCCCGTATCGGCATGGCCGGCATCGCCATGGCGGAGAAGCTGCCCAAGCGCCAGACCGTCCTGCAGACGGTGCTCACCGCCGCCTACGGCATGACCGCCACCTGGCACGAGGACTACGACGAGGTCGACGAACAGCGCGCCCGCGCGTTTCTCGACCGGCTCGGCATGACCGAGTACCTGGACCGCAGGTTCGGCACCCTCTCCGAGGGCGAGCGCAAGCGGACCATGATCGCCCGCGCCATGATGACCGACCCCGAGCTGCTCCTCCTCGACGAGCCGGCCGCGGGCCTCGACCTCGGTGGCCGCGAGGACCTCGTCCGCCGTCTCGGCAGGCTCGCGCGCGACCCGTACGCCCCCTCCATGGTCATGGTCACGCACCACGTCGAGGAGATCGCGCCCGGCTTCACCCACGTCCTGATGATCCGCCAGGGCAAGGTGCTCGCCGCCGGACCGATGGAGACCGAGCTGACCTCCCGCAACCTCTCGCTCTGCTTCGGCCTGCCGCTTGTCGTCGAGCGCAACGGCGAGCGCTGGTCTGCCCAGGGCCTCCCGCTCGGCTGAACTCCGGGGCGGACCAGGTGACCTGGCCTCGCCCCCTGTCCCGACGGCGCCCCGCCGACCTACCATGCCCATGTGGACATCGACGCATGGGTGTGGTGGCTGATCGGCGCGGTCGGACTGGGCATTCCGCTCGTGATGACCGCCATGCCGGAATTCGGAATGTTCTCCGCCGGTGCGGTGGCCGCGGCCGTCGTCGCGGCGGTCGGTGGCGGCACGACGGTCCAAGTGCTCGTGTTCGCCGCGGTGTCGGTGGCTCTCATCGCCGTCGTACGCCCCATCGCGAAGCGGCACAGAACGCAGAGCCCACGCTTCGCCAGCGGTGTCGACGCCCTGAAAGGCCGTCAGGCCGTGGTCCTCGAACGGGTCGACGGCAACGGTGGCCGCATCAAACTGGCCGGTGAGATCTGGTCCGCCCGCGCGTTCGACGCGTCGATGACCTACGAAGAGGGCCGGCAGGTCGACGTCGTCGAGATCGACGGAGCCACCGCCGTGGTGATGTGAAACGCAGCCGCCACGCGGCCCCTTGTGGGGTGAAGGGAGTGAACTTCCCCCACTGAGGCCCGTGTTCTGGGAAACTGATCATCAGACTCATCCGGCAGCGAAGGGCACAGGGAACACGATGCAACCGATCATCATCGTCCTGATCATTCTGGTGGTGCTGGTCTTCATCGCCCTGATCAAGACGATCCAGGTCATCCCACAGGCCAGTGCGGCCATCGTCGAGCGGTTCGGACGCTACACCCGCACCCTCAACGCGGGTCTGAACATCGTCGTCCCGTTCATCGACTCCATCCGCAACCGCATCGACCTCCGCGAGCAGGTCGTTCCCTTCCCGCCCCAGCCGGTGATCACCCAGGACAACCTGGTCGTCAACATCGACACCGTCATCTACTACCAGGTGACCGACGCCCGCGCCGCGACCTACGAGGTCGCCAGCTACATCCAGGCCATCGAGCAGCTCACCGTCACCACCCTGCGCAACATCATCGGCGGCATGGACCTCGAGCGGACCCTCACCTCCCGCGAGGAGATCAACGCGGCCCTGCGCGGCGTCCTCGACGAGGCGACCGGTAAGTGGGGCATCCGCGTCAACCGCGTCGAGCTCAAGGCCATCGAGCCGCCGACCTCCATCCAGGACTCGATGGAGAAGCAGATGCGCGCCGACCGTGACAAGCGCGCCGCGATCCTCACCGCGGAAGGCATCCGGCAGTCGCAGATCCTGACCGCGGAAGGCGAGAAGCAGTCGGCGATCCTGCGCGCGGAAGGTGAGGCCAAGGCGGCCGCCCTGCGCGCAGAGGGCGAGGCCCAGGCCATCCGTACGGTCTTCGAGTCCATCCACGCCGGAGACGCCGACCAGAAACTCCTCGCCTACCAGTACCTCCAGATGCTCCCGAAGATCGCCGAGGGCGACGCCAACAAGCTCTGGATCGTCCCCAGCGAGATCGGCGACGCCCTCAAGGGCCTCAGCGGGGCCATGGGCAGCTTCAACCCGATGGCAGGGATGGGCGGCGGTTCCGGTTCCGGCAAGCAGAGCAACGGCAACGGCACGGAACGCCGCGAGCAGCCCCCCATCGACTGACGCCGCACCCCTTCGTGCATGATCGGTGAGACCCCTCGACCTTGATGGCGGGGAGGCGACTCACGGACCATGTAAGGAGATGGCGTTGTCCATCTGGGAAGCACTGGCGGTATTCGCGGCCGGCGTGGGAGCCGGAACCATCAACACCATCGTGGGTTCCGGCACCCTGATCACCTTTCCCGTGCTGCTGGCCACCGGCCTGCCGCCCATCACCGCGAACGTCTCCAACGCCCTGGGGCTCGTGCCCGGCTCCATCAGCGGAGCCATCGGCTACCGCGCCGAACTGCGCGGACAGACCGGTCGGATCCTCCGCCTCGGCGTCACCGCGCTCGTCGGCGGCCTGGCCGGCGCCATCCTGCTTCTCGCTCTGCCCTCGGACGCCTTCGACACGATCGTCCCCGTACTGATCGCCATCGCGCTGATCCTCATCATCCTCCAGCCCCGGCTCGCCAAGGCCGTCCAACGGCGCCGCGCATCACAGGGCACCGAGCCGCATCCGCACGGCGGCCCCGCGCTCCACAGCGGCCTGCTCCTCGCCAGCGCGTACGGCGGCTACTTCGGCGCCGCCCAGGGCATCCTCTATCTCTCCCTCATGGGGCTGCTCCTCGACGACAGCCTCCAGCGCATGAACGCCGTCAAGAACATCCTCGGCGCCGTCGTCAACGGCGTCGCCGCCGTCTTCTTCCTCTTCGTCGCCGAGTTCGACTGGACCGCGGTCCTGCTGATCGCCGTCGGATCCACCATCGGCGGGCAACTCGGCGCCAGGATCGGCCGCAGACTGCCGCCCAACGTGTTGCGCGGCTTCATCGTCGTC
This sequence comes from Streptomyces sp. NPDC003023, assembly GCF_042888225.1. Taxonomy (NCBI): domain Bacteria; kingdom Bacillati; phylum Actinomycetota; class Actinomycetes; order Kitasatosporales; family Streptomycetaceae; genus Streptomyces; species Streptomyces sp. NPDC003023. Next base: position 768,749 of record NZ_JBIAPL010000002.1, read on the forward strand.
GTCGGCACCGTCGCCATCGTCCAACTGCTGCTGCGCTGACACGACAAGGCCCGCCCCGGTTCGCCCGGGGCGGGCCTCGACATCACACGTCTACGCGGCGGGCTGCGCCGCCAGCCAGTCCGGCAGCGCCGCACGCTCGCCGGACCTGAGCCCCAGCAGCATCGCGTCGGCCGGCGAGGGAACGAACGGCTCGTGCAGCAGCGGCATGCCCGCCTGCTCCGGCGTACGGTCCGCCTTGCGGTGGTTGTCCTCGGCGCACGAGGCCACCGTGTTCAGCCAGCTGTCCGCACCACCGTGCGACTTCGGCACCACGTGGTCCACCGTCGTGGCGCGGCGCCCGCAGTAGGCGCACTTGTGCTGGTCCCGCACCAGCACACCCCGCCTCGACCACGGTGCCTGTCTTCGGAACGGCACCCGTACGTATCTGCAGAGCCTGATCACGCGGGGCACCGGGAGATCCACCGCCGCGGCACGCACCCTAAGCGCCGGGTGGGACTGCTCGACCACGGCCTTGTCCTGGAGCACCAGAACGACCGCGCGGTTGAGCGTCACCGTCGACAACGGCTCGAAGCTCGCATTGAGCACCAGTGTGTCCCGCATCCTGCCCACCTCCGTTCGCCGGCCCGGCCCCCGTCGGCGGGCATCAGCCTTGGATCAACTCTGGCCGGGCGCGCCGAGATGGACAACGCAATATCTGTGCCTTGCCGGAGGAGGACACCGGGACCCCCGGCAACAAAACTGCCCTGTCCTGGTCTCTCCAAGACCAGGACAGGGCAAACGTGAAGCGAACTCTCAGCTCTGCGCCGGAGCCTCGTACTCGCCGATCAGCTGTGCGCGGGCGATGGTGTGGAAACGCAGATTGAAACCGACGACCGCCGGCGACGCATCGGCATCGGGCCCGAGCTTCTCGCTGTCCACCGCGTACACGGTGAAGACATAGCGGTGGTTCTCACCGGCGGGCGGAGCGGCTCCGCCGAAGTCCTTCGACCCGTAGTCGTTGCGGACATGGACCGCCCCGTCGGGAAGCCCCTCGAACTTTCCGGTTCCGGCGCCCGCCGGGAGCTCCGTCACCGATGCCGGAATGTCGAAAAGCACCCAGTGCCAGAAACCGCTGCCGGTCGGGGCGTCAGGATCGAAGCACGTCACGGCGAAGCTCTTCGTCTCCGCCGGGAAACCCTCCCAGCGCAGCTGCGGCGAGGTGTCGCCAGCCGCCTTCACCTGGGCGTCCTTCAGTACCGCACCCGGTTCGATGTCGTCGCTCACCAGCGTGAACGAAGGCACCGCCGGATGAAAGTCGTGGGGGAGCGGAGCCCTTTTGGACTCGGTCACGTCAAAACCTCCGGTTCGCTGTCCTGCCTGTTGCCTCGCAGTGCGAGCCTAGGACCAGTTGCGACGGCCACCCACGTCGGCGAGCCACTGGTTGAGGTACGCCGCCCAGTCGGTGGACGCGAAGTCGCGGTGCCCGACCTTGAACGCCTTGTACGAGTCACTGCCCTCCATGAACAGCCCCGGCTTCTTGTCCATCTCGAGCACGACGTCCATCTCGTTCTCGTCGGCGACGAACGTGATCTCGACCTGGTTCAGACCGCGGTACTGCTGCGGCGCGAGGAACTCGATCTCCTGGTAGAACGGCAGCCGCTGGCGGGTCCCGCGGATGTGCCCACGCTCCATGTCGGCGCTCTTGAAGCGGAAGCCGAGCTGGACGAAGGCGTCGAGGATCGCCTGCTGGGCGGGCAGCGGGTGAACATTGATCGGGTCGAGGTCGCCGGAGTCCACCGCCCGCGCGATCTCCAGCTCGGTGGTCACACCGATGTTCATGCCGTGGAGCGTCTGGCCGCCGATGGCGGTGACCGGGGTCTCCCAGGGAATCTCCAGACCGAACGGGACCACGTGCAGGGCTCCGGCCTTCACCTCGACCGCGCCACCGAGGCGCTGCTTGGTGAACTCGATGTCCTGCTTGTACTCCTGGTCGTTGCCCTCGACCTCGACGCGTGCCTGCAGACCGACGGAGAGCGCCTCGATCTGCTGGTCCACGGAACCGCCCTGGATACGCACCTCGCCCTGGACCACACCGCCCGGCACGACGTTCGCCTCGGTCAGTTCCGTCTCCACGGATGCACCACCGGCACCGAGGCTCGCGAGCAGCTTCTTGAAGCCCATGTCCACTCCTTCTAGGTCTTGACCCCTACATACGCGCCACGACCGTAGTCGGTTCCCACCGCCACACCGGTAGGCTCGAACGCGATGATCGAGAGCCTCGACCGTACGCCGCTGCCACGGGACTTCTTCGACCGCCCGGTCCTGGAGGTCGCACCGGACCTCCTCGGCCGCACGCTGACCCGGCTGACCGACGACGGCCCCATCGAACTGCGCATCACGGAAGTGGAGGCGTACGCGGGCGAGGCCGACCCCGGCTCGCACGCCTTCCGGGGCCGTACCGCGCGCAACGAAGTGATGTTCGGTCCTCCCGGCCACGCGTACGTCTACTTCACCTACGGCATGTGGCACTGCCTCAACGTGGTGTGCGGTCCTGAGGGACGGGCGAGCGGAGTTCTGCTGCGGGCCGGTGAGGTGAAGGTCGGGGCGGAGCTGACGCGTAAGCGACGACTCTCGGCCCGCCAGGACAAGGAACTGGCCAAGGGGCCGGCCCGCCTGGCCACGGCCCTCGACGTGGACCGCGCACTGAACGGGGCCGACTTCTGCCTCGGCCCGAGCGAACCGCTCTCCCTGCTGCCGGGCCACCGGCCGTCACCTGACCAGGTACGGAACGGTCCCCGAACCGGGGTGGGCGGCGAGGGGGCCTTCCACCCCTGGCGGTTCTGGATCGACGGCGACCCGACGGTCAGCCCCTACCGGGCCCACGCGCCGCGCCGCAGGAGCCGTGGCGCAACTTGACTCGGGCGACGCGGACGCCTAACGTAGCCCGAGCCGCTTGAGACGGAGCACTGCTGTTCAGCAGTTCCGAAGCGGCCATCCACTACTCACGACAAACCCAAACGGGTGCGATTTCGCCATGCCGAAAATCGAATCCAATGACTCGATTATGAGTCGCCGGGGAAATCGTCTAAAGTAGTGAACACGCCGGAGGGCCGAAAGGCCGGAAAGCACACCGAGGAAATCGGATCGGAAAGATCTGATAGAGTCGGAAACGCAAGACCGAAGGGAAGCGCCCGGAGGAAAGCCCGAGAGGGTGAGTACAAAGGAAGCGTCCGTTCCTTGAGAACTCAACAGTGTGCCAAAAATCAACGCCAGATATGTTGATACCCCGTCCATCTTCGGATGGTCGAGGTTCCTTTGAAAAAGTCCATCCCGCTTGCGGGGTGGCAATCACAGCGAGGACGCTGTGAACAACCGGTCTTATTCCGACCGGTTGTTCCGCTCTCGGATGTGTCACCGGCAGTATTAATTTACTGGCCGAGTAAACATTCATGGAGAGTTTGATCCTGGCTCAGGACGAACGCTGGCGGCGTGCTTAACACATGCAAGTCGAACGATGAACCTCCTTCGGGAGGGGA